>NZ_JBWKPG010000005.1:159558-644401 GCF_059418125.1 Pseudomonas sp. GW821-FHT09C08 | reverse complement strand
TCCCCATGTGAGAGTAGGTCATCGTCAAGATTAAATTCCAGAACCCCTGTTTGCTAACGCAGACAGGGGTTTTGTTTATGTAGAAGTCCATGAATTTCATCGGCACGTTGCTTCATAACGGGCTGATACACAGAATTTCTTGACGACCATAGAGCATTGGAACCACCTGATCCCATCCCGAACTCAGCAGTGAAACGATGCATCGCCGATGGTAGTGTGGGGTTTCCCCATGTGAGAGTAGGTCATCGTCAAGATTGAATTCCGAAACCCCTGTCTGCTAGCGCAGACAGGGGTTTTGTCGTTTATGGGAAGATGGAAACCTCTGTGGTTCGAACGCCTGGGCATCCGAGAGACGCAATCCAAAGGGCAACCCATATTGCAGACACAAAAAAGCCAGTGCCTGCTATCAGGCACTGGCTGGGTTTGAACGCTATCGGATTAGAATTGGTAACTCAGCGTTGCGCTGACGTTGCGTTCTTCCCCCAGATAGCAGAAGTTCAGGCTGGCACAGGAGGCTACATACGTCTCGTTGGTCAGGTTATTGGCATTCAGTCGCACATCCACACCCTTCAAGCCGACCTTGCCTAAGTCGTAACCCAGCGAAGCATCAAACAAGGTGTAGGACGGTACCTTCATGGTGTTCTCCGCATCTGTCCAGCTGTACCCGACATAGCGCACACCGCCCCCAAGCCGCACTCCGTCCAAGGCGCCACTATCAAATTTGTAGTCCGCCCACACCGAGGCCATATGACGAGGTGCCTGTGTCGGCGAGTTGCCCTTGTTCTCAATCACGTTGTCCGCGGTACTCAAGGTACTCACCATCGACTTGGAATACTCGATGTCGGTGAAGGTGTAGCTACCCAAGACCTTCAGGTTATCGGTTAGCTGCATATGAGCCTCCAACTCCAACCCCTGAGAGCGCACAGCGCCTACGGCACGATAGAAGTTCTCCTGTGGCAGCTTGGTCGCGAGGTTCTCCTGGTCGATGCGAAACCATGAGGCTGTAAACAGGTTGTCAGTGCCCGGCGGTTGATACTTCAGCCCCACCTCCCACTGCGTCCCGTCCGTAGGCGCGAGAGGGTTGCCCGCGCTGTCTGAATAAGAGTTCGGATTGAAGGACTCGGAGTAGCTGACATACGGCGCCAGGCCGCTATCAAACAAGTACAACGCGCCCGCGCGGCCGGTGAGCTTGGTTCGCTTGTCACTGATCTCAGTGCCGAGTGGTCGCCCCGCCTCAGCGATACGATTTTCATCGGACGTCTCTACCCAGTCCTGGCGCATTCCCAGGGAAAAACGCCACTTATCCATTTCGATCAGGTCCTGCAAATAAACGCCAGTCTGTTCCAGGCGTCGCAGATAACTGGTCGGGCTGTAGTAGCTGATAGCCGAGTTGCCATAGACCGGGTTGAACGCATTGATCGGTTGCAGTGACCCGCTCGTCCAGTCCACCACCGTTTTACGTCGTTGATAATCTGCGCCCATCAGCACGGTGTGCTGGGTGGCCCCCGTAAAGAATTCGGCTTGCAGCATGTTATCGATGATGAACGCATGCAGCTTCTCATCGCCGCCCGAGTAGTAGCGATTCAGTTCATTGCTGGTCGGTGTGGTCCAGCCGTAGGCGTATACCTGATCCAACTTCACCTTGGAGTCCAGGTAACGAAAGTTCTGGCGCGCGGTGAAGACATCATTGAAGCGATGCTCAAACTGATAGCCAAACGACTGCTGATCGCGCTTATAACCATCGACCCCCGGCTCACCCTCAAAGAAGTGGCTGGAGATCCGCTGACCATTGCGCTGATGCAATGCCCCATCTGCCGGCATCCCGCCGTGGTAGCCGCCGTCGGGATCGTGCTGCAGATACGCTTGCAGTGTCAGCGAAGTGTCATCGGTAAAATCGATGCTCAGCGTCGGCGCCAATGCGAAGCGCTTTTCCTTGGCGTGATCAAACTGTGTGTCGGACTTATCCGTTAGCCCCGTGAGTCGATAGGCAATGCGCTTGTCATCATCCACAGGCCCACTGAAGTCAAAGCCCATGCCGCGCTGTCCGTTGCTGCCCACGGTTGCCTGCACCTGGTGATAAGGCTCGAACAATGGCTTCTTGCTGGTCAGCGCCACCAGGCCGCCGGGCGAACTGCGTCCATACAGCACTGAAGAGGGGCCCTTGAGAATGTCCACGCGTTCCAGAAAGTACGGATCCACCTGCATCGTGCTGTACGTACCGCTGTCCCCCATGGACTTCAGCCCATCAAGGTAAATGTTATCCACAGAACCATCGTTGAAGCCGCGCATTGCCACATAGTCATATCGATGAGTGGCGCCGTATGGGTTGGTCAACACGCCAGGGGTGTAACGCATGGCTTGCGCAACCGTCTGTGAGCCCTGGTCGTCCATCTGCTCGCGCGTGACGACCGAAACCGTTTGCGAGGTTTCCAGCAACGCGGTGCTGGTCTTGGTCGCGATCTGGCTGTGAGTCGCGTTGTAGCCTTCCATGCTTCCCAGTGCGTTACCCAAGGCAAATCCCTTGATATCAGTGGTCGGTAACGTGAGCGCAGTACTTTGCGGCGTCGCCTGCAGCACGAAACTGACACCGTCTTCGGAAATAGCCTGCAAGCCGGAGCCGTTGAGCAAATGATTCAGGCCCTGTTCGGCGGAGTACTCGCCCTGCAGTCCGGTCGATTGTCGGCCCTGAGTTTGCGCAGGCGTGGCGGAAAGAGTGATGCCTGCCTGCCGGGCGAACTGATTGAGCGCGTCGCTCAGCGGCCCTGCGGGAATCTCATAGTGTTGACTGACCTGTACGGCAGCTGCCTCTGCGGCCATGCTGCTGGTCGATACCACGCTGATGCCCATCGCTGTCGACAGCATTGCCGCGCGTACGGCTTTCCTCAATAACGGGTAGGAAGAGTTGGAAGAGTTGCGGGGAAAACGCACAGTCATGATCAAGGTCCGTAGAGGCCGGTGAGGGCAGATTGAAGGCTTACTGTCTAAGCCGGTCTCACGGGAAAAAGCCGCCAAAAAAGTCAGCAGATCAGACAGACCGCTCAAGGCTTACCCACCAACGTGTGCGATAGCGCACCTGGACGGGCAGGGTCTGCGGCAAGATCGCCAGCAACTTGTCGGTGTCTTCCAGGCGGAAAACCCCCGATAGCCGCAGGTCGGCGACATCTGCCGAGCAACCCAGATAGCCATGACGATAACGTCCTACTTCCGCTAGGAAATCAGCCAGGCGCATGGCACGCGTCACGATCAGCCCATCAGCCCAGGCGCTGATGTCCATATCCAGGGGGGGGACAAGGGTGGCCTGGGTCGGGCTCACGAGGTAGTTTTCGCCCGCGTGAACCTGCGTTGACAGGCCATCTGCCTGGTGCGGGGAATGAATGGCGACATTGCCGCTGACCACACTCAGCCGCGTGCATTCGCTGTCTTGGCGTACGGCGAACCGGCCATCGATGCCTTCGAGCAAGCCGTGGCGGGTTTTCACCAGCAACGGCGTGGATGCGGCCGCGCCGCAGGTCACCAGGATTTCGCCGCGCAGCAGGGTGATCAGGCGTTGCTGCGGGTTGAAGTCCAGGTCCACTGCACTGTCAGTATTGAGTTGCAGGCGGGTGCCATCCGGCAACTGGATGCTGCGCCGTTCGCCGGTGGCCGTAGCGAGGTCGGAGGTCCAGCGCTGCCAGCCGGTGAGGTCGCGACTGATCCAGGCCGCGGATCCGAGCAGCACGACACCCGACAACAGCTTCAGCGCCTGCCGTCGTCCCAGCCCCTGTGCACTGCTCTCAAGTGCCCTATGCGCTCCGGGAATCGCCGTGAGTTGGCTGCTCAATTCCTGTTGCAGCGCCTGCACCCGTTGCCAGGCCAGTTCGTGGTCGAGGTGAGCGGCGCGCCAATGCTCACATTGCGCGCGCAGGCGCACATTGGCGCGGTTGTTACGCAGGCGCAGTGCCCAGCTGATAGCTTGTTTGACCACCTGGGGATCCGGCCCGGAACGCGCGACGTTATCCATCGGCGTCATGATTCATACCGCAGCACGTAACAGTGGTAGAGCGCTTCGGCGACGTATCGCTCGACCGAGCGCAGCGACACGTCCATCTGTTGCGCGATTTGCTTGTAAGTCAATCCATCGCACTGAGCCAATAGAAAAGCCTTACGCACCTTTGGCTTCAGTCCTTCAAGAAGCCGGGCGACCTCTTCCAACAACTCCAGCACCAATGCCCGCGCTTCGGCACTCGGGGCCAATGCTTCCGGCAAATGGGCGATGGACTCAAGGTAGGCCCGTTCGATCTCCTCGCGACGCCAGTGATCAATCACTAAGCCGCGTGCGATGGTGCGCAGGAAAGCCCGAGGTGCCCTGAGTTCAAACCGTTCGGTTTTCTGCAGCAGCCGCACAAAGGTGTCTTGAGCCAGGTCTGCAGCATCCGCAGCATTCCCCAGGCGCTCGCGCAGCCAGGTCTTCAGCCAGTGGTGATGGGTGCTGTAAAGCGTGTGCACGACATTTTCACACGCGAGGTACTCAGAAGACGGCATTCAAACTGACCTGGCCAAACGTTACAAATGATAATTAGTCGCATTGTTTGGGAGGCTGAAAAAATTTGCAACTCTGATCCTTGTATGACAACCACTTGTCGGTTTCCTACGCAAAATAAGGATCCTTCTCACAATTTCCTAAGTTTTGCCTGGGCCTGGCCGAAAGCCTGACGAGCCATGCGTGCACCGAAATAGAGCAGCCCCAGAAGCTGCCTATACCGTACATGGAATGTTCCACTCGGCACGCTCACCCCCCTTTGGCAAAAGAAGTCGATGAAATGAATCTCAAATTCAGTCATAAAATTCTGTTGGCCGCGTCAGGCGTCGTGGTTCTGGCCTTCGCGTTATTCACCCTCTACAACGACTACCTGCAACGCAGCACCATCAAGCAGAACCTGGAATCGTCTATCCAGCAATCCGGTGAACTCACTGCCAGCAGTGTGCAGAACTGGCTCAGTGGTCGAATACTGGTGCTCGAAAGCCTGACGCAAAACATTGCCCATCAGGGCAGTGGTGCCGACCTCCCAGGATTGGTCGATCAGGCGGCCTTCACCTCCAACTTCCAGTTCACCTATGTCGGGCAAACCAACGGTGTGTTTACCCAACGTCCTGACGCGAAGATGCCCGACGGCTATGACCCTCGCCAGCGCCCCTGGTACAAGCAAGCTGTGGCCGCCGATAAGCCCATGCTCACGCCGCCGTACATGGCCGCAGTGGGTGGGCAGATCGTAACCATCGCCATGCCGGTGAAAAAGAACGGCGAATTGCTCGGTGTGGTCGGTGGCGACCTGAGCCTGCAGACCTTGGTGAAGATCATCAACTCGGTGGATTTCGGCGGTATTGGCCACGCGTTTCTGGTCAGTGGTGACGGCCAGGTCATCGTCAGTCCGGATCAGGACCAGGTGATGAAAAACCTCAAGGACATCTACCCAGGCACCCACGTCCGTATCGAGAAAGTCAGCCAGGATGTGGTCCTCAATGGTCAGGACCGGATCTTGTCATTCACCCCTATCAGCGGGTTGCCGGGTGCAGATTGGTACATCGGCCTGTCGATCGATAAAGACAAAGCCTACGCACCGCTGGGTAAATTCCGTACTTCCGCACTGATCGCCATGCTGATCGCCGTGGTCGTCATTGCTGTGCTGCTGAGCTTGCTGATCCAGGTACTGCTGCGCCCTCTGACTACCATGGGTGTGGCCATGCAGGACATTGCCCAGGGCGAGGGCGATTTGACCCGCCGCCTGGCTGTCACCAGCAAGGATGAGTTCGGCGAAGTCGGCAGTGCGTTCAATCAGTTCGTGGAGCGCATTCACGCCTCGATTTCCGAAGTGTCTTCGGCCACTCGCCAGGTGCATGACTTGTCGCAGCGCGTGATGGCGTCTTCGAACGCCTCGATCGTCGGCTCCGACGAACAAAGCGCCCGCACCAATAGCGTGGCCGCCGCAATCAATGAGCTGGGGGCGGCCACTCAGGAAATCGCACGTAACGCCGCCGACGCTTCCCAGCATGCCAGCGGTGCCAGTGAGCAGGCCGACGATGGCCGCAAAGTGGTGGAGCAGACCATCCTGGCGATGTCTGCGCTGTCGCAGAAGATCAGCCTGTCCTGCACGCAGATCGAAACCCTGAATGCCAGCACCGACAATATTGGCCACATCCTTGATGTGATCAAAGGCATCTCCCAGCAAACCAACTTGCTCGCGCTCAACGCCGCCATCGAAGCGGCACGTGCTGGCGAGGCCGGGCGTGGTTTTGCGGTGGTCGCCGATGAGGTCCGCAACCTGGCTCACCGTACCCAGGAGTCGGCCGAAGAGATCCACAAGATGATCACCTCGCTGCAAGTGGGCTCGCGTGAAGCGGTGACAACCATGAATGCCAGCCAGGCATCCAGCGAAGAGAGCGTAGAAGTCGCCAACCAGGCCGGTGAGCGCCTGGTCAGCGTGACGCAGCGGATCGTCGAGATCGATGGCATGAACCAATCCGTCGCCGCGGCCACCGAGGAGCAGACCGCGGTAGTGGAAACGCTCAACGTCGACATCAACCAGATCAACCTGCTGAACCAGCAGGGTGTGGCCAACCTGAATGAAACCTTGAAGGACTGCGATGCGCTTTCGCAGCAGGCCAATCGGTTGAAGCAACTGGTCGATAGCTTCAAGATTTGAACCGCTGATCAACCTGGCAGGCGCGGAGCATTCTGCTCCTGCCGCTCAACCCAGCAACCGCCGCACATTCTCCAGCGCACTGTCGGCGAACCCCTGCAAGAACTGCTCGAATCCAGCCTGTGCTGCATCCATGGGCTCGGCAACGAGGGTCCAGGTCACCCTGGAACACTCCGTACCCATGGCTTCCACCTGGATGGCCGCCCACAACCTGGCCACGCCCAGCGTGTTGTAGAGGGTGGTCCAGGTCATGTGCATGGCATGTTCGTCGCGGCTGTTGAGTTGCTCCACGACACAGTGGCCGTCGCGGAAAAACTTGCGGCGTAAAGCGCCCACGCCGGTGCCGATCATTTCGATATGCGTGAGCGCCGGGATGAACACGTTGAAGCCGGCAAACTGCCCCACCATGCTCCACAGGCGGGCGGCAGGGCAGTCGACCACGACAGAGGCCACGATCGGCGGGGCGCTCGGGTTGCGGATTAATGTATCGGGTTGCAGTGGTTTCATGAGGGTGTCCTGAGGCGTTTCAAAGAAAGCCGATGGCCTTGAGGTAGTTGCAGCCTTTGCTCAGCAGTGCCGCGTCTTTTTCCGGGTACTGCTCCCCCATCTGCCGGACGCCTTGCCGCGCGTTGTCATGGCGAATCATTGAGGTGTCGCCGATGTCTTCGTCCAGGCGGTCGAGGTAAAAGCCGAGCACGCCAAACAATGCGTTGTCCTGGTTTACCGTGCGCAGCGCCTGCTGCCAGTGCGCGATGCTCACCCGTTCGAACCTGTGGCCCGCCTGGCTGAAGGCATCCAGGTAGTGCGCCCAACTCAAAGGCTGTGGGTTGTGCAGGTTGAACACGCTTGCGCCTGCTTGAAAGCTGGCGCAGTGGAACGCAATGAACCGGGCCAGGAAGTCCACGGGCATCAGGTCGAAATTGAGTTCCAGACGCGGTAGCAGGCCCAACTGGAGCGAGCCTTTGAGCATCAGCATCAGGCGATTTTTCTGCGGCTGGCAGGCACCGTTGCGGCTGTTGAAACTGATGTTTCCGGGGCGATGGATATTCACCCAGGCACCTTGGCTTACCGCGTGCCCCAACTGCCGTTCGGCAACCCATTTGGAGAGGTTGTAGCCGTTCTTCAGATACAGCGGCAACGTGTCTGATGCCGGCGCTTCGAGCACGTGCCCCGAGGCGTCGATGCTGCTGCAGGCCGACAGCGTCGAGATAAAATTGAAGACTTTCTTGCGGCGGGTCTCGCACAGGCGCAAGCACTCGAAGATAGGCTCGACGTTGTCCCTGGCCAGCGTGGCGTATTCCATCACGTGGTTGACGCGCGCGGCGTTGTGCACCAACACGCCGTAGTCTTCGGCAAGCGCGTCATACACCTCATTGGCCAGGCCCAACAGCGGCAGGCTGATGTCGGCCGCGAACACCCGTACTCGGCTCAGGTCGAGACCTTCCAGGTGGTATTCGCGCAACGCATGCTGGAAGCGCGCCATCGCCGTGTGCCCCGGTTCTTCCCTTACCAGGCAAGCCACCTCGGTCGCGCCACCGGCCAATAGCGCTTCGACGATATGCACGCCGACGAAGCTGTTGGCGCCTGTCACGATCACTTTGTGCGCGTCGCCCGCGCGGTCCTCGGGCAGTGTGTGGATCACCCGCTGCCGTTGAGCATCCTTCACCGCCTGGCCAGACGGAGAGTCGGGTCGTTGACCATCTTCCAGCAAGGTCGCGAGCGTACGAATCGTCGGGACTTCAATGAAATGGCTCAAGGCGAAACTGCGTCCGAATAGCTCGCGAGTGCGCAGCAACAGGGTCGACAGCAAAATGGAGTGGCCGCCGAGGTCGAAGAACCCCTCATCGATAGACAACCCGCCGGCGGGTACTGCCAACAGTTCGCTCCACAGGTGGGTCAATCGCACCTGCAACGGGGTGCGTGCAGTGCGTTGGCTGGGCTGCGTCGGCGCTGGCATCGGCAGGGCCCGCAGAGCCTGGCGGTCGACCTTGCCGTTGCTGGTGGGCGGCATACAGGGCAACTCGCTCCAGCAACCGGGCTGCATGTAATCCGGTAGTTGTTGCCGCGCATGCTGTTGCAGGGCCGCGATTGTGGCGCCCGGTCGGGGTTGGGCGACGAACGCCCGGATGCTGCCGTCTCGGTCGATTACCACCGCCACCTGGCGATACAGCTGACTGTTGCGCAGGCAATGTTCAATGTCCTGGGGCTCGACCCGAAAACCACGGATCTTCACCTGATCGTCGCGCCGCCCTCCAAACACAATGCCGTCGGCAGTCCACTTGGCCAGGTCACCGCTGCGGTAGGCCGGCAGGGTCTGGCCGCCAGGCACCGCCAGCGTCACAAAAGGGTTGGCGGCCCCTTGGGGCACGTTCACATACCCCAGGCTTACACCGGGGCCGACGATATACACCTCGCCCATCACCTGTTCATCCACCGGTTGCAGCTGGTCGTCGAGGATCAGCACCTGGCTGTTGGCGATAGGCTGGCCAAGGCTGCGATTGCTGTCGCCGGGGCGCAAGGTGCGATGGCAGACCAACACAGTGGCCTCGGTGGGGCCATAGAGGTTGTGAAACTGGCATTGTCCCGCCAACTGCTCGATCACATGGGGCTCGCAGACATCGCCTCCGGTCAGCAGGTGCGTCAGGCCCAGTGGTTGATCAAGCGGCAGAATGTTGAGAAGGGCAGGGGGTAGAAAGGCGTGAGTGACGTGTTGCCGGCGCAGCAGGTCGAGCAGTTGCCGGGGATCGCGTCGTTGCGCTTCGCTGGGGACGATCAGCTCGGCGCCTGCTATCAGCGCGGGAAAGATATCGATCAGCGACGAATCGAAGCTCAACGGCGAAAACTGCAGCACACGGCTGTGTTCTCCCATGTCCATGCAGGACCTGAACCAGGCCGTGAAATGCGCCAGGTTGCCCTGGCTGAGCAGCACGCCCTTGGGCTGGCCGGTGGTGCCCGAGGTGAAGAGCGCCATGCAAGGCGCATCGGGGCAGTGGCGAGGGTGCATCAGTGCCGCGTTGGTGTCGGCATCGTGCGGGCTCACCCTACTCACATCCAAAGCACTGAAGTGCCCCCGCAAGGGGTGTTGGCCGGCATCCAGCAACACCCGTGCTCCCGCGCTGTCGAGCATACCCTGATGGCGGTGGGGAGGCTGTTCCAGGCCCAAGGGCAGGTACACCGCCCCACAGCCCAACACTGCAAGAATGCTGGCGTACAGCTCGATGGATTTCTCCAGGTATACGCCGACCACCGCTGGCGTCTCGACTGCTTCCAGCAGAGGGCGCAACCGGCGCTGGATCGCCAGCGTCAGGACCTGCAACTGGCGGTAGGTCACCTGGCGTCCGGCGATATTCAACGCAGGCCTGTCGGCGAACATATGAAGGCTGGCCTGCACCCGTTCGATCACGGGGACCCGGGCCTCCTGCAGCAATGCAGGGTCTGCGGTTTGATTGAATCGGTGTATGAACGCCAGCGCCTCAAGCGCTCGCAAGTCGTGCTCCGGCCAGTCATTGGCTACCGCACTCGAACAGAAGTGCCCAGGGTCCCGCGAGAAACCGCTGACGTGCAGCGCGATCCATTCAACCAGCGCACCGGTCACTTGTTGGCGCAGGCGCTGGCCGTTGCCACTGGGCTCATCGGCGATGTCCAGCACCGCCAGCAGTCGCCGCTCATGCCCGTAGGCCCGCAGTTGCAGGGCGGGCAGGCCGTGCTCGTTCAACGGCCCCATGCCGGCGCGCAGGCCTAGCATCGGGTGATGGTCCGCGTGTGTCGGCAATGCCTGGCTACCGTCTTCAATCAACAGGTCGATAGCCTCGTCGCCCGCGATATGCCCATACCGTTCCAGCTCTTGCCGGATAGCACCAAGGGCGCTGCTGGTGCCGCTCCAGCCGATCTCCAGGCGCCTCATATCGGCCTCCCGGGCACCGGCAGATAGTCCTTCAACGCCAGCGCCACACTGGGTGTCTGCAGCAAGCCGCTGTGCTGCAGGAAGCCCATGATATTTCCCAGCAAGGGATGCTGGCGGTGGATGGGGAACGCCAGCGCGGCGACTTCATCGCGCAGTGCATTGCGCAAGCTGTGGCTGATGTCGAGGTGGTCAATCAGGTGCAGGTCGAAGTTTTTCTGCAAGTCATTGGTCAGGTAATGGGCGAGGAACGTCGGCAGTACCTGAGCGATGCTGTCGCGGTCGGCCGCGCTCGCGGATTGCCAATACAGACGCACCAGCCGCGTCCAGAATTGCGCATGACGACCTTCGTCAAACAGGTGGTCGGCCATCAATCCACGGACAGAGGCCTTGACGCTGCTGTCCTTGGAGAACGCCGCCACCTCCTGGGTCACGGTATTTTCGGCGATGGCCACCCCGATCAGCTCCACGGCATCGCGAAGGTGAGCGGGTACCTGCGCTTGTGCCGCCGGCAGGGCGTGGCTCAATTCGATCTGGCCTGGCAGGTCCAGCGGTTGGATGCCGGTCATGGCCACGGTTTGTTGCAGGAAATCCAGCGCGACCAGCGCGTGATAATCCTCGTCGACCACGACCGTCATCGCGTCTACGCGGCAGGCCAGCGGGAAGGGCAGCGAGAAGCGATTCTTGGCAATGCTGCGCGCGGTCTTGTCGACGATCTCGGTTTCGAAAATCACCACGTCGTTGATGAATTTGTAGAAGCTCTGCACCAGCACGAAGTCGCGCCAATGCACACAGTGTTCGAGAAAGGTCGCGCTGAGTACCAGGGGTTGGCGGCTCAGGGGATAGATCAATTTGTCATCGTTTTCGAGCCAGCGACGGGGGCGGGTGCGAATGGTTGCGCGGCGCTCCCAGTCGTCGGCAATGGAGGGGTAGTCGGTGCTGTTCATGGGCGCACCCTGTGCAGCGAGGCCCGCACCTCATCCCAGAAGGCAAGGCGGCTCTGCACCGCCGCAAGGGCTGTGTCGCAGGCTTGGCGCGGGTAATCCGGATCCGCACTGACCAGGCGCTCCAGCAACCGCTCGGCCGCCGGCCCGTGCTCCTGGGAGTCCACTTCGATATGGCGCTTGAGATAGCCCTGCAAGGTAGGCGCCGGGTCATGAGTGAGTTCATCGGCTTGCAGGAGGTGCTCGAACATCGTCGGGATGACCCGTTCACGGCCGTGAAGAAACGCCGCCGCGACACAATGAGTCGACGCGTTCAATGCAATGTGCAGCGTGGCACTGACAAAGTGGGCAACACCGGCAGGCACATCGACCGCCTGCAACGCCGAGTCGGCCTCCAGGCCCTGGCGCAGCAGCGCGATAAAATGCTCGATCGCCGAAGTGCTGGCGCCGACCTCGGCCATGGCCTCCAGGTACAGTTCGAAGTGGCTGCAATAGCCTTGTCGGGGATGCGAGTCCGATTCTTCGCCCAGTACAATTTCATTGATCAGGCGCGCAGCGTGTGGGTCGGCAGGTGGCAGCCAGGGCAGGCGAGTACCGGCCAGGTCCTGTTGCAGACGTTTGGTCAGGGTCATGAAATCCCACACCGCAAATACATGACTTTCCATAAAAAGTTGTAACTTGTGGCGCGAAGTTATTTCTGCAAATAACGGGTGATTGCATAACTGCAATTTGGTCTGTTCAAGTAACGGTTGATACATGGTTGATGCCTATAAGTTGTTGCGTCTGCTGTAGGAACAGCGAGGGGCTATTGTGATCGGCAATAAAGAAAAGCGGATGTAAACCAGGCGTGATGCGCACGGCCGCCCACAGGCGGTGTGGCGCTGTTGAATAGGGCGGCTGGTTTAGTGATAAAAGATAATAAGCGGGTTAAACAGTTTGGCGAGCATACAAATGTGTTAGAAGTTTTTCTAAATAATATGTGCTGTCAGTAAGTTACTCTATTGCAAGTAGGAGATATCTTCAGTGCTACGCCCCTGTCCGACGGTGGGGCGTAGCGCTTGAGGGGCGATAGGGGTAAACAGAGGTGCGCGGCTTAGTTGTCGCCTTTGTCCAGGCCATTGAGGTAGGTCGTAATCACTTCCATGCCACGCATCAGGTGATTGCGCAGGGTCAGGATGCTTTCATCGATTTTCTTCTGTGCCACCAGTTGCAGCAGCTCACGGTGGTCTTCCTGGGAGGTTTCGCCCAATCCCATCGCTTCCAGGTTGAAACGCAAGAAGCGCTCCTCCTCATTCAACCCGTGCTCCACCAACTTGAGCAACCGCTGGTTGGGTGCCTTGCCATAAAGTGCCATGTGGAACAGGCGGTTGAGGCGGCCAATCTCGGCGTAGTCTTTTTCTTGCTCCAGCGCACAGATCAAGGCGTCGGCTTCGGCAATATCGGCCTCTGTGAGCAAGGGGATCGACAAGCGCAGGGCTTCAGACTCCAGCAACATTCGCAGTGCATAGGTTTCCGCCGAGTTATCTTCGATCAACGGTGCGACCACGGCGCCCTTGTGTGTCACCACATGCAGCAGTGACTGGGCTTCGAGCTGGCGCAGGGCTTCACGCACGGGCATGCGGCTGACCCCGAACAGGCTGGCCAGCTCCTGTTGGCGCATGGCAGTACCGCAAGGCAATCGCCCATCCAGGATGGCATTGCGCAAGGTTTCTTCAATCACGGAGCGAGCGAGATGGGCGGGAATAGGACCGCTGATCTTGATGCTGTTCAATGGGTTCGGCTTCTGCGTCACGGTTACGCTATCCTCCTTATTAGAATAGGGGTGGCTAATTGGATCCAATGCACACTAGAGACTGCTTATAGGCTTGTCAAACGGGCACGGTTTCGGCTTGTAAGCGGTTCAACACAGCGCTCCTGGCGCCCACATCCAGCCTTTATGGCGTCTTACGCGACCCGGTTTCAAGAGCCGCCTGCCGAGTCGGCATTCGCCGCAGGTGTTGCACTGGACTCAACGCTCTATTACCCCGCTGTTTATTGCGTCGATAGCGCGCCGGACGCGGTTGCGCCGCTACATTCCCGCATATCGATATTCACTAACGGTATTTAAACTGCTGTTCTTATATCTATAAAGTCACTCTCCTGTCTGACCGGGAGTGACCTCATGTCCGCCACCTCTACTGTTCCAACAGCGACCACCGCCCAAACATTCGAGATTCGTCCACTGCCCGGCAGCGTTGGTGCCGAGATCATCGGCCTGGACTTGTCCCGCCCGGTCAGCGACGAGGATTTCGCGCGCATTCACCGCGCCCACCTGGACCATCACGTGGTGGTCTTCCGCGACCAGCGCATCACCCCCGAGCAGCAGATCGCCTTCAGTCGCCGCTTCGGTGTGCTGCAGATCCACGTGCTCAAGCAGTTCCTGCTGGCCAATCACCCGGAGATCCTCATCGTTTCCAACATCATCGAAAATGGCCAATCCATCGGCCTGGGGGATGCGGGCAAGTTCTGGCATTCGGACCTGTCTTATAAAGAGCTGCCGAGCCTGGGCTCGATGCTTCACGCCCAGGAGCTGCCCTCCGAAGGCGGCGACACGTTGTTCGCCGACATGCACAAGGCCTGGGACCAATTGCCCGAGCACCTGCGCAAAGCCGTTGAAGGCCGCAGCGCCGCGCACTCCTATACCGCGCGCTACAGCGAAACCAAATTCGAAGGTAACTGGCGCCCGACGCTGACCCCCGAGCAGCTCGCCCAGGTGGCCGAGGTCGTGCACCCCATCGTGCGCACCCACCCGGAAAACGGACGCAAGGCACTGTTTGTCAGTGAAGGCTTCACTACCCGCATTGTTGGCCTGCCGGAAGACGAAAGTCGTGACCTGCTCGCCCAGCTCTACGCCCACAGCGTGTTGCCACACAACATCTACCGCCATCAATGGCAGCCCCATGACCTGGTGTTCTGGGATAACCGCTCGTTGATCCACCTGGCCGCCGGTTGCCCGAGCAATCTGCGCCGCAAGCTCTATCGCACCACCATCCAGGGCGACGCGCCTTTCTGATTCGGAGCATGACCATGTCCAGGAAAATCCCATTTGCACGATTGGCCGCGACGGTTGGCCTGGGTGTCAGCCTGTTGGCCGGCAGCCTGGTAGCTCCGGCGGCTGCGCACGCCGAAGGTGAGATCCGCATTGCCGAGCAGTTCGGCATCGTCTACCTGTTGCTCAACGTCGTACGCGACCAGAACCTGATCGAGAAATACGGTAAGCAGGAAGGCATCGACATCAAGGTCGACTGGACCCAGCTGTCCGGCGGCGCGGCGGTCAACGACGCGTTGCTCTCCGGTTCCATCGACATTGCCGGGGCCGGTGTCGGCCCGCTGCTGACCATCTGGGATCGCACCCACGGCAAGCAGAACGTCAAGGCCGTGGCGTCCCTGGGTAACTTCCCGTACTACCTGGTGAGCAACAATCCGAAGGTCAAGACCATCGCCGATTTCACTGAAAAGGACCGCATCGCGGTGCCGGCCGTGGGTGTTTCGGTGCAGTCGCGCTTCCTGCAATATGCCGCCGCCAAGCAGTGGGGCGACAAGGAATTCAATCGCCTCGACAAGTACACCGTTGCCGTCCCGCACCCGGACGCCACGGCGGCACTGATCGCCGGCGGTACCGAACTGACCGGGCACTTCTCCAACCCGCCATTCCAGGAGCAGGCCCTCACCAACCCTAACGTGCATGTGGTGCTGAACACCTACGACCTGCTCGGCCCGAACTCGCCGACGGTACTGTTCGCCACCGAAAAATTCCGCAACGACAACCCGAAGACCTACAAGGCATTCGTGGAAGCGTTGACCGAAGCGGCGCAGTTCGCCCAGAACGACAAAGGCGCCGCCGCCGACACTTACATCCGCGTGACCAAGGCCAAGATCGACCGCGCCGAGCTGCTGAAAATCATCGAGAACCCGCAGTTCGAGTTCAGCGTCACGCCGAAAAACACCTACCCGCTGGCGGAATTCCTCTACCGCGTCGGCGCCATCAAGAACAAGCCGGAATCGTGGAAGGACTACTTCTTCCAGGACGCCAAGCCCCTGCAAGGAAGTTGAGATGAACGCGCCCTTGCAAGGCCACACGGCCAGCAACCTGCACACCACCGCCCCGCTGCTGGCGGTGGATAAAGTCAGCCTGGAATACCGCACCCCCGAGCGCGTGGTGCGGGCCACGCACCAGGTCAGTTTCGAAATCGATCCGGCCGATCGCTACGTGTTGCTGGGCCCGTCGGGCTGCGGCAAATCCACCTTGCTCAAATCCATCGCCGGGTTTATCAGACCCTGCGAAGGCGAGATCCGTTTGCTGGGGCAAAAGGTCGAACACCCGGGCCCGGACCGCATCGTGGTGTTCCAGGAATTCGACCAACTGCCACCCTGGAAAACCGTCAAGCAGAACGTGATGTTTCCGTTGCTGGCGTCGAAAACCCTCAAGCGTGCTGAGGCCGAAGAGCGCGCGTTGCATTACCTCGATAAGGTTGGCCTCAGCGCCTTTGCCGACGCTTACCCGCACACCCTTTCCGGCGGCATGAAAGCCCGCGTGGCGATCGCCCGCGCCTTGGCGATGCAGCCGAAAATCCTGCTGATGGACGAGCCCTTCGCCGCCCTCGACGCCTTGACCCGGCGCAAGATGCAGGAAGAGCTGCTGCTGCTTTGGGAGGAGGTGCGCTTCACCCTGTTGTTTGTCACTCACTCCATCGAAGAAGCGCTGGTGGTGGGCAATCGCATCCTGTTGCTGTCGCCGCATCCGGGGCGGGTGCGTGCGGAAATCCACAGCCATCAATACGACCTGCACAGCCTCGGCGGCGTGGAGTTCCAGGCGTCGGCGCGACGCATTCATCGCCTGTTGTTCGATGAAGCGCCCGAGGCCGAACGTGAGTTGGGTTTCGCCGATATTCGCATCGCTTACTGAAGGGACAACCCATGCGCCAGGAATACGAAATTACCCTCGAGCCGCTGCTCAGCGTTCCCGTGGAACGCGAGCTGCCCCTGCGCCAACGCCTGTGGCAACAGGGCTGGCTGCGCAAAGGCCTGATCCTGATCGTGCTCGCGATCCTCTGGGAAGCGGTCGCGCGTTATCAGAACAACGACCTGTTGCTGCCCAGTTTCCTGCAGACCGCTCACGCGCTGTATGACGGCTTGCTCAGCGGTGAATTGCTGAGCAAGGTGAGCATTTCACTGGTGGTGCTGATCAAGGGCTACCTGATTGGTATCGTGCTGGCGTTCGCGCTGACCACCCTGGCGGTGTCGACGCAACTGGGCCGCGACCTGCTCAGCACCCTGACCTCGATGTTCAACCCGTTGCCGGCCATCGCCTTGCTGCCGCTGGCGCTGCTGTGGTTTGGCCTGGGGCAGAACAGCCTGATCTTCGTGCTGGTGCATTCGGTGCTGTGGGCGCTGGCGCTCAACACCTATTCGGGATTTCTCGGCGTGTCCGAAACCCTGCGCATGGCCGGCCGCAACTATGGGCTCAAGGGCATGCGTTTTGTGCTGTTCATCCTGATCCCGGCGGCGCTGCCGTCGATCCTCGCCGGCCTCAAGATCGGCTGGGCCTTTGCCTGGCGTACGCTGATCGCCGCCGAGTTGGTGTTCGGGGCTACCAGCGGCAAGGGCGGCCTGGGTTGGTACATCTTCCAGAACCGCAACGAGCTTTACACCGACAAGGTGTTTGCCGGGCTCGCGGTGGTGATCCTGATCGGCCTGCTCGTGGAAAACCTGGTGTTCGACACCTTCGAGCGTCTGACGGTAAAGCGCTGGGGCATGCAGCGCTGATTCGCCCGTCCTGCTAGGATTGCATTCCGCTCACTCCCCACTGATCACGAGTGCTTGGCATGCAACTACCGGACATGAACCTGCTGGTCGCCCTCGACGCATTACTCGACGAGGGCAGCGTGGTCGGTGCCGCGCGACGGATGAACCTCAGCCCGGCGGCCATGAGCCGCACCCTTACGCGTATTCGCGAGGCGGTAGGCGACCCGATCCTGGTGCGCGCCGGTCGCGGCCTGGTGCCGACGCCCAAGGCCCTGCAGTTGCAAGGCCAGGTGCGCAACGTGGTGGAGCAGGCTGCATTGCTGTTTCGTTCGGCGGACCAGGTCGACCTGAGCACCTTGCGCCGGCGCTTCAGCGTGCGCGCCAACGACTTTTTTATCGGCGTGTATGGCGGTCGTCTGTTCGACACCATGGAGCGCATGGCGCCGCTGTGCGAGCTGTGCTTCGTGCCCGAGGGTGACACCGACGACGAAGCGCTGCGTGAAGGGCGCCTGGATTTGCGCGTGAGCAACACCATGCCGGTCAGTCCCGAAGTGAAAGTACAGAACCTGTTTTCCACCACTTTCGTCGGCCTGGCGCGGGAAGATCACCCGTTGTTCGACGAAGAGATCACCGCAGCGCGCTTCGCCAGCTATTCCCACATCAGCATCTCGCGGCGTGGCATCGCCCGCGGCCCGATCGACACCGCACTGAACGCCCAGGGCCTGGAGCGCCGCGTGGCGATGATCGCCCCGGGCTTTCACGGCGCGATGTTCATGCTGCCCGATTCCGACCTGCTACTGCCGGTGCCCAAGGAAGCGCTGCTCAGCGCCAAACGCCTGAAGCTGCCACTGCGCGCGTTTGCCTTGCCGATCTCGTTGCCGACGCTGGTATTGGCCCAATCCTGGCACCCGCGTTTCGACAAAGACCCGGCCCACAAATGGCTGCGCGAAACCATGCGCGAGAGTTGCCACGCCACCTGGCTCGAAGCGCAACCCACCTGACACCCCATAGCCCCTGTAGGAGCCGGCTTGCCGGCGATAGCGCAGGCTCGGCGAATACCTCTACGTGAACCAGGCCGCAATCGCCCCAAGCACGAGTTCATAGTGAGTTAAGGATTGCGTCCGGTGCAGTTATAACCTGCCGACAAGTAACTTTTTGTCATGTGTACGCCTGATTAAACTGCTCGGGTATTTACCATTCCGAGTTGCCTGTTCATGACTTCCCTCGCTGCTCCCGCACTCCAGGCCGCAGCCAAGCCCACCGCTATCACCCCGCCTGTATTCGGCCCGCGCATCATCATCGGCCTGGTCGGCGTGTTGCTGGCGGTGCTGGTCTCCGGTCTCAACGAGATGGTCACCAAGGTGGCCCTCGCGGATATTCGCGGCGCGCTCTACATCGGTTTCGACGAAGGCACCTGGCTGGTTGCCGCCTACACCGCCACCTCGGTGTCGGCCATGGCCTTTGCGCCCTGGTGCTCGGTGACCTTCTCCCTGCGCCGCTTCACCCTGTGCGCCATCGGCTTGTTCACCGTGCTCGGCATCCTGTGCCCGTTTGCGCCGAACTACGAAAGCCTGCTGGTGCTGCGCACCGTGCAAGGCCTGGCCGGCGGGGCGTTGCCGCCGATGCTGATGACCGTGGCGCTGCGTTTCCTGCCCGCCAACGTCAAGCTGTATGGCCTGGCCGGTTATGCGCTCACTGCCACCTTTGGCCCGAGCCTCGGCACGCCGCTGGCGGCGCTATGGACCGAATATGTCGGTTGGCAGTGGGCGTTCTGGCAGATCGTCGGCCCCTGTCTTGTGGCGATGGCCGCCGTGGCCTACGGCTTGCCGCAGGACCCCGTGCGTCTGGAGCGGTTCAAGCAGTTCAACTGGCGCGGCCTGCTGTTGGGGTTTCCAGCGATTTGCATGCTGGTGATCGGCATCCTGCAGGGCAACCGCCTGGACTGGTTCGAGTCGGGCCTGATCACCTTCCTGCTGAGCGGCGGCACCGTGTTGCTGGTGCTGTTCATGCTCAACGAATGGTCGCACCCGATGCCATTTTTCAAGCTGCAGATGCTCGGCCTGCGCAACCTGTCGTTTGCCTTGATCGTGCTGGCCGGCGTGCTGATGGTGCTGACCTCGGTGATCATCATCCCGTCGAGTTTCCTTGCCCAGGTCCAGGGTTATCGCCCGCTGCAAACCGCGCCGGTGATGTTGTTGATGGCGCTGCCGCAATTGATCGCGCTGCCGCTGGTAGCCGCCTTGTGCAACCTGCGCTGGATCGATTGCCGCTGGGTTCTGGGGACCGGGCTGGGCATGCTGGTGCTGTGCTGCGTCGGGAGCGCGCACCTCACGTCGGAGTGGATTCGCGACGATTTCTACGGCTTGTACCTGCTGCAGATTTTCGGGCAGCCCATGGCCGTGCTGCCGCTGCTGATGCTCTCCACCGGCAGTATCCAGCCGGCGGACGGGCCGTTCGCCTCGGCCTGGTTCAACACCGTCAAAGGCCTGGCCGCCGTGATCGCCACCGGCGTGCTGGATGCGCTGACGACCCAGCGCCTGCATTTTCACTCGACCATGCTGGTCGACGGCCTGGGCAACTCGCCGCTGGCCGAGGGTGATGCGCCGGGCCTTGCCCACCGCCTGCACGAGCAGGCTGTGGTGCTCACTTCTTCGGATCTCTACTACGTCATGGCCGCCGTCGCGGTGGCGTTGATCCTGCTGATTTTCTGGATGCCCACGCGGATTTTCCCGCCTCGCGCACCGACCTAGCCACAAGGAATTTTCATGAAACGCAAAGACAAAATTGCCGTCTCCGTTATCGCCGTGTTCGCCGTCGGCGTGCTGGTGTACCTGGTGGCGCCCGGTGTGTTGGGCAGCAAGCACCAGACCACCAACGATGCCTTCGTCGCCGCCGACTTCACCCTGGTCGCGCCGCGCGTGGCCGGTTTTATCAAGGAAGTGCTGGTGGAAGACAACCAGCGCGTCAAGGCCGGCCAACTGCTGGCGCTGATCGACGACCGTGATTTTCGCGCCGCCGCCCAAGCGGCCGATGCGGACACCCTGGTCGCCCAGGCCCAGCTGAAAAACGCCAGCGCGACCCTGGAGCGCCAAAGCTCGGTGATCGCCCAGGCCCAGGCTACCGTGGCGGCAGACCGCGCTGAAGTGGCCTTCGCCGAGCACGAACTGAATCGCTACAACCATCTGGCCGGCGTCGGCGCAGGCACCGTGCAAAACGCCCAACAAGCCAAGACCCGTATCGACCAGGCCACCGCACGCCTGGCGAATGCCACGGCGGTGCTGGCGGCCGAGCGCAAGCAGGTGGAAATCCTCACGGCCCAGCGCGATGCCGCAGAAGGTGGGCTCAAGCGCGCCCAGGCGGCGCTGGAAATGGCCAGTTATCAGCTGTCCTACACGCGCATCGTCGCGCCAGTGGATGGCATGGTCGGTGAGCGTGCGGTGCGGGTCGGCGCCTATGTGACGCCGGGCAGCAAGATCCTCGCGGTGGTGCCGCTGGCCGAGGCCTACGTGGTGGCCAACTTCCAGGAAACCCAGCTCTCGCATATGCACGCCGGCCAGGCCGTGCAGGTGCGCGTCGACAGCCTCGACGGCGAGTTGCTCAACGGCCACCTGGAAAGCCTTGCGCCGGCGACCGGGGTGACCTTCGCTTCGGTCAAGCCGGACAACGCCACCGGCAACTTCACCAAGGTGGTGCAGCGCATTCCGGTGAAGATCGTGCTCGAGCCCAACCAGGCCCACACCGAGCGCCTGCGCGTGGGGATGTCGGTGGAAGCCAGTGTCGACACCCGGCCTGTCGCACAGCAGCGTGAGGTGGCCCAGCAATGAGACACCTTGCCTGGCTCACCGTGAGCCTGATCAGCCTGAGCGCGTGCACCGTCGGCCCGGATTTCCAGCGGCCCCAGAGCCCGCAGGTGACGCAATGGGCCGAGCCGCAGGGCCGTCAGGCCGCCAGTCGCGCGGTCAGTGACCCGCTGCAGGAGCGCTGGTGGGATGTGTTCCACGACGCGCAACTGTCGGCACTCACACGCCGTGCGCTGACCGATAACCTCGACTTGAAGCTCGCCAGCAGCCGCCTGCAACAAAGCCGCGCGGTGCGCCAGGTGACCACCGCCGAGCGTTATCCCAACGTCAACGCCACCGGCGATTACCTGCGCCAGCGCAACAGCGGCAAAGGCTTGAGCGACCCGTCCGGCGAAAATGGCCGGTCGGCCTTCAACCAGTGGGACATGGGGTTCACCGCGTCGTGGGAGTTGGATTTCTGGGGTCGCGTCAAACGCGAAACCGAAGCCGCCGACGCCACCCTGCAAGTGGCCGAAAATGATCGCCGCGCCGTGCTGTTGTCGGTGCTCGCCGAGACTGCCCAGGACTATATCCAACTGCGCGGCGTGCAGAACACCCGCGCCGTCACCGAGCAGAACCTCGACGTCGCGCGTCACAGCCTCAAGCTGTCGCAACTGCGCCTGGCCGACGGCGTGGCCACCGACCTGGACGTGGCCGAAGCCGCCGCCCAGGTCGCCGCCATCGAAGCGCGCCTGCCGGATCTGCAGCAACGCCAGGACCAATTGATCAACGCCCTGAGCCTGTTGATGGGCGAGCCGCCCCAAGCCTTGCACGCGCAACTGTCCAAGGATGCTGGCGTGCCGCAGACCCAGCGCCAGGTCGCCATCGGCCTGCCGTCGGAGCTGGCCGAGCGTCGTCCGGATATCCGCCAGGCCGAGGCGCGCCTGCACGCCGCCACCGCCAGTATTGGCGTGGCCAAGGGCGATTTTTACCCGCGCATTACTTTGTCCGGCAGCCTCGGCTCGCAGGCCATGCAGCTGTCGGATTTTGGCTCGTGGGGCTCGCGCGCGTTTGCCTTCGGCCCGCAATTGAGCCTGCCGTTGTTCAACGGCGGGCGCCTGCAAGGCATGCTGGACCTGCGCGAAGCCCAGCAGCAGGAAGCGGCCCTCGCGTACCAGCAGACGGTGCTGCGCGCCTGGCATGAAATCGACGACCAACTGACCCGCTACAACGCCAGCCAACTGCGCCGCGACAGCCTTGCCGAAGCGGTGCGCCAGAACCAGATCGCCCTGAGCACGGCACAACAGCAGTACGTCGAAGGCGTGGTGGATTTCGTCAACGTACTCACCGTCCAGAGCGCGCTGCTGGCGACTCAGGAGCAGTGGGTGGAGAGTTCTACCGGGGTGTCGCTGGCCATGGTCGGCTTGTACAAAGCGTTGGGCGGCGGCTGGGAATCGGTGTATCCGCTGCAAACTGCCGGGCGCTGAACCGCAAAGAGTTTTTGCCAGCCGCGAAACAAGGTGTAATGATAATTGCTCTCAATCGTGTATCTGAGCTTTTCATGGACACCGCGACCAACGGCCAGCAACAGCTTCACCTCCTGTACCGCGATCATCACGGCTGGCTGCAAGGCTGGCTGCGCAAGCGCCTGGGCGATCGTGAACATGCCGCTGACGTGGCGCAGGACACCTTCCTGCGCCTGCTGGTCTCCGGGCGCTTCCCCGGTGACAAGGAAAGCCGCAGCTACCTGGCGCAGATCGCGCGCAACCTGGTGATCGACCAATGGCGTCGCCTGCGCATCGAGCGCGCCTACCTGGAAAGCATTGCGCACTTGCCTGAGCCTGAGTCGCCGTCGCTGGAGACCCGCGCGCTGATCCTCGAAACGCTGATGCAGATCGACGCCATGCTCGACCGCATGCCCGATAATGTGCGCCGTGCATTCCTGCTGTCACAGTTCGAAGGCTTGAGCTATGCGCAGATCGCCGAGCGCCTGGGCGTGACCGTCAGCTCGGTGCAGAAGTATATGACCCGCGCCATCGTCGCCTGCTACCAGGTGGCGTACGCAGAATGAGGCATGACGCGCCCATCGCCCCGGCCATTGTCGAGCAGGCCAGCGAATGGCTGATGCTGCAGTGGGGCGGTGAGCTGCAGGGCCAGCAGCACGAGGCGTTTGCCCAATGGCAGGCCGCCGATCCGGAGCATCGCCGCGCCTGGCAACGCTTGCAGCACCTGCAGCAAACCCTCGGCGGCGTGCCGGTCGACAGCGCCCGCGCGGTGTTGCGCGACACCCCGGACACCCAGCGCCGCGCCGCGCTCAAGCTGCTCGGCCTGCTGCTGGTGGCCGGCGGCAGCGGCTACCTGGTGCAACGCAGCGAACCCTGGCAGGCCACCTTCGCCGACTACCGCACCCCCACCGGCGAGATTCGCCACGTCACCCTCAGCGACGGCACGCGCCTGGACCTAAACAGCGACAGCGCGGTGGACCTGCGTTTCAGCGCCAGCGAGCGGCGCATTCGCTTGATCCGTGGCGAGGTCCTGCTGACCAGCGGCCACGACCCGGTGCGCCCGCTGATCGTCGAAACGCCTGCCGGTGATGTGCAGGCGCTGGGCACTCGTTTCGCCGTGCGTGAACTGCCCGAGGGGAGCCGCGTCGACCTGTACGAAGGCCGCGTGCGAGTGACCCCGCGACATGGCCCGGCGGTGCAGATGAATGCCGGCGACAGCCTGTGGTTCGATGCGCGGCACAGTTCGGCGCTGCCGCCAGTGGGCGCCGCAGCCAGCAGTTGGACCGAGCATCGGCTGATCGCCGAGCGCCAGCCGTTGGGCGAGTTCGTCGCGCAACTGAGCCGTTACCGCCCCGGCCTGTTGCGTTGTGACCAAGCGGTGTCGAGCCTGCTGCTCACCGGTGTCTTCCCCCTGAACGATACCGACGCAATCCTCGCGGCCCTGGAGCGTTCGCTGCCGGTGCAGGTACAGTCGGTGACGCGCTACTGGGTGACCATCAAGGCGCGGGCCTGAATATTTTTTCTTCAGCTCTTGTCGGTTTGCGCGATCCGTTCGGGATACCTCTTGAAAGCCAATCAAGAAGCGTTCTCACGGGGAGTCCTGCAATGCCGCACCACCCAATCCAACCCTTGGCCCGCGCCCTGCGCCGTGGCTTGTTTGCCAGCCTGCTGGCGACGGTGCCGATGCTGCCGATCCAGGTTCACGCCGAAGACACCACTGAGGCAACGCGCGCCTACAACATCCCGGCGGGCAGTCTCGATCAGGCCTTGAACCATTTCGCGAGTGCCTCGGGCATTTTGTTATCGGTCGACGCCACATTGACCGAGGGCAAACGCAGTGGCGGCCTGCAGGGGCGTTACGGCGTCGGGTCGGGCCTGGAGCGGTTGCTCGCGGGCAGCGGCCTGGTGGCGGTGCAGGCCCAGGGCGGGTGGTCGTTGCAGGCGATTTCCGGTGGCGGGCCGTTGCAGCTCGGTGCCACCCAGATCAGCGGCCAGCAGGCCCACGAAAGCGCCTGGGGACCGGTGGACGGCATCGTCGCCACGCGCAGCGCGTCCGGCAGCAAGACTGATTCGGCACTGGTGGAAATTCCCCAGACCATCAACGTGATCACCGCCGCCGAGATCAAGGCGCGCGGGGCCCAGAGTGTCACCCAGGCGTTGCTCTACACCCCAGGCATGACCGCCGGCGGCTTTGCTGAGCGGGTCAAGTTGTTCGACGAGCCGACCTCGCGCGGCTTCACGCCAACGCCCTTGTACCTAGACGGGTTGCACCTGCCCTACGGCGGCGGCAGCACGGGTGGCGCGTTGCAGATCGAGCCCTACTCCCTGGAGCGCATCGAAGTGCTCAAGGGCCCGGCCTCGGTGCTGTATGGGCAGAACCAGCCCGGCGGTATCGTTAACATGGTCAGCAAGCGCCCCAGCGAAACCCCGGTGCACCAGGTGGTGCTGCAAGCCGGCACCTATGAGCACAAGAGCGCGGCCATCGACCTCAGCGGCCCGCTGGATGAGCAGGGGCAATTCCTCTACCGCCTTACCGGCCTGGCCAACGACGCGCAGGACGAGATCAATTACGTCGAAAACAAGCGCCAGTTCATCGTGCCCAGCCTCACCTGGCAGCCCAGCGACGACACCCGCGTGACGCTGTTCGCCCAGTATCAGAAAGACAAAGGCGTGCCCGAAGCCCAAGGCCTGCCGGCGTCCGGCACCTTGTGGGCGAACCCCAACGGCAAGATCAAGCGCGACTTGTTCCTCGGCGAGCCGGGCGTCAACCAGTACAACCGCGAGCAGTACGCGCTGGGCTACGAGATTTCCCATCGCCTCAACGAGACCTGGACCCTCAAGCAAAACGCGCGCTACGCCGAGGTGGATGACCGCTACACCGCACCGTTGCACGGCTACCGTTTCGTCGCCAATCCGGCCACCGGCGTGCAGGACCAACGCTACCTGCAACGCTTCGGCGTGGACTGGGCGCAGAACAACAAAGTGTTTGGCGTGGACAGCATTGCCCAGGCCGAATTCGACACGGGGGCGTTGGCTCACACCCTGATCATCGGCCTGGATTACTACCACTCCGGTTCCCTGTTCCATGGCCGGTATGACCGCAATCCGCCGGTGATCGACCTGTTCAAGCCGGTCTACGGCCAGCGCCTGGATTTCGGCCAGCCGTATCGTTGGGACCGCACCCTGAGCCAGACCGGGCTGTACGTGCAGGACCAGATCAAACTGGATAAGTGGGCCGTGGTGCTCGGTGGTCGCTATGACTGGGCCAGCGTGGTGAACAAGGAACCGCTGCAAGGCACGCGTTTTGCCAGCAAGGACGAAGCCTTCACCGGCCGCGCGGGCCTGGTGTATCTGTTCGATAACGGCTTGGCGCCTTTTGTCAGCTACTCGGAGTCGTTCCTGCCGCTGACCGGTACCGACGCCCAGCGCAAACCGTTCGACCCCTCCACCGGCAAGCAATATGAAGTCGGCATGAAGTACCAGCCGCCGGGCCAGAAGAGTTTTGTGCAGGTGTCGGTGTATCAGCTGGACCAGGAAAACGTGATCACCACCAACCCCACCGAGACCTTCAGCACCCAGAGCGGCGCCATGCGCTCGCGCGGTGTGGAGCTGGAAGCCAAGGCGGCCCTCAGCGATGCCTGGGAAGTCATCGCCTCGGCCTCGCGCAACGACATCAAGTACACCAAGGATGAAGAAGGCCGTGAAGGCCGCCATCCTGCCGGGATCTCGCCGCTCACTGCCTCGATGTGGGTCAACTACACCGTGCTGGGCGATACGCCGCTGGCCGGCGTCGGCGCCGGACTGGGCGTTCGCTATGCGCGCCAAAGCCTGGGCGACTACTTCGAGGGCGCGTTCAGCGTGCCGTCGTACAGCGTCTACGACGCGAGCCTGAGTTACGACCTGGGCGCCTCACCGCTCAAGCTCAAGGGCGTGAAACTGGCGATGAACGTGCAGAACCTCACCAACAAGACCTATGTGTCGCAGTGCACCAGCGACCTGGATTGCTACTACGGAGCAGGGCGCACGGTGGTCTCAAGCCTGACGTATGACTGGTGACCCCTGAACCTTTAGGAGCCCGGCTTGCCGGCGATAAGGTCTGAAAGCACCTCAGCTCTTCAGGCCGCCATCGCCGGCAAGCCGGGCTCCTACAGTTTTGTGCCTTTCACGGGTTCCGTAGAAACACCACATACCCTCTGAACCACTCACTCCCTTGCAAATACCCAGGCTCATCCCACTCTCCACCCTGGACCAGCCCGATCTTGAACGGCAGCCCCAGCCGATTCATGCGGGGCAGGTATGCCGCGTAGTCCGGGATGCTCTGGCGCCCTTGATAGGTCTGCACCACGACCTCGTCCACCACGCCCTTGAGCTGGGCGATCGCGGCGGGGTCGGCGTTGCTGCTCCAGTCCATCAGGCCGGTGATGCTCAGGCGCAGGTCGGCCGGCAGGCGTTGGCGCAGGTCGCGCAGGAAGTCGGCGTATTCGTGCAGGTATTGGGTGCGGGCGTCGAAGTCGATCTGGATGCCGACCACCGGGTTGCCCGCGTCGCGCCAACGTTGCACCTGGCCGAGCAGTTGTGTGTAGACGCGTTCCGGCCAGTGCAGGGTGTGGGCGCGATACACCACCCAGACTTCACCGCGGCTCAGGCGCGGCACGCTGATGCCCTGTGCGATCAGTTGCACGCCGCGCTGCGGGGCGCGGCGTGTAGCGTTGATCTGGCCCTGGAGGATGTACAGGGTCTTGGCCTGCTTGAGCACCGGCTGCGGTGCGACGCCGCTCCACAGCCAGAAGGCGTCATAGTCACCCGCGTCGACGGCGCCGAAGGCCGGGCTTGCCAGCAACAGCAAGCCGAGCCACAGGTGCTTCACCAGTAGTACTGCAGCGACTTGCCCCACTGGGTGTCGGCAAATCCGCTCTTGAGCTGGCGGAACCAGGCCTTGCGCACGGCCGGCTCGACGTCCTGGCCGCCGCAGCTGTTGTAGCCGGCGGGCGCGTAGCAGTTGATGGCGCGGAACAGTGCGTACGCCTTGTCATTCTTCGGCGCCTTGGGATTGCCGATGACGAGCTTGTAACCGTCCAGCCGCGAGAAGGTTTCACCCTTGAAGTCCGATGCAGTGCTGCCCAGGCTGCCGGCGGCGCGCGCTTGCTCAAGCGGCATGCCGTCGAGGCCGTTGCGCAGGATGAACTCACCGAAGCAGTTCAGGCCCTGTGGGTTTTTTGCATCGGCTTGAAGCATCCCGGCGGTGTGCAAAATGCTCGGGCAGGCATAGCCGGATTCGGCTTTGTCGCCGTTCCATTGGAACAGTTTCAAGCTCTGGCTGGCGCTGTAGACGTAGCCCAGGCTGGTGCCCAGTTTGTCTTCCGGCGCCTGGGCGGGCAGTTGCTTGAAGTCCTCGGCGAAGGTCGCGAACTGGCCGTGCAGCAGGTCTTTGTAGAGCAGCACGAATTGCGCGGTCTGGCGCTCCAGCGGGTCGCTGGCCTGGGCAATTTGCTGACGCAGCAACTCAGGCCCGGCGACGTTGCGCAGCAGGATGTAGCGCACCTGCTTGGCGCTGATCGGCGAGTCGGCCGCAAACACCTTGGCCAACTGGCCGCTGCGCTCGTAGTTCATGGCCAGGGCCAGTTCCAGCTGATCGCGTTGCAGTGGTTGCTTGGCCAGCGGCAGCAGTTGCAGCCAGAGCGCCTCGGCGCCTTTCCAGTCTTGCTGGGCTTCCAGCGCCAGGGCGCGCAGGGTCTGCTGGCTGAAGGCAAAGTAATCCAGGTTTGACGGCACGTCCCGGGGCAGGTGCTTCAAGGCATTTTCGGGTTGATGTTCCACGTACAAGGCGTACACCGCCTGCAGGTAGTCGAACAGGGCCGGCTCGTTGGCAAATGTGGCTTTCTGCTTGTCGAGATCTTCGCGGCTCAAGCGCGGCGGGTTTTGGGTGCGCATCAGCATCAGGTCCCTGACCGCCTGCAGCATCGGGTCGCCGAGGCGACTGCTGCCTATCAGCAACTTGAGGTCGGCTTCCTCCACCAGTTCGTCCACCGACACATTGCGCTGGGCGTCGCTGGCGTCGGTGAGTTGCCAGGCAAAGTCGGCGGCGAGCTTGTCGTCATCGTTCGCCAGCCAATGCACCCGGCGCAGCAGGCCATGGGCAGAGGCCACATAAGCGCCCTGTGGATAAGTTTTCAGGTAGCCGAGAAAGCCCGCTTCGGCATCGCCCAGCGCGGACTTATCCACATGGTCGAGCTGCGGCATGTCGTATTGGTCGAACGCCTCGGCCTGCGCCTGATTGAGCGACGCGCGCGCGGTCATGTACAGCGCGGTTTCCTTGAGCCATGGCAGCTCGCTGCTGCTGGCGGCGGCAAAGCCCCGTTCGGCATCGCTGAAGCGTCCGCTGTAGAAGTCGGCGGCGGCCTGCAGGTAAGTGCGCAGCAGTTGTGCATTGGGTGACGAGGTTTGCTGCGCGTCGAGCACCTGGCCCTCCCAGGTGCAGGTGCCGAGCAACTGCAGGCGCGCCTTGATCAGCAGGTCGCGCTCGGCCGGCGGCATGTCGGCCTTGATCACCTGGCTGATAAACGCGGTGGCGCTGTCCTCGTTGTTGCTGCGGCAACGGCTGCCTTCGCCGTTGAGGAAGGCGTCACCGGCGGGCGTGACGTCGCCGCGCGGGATGCCCAGGGGTTGCAGCAACGTCTCGAGTTCGGCTGTACGCGAGTTGCCCGGCGAGTTGTCGGACGCTTCGTCCGCAGCGGGAATCGGTACGAGGCGGTATGCCGGGAACGGCACCGGGCCGAATCCCTGGGACAGGTCGTCCTCGCTCAAGGCATTCGGCGCCAAGGGCGCGGCCTTTTTGTCGGCCAGCAGCAAGCGCAGGTTCACGCGACTGTCGTTGCCGGGGCTGAGAAAGGGCTGGTTGCTGCACGCATCGAGGCTGTCATGCGAGACCCGCCAGTCGGGGTAGCACGAGTCGTCGGAGCTGGCGAGTGCCGGCTGGGAAATACCGGCGAGCAGTGCCAGTGCCAGGGGTGACAGAAAACCGATGCGCATGACGTGTCCTTGATCCTGAGTCCTTGGAGGGCGCCAATAATAGCCTGTTCCTGCGGGTGCTTCGGTGAAGCCCTACACAAATTGCTGATTTGTCCGATTCCAGAAGCGAACCGGGGGCTTTTGTCCTAGAGTGGCGGTGTTTGCACTGAGGCAATCAGGGCAGTAGTAGGGAAATCGAGGTGCGTCGGTCTGTGGTAGAGCAAAACGAAAAGGTCGGGACGTTGCCCGCATTCAATCGACTCACGTGGGAAGGTGCCGGTTGGCTCAGCCGATTGTGGTGGGTGCCGATCCTGGCCCTGGCCATGGGCCTGCGTTTTTATGGCCTGACCTCGGCGGCGATCTGGGGCGATGAAGGTTCCAGCCTGCTGCTCAGCGAGTACGCGGCGGCCGACCTGTGGTTTCACGCGGCCCACGATGTGCACCCGCCGCTGTACTTTTTCCTGCTGCGCGGCTGGATCGAACTGTTTGGTGACAGCATCCTGTCGATTCGCGGCATGAGTGCGATCCCCGGCGTGATCGCCGTGGGCCTGGGGATCTGGCTGACGCGGCAACTGTCCACCCGGCGTGCCGCGGTGCTGGCGGGGATCCTGCTGGCGCTGCTGCCCACGGCAGTGCGTTACAGCCAGGAAGTGCGCATGTATTCGTTGCTGGGTGTGTGGCTGCTGGCTGCCACGCTGGCGCTGGTGTACTGGGTGCGCCAACCCGAGCGCACGCGTTACCTGGCGGTGTATGTGCTGTTGATGACTGCCGGCTTCTACACCCATTACTTCACTGCACTGTGCGTGTTGGTGCATTGGGCCTACCTCGGTGTGCTGTGGCGCACGCAACCGCGCGGCCAGCACCTGCTCGCGCGCCCGGCCTGGTGGGTGACCAACGCCGTGATTGTGTTGCTGTACCTGCCGTGGTTGCCGAACCTGTGGGATTTGGTCCAGCACGTCGACCAACTCAAAGTCGGCGGTGATATTGGCTGGGAAGACCCAGTCAACCTGTTCTCCCTGCCGTCGATGATCTGGCAGTTCGTGCTGCAGGATGAAGGCGGCGGTTTCTGGCCCCTGCTGTTCTGGCTGTACCCGCTGCTGCTGGTTGCCGTGGTGGTGATCACCGCCGTGCATGACCGTGAACGCTACCGCCCGGCCTGCCTGCTGGCGCTGTTTCTGCTGCTGCCGCTGTTGCTGGTGTATGGGGTGTCGTTCATCTCCCCGGTGTTTATCGAGCGCTATCTCACCGCCTATGCCCTGGCCTTGCCGATGCTCGTGGCGTTGGCCATCGACCGCCTGCCCGCGCGTTTTTCACTGCTGGGGGCGGCGCTGTTCGTGCTGTTTGTCGGCGTGGAATTGGTGGGTCTCAAAAACAACTTCACGGTGGATGAGCACGACCAATTCAACGTGCCGGTGGAGTTCGTCAACCGCAACTACCAGGAAGGTGACCGCATCGTCCTCAGCGACATGATGTGGTACCTCAGCTACGTGTATTACGACCAGACCGACGCGCAATTGCAGCTCTACACCCCGCCCAAGCCCGACGGTACGCCCACCCGGCCGAACGCCTACGGCTTCGGCACCCTGGTGGACCAGGACGGCGGGCGCATCTACCTCGACCGTCTATCGGCGCTGCCTGTCGAAAGCCGTCGCGTGTGGCTGATCAGCAGCAATGAGGCGCCGGATGACTTCGCCCCGCTGCCCGAGGGTTGGCGCGAGCTGAGTCGTCAGGACGGCGGCGGCGCGAGGGCGCGTCTGTTTGTGTTGTGCAACGTGCCGACGGCGCAACCCGAGGGCTGCCGCTAGACTCGGTTAAACCCCTTCCATCAGGAGCCCATCATGGAATCGCCCGTGCACAGCTTGCCGTCACTGTTCAAACAACTGGGGTTGCCGGATGACCCGGTGAGTATCGAGCAGTTTGTGGCGGTGCATTCGCCGCTCAAGCCGGATTTGAACCTGGCGGAGGCGTTTTTCTGGTCAGAGAGTCAGCGCGCGTTTCTGCGCGAAGAGATTCTGGAGGATGCGGATTGGGCTGAAGTGGTGGATGAGTTGAACCTGATGTTGCGCGGTGGGCGAGGGGGCTAGGCGCCCTGTGCCTCAGTCGCTTTGAATCCATCACTGATCTGCACGTGGGAGCAAGCCCTCTCCCACAGAAGTGCTGCCAAGTAGCATTCCCCGCTGAAAATCCAGCGCCCGCGTCGAATCCCGCTTTACTTACCCCTGCGTGTCCACCACCCATCCGGCAAATTGTTTCAAAACTTGACGGCTCTGGATCCATCCACCATATTGATAGTTAGCAAACTAACTGTATGCGAATTATTCAGTGTCCCAGACCCTCGAACAACTCCAGATGAACCTCAGCAGCAGCATGGTGGTGGGCGCCCGCAACTGGCGCAAAATCTGCCAGACCACGCTGGTGAGCTATGGCATTTCCGAAGCTTGCGCCGTGCCGTTGTTGATGATCGGCCGCTTGGGCGACGGTGTGCATCAGGTCAAGGTGGCCCAGGCCTCCGGTATGGAAAGCCCGTCGCTGGTGCGCCTGCTCGACCAGTTGTGCAGTGGCGGCTACGTGTGCCGCACCGAAGATGTCCACGACCGCCGGGCCAAGGCCCTGAGCCTCACCGAGCGTGGGCGCGAGCTGGTGCAAGCGGTTGAAGAACAACTGGTGCGCCTGCGCAAGGACGTGCTGGCGGACATCGCTGCGAACGACCTGGAAGCGGCCCTGCGGGTATTGCGTGCCTTTGAGGCGGCGACACTTTGAACGGATTTTTTACCGGTTTTCCACCGGCCCGCGACTGGTTCTACGGCGTGCGCACCTTTGCGGCGTCGATGATCGCCCTGTATATCGCCATGCTCATGCAGATGCCGCGCCCGTATTGGGCGATGGCCACGGTGTATATCGTCTCCAGCCCGTTTGTCGGGCCCACCAGCTCCAAGGCCCTGTATCGCGCCATCGGCACGTTCATGGGCGCGGCGGCGGCGGTGGTTTTTGTGCCGATGTTCGTGCAGTCGCCCTACGTGCTGGTGGTGGTGATCGCGCTGTGGACCGGGATTCTGCTGTTCCTTTCCATGCACCTGCGCACCGCCAACAACTACGCCTTGATGCTGGCTGGCTACACCTTGCCGCTGATCGCCCTGCCGGTGGTGGATAACCCGCTGGCCGTGTGGGATGTGGCCGAGGCGCGTACGGAAGAAATCTTCCTGGGCATCGCGGTCGCGGCGGTGGTCGGTGCGATGTTCTGGCCGCGTCGCCTGATGCCGGTGTTCGACGGCTCGGTGGCCAAGTGGTTTGCCGACGCGCAGGTCTACAGCCTGCGTTTCCTCAGCCGCAATGTGCAGCCGGAAGAGGTCAGCACCTTGCGTGGCGGCATGGTCGCCACCTTCAACACCCTGGAATTGATGATCGGCCAGTTGCCTCACGAAGGCGCGCGGCCGCAGACGGTGCGCAACACCAAGGAATTGCGCGGGCGCATGATCCACCTGTTGCCGGTGGTGGATGCCCTCGACGATGCCCTGTATGCCCTGGAGCATCGCGCGCCGGAGTTTCTCGAGCGCATCACGCCGATACTGGAAGCCTCCCGGCAATGGCTGGAAAGCACCACGCACGCTGCGCCGCTCGAAGCCTGGCGTGCCCTGCGTGACCAACTCGACGCCCTGCAACCCGAAAGCGAAGCCCTGGACGACCGCCACACGCTGCTGTTTTCCAATGCGCTGTATCGCCTTGGCGAATGGATCGACCTGTGGCAGGACTGCCGCAGCCTGCAAGCCGCCATCCAGTGCGAAAGCCAGGACACCTGGCGCGCTGTCTACCGCCACTGGCGCCTGGGCCGGCTCACGCCGTTTCTCGACCGTGGCCTGATGTTCTACTCGGCGTTTTCCACGGTCACCGCGATCATCGTCGCCTCGGTGCTGTGGATCCTGCTCGGCTGGACCGACGGCGGCAGTGCAGTGATCCTGGCGGCGGTGGCCTGCAGCTTTTTCGCCTCGATGGACGACCCGGCGCCGCAGATCTACCGGTTCTTTTTCTGGACTGCCATGTCGGTGCTGTTCGCCAGCCTGTACCTGTTCCTGGTGCTGCCCAACCTGCATGATTTCCCGATGCTGGTACTGGCGTTCGCGGTGCCGTTTATTTGCATCGGCACGCTCACCGTGCAGCCGCGTTTCTACCTCGGCATGCTGCTGACGCTGGTCAATACCTCGTCGTTCATCAGCATCCAGGGCGCCTACGACGCGGACTTCCTGAATTTCGCCAACGTCAACCTGGCCGGGCCCGTGGGCCTGCTGTTCGCGTTTGTGTGGACGCTGATCGCGCGGCCCTTCGGTGCCGAGCTGGCGGCCAAGCGCCTGACCCGTTTCAGCTGGCGCGACATCGTCAGCCTCACCGAGCCTGCGACCCTGGCCGAACACCGGCACATGGCCGTGCAGATGCTCGACCGCCTGATGCAGCACCTGCCGCGCCTGGCCCTGATCAACCAGGACACCGGCACCGCCCTGCGCGATTTGCGCGTGGCGCTCAACCTGCTCGATCTGCTGGCGTACTCGCCGCGCATCTACGGCGTGCCGCGCGTGCTGCTCAACCAGGTGGTGGAAGGCGTGGGCGGTTACTTCAAGGCCTGCCTCAAGGCGGGTGAACGCTTGCCCGCGCCCAGCGGTCTGCTGATGACCCTCGACCGCACCCGGCGCGCGCTCAACGGCCGGGGCCTGCAAGACGAAGACGACACCCGCCTGCACCTGCTGCATGCGCTGGCCGGCCTGCGCCTGTCGCTGCTGCCGGGGGTGGAATTTATTGGTGGCACGGAGATGGAAGCGCCGCTGCCTGATGGAGCGCCTTTATGATCGGTGATCTGGATATCAGCGGGGTGTTCCTGCCCACGCTGCTGGTGCTGATGGGCATTACGTACGTGTTGTTCCTGGTGGTGCACGGGCTGTTGACCCGCGTCCACTTCTATCGCCTGGTCTGGCACCGGGCATTGTTCAATGTGGGGCTCTACGCGCTGTTGCTGGGCGCGGTGGACTCACTCAGTCGATACCTGATGACATGAAAAAACCTTTTTTGACCATCGGCCGTGTAGTCCTCACGTTGTTGATCGTGACGTTTGCGGTTGTCGTTGTGTGGCGCATGGTCATGTACTACATGTTTGCACCCTGGACCCGTGACGGGCACATCCGTGCCGACATCGTGCAGATCGCCCCGGACGTCTCCGGGCTGATCCAGCAGGTAGAGGTGCGCGACAACCAACTGGTGACCAAGGGCCAGGTGCTGTTCGCCGTCGACCAGGACCGCTTCAAGCTGGCCCTGCGCCAAGCCCAGGCCGCCGTGGCCGACCGCCAGGAAACCCTGGCCCAGGCCCAGCGCGAGTACAAGCGTAACCGTGGCCTCGGCAACCTGGTGCCCAGCGAGCAACTGGAAGAAAGCCAATCGCGCGTGGCCCGTGCGCAATCGGCCCTGGCCGAAGCCCAGGTGACGGTGGATTCCGCCCAGCTCAACCTCGACCGCTCGGTGATCCGCAGCCCGGTGGACGGCTACGTCAACGACCGTGCGCCGCGTGCCCAGGAGTTCGTGACGGCCGGGCGCCCGGTGCTGTCGGTGGTCGACAGCAACTCGTTCCATATCGACGGCTACTTCGAGGAGACCAAGCTCGACGGCATCCACGTCGGCATGAGCGTGGACATCCGCGTGATCGGCGACAATGCGCGTCTGCGCGGCCATGTGCAAAGCATCGTCGCCGGTATCGAAGACCGTGACCGCACCAGCGGCTCCAACCTGCTGCCCAACGTCAACCCGGCGTTCAGCTGGGTGCGCCTGGCCCAGCGGATCCCGGTGCGCATTGCCTTTGACGATGTGCCGGCGGACTTTCGCATGATCGCCGGGCGTACGGCGACGGTGTCGATCATCGGTGACAAGGTCAAAGATGGAGACAAACCATGAAGCAGCTCCTGGCAACCGCTGCGTTGGGGTTGTTGCTGTCGGCCTGCCAGGTGGTAGGGCCGGATTACAAGCTGCCGGAAAAGTCCGCCGTCAACCGTGGCGACCTGCAAGGGCAGCTGGCGGGCGAGGGCAACAATGTGGTGTCGGCGCCGGTGCCGGCCGACTGGTGGAAGCTCTACAAGGACCCGCGCCTGGATGAATTGGTGCGCCAGGCCATGGCCTCCAACACTGACCTGCGCGTGGCCGCCGCCAACCTGCAACGCGCGCGTTTCCAGACCCAGGAAGCCGAATCCGCCGGCGGTTGGAGTGCCGGCGCCAAGGCCGAGGCGCAGCGCCTGCAGGAGTCGGGTGAGGCCTATTTGCTGACGGAAAAAGTCCCGGTGGCCAACATCGGCAGCGCCAGCATCAGCACCTCGTACCAGTTCGATCTGTTCGGCACCCTGCAACGCGGCATCGAAAGCGCCCAGGCCAGCGCCGATGCCGCGCAAGCCGCCGCCGATATCGCCCGCATCACCCTGGTGGCCGATGTGGTGCGCTCCTATACCCAGGTCTGCGCGGCCAATGAAGAGCTGGCGATTGCCAACGAATCCCTCGACCTGCAAGGCCAGAGCACTAAGCTGACCCAGCGCCTGCGCGACGCCGGGCGTGGGGATGAAACCCAGGTAACCCGCTCGCAGACCCAATACAAATCCCTGCGTGCCGACATGCCGCGCTACGAGGCCGCGCGCCAGGCCGGGCTGTTCCGCCTGTCGATGCTGCTGGCCAAGCCGCTGGACCAACTGCCGGCCGGCACCGCCACCTGCGCCGAGCTGCCGCACATCGCCCAGTTGTTGCCGGTGGGCGACGGCGCGGCCCTGCTCAAGCGCCGTCCCGACGTGCGCCAGGCCGAGCGTCAACTCGCCGCCGCCACCGCGCGTATCGGCGTGGCGACCGGTGCGCTGTACCCGGACATCAGCATCGGCGCCACGGTGGGCACCGTCGGTATCCTCGACGACCTGGGCACCGCCCCCACCAACCGCTGGGGCTTTGGCCCGCTGATCAGCTGGTCGTTACCCACCAATGGCGCGCGTGCGCGCATCCACGAAGCCGAAGCCGCGACCCAGGGGGCCCTGGCCCACTTCGATGGCGTGGTGCTCAATGCCATCCGCGAGACCCAGACCGGCCTCGCGCAATACACCGCGCAGCTGCAACGGCGCGACGCGCTGGCCGAGGCCGGCGAGTCCGCACGGGAAGCCGCCGACCAGACCCACCGCTTCTTCCAGGCCGGCCGCGCGTCGTTCCTGGCCGACCTGCAGGCCACCCGTACCTACACCGATGTCCGCGCGCAACTGGCCGCGGCCAACACCCAGGTTGCCATGAGCCAGATCGATCTGTTCCTGGCCCTGGGCGGTGGTTGGGAAAGCGGACGAACGCAAGCGTCACAGGGCAGCAAACCCTGAGCAGGTAGCTATGCTTTGTCAGGTGGATCGCCGTGACGATCCGCCTGACACTGCTCGCGTTTGCTCATGGGGATTCCAATAATGAAAAACCCTTATGCTCCCGCTTTCTGGTGCGTGTGCTTCGCACTGGTGTTGTTATCGGCTGCCTATTTCTACGGCGTCATGCTTGCCCATCAGATCGACAAGGCCATGGTGTTTCTCGACAGCGCGTGCCTGGTGATTGGCACGCTGTCCATCGGCGTCGTGGCGTGGGCCTCCTACCAAAATCAACGCGTGAAGAAAAAGCTCCTCGAACAAGGCAAGACCCGCGTGGCCATCTGGGACACCAAGGTTGCCCTGCGCCGGGTCGAAACCGTGTTCGACCGCTATTTCTGGGGCAGCTACTGGCAGCCTGGGCGCACCTTCCAGGAAGTCATGGGCGACCTCACTGGCACGCCCCTGGAAAAAAGCCTCGAAGTCCTGAAAAAACAATGCGTGGCCCTCGATCAGCAGGTCGCCGAAGGTAGGCATTGGCTGAATAACGCGCGGGAACTGTCCGATGTCGCCACGCAGATGGCCCGCGAACGCTACCAACTGGACTTCTGCGACCCCAAGACCGACACCCCGGGCAATGCCGTCATACACCGCGAGTTTGAGGTGCTGGTGTACACCTGGACCGCGCGCCTGAAGAGTTTTGACCACCAGCTCGACGAGATCGAATTGGAGTACTCGTGAACCAACTGCACGCCTGACCCCTCTGAAAAGCTGGGCCGTCCGCGGTCGCCAGTGCTAATCTTCCCCCGCTTTCGGCGGGCTTGAGCCAACCCCTTTGGGGTTCAAGGAAGACAGCCCACTTCTCACAGGATTTGATCAGGTCACTTCATGAATAAGCCAGCAGTTGTTCTTTTGGGTTTCGTTGTCGCCGTTGGCGTCGTCAGTGCAGGCGGCGCCTGGTACACCGGTAAGCAGCTGGAGCCCGTGCTGCAAACGGCGGTGCAGGACGCCAACAAGGAACTGCAACGGTCCATGGCCGGCGTCGACGGCAGCGTCGCCCTGGAACTGGTCTCCCTGGACCGTGGCTTGTTCAGCAGCACCGCGCACTACCGCCTCAAGGCGCAAGGCTCGTTCTTCGGCGAGCAGAACCCCAATCCCGAACTGCTGTTTGTCGACCATATCGAGCACGGCCCGCTGCCGTTCTCGCGCCTGGTGTCGCTGAAATGGCTGCCGGTCATGGCCACCAGTCACTACGAACTGGAAAAGAACGCCACCACCGAAAAATGGTTCGCTGCCGCCAAGGACGTGTCGCCGCTCAAGGGCGTGGCCAATATCGGCTACAACCGTTCGGTCAGCGGTAACCTCGAACTGCTGCCCCTGGAGTACAAGGACGAAACGTCCTCGGCAAGCTTCTCCGGCGCCAACCTGGACTTCGACAGCACCGCCGAAGGCAAGAAGGTCAAGGCCGATGGCTACATGAACAGCCTCAAGATCGCCGTGATCGATGCCAATGGCACGCCGTTCGACGCCGAGTTTGCCGGCCTGACCGTCGCCAGCAACCTGGAGAAATCCACCTTCGGCTTCTACACCGGGCAGAACACCGTTGAACTGACCGACAGCAAGCTGACCTTCGGTCCGCAGAAGGCCGTGCTGACCCTCAAGGGCTTCGAGCAGAAAGACACCAGCGAAATCAAAGACAACAGCATGGATGGCCGCGTTGACTACAAGATCGACGAGATCGGCTACCAGGGCAAACCGGTTGGCTCCGCTGCCATGGCCGTGAGCCTGAAGAACATTGACGTGCCGTCGGGCCTGGTGCTGACCAAGCTGTACCAGGACAAGATGCAGCCGGTGCAAGCCGCCGCCGCTGCCGGCCAACCGGTGCCGGAGCTGCAACTGACCGAAGCCGAGCAGACCCTGGCCGAAGCCAACGTCAACCAGTTGCTGGCCGCCAAGCCGCACCTGGCGCTGGAAAACCTGTCATTGAAAACCACCCACGGCGAAAGCAAGCTCAGCCTGGTCGTGGACTTGGCCAAGCCGGCCTCCATGGAACTGCCGCCGATCGAGCTGGGCAAGCAGATGGTGTCCCTGCTGGACGCCAACCTGACCCTGTCCAAGCCAATGATCGCCGACGTGGCCGCCCTGCAAGCGCAGGTAGGTGGCGTGACCGATCCTAAAGCCATCGAGCAGCAATCCCAGATGGCCAGCGAGATGGTCAGCGGCATGGCGGTCGGCACGCAACTGGCGACCCTGGTCGGCAGCGACGTGGTGTCCAAGCTGCACTACGCCAACAATGAAGTGACCTTCAACGGCCAGAAGATGACCGTTGAGCAGTTCATTGGCTTCGTGATGTCCAAAGTCGGTGCGGTGAGCGGCGCGCAGTAAGAATTTCGCCATCACCCCGAAATAAATAATGGGGGAGCGGGGTTGCCTGCGATAAGGGTCAAACGGTCGGCGCGTAGCCTTGCCGTCACCCCCTTATCGCACGCAACTCCGCTCCCCCATTCGCTTTTCAGAATCTGCGGCAATTCTGAACAATTGTTCTGAAATGTCCATTTCGATACAAGCGTCGGGGATAGTTCCTACAGGAAAGCTAGGTCGGGTCACGAGACGCCGACACCCTGAGGCAAATTGCTCAGGACCACCTATCGTTACAGCTTTCCGTGTGTAAGGAAGCTCACGATATGTTGCGAAACCTACCACTCAGTGCCACAGGACGGTTGCGACTGCTCATCGGGGTCGCCTTGTGCAGCCAATTGCTGGTCCCCACCTTCGCCATGGCCGATGCGGCCTATGACGCCCTGATCATTCAGGCGCGCAACGGCAACTTCACTCCCGCCCTCACGCAACTGCGCCAATGGCCCGCCGAGCGCCAGACGCCAGGCCAGATCAGTGACCATCTGGTGATCGCCGGCTGGGCCGGGCAAGACGCTGAAGTGCTGAAGGTGTACGAGGCCCAGGGCGCGAACCGCAACCTGACTTCCCAGGCGCTGGCCACTGTTGCGCGCACCTATCGCAACCAGAAGCAGTGGGCGCAGGCCGAGGCAGTCTATCGCCGTGCGCTGCTGCGTGAACCGAACAATGTCGACCTGCAACTGGGCCTTGCGCTCACCCAGGCCGACGGCGGCCAGGCCAACGAAGCCGTGCAGCGCACCCGCGCGCTGGTGGCGGCCAAGCCGGACGATCCCAACCGCCGCATGGCGCTGGGCTACGCGCTGACCCGTGCCGGTCTCAATTACGACGCGCTGTTTGAATTCGACCAGGCGTTTATCCGCACTGGCGACAAGCCTGAAGTCGCTCGCGAGTACATCGTCGCCCTGCAAAAGGCGCGCTTGCCGGAAGCCGCGCTGCGCCTGTCGGCCAAGCGTCCGGGCCTGCTGGATGATGTCACCCAGCGCCGCCTGGAAGGCGACGTGGCGGCCGAGCGTGTGCGCATGGCCGAGTTCGCCACGCGCACCGAGCAGGAACGCTATGTCATCGCCGACCGGGCGCTGCAGGACTACGACAAGCTGCTCGCTCGCTGGACCCCGGACCCCACTGCGCATGACGACGTCGTGCGCTGGCGCATCGACCGCCTCGGTGCACTCAAGGCCCGTGCGCGCATGGCGCAGGTCATCCGCGAGTACGAAACCCTCAAGAGCGAAGGCGTGCAGTTGCCGACGTATGCCGTGCGCTGGGTCGCCGCCGCCTACCTCGACCAGCGCGAGCCGGAAAAGGCCGAGCCACTCTATCGCCAGGCCATCACGGCGCCGGACGCCGACCCGGCGGACCATGTCGAAGACAGCACCGCGCTGTTCTATGCCTTGCTCGAGAGCGACAAGGTGATGGAAGCGCGCGAGGTCGCCAGCAACCTGGCCGACAGCCAGAACCCACGGGTGGAACTCAAGGGCCTGCCGATCGGCAACCCCAACGACAGCTGGATGGATGCGCAACAACTGTCAGCCCAGGCCGGCACTTACGGCGGCGACCTGCCAGGCAGTGAAGCCGGCCTCGAAGCGCTGGTGGCCAAGGCCCCGGGCAACGTCGGCTTGCGCCTGGCCCAGGCCGATATGTACCGCGCCCGTGAATGGCCGCGTCGGGCCGAGGGCAGCCTCAAGGAAACCGAAGCCCAGGCGCCGCGCGACATCGGCCTGGAAGTGAGCCAGGCCTACACCGCGATGGATCTGCAGGAATGGCGGCAAATGGACGCGCTGACCGATGACGTGCTCGCGCGCAACCCGGACAACCGCCAGGTGCAGCGCCTCAGCCGCCTGCGCGATGTACACGACATGGCCGAGCTGCGTGTCGAGGCCTACACCGGTAAAAGCTACGGCGGTGGCGGCAATGACGACGTGGGCGCGGTCGCGGGCAGCCGCGACTGGGGCATCGAAAGCGTGCTCTACAGCCCGCCCATCAATGAAGATTGGCGCGTGTTCGCCGGCGCCGGTTATGCCACCGCCGACTTCACCGAAGGCACCGGCCAGCACCGTTTCCAGCGGGTTGGCGTGGAGCAGCGCACCCGCGACATGACCCTGGAGGCTGAAGTCTCCAACCATTCCTACGGCTACGGCTCCAAGCAAGGCGCCGCGGTGTCGATCACCCGCGACATCAACGACAACTGGCAATACGGCGGCAGCCTCGGCTACCTGCTGGCCACCACGCCGTTGCGGGCGTTGAACGCCGACGTCACCGCCAACGGCGGCAGCGGCTTTATCCGCTGGCGCGCGAATGAAAGCCGCGAGTGGAAACTGTCCCTGAGCCCGTCCCACTTCAGCGACGGCAACAATCGGCTCGAAGCCTTGCTCACCGGCCGCGAGGGCATCTACAGCTCGCCCCATGTGCAAGTCGACCTGGGCCTGGAGGTTGGCGCCAGCCGCAACACCAAGGACGACACGGTGTACTTCAACCCCAAGTCGGACCTCAGCGTGTTGCCCAGCGTCACCGTCAATCATGTGCTCTATCACCGCTACGAGACCCAGTGGAGTCAGCAGTTCCAGGTCGGTGCGGGTACCTATAGCCAGCGCGACTACTCCACCGGCGGGGTCGGCCTGATCGGCTACGGCCAACGCATCCGCTGGAATGACGTGCTGGAAGCCGGCGCCAACCTGAGCTTGATCAGCCGACCTTATGACGGCGATCGCGAACGCGATCTGCGCCTGCTCGTCGACCTCACTTACCGTTTCTAGAAGAGCCTGACCATGACCGTCCTCAGCCGTTGCTTGTTGGTCCTGGGTGTATTGCTGGCCAGTGCCTGCGCCCAGCAACCCGCGCCTTACACCCCACCCGCCGAGCGGCCGACGCCGCCCAATGAGGCGCCGTGGCCGAAGAATCATTTCCTCGGCATCGCCTACCACGATGTCGAGGATCGCGACCCGGACCAGGCGGTGGTGGCGGTGCGCACCGAGCGGTTGATCGACCAATTGGCCTGGCTGCGCGAGAACGGCTACCAGCCGGTCAGCGTCGACCAGATCCTGGCTGCACGCAGCGGTGGGCGCGAGCTACCGCCCAAGGCCATCCTGCTCAGCTTCGACGACGGTTATTCGAGTTTCTACACCCGCGTGATGCCGATCCTGCGGGCCTATCATTGGCCGGCGATCCTGGCCCCGGTGGGCTATTGGATCGACACGCCGCTGAACAAACCGGTGGACTTCGCCGGCACGCCCCGCGCGCGCTCGGACTTCCTCACCTGGCAGCAGGTGAAGGAGATTTCCCAATCGGGCCTGGTGGAAATCGCCGCGCATACCGACGCCAGCCACACCGGCATCCTGGCCAACCCCCAGGGCAACCTGGAGCCCGCCGCCGCCACACGGCGCTACGATGCCGCTACCGGCAAGTACGAAACCGACGCGCAGTTCCAGGCGCGGATGCGTGCCGACGTGACGGCCATCTCCAACAAGCTGCGCGCCGTCACCGGCAAGGCGCCGCGTGTGTGGGTGTGGCCATATGGCGCCGCCGATGGCACGTCCCTGGCCGTTGTGGGCGAGCAGGGCTACCAGCTGGCCCTGACCCTGGACGACGGCCTCGACGACCTTGCCAACCTCAAGAGCAGCCCGCGCTTTCTGGTGGCGTCCGACCCGGACGGCGAGCACTACGCCAACGCGATTGTCGGCACCGAGACCAAGGCCTCGATGCGCGTGCTGCATGTCGACCTCGACAACGTCTACGACCCTGACCCGGCCCAGGAGGCGCGCAACCTCGACCAGTTGGTGCAGCGCGTGGTGGACATGGGCGTGAGCACCGTGTTCCTGCAAGCATTCGCCGACCCCAAGGGCGACGGCCTGGTGCATTCGCTGTACTTCCCCAACCGCCACCTGCCGGTGCGCCGCGACCTGTTCAACCGCGTGACCTGGCAACTGCGCACCCGTGGTCATGTGGCGATCTTCGCGTGGATGCCGGTGCTCAGTTTTGCCCTCGATCCGGCGTTGCCGCGCGTCACCCGTTGGGACCCGAAGACCGGCCAGCTCGGCCTTGATCCGGACCAGTACAAGCGCCTGTCGCCGTTCGATCCGAAAGTGCGCCAGCAGATCGGCGAGATCTACGAAGACCTGGCGCGCAACACCGCTGTCGACGGCGTGCTGTTCCACGACGATGCGATCCTCTCGGACTTCGAAGACGCCAGCCCGGCGGCGCTCAAGGCCTACGCCGCCAACGGCCTGCCCGACACCATCGCCGCTTTGCGCGCCGACCCGGCCGTGATGCAGCGCTGGACACGTTTCAAGAGTCGCTACCTGATCGACTTCACCCAGGAGCTGACTGCCAAGGTCCGCGCCATCCGTGGGCCGCAGGTGCAGACCGCGCGCAATATCTTCGCCGAGCCGATGCTCAACCCCGGCAGCGAAGCCTGGTTCGCGCAGAACCTCGATGACTTCCTCCAGACCTACGACTGGACCGCGCCCATGGCCATGCCGCTGATGGAAGGCGAAACGCTGAAGAACTCCAATGCCTGGTTGGAAAAATTGGTCGCCACGGTCAAGGCGCGCCCCGGTGCGCTGCAACGGACCGTATTCGAACTGCAAGCCAAGGATTGGCGCACCCAGGCCGCGCCCGATATCGACGGGGCGCAGATGGCACAGTGGATGGGTGTACTCAAACGCCAGGGGGTCACGAGTTTTGGTTATTACCCGGACAACTTCCTGGAAAACTCGCCGGATCTGAAGACAGTGCGTCCGGCCCTTTCCAACCAATGGAACCCTTGACCATGTTCGACAGAATCCTGGCGTTATTCGTGCTGGCACTGGTGTTGGGTGTGCCCTTGGGCCTGATCTTCCTGGTCACCGGGCAGTTCCTGATGGACTTCGTGTTTTTCTACCCGCTGTTCATGTCGGCGCTGTGGATCGCCGGCGGGCTGTATTTCTGGTTGCACTGGGAGCGCCACTGGCCGTGGGAAGAAGACACCCCGGCGCCGGTGCTGGCCGGCAACCCGCTGATCTCGATCATCATCCCTTGCTACAACGAGGGCGATAACGTCGCCGACACCATGGAGGCCGCGCTGGCCCAGGTGTACCCGAATATCGAGGTGATTGCGGTCAACGACGGATCCTCCGACAACACCGCCGCAGTACTGGACGCCCTGGCCTTGCAGCAGCCCCGCCTGCGCGTATTGCACCTGGCGCAGAACCAGGGCAAGGCGGTGGCGTTGCGCATGGGCGCGGTCGCCGCGCGCAGCGAATACCTGGTGTGCATCGATGGCGACGCGTTGCTGGATAAGAATGCGGCGGCCTACATGGTTGCGCCGATGCTCGACAATCCGCGCCTGGGCGCCGTCACCGGCAACCCACGGATTCGCACGCGCTCGACGCTGATCGGGCGGGTGCAGGTGGGCGAGTTCTCGTCGATCATCGGCTTGATCAAGCGCACCCAGCGGGTGTTCGGGCGGATCTTCACGGTGTCGGGTGTGGTGGTGGCGTTTCGCAAGAAAGCGCTGGACCGCATCGACTACTGGAGCACCGACATGATCACCGAGGACATCGATGTCAGTTGGAAGCTGCAGCTCGATCACTGGAGCATCTTCTACGAGCCGCGTGCACTGTGCTGGATCCTCATGCCGGAAACCGTCGGCGGCCTGTGGAAGCAGCGCCTGCGCTGGGCCCAGGGCGGCGCCGAGGTGCTGTTCAAGAATATCCGTGGCATCTGGCAGTGGCGCCATCGCTACCTGTGGCCGTTGCTGTTCGAGTACTGCCTGTCCACCGGATGGGCCTTCACCTTCCTGCTGTCGGTGATCTTCTGGGGCGTGGGTAAATTCATCCCGCTGCCACAGGCGATTACCGTGGACTCCCTGGTGCCGCCGGCGTTTACCGGGCTGGTGCTGGCGATGGTGTGCCTGGTGCAGTTTGCGGTGAGCATCCTGATTGACCGGCGCTACGAGAAAGACCTGTGGAAAACCCTGTTCTGGACCGTGTGGTACCCGATGGTGTTCTGGCTGGTCAGCCTGTTCACCACCTTGGTCAGTTTCCCCAAGGTGCTGTTCAACCAGCACCAGAAGCGCGCCCGCTGGGTCAGCCCGGATCGCGGTATCAAACCCCTTGAAGAGGAGGCGTGAGCATGAAACTGGTCAGAACCCGCCAACGCTCCGTGATGTGGATCATCGATGTGCTGTTGACCCTGATGGCCTGGGCCGGCTTGATCTGGCTACTGGCTCGCGGGATTACCTCGATGCTCGACACCCACGGCGGTCCACGTATCGAGGCGCCGATTTTTGCGGCGCTCAACACCCTGCAGGTTTACCTGTGGATTGCCTTGTTCAACGCCGTGATCCTGATCAGCTGGGCGCGCTACCAGCAACGCCGGGGCCGCAAGTTCGCCCAGCGTCGCGCCGAGGCCAAGGCCCTCACCGACCAGAACCTGAGCGACAGCTTCAGCCTCGGCGAGGGCGACCTGGAGCAACTGCGCCGGCCTGGCGTGCTGGTGATCCACAATGACGACGACGGCGGTGTGGCGGAGGTCAAATCCCATGTCTCGCGGGATGTGGAAAAGCCGGGGCTGACCCTGGTGCCTGGCCAGGATCGCAACAAGGACGCCAGCTAGGATTTACGCTGGAGAGTGTTCCCGCGCAATGTGGGAACGCTCTTGGGTAATACCGATAAGTGGGATCCAATTCACAAAAACGCCGCGAACTTTTCTGCCTTTTCCGGTACTAACTTATCTCGGCAAGAACTTGATGGCCAACTAATGGCAACTTTCAAGTTCTCCGACGAATCGCCATCAAAACTATTGCCGCTTGTCGGAATAATACTGCCAGTCACAGGCTGTATTTCTTTTTGATGATTTTTAGTTGTTATTAATCAATAGGTTAAGTGAGTAACTAGTACGGCTGTGCAACTAATCCAGTTTCTTGGGTTGGCGCAAGTTCGATGTTAGTTTGCCGCCCCTTGATTTTCGACGGATCGAACATGTCTTTGTTATCGCCACGGACTCGGTATTTGCTGTGCACTTTCCTGCTCGCTTATTTGAGTATGAACAGTGCCATGGCCGCCCCTACGCCAGGGGATCAGGACCTGATTCGCGACCGCCAGAACCGCCTTCTCGAAGAGCAGCGCCGGCGCCTGGAAGAACTCCAGGACCTGCCCGGCAAAGACACCAAGGCCCAGGCGCCGGCCACGTCCGTCGATACCCGCTGCTTCCCGATCCAGGACATCGAACTCAAGGGCGCCGACAGCCTGTCCGCCGCCGACCGCACGCGTCTGCTCAAGCCCTATATCGGCCAGTGCCTGGGCGTGGCACAGCTTAATGAACTGCTCAAGGTCATCACCGACTATTACATCGCCAAGGGCCGGGTCACCAGCCGCGCCTACCTGCCGCAACAAGACCTCTCCAGCGGTCACCTCCAGGTGCTGGTGGTGGAAGGCAAGCTCGAAGGCCTGAAGGGCGCCGAGGGCAGCAGCGTGACCGACCGTGAACTGGCCATGGCGTTTCCCGGCAAGGTCGGCGAGGCGCTCAACCTGCGCGAAGTCGAGCAACTGGTGGACCAACTCAGCCGCTTGCCGTCCAAGCAGGCGCAGATGGAATTGACCCCCGGCAGCCAGGTCGGCGGCAGCGAAGTGGTGGTGAAAAACCAGCCGCAAAAGCCCTGGCGCGCCAGCCTGTCGCGCAACAATGACGGGCAGAAAAGCACCGGCGAACAGCAATGGGGCGCGGGCCTGGAGTGGGACAGCCCGCTGGGCCTGGCTGACCAGTTGATAGTGCGCGGCGGCCACGACGCGATCAGCGACCACCAGAAAACCTCGAAAAGCAGCATGCTCTACTACAACCTGCCGTGGGGCTGGTGGAACTTCAGCTATAGCTACAGTGAAAGCGACTACCGCACGCCGGGCGACCTCCAGGGCTACAAATACAAGCAGACGGGCGACAGCCAGAACCACCAGCTGCGCGCCGAGCGCGTAGTGCATCGCGATGACGTGAGCAAGACTTCGGTCAACGTCGGCCTCACTCATTTGCGCACCAACAACTACATCAACGACGAGCGCCTGGGCGTCAGCAGCAACCGTCTCAGTGAGTTCCAGGTCGGCCTCAGCCACGGGCGGCGGATCGCCAGTGCCTTCGTCAACCTGGATGTCGGCATGCAAAACGGCATCGGCGCCTTCGATGCCCAGCGCGACGAACAGCGTCGCGACGGCTTCGGCAACCTCACGCCCACCCCCCGCTACCGTAAATACACGGCCACCGCCAGCTACCTGCAGCCGTTCACGCTGTGGGGCGAGTCGTTCAGTTTCACCAGCCTGGCCACCGGGCAGCGCAGTGAAGATGTGTTGTATCCGTCGCAACGCATGAGCCTGGGCGGTTCCTACTCGGTGCGCGGGTTCAAGGACCAGCAACTGAACGGTGACAGCGGCGGCTACTGGCGCAACGACCTGCGCTGGACCCGTCCGGTCACGGTCGGCTGGCTGCGCCCGGCCTTGCTCGAATACGGTGCCGGTGTCGGTTACGACCAGGGCGTGATTCGCAATGACCGTTACAACGACACCCAGCATGGCCGGGTGTCGAGCAACTCCGTTGAGTTGTTCGCGCGGGGCAAATACGTCAGCACCAGTGTGACGTTTGCCCATTCCCTGGAACGACCTGGCGTGGTGACCGAGCGCGAAGCGCCGATCTACTTCCGCCTGGATTTCTTCCTGTAATTCAACGCCGCTGCCGTGAGATTCTGAATATGGACGTTCGCCCTGTTGTTGCCCTGAAAACCCTGTCCCAGCGTGGCCTGGCCCTGATCCTGGCCAATGCGCTGTTCTGGCAGCCGCTGCTGGCCCAGGCCGACGGCATCGTGGTCAGCGGTCCGGGCACGACCGTCGGCCAGGCGGGCAACGGCGTGCCGGTGGTGAACATCGCCACGCCCAATGGCAGCGGCCTGTCCCATAACCAGTTCCAGGACTACAACGTCGGCCCCAATGGCGTGATCCTCAACAACGCCACGGGCATGGTCCAGAACACGCAACTGGGCGGGATCATCGTCGGTAACCCGAACCTCAAGGGCGGCGCTGCGAATGTCATCCTCAACGAAGTCAACGGCGGCAGCCCCAGCCAGTTGCGCGGCTACACCGAAGTGGCGGGCCAGTCGGCCAAGGTGATCGTCGCCAACCCGTATGGCATCAGCTGCAACGGCTGTGGTTTTATCAACACCCCGAATGTCACCCTGACCACCGGCAAGCCAGTTATCGACAAAGTCGGCCGCCTGGACCATTACCAGGTGGATGGCGGTGCGGTAACCATCGACGGCAAGGGCTTGAACGCGAGCAACGTCGACCATTTCGAGATCATCACCCGTTCGGCCAAGATCAACGCGCAGATCAATGCACGCGAGCTTACGGTGATCGCCGGTCGCAATGACGTCGATGCCAAAAGCCTGAAAACCACCGCGCGCGCCGACGACGGCAGCGCCAAGCCGGAGCTGGCGATCGACTCGTCGGCACTGGGCGGCATGTACGCCGGCGCCATCAAGCTGGTGGGCACCGAGGCCGGCGTCGGCGTGAAGCTCGACGGCACATTGGCCGCCAGCGGCGGCGATATCCAACTCGATGTCAACGGCCACCTGAGCATGGCCCAGGCCGCCTCCAGCGGTGCGGTGGATATCAAGGCGGCAAGCCTGGATGCCCAGGGCCCGGTCTACGCCGGCACCACCCTGAAGGCCAAGACCAAGGGCGAGCTGAAAAACCGCAAGAGCCTCGCTGCCCGTGACAGCATCACCCTCGCGAGCAACGGCAAGCTGACCAACAACGGCATCATCGAAGCCGGGGTCAACGCCGACAACACCCGCAACGCCGGGGGCGACGTCAAGCTCGACAGCCAGCAGATCACCAACACCGGCACCGTAATCGCCAATCGCAGCCTGACCGCGACCGTCGCCCAAGACCTGGATAACCAAGGCGCCAGCATGAGCGCCAAGCAAGCGCTGAACATCACTGCCGGCAGCCTCGATAACCGCAACAAGGGCCAATTGCTCAGCGACGGTACTCAAACCCTCAACGTCAGCGGCCTGCTGGACAACAGCCAGGGCGGCATCATCGACAGCACGGGCGCATTCACCCTGCACGGCAATACCCTGGACAACAGTGCCGGCAACCTCACCGGCGCCAGCACGCTTACCCTGGATTTGCTCGGTGACCTGATCAACCGCAACGGCAAGCTGGCGAGTGTCGGGCCCTTGCTGGTCCAGCGTGCGGCCCACCTCGACAACCAGGGCGGCAAGCTCGCAAGCCAAAGCTTGCTGACGGTGTTCGCCACCAGCATCGACAACCAGAACAGCGGCACCCTGGCCGCCAACGATGGCCTGAGCCTGACCGCCTCCGAAGGCGTGCAGAACGGCACCAACGGCCTGATCCACAGCGAAAAGGCCGGCCTCAGCATTACCGCCGGCACCCTCGATAACAACGGCGGACGCATCGCGGCCAAAGGCGGCGATGCGCTTATCGATGCCACGGATTTCAACAACGGCAGTGGCAACCTGTTCGCCCGTGACCGCGTGCACCTGAGTGGCGTGAATGTGGATAACGGCGGGGAGATCGCCGCCAACCGGGTCGACGTCAGCCTGCGCGGCGCCCTGGTCAACCGTGGCTTGATCGAAAGCGCCACGATCCTGGATGTCGACAGCGCAAGCCTCACCAACAGCGGGCAAATGCGCGCCCTCGGCGTCGTCGGCAAGACCCGCTACGCCATCGGTGGCCTGCTGAACAACAGCGGCAGCCTGGAGACCGCCAACGACCAATTGAGCCTCGCCGCCGGCACCTTCCAGAACACCGGCGGCAAGGTGTTGCACGTCGGCACCGGCGTGCTCGACCTCAGTGGCATCAGCCTCGATGACGTCGGCGGCAGCCTGGTGACCCAGGGCGACTTGACCCTCGACAAGACCCACTGGACCAACAGCACCGCGATTCAGGCCGGGCGCCTGACGGTGAATGTCGACAACCTGCATCAGACCGCCACCGGGCAATTGCTCGGTACCCGCAGCCTGGTCGGCAGCGGCCAGGACTGGACGGTGGGCGGCTCAGTTGCCAGCCAGGGCAGCCTCGACCTGTCGGTAGGCAACCTGCTCAATGAACACGGGTTGATCTTCAGCGGCGGCGACATGAACCTGAAGGTCGACCGCCTGAAAAACCTCGGCGCCAGCATCTACGCCATGGGCAACCTGCGCGTTGACCGCGACGGCCAGGGCGGGCTGGCCACCAGCATCATCAACAGCTCGGGCACCATCGAAAGCGAGCGCAACCTGGTCCTGGCGGCCAGCACAATCGACAACATCCGTACTGTGCTGACCACCGAATCGGGCATCTACAGCGCCTCCATCACCCCTATCGCCTGTGTCGAGGGCGTGACCGGTGGCGACTGCGACGGTGGCAAGCAGAACCGACCGTTCCAGATCACCCAGCGCGATCGTTTCATCGTCAGCGACGCTACGGCGGCGTCCAGCATTACCTCGGGCGCCGACATGCTGCTGACCGGCGGCGACCTGCTCAACAGCAGCAGTAGCATCGCCTCGGGTGGCAACATGACGGTGCGGGTCAACCAATTGACCAACGTCGGTGTGGTGACCCACGACACCCAGTACGACCGCGTGTTTACCTCCGATCGCGAGCGCAAGCCAGAGGGTTGGTACCGCTACGCCGCGGACTTCACTGACCAATATTCCATTGGCGGCACTCGGTACGACGCCAACAACCTCGGCGGCCTGGAAGCGTCGCTGGCGACGTTTATCGGCGCGATGCAGATGGAGAAGCTCCCCCTGCGCAAGACCACCGAACTGGCACCGGTGGACCAGAGCTACGCGGCCGTGATCCAGGCCGGTGGCGCTGTGAATGTGCAGGCCCAGGCGGGTATCGACAACACAGTCGTGCGCGGCGGCTACACCTACGTCGGCAGCGGCGCCAACAGCCATGCGCCGGGCTACTCGACCGAGGTCAGCCTCAACCCGCAGCTGCCGCCGGACGTCGCCCAGCAACAAGTCAACCCGTTGGGGCTGCCAGGCTTCGACCTGCCCACCGGGCAGAACGGCTTGTTCCACCTCAATGACGGCAATGGCGTGAACGGTGTGCCCACCAGCCAGTTCGCGGCCAACCCGCACAAATACCTGATCGAAACCAACCCGCTGCTTACCGACATGCGCCAGTTCATGAGCTCGGACTACATGCTCAGCAAGCTCGGTTACGACCCCGACACCGCGCAACGGCGCCTCGGCGACGGCTTCTACGAACAGCGCCTGATCCAGCAGGCCGTGCTTGCGCGCACCGGCCAGCGTTTCATCGACGGCCAGACCAGCGATGCCGACCTGTTCAAGCACCTGATGGACAACGCCATCAGCAGCAAGGACGCGCTCAGCCTGTCGGTGGGTGTCAGCCTCACCGCCGAACAGGTTGCGGCCCTGACGCACGACATCGTGTGGCTGGAAAACGCTACCGTCGCCGGGCAACAAGTGCTCGTCCCGGTGCTGTACCTGGCCCAGGCCAGCAACCGCCTGGCGCCCAATGGTGCATTGATTACCGGTAGCGACGTCAGCTTGATCAGCGGCAGCCACCTCAATAACGCCGGCACCTTGCGCGCCAACGGCAGCCTGCTGGCCAATGTCGGCAGCAACCTCACCAACAGCGGCTTGATGGAAGCCGGCGGGCGTCTCGACCTGCTCAGCGGCAACAACCTGACCAACCGCGCGGGCGGTGTCATTGCCGGGCGCGACGTCAACCTCGCCGCCGGCGCCGACCTGCTCAACGAGCGCACGGTGACCACCCACGAAAGCGCCAGTGCCTCTATCGCACCGAGCGCAGCGATTTCGTCGACAGCGCCGCGCGCATCGAGTCAGCCAACGCGCTGACCTTGCAGGCCGGGGCCAACCTCAACAACGTCGGTGGTGTGCTCAAGAGCGGCGCGGACACCACCGCGCAAGCCGTGGGCGACGTCAACATCAGCGCCTCGCAAACCCTCGACAGCGGCGCCATCGGCACGCGCTCCAACTACAAGACCATCGCGCAGCAAGGCTCCGTGGTGGAAGCCGGTCGCGACCTGCACGTGGCCGCCGGGCGCGACATCAGCATCGTGGCCAGCCAGGTGCAAGCCACGCGCGATATCAACCTGGTTGCCACCCGCGATTTCAACGCGGAAGCAGCGGCCAATGAGCAGCACTCGACGTTCAACTCGAAAAAGGTCAAGCGCATCGAGGACCACGTCCAGCAAGTCTCCAGCGTGATCAAGGCCGGTGGCGACGCCAGCCTGAGCGCCGGGCAGGACCTGCAACTGGTGGCGAGCCAGGTCAATGCCGGCAGCGAGGCCTACCTGGTGTCGGGTAAAAACCTCAGCCTTAAAACCGCTGAAGACCAGGACTACAGCTTCTACAGCAAGACCAAGAAAACCTCCCAGGGCAAGAAATTCCGCCTCGACGAAACCGACGCCGTGAACAACGTTGGCAGCCTCGTCAGCGCTGGCACTCACAGCACGGTCGTCGCCGGCGAAAACCTGCTATTGGCCGGCAGTGCCGTCACCGCCGAAAAAGGCGCGGCGCACTTGGTTGCCGGGCAGGACGTGAGCATCCTCGCGGTGAGCAATTCGGACAGCGCCCGCCACGAGCGCAAAGAGAGCAAAAGCAGCTGGGGCGGGCTCAAGGCGAGCAAGGTCGAGGACAAGGTCGACGAAAAACGCACCACCGCCTTGGGCAGCATGGTCTCCGGCGAAACCGTCACCGTCGCGGCCAAGCGCGATGCCGTAGTCACCGGCTCCGCGCTGGTCAGCACCGGCGACCTCGCCGTGCAGGCCGGCCGCGACCTGACCATCGATGCGGCGCAGAACACCTTCGCCCGCACCGACATGCACAAGGAAAAAAACCGCGACCTCACCGGTGTGTTGACCGGCAACACGCTGGGCCTGGATGACATCACCGGCAACCAGAAACTCTACATCAACAGCTCGAAGCACAACGGCACCGCCAATGAAATGACCCTGACCGGCAGCACGATTGGCTCCAGTGCAGGCAATGTGTCGCTGACTGCAGGGCGTGAACTGGCGGTGATTGCCAGTGATCTGGTGAGTACCAAAAACATGGCGCTCACCGGTGCGAACGTCAGCATTACGGCCGGCATGGAAACCGCCAGCCAGACCAGCAAGGACAGTTCCAAGAGCCTGGCGGTAGGCCGTGTGATCGCGGGCACCGTGGTCGATACCACTAAAAGTATCCGTGATGCCGCCGAGGCAGCGCGCAGCTCCGACGACCCGCGTCTGAAGGCAGTGAAAATCGCCCAGGCGGCGCTGTCGGTCTACAACCTCAATAACCAGGCGGGCGAGCTCAATAAGCAAAGCACCGGTTTCAAGGACAAGACCGGCGGCTCCGCCGGTAACGGCTCGCTGATCAAGATTGGGACTGAACTGGCCAACACGCGGACCAAAAGCAGCAGTGAATACACAGCCCAGACCGCCCATCAGAGCAGTCTCAATGCGGGTGAAAACCTGCTGATTGTCGCGGCGGGCGACGCGCCGCAGACCTTGGGCGACCTGCTGATCACCGGCAGTTCATTGAAAGCGGGCAACACTCTGTTGTCGGCGAAAAACAACATCCTGCTGCAAAGCGCGCAGAACACCACTGAGCGTAAAAACGATGGCTCGCGCAACCGGACTGCCATCGGCGCCAGCTTCAACATTGGCGAGCAAAACGGCTTCACTCTCGACCTCGGCGCACAAACCGCCAAGAACCTGGGGTCGGGTGGCTCGGTGACGCAGGTCAATACCACCCTGGACACCGGTTCACTGGTGCTGCGCAGCGGCCAGGACACGACCTTGGCGGGTGCGCAGGTACGGGCTGATCGCATTGATGCCGACATCGGCGGCAACCTCAACATCCTGTCGCGACAGGACACCGAGACCTCCAAGAGCAAGCAGGACAGCGCCGGCTTCGGGGCGAGCATCTGTATCCCGCCGTTCTGCTACGGCTCCACCGTGGCGGCGTCGGCGAACCTGGCGGCGTCGAAGATGAACAGCGACTACCAGGCGGTGACCGACCAGAGCGGGTTCTTTGCCGGCAAGGGCGGCTACACCATCGACGTGGCCAAGAACACCACCCTGCAGGGCGCGGTGATTGCCAGCGAAGCCACGGCTGACAGGAATTTACTGCTCACCGATCGTCTGCTGGTCAGCGACATCAAGAACAAGAGCGAGATCGAAAGCAAATCGGCGGGCATGAGTGTGTCCGGTTCCTACGGTGGCGGTGTCGGTACGCTCACACCCGGGGCGCTGTATGGCATGGCGCTGAATGATTCGGACCACAGCCACACCCGCAGTGCCGTGAGTGAAGGCACGATCGTGGTGCGCAACCCGGAAGGCGCGGGCGACCTGATCGGCCTGAACCGCGACACGGCCAATGCCAACCAGCACCTCGACAAGCCTGACCAGAAGGCCATGCAAGAACGCATGGACCTGATCAAAAGCTCGATGGAGTTGACCAAGGGGATCGGCGACGCCATCGCCGCCGCCAGGATCAATGCCGCCAATGACCCCAACAGCGACATCAATAAAGCCACACGGCAGAAGCTGATTGAGGACGGTATCGCTAACCCGACACCGGCGCAGATCAGCCAGCAAGCCCAGAAGGATTATGGCGTCGGCAGCAGCTTCCAGAAGGCCAGCCAGGCCGTGACGGCCGTGGTGCAGGCGGTCATGGGTGGCAGTGTTGGCGGTGCGTTGGCGGGTGCGGCGGCACCGTACCTGGCCCATGAAATCAAGCAGCAGACTGAAGGCGACCCCTACGCCAACCTGATGGCTCACGCAGTGCTGGGTGCGGTGGTGGCGCAAGCCCAGGGTAACTCGGCGTTGTCAGGGGCAGCCGGTGCTGCAACCGGCGAATTTATTGCCCGTCAGCTGTATCCGGGCACCGCGACTGCTGACTTGACCCAGGCGCAAAAGGCAACGGTTTCGGCGCTGTCGAGCTTGGCTGCGGGTGTGGGCGGAGGGCTCGCGGGCGGTGACATGTTCGGCGCTGTCGCCGGCGCTCAAGCAGGACGTAATGCGGTGGAAAATAACTGGCTGAGCGAGACAGAAGCCCGTGCACTTGATAAAGAACTGACAGCCTGTAAAAACGTCAGGGGTGGAGACTGCGCGCCGGTGATAAAGAAATACATCGATATCAGTAATGAAAACAGTAAAAGAATGGCGGGTCGCTGTACGGGCGGGGGATGGACGTGTGTCCCGCGCGAAGAGGAAATCCAGGCAAGTACCAATGTTGCCAGAGATGCCGATCCCTCACAGTTCCGCATGAGTGAAAAGTTGAAGAACCCCGAGGCCATTGCGCTGGTTAATTATCTGAATGGCGCGGACCTCAAGTTTCTGAAGGAAAACATTACCGACTCAGACCGCGTGATGTCGGTTGTCATCGATCCGTTCACGTGGCCTGCCATTTTGATGGGCGGTAAATCCATTCTCACCAATGCAGTGACCAAAGGGCGAGAACAGTTAGTCTCCGTGGGCGTTTCCGCCGGTGTTGGCGCCGGTATCCAATACGTGACGGATGGCAAGGTGACACTGGCGGACGTGATTGGCTCTGGGATAGTCGGGGCCATCACCCCCGGTAAAGGGTACAGCCCTACGGTCACGTGGAATGCAACAGGTAGTTATTATCAGGCTGAAATGAAGGGCGATGATCCGTTCATGGCGGCCTTGGTAGGTAAAGCGGGCGCAACCGTAGGGTTCGGCATTGGTAACATGGTCAAATTACCCTTGGAGAAGGGCCTTAACCCTTTGTCCAAGCAGTACGAGTGGGTACCGGCCGGAATATGGACTATTACAAAGCCCGCCCCGCCAAGCTCCATTCCTTCCATCGCGGGTAATTTGGGTGACTCCACGGCCTCCGGGCTTTTCAACAAAAGCGTTGAGTACTATATGAAGAAAAGAGACCTCAATGAGAAGAAATGAACCCTGGTGGGTCGCCATTTATCTGCCGTGTGCCTTTGCGTTGGCGCTGCTGTTCATGAGTGTGTTCTTCCAGGTGGCGGGGTACTGGTTGAGTGGTGGCGAGGATGTCATCGGACTGGTGAAGGAAAACAGCCTGCTGTACCTGAAAGTGGCCGGGGTTGGATTCATCGCGGGGTGGGTGCTTTGGTTCTTTAATGTGCGCTGATTATCCACGGGCAGCGGAGCGTATCAGGCGGACACTGCGTTAAACTCCGGCCCGTTGTTCGGCTAGGCGCCTTTACCTTTTCAAGGACGATGAATGAAACCCGTAAAACTTTCCCTGCAGGCCTTCCTGATGTCCTGCCTGGTGGCCGGCTGGGGCCTGGTGTATGTCGACCGCATCCAGTGGGGCATCCGCGTCGCGGCGCTGATGTATATCGGCATCGTGCTGCTGGGCCTGTGCGGGCTGATCTCGACGCCGCTCGGTTTGTATGTCCTGTTGGGCTTCATCATCAGCGTCAAGCTTGCCTCGGCGGTCACCGCCGCGGTGCTGGCGCGCCGCTACACCGGCCCGCTGAATGTGCCGCGCAAACGTGTCCACGTGCTCTATGTGGGCGTGCTGGTGGTTGTCACGCTGGTCTTGCTCTCGGTGCTGCGTGCACCGCTGCTGGGCTTCAACACCTACTTCGTACCGACAGCCTCGATGGCGCCCACCGTGTCGATCGGCGACTACATCGTGTCCGACCTGCGTGCGGGGCCACCCAAGGTCGGTGACATCGTGGTGTACCGCTGGAATGGCACCGAAGCGATCAAGCGCGTGGCGGGCGTCGCCGGGGACACCTTGGAAATCGTCAACGGCGAGCTGATCCACAATGGCGAAAACCTCGGGCTGTTCCATGCCCAGGCCGACCGTGTGAAAGGCCCGGAATCGCTGACGCTCGCGCCGGTCAAGGTTGCGCCGGGGCACGTCTACCTGCTGGGCGATAACCGCCACAACAGCAATGACAGCCGCTTCATGGGCCAGGTCGCGGTTGAAGACGTGGTGGGCAAGGTGACCGGCATCTGGTCCTCCAAAGACCGGACGCGGATCGGCACGACATTCCCTTGATACCTTCTTGAAGCTGGAGCAACACCCTATGAATGTCCCGAACACCACCGGACGGGCGACCATCCTGGCCAGCATCGGCCGCCGCCTGGCCGCTCGTATCATTGATTGCGCCATCGCAGTGCTGATCTTTTTCATCGTCAAATCCGGCGCCGACGCGGTGTCTGCCTATGTGCCTGCGATAACGTCCCAGCGTGGCATTCTCTCGGGCTTTTTTGCCGGCTTCGCCTACGTCCTGTTGGCCGATGCATTGCCCAATGGCCAGAGTCTCGGCAAGCGCCTGTTGAGCATTGCCACCGTCGACCGCAAGACCCGCAAGGGCTGTACCCTTTCGCAGTCGCTCACCCGCAATGCCGGGGTGCTGGTGGTGATCGATTGGGTGTGGATCTTCATGGAGTCACGCACGCGCCTGGGGGATATGTTCGCCAAGACCATCGTGGTCCAGACCGGCAACCTGACCACGGTGCGCAGCCTGGCGGACATTTATGACAACGGCACTTCCCGTGGCTGATGGTTATTTAACGGACAAGGACACGTCAGATGATTTACCGAGCTTTTATCCTCCTGTGCCTGGCAACCCTCGCCGGATGCCAGGGCCTTCCCTATCGCGGCGCTGAAGATCAGGCGCGGATCACGGCTGACCTGAAGCTTGCGGCGACGCCCGCCGAGTTCACCAGGTTGCGTTGGGCGTACACGAACTACGGCGTGATGAAGGGCGAGCAGACCGAGGATGCAATCGCCGTGGTGCAGCCGGGCCTGATCACATTGGTGGGCTATGCGGGCGGGCACTATGTGCGTCAGGCCAGCTTTCCCGTGGCCACGGTGGACTGTGCGTACATCTTCGACAGCGAGACCAGTGATCGGCCGATCTGGCTGCTGCAGCAAGACCGTATCGTGTTCCTCACCGTTAGCGACTTCCGTGGCAATGGCGACGTGCTCAAGCGCACGCAATTGGTCAAGGCATTGGCCGCCAACGGCTTCACGCTGCACACCGATGCCCAGGGCCCGGCCTACCGCCCCACCGGCAAGTCGGAACGCCTGTTGGTGCTCAACCCCATCGTCGGCAAGCACATGGAAGACATCGCCGAGAACCAGGCGCACAACGTGTGCCGCCCTCAACCCCTTAAGGATAAATGACTGATGAGCGATTCAGCGTCGGTGGCCGGCAGCGATAACCTGGCCAGCCCGGTCAAGCGGCTGCTGGGCTACCTCATCGATATGGGCGTGGCGTTTGGCTTGCTGTTGTTGAAGACGCCGCTCGGCTATGCCGCCCTGTATGCCCACACGGCGACGAGCCTGATGCTTTTCCAATACGCCAGCTCCGCGCTGACCTTATTGGCGATTGGGTATCTTCTCTTTTGCGATGCGTTGCCCCAGGGCCAGAGCCTGGGCAAGCGCGTGTGCCGCACGGCGGTCGTGGGTTATCCATACCCCACGAACTGCACCGTGGTGCAGTCGTTCCTGCGCAACCTGCCGAAGCTGTTGCTCAGTGTGCTGGACGGTATGTTCGTATTGATGGGACTGCGTCGGCGCCTGGGCGACATGTTGGCCAAGACGGTGGTTATCAATACCTGACGCGGGCGCTCAAGGTGGGAGCGCGGCAGCTCCCATCCTGATCCCAGGCGTGTTACAGCAACTTGCGCTGCACCGCCTCGTCGAGCGTGCTGCGCGTCAATGCGTCGACCACTTCGCGTGTATCGCTCTGGAACGGCAGTCCCACGATCAGCACCAGATGCACCCAGGTGCGCACCGATTCACTCTTCTTGACCCGACCCAGTTCCTTGCCATCCTTGTCCTTGAACACCGTTTCAAGGGTGAAGATGTTCTTCGCGGTGGTCGGGATGACACAGAACGTGAAGCCGGTAATGAACGCCGATACCGGGCTGTATTCTTCATTGTTGTGCAGCGTGGCATCCACATAGATGTCCGAGTCGACCTTGTCGGTGCTCACCCGCGCGAAGCGGTTGGACTGGCGAAACGTATCCGCCACAGTCTTTTCCCACAGCGCCGCCGGTGCACCCGCCGCCGCATTGCCCGGGCCGCCGTTGACGTGGTTCTGCGCGGTGGTGCGCACGTACACCGTAGGTTTTTGCTCCGGCGCATTGGCGGTCGGCGGCCAGGTCTGCACGGCTGGCAGTTCGTGTTGCGAGTACGACACGCAGCCCGTCAACAGGACGGCGGCGAGTACCAGGCAGTGTTTGATCAATCCTTTCATGCAGTGCTCCTTGAAGTTATGGCTTGGCCAGTTTGGCGGTGGCCGTGTCGAGCAGTTGCGCGACCAGTTTGCTCAATTGCTGGGCGCCCATGGACGGTGCCCAATACTCGCCGCTGTAGAGGCCGACGTTGTGCTCGAACTTGATCGATTCCTTGGCCGCAGCCAATTCCTTGCCGTTGCGGTCGACGATCACCAGGTCGCCGGCGACGTCGAAGCTGTCGACATAGATCGGGCCGTTGACCCAGATCCAGATCGTCAGCGTCAGCAGCGCGCCGGGCACGTAGGCCGGGTGCGGGCTGCGATGGCCCTTGAGGGAGGTCATGTTGAACTTGAGCACGACGTCGTTTTCTTCGAGGCGCACGGGGTACTCGGTGACTTGCTTGAAGTAACCCGCCGTACGCACGTACTGGTTGAGCTGGGCCGTCAGGGAGCGGCTGATCGCCGTCTTGTTGGCCTCGTTGACGTCGGCGTCACTTACCGCCACATCGGCGATTTGCGCGCTGCGCGGGCTGCTGGCCGCTGCCGGGTGGAGCGGGGCGCCGATAGGGCCGGTGACGGTGTAGGAGACGCAGCCGGTCATCGACAGCGTCGCGATCACGGCCGCGGCCCGGAGGAGAAGTTTAAGCACGCAATATCCCTATAAGTGAACGAACCAAGTCAGTGTCTCGACCCATCCGGGGATAACTTGAGCCTCCATTGTTTATTTCGCCAAAAGGCCTTCGGGCGGCTTTGCGAGCGGCGGGGCACAGGAGTAAAGTCGCGCCCGTTACCTGACATTCCCCTCGCATTCGTTGCATGGAAACCCGCTCAATGGACCTGAAACCTCTCGCCCTGTGCAGCACGCTGTTGCTGCTGTCTGCCTGCAACCACCAACCCTGGGTGCCCTATGTTGCACCGCCCGCCGGTACTGACACGGCCAAGTTGCGTGTGATCACCAATGGCGAAGTGCGGGGCGGCGCGTACACCGGCTGCGTCGGCAATGAGCAAGGCTTGGCCAAGGCCGGGCGTTTTTATGACGTGGTCAAGCCAAGCGTCAATTACCCGCAATCACCCTTGGTGCCGCCAAAGTTGGGCATGCCCCCGCGCGTGCTGCCGAAGATGGCCGAATACCTTGGTGTGACCAGCATGGCCGAAGGGATGTACACCGAGATCGTGGCCGAATACCAGGTGCCGGCGGGTAAGCCGTTTCTGATGGTGCGCGAGGAGTTGGCGGTGGGCAGCTACGGCAGTACCTACAGCAAGTGCCCGGCGCTTTCGCGGGTGTACACCTTTGAAAAGGGCCGCCAGTATGAGGCTTACGTCGGCATGGTGTATGGCTCGGATACCGAGGGCAAGATGGGCGTGCGCTGCCCCTTCTTTGTCTACGAGTTGCTGGCGCCGAACCAGGGCATCCCGATGGCGATGGAGTCGACATTGGCAGCCGATCGCCCGTGCCGTTGAGGTGCGGGTCGATTGAGTAGACACGGCTTAACCCGAACCACCTGAAGCTTGCGTCTGACCTTGTGAACGGATCATTCATTCACGAGGTTCAGACCCATGTCCTACTCCCCGCTCTTCCTGCGTCCTGCTGCCCAGGGCTTTGCCGTGACCTTGCTGGTGGCGCTGGCTGGCTGCGGGCTGTCTGCCTCGCATGATGTGGCCAAGCCGGCCAACGTTGCGCCGGTCGCCGAGTTGAAAAGTGCCGCCGTGCAGGGCGCCGTGAGCCAGCGCATGCCGTCGCCCGCCCCCATGACCACGCGCCTGGTGATGCAGGATTCGGCAGCGATGGCCTACCGCAGTGAGCCCCGCGAGCAATACCAGAACCTGCCGGATAACCCCGTGCACCGCGTGGCCGAAACGCCGGTGTCCACTTTCAGCGTCGATGTCGACACAGGCAGCTATGCCAACGTAAGGCGTTTCCTCAACCAAGGCAGCCTGCCGCCCGAAGGCGCTGTGCGACTGGAGGAAATGGTCAACTACTTCCCCTACAACTACGCGTTGCCTACCGATGGCTCGCCCTTTGGTGTCACCACTGAAGTCGCCACCACGCCGTGGAACCCGCACACCCAATTGCTGCGCATCGGCATCAAGGCCTCCGACCGCGCCGTGGCGGACCTGGCCCCGGCCAACCTCGTGTTCCTGGTGGATGTGTCCGGCTCCATGGACCGCCGCGAGGGCCTGCCTCTGGTCAAAAGCACCCTGAAGTTGCTGGTGGATCAGTTGCGCGACCAGGACCGGGTGTCGCTGGTGGTCTATGCCGGTGAGTCCCGCGTAGTGCTCAAGCCCACCTCCGGGCGAGACAAGGCCAAGATCCGCAACGCCATCGACCAACTCACTGCCGGCGGTGCCACGGCGGGCGCGTCCGGCATCGAACTGGCTTACCAGATGGCCCGCGAAGGGTTTATCGACAAGGGCATCAATCGCATTCTGTTGGCCACCGACGGTGATTTCAACGTCGGCGTCAGCGACTTCGACAGCCTCAAGCAAATGGCCGCAGAACAGCGCAAAAGTGGCGTCTCCCTCACCACCCTCGGCTTTGGCGTGGATAACTACAACGAACACCTGATGGAACAGTTGGCCGATGCCGGCGACGGCAACTACGCCTACATCGACACCCTGCGCGAAGCGCGCAAGGTGCTGGTCGAGCAACTCAGCTCGACCCTGGCGGTGGTGGCGCGGGATGTGAAGCTGCAGGTCGAATTCAACCCGGCGCGCGTCAGCGAGTATCGCCTGCTGGGCTATGAAAACCGTGCGCTCAAGCGTGAGGATTTCAACAACGACAAGATAGACGCCGGCGAAATCGGTGCAGGGCATACCGTCACCGCGCTGTATGAAATTGTGCCGAAGGGCGAGAAAGGCTGGTTGGAACCGCTGCGCTACGCGTCAGCGCCTGAGGTGGCGCACAACACCGGCGAGCTGGCGCTGCTGCGGGTGCGCTACAAGCCGGCGGCAGGCGGGGACAGCCGGCTGATCGAACGCCCGATCGTCAACGCGTCCACTGCGGCCAGCGACGACCTGCGCTTCTCGGCGGCCGTGGCGGCCTTCGCCCAACAGCTCAAGGGCGATGGCCGCTACACTGGCAGCATGAGTTTGCCGGACACCGCCGCACTGGCCCGCTCGGCGCGCGGGGATGACCCGTTCGGGTTGCGTAACGAGTTTGTACAACTGGTGGAATTGGCCCAGAGCATCAAAGCCCCGGCCAAACAGTGAATAAAGGGAGTTAGCCATCGATATGCCCGCTCCAAACGACCTGCCCAGCGACGAATCGCTGCTGGCCCGCTACCGAACCGGCGATGGTGCCGCGTTCGAAGCCTTGTACGCGCGGCACCGCCAGGGCCTGTATCGGTTCCTGGTGTCCCTGAGCAACAAGGCCGAACTGGCCGAGGAAATCTACCAGGAGACCTGGCTCAGCCTGATCCGCAGCAACACGCAGCCACAGGGGAGGGCGAGTTTTCGTACCTGGCTGTTCCAGATTGCCCGCAATCGCCTGATCGATTACTGGCGCAAGCACGGGATTCACAACCCCCTGCACGACAGCTACGACGAGCAACTGCACGCCCAGCCCGACGACAGCGCCGGGCCCGAGCAGCAACTGAGCCTGAGCCGCGACCAGGCGCGCCTCGACGCCGCGTTGCAGGCGTTGCCCGAAGACCAGCGCGAAGTCTTCCTGCTGCGCCTGCACGGCGACCTTGAGGTGCCGCAAATCGCCGCCCTCACCGGCGCCCCGCTGGAAACCGTAAAAAGCCGCCTGCGTTACGCCCAGCAGAAACTGCGCCGCCTGCTGGCCGAGGAGATACCCGCATGACCGACTCACGACAAATGCCTGACGACGAGCTGATCCAGCATTTTCGTCAACACAGCACGGGCGAACCGCCTGCGTCCCTCGACGCCTTCATCCTCGCCACCGCCCGCCGCGAAGCCCCGGCGCCGCAGCCAAACCTGTGGCAACGCTGGCTGCAAGCCTGCCAACGCCCGCGCTGGCAGATGGCATTCGCTACCGTCGCAGGCCTCGCGCTGATGATCGGCGTGGTGATGCGCTCGCCGGTGCCGCAGCCCGAGATATCCACCGCGACCTTCTCCGGTCTTCAACAGGACACTGCACGCCCGGCGCCACAAGCGTTCTCGGCGCCTGCGCCTGCCCCCATGGCCCGCCTGGCCGTCGCCCCACCGCCCCAAGCTGAAATCGCCAGCTCATTGGCAGATGCCCCCGCCGCCAAACAACTGAGCAAGCGTGCGCCGGTGGCGTTGCCCTCGTTGGAACAAGGCTTACGCGAAATCCTGCGGTTGCGCGCGGCGGGAGAAAGCAGGGCGGCGGATGAGCAGTTGCTGGCGCTGCATGAGCGTTTCCCCGAGGAAGACCTGCCGGCGCGATTGGAGGCGTTGCAGAAGCATTGAATCAACACCCACAAAAAAGCCCCAGCGCTTTCGGCGCTGGGGCTTTTTCATGTGTGTGGTGCCCCGGCGTCGTTTGAACTGGGCAGTAAGAGGCCAGTATTTACTGGGTCTCTTTGGTGGTTGGCTGGTTGGGCATACACGTGGGCATACACGGTGCTTCTTTCTGTCCACTGCTTTCGTGGTATCCCCTCAGGGTCAAGCAACACCAAATCGTAGCGGTGTGTTGCCATCCAGCTGGGTAGTTACTTTTTCGTTAAACCTTCTGCCGCAAGGGAGGCGAGGGCAAGGGTGATGAATCCTGCATTCCCATCCAGTGTGTCCAGCGCCCCTCGGATGTTCTGAGCCACTTCTGCAGATCCCCTTTGCTCCACCCAGTTCGACAGCTCCTCGATAGCTGCCCCCAGTGCCAGCTGGTTTTCATTCATGCGCTTGAGCAACGATGCGAGCAGCGAGACATCTTCCATGAGCGTTCTCCAAGGAGCTGGGTTGTTTGAACCTGCCTAAAACGTGCCAGTATTTATTGAGGGTGACTGCTCTTGAACGTTGTAGCGATACGATAGCGAGTACACATTCCTACCTGCTTTGGAGCAATCCTCCCGTTCGGCTTATGACGCTCTGTCTATCAGCCAGCCCACGAGGCCGTTCCGAACGGCTTGCAGCGCTAGCATCTCAGGCCCCCAGTAGATAAACGCTCCGTCACTACTTTCCGCAGCTAAAGCCTTGAGGCTTGAATCCGGTGAGTGCGTGACGAAGTAGAAGTGTGTAAAGCCGCTCATGTCCGCGAATTTGTCCTGATAGGAACGGTACACCGACGCTGAGGCTTTTGATTTCACCTGGATGCCAATTCGCTCCTGGGTAATGGGAGACAAGAGATCAAGATCAATGTCTTTCTCCACTTCGCCCGCCACTCCTGTTCGCTGCCAACCTGCCTGCCGAAAAATCAAATCAGTGAGCGTTTCAAGGTCCTTGGGATGTAGGTTTTTGATAATGGGTATGACCGCTGCAATCAAGTTGTCGACGGCTAATTGGGCTTCTGCGATATGAGGCTCAGATGTTCCCATGATTTTGTGAATCAAGTAGTCGAACTCTCGGACGGTACAGATTGTTCCTTGGAAGCTCTGCACTGCTAAAAGCTTGCCGCTCAAGTGGCCCTTGATGAGGGATCTTCCATTGACGTCAGTGTCACGCCATTCACCTGATACCCGCCGGATTTTTGTTTGGTCTGGGAGCTGGCTAATTCCAGGCGTAGCAAAGCACCACCACAGCCGGTCAGAAAAGAAGGTTATCCAAAGGGTTGTCTCTGGCTCCTCGTAGAACTGTCGTACCTGGTTTATGTGCCGTGTGACGCTGCCCTGGTCCGAGCTTGCAGGGAAGGAGTTACGCGCAGCTTCCCAATCTCCACTTACGCAGTGCTCATGGGGTACCTCACGATAGCCAATTCTCAAGGTGCCGTTTTCGATGCAATCCTTTTCCCATTGTCCGCTGGGACCCAGCTTGATGAAAAAAGCCTTGATGGGTTTGACGTTCAACAATTCGATACCTCTCCGTGGTGGGATTGAGACCTTCGTCTGCATGAGCTTGGTGACATGCAGACTAGCTGATTGGGTACTGCTTGGTTCATGAAAACCTGCCGGGGCCCCTGTGGGATTCCTTACGTCACGGGGCATGAAACCCGCGGGATAGTGGTAGCGGCAAACGCACCAGCTTACTGAAATTTCAATGTTGAAATTGAAAGGATCTTGAAGAAAAAGGGCATCGTTACCGCATCGGTAACGGTACTCGCAGAAGGCTGAAATGTTAGGGCATATGCACGGGTGAACTGGAGTTCACCTGTTCACTAAGCTTGGTGCCCTTCCGCTAACACGATCCCGCGGGTTTCCTACCCCGTATGCACCGAAGTTTTTAGGTGGCCCCAGACTACTGTTATGTATCTACTAGTTTGTCCCCTATCGCTGAAGGTATCACCTAGAAAGGGGGGCGGGGTGCGATTCTGTATCCCCCTAGAAAAGTGGTGTTACAGGTGTTGCAGGTGTTTCTATTTTGGTTAACGTATTGAATTTATTAAATATTATCTGAGTAACACGATTTGTGGCCGATGTATGCATTCGGTGTTACGCGCTCACTTGGTGTTACGCCCAGGTCGACCCGCCAGGAGGGAGCAGTTTGGTCATAGAGCCCTCGGCTTGTCTCCGTGTCTCGGTGGTTACGCGCATCTACTAGCCCAGTCGATACCCAGGTCGCTATGTTAAAGACGGTACCTCGCAAAGCTGATATAAACTCAACCAATATCAATGTGCTACCAAATTAGGGAAGCACTTCAGCCAAAGGGATGTGGGGACTACGAATGAACGAAGACGTTCTTGTTCGATTTTTAAGCGCCGGCTTAATTGATGTTGGTGGAGACGATACTAAGCTCGAAAAGCTCCAAGCGACGTCAATTGATCTAGCCGCTGTCTTGAAGAAGAACCCTTCAAAAGCTGCGGCTTATGCTTTGATTGCCTTCGATCCACAGGCTCCCGTCGACGATCCAGTGGTGCAAGAAACACTTGAGGCTCTCAGGAAGCGTTGGGCAACATACGTCAATACCTTCTCTGGGACACCGATAGCTGTTGTCAGAGCAATTTTGCTTGATGCACTCACAAGGGCCGCGGCCGAGGACGAGCGAATAGGCGTCGCGTTCGTCAACTCTGCTCGTAACTCTCTGCCGTTCATGCAAACGGGGGATGAACAGCAAGTCTGGGTTGATGTTGTGATCGCTACTGAAAAGCGCGTAGATGTGCGAGCAGAGGCAGAATGGGCCACGCCGTCATCGATCACAGTTCAAGCTATGTCCTTTGATGTTCCGGAACTTCCGGCACCCAAAATCACGACGGCCCGTGCTGGTCGTGATCATCTTAAAAAAGCAATGAGAGCCGCTGCGGGCCCCCATTATCATGACCCGCAGCAAGGAACTGTCGCGACAAGTGGCAACCCCCATTGGGTACAGAACTCACCACAGCAGTGGGTTACAGAGTTTGGTGATCGTTCGTCAATTGCTGTGGCGGATATGATCGACGCAGTGGTCAGTAAAACGGCCGTGGAACAGGCGGATTTGTCCACTCCCTTTCACGCCCTCGCAGCTAGCGTTACAGAGTACGTAGGAGCAGCATTGAGCGCGATGAGTGCTGCGACTACAGGACTTCAGCGCCGTACCAATCTACTCTGGTGGAAGGAGGCCCTATTCTCACCGAGTGCGCGTGTCAGCTACCGTGCGTTAACTCCGACAGCCGCTGCCGCCCAAATGGCATTCGACCTTCATCAGCAGGTCCCAACATTTTCTCCCGCTAGTGTTTCAGCATTTCTGTACGAAGCAGTACTGGTACTTCCCTCTATCGAACAGGAAAAAACATTCGCGATCTATGAATTGGTCAGCGAAGCGCAATCTCACGAAAGCTTGGTCGCGCTTCGCAGGTCCGGATCCGATTTGATCTCCCCGCCGAGTGGTCGTGGGCCGGTGATGGCTTTGATCGCTCATCCCGATTTTTTAAACGCTCGCGTGGAGTCCGAATTTCAGCGTTTGACTGGCATCCCGGCGGATGCGCAGCTTACTTTACCGGAATGGGCGACATGGATTTATCGGGAGCTGCAGGCTGCTCGGGCTGCGACCGATGGTGTTAAGCCTGCACGCCGGCCGCGGAAGGGTTAGCACATGGGCGAGTGCAAGCGAGGAACATGCTTCGTACCCGACACTGGGTGTGATCTTGGTCACACGGATCTTTCACAATGTCCTGTCTGGGGGGGAATGGCCGCGAAGAGTGCCGCAGAAATTGTGGAAACGGACGAGGTGCTCCTACCCTGGTCGGGCAGCGCGCTTGGGTTAGCGGATCTCGGTTTCATCTCTGGTCGCGCTAGGCCTTTTATTGTTGGGATCGCCGGATCACAAAACGCAGGTAAGACAACGTTGCTAGGCGCCTGGTATCTACTTTTAGGCCGTGGTGCTGCCCACGTCGCTAACCGGCAATTTGCTGGATCCTACTCGCTATCAGGGTGGGAGGCTGTTTCGGGCTCGCTTCGTTGGAAACCAGGACAGCCCCCCACTTTTCCTCCACATACTGCCAGCCGTAGCGGACGTGCGCCCGGGCTGCTTCATATGTCATTTTGGGACAATGAAGCTAAGCGGTCTTTGGATTATCTGTTTGCCGACGCTCCGGGTGAGTGGTTTCAAAAGTGGGCAATCAATCGCGATTCTCCAGAAGGCGAAGGCGCGCGTTGGATTGCTGATCGCGCCGACGTATTCCTGATAGTCGCAGATCGGGAGGCGTTATCCGGTGAAAATATGGGAGCTGCTCGTAGCGCGTTGAAATTGCTTGCCCGTCGACTGGCCGATGAGCGGCGAGGACGTCCTGTTGCGCTTGTTTGGACCAAGTCGGATGTCGTAATTTCTCAGGAGATGGAGCTTGCGGTCCGGAAAGCTGTAATGGATACGATGCCCCAGGCCGCAGAATTTTCCGTTAGCGTTGTGACCGATGTCGCGGAAGGCGACGGAAATGGGATTGGGCTTGATGCACTCCTTCGTTGGATATTGGAGGTGCGACGCGAGCGAATCACTTTGCCCGCACCATCTGCGAGTTGTAACGACTCACTCTTCATGTACGGCACGAGGCCATCATGAGTAAAAACGGAAACTCCATTCTCCTCATTGGCGAAAGTGGTGTCGGAAAAACTCATTATGGAGCGCAACTACTGCAGCGGCTGATGAAAGGCGACTGTGTGCTCCGAATGGATGGGGCTGCAACAAACCTTGAGCCGTTTGAGACCGCACTTGAGAGCCTTAACGAAGGCAGGGCCGCTGACCATACAGCGACATCAACTTATGTTGATAGTATTTGGCCCGTCGCAGGCCGTGATGGGCGTAAGGCTGACCTCATGTGGCCTGATTATGGTGGTGAGCAGATAAAGTCGATGATCTCTTCTCGAAGAGTGCCATCCTCCTGGCAAGAGCGCATTAAGTCTGCTGAGGCATGGCTCTTACTTATACGTCTTCAGAAAGTGCGCGTGAGCGACGATATATTCTCGCGTTCATTAGTCGATCTTCGGGGAAAGTCTGTTGAGAACTTCGAGGTAGAAATCTCTGATCAGGCAAGGATAATTGAATTACTGCAGATGTTTATGTTTGCCGGATCCGCTTTAGAGCGCCCTCTCTTTCGACCTCGACTCGGAGTGCTTATAACGTGCTGGGACGAGCTAGGCTTTGACGGGACGCCGGCGGCAGCGCTAAACGATCGGCTACCAATGCTTGGATCTTTTATTCGGTCGAACTGGGGTCAACCGACAGTGCTGGGATTATCAGCGTTGGAGCGCCCTCTCAGTGCTCATGATCGCGACAGAGACTATGTAAGTCGTGGGCCTGAGGAGTTCGGCTATGTCATCCAAGCAGACGGCTCACGAACGCCGGATCTTACAATACCCATTAATCTTCTTCTCGACTGCTTCGGGTAACAGATGTGATCTTAGAACAAGCACTCTATGGTGAGGTAAAAGGGGGGCACGGATTAAGAGCTGCGAGTGGTGACAAAAAGCTTGCCGCCGAGCTCGCGTCACGCTTGGATCTTCCAGACACTGCACCGCCTGGTGCTGACTGGTCACCCTACGTATCGGGATTCCCTTTTAGGGATCGTTATGTGATTGCGCGAACTTTTCGAGATCCGAGTGCAACACGTGCCGGAATGGTATTATCACATTCGTTGATTGCTCCACTAGACGAAATCGTCGCAATTTCAGATATACAGGCAATCTTCGACCAGTTGATCACACAGGCTATAGCGCCTGCTCACCTTCTAACACTCAGCATCAACTTCGATGATAAACCTCAGCCTTATGTTCCAGAACTAGCAGCAGCAGCTTCTGCACTAGTCACGCGAGCGCCAGGCCCGGTAGTTCGTGTAGGTCACCAGGGCTTTGAGCAGCTTGTTGCATCACTTTGGGCGCACCTCTGGCCTACTATGCGGTGTGAGTTCAGCTTTCGCATTAGTTTTGGGCCGAGTGATCTCATTGAGACGTTGATGCCTGCACTAGTTTGCACTCCCACGAGTCTTGCTGCCCGTTGGCAGGGCTATCGTCTCGTTGATCATTTCAGTAATACCTCGTCCTCGCTCGCGTCGGGGCTTCTCATTGGTGATGTTGTGGGGGAGCAACTGCGCGTTTTTGCTGAGGCAATTGGTACTAAACTCTCGACTTTTGGTGATTTGACTCTTCTAGAGCAAGCTTATCGCTTGGCAATGCTGGAGCCCGGCCCTATAGGCAACTCCGTCGCCGCTGTTCGTCTGGTGGAGCGTCTGTCGCCCAATCCTGCACTCGGGAAGTTGGGAAAGGAAAGCATTCTCAACTCCCTCATTTTGCTGCTCGAAAGTGCAACGGCTAGCGATATCCTACCGCTGAGAAATCTCCAACTGAAGGGCTTTGCTCAAGCTGAAAAATTGTGGGGAGCTTTGGAGCAGTGGGTCGCTAATAACTTATTTCCGAAAGCTCAAGATATGGCATTTCTGACAGCGATAACGGACGCTCTTGGAGTGGATAAGGCTTGTGATAGTTGGTGTAGTGCATTACTCGGTGGGCTACGTCGCGCGACACGAGAGGAAGGGACACTTTATCCATCCGCGCTATGGCGTTGGGCCCAGGCGGATCCGTCGATTACACAGACTTTGTGGGCGAGTATCGGAGTAGATAAGTTTTTTGAAAACTCCTTGGTACGAGTCGCTCCACTGGCTCTAAAGCGCCAAACAGTGCGGCCACTTCTTTCCTACGCAGAACAGAACAAATTGTATCGATTGCACGGCGCTGCTGCAGTCGCTGCCGAAAGCCTTTTCGATGCATTGCGTCTTCAGGTTAGTATCGAGCCAGCGCCCGAGAGTGAGGGGGTTCGAGTCGTGTTACAGCGCGCAACCTCCTCTGAAATAGTGAATTGTGCAATAGACATAAGAGACATTAGGTTAGTCCCATTTGCTATAGATGCAGTAGCGATCGAGCCAGAGCTACTTGCTGATCTGGATATATCGAACAGAGTCGCCAGGGATATTTGGTCCGGGGCTTTAGTTCGAAATCTAAATGCTTGGCGCGGTCCCGCCAATCCTCGTGCAGCCTTCGATCAGGAGCTGAACAATTACCTCGATAGTTCTGAGACGTCGTCATTACTGATTGATAGGTTGGCAAATACACCACTCGGTGACTTAAGCGACTTCCCTCGGCGTGCGGAACTCTGGTTGAAACTATCCGGACTCACGCGCAGTATTTTGCTCCGTACAACTGCCTCCGGATGGATCGAACGCGCCGAGAAGGGCTACCCCTCTGATGCAGAGCCCCTACTGTGTGAGGCTATTCGAGTCGATCAAGAATTTGATGTACTGCTTGATCGTCTTGCCACCAGCCAAATTGCACAAGCTGTACAGCTGGTGAGGCTGCTGCCGAACTTTGATGAAATGTCGTTCCGGAATTGGTTAAGAAAGGCGATGTCTCGCCCCCTGTCTCTACACACCGCGGAGGCCGAAGCGGTAGGGCGCCTCATAATTGAAAGGCGCTGGAGAAACGCGGCGGATGATCTATTGCAGATGCTACGCTCAGGACGCGCTGACACGCGACCTGCATTGCGCGTTTGTGCCTCTTTGATCGGCTTTCTTGACCGGTGGGTTCACAGCCTGTCGGAAGTAACTTCAATAGAGAAATGGGATGCATTAATTAGTCTTGCGGCAGATATTTATCCCTCTGGGCCCGATGAAGATGGTCTTTGGGAGCGTGCAGGTGGACACAATTCTGATCTCGGCTTTGGAGGAAACGGACGTTCACGCTGGCGTGATGCGATTGGCCGAATTCGCCATGGAAAAGATCCCCGTATCGACAGTCTTTTACGAGAAATGCTGCACGATTATAAGGATAATGCAGATCTAAATTTCCTTGCTGGTGATAAGCAGTTTGGTGGTCACAGATGAAGTATGCAGAGACTATAGGGAATTAAAATATGAAATTCGATACGGGTCGAGCGTTAGTCATTGGAGTTGCTAATTATCAAGAGGTTAACGGGCTTCCGGATGCAGTGCTGAATGATGCGCGCGATTTCGCTTCACTACTTCAATCAGATGACTATTGTGGCTTTCCATCGGATAACGTCCAAATCCTCTTGGATGGCGAGGCAACTCTTTCTGCAATAAAGTCTGCGCTATCTGAACTCGCGTCCTCTGCGCAATCGGAGGACTCTGTCGTAGTTTTTTTTTCGGGGCATGGAACACGAATAGCGCAGGGTGCTGATGTTACTAGTGCACTTATTCCATTCGATACAAAATTAAATGATTTGGAATCCACTACCCTCCTAGAATCGGAGTTTTCGGCAGCGCTAGGGCGGATCAAAGCAAAGCGATTACTCGTGCTTATTGACGCTTGTCACGCCGGGGGAGCTGGCGTATTGAAGGGGACATTAGAGACGAACGTGCTCACGGGATTTGATGAGAAATCACTGCAGAATTTGGCAACTGGAGCCGGGCGCGTCATAATCGCTTCATCTCGATCGAGTGAGACTTCCCTCGTACTCAGAGGCGCTAGGAATAGTGTTTTCACAAGCCGATTACTTGAAGCGCTGCAAGGAGAAGCGCGGACTGTCGGCGACGGTCTGATTCGAGTGTTCGACGTATTTAACTACATTGCTGAGCACGTTTCAAAAACAGTTCCCGGACGTCAGCATCCAATTTTCAAAGCCTCTGATCTTGAGGATAATTTCCCCGTTGCGCTTGAATGTGGCGGGTCAAAATCGATAGAAATTAATACCAAGAAAACGATGCCTTGGCGGGATCTTGAGCAAATCATGGCGGACTTGTATCCAGCGGGACCTACTGATCAGGAGATTTGGGGGCGGGCCGGCGGAGATGTTTCTCGCCTTAAGCTTAATGGAACTGGAAGGGCGAATTGGTTCGCTGCCCTTCGCATTCTTAAACTTGGTGGGGGCGGACAAAATATCAGCCCGCGTAGTTTAGTTGAGGCCTCGATGGATGATTTTCCATATCATCCTGAACTTGCTGCTTTGAAGTGAATTATGATCTGAGAAATGTATGAATTATTTTAAATAAGACTTATAAAAAAGCCGACTACTGTCGGCTTTTTTGGGTGTTGATAATTGAGTTTCACAAGGTTTACATGGCGAAGAGATCTTTTAAGTGATGTCGGCTGGCGCGATCAGTCAGGTCGCACCATTTCCAACTACCAAAGTTTCCACCCTGCTCGGGAATGTCAAGCTTGAGCAGCGAAACTGGGTCCCGGTCGATCAGACGCGCGGCGGCATAAAGCTTGCCCCCCGCATCAAGCAGTTCCTGCGCGGCTTCATTCCACTTTTCTTCCAAGGCGTCGTGGGCGAGGTGTAAGGCTTTTCTCTCTATTTTTTTGTGTTCCTCTTGAGCTTCGTTGATGTGATGGTCAACGGTGGCGAGCTCTTGTTCCAGAGCTGCAATGATAAGTTGCTGGCGGCGGTGTTGTTCCGTGGCAGTCGTGAGATTCTTCGCCGCTTTCTGAGCGTCGCTGCTAGCAGCTTTTTCGCCTTCCAAATCGCCCCATGCTACGGCTTGTGCGTAAGCGGTGGCGGCCTGGGTCTCTGCGTGACGTGCGCTCGCTATCTCTTCTTGAGATTGTTTGCGAACTTCCTCTAAGCGCGTGCTGAGGCTTTCTCGTTTTACATTGAGCTCAAGCTCATCCGCCACCCAGTTAGCCATGTCGGCAATGTAGCCCGCCATCAAGCTTTCTCGATCGGCCAGCGACTCAAGGCGAACGATTTTTTGATCCAGCATGTGAATCTCAAGCTTGATCGAGTCGGTTTTTTGTTTGCGATCGCTGGAGTTGAACTCGACTGTGCTTTCTTGAGCAGGGTTGAGGGCGTCAGTTTTCAGTATGGCCTCAGAAGGAGCTAACTTCGTGTCGATTGCTTCCAATTCAGTGACCAATTTGGCGCGGGTGTCTTTCAATTGCTGAATGATGTTCATGCGTGCTGTCCCGTTCAATATGTGTATGGGTTCAAGGTGCGGCTGGCGAGGCCGGAAAGCGCCGGCGCTAACTCTGTCAGTAGGCTGGCCACTAAGCGGCCTGAGCCTCGCTTTCATCCGCTGCTGATACTGTTTTCACTACATAGCAACGCTGAGTGCCCATCCCAGGTAAGCGGACAGAGCAGGATGCTTTGCCGTTGGGGCCCGGCTCAAGGACTCCACGGCGAATAAGCTCCTTGTTCACGGCATTGAGGTTCATGCCTTTGAACACTTCGGAACGCCATGCCTCGGGCAACACGTAGTAGGTGTTGGTGGTGTGCAGGGCGTCGCCCATGCCGTGTTCCATCGTCTTGCGAAAGCCCAACCGATCAATCGTGCGTGGGCCGTGTTCATCGATCTTGGCGGCGGCTGATTCCCAGCGGGTGAAGCGGCTTTCTCCGAATCGTTCGATCACCTGGCGCAGTCGAGCCAAGATCGCATCACCCTCGAAGTTGCCAGCGCCGCCACGCTCAGCCAGCCATGCATGCAGGCAAACCCGTGCAGCAGTCGTGGCCGTACCATCAGGCCAACCGGTGACGCCGAAGGCGGTGGCCAACTCTCCGGCCGCTGCTGCGAGGCCAAAGCGAAGGGCGGCACGTTGGGCTTGCCCACTGGCCGATGCGGGTAGGTTTTGGGTGATGAACTGCTCCACCGTGCGGCGAATGATCACCGTCCACCTGAGCATTTCCCCAGGCGCACACAGAGGGTGCAGGAAGGCGGTGAGGGGTGTGCCGTAGTATTTGGTAACGCGAGCTTTGAGCGCATCGGATAGGGCGGCAGCGTCATCAAAACCGTTCAGCACGTCGAACATGCCGAGGCCTTTGCTAGCATCCGCAGGCACGGCGAGCATGCGTACCTCCATACCGGCTTTCAGCTCCTTGTTTGCGTCCGCCATGTGCTGCGCCAACGTCTTCTCGCCCGTCGAGAGAAACAGCAAGCGCCATTCCTGCACCTGTCGGCCCGCTTGTCCTCGATCATTCGCCCGTGCCTTACCAGTACCGTTGCCGAGCATGTAAACCGTCTCGCCAATAATGCGTGGGTCACACATGCCGATTTCATCTAGCACCAGGAGCCCGTCTGAATGGGCGGCTGCAATGGACTCCAAGGCGTTATCTGTCGAGCGCCATGAACGCACCAGACGCGGCCCGCCATAAACCGATGCAGCGACTTGCAGGTGAGTGGTCTTGCCCCCGGAGCTGTCGCCATACAGGTGGAAGCCACCCGACTCATGTCCCAACATGTTCAGCAGAGGCCCTGCAAAGGCCACAGAGACGACAAACGCCAAGCGGTGATTACCAACGCACAGTGCCCCAATTTGCTGCTGCCATTGCTCCAGAGAGCCCGCCTCGCTGATTGGTGGCAACTGCGCACCGGCCTCATAAAAATGCAGGTGTTCGGCGTGCGAGCCAATCTGTTGTTCGGGCAATAGAAACGCCTCGTCGTGCCAGCCCATGCGCGTCACCAAGCGTGCGCGCTGGGCGCTGTCGAAGCCGCCGAGATAACTCTGCAGATCATTGCGTGCGTTACGCCCAGATCGACTTCCTGCAAGGCGCAAACCCATATCTACCAGTGGACCGAGTACGTCCTTGCCGAAGTCGCCGGTCATGGTTCGGGCTGGAATGTTCCAACGTTTTTTAGCGCCGTCCGGGTCATCGAACTCAACCAACAAGCCCCAGTTGTGGCCCTTGTCGTCGCGAGTGCGAGCGATGATTTCGAGAGGCGAGCACACGGGGCGTGCCTCACCATCATCGCCGGAATAAAACACCCCTTCAGCGGTCAGGCGAAAGCCGCCTGGCAACAGGTCGTTCTTCGATTTGGCAGGACGTTTGGCGGGCGCCTTGGCCGTCTGTTCTTGGGGTTCAGTTGGCTCAGCGGCACCGCCGAAAAACTCACCGCTGCGCACCAGCTCGGCGACGTGACCAGCGGTCCAGCCTTTGGCTAACGCATCCGCTGCGTCATCGCCGTCTGCCCATTTTCCACCCTTGATCAGCGTAGGCTTGCCGCCTTTGCTGCTGGGCTTGAGCTTGAACACGTCGAGCGAAATTCGGTGCACTGAAGCGGCCCCAAGCTCAGTCAACTTGAGCTCAATGGCGTCCATGCACGCCGTGCCGCTGGCATCGTTATCCGGCCACAGCACCACCGTGCGTCCTTTGAGTGGCGTCAGGTCGGCCTTGTGCCAAGAGTTGGAGCCGTTCGGCCAGCAGGTGGCGACGTAGTCCGGCATAAGCTCAGCAGCGGCATCAGCTGCTTTCTCTCCCTCACACAACACCACGGGCGCATCGGCGCGCTGTGCCAGCTCATCCAGGCGCAGCAAGGGCCGAGGTTCCGGCAACCCTTGCCAGCGCCATTGTGTGGTTTGCCCATCGGAGCGTTTGCACCAGGTCAACGGCGCAAAGACCTTTCGCGGTTTGCCGTCTTCATCTGGGCCCAAGTCGAAGCGATACAGCGCCATGACCGGTTGGCTATGTGCATCGCGATAGATCCACACCTTGGACGGAACACCATGTTGCCGGTGTTTTGCTGGGCACTTGTTCATGGCCTCGACCGGGATCGGCTGAAGAGCGATCCATTCCTGCGCTGCGGGCTTGGTCGGTGCGTTTTTGGTGGTCGCAGATCCTGCGGAAACGCTGAGCAGATCCGCCAGCTTTTTGCAGGCGTCAACGTCTGTGCCGCCCTCGATGTAGCGCACCAGGTCGATCAGGTCACCGCCCTTATCGCCGGTGGCAAAATCCGCCCAGTTGCCTTTGCTCAAATTGACCTTGAGTGAGCCTGCGCGTTTGTCCGTGCGCGTGGGGTTCGGTGCGGTGTATTCCTTTCCGCCGTCGACGCGTTTGCCGTTGGGCAGCCAGTGAGCAAGGACGCTGTCGATGTTTTTCAGGGCGGCGCTTTTTACGTCGGCAAAGCTGGGGCGTTTTGAGGTGTTGCCGTTGCGCTGAGTCATGGCGTTGTACTCGCTGCGCACAGCGCATCGTTGACGTCATCGATCAGCGCTTTAGCCATTTCGCCCAGGTAGAACGCCGGCCAACTAAACCGCTCGCCTTTGTCACTCATGGCGGCATCGAGGGTCAGTTGATTGGCGTAGTGCTGAAACAGTGAAATTGCTTCAAGCGCATCCTCAAGCGGCACGCCTGCATTCACCCGAAATAGTTTCTGATGGGTGTCGTTGGCACATGAGAATTCGGCCCGCCCGAGAGTAGTGGCAGTGTTCACAGGGCACCGCCTTTCTGGCCCATTGGCACAGAGGAGGCGTCACCGTACAAGGCGAGTGTTTTGATCAAGCCCAAGGTGCCGCGCACGTCCCAAATAACGGATGACAGCACACGGCTGGAGAGCGCGGGTTTATCGCCGTCTAAATGATCTTCCAGCAGCATCAGAACTGAATCGGCACGGTCGAGGGCGCAGGTGATGGCATCGATGGGAATACCTGCTTCGGCTTCCTGGCTGACGCAGAGCAGGTCCTCGGGCAGTGAAAAGCCTGGGAGCATGCTCATTGGGCACCCCCAGCGGCTTCCAGGGCGCGAGCCTTTGACATGTGGGCGTTGTAACGAGAAAGGCGTGTAGCGAGGCTGGAGTTGGCGTGTAAAGCGGCGAGAGCCATTGCTCGATGAGCAGCGGCGCGAATTTTGGACGGATTGAGGGCGTGCATGGGGCGAAACTCCTATTGTTGAGGAGCTGCCACGGTTCGCCGTCAAACGAATTAGGGTGGCAGCTGTGCGCAGGTTGACGGACCGGGACAATAGGAACCCGGCAGACCCGAAGGTCTCCCACGCACAGCCGCCATAACACGTAAATGCGGGCACAAAAAAAGCGCCTGCAATCGTAATGGGGGCGCCTGTGCGCCTATTGTTGAACGGGCCGTCAAACCCGGTCGCTGAATTTGCAGCGACGGCCAGAGAGTAACGTCCGTTTTTTGAAAGTGCAACTGTGCAGATCACTTGCGGATTTTTTCGATGCGGCATAAATTGATCAGGCATGTAGATTTACCTCAACGCCTCCGGTTGCCGCCGGGGGCGTTTTCGTTTCAGGCATGGATATCCCAGCGCAGGGAGACAAAGGGCAACAGGTCGCCTTCGAGGCAGGCGCGCGCGTCCTCGTAGGCGTCGATTTGTTGGCCTTCGTCGACGATGATTGCTTGAGGGGCTTGGCAGGGAACTGACAATGCGCACCAGATGCCATCTCTCCATCGCATCACCATCACGTCCCGGTTCAGGCGTTTTTGCTCTGTGCGGTAACGTTCAAAACGCTGCATACCGCGTGATGAGAATCCGACTGTTCTGAGTACAGAAAAGGGCTGCAAGATGGCCCTGTTGGCGGCACGATTTCTCATGCCGCCACCTGATCGCGGGCAGCGATGCGTGCCCGCGTCCATGCCTGAACTTCCCCCAATACCCACGCAACCGGAGCGCTTCTGGCATTGCTGTTACTCAGCTTTACCGGCAACGGGAATCCGCTTTCAGGTTGGCGCATCAGCTTGTAGATAGTCGGGCGTGCGAGCCCTACGATTGAAATGACCTCGGGCATCCGGATGAGGGTCATGGAGGGGTCATGCGAGGGAATTGCTTTTAAAGCGGTAGTCATAGCGAGCTAACCCTTTGTTAATTGAGACAACGGGTCATACGCTACGCAGGGGAGGGAGAGTGGACTGTGTCCGCTCCCTTTTTTATTTCAGAGGTCTAAGGCCCAGAGCGGTCAAATGCTCTCGAATGGTTTTTTTTGTGCCGTGGCCCTTCCGGTCGGAAAGAATATTGGTCAGTTCAGCATCGGACAGACTTCGCATTTCAATTTTCCGGCCGTTAATGATTTGCTCTGCAGCCGCTTTGATTTTTGCCCGCCTATCCATAGCCAAGGTCTGTATTGCAGAGCTGGGGTTTCGGTTCCCATTACCTGCTTCCTGGCCCCTTCTCGTCGCCTTTGTCGACAAGGCATCGTCGAGAATTCGATGCATCAGGCTTGATGTGTTGAAGCCTTTCTTAAACACATCCATCTGCTCCACCTGGCGATAAAGACTCGCCATCAGCAGCGCCTGATTCGCCTCGCCTAGCAACGTCGCGAATTCTTCTCGTGCCCTGATCTCGTTTCCGCTGCTGCGGTCCCGCTCTTTTTCGATCAGGACAAGGTACTGGCGGGGTGAGTCATGTTTCAGCTGCTCTATCAGATCTGCATCAATACCGTAGGTGGTGAGCTCAAGGTCGAACAGCCAATTTGCGAGCGTATCAACCGCCTGCGTTGCAAGTACCAGGGCATAGGTCGCTACTAGCTGTGAATCTGCTGCGGAACGACTGACCCGAAGGAGCCCTCGAATCACGCTCGGCAGTGAGCCTGCCTCTGCATAACTGGCATGCTCGCTGATGGCATCGCGTAGCCGATAGATGGTTGCTGTTATCGACTCAGCGCATGAGGCGTAGGAGCCGTCTTCAAGCCAGAATGATGTGGCGTTGTTGATCAGGTCGAAGGCGTCTTTGAAGTGTTCGTTGAACTGCGGAAACAGCACAAGACTGCGAACGGCTGCCTCGACGTCGTCCTGATCCCACACTAGGCACGTTACGTCAAAGCCTGCGATTTCGAGTTCAAGCTCTTCTGCATCGATGCCCCGCTCAATGTCCATTGAGATCTCCCCGACGCCCCGAAGCCGGTAGGCTGTTACAGCGATTTGCGGCTGGAAGCGCCAATGCCAGCAGGGTTGCGGGCGCGTCCTTTCTGTAGCATGACTTCTCGATGTAACACGCGGGTCTCAAAAGCTTGTCGGCGTGTGTAACGCTAAATATATTCAATAAATACAATGGTTTATTGGTTGGCGTAACACGCGTAACACCGGTAACACGAATTTTTAGGGGGTATAGGGTTAACGGCTTCACACGACCTTCCCAAATTGACCTTGCACTACATTTCCGGCCGCTAGGGCATCAAGGTAATCGGCGTACCACTGCATCATCACTCTGCGCTGAGGCAGGTACACCGCTTTGTTATAGACTCCGGCAATACCCTCCTTTGCATGAGAGAGCTGGGCCTCAATGTGATTCTCATCGAAACCCTGCTCATTGAGTATGGTGCTAGCGATGTGACGAAAGCCGTGGCCTGTTTGCCGACCGGCATATCCCAGTCTGCGGAGCGCCATTAGAAAGACTGTGTTGCTACGGGGGGTTGTCCTGTCTTTCCTACCTGGAAATAGGAGAGGGTACGCACCTGTCAGTGTCCGTAACTCAGTTAGCGCTTCGATTGCCTGTTGAGAGAGAGGCACAACATGTTCGCGTCGACGCTTCATTCGTTCGGAAGGGATCGTCCATAACTTTTTGGAGAGATCGATTTCTGACCAGCGTGCTTCTCGAATCTCGCTCGGGCGCGATGCTAATAAGGAAAGTAAGCGAAGCCCTATACGAACGTCCTTTGCGTGAGGGTAGGAGTTAATCGCTCGAAGTAGTGCAGGTAGTTCTTCAATCGAAACGTGTGCGTAGTTTTCAGCACTGCGCGACTGCAGGAATTTGCTGAGGCCTTCAAGGGGGTTATGGACGGCTCGTCCTGTTACGCGGGCCAGGTCATAGATCTCTTTGCAAAAGGCGCGAACTCGGCCCATTTGCTCAATGATCCCCTTCTGCTCCATGCCGCGCAGAAACTCCATCCATTCCAGGGGCAATATTTCTGTGTACACGCGCTTGCCGAAGACAGGGAACACGTGAAGCTCCAGTGCGCCCAGTACTCGTCGGGATGTGCCTGCTTCCCAGCTTGTGCGCCTGGCTTCAAACCACTCACGGCCTAGCGCTTCAAAAGTGTTATTGGCAGCAACCTGATCTGAAACCTTGCGAGCTTGTTTGCTCACCAATGGGTTTTTGCCGGTAGATGCGTCTTCCCGCAGTTGAGCTGCTTTCTGTCTCGCCAATGATCCACTGATTTCCGGATAGCCGCCAAGACCTAGCCAAGACCATTTCCCGTCTGGCTTTTTGTAGCGAAGCTCCCATGACTTCTGCCCGTTAGGTTTTACCCGGAAGTACAGGCCATTCCCGTCCTGCTCCCGATACGTCGCTTGCTCGGGCTCCAGGCCCGCAAGCGTGGTGTCTGCTAACGGGCGGCGTTTGATTTCGGTGCGCTTCACTTCCTGTATGCCTCCAGTTATAGGAATTCCAAAGCATACACGTGGGCATACAGGGCGTGAAGTTATAAGGGTAGAACGGGATGGATAGCCAGAAACAAGAAAGCCCGCACGGGGCGGGCTTCTTGGGGTTTTCGTAGACTGTCTGAGACAGCCTAAGACTGCTATATGGTGCACCCGGCGGGATTCGAACCCACGACCCCTGCCTTCGGAGGGCAGTACTCTATCCAGCTGAGCTACGGATGCTTGTGCGGGCGACATCATACCCATGTCGTCCTTGGGCGTCCATGCCGGTCTTTGGACGTTTAAGGGTGGGATTTTTCCGTACAGTGGCCCTGCGCCGGGCGCCAGCGGTCGGTGTGGCGGAACCGGTCTCGGTTACGCTGATCAGAAAGATTCGGCAAATGCGCGGTTTTCGTTCTTTTTTTCGAACAGACTATTGCCCTGTACCCCCATTGATCCTAGGATTCGTTTGAGATTTCAAACGCTCTGTCTCCCGTGCGCTCTTTCACTGATCCCGCGCGCTGGGGCTGATTTCCCTGACGGCAGCCCACAAGGCGCCTTTCAACAACTCTAATTCGCTCCGCGTGCGCGCGGTGCTGTTAAGGAAAGCCGACATGCAGCTCAAAGATACCCAGTTGTTCCGCCAGCAAGCCTTTATCGATGGCGCTTGGGTCGATGCGGACAACGGTCAGACCATCAAGGTCAACAACCCTGCCACGGGCGAAATCCTCGGTACCGTGCCGAAGATGGGCGCCGCTGAAACCCGCCGCGCCATCGAAGCCGCCGACAAGGCGCTGCCGGCCTGGCGCGCGCTGACTGCCAAGGAGCGCGCGAACAAGCTGCGCCGTTGGTTCGAACTGCTGATCGAAAACCAGGAAGACCTCGGTCGCCTGATGACCCTCGAGCAAGGCAAGCCGCTGGCTGAAGCCAAGGGCGAAATCGTTTACGCCGCCTCCTTTATCGAGTGGTTCGCCGAAGAAGCCAAGCGCATCTACGGTGATGTGATCCCCGGCCACCAGCCCGACAAGCGCCTGATCGTGATCAAGCAGCCGATCGGCGTGACCGCTGCAATCACCCCGTGGAACTTCCCGGCCGCGATGATCACCCGTAAAGCCGGCCCGGCCCTGGCCGCCGGTTGCACCATGGTGATCAAGCCAGCTTCGCAAACCCCGTTCTCGGCCCTGGCCCTGGTTGAGCTGGCGCACCGTGCCGGTATCCCTAAAGGCGTGTTGAGCGTGGTCACCGGCAGCGCCGGCGACATCGGCGGTGAGCTGACCAGCAACCCGATCGTGCGTAAATTGTCCTTCACCGGCTCGACTGAAATCGGTCGCCAGTTGATGGCCGAATGCGCCAAGGACATCAAGAAAGTCTCCCTGGAGCTGGGCGGCAACGCGCCATTTATCGTGTTCGACGACGCGGACCTGGACAAGGCTGTCGAAGGCGCGATCATCTCCAAGTACCGCAACAACGGCCAGACGTGCGTCTGCGCCAACCGCCTGTACATCCAGGATTCGGTCTATGACGCGTTCGCGGAAAAACTGAAAGTCGCAGTGGCCAAGTTGAAGATCGGCAACGGTCTGGAAGACGGCACCACCACCGGCCCGCTGATCGACGAAAAAGCCGTGGCCAAGGTTCAGGAGCATATTGCTGATGCCCTGAGCAAAGGCGCCAAGCTGTTGGCCGGTGGCAAGGTGATGGAAGGCAACTTCTTCGAGCCGACTATTCTGGTCGACGTGCCGAAAAACGCCGCTGTGGCGAAGGAAGAAACCTTCGGCCCACTGGCGCCGTTGTTCCGCTTCAAGGACGAAGCCGAAGTCATCGCGATGTCCAACGACACCGAGTTCGGCCTGGCTTCCTACTTCTATGCCCGCGACCTGGGCCGTGTGTTCCGTGTGGCTGAAGCCCTGGAATACGGCATGGTCGGCGTCAACACCGGGTTGATCTCCAACGAAGTGGCGCCGTTCGGCGGCATCAAGGCGTCGGGCCTGGGCCGTGAAGGCTCCAAGTACGGGATCGAGGATTACCTGGAAATCAAATACCTCTGCCTGGGCATCTAAGCCGGGAAGGGATCGCAGCAAACGCAAAGGGCACGAGAGCGCTGACCCTTTGCGTGTTTCAAAACGTTATTCGTAGTGGCCGGGAAAGCTGTGGCAGTCGATCATCGCATGCTGCCGTAGTTGCCTCCCCGCCACGTATTCCTTGAGCTACGCCACCCGATGAGTGGCGAATGAGGACTTTATGAGCAAGACCAACGCTTCTTTGATGAAACGCCGCGAAGCCGCTGTACCGCGCGGTGTTGGCCAGATTCACCCGATCTTCGCCGAATCCGCGAAGAACGCCACCGTGACCGACGTTGAAGGTCGCGAGTTCATCGACTTCGCCGGCGGTATCGCCGTGCTGAACACCGGTCACGTGCACCCGAAAATCATCGCCGCCGTGACCGAGCAGCTGAACAAGCTGACCCACACCTGCTTCCAGGTTCTGGCCTACGAGCCTTACGTGGAACTGTGCGAAAAAGTGAACGCCAAGGTCCCTGGTGATTTCGCCAAGAAAACCCTGCTGGTCACCACCGGTTCCGAAGCCGTAGAAAACGCCGTGAAAATCGCCCGTGCTGCCACTGGCCGTGCCGGCGTGATCGCGTTCACCGGCGCCTACCACGGTCGCACCATGATGACCCTGGGCCTGACCGGTAAAGTCGTGCCTTACTCCGCTGGCATGGGCCTGATGCCTGGCGGCGTGTTCCGCGCGCTGTACCCGAACGAGCTGCACGGCGTGAGCGTCGACGACTCCATCGCCAGCATCGAACGCATCTTCAAGAACGATGCCGAGCCGCGTGATATCGCCGCAATCATCATCGAGCCGGTACAGGGCGAAGGCGGTTTCTACGTCGCGCCTAAAGCCTTCATGAAGCGCCTGCGCGAACTGTGCGACAAGCACGGCATCCTGCTGATCGCCGACGAAGTGCAAACCGGTGCCGGCCGTACCGGGACCTTCTTCGCCATGGAACAGATGGGCGTTGCTGCCGACCTGACCACCTTCGCCAAATCCATCGCTGGCGGCTTCCCGCTCGCCGGTGTGTGCGGCAAGGCCGAGTACATGGACGCCATCGCCCCAGGCGGCCTGGGCGGCACCTATGCCGGTAGCCCGATCGCTTGCGCCGCGGCCCTGGCCGTAATGGAAGTGTTTGAAGAAGAGCACCTGCTGGACCGCTGCAAAGCTGTCGGCGAGCGCTTGGTGTCTGGCCTCAAAGCCATTCAAGCCAAGTACCCGGTGATCGGCGAAGTGCGTGCCCTGGGCGCGATGATCGCAGTCGAGCTGTTCGAAGACGGCGACAGCCACAAGCCAAACGCTGCCGCTGTTGCCTCGGTGGTTGCCAAGGCGCGTGACAAGGGCCTGATCCTGCTGTCCTGCGGCACCTACGGCAACGTATTGCGCGTACTGGTCCCGCTGACCTCGCCGGACGAGCAGTTGGACAAAGGCTTGGCGATTATCGAAGAGTGCTTCTCCGAGTTGTAATCACAAGCTGCTCTGATCGACAGAAAAAACCCGCCTTGGCGGGTTTTTTGTGCCCATTGCGGCACATTCAGGTGTTGTTCATTGTACGTAGGTGCCTGCATTGTCTAAGGTGCAAGCATTGCCGATGGAGCGTGCAGATGACTGCTGTTGATTTACCCGCTGTACCCCGAGTGTTGATCGCCGAGGCAGACCCTTGGTCACGGGATCTGCTCAAGCAAGTGTTACTGACTGTGCGCTGTGACGCACGGTTGGACGTGTGTGCCGATGGGCAGCAAGCGGCCACGCTGCTGCGCGAAAAGGCCTACGACCTGATCCTGGCGGATTGGGAGCTGCCCGGCATTGATGGCCTGAGCTTGTTGCGTAGCGTGCGCCAGAAGCGCCGTACGCCGGCCTTGCCGTTTATTCTGCTGAGCAGTCGCAATGACAGCGCCAGCGTGCGCGAAGCCTTGCCCCTGGCGCCCACCGCCTATCTGACCAAACCGTTGAACATGGAAGGCCTGACCCAGCGCCTGCAAGACCTGCTGCTCAACGAAGGCGAGAGCGTGTATTGCGAGATTCCGCCGCTGGCGCCTGGCATGACCTTGCCTGTCTTCCTTGAGCGCCGCCGTGATGCCTGCGACGGCGCGCCATTGCGCGTCGACGTCAAGGCGGCCGTGCAGCACAGTCTCGGCGCCGACGGCCTGGACCTCAAGCGCCTGGAAGACCAGGTGCGCATGGACCCGCAAATCACTGCCGTGCTGATCGCCGCTGCCAACAGCGCCGGCCACCACGGCACCCCGGTACAGACCCTGCCTGCGGCGCTGCACAAGCTGGTGGCCGGACAGAGCATGAACCTGATCCTGGGGTTGGCCCTCAAGCACAACGTGGTGTTGGGCGACCCGGCGCTGGTGGCCTATGCCGAGCGCCACTGGCAACTCTCGCAGGACACTGCCGACTACGCCCGGCGCCTGGCGCGCATGCTGGAGCTGGATCACGAGCGCTGCTACACCGCCGGCATCCTGCATCGGCTGGGCGATCTGGCCTTGTTGCGCTGCCTGGAAGACTGGCGACAGGGCGGTGGTGCGCTGGATGACGAAGCGATTGGTGAGTCGCTGTATGCCTTTGGCGCCGCCTATGGCTCGGCGCTGCGTGCACGCTGGCGTTTGCCGCTGGAGCTGCGTCAATTGATTGCGGCGATCTATTCCCTGGAAGGCGGGGTGTATGCGCGGGACGCGCTGGTGGTGAACCTGGCCGCGCAAATGGCGCGGTTGACCGAGCATGAAGGGCTGGAAGCTCTGGCCGCGAGCAAGACTGCGCGGTTGCTCAAGGTGGGCCTGTCCGAACTGACCCGAGTGCGCAAATCCTGAAGCCCGCGCCCCCTCTTTAGGAGCCGGCTTGCCGGCGATAGCCGTGGTAACTGACACACCGAAATCGCCAGCAAAGCCGGCGCCTACAGTTGATCGGGGTTAGCCCGCGATCACGCGGTTCTTGCCCAGCCGCTTGGCCTCGTACATGGCGGCATCGGCGCGGGCGAACAGGCTGTCCAGGGTCGAGTCTTCCTCTTTGAGGCTGGCCAGGCCCTGGCTGATCGTCACGCTGAAGGCCTGGCCTTCATAGCTGAAGCTCAGCTCCTGAATCTCCCTGCCCAGGCGTTCGGCCACTTGCAGCGCCATTTCTGGTGCGCAGCCTGGCAGTACAGCGGCAAATTCCTCGCCGCCAATGCGCCCGAACAAGTCGCCACGGCGCAATACACCGCGACCGCTTTCGGCGATACGCCTGAGCACCTGATCGCCTTCCAGGTGGCCGTAGGTATCGTTGACGTCCTTGAAATCATCGATGTCCAGCAGCAGGAAAGCCAGCGGCGCCCCCTGGGCGCAGGCGCTGTCGAAGGCCTGGTTGGCGCACTCGAAGAAGTGCCGGCGGTTGCTGCTCTGCGTCAGCACGTCGGTGGTGGCGAGGCGATGCAGCTCTAGTTCCATTTGCTTTTTTTCAGTGATGTCCTCGGCCATGCCCACCACGATCACCGGTTCGCCGGGCTCGACCTGCTGGTTGATGTAGCACTTGTCGCTCAGCCAGCGGATCTGGCCATCCGCGGTGATGATGCGGTACTCGCGGTCCTCCACGGCACCTTGCTCCAGCACGCGGGCCATGCTGTGCTCGGCGTAGTCGAGGTCTTCGGGGTGGATACTGTTGCGCCATTCCCGATGGTCGGCCAGCAGCAGGCCGGCGGAACGGCCGAAAATACGCTCGTAGGCCGGACTCACGTACAGCACGCGGCGCGTTTCCCAATCGATGGCCCACAGCACAGCGTTGACGCTGACCAGCAGCGAACTCAGCAACTGCTCGCGCTCACTCAGCCGCTCGACTTCACCCTGGGCATGCATCAGCGCCAGCAGGGTCGCCGCCGCTGCTGGGCGCGGATGCTCAGCAGTGGGGGCGTCGTGTAAGTAGGACTTTTCGTGAACCATCGGCACAACTCTCTCTGGGCGCGCCGCAGGATGGAGCAGCGGTCACTACAAGGGGCCACCATGATGGCGAAGTGTTCATTGAGAGAGGGGAATTGCAGTGAAGTTCCGTCAACTGGACCGATTGACGGTGACCGAGAAATGACGCCAAAAAGCTGATTGGCGGGAGGGAAGGCCCTCCCGCCGCACTCTCAGACGGCTGCAGGACGCAGCGAGTAGGTCTTCAATTGGTGGGCAAAATCGCGCAGGGATTGGATGCCGCTGGCCTCGGCTTCATGCACCCATTCCTTGATGGCTGCGAGCATATCGTGGCCATTGGAGCTGGTCTTGAGCCAGATCTGTTGCAGTGCCAGGCGCTTTTCGTAGATCACCTGAAGCGCATGGCTGTGCTCCAGCATGCTCTGGATGCGCACGTGGTGGCGGTCATCCAGCAAGCTGGTCTCGCGGGACAACAGGCGCTTGGCGCGATGGAACTGGTGGCGCACCGAGTGATCGACCTTTTCCAGCTCCTGCTTGACCAGCGGGCCAATCACCAACTTGCGGTACTGGGCCATGATCTGGAAGCGGTTGTTGAGGATCGCCATGGCGGTGTCCATGTCCAGGTGGCCCTTGCCCTCGACGCGGTGCGCGATCGGCGCGACACGCTGCACCTTGGCCAGGCGCAGGAAGCTGAACACTTTGATCCACGCCCAGCCGAGGTCGAACTCCCACTTCTTCACCGACAACTTCGCCGAATTGGGGTAGGTGTGGTGGTTGTTGTGCAGTTCTTCGCCGCCGACGATGATGCCCCACGGCACCAGGTTGGTGGCGGCGTCGCGGCATTCGAAGTTGCGATAGCCGACGGCATGCCCCAGGCCGTTGATCACGCCGGCGGCCCAGAACGGGATCCACATCATCTGGATCGCCCAGATGGTGATGCCGATGGTGCCGAACAGCAGCAGGTCGATCACGCCCATGATCGCCACGCCCAGCAGCGGGTAGGGCGTGTAGATCTTGCGTTCGATCCAGTCGTCCGGGCAGTTCTTGCCGTAGATGCGCAGGGTTTCAGGGTTTTCTGCCTCGGCGCGGTACAGCTCGGCGCCTTTGCGCAATACGGTGGACAGGCCCTTGATCACCGGGCTGTGCGGGTCATCGACGGTTTCGCACTTGGCGTGGTGCTTGCGGTGGATAGCGGTCCACTCGCGGGTGTTCTGCGCCGTGGTCAGCCACAGCCAGAAGCGGAAGAAGTGTTTCAGGCCAGCATTGAGTTCCAGGGAACGATGGGCTGAATAGCGGTGCAGATAGACGGTGACCGCGACGATGGTCACGTGGGTCATCAACAGAGTGACTGCCACCAGTTGCCAGGCTGACAAGTCAAGAAAACCGTTGTACCACATAGGCTGTATGGCCCTCAGAAAAAGAAAAGAACAGCTCACGCATTATCACTAAGCCTACAGAGAAAACCAGCAGCCCTTTCAGATAGGAGTGACTGGATGTTTCTTATTCTATAATCCGCAGCCTTTGTAGGGCGATTGTGTTTTTTGGGTAAGGATTACTGACCATATGCTGTTTTCATACCGAGGTGCCCTGCGTGCAGGGCTGGTATACCTGCTGGTTTCCATTGTGTGGCTCCAGCTCAGCAACCATTTATTGATCAACTTTCTCGATGAACCGCGGGAGTTGGGGCGCTGGCTGCAGGTGCGCGGGTACGTGTGGGTCGCCGTGAGTGCACTGGCCATCTACCTGATGTGCGCGCGATTTGCCCGCGCGCATCAGTTGCAGCAGCCACTCAAGGAAAACCGCGAACGCCTGCGCCAGGCCGCCGCAGTGTTTGATTGCACGCGTGAAGGCGTGCTGGTGACCGATGCCCAGGGGCTCATCGTGCACGTCAACCGGGCCTTCATGGAGATCACCGGCTATCGGCGCGAAGACGTCATGGGCCAGCAGCCCAGCCTGTTCAAGTCCGGACGCCATTCGTCGCATTTTTACCAGCAGATGTTCCAGAGCCTGGAACGCACCGGCGAATGGAGCGGTGAAATCTGGAACCGGCGCAAAAGCGGTGAAATTTATCCACAGTGGCAAACCATCCGTGTGATCCACGATGACCAGGGCAGCGTCAGCCATTACGTCGCGGTGTTTTCCGACATCAGTGCCATCAAGGATTCCGAGCACGAACTGGCCCACCTGGCCCATCACGACCCGCTGACCGACCTGCCCAACCGCCTGCTGTTCACCGACCGCGCCGAGCAGGCGCTGGCCTCGGCGCAACTGCACAAGCGCGGCTGCGCCCTGCTGCTGATGGACCTCGACCACTTCAAGATCATCAATGACAGCTTGGGCCACAACGTCGGCGACCAATTGCTCAAGCTGGTCGGCGAGCGGCTGCAGGGCCTGTTCGGGCCCGGCGTGACCCTGGCGCGGCTGGGCGGGGATGAGTTCGCCGTCCTCGCGGAAAGCTGCTCGCAGGTGGTCCAGGCGGCCGCATTGGCGCAGCGCATGCTGGAGGCGATGAAACAGGCGTTCATTTTCGACGGCCACCAATTGTTTATCAGCGCGAGTATTGGCATCAGCCTGTTCCCCAACGACGCCCTGAGCGCCGAACAGCTGCTGCGCAACGCCGACTCCGCGTTGTTCAAGGCCAAGAGCGCCGGGCGTGAAGGCTACGCGCTGTACACCGAAGAACTCACCGCCCATGCGCAGAACCGTGTGGAAATCGCCAGTGAGCTGCGGCGTGCCCTCGACCAGCAGGAACTGCGCGTGTACTACCAGCCGGTCCACGATCTGCACACCAGCCGGCTGATCGGCGTCGAGGCGCTGGTGCGCTGGCAACACCCGGAACGCGGATTGGTGCCGCCGGGCGAATTCATCCCCATCGCCGAGCGCACCGGGCTGATTGCCGACATCGATGGCTGGGTGATGCACCAGGCCTGTCGGCAGATGTGCCAGTGGCTGGCCGAGGGTACGCCGTTGAGCTTTATCGCGATCAATGTGTCCAGCCGCTTGTTTGCCCGGCGCGAACTGTACGAACAGGTCGCCCAGGTGCTGCATCAAACCGGCCTCGACCCGGCCTTCCTGGAGCTGGAAGTCACCGAAAGCGCGGTGATGGACGACCCTGAAGTGGCCCTGGAACAACTGCATCGCCTGCGTGAGCTGGGCTTGCGCCTGGCCATCGACGACTTCGGGACCGGCTATTCCTCGCTGCTGCGCCTCAAGCGCCTGCCGGTGCAGAAGCTCAAGATCGACCAGGGTTTTGTTGCCGGGCTGCCGTGGGACGAGGATGACGCGGCGATTGTGCGTGTAGTGATCGCCCTGGCGAAGAGCATGGGCATGCAAGTGCACGCCGAGGGGATCGAGCAGGTGGAGCAGGCACGGTTTCTGTTGGAGCAGGCGTGCGACCTGGGGCAGGGTTACTGGTTCGGGCGGCCGATGCCGGCGCAGGAGATTGATTGGGCAAGGGCGCCTGCCATTCGTTAGGCACACCGCGGTCAATGTCCGGGCCGAGCTTGCCGGCGATGAGGAACTGTCAGGCGAAATATTCGCTGCCTGACACACCGCCATCGCGGGCGAGCCCGGCTCTCACAGGGTTCAGCGGCGCCTGTGCGTGAGTATTTTCATGGCCAAAGTCCTCGCAACCCCGCGCCCCACCAGAAAATTCTTTCTGGTTATATAAACATTCTTAAATAGTATTTTTAAGAATATCCCTGCTTATCTACTATCGCCCTCACGCCGCAAGCAGTGCCGCCACTGCGAGGCACTATTCATTTCAGGAGCGAGACCATGAGCGCATCTCTACGTAGCGTCGACGGCCAGGACGAAGCAGCCATTTTGCGTGAGATCCAGAGCGCCCTGCGCGATCTGCGGTTTGGCGCGGTGGAAATTACTGTGCACAACGCCCAAGTGGTACAGATCGAACGCAAAGAAAAATTCCGTTTGCAGAACCCGGGTAACAAACCGAGCTAAGCAAAAACGGCGATTCGCATGCTAGACCCGCAACTATAAGAAAAAGCCAACACCCAAGAATTTCAGGAGCCTTCTATGTCGTCGATTCGCCGTTATGCCCTGGCCGCCCTGGCCAGTGCCGTGTTTGCCGGTTCCGCTGTTGCCAAGGACTACGAGTTGCTCAACGTCTCGTACGACCCGACCCGTGAGCTGTACCAGGACTACAACGCTGAGTTCACCAACTTCTGGAAACAGTCCCACCCAGGTGACAACGTCAAGATCCAGCAATCCCACGGTGGCTCGGGCAAGCAAGGCCGGGCAGTGATCGACGGCCTGCGCGCCGACGTAGTGACCCTGGCCCTGGCCGGCGACATCGACGAAATCGCCAAGTTGGGCAAGACCCTGCCGGAAAACTGGCAGACCCGCCTGCCGGACGCCAGCACCCCATACACCTCGACCATCGTGTTCCTGGTGCGCAAGGGCAACCCTAAAGGCATCAAGGATTGGGGCGACCTGATCAAGAAAGACGTTTCGGTGATCACCCCGAACCCGAAAACCTCCGGCGGTGCGCGCTGGAACTTCCTCGCCGCCTGGGCCTACGGCCTGAAATCCGGTGGCAGCGAAGCCAAGGCGCAGGAATACGTGAAAGAGCTGTTCAAGCACGTGCCGATCCTCGACACCGGCGCCCGTGGCTCGACCATCACCTTCGTCAACAACGGTCAGGGTGACGTGTTGCTGGCCTGGGAAAACGAAGCGTTCCTGGCCCTGAAAGAAGACGGCGGCGCCGACAAGTTCGACATCGTCGTGCCTTCCCTGTCGATCCTCGCGGAGCCGCCAGTGGCCGTGGTTGACAAGAACGCCGAGAAAAAGGGCAATACCGAGATCGCGACCGAATACCTCAAGCACCTGTACAGCCCGGCTGGCCAGGAGATTGCGGCGAAGAACTTCTACCGCCCACGCGATGCAAAAGTTGCCGCCAAATACGCCCAGCAGTTCCCGAAACTGGACCTGGTGACTATCGACAAAGACTTCGGCGGCTGGAAAACTGCCCAACCGAAATTCTTCAATGACGGTGGCGTGTTCGACCAGATCTACACGGCGCAGTAAGCCAAACTACCGGTAGGAGCCCGCCTCTCGGCGGGAGCTGGGCTTGTGTGGGAGCGGGCTTGCCTGCGATAGCATCACCTCGGTGCGACTGATACACCGAGGTGCCTGCATCGCGGGCAAGCCCGGCTCCCACAGAAGCGCCAGCTCCTGCAGGAAGCGCGCTCCTACAGTGGTATCTACCCGCTAACCAAGGACTCTTATGTCGCGTCGTATTTCCCCCGTCATACCCGGCTTCGGGCTGACGCTGGGCTACACCGTGGTGTACCTCAGCCTGATCGTACTCATCCCCCTCGCGGCGATGTTTGTACACGCCGCTCAACTCACTTGGGATCAGTTCTGGAACATCATTTCCGCACCGCGCGTGCTGGCGGCGTTGAAACTGAGCTTCAGCACCGCGCTGTATGCCGCTCTGATCAATGGCGTGATCGGCACGCTGCTGGCCTGGGTGCTGGTGCGCTACACCTTCCCCGGACGCAAGATCATCGATGCGATGATCGACCTGCCGTTCGCCCTGCCCACCGCCGTGGCCGGTATCGCGCTGACGGCGCTGTACACGCCGACCGGCCTGGTCGGCCAGTTCGCCACTGACCTGGGCTTCAAGATCGCCTACACCCCGCTGGGCATCACCCTGGCGCTGACGTTCGTCACCCTGCCGTTCGTGGTGCGCACCGTGCAGCCGGTACTCGCCGATATCCCCCGGGAAATCGAAGAAGCCGCCGCCTGCCTGGGCGCCAAGCCGCTGCAAGTGTTCCGCTACATCCTCGTGCCCGCGCTGCTGCCTGCCTGGCTGACCGGTTTCGCCCTGGCTTTTGCCCGTGGCGTCGGCGAGTACGGCTCGGTGATTTTCATCGCCGGCAACATGCCGATGAAAACCGAGATCCTGCCGCTGCTGATCATGGTCAAGCTCGACCAGTACGATTACCACGGCGCCACGTCCATCGGTGTGCTGATGCTGGTGGTTTCCTTTATTTTGCTGCTGCTGATCAACTTGCTGCAGCGTCGCATCGAACACCCATAAGGAGGCGCGGAACATGTCCCAATCGTCTATTTCCGCCGCGTCCTCGGCCAACGCTGCCCGTCGTGGCAGCGCGGTGTCGCGACGCATCCTGATCAGCCTCGGCTGGCTGGTGTTCTTCCTGTTCCTGCTGCTGCCGCTGTTTATCGTGGTGTCCCAGGGGTTGAAGAATGGCCTCGGCGCGTTCTTCACCGCGATCCTCGAACCCGACGCGCTGTCGGCGCTGAAACTCACGGTTATCGCCGTGGTGATTTCGGTACCGCTCAACGTGGTGTTCGGGGTCAGCGCCGCGTGGTGCGTGAGCAAGTACTCGTTCCGTGGCAAGAGCATCCTGGTCACGCTGATCGACCTGCCGTTCTCGGTCTCGCCGGTGATCGCGGGCCTGGTCTATGTGCTGATGTTCGGCGCCCAGGGCTTCTTCGGCCCATGGCTGCAAGACCATGACATCCAGATCGTGTTCGCCTTGCCCGGCATCGTGCTCGCGACCATTTTTGTCACCGTGCCCTTCGTTGCGCGTGAACTGATCCCGCTGATGCAGGAGCAGGGCACCCAGGAAGAAGAGGCCGCGCGCCTGCTCGGCGCCAACGGCTGGCAGATGTTCTGGCATGTCACCGTGCCGAACATCAAATGGGGCCTGATCTACGGCGTGGTGCTGTGTACCGCACGGGCCATGGGTGAGTTCGGCGCGGTGTCGGTGGTGTCCGGCCACATTCGCGGCGTGACCAACACCCTGCCGCTGCACGTCGAGATTCTCTACAACGAATACAACCACGTCGCTGCGTTTGCGGTGGCGAGTCTGTTGCTGATCCTGGCGCTCTTCATCCTGCTGCTCAAGCAGTGGAGCGAGAACCGTATTAATCGCCTGCGTGCCAGTGCGGCTGAGGAATAAGTCATGTCGATCGAAGTCCGTAATGTCAGCAAGAATTTCAACGCCTTCAAGGCCCTGAACAGCATCAATCTGGACATCCAGAGTGGCGAGCTGGTGGCGTTGCTCGGCCCGTCCGGCTGCGGCAAGACCACCTTGCTGCGCATCATTGCCGGCCTGGAAACCCCGGATGACGGCAGCATCGTGTTCCACGGTGAAGACGTCTCCGGCCACGATGTGCGTGATCGCAACGTCGGTTTTGTGTTCCAGCACTACGCGCTGTTCCGCCACATGACGGTGTTCGACAACGTCGCCTTCGGCCTGCGCATGAAGCCGAAAAACCAGCGCCCGAGCGAAAGCCAGATCGCGGTCAAGGTGCATGAGCTGTTGAACATGGTGCAGCTGGACTGGCTGTCGGATCGCTACCCGGAGCAACTCTCCGGTGGCCAACGCCAACGTATCGCCCTGGCCCGCGCCCTGGCGGTGGAACCGAAAGTGCTGCTGCTGGACGAACCTTTCGGCGCTCTCGACGCCAAGGTGCGTAAAGAGCTGCGCCGCTGGCTGGCGCGCCTGCACGAAGACATCAACCTGACCTCGGTGTTCGTGACCCACGACCAGGAAGAGGCGATGGAAGTCGCCGACCGTATCGTGGTGATGAACAAGGGCGTGATCGAGCAGATCGGCTCACCGGGCGAAGTGTATGAAAACCCGGCCAGCGATTTCGTTTACCACTTCCTCGGCGACTCCAACCGCCTGCACCTGGGGGAAGACAAGCACGTGTTGTTCCGCCCGCATGAAGTGTCGCTGTCGCGGCATGAACTCGAAGATCACCATGCGGCTGAAGTGCGCGACATTCGCCCACTTGGCGCTACCACGCGGGTGACCTTGAAGGTGGAAGGCCAGAGCGAGCTGATCGAAGCTGAAGTGGTCAAGGATCACGACAGCCTGACCGGCTTGGCGCGCGGTGAAACGTTGTTCTTCAAGCCCAAGGTCTGGCAAAAAGCCTGAGGGCACCGCAACACCCAATGTGGGAGCGGGCTTGCTCGCGAATGCGGTCTATCAGTACCCCATGTACTGACTGACACACTGCATTCGCGAGCAAGCCCGCTCCCACATTCAGGCCTCGCCAGGCTTTAGATCCCGGCGTACCACCGGCCCCGACCGCTCTTCAATCTCCTGCTTGAGCCCCTGGCGCAGCCCCAGCAAAAACGCCAGCTCCGCCACCACAAACAGCGGCCCCACAATCAGCCCCGAGACGTCATCTACAAACGCCGGCTTCCTGCCCTCGTAATAGTGGCCGACAAACTGAATCACCCAGCCCACCACGAACATCCCAATACCGCTGCTGAGCCACACCAGCGTGCTTTGCGCCGCCAGCACATGCCCGGCCCACACGGATAAACCCATCAGTACCGTCATCAGCACACCCAGTGCCAGTTCCAGGCGCAGGTAAAACCACGCCGAAAACAGCGCGACAAGCACCGCCGGCGACAGCCACAGGCTGCCCACCGGCCATTCGGGACGTGACAGCAGCACGGCCACGGCCACCACGATCAACGGGATGCCGATAAAGTGGCTGGCAATATTGCGCGGGTCGCGGTGGTAGGCAGCGTATTGACTGAGGTGGTCGACGAGGCTTTTCATTGTTGTTCCTCCTGTAGGATGTTTGATCATGCCCTGTCCGCCTGTGACTAACTGTCAGCTGGGCGACAATCTTCGGAGTTCGCATGGACGTAGAGCAATGGCGCTCCCGGTTGGCCACCGGTCACTGGTTCAGCCACCTGCCCGCACCGTTTCAGCATAGCCTGCTGGCGCATGCCCGGTTGCGCCAGCTGGCGCCGGGGCAGTACCTGTTCAAGCGCGGTGATCCGCCCTGTGGCCTGTATGCGGTGCTTGAGGGCACGCTGCGCGTCAGTGCGGTGAATGAGCACGGCAAGGAGGCAGTGTTGAGCCTGGTGGAGCTGCCCTACTGGTTCGGCGAAATCTGCCTGTTCGACGGTTTGCCGCGCACCCACGACGCCTGCGCTGTCGGGCCGTGCACGCTGTTGCAGGTGCCGCAGCAGGCACTGCTGAAAGTCCTCGATGAACACCCCCGTTACTGGCGTGACCTCGCATTGCTGATGAGCCAGAAGCTGCGCCTGAGCTTTATCGGCCTGGAGCAACTGAGCCTGATGCCGGCCTCGGTGCGCCTGGCTCATCGTTTGTTGATGATCGTCGAGGGTTATGGCGATATCGAGCACTCCAGGCGCGTGCTGCAATTGCCCCAGGAAGACCTCGCGGCGATGTTGAGCCTGTCGCGCCAGACCACCAACGCCTTGCTCAAGGACCTGCAAGCCCAGGGCGTCGTGCGCCTGGGGTACGGCGAGATCGAAATCCTCGACGCCCGGCGGCTGCGGGAGGCGGCGCAGACCTGAGGGTGGTAGCCTGCACACCTGATCAATCGAGGTGTGTTATGCGCGTGCTGTTAGTGGAACATGAATCCGAAGAGGCACAGCGGATGGCCCAGGGCTTGAACGAGGCGGGCTACAGCGTGGAAGTCGCCGCCAACGGCATGGCGGCGCAGCGTTTTGTCGAAAGCACCGAGTACGACCTGGTAATCCTGGACGTGATGCTGCCCGGGCTGAATGCCTGGAAATTGCAGCAGGCGATCCGGCAGAAGGGCGCCACGCCGCTGCTGTTCCTGACCACGCCAGGCGGGATTGAAGACCGCCTGCGCGGCCTGGAGCTGCATGAAGATGATTACCTGCTCAAGCCGTTCGAGAGCAAGGCGTTGGTGGCGCGGGTGAAGAAGCTGCTTCGGCGGGACCGGAGCCGGCAACTCTAGTGCCTGAACCATTGCTATCGCAGGCAAGCCAGCTCCCACATTGGCAGGTGTTCACAGATCAAATGTGGGAGCCGGGCTTGCCCGCGATGCGGCCTTGAAGGATCAGGTAAGGGGTGTCTGGTCCGTCGCTTTCGCGAGCAAGCCCGCTCCCACATTGGCAGGTGTTCACCGATCAAAAAGTGGGAGCCGGGCTTGCCCGCGATGAGGTGTTGAAGGATCAGGGTAAGGGGTGTCTGGTCCATCGCTTTCGCGAGCAAGCCCGCTCCCACATTTGGAATGCATTCCCCTGTGGGAGCGGGCTTGCTCGCGAAGGGGCCATCACACACACCACAGATTTACTTAGCGCAAGCCATCCCGAAACTGCCCCGGCGTCATCCCCGTCCAACGCTTGAAGGCGCGGTTGAAGCTGCTGGTATCGGCAAAGCCGAGCAAATGACTGATCTCGGCCAGTGAGCACTGCAGGTCGCGCAGGTGCAGCAAGGCCAGGTTCTGCCGGCATTCATTGAGCAGTGCATCAAAGCGACAGCCTTCATCCGCCAGGTGCCGCTGCAGGCTGCGCAGGCTCAAGTGCAAGGCCTGGGCAACGCGCTCGGCACTCGGTTCGCCGTCGGGCAATTGCGCCTCGATGGTTGCACGGACCTTGCGCTCCCAGGTCAGCGGTTGCAGCTGGGCGAGGGTGCGCTTGAGTACGGTTTCGTTGTGCTCGGCCAGTTCCGGGTTGGCGTCGTCCAGGTGGCTGTCGAAATCGTGCGCGGCGAATTCAATACGGTCTTCCTCGGCGGCAAAGAACACCGGTGCGCGAAAGACCGTGTGCCAAGGCGTGGGATCGGCCGGTGGTGGTCGGCGCAGGTACACCGCCAACGGTGCATAGTCGCGGCCGAGGCGGTTGCGGCAGGTGCGCACATAGATCGCGGCAAACGCGTCGATGGCTTCCAGCGCCGGCGCCGGGCTGCCGGGCGGTTGCAGCAGGCGAAAACGGTAACGCTCGCCGTCGCCGCTCAGCTCAAGCGCGAGGGCGTCGCTGACCACTTGGTGATAGCGCACGATGCGCTCGAACACCTCGCGCAGGCTGCCGCTGGCCACCAGGGCATACCCCAGCGCATGAAACGTGGTGGGGCTGACGAACCGCGACACCCGCAGCCCAATCGCCGGATCGCCGCTGGCCTGCACCGCCAATTCCCACAACCGCGTGGTGGCTGACAGCGGGTAGCGCGCATTCGGGTCGTCCATCTGCTGTGGGTCGAGCCCGGCCTCGGTGCACAGTGCGGCGCTGTCGAGGCCCAGGGCGTCGAGCTGCTTGCGCAGGGCGCGGGTCCAGCTGGCGAGGGACGTGGGTTCGGTCATGACGATTGGCGCTTGCGGTCAACAGGTTGGCGTGTGCGGCTAGCGTCCGGCAAGAGGGCTTGGTGCAGGATGTAGCCATCAATGAACAAGAGGATGGAAGCATGGACGGTACTTCTGCAAGTCCCCAGCAGATGAACGCACAACAACGCTCGGCGCATATCCGTGAAGTGGTGCTCGCCGAAGGCGTCCGGTTGCGCCGGCAGCACCCCTGGCTGCTGCATCAGGACGCGTTGGGCGCGGGCATCCTGGCCTTTGCGCTGCTCGGCATGGTCGGCTCGGCGGCGCTGTATATCACCGGGCATATGGCCTGGTGGGTGTGCCTGCTGCTCAATGCCTTCCTGGCCTCACTGACCCATGAGCTGGAACACGACCTGATCCACAGCATGTACTTTCGCAAGCAGCGCCTGCCCCACAACCTGATGATGGGCCTGGTGTGGCTGGCGCGGCCGAGCACGATCAACCCGTGGATCCGCCGGCATCTGCACCTCAACCATCACAAGGTGTCGGGCACCGAGACCGATATGGAAGAACGCGCGATCACCAACGGCGAGCCCTGGGGCATCGCGCGTCTGCTGATGGTCGGGGACAACATCATGTCGGCGTTCATCCGCATGCTGCGCGCCAAGACCTGGAAGCACAAACTCAGCATCCTCAAGCGCTCTCTGCTGGTGTACGCGCCGTTGGCGCTGCTGCATTGGGGCGCCTGGTACGTCTTTCTCGGCTTTCATGCCGCCAACGGCATCGCCAGCCTGCTGGGCACGCCCATCGACTGGTCGGCCAGCACTGTGCAGATGATGCAGGTCATCGATATCGCCGCCGTGGTGATCATCGGCCCCAACGTGCTGCGCACCTTTTGCCTGCACTTTGTCAGCTCCAACATGCACTACTACGGCGATGTGGAGCTGGGCAACGTGATCGAGCAAACCCAGGTGTTGAACCCTTGGTGGCTGTGGCCGTTGCAGGCGTTCTGCTTCAATTTCGGCAGCACCCACGGCATCCACCACTTTGTGGTGAAGGAGCCGTTTTATATCCGCCAGATGACGGCCAAGGTGGCACATAAAGTCATGGCCGAGATGGGCGTGCGCTTCAATGATTTCGGGACGTTTGCGCGGGCCAATCGGCTTGGCTTTCCACCGCCAGCAGCGTCTCGATCAGCGCCTTCGCCGCAGGCGACAAGCGCACCCCAGCGCGGCTGATCACGCCGCAGCGGTTGCTCAGGCTGTCTAGGGCGTGGGGCAGGTTGCGCCAGTGCAATACGCGCAATTCACCGCGGGCAAAGGCGTCGACGAAGGCTTCTTCGGCGCCTAGGCCAATGGCGTCCGACTGGCGCACGATGCTGGCCAGCGCGGCAAACTGCTCGAGTTCGATGGCAGGCGCAAAGTCGACGCGCCCGCTCAGATTGGCCAACAGCTTGCGAATGCCGGGCGCGATCAGCGGCGTGGCCAGCGGGTAGCCGAACAGGTCGTTGGTGGACAGGCTGTCCTTGGCCAGCAGCGGGTGCCCGTCGCGGCAGAAAAACGCACTGCGGCGCGGCGTCAGGGCCTGGGTCTGGAAATTCGGGTCGGCTTCGAAATGGCGCACATCGGCAATAAAGAATTCGATCTCTTCGCGGTTCAGGCTGCGCCCGAGTTTTTCCCAGTTATCCACCTGCAACGCGGTGCGCACCTTGGGGTAGGTGGTGATAAAACGCGCCATGGCCTGGGGCACCAGGTTCACCGCTGCCACGGCGTCACTGCCCAAGCGCACTTCACCGGCGTCGAGCTTGGTCATGCGCGTGACCTCATGACTGAGCAGCGCCGCGCCTTGCACCAGGCTCAACGCGTGTTGCAGCACCACCTGGCCTTCCGGGGTCGGGCGCAAGTCTTTGTTGGCGCGATCCACCAGCACGCAGCCGAACTCCTGCTCCAGGCCCTGGATGCTGCGGCTGAAGGCCGGCTGGGTGATACCCATGGCATCCGCCGCACGCACGAAACTGCGGTGCTCGTTGAGCGCGATGAAGTAGCGCAGTTGGCGAAGATCCATGGTGTGCCCGGCATCCTGTAGGAGAACCGGGATTTTAAGGCGGCTGCTTATTCCGTCAACGAAGCATTATTGTTTTATCTAGATCTTAAATGCATATCTATAGAGCGGGGGCCGTGCGGTAGGTCGCCGGGCTGAACACCCGCGTTACCACCAGCATCGTCACCACGGTCACGGTCAGCACGACCCAGGCACTGACGAAGCTGCCGGTCAGTTCACGCAGCCAGCCGGTCAGCCAGGGCGAGAGGGCATTGATCAAGAACCCCACGCCCTGCACAAAGGCCGCCAGTTGCCCGGCCTGGCGCGGGTCGCGATGGTGGTCGAGGGTCAGCAGCAGGCTCAGGGCGAAACACGCACCGAGACCGAAACCGCACAAGGCCACCCACAGGTGCGGATAATCCTGCGGCGCGAGGATCAGGCCGAGGTAACCCACGGTCTGCGCCAGCAGGCTGATGCCAAGCAGGGGCCGGCGGTCGATCCCGCGTTGCGCCAGCACCGGCATCAACAGCGCGGCGATCACCTGGAAGATCGTCATGAACGCCAGCAACGAACCGCTGGGCAACACGCCCCAGCCCAGTTGCTGGTAGTAGGCCGGCAGCCACGCCACCATGCTCATGTAGCCGCAATTGACCAGGCCGAAATACAGCGCCAGCAGCCAGGCGCGGCGATTGCGCAGGCCCTGGAACGCCGGCGCCACCTGAGGATTTCGCGCCGCGCCGAGGGGCAACCAGGCCCACAACAGCAACGCCCCCAGCGCCGGCAGTAGCCACACGCCGAGCCCCGCCTGCCATTGCTGGAAGTGCGTGGCCACCACCGGGCTGAGCAGTGCCGCCAGCCCGCCACCGGCCATCAGCGAGGCCGAATACACGCCCATCGCCACCGGCACACGGTGATGAAACTCGCGCTTGATCATCGCCGGCACCAATGCCTGGATCAGCGCCACACCGGCGCCTCCCAGCAGTGCCGTGACCAGCAGTGCCGAACCCTGGCCCATCAGCCAGCGCGCGAGGCACGCCAGCAGGATCATCATCAGGCCCAGGGCGATGCCACGCCGCTCACCCAGGCGTGCCTCCACGCGCACCCCCACCAGCGCCACCAGGCCCATGCACACCACCGGCAGGCTGGTCAGCAGGGCGCTGCTCTGGAAACTCAAGCCGGTGGCCTGGCGAATCTCGCCAAGCAACGGGCTGATCGAGCTGAGGATCGGCCGCAGGTTCAGGCCGAGCACCACCAGCAGGCCCCAGCCGGCGAGGGATTTATTCAGGCTCATGCAGGGTTTTCCACTGGTGGTACAACTGGGTCATCGCCGGGTCCGGCAGGTGCTGGATCGGCAAGCGTTGCTCGCTCAAGGGCAAGCCCACCTGTTGCCCGATCGCCGCCGTCGACAGGCCGAACGGCTCGGCCATTTCATTGCTGGCGGCAAACACTACGCGCTGGACACCGCACAAATACATGGCACTCAGGCACATCGGGCAGGGTTGGCCGCTGGCGTAGATCACACAACCGTCCAGGCGCGCGCCGAGCTGTCGGCTGGCAGCGCGGATCGCCAGTAGCTCGGCGTGGGCGGTGGGGTCCTGGGTCAGATGGATTTCATTCACGGCTTCAACCAGCACTTCGCCATTGCGCGTCAACACCGCCCCAAAGGGCCGGCCACCTTGGGCGACGTTCGCTAGTGCAAGTCGGATGGCGCGTTGCAGGTGCTGATGATCGTCGGTCATGGAGGCCTCTGGGCAGAATGCAGGGGGTGAAGTATGGCCAGCCGCTGAGGTATTCTGAAATTAAATATAACCATGCCAATCAGTGGCAAACGCAATGGTGACAGCGATGTTTGATCCCGTGTTGTTGCGCAGTTTTGTTGCCGTGGTGGACTGCGGCAATTTCACCCGCGCTGCCGAGCGCCTGCACTTGACCCAGTCGACTGTCAGCCAGCAGATCCGCCGCCTGGAAGAAGCGGTGGCATGCCAGTTGCTGGACCGTGACCAGCGCCATGTGGTGGCCACGGCGGAGGGCGAGCGCCTGCTGGCCTATGCGCGGCGCATCCTCGCGCTGCACGAAGAAGCCGCCGATGTGTTGATCAACCAGCAAAGCGACGGCGTGCTGCGCCTGGGCGTTCCGGAAGACTTTGCCGCCGAACGCCTGATGCCATTGCTTTCGGCGTTCGTGCAGGCATTTCCGCGGGTGCGCCTGGAGGTCACCAGCGGCCTTGGTCCGGAATTGCAGCGCCAGTACCGCAGCGGTGAGTTCGATGTGTTGTTGGTCAAGCAGATGGGCGACAGCGCCGACTGCCTGGCCTCGTGGCCCGAGCCGTTGTGCTGGGTCGACAGCCGCAGCACGCCGTCTCTGGGCCGCGATCCGTTGCCGTTGGTGGCCTTCCCAGTGGGCGGGCTGTACCGCAATGAGATGCTCCAACACCTGGAAGTCGGCGGCTGGCGCTGGCGCATCGGGTATTCCAGCGCAAGCCTGGCCAGTGTGTGTTCAGCCGTGGCGGCAGGATTGGGCATCAGCCTGTTGCCCCGCCGCGTGGTGCAGGCCGGGCATGTGATAGTGGCTGCAGACAGCGGCTTGCCGCCGGTGGAAGGTGTGCGACTGGCGCTGTATGGCCGCACGGGCCTGGGGGCGGCGGGACAGAGTTTGCAGCGTCAATTGCTCGATTTGTGTGCAAAAAGCCCCGCTTGAGCCATGCCTTTTCTGAATATTTTTTATGCCTGTAGAGCATCAGAAAACCGCGCGGCGGCGCCAGGCCCCGCAGGACGGGGCTTCGGCGTTTCCGAATGTTTCGTTTATTCAGTTTAGATCTATATATAACTTTAAAGATTACTTTAAGAGATAAGCGTCTGGCCCCGATGATTCAGCCCTCGACGGCCTCAGGCAGGCCTGTCGGTTTTTTTGTTTCAAAACCGTAGGGAGTGAATCAATGGGCAATGTCCAGACCGCCGCCAGTGCACACGAGGCGCAATGGCGCCAGGCACCGAGTGGTGAGTTGGTCGACCTTGGCCGGCCGCACCGCGCGCCGTTGGGGCAATTGCGTCTGCAGAAAACCCCGAAGCGCTTTTCGAGCCGTCGCGAAGGGATCCTGCTCGGGTTGCTGGTACTGGCCCTGCACGGTGCGGTGATTTATTGGGTGAGCCAGAAGCCCACCCCGGTGCTGCCGATTGTGCCGCCGGAAATCCCGCCGATGACTATCGAATTTTCCCAGCCGGCACCGCCGGTGGTCGAGCCGCCACCGCCTGTTCCGCCGCCACCGCCGCCGCCCGTGGTCGAGCCACCGCCACCGGTGGTGGACGAGTTGGCTGCCAAGCCGGCGCCGCCTAAACCGATTCCAAAGCCCAAGCCGAAGCCTGTGCCCAAGCCTGAGCCGAAACCTGCACCCAAGGCCGTCGAGCAACCGCCTGCGCCGCCCACGCCGGCACCTCCGGCCCCGGCGCCAGTGGCTCCGCCTGCACCGGCTCCGGTAACGCCCGCTTCAGCGAACGCGGCGTACTTGAAGAACCCGGCGCCGGAGTATCCGTCACTGGCCCAGCGTCGCGGTTGGGAAGGCACCGTGCTGCTGCGGGTGCATGTACTGGCCAGCGGCAAGCCGGGCGAGATCCAGATCCAGAAGAGCAGCGGTCGCCAGCAACTCGACGACGCCGCACTGGCCGCGGTGAAGCGTTGGAGTTTCGTGCCGGCCAAGCAGGGCGATGTCGCCCAGGACGGCTGGGTCAGCGTACCGATCGATTTCAAGATTCACTAACTATTCGGCTGCGGTGTGTTGCACACGCCGCGACCTGCACAGAGGGAAAACATCATGGCATTAGCATCTCCACTTGAATCCATCGAAAGCGCGGTGATCTGGCTGCTGGTGGTCTTTTCGGTCGCCACCTGGGGCCTGGCCCTACTCAAGGGCGTGCAGTTCGGTCGCCTCAAGGCGCAGGATCGCAAGTTCCATAAACAGTTCTGGGCGGCATCCAGTCTGGACTCGGCGGCAGAACTGGCTGAAACCCAGCCCGGCGCTGCTGCCCGCGTAGCCCAGGCCGGCTATGCCGCGATCCAGGTTGGCGATGCGCCGCATGCTGCCGACCTGAGCCAGGCGATCAACCACCAGGACCGTCTTGAACGTGCCCTGCGCCAGCAGATCGTGCGTGAGCGCCGCTCGCTGGAAACCGGCCTGGCCGTGGTCGCCAGTATCGGCAGCACCTCGCCGTTTATCGGTCTGTTCGGCACCGTGTGGGGCATCATGGAAGCGCTCAAGGGCATCAGCGCGGCCGGTTCCGCCAGCCTCGAAACCGTGGCCGGCCCGATTGGTGCTGCGCTGGTCGCCACCGGTGTGGGGATCGCCGTCGCCGTACCGGCGGTGCTGGTCTACAACTATTTCCTGCGTCGCCTGAAGCTTACGGCTGCCGACCTGGACGACTTTGCCCACGACTTCTACAGCCTGGCGCAGAAGAACTCCTTCCGCGTGCTGCTGCACCCGGCCCTGACCAAAAATGCCGCCGGCAACCCGCAAAAAGTGAAGGAGGCGTCCTGAGATGGCCTTTTCCACGCAAGACAGTGATGAGGTGCTGAGCGAGATCAACGTCACGCCGCTGGTGGACGTGATGCTGGTACTGCTGGTGGTGTTTATCGTCACCGCGCCGTTGTTGACCAACGCGATCCCGATCAACCTGCCCAAGACCGAGGCCGTGGCCCCGGTGGAGCAGAAGGACCCGCTGGTGGTGAGCATCGATGGCGCCGGCAAGCTGTTTATCAACAAGGACGAAATCCAGCCGGACCTGCTGGAATTCAACCTGCAGGCGGCCAAGGCCAAGGACCCCGATGTGCGGGTGCAACTGCAGGCCGATGATGGTGTGAACTACGGCGAAGTGGCGCGAGCCATGGCGTCTATCGAGCGCGCGGGCATTACCAAGTTGTCGGTGATTACCGCACGTTAGCTTCAAATGCCTCGACAATTTTTTGGCCGTCTCCTTGGCAGGGTGCGGCCTTTTTTTTGCTCTTCAACTTGTTGCTTTCAGCGTGCAACTTGTATCTGTCTTTTGGTTATTAATAAATAGCTTCTTATTCCTTAACGAATATAAACCGCGTCCCTATACTGATCAGCAACGTTAAACGCTGCAGGAGGGCACACCCATGCACAGCGAGTCGATTCGTTATCTGATCGTGCCGGGCTGGCAAGGATCGCCAGAAGATCATTGGCAAACCCATTGGCAAAACAGCCTGCCCAACAGCGCGCGCGTGGAGCAGGCCGACTGGCTGACGCCACGCCGCGAAGACTGGGTGGCCGCGCTGGCCGAGGCCATCGCCGCCGACAGCACGCCGGTGATCCTGATCGCCCATAGCCTGGGCTGCATCACAGTGGCTCATTGGGCCGCCACCGCACCCGTGCAGTTTTTGCGGCAGGTGCGCGGCGCCTTGCTGGTGGCCCCGGCCGATGTCGAACGCCCGGCCTGCTCGCCCGCCTTGCGCAACTTCGCCCCAATCCCGACCGACCTGCTGCCGTTTCCCAGCCAGGTGGTCAGTTCCGATAACGACAGCGCCGTCAGTGCCCCTCGGGCGCTGGAGCTGGCGCGCAATTGGGGCGCCGAAGCCGGAATCCTCTCGGGGGCCGGGCATATCAATGTGAAGTCCGGTCACCAGCGCTGGGAGCAGGGCTTCGCCTACCTCTATCGCCTGCAAAGCCGCCTCGAGCATCACGCCCGGCGCACTGCCTGACCTTCTTTCAACGCCCCGTCCCTGAGTGGATTTGGGGCGGGAGCCTGCCATGAGTCTGCATGAAACCTACGGTCAGCCCCTGCTGACCTTCCCCGACGCCGAAAAAAGCCCGCTGAGCATCCGCGCCAAGGCCCTGGTGTTTGTCGATCCGCGCTCGCGCCAGCTGCGCGAAGACCTGGAAAACCTCGCGCCGCGCGCCTTGTCCGTGTTGATTCGCGGCGAGACCGGCAGCGGTAAAGAGCTGTTGGCCCGGCATATCCATCGGGGCAGCGACCGTACTGGCTTGTTTGTCTCGGTCAACTGCGGCGCCATCAGCCCGACTTACGCCGACGCCGAGTTGTTCGGCTACGCCGCCGGTGCCCACAGCGGGGCGGCCAGCAGCCGGGCCGGCTGGTTCGGCTCGGCCAATGGCGGCACCTTGTACCTGGACGAGATTGGCGACTTGCCACTGCCGATCCAGGTCAAGCTGCTCGCAGCCCTGGAGAATCACGAAGTCACTCGGGTCGGCGCCCACCAGCCAAGCCCGGTGGATGTGCGGCTGGTGGCGGCCACCAGCATCGACCTCGCCCAGGCCGTAGCGGCCGGCAAGTTCCATGAGCGCCTGTTCCATTACCTGAGCGAAGGCCAACTGGACTTGCCCGCATTGCGCGAGCGGGTCGGCGACATCCTGTCCCTGGCCGAATACTTCCTGGGCATCTACAGCCAGCGCCTGGACCTGCCGGTGCCGCTGATCAGCGATGCGGCGCAACGGGTGCTGGAACACCACAGCTGGCCGGGCAATACCCGCGAGCTGGAAAACGTCATTCACTTCGCCTTGCTCGTCAGCAGCGGCGACGAGATTCTGCCCGAGCATTTGAACCTGCCGGTAGCGGGCTCGCCGCTGGAACAGGTGCAGCGCATCTTTGCCGCCGCCAGCCCTGCCGAGCAGGAAGCCTTGCGCGCCTTTCTACGTGAGCAAGCCGCTACATGAACAAAATGGAATATCAACGTGAATAAAAGATATTGTTCGGGAATAAAAAATCTAGGTATTGTCCATTCCACGCCGCGATAGCACTTCGCTGGCACACCACATAAAAAACGGTCGTCAGAGACGCCCCGGAATTTCGATAAGGACACTGCATGAAAAAGGTTCTGTTGTTTACCGCACTGGCGGCTGCCCTGACTGCAAGCTTCGCCCAGGCCAACGAGAAACTGGTGGTTGCCGCCACCCCGATCCCGCACGCCGAGATCCTCGAACTGGTCAAGCCAACCCTCGCCAAAGAAGGCGTGGACCTGGAAATCAAAGTCTTCACCGACTACGTACAGCCAAACGTGCAGGTTGCCGAGAAGCGCCTGGACGCCAACTACTTCCAGACCCTGCCGTACCTGGAAAACTTCAACAAGGGCAAGGGCACCAACCTGGTCACCGTGGTCGGTGTGCACGTTGAACCCTTCGGCGGTTACTCGAAAAAGATCAAGAACATTTCTGAGCTCAAAGATGGCGCCACCGTGGCCATCCCGAACGAAGGCTCCAACAGCGGCCGCGCCCTGTTGCTGCTGCAGAAAGCCGGCGTGATCACCCTGAAAGACCCGACCAACGCCCTGGCCACGCCGAAAGACATCGCCAGCAACCCGAAAAACCTGAAATTCAAAGAGCTGGAATCGGCGCTGCTGCCACGCGTGCTGGACCAGGTTGACCTGGACCTGATCAACACCAACTACGCCCTGGAAGCTGGCCTGAACCCAGCCAAGGACGCGCTGATCATCGAAGACGCCAAGTCGCCGTACGTGAACTTCCTGGTTGCCCGCCCGGACAACAAGGACAGCGACGCCATCCAGAAACTGGCCAAGGCCCTGACCAGCCCGGAAGTCAAAGCCTTCATCGAGAAGAAGTACAACGGCGCCGTAGTGCCTGCGTTCTGATGTAACCCAAAACCCCCTTCAAGGTTTGAACGCCGACGGCTACTACAGCGTCGGCGTTTTTTTATGGGCTTCAAAGGCAATCAGGACTGTAGGCGCTGGCTTGCCGGCGATAGCGGTGGGTCAGCCGGCCCATCGGCGACTGAAAGACCGCTATCGCAGGCCAGCCAGCTCCCACAGTTGGGCGGTGGGGGGGCTGGAATCCCTGCCACACAGCGACACTCTGGAGAAACTGCAACCAGCGAACGCCGGCTCTTGCTCAAATCCCAGCCACACAGCAGACCCCCCCTGTGGGAGCCGTCGAGCCCCAGCGAGGCCGCGAAGGCGGTGTGTCAGCCACAGAAGGACCGTCAGTGCCGCCGCCTTCGCCGCCTCGCTACAGCTCGACCTCTCCCACAATCAGGCCGCGCGGCTATTGATCGCCCTGCGCAACGCCACCAACCATTTCACCAGCTCCTGCGGATCAATCGGCTTCGTGTTGTTCATTGTTCATTCCCTCGAATCACAGACCCCCCAACCATAGCTGCCACCCATCAAACCCGCGAATCCGGCGGTTATCTTTTTGGGTGATATCAATATGCTATTTGGGTATTTAAATTTTGCTTTTTATACCTTTAGAGTTCGCGCTACCCGACGTTACCCACGCCGGACTGGATTGCGCCCGCTGCATTACCCTTGCGGCGTCATGGACTCAAGATGACCTTCGATTTCGCTTTTATCCTCAGCACCCTGCCGGCGTTTCTCAAGGCCGTGGGGGTGACGCTGCAAGTGGGCCTGATCGCCATTGCCACCTCGTTGCTGGTGGCGCTCATCAACGCCGCGCTGCTGGTGTTTCGCACACCCTACCTGTCGCGCCTGGTGGCGCTGTACGTCGAGCTGGCGCGTAACACACCGCTGCTGATCCAGCTGTTCTTCGTGTACTTCGCCTTGCCCGCGCTGGGCTTGAATATCTCCGGCTTCTGGGCGGCGATCATCACCATGACGTTCCTTGGCGGTGCCTACCTCACCGAAGTGCTGCGCGCCGGCGTGGAAGCGGTGCCGCTGGCGCAAATCGAGTCCGGCAAGTCCATCGGCCTGTCCGACTGGCAACTGCTGCGCCATGTGATCCTGCCCCAGGCCGGCATCCTCAGCCTGCCGGCGCTGTTCGCCAATTTCATCTTCCTGCTCAAGGAAACCACGGTGGTTTCCGCCGTGGCGGTGCCGGAGATTCTCTACACCACCAAGAGCTACATCGCCCTTTACTACAAGACTTACGAAATGCTCGCCGTGCTGACGCTGATTTGCGTACTGCTGTTTTTGCCGTTGTCGCTGCTGCTCAGCCGCCTGGAAAGGAGGCTCCAGCATGGCCAGTTCGGGTCTTGAGTTGTTGTGGGTGTCGTTGCCGCAACTGGGCAAGGGCGCCGCACAAACCCTGTCGATTTCGTTTCTGAGCATCGCCTTCAGCACCGTCGGTGGCGTGTTGTATGGCGTGCTGCGGACCTTGAACAACACACTGATCAACGCGGTCCTGCGGGTGTACCTGGAGCTGTTTCGCGCGATCCCGGTGCTGGTGTGGTTGTACCTGCTGTTTTTCGGACTGCCGATTTTCTTCGGCCTGAGCATTCCGAGCTTCTGGTGCGCCGTGCTGGTGCTGTCGCTGTGGGGCGCCAGTGAGGTGGGCGAGGTGGTGCGTGGCGCGTTGCATTCGCTGCCCCGTGGCCAGCGTGAAGCCGGCTTGTCGATTGGCCTGTCCGACCCGCAGCTATACGGCTATGTGCTGTTGCCTCAGGCCCTCAAGCGCATGACGCCGCCGACCATCAACGTGTACACGCGCATCATCAAGACCAGCTCGCTGGCGGTGCTGATCGGCGTGGTGGACGTGATCAAGGTCGGCCAGCAAATCATCGAACGCACCTACGAGTCGGTATTGATCTATGGCGTGCTGTTCCTGTTTTTCTTCTTTATCTGCTACCCGTTGTCGGCCGCCTCCAAGGTGCTGGAACGGCGCTGGGCCCAAGCATGAGCGCATTGATCGAGTTTAAGGGTTTCAACAAATTCTTCGGCGAGCAGCAGGTGCTCAAGGGCATCGACTTGAGCGTGCAAAGCGGCGAAGTGGTGGTGATCCTCGGCCCCAGCGGCTGCGGCAAAAGCACCTTGCTGCGCTGCCTCAACGGCCTGGAAGTGGCGCACAGCGGCAGCCTGCGATTCGCCGGCAACGAACTGTTGGACAAAGCCACCGACTGGCGCCAGGTGCGCCAGGACGTGGGCATGGTGTTCCAGAGCTACCACCTGTTCCCGCACATGAGCGTGCTCGACAACATCCTGCTCGGCCCGCTGAAAGTGCAAAAACGCGACCCTCGCGAAGCCCGCGAACAGGCGGAAAAACTGCTCGAGCGCGTCGGCCTGGCCGACAAGCGCGACGCCTTCCCGCGTCAGTTGTCCGGGGGCCAGCAGCAACGTATCGCGATCGTCCGCTCGTTGTGCATGAACCCGCAGGTCATGCTCTTTGACGAAGTCACCGCCGCCCTTGACCCGGAAATGGTCAAGGAAGTGCTGGAAGTGATCCAGGGCCTGGCCCGCGATGGCATGACCCTGCTGATCGTCACCCATGAAATGGCCTTCGCCCGCGCCGTCGCCGACCGCGTCGTCTTCATGGAGGCCGGTCGCATCCTCGAACACAACACCCCCGAAGAATTCTTTACGAACCCGCAAACCGCACGCGCGCAGCAGTTCCTGGAGAAGTTTTCCTTTGTTTCAACACTGCCCAAGAAGAACCAGGAACTGGAGCTGATATGAAAAAGTTACTACTGCCCCTGATTGCCGTCGCATTACTCGCCGGCTGCGACAAAAAGGCCGAAGAGCCTGCAAAACCAGCGGCTACCGCCGTGAGTTCGCTGGACAAGATCAAGGCGCGCGACAAGCTGATTGTCGGCGTATTCACTGACAAACCGCCGTTCGGCTTCGTCAACGAAGCCGGGCGCTATGTGGGCTTCGATACCGACATCGGCCGCCAATTCGCCAAGGACCTGCTGGGCGATGAAAACAAGGTTGAGTTCGTCGCCGTCGAGCCGGCCAGCCGTATTCCGTTCCTGCAAAGCGACAAGGTCGATCTGATCCTCGCCAACATGACCGTGACCCCGGAACGCAAGGAAGCGGTGGACTTCACCAACCCCAACCTGAAAGTCGCGGTGCAGGCCCTGGTGCCTAACGACAGCGCGGTGAAAAGCCTGGATGACCTGGCCACCCGCACCACCATCGTTACCACCGGCACCACCGCCGATATCTGGCTGACCAAGAACCACCCGGACTGGAAACTGCTCAAGTTCGAGAAAAACTCCGAGTCGCTGCAAGCGCTGTCGGCCGGCCGTGGTGATGCGTACGCGCAGGACAACCTGGTGCTGTTCAGCTGGGCCAAGCAGAACCAGGGCTACCGCGTGCTGGAAGAAAAACTCGGCGACGAAGCGCCGATTGCGCCGGCGGTGAAGAAGGGCAACATCGAACTGCGCGACTGGGTGAACGCCGAGCTGGCGAAGTTGGGTGAGGAGAAATTCCTGCTCAAGCTGTACGACCAGTACGTGCGTAAAGAGCTGAGCGATGACACCAAGCCGGAAAGCGTGATTGTTGAAGGCGGCAAGTGGCAGGGTTGATCATTCAGCTGTTGGGTGACTGATCTACCGTCTTCGCGAGCAAGCCCGCTCCCACATCGACCGAGTTCCACCTTTGGAATGCGGACAAATGTCGGAGCGGGCTTGCTCGCGAAGAGGCCTTTCCAGGCCCCTCTTATTCCGGCCAATGCCAAGCCGGTGCATCCAGAATTCCCTGTCCCACAATCCGCGTCTCCCCCAGCACTTTCTCCAGCACAATCGAATTGCACCCTTCATCCTGTTGCAACGCCGCAATCAGCCGGCTGGCATGCGACACCACCCACACCTGGCACTGCTGTGACGCCTGGATAATCAGGCGCGCCAACGCCGGCAGCAGGTCCGGATGCAAGCTGGTTTCCGGCTCGTTCAGCACCATCATGGTCGGCGGCCGAGGCGTCAGCAGCGCCGCGATCAGCAGCAGGTAACGCAAGGTGCCGTCCGACAACTCCGCCGCCGAGAGCGGCCGCAGCAACCCCTCCTGATAAAACTCAAGGGCGAAGCGCCCGCCCTGCAACGGTTGGATATTCAGGCGTGCACCGGGAAACGCATCGCTGACTGCGCGCTGCAAGGCCTCGGGGTCGCCAATCTCGCGAATGGTCTGCAGCGCCGCCGCCAGGTCGCGACCGTCGTGGTGCAGCACCGGTGTGCGCGTGCCCAGTTGCGGTTGGCGCACGGGGGCATCGGCATCGCTGCGAAAGTGATCATAAAAACGCCAGCCACGAATGCTTTCGCGCAACAGCAACACTTCCGGTGAGCCGCGCAGGCTGCCGACCTGGTCGAACAGGCTGTGGTAGTTCGGCGTGTGCTGGGCCAGCACATCCCAGGCGCGGCCCTCGCGGGCGCGCACCATCGGCCCGGAGCGTTGCACCAGCAGGCTGGCCGGGCGGTAGACGTGGCCGGCCCAGATGCATTCCTTCTTCACCTCCGGGTCCAGGGAAAAATACGACAGGGTCTTCTCCGGCAAACCGAGGGAAATCGCGTAGCTGAAATCCTCGGCGGCAAACCCCAGGCGCAGACGCTTCACACCCTGGCGCACGACCGCTTCCACCGGCACCTCGCCGTTGTGCATGCGTCGGCTGATGGTCTCGGGGCCGGCCCAGAAGGTCGAGTCCAGCCCGCCCTCACGGGCCAGTGCATTGATCACTCCGCCCTGGGCGGTTTCGGCCAGCAGGCGCAAGGCGCGGTACAGGTTGGACTTGCCGCTGCCGTTGGGCCCGGTGATCAGGTTCAGCCGGTCCAGCGGCACCACCAATTTGTTGATCGAGCGGTAATTGGCCACCGCGAGGGTCTTGAGCATGGGCATTCAGTCGGCTTGGGAACCATTGGAGTATGGGAGCCTCCATGCAGATAAGGAACCCTGATCTAAGCTCACAGTCGCATACACACTGGCAAGTCGGCATCACGCAAAAGGAGCCTGCATGGGCGGTCGCACTGCAAACATTATTCTGAGCCTTGGCCTCCTGGCGCTGCTGAGCGGCTGTGGCCAGGACAAAGCCGAGCCCAAGCAGCATTCCCGGGTGTTTGTGCAGACCGTACAGCCGGCGGATTTCGCCGCGGCGGTCACGCTCACCGGGGACATCCAGGCGCGCGTGCAGACCGATTTGTCGTTCCGCGTCGGCGGCAAGATCATCCAGCGTACGGTGGATGTCGGTGACCGCGTCAGCGCCAGGCAAGTGCTGGCCAGGCTCGACCCCAAGGACTTGCAGACCAACGTCGATTCCGCCCAGGCCCAGGTCGTGGCCGAGCAGGCGCGGGTCAAGCAGACCGCCGCCGCGTTCGTGCGCCAGGAAAAACTGTTGCCCAAGGGCTACACCAGCCGCAGTGAATACGATTCTGCCCAGGCCGCGTTGCGCAGCAGCCAAAGCGCCCTGGCCGCCGCACAGGCCCAACTGGCCAACGCCCGCGAGCAGCTCGGCTACACCGCGCTGATTGCCGATGCACCGGGGATCATCACCGCGCGCCAGGCTGAAGTCGGCCAAGTGGTGCAGGCCACTGTGCCGATCTTCAGCCTGGCCCGCGATGGCGAGCGCGATGCGGTGTTCAACGTGTATGAATCGCTGCTGGTCGAGCCGCCGCCCGATGCACCGATCACCGTGAGCCTGCTCGACAATCCGAGTATCAAGGCGGTGGGCAAGGTCCGCGAAGTCACACCGGCCGTGGCGGCCAACACCGGCACCGTGCAAGTGAAGATCGCCCTGCAGGCGTTGCCCAAAGGCATGCAGTTGGGCTCGGTGGTGAGCGCCACCGCCAATGGCCCGGCCAAGGCCAGCATCGAATTGCCGTGGGCGGCGCTGACCAAAGACCTCAGCGAGCCCGCTGTGTGGCTGATCGACGGCGACGGCAAGGCGCAACTGCACAAGGTCACCGTGGCACGTTATCTCACCGGCAAAGTCATCATCAGCGACGGCCTCAAGGGCGGCGAAAAAGTCGTGGTGGCCGGCGGGCAGTTGCTGCATCCGGGCATGGTGGTGGAAATCGCCCAGCCGCCGGATCAGGCCCAGGCGCAAGGAGTGCAACCATGAAGCAGTTGACGGTGGTACTCGCTGCCAGCTTGTTGCTGATGGCTTGCTCCAAGGAAGAACCGCCGCCCGAGCCACTGCGCCCGGTGCTGTCGATGGAAGTGAAGTCCGAGGACCAGGAAAACCTCGGTCGCTTCGCCGGCACCATCCAGGCCCGCTACGAGAGCAACCTGGGTTTCCGTGTGCCTGGTCGCATCGCCCGCCGCGCCGTGGACGTCGGCGCCGAAGTGGAGAAGGGCGCCTTGCTCGCCGTGCTTGACCCCACCGACCAGCAAAACCAGTTGCGCGCCGCCCAGGGCGACCTTGCCCGCGTGCAGGCGCAGTTCATCAACGCCCAGGCCAATGCGCGGCGCCAGCAGGAGCTGTTCAACCGTGGCGTCGGTGCCCAAGCCCAGCTGGACGTGGCCCAGACCGACCTGAAGACTACCCAGGCGTCCCTCGACCAGGCCCAGGCCTCGGTCAACCAGGCCAAGGACCAACTCAACTACGCCGAACTGCGCACCGACCACGCCGGCATTGTCACCGCCTGGAACGCCGAGGCCGGCCAGGTGGTCAGCGCCGGCCAGCAAGTGGTGACGCTGGCCCGCCCGGATATCAAGGAAGCGGTGATCGACCTGCCCGCCGGCCTGGCAGAGCGCCTGCCGCCGGATGTGGTGTTCCTGGTGGCCGGGCAACTCGACCCCAGCGTGCACACCACCGCCGTCGTGCGTGAGATCGAACCCCAGGCCCAGAGCGCCACGCGCACGCGTCGCGCGCGCCTGACCCTGGCCGAGACGCCGCCCGCGTTTCGTCTTGGCACCGCGATCAGCGTGACCTTGAGTTCAACCATCGCACCGCGTATCGAATTGCCCATCAGCGCCTTGCAGGAAGTCGACGGCAAGACCCGCATCTGGCTGCTCGACACCCAGAGCCAGACCGTGCAACCGCGTGACGTCACGGTCATCAGCCGTGACGCCAGCAGCGCCTTGCTCAGCGGCGGCGTCAAACCCGGTGAGCGTGTGGTCACTGCCGGCGTGAACAGCCTGAAACCCGGGCAGAAAGTCAAAATCGACGAGGACAGCCCGCGATGAAAGGGAGCTTCAACTTATCCGACTGGGCCCTCAAGCATCAGTCCTTCGTCTGGTACCTGATGTTCGTCGCGCTGCTGATGGGCGTGTTCTCCTACATGAACCTGGGCCGCGAGGAAGACCCGTCGTTCACCATCAAGACCATGGTGATCCAGACCCGCTGGCCGGGCGCGACCCAGGAAGAAACCCTCAAGCAGGTCACCGACCGCATCGAGAAGAAACTCGAGGAACTCGACTCCCTCGACTACGTGAAGAGCTACACCCGGCCGGGCGAGTCCACGGTATTCGTGTTCCTCAAGGACACCACCAGCGCCAAGGCCATCCCGGAGATCTGGTACCAGGTCCGCAAGAAAATCGACGACATTCGCGGCACCTTCCCCCAGGGCCTGCAGGGACCGTCGTTCAACGATGAGTTCGGTGACGTGTTCGGCTCGGTGTACGCCTTTACCGGCGATGGCCTGTCGATGCGCCAACTGCGCGACTATGTGGAACAGGTGCGTGCCGAGATCCGTTCGGTGCCAGGCTTGGGCAAGGTCGAGATGATCGGCCAGCAGGACGAAGTGATTTACCTGAACTTCTCCACGCGCAAACTTGCGGCGCTGGGCATTGATCAGCGCCAGGTGGTGCAGAGCCTGCAATCGCAGAACGCGGTGACGCCGGCCGGGGTGATCGAAGCCGGACCGGAGCGGATCTCGGTGCGCACTTCGGGGCAATTCGCCTCGGAAAAGGATCTGGCCAACGTCAACCTGCGGCTCAATGACCGTTTCTATCGTCTGGCGGACATTGCCGACATCAGCCGTGGCTACGTCGACCCAGCACGGCCCATGTTCCGCTTCAACGGCAAGCCGGCGATTGGCCTGGCCATCGCCATGCAGAAGGGCGGCAATATCCAGTCGTTCGGCAAGGCCTTGCACACACGCATGGATGAGCTGACCGCCGACCTGCCGGTGGGCGTCGGCGTGCACAAGGTGTCGGACCAGGCGGAAGTGGTGGAAGAGGCCGTGGGCGGCTTCACCAGCGCGCTGTTCGAAGCGGTGATCATCGTGCTGGTGGTGAGCTTTATCAGCCTCGGCATGCGCGCCGGGCTGGTGGTGGCGTGCTCGATTCCGCTGGTGCTGGCGCTGGTGTTCGTGTTCATGGAATACAGCGGCATTACCATGCAGCGCGTGTCGCTGGGCGCATTGATCATCGCCCTCGGCCTGCTGGTGGACGACGCGATGATCACCGTCGAGATGATGATCACGCGCCTGGAAAAAGGCGAGACCAAGGAGCAGGCGGCGACTTACGCCTACACCTCCACGGCGTTCCCGATGTTGACCGGTACGCTGGTCACCGTCGCCGGTTTTGTACCGATCGGCCTCAACGCCAGTTCGGCGGGCGAGTACACCTTCACGCTGTTCGCGGTGATTGCCGTGGCGATGCTGGTGTCATGGGTGGTGGCGGTGCTGTTTGCGCCGGTGATCGGCGTGCATATCCTCAGCGCCAACGTGAAGCCCCACAGCAACGAGCCAGGGCGAATCGGGCGTGGCTTCAATTACGGCATGCTGTGGGCCATGCGCAACCGCTGGTGGGCCATTGGCATCACCGTGGGCCTGTTTGTGGCGTCGGTGTTCTCCATGCAGTTTGTGCAGAACCAGTTCTTCCCGTCGTCGGACCGCCCGGAAATCCTCGTCGACCTCAACCTGCCGCAAAACGCCTCGATCAACGAGACCCGCAAGGCCGTCGACCGCCTCGAAGCGATCATCAAGGACGACCCGGACATCGCGCGTTGGAGCACCTACATCGGCCAGGGCGCGATCCGTTTCTACTTGCCGCTGGACCAGCAATTGGAAAACCCCTACTACGCGCAGTTGGTCATCGTCAGCAAGGGCCTGGAAGAGCGCGGGGCGTTGATTGCGCGCCTGCAAAAACGCCTGCGTGATGACTTTGTCGGCGTCGGCAGCTTTGTACAGCCGCTGGAAATGGGCCCGCCGGTGGGGCGCCCGATCCAGTATCGGGTTTCGGGCAAAGACACCGACCAGGTACGCAAGCACGCCATCGAGCTGGCGACCCTGCTGGATAAAAACACCCACCTGGGTGAGATCATCTACGACTGGAACGAGCCGGGCAAAGTCCTGCGGGTGGACATCGCCCAGGACAAGGCGCGGCAATTGGGGCTGTCGTCGGAAGACGTCGCGCAGTTGATGAACAGCGTGGTCAGTGGTGCCTCGGTGACCCAGGTGCATGATGATATCTACCTGATCAACGTGGTTGGCCGCGCCGAAGATGCCGAGCGCGGCACCCCGGAAACCCTGCAGAACCTGCAGATCGTCACGCCCAACGGCACCTCGATTCCGCTGCTGGCGTTTGCCACCGTGCGTTACGAGCTTGAACAGCCGCTGGTGTGGCGCCGCGACCGCAAGCCGACCATCACGATCAAAGCGTCGGTGCGCGACGAGATGCAGCCGACCGACCTGGTCAAGCAACTCAAGCCCGAGATCGACAAGTTCAGCGCCGGCCTGCCGGTGGGCTACAAGGTCGCCACCGGCGGTACCGTGGAAGAAAGCGGCAAGGCCCAGGGCCCGATTGCCAGCGTGGTGCCGCTGATGCTGTTCTTGATGGCCACCTTCCTGATGATCCAGCTGCACAGCGTGCAGAAGATGTTCCTGGTGGCGAGTGTCGCGCCGCTGGGGCTGATCGGCGTGGTGCTGGCGCTGATTCCCACGGGCACGCCGATGGGCTTTGTGGCGATCCTCGGGATTCTGGCGCTGATCGGCATCATCATCCGCAACTCGGTGATCCTGGTGACCCAGATCGATGCCTACGAGCGCGACGGCTACACGCCGTGGGACGCCGTGGTGGAAGCCACCGAACACCGGCGCCGGCCGATCCTGCTGACGGCGGCGGCGGCCAGCCTGGGCATGATCCCCATCGCCCGCGAAGTGTTCTGGGGCCCGATGGCCTACGCGATGATCGGCGGGATCATCATCGCCACGTTGCTGACATTGCTGTTCCTGCCGGCGCTGTATGTGGCTTGGTACAAGATTCGCGAGCCGAAGCCAGAGCAACAGGAAAAACGTGGTTGAAAATGTGGCCGCGGGCTTGCTCGCGAAAGCGGTGTGACAGTCATAGGGGTGTCGACTGATCCGCCGTCTTCGCGAGCAAGCCCGCTCCCACATTTGGAATGCAGTGCCACGCTGCTTTCAGATTTTGCGCCACACACTCGCCAGCCACGGTTGCTGCTCCCGAGGCAACCCGGCCGGCCGATAGTAATGCTCCAACTCCACGAACCCTGCCGCCGTCAGCAAGGCCTGCCACGCCTGCAGGTCGTGATAAGACCCATAGCGCGGCCCATTCCAGCCCTCGCGATTTTCACCGCGGGGATTGGAGCTGAACAACACTCCGCCAGGCTTCAGCGCGCCATGCAGCTGTTTGAGCACGCGCGGCAATTCCTGCTTGGGAATATGAAACAGCACCGCATTGGCGAATATCCCGTCGAAGCGCTCGACCGGCAGGTCCAGCTTGAGGAAGTCTTGCTGCAACACCTCACAACCACTGTCCTCGCGCGCCATCTGCGCAAAGCGCTCGGAGCCGTCGAGGCCGACAGCGATGTGACCCAGGCGGGTAAACGTCTGCAAATCCCGGCCCGGCCCGCAGCCGAAATCCAGCACGGTGAACGGCGCCGTACCCTGGATATGCCGCAACAGCGCGTCGATGTTCTGGCTCACATCGTGGTCGCGGGTGCCTTCGCGGAAATACTCGGCCACGCTGTTGTAGTGGCCGAGGGTGGTGGACGTGATCTGGTCGAGGTCGTCGGGCTTGAGAGGCATGGTGAGCAATACCGGGCACTGAGAGGGCCCGACTATACCCCAATCGGTCGACCCACCCTGTGGCGAGCGGGCTTGCCACGCGCCCGGCTGTACAGCAGCCCCCAATACTCAGCGCTTGTTCAGCACCCGCGCCAACCGGTCGCCACCCAACTGAATCACCGCCACCAGAATCACCAGCAGCACGATGACCGTGAGCATGATCTGCGTGTCAAAGCGCTGGTAACCATAGCGGTACGCAATGTCACCCAGGCCACCCGCACCAATCGCGCCCGCCATGGCCGACGAGTTGATCATGGTCACCAGGGTAATGGTGAAACCGCCGACAATCCCCGGCAGCGCCTCCGGCAACAGCACATGCCAAATGATGTGCCAGCGCCGGCAGCCCATGGCCTGCGCCGCTTCGATCAGGCCGTGGTCGACCTCACGCAGGCTCACCTCGGCGATGCGCGCAAAGAACGGCGTAGCGGCGATGGTCAACGGCACGACCGCTGCCCACACGCCATAGGTGGTGCCGACGATCAGCCGGGTGAACGGGATCAGCGCCACCATCAGGATCAGGAACGGAATCGAGCGGAACAGATTGACGAACGCCCCCAGCGCGCGGTTCAGTGCCGGGGCCTGATAGATCCCGCCCTTGTCGCTGGTGACCAGGAATACCGCCAGCGGAATCCCCACCAGCAACGCGATCAACGAAGACACGCCGACCATCAACAGGGTGTCGATGGCGCCTTGTACTAAACGATCAAACCACATAACCCAGCACCTCCACCTGTTGTGCCCAGTTACCGGCGCGGCTGCGCAGCACGTCGGCGTCGTGCGGTGAGCCATTCACCGCCAGCAGCAATTGCCCCAGCGCGTGGCCCTGGATGCGTTCCACACCGCCCTGCAGCAAGCGCACGCGTCCGCCGAGGGCCGCGAACAAGGCGGCCAGGTCCGGTTCGTCGGTGTCGTTGCCGGTGAACTGCAAGCGCAGCACGACTGCCGCGTCCGCCTGGCCGGGCGTGGGCTGCAGACGGTTTTGCAGCTCTTGCGGCAGCCCGTGTTGCAGCGGCGCCAGCAGGGTCTTGCTGACCTCATGTTGCGGGTTGCCAAACACTTCCCAGACCGGGCCTTGCTCGACGATGTGCCCGTACTCGAGCACCACCACGCGGTCGCAGATTTCGCGGATCACCGCCATCTCATGGGTGATCAATACGATGGTCAGGCCCAGGCGCTGGTTGATCTCGCGCAGCAGGCCGAGGATCGACTGAGTGGTCTCCGGATCAAGGGCCGAAGTGGCCTCGTCGCACAGCAGGATCTCGGGGTCGTGCACCAGCGAACGGGCGATGCCCACGCGCTGTTTCTGCCCGCCGGAAAGCTGCGCCGGGTAGGCCTTGTGTTTGTCCTGCAGGCCGACCAGTTCGAGCAGCTCGCGCACCTTCTGCTCACGCTGGGGCTTGGGCACGCCGGCGACCTTGAGGGGCAGTTCGACGTTCTGCCACACGGTCTTGGCCGACATCAGGTTGAAGTGCTGGAAGATCATGCCGATGCGCCGCCGCAGCGCCACCAGGCGGTCTTCATCGAAGTCACCGATGTCCACCTGATCGATCAGCACTCGCCCGCTGCTCGGTTGCTCCAGGCGATTGATGGTGCGGATCAGCGAGGATTTACCGGCGCCGCTGCGGCCGATGATGCCGAACACTTCACCGCGCTGGATCGCCAGGTCGATGCCTTGCAGGGCATGCACGTTGCCGTCATAGGTCTTGCCCAGGTTGATAAAGCGCACGTGCGCGCGGTTCAGGTCAGGGTGCAGTTCTGTCTGCTCGGCGTCCCTGGGCGGCAAGCCCAGGTCGCGCAGTTGAGAGTGGGCGGCGGTCATTTTTTATCTTCCCAGCCCACTTGGTAGAGCTTGCCAAGGGATTTATCCAACGCGGCGCGCACCACCGGCGAGTGCTGGTAGATGTCGACGAACTTGATCACACGCGGGTCGGTTTTGCTCTTGGGCTGGATCACGAACTGGATCACGTATTCCGGGTGGTCGAGGCCGTCGAACAGCAGCGCCGACTCGGCATCGAAGGTCTTGGACAGGCGGATATACGCCGGGTAACCCTGCACCAGGTCGGCATCGTCATAGGCGCGCACCAGTTGCACGGCCTCGACTTGCAGGATCTTGATCTTCTTCGGGTTGGCGACGATATCTTCTTCAGTGGCCTTGTAGCCCACGCCCGGCTTGAGCGTGATCAAGCCGGCCTTGGCCAGCAGTTGCAGGCCGCGACCGCTGTTGATCGGGTCGTTGGCAATCGCCACGCTGGCGCCCTGGGGCAGGTCGTTGATGCTTTTGTACTTCTTCGAATACAGCCCGACGTTGTTGATGATGCCTGGCGCGTACGGCACCAGGTCAAAACCGGCGGCGGCCTTGGCGTTTTCCAGGAACGGGATGTGCTGGAAGTAGTTCACGTCGATGTCGCCGGCGGCCAGGCTGACGTTGGGCGCGATCCAGTCGGTGAACTCCACCAGCTCGACTTTGAGGCCTTGCTTGCCGGCTTCGGCCACGGCGGCTTCGAGCGGAATCGCGAAGGCGGCGGTAGTGCCGATTTTCAACGGCGCATCGGCCGCGAACACAGCCGAGCTGAACAAGCCGAAGGCCAGGACCAGTGCTTTGACTGGGTGAGTGAGGAGCGTCTTTTTCATAGTGGTTTTCCAGTCATAAGGTGTCGATGTTAATAACGCGATCAACTGTAGGAGCCGGCTCCTCCAGGGTTCAGTGGCGGTAGCTGGAGCCGGTGTGCTGTTCGGGCAGGCGGGCAGTGCCGTGGAAGACTTTTTCCCGCAGCGTCCCTTGCGCATATTCGGTTTTGTACGACCCGCGCTTCTGCAACTCGGGCACCACCAGGTCGATGAAGTCGACGTAGCTTTCCGGGGTGACGATGCGCGTGAGGTTGAACCCATCCAGGCCGGTTTCGCTGATCCACGATTCCAGCTCGTCGGCGACTTGTTCGGGCGAGCCGACCAAGGTGATATAGCGACCGCCCAAGGCGTGTTGTTCAAGCAATTTGCGCCGGGTCCAGTCGTTGTTTTGCAGATTCTTGGTGGCGGATTGAATCGCGTTGCTCTTCACGTACTGGATCGGTTCGTCGAGTTCGTACTGGGCAAAATCAATCGCGGTGGACGCCGAGAAATGCGCCACGCCCGCCTCCGGGCTGGCGTAGCTCAGGTACTCGGCGTGCTTCTTCCAGGCGAGTTCCTCGGTCGCGCCCACGATCACATTGAGGCCCATGAACACCTTGATGGCGTCCGGGTCGCGCCCGGCCTCGACCGCGCTGGCGCGCACCTTGTCCACCTGGACCTTGGTCGCGGCCTTGTTCTGCCCGCTGATGAACACGCACTCGGCGTGGCGCCCGGCGAACAGCAAGCCACGCTCCGAACTGCCGGCCTGGAACAGCACCGGCGTGCGTTGTGGCGAAGGCTCGCAGAGGTGATAACCCTCCACCTGGTAGAACTCGCCATGGTGCTCGACCTTGTGCACCTTGCCCGGCTGCGCATACACCCGCGCCTGTGGGTCGTTGAGCACCGCGTCGTCTTCCCAACTGCCTTCCCAGAGTTTGTAGAGCACCTCCAGGTACTCATCGGCCTGGTCGTAGCGCCGGTCATGCTCGACCTGCTCGGTAAGGCCCATGGCCTTGGCGGCGCTGTCGAGGTAGCCGGTGACGATGTTCCAGCCGACCCGGCCACGGCTCAGGTGGTCGAGGGTGGACATGCGCCGGGCGAACAGATACGGCGGCTCGTAGGTGAGGTTGGCAGTCAGGCCGAAACCGAGGTTCCGGGTGACCGCCGCCATCGCCGAGACCAGCAGCAGCGGGTCATTCACCGGCAGTTGGATCGACTCCTTGAGCGGCACATCGATGGAGTTCTGGTAGACGTCGTACACGCCGACGATGTCGGCGATGAACAAACCGTCGAACAGCCCGCGCTCCAGGGTTTGCGCGAGGTCGGTCCAGTACTCGACGGTTTTGTATTGGGTCGAGGTGTCCCGTGGATGGGTCCACAGGCCGTGGTTGATATGCCCGATGCAGTTCATGTTGAAGGCATTGAGCAGGATCTTTTTCTTCGCCATCAGATGGTCCCCCGCAGTGGCGGGTTTTCATCGTTGAGGTAGTAGTTGCCGACCGCGTGGTACTTCCAGCGCACCGGATCGTGCAGGGTGTGCACGCGGGCGTTGCGCCAGTGCCGGTCGAGCCCATGCTCGGCGAGGGTGGCCTGGCTGCCGGCGAGTTCGAACAGCGTGCTGCCAGCGGCCAGGGAAATCTCGGTGCTCAGGGCGCGCACTTCAGCGACGGCGATGGAGGCTGCCGCCACGGTCTCGGCGTTGCTGTCGGCCTGGGCGCGGTCGAGGCATTCGCCGGAGCGCTCCAGCAATGCCTCGGTGGCGTGCAGGCGAATACTCAGGTGGCCGAAGCTCTTGAGGGTCAGCGGGTCTTCGGTGGCCTTGTCGTTACCGGAGTCGATCCACGGGCGGGTCTTGGTGCGCACAAAATGTAGCGCGTCCTCGAAGGCGGCGCGGGCGATGCCGGTGTCGATGGCGGCGTGGAGGATCTGCGCCAGCGGGCCGACGGTGGTCGGGCGCTCGAAGGCGCTCTGGAACGGGATCACGTCTTGCGCGGCGACCCAGACGTTATCGAACACCACCGAACCGCTGCCGGTGGTGCGCTGGCCGAAGCCGCTCCAGTCGTCGATCACGCTCAGGCCTTCGCTGTCTCGGGGGACAAACGCCAGTTGCTGTACGCCGTGTTCATCCACCACTGAAGTAGGGATGCGCTGGGCGTAGATCGCGCCGGTGGAGTAGAACTTGCGGCCGGTGATGCGAAAGCCGTCGCCGTCGCGGGTGATTTTGGTGACGCGGTCATGGGCGGTCTTGGTGCCCAGTTCCGCCAGGGCATTGCCGAAACGCTGGCCCGCGAGCACTTCGGCGTACAGGCGGCGTTGCTGCGCCGGCGTGCCGTTTACGCGCAGCACTTCCAGGGCATAGAAATGGTTTTGCGGAATCTGGCCCAGCGAGGCGTCGGCCTGGGCGATCAGTGCGATGACCTTGGCCAGCGTGACGTTGGACACACCGGCGCCGCCGTATTCCTTGGGCACGCTGATGCCCCACAGGCCGGAGCGCGAAAACACGTCCAGCTCAGGCAGCGGCAGGCGGCGCTCGCGGTCGCGCTGGGCGCTGTCGCGGCGGAAGTCTTCGGCCAGGTCGCTGGCGACAATAAGGGCTTGTTCGTCGCTGGTGATAACCGCGACGTGATGAGAAAGGGTCATGCGTATTCTCCAGAGGTCTGGTCGGTTAAATCCAGGAGTGACGAGCCGGCAAGGTGCCGTTCAGGCGATAAGCGCCCACCGCGTGATACTTCCAGCGCACCGGGTCGTGCAGCGTATGCACGCGGGCATTGCGCCAGTGACGGTCGAGGTTGAATTCGGCGAGGGTGGCGCGGCTGCCGGCCAGTTCGAAGAGCTTTTCGCTGACCAGCAGCGACACTTCAGTGGTCAGCACCTTGGCTTCGGCGACGGCAATCGACGCACGGGCGGCGGACTGCGCGGTGATCGGCGCGGCACTGATCTGGTCCAGCACCTGGCCGGCCTTGCGCAGCAGCGCTTCGGCGGCGTGCAGTTCGATTTTCAGCTTGCCGATATCGGCGATCACGTACAGGTCATCGCTGGCCCGTTCGACCTTGGCGTCGATCCACGGGCGCGAGCGCTCACGCACGAAGGCAATGGTGTCATCCAGCGCGCCACGGGCGATGCCGGCATCGATGGCAGCCTGGATCAGCTGCGACACGGCGCCCTGGATGGTCGGGGTTTCGCCGAGGCGCCAGTTCTCGACCACCAGCTCGGCGTCCACCGGCACCCGGTCCAGCAGCACGGTGCCGCTGGCGGTGGTGCGTTGGCCAAAGCCGGACCAGTCGTCGACGATGCGCAGCCCCTCGGTTCCACGGCGCACGAACGCCATGACTTGCTTGCCGTCATCGTTGAGCGCCTTCACCGCAACCCAATGCGCAAACAGCGCGCCGGTGGAGTAGAACTTCTGGCCGCTGATCACGTAGCCGTCACCCTCGGCGGTGATGCGGGCCTTGAGTTCCAGGGTGTTCCTGGTGCCGCGCTCCGGGCCGGCGTTGCCGATGCGCCAGCCGTCGAGCACGCTCTGGAACAGCTGTTTTTTCTGGCGTTCGGTGGCGGCGCCCTGCAACACGTGGAGGATGCCGAAATGGTTCTGCGGGATCTGTCCGAGGGCCGGGTCGGCCGCGCTGATGATCGCGAACACGTCGGCCAGGGTGGTGAATGACACCTGTGGGCCGCCGTATTCGCGGGGAATGGAAATACTGCCCAGCCCACTGCGGGTGAACTGCTCGATCTGTGCCCACGGCAACTTGCGTTGCTGGTCGCGCTTGGCGGCTTGCAGGCGCGCAGCCTGGGCCAGCTCATGGGCGGCGTTCAGCGCCTCTGCATCGTTGCGCAGCACGACGGCCGGCAACAACAGAGGGGCTACGTCCAGATCACTCTGGGGGGGTGTTAGAGCCAAGTTAGACATCAGCGCCGCTCCTTGGCTGCACGTAATGCCCTGGCGTTATGCACCGGGGTAATTCTGACCATACCGACCTCGCATTCAATGAAATAACAACAGGAAAATCAGGAATGTCCGGTGGTCCGGTGCATATACCCTAAGCGTGTTAAATATTTAAATAAACTAACTTTTGGGAATATGCATAGAAGGTCTGTCACCCAGGTTCGCAGGGTGAACCGAGAGGGCGTGGCTGATAGCTCTGCGCGGCCCCGCCGGGGCGGGCGGGTACCCAGGCGGCGATCCTCAACGTGCGGGCGGGCGCCCAGCGGGAATTGTTGCCGACGCGGTCCAGAATGCAGTACGTCACCTCCAGCCGGCAGTCGTCGCCGGCTTCGACAATCACCGTCGACGGCACCCAGACCTGCACGGCCAGGCCGACGGCCTTGGCCTGGATGCTTGGCAGGTCCATGCGCACATCGCCCCAGCGCAGGGTAATGGCATCGCCGGTGGTCATGTGCTGGTAGGGTTCGATGGTCAACGGAATGCCGCGCCGCACCTGGCTGCTGTTGACGCCGTAGCGGCGGATCGTCTCGGGCAGGCCGACGGGGGCGAGGTTGTGGTTTTCGTCGCTGTACAGCTGTGCAGGCTGCCCGCCCGGGCATTGGGTCTTGACGCGCACCTGCGTGGTCGCCGAGCGCGCAGGGCCATGGCCGATCTGCATGACCTGATAGTGCACCTGCGCCGGGCCGTCCTGCACAAAACTTTCTGGTACGCGCAGGCGCGTCGACGTGCCGACCTTGCCGGCCGTGACTCGCCGTGAAGCCGCAAAGCAGTTGTTCCAGAACAGCTCGATCAGGTCGCCTTCATCCATGCCGGGGTACGGCGCGATATCGACCTGCAGCTGAGTGGCGGCGAGGGCATTGATACCGTTGCGAAGTGCCTGGGGCAACGTCGGGGCGTTGAGCATGGCCGGGGTGGCGGTGCGCGTCATAAGTAATCTCCTTGATGCAGCCAGCAGCAATCGTTCCGGCCCCTTGGCGCGGGTGCGCACGGGGTCGAAATGAACGATTCAGAAAATAGCCGGGATAGGATCCAATCCTCTGAGTGCTAGATAAGAGGGTTGGCCAAGGGGCGTCAATGGCGGCAAAGGGCTAAACGGCGGGTTGCTGCAGATTCAGAAGGGTCTGACTGTGAGGGGGATTTCAGCGGGTGTGTGGCGGGGCGTTTTACTCGTTCAAACGAGGACTTCGCGTAGGAACGCGCTCAGGGGGGAGCAGGGCTTGCCCGCGATGCAGGCACCTCGGTGTATCCTTCGCACCGCAGTGATGCTATCGCCGGCAAGCCAGCTCCCACACAAGCCCGGGAGGCTGTCAGTGGGCGAGGAATTTGCTCAGGAACTGCTTCGTGCGTTCTTCCCTGGGGTTGGCGAACAACGCCTTGGCTTCGCCTTGCTCCACGATCACCCCCTTGTCGAAGAAGATCACCCGGTTGGCCACGTCACGGGCAAAACTCATCTCGTGGGTGACGATCACCATGGTGCGGTTTTCCTCGGCGAGGCTGCGGATGGTTGCCAGTACTTCGCCGACCAACTCCGGGTCGAGCGCCGAGGTCGGTTCGTCGAACAGGATCACTTCCGGCTCCATGGCCAACGCGCGGGCAATCGCCACGCGCTGTTGCTGGCCACCGGACAGACGCCGAGGGTAGGCGTCTTCCTTGCCCGCCAGGCCAACCCTGGCCAGCAGCTTGCGTCCCAGGGCCTCAGCGGCTTCGCGCGGCATCTTCTTGACCACGGTCGGCCCTTCGATGACGTTTTCCAGCGCGGTGCGATGGGGGAACAGGTTGAAGTTCTGGAACACAAAGCCGACGTGCTGGCGCAGGCGTCGCACCAGGGTTTGCTGCTGGTTGATCGGCTTGCTGCTGTCGATCTCGATGTCCCCGACCTTGATGCGGCCGCTGGTGGGTTGCTCGAGGAAATTCAGGCAGCGCAGGAAGGTGGTCTTGCCGGAACCGCTGGGGCCGATGATGGCGATGACTTCGCCTTCCTTGACCTCAAGGTCGATGCCGTTGAGTACCACCTGACCCTTGAATTGTTTGGTCAGTTTTTCAACCACGATCATGCTTCAGGACTCCAGGTCATGCCGGTTGACCCGGTCTTCCAGACGATTTTGAAAATGCGCCAGGATGCTCGCCAGGATCCAGTAGATCAGGGCTGCAGAGAGATACATGGTGAAGATTTCGAAGGTGCGCGCCGACACCAGTTGCGCCTGGCGAAACAGCTCGGGCACCTGGATGGTGGCCGCCAGCGCGGTGTCCTTGACCAGCGAAATAAAGCTGTTGCCCAAGGGCGGCAAAGCCGTGCGCATTGCCTGCGGCAGGATGGCCCGGCGCAGGGTCTGCGCACGGGTCATGCCGATACTGGCCGCGGCTTCCCACTGGCCACGCTCGATGGAGCTGATGGCCGCGCGCAGGATTTCACAGGCGTAGGCGGCCATGTTCAGCGAGAAGCCGATCAGAGCCGCCGGGATCGGATCCAGCTCGATGCCCACTTGCGGCAAGCCGTAGTAGATCAGGAACAGCTGCACCAGCAAGGGCGTGCCGCGAAAGAACGACACGTAGACGCGGGCAAGCAAGCTCACTGACTTGAAGCGCGACAGGCGCATCAAGGCCAGGCCGAAGCCCAGCAGCAAGCCGAAAAACATCCCGCCAAGGCTAAGAATCACCGTGTAGTACGCGCCCTTGAGTAGAAAGGGCGCGGAGTCCAGCGCGAGTTGGAAACCTGCTTCCATTATTGAGTGACGTCAGCGTTGAAGTACTTCACGGACAGCTTCTTCAAGGTGCCGTCGGCGCGCAGCTTGTCGAGGGCCTTGTTCACCGCGTCGAGCAGTTCAGGCTCGCCTTTGCGCAGGGCAATACCGGCTTCCTGGCGGGAGAAGGCATCGCCGGCGGTGGCGGTGTCCGGGGCTTTCTTGGCGTATTCCAGAGCGGCCAGGCGGTCGATCAGAATGGCGTCGATGCGGCCGATGCGCAGGTCCTGGAACTTGGTAGGGTCATCGTTGTAAGTCTTGATGATGGCTTTAGGCTGGTTGTCCTTGAGCCATTGCTCGTAGTTGGTGCCCAGGCCCACACCGACTTTCTTGCCGGCCAGGTCGTCGGCGGTCTTGATGCTGTCGACATTCTTCTTCAGCACCAGCGCTTGAATACCGGAGACGGTGTAAGGCTTGGAAAAATCGTATTTCTTCTTGCGCTCTTCAGAGATGGTCACCTGGTTGACCACGGCGTCCAGGCGCTTGGATTCCAGGGCGGCGAGGATACCGTCCCATGGCGTGGCTTGCAGTTTGACCTTCACGCCCAGCTCTTTGGCCAGTGCCTCGGACAGCTCGACTTCGAAACCGCTGAGCTTGCCGCTTTCATCGACAAAGCTGAACGGTGGGTAGGTGCCTTCGAGACCGATCTTGATCTCGCCGGCTTTCTTGATGCTGTTCAACTGCTCGCCGGCCACTGCCTGGCCGAGCAGGCCAGCCCCGAGTGCCAGGCCCAAAGTGCCAACCAACAACGTGCGACGCAATACAGAAATAGTCATGAAGAGCCCCTGTGTTTTTTATGTTGAGCGAAGCAGGTGACGCAGTAGTCGTATCCTGCCTTAAAGCGCGTAGCGCGTCTTCGCCTACGGCGCGATGATAGAGCGGGTTTTTAAGACTTGAAAATAATATAAATCTAAATTGATATTCGATTATCGAATATGCGAGCTATTTAATGTGGGAGCGGGCTTGCCTGCGATAGCGGTGCAAAGGTCAGCACATCGGTAGCTGACAGAGCGCCATCGCAGGCAAGCCAGATCCCACATTTTTTAGTCCGCGTTAATTCAATTGAATACCGAGTTGTAGGCAAACAACGCCGGCGCCCCGCCGGTATGCAGGAAAATGATCGGACCCTCTTCAAAACGCTGACGCCCGATCCCATCCAACAAGCCGGCCATGGCCTTGCCAGTGTAGACCGGGTCCAGCAGCAGGCCTTCCTGGCTGGCGAGCAGCTTGATGGCCGCCAGCGTACCGGCGTTCGGCTCGCCATAACGGGGGCCGAAGTATTCATCCCAGAGAATCACCTTGAACGCCTCGGGCACCGTTACGCCCAGCAACTCGGCGGTGCGTTCGGCCAGGCTCTGCACTTTCGGAAACTGTGCTTCTTCGGTACGCGACACGGTGACGCCAACCACCGGCAGGTTCGGCAGCACGTCGCTCAAGGCCAGGGCGAGGCCACTGTGGGTACCCGCACTGCCGGACGCCAGCACCACGGCGGAAAATTCGATGCCGCTGTCTTCAATTTGCGCCGCCAGCTCAAGGCCGGCGCGCACGTAACCCAAGGCGCCGAGGGCGTTCGAGCCGCCGATCGGCACCAGGTACGGCTTCTTGCCGTTGCTGCGCAGACGGTCGGCGAGGGCATTCAGTTGGTCGTCGACATTGTCGAGGTTTTCCACCAATTCGACCTTGGCGTCGAAGAGGTCCAGCAGCAGGCGGTTGCCGTTGCCCAGGTAGTTGGGGTCTTCGGTGCCGGTGGGGTTTTCCAGCAGCGCTACGCAACCCAGGCCGAGCTTGGCGGCGAGGGCGGCGGTCTGGCGCACGTGGTTGGACTGGATCGCGCCGGCGGTCACCAGCGTGTCGGCACCCTGGGCGAGGGCATCGGCCGCCAGGTATTCGAGTTTGCGCAGTTTATTGCCGCCCATGGCCAGCGGCGTGGTGTCGTCGCGCTTGACGTAGATGTCCCTGCCCAACCAGGCCGACAGCCGCTCGAGTTTTTCCAGGGCAGTGGCACCGCCCAGCAGTTCCAGGCGGTTAAAACGGTCGAGCTGTTGTTTGATCATGGCTACGCACGGTGACTGAATGATTGGCCGACTATAGGCAGGCACTTTTCATCGGGCAACCGCCAATCGCTTATTCCGTGAAGTTCTTAGCATCGCACCATTGGTTCTTAAGGGCGGCCAGGGTGCATACCGTAAAGTGATGGCCATTTCGTCAGGAGTGAAGACCGTGAGTGAGCGTTCCAGTCATTGGCAATTACAGACCATCGTCAGCCAACTGCGCGGCGCCCGGGACCAGTGGCGAACGCGCAATGGCCGCTTGAGCGGCGAGCATGGCGGCCGCGAGTTGCCGTCCCGCGAGGCCGTCGCGCAGATTCTCGAAGCACTGTGCGGTGCGCTGTTCCCCATGCGCCTGGGGCCGGTGGACCTGCGTGAAGAAAGTGAAGATTTCTACGTCGGCCATACCCTCGACGTCGCCCTGAATGCCTTGCTGGCGCAGGCGCGCCTGGAGCTGCGCTACGCCGCGCGCCAGGGCGGCCAGGATGACAGCGCGGTCGACGCCCTGGCCATCCGCCTGATCCAGGATTTTGCCCTGGCCTTGCCGTCCCTGCGCAGCCTGCTGGACACCGACGTGCTGGCCGCCTATCACGGCGACCCGGCCGCGCGCAGTGTGGATGAGGTGCTGCTGTGCTATCCGGGAATCCTCGCGGTGATTCACCATCGCCTGGCGCACCATCTGTATCGCGCCGGTTTGCCGCTGCTGGCGCGGATCAGCGCGGAAATCGCCCACTCGGCCACCGGTATCGATATCCACCCGGGTGCGCAGATCGGCCCGAGTTTCTTTATCGACCACGGGACCGGCGTGGTGATTGGCGAAACCGCGATCATCGGCGAGCGGGTGCGTATCTACCAGGCCGTGACCCTGGGCGCCAAGCGCTTCCCGGCGGATGAGGATGGGCAGCTGCAGAAAGGCCACCCGCGTCACCCGATTGTCGAGGATGACGTGGTGATCTACGCCGGGGCAACGATCCTGGGGCGGATCACCATCGGCCAAGGCTCAACGATTGGCGGCAATGTGTGGCTGACCCGCAGCGTGCCGGCGGGGGCGAATATCACCCAGGCGAATCTGCAGCATGATGATGGGGCGCAGAAGTAAAAAAACTGCACACATCCCCTGTGGGAGCGGGCTTGCTCGCGAATGCGGAGTATCTGTCAATGAATCATCGGCTGACCCGGCGCATTCGCGAGCAAGCCCGCTCCCACAGTTGGAAAGCATTCCAGACCTGAGCGGATTTCTCCCGAAAATCGCTGAACGTTTTACCTCCCGCACCCGTCATACCAGTCCTTGAGCTAGTGTAGGAATTATCTACCACTCAGCCCTGCGATTAGTCCCAGACCGCCTATCCATGTTTAACTTGAATGTTCGTTCAAGTTAAACCGGTGGTTCGCTGCCCGCTCACAACAGGAGGCTTACCTTTGCTGAGTCCGTTTTTTACAGCCACATCTCCCGCCCGAGGGGTGCATCGTTCATGAGTGCATCGTCGACCCCAGCCAGCGGCCTGGTGCGCATGAATGCGCCCGTCTTCTACTTTGCTGCAACCTTCATCTTGCTGTTCGGCATCACTGTCATCGCTATCCCGCAACAGGCCGGCGCCTGGCTGCTGGCCGCGCAAAACTGGGCGGCCAATACGGTCGGCTGGTACTACATGCTGGCGATGACCCTGTATCTGGTCTTCGTGGTGGTCACCGCGCTATCGGGCTACGGCAAGATAAAACTCGGTGCCGACCACGACGAGCCCGAATTCAGTTACCTGTCCTGGGCCGGCATGTTGTTTGCCGCCGGGATCAGCATCACGCTGTTCTTCTTCTGCGTCTCCGAGCCGCTGACGCACCTGGTGCAACCGCCCCAGGGCGCACCGATGAATGCCGACGCCGCGCGCCAGGCCATGCAGATCCTGTTCCTGCACTGGGGCCTGCATGGCTGGGGCGTGTTCGCCTTTGTCGGCATGGCCCTGGCGTACTTCGCCTACCGGCATAACCTGCCGCTGGCGCTGCGTTCGGCGTTGTACCCGCTGATCGGCAAGCGCATCAACGGCCCCATCGGCTATGCGGTGGATGGCTTCGGCATTATCGCCACGGTGTTCGGCCTGGGGGCCGACATGGGCTTTGGTGTACTGCACCTCAACTCCGGCCTCGACTACCTGTTTGGCATTGCCCATACCCAGTGGATCCAGGTTGGATTGATCACCCTGATGATGGGCGCGGCGATTCTGGTCGCGGTCGCCGGCGTCGACAAGGGCGTGCGAGTGATGTCCGACATCAACATGCTGCTGGCCTGTGCGTTGCTGCTGTTCGTGTTGTTCGCAGGTCCCACCCAGCACCTGCTCAACACGCTGATCCAGAACATCGGCGACTACCTTGGCGCGTTGCCGACCAAGAGTTTTGACGTGTACGCCTATGACAAACCGAGCGACTGGCTCGGCGGCTGGACGGTGTTCTACTGGGCCTGGTGGATCGCGTGGTCGCCGTTTGTGGGCCTGTTTATCGCGCGGATTTCCCGTGGCCGGACCATCCGCGAGTTCGTCTTCGGCGTGCTGCTGATCCCGCTGGGCTTCACCCTGGCGTGGATGTCGATCTTCGGCAACAGCGCCATCGACCAGGTGCTCAATCACGGGCTGACGGCCCTCGGTCAGTCGGCCATCGATGACCCGTCGATGAGCCTGTACCTGCTGTTGGAAACCTACCCGTGGAGCAAAACGGTCATTGCGGTCACCGTGTTTATCAGCTTCGTGTTCTTCGTGACCTCGGCCGACTCCGGCACCGTGGTGCTTTCGACCCTGTCGTCCAAGGGCGGCAACGCCGATGAAGACGGGCCGAAATGGCTGCGGGTGTTCTGGGGCGCGATGACGGCGCTGGTCACCAGTGCGCTGCTGTTTGCCGGCAGCATCGACTCGTTGAAATCAGCCGTGGTGCTGACCTCGTTGCCGTTCTCGATGATCTTGCTGCTGATGATGTGGGGGCTGCACAAAGCCTTCTACCTCGAGTCGCAAAAGCAGATCGCGCAGTTGCACTCGTTGGCGCCGATCTCGGCCTCCCGCAAGGGCCGTGGCGGCTGGCGCCAGCGCTTGAGCCAGGCCGTGCATTTCCCGTCACGCGATGAGGTGTACCGCTTCCTCGAATCGACGGTGCGCCCGGCGATCGAAGAAGTGACGGCGGTGTTCGTCGAGAAGGGCCTGAGCGTGGTCACTCAGCCGGACCCGGCCAACGACAGCGTCAGCCTCGAAATCGGGCATGGCGAGGAGCATCCGTTCATCTACCAGGTGCAGATGCGCGGCTACTTCACGCCGTCGTTCGCCCGGGGTGGCATGGGTTCCAAGGAGATCAATAACCGTCGCTATTACCGCGCGGAAGTGCACCTGAGTGAGGGCAGCCAGGACTACGATCTGGTGGGCTACACCAAGGAGCAGATCATCAACGACATCCTCGACCAGTACGAGCGCCACCTGCAGTTCCTGCACCTGGTGCGCTGACCTGTAACTCCTCGCAAAGCCCCGTTCTACGGGGCTTTCTTAAATATAATTTCATTCGTCAAACCCTCGGTTTGACGCGCAACTGTCATCTGGCCACTGCGTAATTGTGTGAAGCGTTTGACGCTTTCATTTCAAAACAGTGACGGAGACCGGTAACAATGAAGACGTTATTAAGCCCTATGGTGGGTGCCGCCATGGCGAGCTTTATGCTGTCCGCCCATGCCGATTTTATCGATGACAGCCACGCCGACGTGACCCTGCTCAATCGCTATCTCAACCAGCAGGGGCGTGATGTGGTCAACAGCAACGCCAAGGCCCACAGCATTCGCGATTGGGGCCAGGGTTTCGAGTTCAACTTCAAGTCGGGATACACCGAGGGGCCGGTGGGTTTCGGCTTGGATCTGCAGGCGTTCTACGGGCTGAAACTGGATTCCGGTGGCGACCTCAACGACAAGGATCACCAGGGCCGCTACCCCGGCAGCATGTTCCCGCTGGACAACGGCAAGTCCGCCGACCAGTTCGGCGTGCTCAGCCCGACGTTCAAGATGCGCTTCGCCCAGGACGAGCTGCGCGTCGGCACGCTGTACGGCAACAACCCGGTCCTGGCCAACACCGACGGGCGCCTGTACCAGCAGACCAATACCGGCGTGCAACTGGTGTCCAAGGACCTTACCGACTTCACCTTCACCGGCGGCGATATCCTCAAGACCAAGATCCGTAACGAGACCGGCGACCAGGGCATGATCACCGCCGGCGGCACCAAGGAAAGCGATCGCTTCCTGTTCGGCGGTGCGGACTACACCGGCATCCAGAACACCACCGTCAGCCTGTGGTACTCCAATCTTGAGGACTACTACCAGCAGTTCTTCCTCGGTGCCAAGCGCCATGACGCTTTGTCGGTCGGCGCGATCGACACCGATGTGCGGGTGTTCCGCAGCCTGGGCGTGGGCGGCAACGCCGACGGTGACAAGGACTTCGCGGCGGCGGGTCTCTACGGTGACGGCGTGAACAAGGGGCGCATCAACCAGACCACCGCCAGCTTGCTTGAGAGCTACAGCCTGGACGGCCATACCGTCGGCCTGGGTATCCAGAAAAACAGCGGCGACAGCGACTTTCCCTACCTGGATTCCGGCTTGAACAGCGGCGACAACCGCCAGGGCCCAGGTTCAGGTGCCGACACTCCGGCCTTGACCAACATGCAGTTGAACAAATTCCAGCATGCTGGCGAACGCACCTGGCTGGCGCAGTACAAATATGACTTCGGCAAACTCGGCCTTACCGGCCTGACGTTCTCCGCGGCGTATGCCCACGGCGATGACATCCGCACCGCACAAGGCACCACCAGTGAATGGGAACGTAACGTTGCCGTGGCGTATCAAGTCCCCACCGGCACCCTCAAAGGGCTCGGTGTGACCTGGAAAAATGCCCACGCCAGCCCGGACATCAGCGGTGCCACCGTGCAAGATGAAAACCGCTTTTATGTCAGCTATGTCGTTCCACTCTGGTAGGCAATTGCTGTAAAACGGAAAGGCAGACTTAAGCGATTCAGCTGGTTAAAAGGCCTGGGAATAACCTTATTCCCAGGCCTTATTTGCCTACGTCCAAGAGAGGATTCGATGACTTACATTGCTGCCGAAAACCGCTATGAATCTATTCCGTATCGCCGCGTAGGCCGCAGTGGACTGGTGCTGCCGGCACTGTCCCTGGGGCTGTGGCACAACTTTGGCGACAGCACCCCGATCGACACCCAGCGCGCCCTGTTGCGCACCGCGTTCGACCTGGGGATCAACCACTTCGACCTGGCCAACAACTACGGCCCGCCGTACGGCAGCGCCGAGATCAACTTCGGCCGTTTGCTGCGCGAAGACTTCAAGCACTACCGCGACGAGTTGATCATCTCCAGCAAGGCCGGCTGGGACATGTGGCCCGGCCCCTACGGCCAGGGCGGCGGTTCGCGCAAATACGTGCTGGCCAGCCTCGACCAGAGCCTGCAACGCCTGGGCGTCGACTATGTGGATATTTTCTACTCGCACCGGTTTGATGCCGACACCCCCCTGGAAGAAACCGCCAGCGCCCTCGCCACCGCCGTGCAGCAAGGCAAGGCGTTGTACATCGGCATCTCTTCCTACTCCGGGGTAAAAACCCGCGAAATCGCGGCGCTGCTTAAAGAGTGGAAAGTGCCGCTGTTGATCCACCAACCTGCCTACAACTTGCTCAACCGTTGGGTGGAAAAAGACCTGCTGGACACCACCGAAGAACTCGGCGCCGGGGTGATTGCGTTCACACCGCTGGCTCAAGGGCTGCTGACCGACAAGTACCTCAACGGCGTGCCGGCCGACGCACGAGTGAATCGTCCGGGTGGCGGTTCGTTGCAGGCCAAGCACCTGTCCGAAGCCAACATCGCCCATGTGCGCGCGCTGAATGAAATCGCCCAGCGCCGTGGCCAGAGTCTGGCGCAACTGGCCCTGGCCTGGACCTTGCGCGACCCACGGGTGACTAGTGCGCTGATCGGTGCGAGCCGGCCGGAGCAGATCATTGAAAACGTCGGGGCGTTGAAGAACCTGAGCTTCAGTGCCGAAGAACTGGCGGAGATCGATCGGTTCGCGCAGGAAGGCGGGATCAACTTGTGGGAGAAGCCGTCTACTGCTGAGTAATCTGCAGTAGTCGGTCACTGTGGGAGCTGGGCTTGCCGGTGAGGGTGGTGGGTCAGTCGATGAAGATGTTGGCTGATCCACCGCTTTCGCAGGCAAGCCAGCTCCCACAGTTGATCTTCAGTGGGGCGAATTTTTTCGGCACGATTCAAATCACTGTGGGAGCCGGGCTTGCCCGCGATGGCGGTGGGTCAGTCGATGAAGGTGTTGGCTGGGCTACCGCTTTCGCAGGCAAGCCAGCTCCCACAGTTGATCTTCAGTGGGGCGAATTTTTTCGGCACGATCCAAATCACTGTGGGAGCCGGGCTTGCCCGCGATGGCGGTGTGTCAGTCGATGGAGGTGTTGGCTGATCCACCGCTTTCGCAGGCAAGCCAGCCCCACCCTCGATCTTCTGTGTGATCTAGAACGGCACGTCCCCAAGAATCGTCGCCCGGTGCATCACTCGCCGTTGCGGCCGGTAGTCATCTACCGCGTAATGCTGGGTCACGCGGTTGTCCCAGAACGCCACGTCATTTTCCTGCCAACGCCAGCGAATGGTGAACTCCGGGCGGGTCGCGTGAGCAAACAGCAGCTTCAGGATCGCTTCGCTTTCGGCAGGTTCTAGCTCATTGATCCTGGTGGTAAACCCATCGCTCACAAACAACGATTTACGCCCACTCACCGGATGCGTGCGCACCACCGGATGCGACAGCGGCGGGTTTTTTTTGCGGGTTTCTTCCCAGCGCGCCAGGTCTTCGGCGGTGTTGCCGAAGCGTTCCAGCGGGAAGGATTTGGTGAAGTCGTGGGTGGCAGTAAGCCCGTCGAGCAAGTGCTTCAACGGCTCGGACAGCGCCTCATACGCCGCGATGCCACTGGCCCACAACGTGTCGCCACCAAACGCCGGCAGCAGTTTGGCGCTGAGCACCGCGCCAAGCGCCGGGGTGGGCAGGAAGGTCACGTCAGTGTGCCACACCGCGTTGTCACGCACGTCGGTGACGGCGGTGTCGAGGATCAGCACTTCGGGCTGTTCCGGCACATTGGGGTAGATCGGGTGGATGTGCAGGTCACCGAAATTCGCCGCGAACCGCGCCTGTTGCTGCGGGGTGATCGGCTGGCCACGGAAGAACAGCACCGAGTGCGTGAGCAACGCCTGTTCGATGGCGTCGCGCTGTTCGACGTTCAGCGGCTGGGTGATATCGACGCCACTGATCTGGGCGCCCAGGGCGGTGCTTAATGGCGTAACGGTCAGGCTGCTCATGCGGTTCTCGTCAATAAGTGCTTAGTGTGCCTGGCCATGCCAAGGCACCAATTTGCGCTGCAGGGCGCGCAGGCCCATTTCCATGGCGAAGGCAATCAGCGCTATCACCAGGATCCCCAGTACCACCACATCGGTGACCAGGAACTGCGCCGCCGACTGCACCATGAAGCCCAGGCCACTGGTGGCCGCGATCAGCTCGGCAGCAACCAATGTCGACCAGCCCACCCCCAGGCCGATGCGCACGCCGGTGAGGATGTCGGGCAGGGCGCTCGGCAGGATCACATGGCGAATCAACTGGGCGCGGGTCGCACCCAGCGACTGCGCCGCGCGCAGTTTGGCCGGGTCGACGGTGCGCACACCGGTCGCGGTGGCGATGGCAATCGGGGCAAAGATCGCCAGGTAAATCAGCAGCACCTTGGACAGTTCGCCGATGCCGCACCAGATCACGATCAGCGGCAGATACGCCAACGGCGGAATCGGCCGGTAGAACTCGATCAGCGGGTCGAGAATGCCACGCGCAATACGGTTGGCGCCGATGGCAATGCCCACCGGCACGGCGGTCAGCACTGCAAAGCCCAGGCCCAGGCCGATACGGCTGAGGCTCGCGCCCAAGTGCTGCCATAGGGTGGAATCCATGTAGCCCGTGGTCGCCAGCAGCCAGCCTTTTTGCAGCACGGCAGACGGCGGCGGCAGGAACAGCGGCTCGATCAGGCCGGTGGCGGTCACGGCCCACCAGATGGCCAGCAAGGCTACCAGGGTCAGCAGGCTGATCCAGCGCGTGCTCAGGCTGCGGCGCACGGGGATAACGGTGTGCGTCACCGGCTTGGCCGCGGTGGCGGGAAGTTCGTAGCTGCTCATGCGGACACCTGCCGTTGCGAGAACACTTTGCCCAGCACGTGTTCGCGGGTTTCGATAAAACGCGGGTCGGATTTGATCGCCCGCGCCGACTCACCGGCGGCGTAGCGTTGGCCAAAGTCCAAGTGCAGGCGTTCGACGATCTGGCCAGGGTTGGGCGCCAGCAGGATCAAGTCAGTGGCGAGAAATACCGCCTCTTCGATGTCATGGGTGATCAGGAATACCGGCTTGGCCGTGCGCCGCCAGACTTGCAGCAACAGCTCCTGCATCTGCTCGCGGGTGAAGGCATCGAGGGCGCCGAAGGGTTCGTCCATCAGCAGCACGCGCGGGTCTGCTGCCAAGGCGCGGGCCAGGCCGACGCGCTGTTTCTGGCCGCCGGAGAGCTGCCAGATGCGGCGGCTGTCGAAACCGGCGAGGTCCACCAGTGCGAGCATTTCCCGGGCGCGCACTTCGCGTTGTGCCTTGGCCACTCCGGCCAGTTCGAGGCCGAAGCCGACGTTGGCGAGCACGTCCTGCCAGGGCAGCAGGGCGTCGTCCTGGAACACCACGCCACGTTCGGCGCTCGGGCCTTTGACCGGCACGCCATCAAGGGTGATGCGCCCGGCGGACGGTTCGACAAAGCCGGCAATCAGATTCAACAGCGAAGTCTTGCCACTGCCGGACGGGCCGAGGGCTACCAGCAATTGCTGGGGCCCGAGCTCCAATGAAATATCAGACAGTACCGGTTCTGTGGCGCCTGGGTACTGTGCGCTGATGCGCTCCAGTTGTAGCAAGGCCATCGCGATGAACTCCTGAATCAGTTAGTGATGAACTTGGCGCTGACGTAAGGGGCGTAGTCCGGCAGCACGGCGTCGACCTTGCCTTGCTCCTTCAAGAACGCTGCAGTGTCGGTCACCGCCTTGGTGGTCGGGGCGCCCAGCAGGGTCACCTGGTCAGCCGCCAATGGATAGACGTTGCCTTGCAGCAGCAGCGGGATATCACTGGCCTTGGCGCCGGAGAGCTTCACCAGTTTGTCGACGTTGCCTTTGTCAGCGATCCAGGCTTGTGGGTCTTTGCGGTACGCGGCGTAGGCGTCCAGGGTGACCTTGGCGAAGGCCGTGACGATTTCCGGGTGCTTCTCGGCAAAATCCTTACGTACGATCCACGCATCGAAGGTCGGCGCGCCGAACTTGGCCAGTTCGCCGGAGGTGATCAGCACCTTGCCGTTTTCCTTGGCCACGCCTAGGGCGGGGTCCCATACGTAAGTGGCATCGATGTCACCGCGCTTCCAGGCGGCGATGATTGCCGGCGGGGCGAGGTTGAGGATGGTCACTTTCGAGGGGTCGATGTTCCAGTGCTTCAGCGCGGCGAGCAGGCTGTAGTGACCGGTGGACACGAACGGTACCGCGACTTTCTTGCCGACCAGGTCCTGCGGGCTGTTGATCCCCGAACCGTTGCGCGCCACGAGGGCTTCGGCACCGCCGATCTGGGTAGCAACGAGGAAGGTTTCCACCGGCACTTTGCGCGTGATCGCTGCGGTCAGCGGGCTGGAACCGAGGTAGCCGATCTGCACGTCGCCGGAGGCGATGGCGGCGATGATGTCGGCGCCATTGTCGAATTTGCGCCAGTCGATCTTGGTGTTGGTGGCTTTTTCATAAGCACCGTCGGCCTGGGCGACTTTCGCCGGGTCCACGGTGGTCTGGTAGGCGATGGTTACATCCGCCGCGTGGGCAAACAGACTGGCACCGGCCAAGGACAACGCCGCCAGGAGGCGCAGTGGGGTCAAAAGTTTCAAAGGGAAGCTCCTCAATCAGGCGGCCGAGGGTCGGCGTGTGAGGAGACTAAATGATCTAAGAATCCGAAAATAAATAACATTTTCGAATTAGCTTATGAGGAGAAGAGTGAATGCGGGTGTTGAGGGCGCATTGGCCAAATGTGCGAGCTGGCTTGCCTGCGATGCTCACGACTCGGTAGTTCAGATCTACCGGGTTGATGCTATCGCAGGCAAGCCAGCGCCCACACGGGGTGGCGTGATGCCTTAGTTACTGATCGCCAGGATACTGGCCTGGTACGACCCGACAAACACGTCAAAATCGCCCACTTCGTTCTGTTCCAGCTCCGCCTGCTGTGCCAGCGACGTGCGCGCCAGCTCTTCAAAGCGCGCCTGCTCTTCGGCTGGCAACGGCTCGCGGCGAAAATGCTCGGCGTGGACCTCGCTCTGATGCAGGGAGAACTGCGCAAAACTCTCTTTGCGCTCGGCCATTGCCGCCAGCACTTGGGCCGATGGCGTCAGGGACGGGTCCTTGACCTTGGCCAGTTGGGCGTCCAGCGCCTCGCTGTGTTCGCTGATGCCGTGGCTCGCATCCAGCAGGGCCGCCAGCGGCGCAATCTGCTCGAGCAATTCGGTGGCCCATTCCTTCATGTCCACTGCCTGGCCCTGGCGCTGCAATTGCAGGCCTGGACGCCGGCCTTCCTTGACCACGCTGAGGAAGTTGGACGTGGCGTTGCCGCATTCGTTATTGGCGAACAATGGGCTGTCGTTTAGCGCGCAGTACAGCAGGAACGCGTCGAGGAAGCGCGACTCCGGCAGGTCGATACCCATCGGCAGGAACGGGTTGATGTCCAGGCAGCGTACTTCGATGTACTGGATGCCACGCGCCATCAGCGCCTGGATCGGCCGTTCGCCGGTGTAGGTCACGCGCTTGGGGCGGATGTTGGAGTAGTACTCGTTTTCGATCTGCAGGATGTTGGTGTTGAGTTGTACCCATTCACCGTCCTTGTGCGTGCCGACTTCGACGTAGGGCGCGTAGGGCGTTGCCACCGCTTCGCGCAGGCTGTCGGTGTAGCTGGCCAGATCGTTGTAGCACGGCGTCAGGCCAGCCTGGGCGTTGCTCTGGTAACCCAGGTCGCTCATGCGCAGGCTGGTGGCGTACGGCAGGTACAGGGTGTCGGCGTCGAGCACTTCCAATTGATGCGAGCGACCGCGCAGGAAGCCCGCGTCCAGTGCTGGCGAAGCTCCGAACAGGTACATCAACAGCCAGCTGTAGCGGCGGAAGTTGCGGATCAGCGCGATATAGGCAGTGGACTGGTAGTCGCGGTCGGTGCCGACAAACCCTTCCGTCTCCTTGAGCAGCGGCCACAACTGTTCCGGCAGCGAGAAGTTGTAGTGGATACCGGCGATGCACTGCATGGTCTTGCCGTAACGCAGGGCCAGGCCCTTGCGGTACACGTACTTGAGCTGTCCGATATTGGAGGTGCCGTAGTAGGCAATCGGAATGTCTTCCTCGGCCGGCAACGGGCACGGCATCGAAGGGCTCCACAGGTATTCGCTGCCGAGCTTGGTGTAGGCAAAGCGATGGATCTTGTCCAGGCTGCTCAGGGTATCGGCCGGGTTGGGCAGGGCTGGGGTGATGAACTCCAGCAGCGATTCCGAGTAGTCGGTGGTGATCTGTTCATGGGTCAACGCGGCGCCCAGGGCTTCGGGGTGCGGCGTTTGCGCCAGGCGACCCTCACCGGTGACACGTAGGCATTCACGCTCGATGCCGTGCAAGCATTGCTCTAGCAGGGAGAGGTGTTCGCGCTTGCCGAGCAGGGCCAGGCGGCGGTTGAGAAGTTCGCTCAAGTTAGATTCCTTCACGCGTCAGTCGCCCCAATATGGGGGTGGGCAAGACGGTCTACAAGGGTGAAGTTAAAACTGGCGTTATCGCCTGGTTTTGAGTCGATTTGACTCGCTTTGGAAAAGCCTACTTCACTCCTTGAATTGGGCTATAGCGCAGCAAGAAAATTCCGACGCTGTTGTCGCAGCGCCGAAATTAACTCAAATCGAGGGCGGGGAGCTATAGGACAGCGAAGGTGCCTTGTGCTTTTGCGACCAGTTTTTCGTCCTGGTACACGTCGGCCTCGACCACCAGGGTGCGTCGACCGGCGTGAATCACGCGGCTGGTGCATAACACGTCACCGTCGGAGACCGCGCGAATGTAATTGATCTTGCATTCGATGGTCGCGCTCTGCTGGTCGAAGCCATGGGAGCTGGAACAGGCCAGCCCCATGGTGATGTCCACGAGGCTGAAAATCGCCCCGCCATGGAGCTTGCCTGCGCGGTTGCGCAGTTGCGGCTCCAGGGTCAGGGCCACCTCGGCAACGCCTTCGTCCAGGCGTTGCAGGCGGCAGCCGATCAGTTCGCTGAAGGCGCTCTGGGTCAAGCCGGCTGGGATTTCCATCAGCGCTTCTTCAACTGTTTGGCGTTGGCGAACAGCGAGGCCATGGCGTTGTTGGACGGCGCGGCGGTCGCGGTTTCCTTGCGCGGCGCGTTGTTCTGCGACTGGCGCGGCGCCGAGCCTGGGCGGGCACCGCGAGCCCCGTCGATTTTCTCGCCAGGGGTGTCGCTCATGCGCATCGACAGGCCGACGCGCTTGCGCGGGATGTCGACTTCCATGACCTTGACCTTGACCACGTCACCGGCTTTCACCGCTTCACGCGGGTCCTTGATGAACTTCTCCGAAAGCGCAGAGATGTGCACCAAACCGTCCTGATGCACGCCGATGTCCACAAAGGCACCGAAGTTGGTCACGTTGGTCACCACACCTTCGAGGATCATGCCCAGTTGCAGGTCCTTGAGGTCTTCGACGCCGTCCTGGAATTCGGCGGTCTTGAACTCGGGACGCGGGTCACGGCCGGGTTTTTCCAGCTCTTGCAGGATGTCGGTGATGGTCGGCACACCGAAGGTTTCATCGGTGTACTTTTTCGGATCCAGGCGCTTGAGGAACGCGGCGTCGCCGATCAGCGAGCGGATGTCGCGGTCGGTCTCGGCCGCAATGCGCTGCACCAGCGGGTAGGCTTCCGGGTGAACCGCCGAGGCGTCCAGCGGGTTGTCGCCATTCATCACGCGCAGGAAACCGGCGGCTTGTTCGAAGGTTTTTTCACCCAGGCGTGCGACTTTTTTCAGCGCGGCGCGGGTTTTGAACGCGCCGTTCTCGTCACGGTGGGTGACGATGTTCTGCGCCAGGGTCGAATTCAGGCCGGAGATCCGCGCCAGCAGCGCTACGGAGGCGGTGTTCACGTCCACGCCGACGGCGTTTACGCAGTCTTCCACGACCGCGTCCAGGCCGCGCGCCAGTTTCAGCTGCGACACGTCGTGCTGGTACTGGCCGACACCAATGGATTTAGGGTCGATTTTCACCAGTTCGGCCAGCGGATCCTGCAGGCGACGGGCGATGGACACCGCACCACGGATCGACACGTCGAGGTCCGGGAATTCCTTGGACGCCAGCTCCGACGCCGAGTACACCGAAGCACCGGCCTCGGAGACCATGACCTTGGTCATCTTCATGGCTGGGTATTTTTTGATCAGCTCGGCGGCCAGCTTGTCGGTTTCACGGCTGGCGGTGCCGTTGCCGATGGCGATCAGGTCCACGGCGTGCTTGGCGCACAGGGCCGCCAGGATCGCCAGGGTCTGGTCCCACTTGTTGTGTGGCACGTGCGGGTACACGGTCGCGTGGTCCAGCAGCTTGCCGGTGGCATCGACCACGGCGACCTTGCAGCCGGTACGCAGGCCCGGGTCGAGGCCCAGGGTCGCACGCGGGCCGGCCGGGGCGGCCAGCAGCAGGTCGTGCAGGTTGTGGGCGAAGACGTTTATCGCTTCGGTTTCGGCGCCGTCGCGCAACTCGCCCAGCAGGTCGGTTTCCAGGTGGGTGTAGAGCTTGACCTTCCACGTCCAGCGCACCACTTCGCCCAGCCACTTATCTGCAGGACGGTTCTGATTTTGAATGCCGAATTGTTGACCGATCATGCCTTCGCACGGGTGCATGGTGCCCGGCAGCTCGTCGCCGACTTTCAGCGCGGAGCTGAGAATGCCTTCGTTGCGGCCACGGAAAATCGCGAGCGCGCGGTGGGACGGCATGCTTTTCAGCGGTTCATCGTGTTCGAAATAATCGCGGAACTTGGCGCCTTCTTCCTCTTTGCCGGCGATGACGCGGGCGCTGAGGGTGGCTTCCTGCTTGAGGTAGGTGCGCAGTTTTTCCAGCAGGCTGGCGTTTTCGGCAAAACGCTCCATGAGGATGTACTTGGCGCCTTCGAGGGCGGCCTTGACGTCGGCGACACCTTTTTCGGCGTCGATAAAGCGCGCGGCTTCGGTTTCCGGGGTCAGCGACGGGTCGTTGAACAGGCCGTCAGCCAGCTCGCCGAGGCCGGCTTCCAGGGCAATCTGGCCCTTGGTGCGGCGCTTCTGTTTGTACGGCAGGTACAGGTCTTCGAGACGGGTCTTGGTGTCGGCGAGCTTGATGTCGCGTTCCAGTTGCGGGGTCAGCTTGCCCTGCTCCTCGATGCTGGCGAGGATGCTGATACGCCGTTCGTCGAGTTCTCGCAGGTAGCGCAGGCGCTCTTCCAGGTGTCGCAGTTGGGTGTCGTCGAGGCTGCCGGTCACTTCTTTACGGTAACGGGCGATGAAGGGCACCGTGGAGCCTTCATCCAGTAGAGCGACGGCCGCTTCGACCTGTTGTGGGCGTACACCGAGTTCCTCGGCGATGCGGCTGTTGATGCTGTCCATAAAACCACCTGAAATTCTTAGAAGCAGCCCGCAGGCCCGGAAAACAAGGCCTTGCGCAGCTGGTTGAGCGGCCCGACTGGCGCCGCTGCCTGGGTCAAGAGGCTGCCTATTGACCCTCGAAATCGAAAAAATCACGACAAGCGGGTGAAAAAAGCCCGGCAGTAAACGGTAACGATCTGACGTTGCCCTGCACGACGGCGCCGCATTATAACCAGCGTTCTGTCCTTGGGGGGTACTGCGCCCGTGGTTGTGGGACGCGGGTTCGCTGGCGGTAGAGGAAAAATCTGCTAACAATGCACACGGTGCGTATAACGGCAGCTACGCCATAATGCGCGCCGAGATAAGAGGAGCATCCAATGAGCAGCACTGCACAAACTGCTGAAGGCGAAAAAATTCTCATCGTTGATGACGATCCGGGGCTGAGCAGCCTGCTGGAGCGTTTCTTCAACTCCAAGGGCTATCGTGCCCGCGCGGTGCCGAACACCGAGCAAATGGACCGCCTGTTGGGGCGTGAAGTGTTCAACCTGGTCGTGCTCGACCTGATGTTGCCCGGCGAAGACGGCCTCACCGCCTGCAAGCGCCTGCGCAGCGCGAACAACCAGATTCCGATCATCATGCTCACCGCCAAGGGTGATGAGTTGAGCCGCATCAAGGGCCTCGAGCTGGGCGCTGATGACTACCTGGCCAAGCCGTTCAACCCTGACGAGCTGATGGCCAGGGTCAAGGCCGTGCTGCGTCGCCAGGCCGCTCCGGTACCCGGTGCCCCAGGCAGCGAAGACGAGAGCGTCACATTTGGCGACTACGAACTGTCGCTCGCCACTCGTGAGCTCAAGCGCGGCGATGAAGTGCACATGCTCACCACCGGCGAATTCGCCGTGCTCAAGGCGCTGGTGATGAACGCGCGCCAGCCGCTGACCCGCGACAAGCTGATGAACCTGGCCCGTGGCCGGGAGTGGGACGCCCTGGAGCGCTCCATCGACGTGCAGATTTCCCGTCTGCGCCGGATGATCGAGCCGGATCCGTCCAAACCACGGTACATCCAGACGGTATGGGGCGTGGGCTATGTGTTTGTGCCGGATGGCACCGCAACAAAGTGACCAATGATTTGCAGGGCGGGCATTCCAGCGTTTGACTCCATGAGGGTCGACGGGATGCCCGGCGTCTGCAATTCTGCGAGCGCCGCTCGTTCCTGCCAGGTGTCCAGCTGTCTTCTATGAAAACCCCTCTTTGGTTCCCGCAAAGTTTTTTCTCCCGCACCCTTTGGCTGGTGCTGATCGTCGTTCTGTTTTCCAAGGCGCTCACGCTGGTTTATCTGTTGATGAACGAAGACGTGCTGGTGGATCGGCAGTACAGCCACGGTGTCGCCCTGACATTACGTGGCTATTGGGCAGCCGATCCCGAGAGTCGTGAAAAAATCGCCAAGGCGTCGACATTGATTCGGGTTGACGGGGCCGGGGTGCCGGAAGGTGAGCAACATTGGCCTTACAGCGAGATCTACCAGCGCCAGATGCAGGCCGAGCTGGGCGAGGACACCGAAGTTCGATTGCGCATGCATGTATCGCCCGCGCTGTGGGTGAGGGCGCCGAGCCTGGGGGATGCCTGGATCAAGGTGCCGCTGTACCCGCATCCGCTGCGTGGGCAGAAGATCTGGAACGTGCTGGGCTGGTTCCTGGCGATCGGGCTGCTCTCAACCGCCTCGGCGTGGATTTTCGTGCGCCAGCTCAACCAGCCACTCAAGCGTCTGGTCTTTGCTGCGCGCCAGCTGGGGCAAGGTCGCAGCGTGCGCTTGCCGGTCAGCGATACGCCCAGTGAGATGACCGAGGTGTATGGCGCGTTCAACCAGATGGCGGAGGACGTCGAACAGGCCGGGCGCGAACGCGAGCTGATGCTGGCGGGCGTGTCCCATGACCTGCGCACACCGTTGACGCGCTTGCGGCTTTCTCTGGAACTGATGGGCAATCATTCCGACCTGACCGATGACATGGTTCGCGATATCGAGGACATGGACGCGATTCTCGACCAGTTCCTGGCGTTTATCCGCGATGGTCGTGACGAGGTGGTGGAGGAGGTCGACCTGACGGACCTGGTGCGTGAGGTGGTAGCGCCTTACAACCAGAACGGCGAACAGGTGCGCATGCGCCTGGAACCGATCCAGCCGTTTGCGCTGCGCCGGGTGTCCATGAAGCGTTTGTTGAACAACCTCATCGGCAACGCCTTGCACCATGCGGGCTCGGATGTGGAAGTGGCGGCGTATGTGTCCGGCGACAGCGCGGCACCTTATGTTGTGCTGAGTGTGATGGACCGTGGCACCGGCATTGACCCGGCCGAGCTGGAAGGCATCTTCAACCCTTTCACCCGTGGCGATCGTGCGCGGGGCGGCAAGGGCACCGGTCTGGGGTTGGCAATCGTCCGCCGGATCGCCTCGATGCACGGCGGCAATGTCGAGCTGCGCAACCGCGAAGGGGGCGGCCTGGAAGCGCGCGTACGGCTGCCGCTCGGCCTGATGTTGCCCCGCGACGCGGTATAGGGGCAGCTTCAAGCTTCAAGCTATAAGCTACAAGAGAAGGGCAAGCCGATTTGCTCTTTCTTGCAGCTTGAGGCTTGCAGCTTACAGCTTGAGACTAGCCTTTGCCCTTGGTCCTGGTCATGTTCGGCCCGCCATTTTTCTCCAGGTGCTGGATGATGATCCCCGCCACGTCCTTGCCGGTGGTGGTCTCGATGCCTTCCAGGCCCGGTGATGAGTTCACTTCCATCACCAGCGGACCATGGTTGGATCGCAGGATATCCACACCCGCCACGCTCAACCCCATTACCTTGGCTGCACGCAGCGCGGTCATGCGTTCTTCAGGGGTGATCTTGATCAGGCTGGCGCTGCCGCCACGGTGCAGGTTGGAGCGGAACTCACCGGGCTTGGCCTGGCGCTTCATGGCGGCAATCACCTTGTCACCCACCACGAAGCAGCGGATATCCGCGCCACCGGCTTCCTTGATGTATTCCTGCACCATGATGTTCTGCTTGAGCCCCATGAACGCCTCGATCACCGACTCTGCGGCAGTCGCGGTTTCACACAGCACCACACCGATGCCCTGGGTGCCTTCCAGTACCTTGATCACCAACGGCGCGCCGTTGACCATCTCGATCAGGTCAGGGATGTCATCGGGCGAGTGGGCAAAGCCGGTGACCGGCAGGCCAATGCCGCGACGCGAGAGCAATTGCAGCGAGCGCAGCTTGTCTCGCGAACGGGCGATGGCCACCGATTCATTGAGGGGGAACACCCCCATCATTTCAAACTGGCGCAACACTGCGCAGCCATAGAACGTCACCGAGGCGCCGATCCGCGGGATCACCGCATCAAACCCTTCCAGCGGCTTGCCCCGGTAGTGGATCTGCGGCTTGTGGCTGGCAATGTTCATGTAGGCACGCAACGTGTCGATCACCACCATTTCGTGGCCACGTTCGGTGCCGGCCTCGACCAGGCGGCGGGTGGAATACAGACGCGGGTTTCGCGACAGCACAGCAATCTTCATGCAGCACCTGGGGCAGAAATAGTAGAGACCGGGAACACCGGCTTGTCTTGAACGTACTTGACGCCGGGATTGACTACCAGGTGGCCGTCAATCAGCGCCTTGGAACCCAGCAACAGGCGATAACGCATGGCCTTGCGGCAGGCCAGGGTGAACTCCACCCGCCATACCCGATCCCCCATCGCCAGGGTGGTGCTGATCACATAGCGCACCTGCGCATGGCCGTTGGAGCTCTTGATGGTTTTCATCGTCACCAGGGGCGCTTCGCAGCGGCGGTGACGCAGTTGCACCACGCTGCCCAGGTGGGCGGTGAAGCGCACCCACTTCTCACCGTCGCGCTCAAACGGCTCGATATCGGTGGCGTGCAGGCTGGAGGTGCTGGCACCGGTGTCGATCTTCGCGCGCAGGCCTGCCACTCCCAGGTCGGGAAGTGCCACCCACTCACGCAGACCCACAACGGTCAAATGGTCAAATGTCTTCAATATGGGTAACCGGTCAATTCGCCCAGGCGCGTGGGGAAACCTCGGCCAGGGCTTTGAATGCGGGCTTGGCGAACCAATAACCCTGCATCAGAAATATTCCACAGTCGGACAGGAAATCGCGCTCGCCGGCACTTTCGATGCCTTCGGCGATGACAGTAACCCCCAACTGCTCACAGATTGTGACAATCCCCTGGACGATCACCTGACGGACACGGTCCTGGTCGACATCGCGGATCAGCGCCATGTCGAGTTTGATCAAGTCAGGTTGGAAATCGGCCAGCAGATTCAGCCCCGAATAGCCCGCGCCGAAATCGTCGATGGCGGTCTTGAAGCCGAATTCACGATATTCACGCAGAATATTGGTCAAATGGCGATAGTTATCTACATGCTCGCTTTCCAGTGTCTCGAAAATTAGTTGGTCCAGCGGAAAATTGTGCGCGCGAGCCGCCTCCAGGGTGCTACGGATGCACAACTCCGGACGGTACACGGCGTTGGGCATGAAATTGATGGAAAGGTGGGTTTGCATGCCCAGTGCGCTGGCCTGGGCAATTGCCTGGGTCCGGCAGCGCTGGTCGAAACGGTAGCGGTTGCTGTCGTTGACTTGCTCCAGTACCGACATCGCGCCTTCGCCATTGATACCGCGCACCAAGGCTTCGTTGGCAAAAATCGTATGGTCGCGCAGGTCTACGATAGGTTGGTAGGCAAAGGCAAAATCGAAACCCAAGGGCTCGCTTTGCTGGCACCCCACGCACCGTTGGTTAGGCGAGGTGAGTGAAATGGGAAAGTCGGTCACGGTGAATCCTCGCGAAATCAGGGTGCTACCTGGCGTATCTTAGGTGAGCCTTGGGGTTTATGCGTCGAAGGGTTTCAACGGTAAAGTTGCGACATTTTTCAGAGCGGGGAATTCAAGTGGCTCAAAAGCAGGAAGAGGAAGAAAAGGTCCGTCTGGACAAGTGGTTGTGGGCCGCGCGTTTCTACAAAACACGTGCCCTGGCCAAGGCTGCCATCGAGAGCGGCAAGGTGCATCATCGCGGCGAGCGCTGCAAGCCGGGCAAAGAGCCACGTGTCGGTGATGAGTTGCAGATTCGTATAGGCTTTGACGAGAAAACCGTAGTGGTCCAGGCGCTTTCGATTGTGCGCCGTGGTGCGCCCGTAGCGCAGGCGTTGTACACCGAGACCGAAGCGAGTATCGCCAAGCGCGAAAACGCGGCGGCCATGCGCAAGGCGGGCGCCACCGGCATGACCACCGATGGCAAGCCGAGCAAGAAGCAACGCCGCGATCTGTTCAAGTTTCGCGGCAGTGGCAATGACGACTAGCTCCGCCGGCGACCCCTATCTGTCCCGGTGCTGCAGCGGACTTGTCGTGGCGAGCGGGCTTGCCCCGCGTTGGGCTGCGCAGCAGCCCCATCCCACCCCCAGTGAGGCGTCTGTTTCCAGGGCTGCTTCGCCGCCCAACGCGGGACAAGCCCGCTCGCCACAGGCGGTTATTGCGGCGAGTTCATGATGCTCAGTCGCCCGATCAGCGGCACCCGCTGAAACAGCCCGAACACCGGCGCTGTCAGCCGCAGCAACCCATTCGACACCTTCGCCGCAAACGGCGTGTAATAGCCCCAGCCCAGTGCTAACAGCGCCAGCAGTACACCGCCGATGTAATCATCCTGGCCCCAATGCGCGCCTGCTACCAGTCGCGGCATCATGAACAACAGCGCCAGGCCCCAGATCACCAGGATCTGGCCGATGCGTTTGGCAAACACGGTCATGAACATCGCCCAGATCAACAACACCGAGGCATGATCCCCCGGGAAGCTCTGGCTCGAGCGGTCCTTCAATTCCCAAGTCTTCTCCAGCCCCGGGAAATAGTCACTCATATGAATCGCGCCGCTGATGACCATCGACGGGCTGCTGTGTTGCCAGCCCATCTGTGCCGCGAGTTTGGAAAACAGCATGCGGATAAACAGCAACAGCAGCAGAATGCCGACAAAACCTAACACTGCCTGGCGCACTTGCACGGCCTTGAATACCCACTCACCGCGAATCAGCAGCGTCAGCAGAATCACCCCGACCACCGCATCAAATGGCCGCAAACTGGCCACGGCCCACACATGCAGCCACGTTGAGTTGCTCGCCAGCGGATCATTGAGCAGATGAAACAGCCACTCGTCGAAAATCACACACAGCATCTGGCCCGTGGGCCACAGCCAAAAACACAGCAGTCCGATAGCGAGTAGATTGCAAAGAGCCCATCGCCGGAGGTTCCACTTGGCTTGGAACAAACCCGGATTGTTCATAAACTGTCCCTCTCGCTCAATTAAGCTCTCTGTTTCCAGGAGAAAGCCGCACCAAGATGGTGCTAAAGCGTTTAATTTTATAAACCTTGTAATCAATTTGTCATCAATTCAGATACCCAGACCTATGACTGATCTACCGGATACCGACTTCACCCAACGCTTTATCTTCGACGAGAACGACGCCCGCGGCGAACTGGTCTCGCTGGAGCGCAGCTATGCCGAAGTCCTTGCCAAGCACCCCTATCCGGAGCCGGTCGCGCAACTGCTCGGTGAGTTGATGGCGGCAGCTGCGCTGCTGGTCGGCACGATGAAATTCGATGGTTTGCTGATCCTGCAGGCCCGTTCCGAAGGCCCGGTCCCGATGCTGATGATCGAGTGCTCCAGCGAGCGCGAAATCCGTGGACTGGCCCGTTACGACGCCGACTTGATTACTCCAAACGCAACGCTTTCCGATCTGATGGCCAACGGCGTACTGGCGATCACCGTCGATCCGACTGAAGGCCAGCGCTACCAGGGCATCGTCGACCTCGACGGCGAAACCCTGTCGGACTGCTTCACCAACTATTTCGTGATGTCCCAGCAAGTCGGCACCAAGTTCTGGCTCAACGCCGACGGCAAGCGCGCCCGTGGCCTGCTGTTGCAGCAATTGCCGGCTGACCGCATCAAGGACGACGATGAGCGTACCGATAGCTGGCGCAAACTCACCGCCCTGGCCGGCACCCTGACAGCTGAAGAATTGCTCGCCCTGGACAACGAAACCATCCTGCATCGCCTGTATCACGAAGAGGCCGTGCGCCTGTTCGACGCACAGACCCTGCGCTTCCATTGCAGCTGCTCACGCGAGCGTTCGGCCAATGCCTTGGTGAGCCTGGGCCTGGAAGATGCGCAGAATCTGGTGGTGGAGCACGGTGGCCATATCGAGATCGACTGCCAGTTCTGCAACCAGCGCTACCTGTTCGATGCCGCCGATGTTGCTCAGTTGTTCGCCGGTGCAGGTATCGACACCCCTTCCGACACCCGCCACTAAAACGTTTAAGCACAGGTAAATCACCTGACGAATGCCGGATTAGCGCTGTTCTGACGGGAGGGCCCTACTCTTTTTGGGCTTTTCTGGCATAATCCGGCCCACTTTTTTCGCGGTAGTAGTGCGCAACTTTCTACTACAAAACGTTTGGAGCACTCGGCCATAGGCCGACGGGGAACCTCATGACGCAAGCCAATAACGCCGTATACACCGATCTGAGTGTTGACGATCTGGTCAAAGAAGCCCTGCAGCGCGGTGAAGGCGTGCTTGCCGATACTGGCGCGCTGGTCGTAGAAACCGGTCACCGTACCGGTCGTTCGCCAGTCGATCGTTTCATCGTTGAAGAGCCTTCCACCCAGGAATCCATCGCCTGGGGCCCGATCAACCGCAAGTTCCCGGCCGACAAGTTCGATGCCCTGTGGGCTCGCGTCGAGGCATTCAACAACGCGCAAGAGCATTTCGTTTCCCACGTTCACGTAGGGGCTGCAGAAGACCACTACCTGGCCGTCAAAATGACCACCCAGACTGCCTGGCAGAACCTGTTCGGTCGTTGCCTGTTCATCAACCCGGCCCAGTACAACCCAGCCGGTCGTGAAGAGTGGCAAGTGCTCAACGTGGCCAACTTCGAGTGCGTGCCTGAGCGTGACGGCACCAACTCCGACGGTTGCGTGATCCTCAACTTCGCCCAGAAAAAAGTCCTGATCGCCGGCATGCGCTACGCCGGTGAAATGAAAAAAGCCATGTTCTCGGTGCAGAACTACCTGCTGCCAGCTTCCGACGTACTGCCGATGCACTGCGCCGCCAACATTGGCGAAGCCGGCGACGTGACCTTGTTCTTCGGCCTGTCCGGCACCGGCAAGACCACCCTGTCCGCAGACGAAAGCCGTTACCTGATCGGTGACGACGAACACGGCTGGGGCGAGGGCGTGGTGTTCAACATCGAAGGCGGTTGCTATGCCAAGTGCATCGACCTGTCCGAGAAGAACGAGCCGGTCATCTGGAAAGCCATCAAGCACGGCGCCGTGCTGGAAAACGTGGTGATCGACGATGCCAAGCACGCCGACTACGCCGATGTCAGCCTGACCCAGAACAGCCGCGCTGCCTACCCGCTGGAGCACGTTGCCAAGCGTTCCGAGCAGAACCTGGGCGGCGAGCCAAATGCTGTGATCTTCCTGACCTGCGACCTGACTGGCGTACTGCCTCCAGTGTCGATCCTCAGCGAAGAGCAAGCGGCCTACCACTTCCTGTCCGGCTACACCGCACTGGTGGGTTCGACCGAAATGGGTTCGGGCGCCGGCATCAAGTCGACCTTCTCCACCTGCTTCGGCGCGCCGTTCTTCCCACGTCCGGCCGGTGAATACGCTGAGCTGTTGATCAAGCGTATCCGTGGCTTCGGCTCCAAGGTCTACCTGGTCAACACCGGCTGGACTGGCGGTGGCTACGGCGTCGGCAAGCGCTTCAACATCCCGACTACTCGCGGCGTGATCGCAGCGATCCAGAGCGGCGCGTTGATTGGTGCGCAAACCGAACACCTCGACACCATCAACCTCGACGTGCCACTGGCCGTACCGGGCGTTGAAACCGGCCTGCTGAACCCACGTAACACCTGGGCTGACAAGGCTGCCTACGACGAAGCAGCGAAAGCGCTGGCCGGTCTGTTCATCGAGAACTTCAAGAAGTTTGAAGTGAGCGATGCGATCAAGGCTGCGGGTCCGAAGTTGTAAGATTCGGTCGCTGAAAAAAAGCCGCCCCTCGTGGGCGGCTTTTTTGTGGGCGTTGGGTCAGTGCGCGATATGCAAAACCACCGCGCCGACCAGCACCAGCACAACCCCGAGCACCTGCAGTGCTGACAGCCGCTCCTTGAAAAACACGAACCCCAGAATCGCCGCAATCCCACCTGACAATGTACTGATCACCGTCACTACAGACACCGACCCTGCCATCGCCCCCCACGAAAATGCCGAGAACCCGCCCAGGTTCATCAAGCTCGCGCCGGTCAATGTCGCGCAGTTTTTCAGCGGCGGAATCTTCAGGCCATCCTTGATCTTCAGCACCATCACCACCAGAACGCAGAGGCCGACCAGATAGCCCAGCCAAAGCATGGTGATCGGCCCCAAGGCAGGCAGTGTATAGCGGCCTTGCAGCCAGAAGCTGGTGCCGTACAGCGTTGCGGCCAGCATGGCGTAGGCGATGGAGTGGTTAGAGCTGTTGTGAGGAACGCCGTTGTCCTTGTGGATGCTGGAGAGGACTACGCCGATCACGCACAGGCCGATGCAGCCGAGTTGGACCAGGCTGATGTGTTCACCGGTCGCCCACGACAGCAGCGTGGTGACCACACCGTAGGACGTCACCAGCGGCGCCACAATGGCGGCTTTGCCCAGCGCAAAGGCCTTGGACAACGCAAGCGCGCCGGAGACCGTGAACAGCGCGGCTGCAATGCCCAGCAGCCAGACGCTCAATGAGGCATCCAGGGATTTGACCAGCAAGGCCGGGAAGATGACCAGCAGCAGGGTCATGATCAAAAAGCCCAGTGCCTGGCCGAAATACACCGCGCGTTTAACGCCCACGGCGCGGGCATTGAGGCCCACCAGAAAATCCGTGCCGCCCCAGAGCAGGGCGGCCAGCAGGCCCATCATTACGTCCATGTAAGGTCCTTGGTATGTAGGCAGTTCACCAGGTTAGCGCATAACCAAATGTGGGAATGGGCTTGCTCGCGAAGGGGGTGTATCAGTGAGAAATACTCTACCTGACCCAGCGCATTCGCGAGCAAGCCCGCTCCCACATTTGATGTTCGGTACTCTCGGGACTAGCTCAGGTTTTCCAGGGTCTGCGTGTCCCAGCTGTTGGTTTTGATGGCCAGGTAGAGCATGCCGATGGTCAGCGGCACTTTCTCACCACGGCCCTTGGCCCGACGCTTGAGAAACACATCAAACACCGGCGGGTTGAAGTAACGATAAGTGTCGTAGTCGCCCAGGTCGAGGGCAAATTCCTGCTCCAGTGCTTCCATGAGTTGCTTGGCCTCACTGCCGTCGCAGCCCAGGTCGAAGTTGAGTGAGGTCTGCAGGCGAAGGGTCTTGTGTTTCGGCAGTCCGATCTCCTCGTGCAGCAGTTGCAGGAGTTGCCGCATGACGGGATCTTCGGGGAAGTTGGGCGCGAGGTTCATGGTGGGAGCACGCAAGAATGGGTGAGGGGAATGGTTGCGTTGGGAGCGGTGTGTGTTTCGGGTGATAAAGAGTGCCAAGCCGATTAAGAACATGAAAGCGGGTAGGAAGGGCATTCTGAGGGTGGCTGTTATGTAGGGTACTAGGAACGCCAAAATAAGGCTCGTTGCGAGGAAAATGGTCGCATAGCGTTTTCTGAGTGCCGGGTCCGCGATTTTGCAATGCAGCACCCCATAAACCACGAGAAAAAAGCTGAGTTGAAGGTACAGGGCCATATGATTATGACGCGTCCGAGTGGACATGCATCAAGAGCGTTGATCGTTGAGTTCCTCGGCCTCCTCTCGCATTGGCGTCCAGACCGAGGATCATGTTTCCCGTGTGATATCCACGAAGCTCGCCGGAAATCGTATCGCCAACTGAGAATGCCTGCCGGCAGTCAGGCAGGAAGATGACGCCGCAGTGGCCGATGTATTGAGTCCTTTCGATGTTCACAGGGGTTTGCCGAAAAAGTTGAGAGGGCGCTATTTTCTTTCAACTGCGGGTAACTTCTGTAGAGGGGCGAGCGGTTGTTTTAGGCAATTTAGGAAGCGGACTTCGAAGCTTTTAGAAGTTTCTTACGGTGGTTTCCGGCATTTTTTACTTTATGGCGATTTGTAAGGAGGGATTAGCAAAATCGTAGGTGTGAGCTTGATCGCAACACACGTTAGGTCACTGCGGGTTTTCTGATCGACCGCGTCCTCGTTGACCTTAAGGCCGCGTATTTCGATCAGGCACTGCCAGGCCGATTGATACACCGCTCAAAAATCGCCTCCAGCCCCCGATAATCACACGCCACTGCGTCAATATTCGCCGGTATCCACGCCGCGTGTTTCACCAGCCACCAATTCACCGAAAATCCCGCATTCACGATGATCTGTTCAAACAGAATCCGCTGCGCCCGGCCGTTGCCCTCACGGAAGGGGTGGATAACGTTGAGGTCGCCATAGGCCTCGGCGATCTTGCTCACCAGCTCAGCCTGGCTCACGCCGACGAACCAGTTCGCGTCCTCCATAGGCCGGATGATTTTCGCGGCTTCCGGTGGAATGCGTTCCGGGGTGCAGAACAGGGTGTCACCTTTCTGGAGATTGACGCTGCGCAGCTCGCCAGCCCACTCGTAGAGGTCACTGAACAGCGTGCGGTGGATGTGTTGCAAGCGTTCGAGGTCGTAGGGCGGGGGAAAGAGGGGGAGGTTGCCTACGGCGATTTCGGACAGTTCGCGCTCGGCCTGGTGCAGGTCAGCTTCGTCGAGCAAATCGAGGCGGTTGCGCAGGACGCTGCTACCGGGATAGCAGTAAGGATCCTGGCCCACCCCGTATTTGTCGAGCATCAGCGCGAATTATTGCGGTACTTGGCGAGCACGGACTCGCGGGTCGGCAAGGGCTTGTCGACGTCGGTCGGTTGGGTGTCAAACCCTTCCAGACGCAGGCTGGCCAAGTAATTGGAACGGCGGATCTTGTGATAATGATCCTGTTTTTGCTCAAACGTCAGTTCGCTCATCGCAGCGTACTCCTGGGTAGCAAGGTTTGATTGTAGCGCAATGCTTGCGTCGCCAGGCGGGATATAAACCACGTCACATTCTGTACAAAAAATCCTCCGGCGGGCTGAATTCAGCGTATGTTTCACCGCAAAATCTTGTAGGGCAATTCCGCCCACTACTTAAAGGGAGTTAAGCATGGGTTTGCTTCGTGTCGCCTCGGCGATGTCTTTGTGTGCAGTGGCCTTTTCCATCCAGGCTGCGCAGTTGCCGATCGAGGTGCTCAGCGCGGTGGTCAAGGACCAGAAAATCGCCGATGCCGAAGTGCTGTTGCAGCGCAACGGCGCACAGAACGTCGTGGGCCGCACCAACGCCCAGGGCCAGGTGACGCTGACCAGCGAAGCCGCTGACGATGCCAGCAACCTGCTGATCATCAAGAAGCCCGGCTACTCCAACCTGGTGGTGAAGTGCCCATGCGCAGGCATGACCTACGCCATTAGCCCCGTGATGGAAAACCTCGACGGCCTGCGCGTCGTGCTGACCTGGGGCAAAAACCCGGAAGACCTCGACTCCCACATGATCTTCCCGGGCAACAATATTTACTTCGAGAACAAGACGGGCACCGACGCCGAGCTGGACGTGGATGACGTCGACAGTTATGGCCCGGAAACCATCACCCTGCAGAAAAAGCACTACGGCGAAAGTTACGTCTACGCTGTGCATGACTTCACCAACCGCGGCAATCCAGGTTCGCGCCAGTTGTCCAACAGCGAAGCCAAGGTGTTTGTGTACATGGGTCAATCGCTGGTGCGCACTTACTACGTGCCGCAAAACCGCAGTGGCAACCTGTGGACAGTCTTCCGCATGACCGGCAGCGGCGACTTCCAGGACATCAACACCTTCAGCGGTGTCACAGTGAATGCCGCGAACGTGCTCAATGAAGTCAAACCCCTGCTGGATGACAGCGTGGCGGTCACGGCGGTGGCTGTCAGCTCTTCCGCACAGACCGATGCGAAACGTCTGAACGTGCAAGGTGAAGCGGCCTACCAGGCTGGCAAGCTGGACCAGGCGATTGACCTGTTCCGCCAGGCTATCGAATTGGACAACGGCTTCGGCAAGGCGTACGGCAACCTGGGCCTGGCGTATCAGAAGGCTGGCAACACCGCCGAGTCGATCTGGGCCAACCGCAAGGCCATCGCCCTGGCGACCGGCGCGAATGCCGCCACCGTGCGTGCCGGTGCTTACTACAACATCGCGCGGATCTACGAAGCGGCGGGGCAGTTCCCGGATGCGTTGCGTCACTATCAGTTGGCCAAGGAGCAGAAGGCCAACCCGGTGTACGACACGGCGATCGAGCGCGTGCAGAACCGCTGATTCAGGCGTAATACAGCGCTAAAAATGTGGGAGCGGGCTTGCTCGCGAAGGCGGTTTATCAGTCAGTTCTCTATCGACTGACACACCGTCTTCGCGGGCAAGCTAACTCCCACTTTTGGTTTGTGATGTTCTTACAAAACCCCGCGAAAAATCCCACTTCGGCCCTAGGCCATCCCTCAGCCTGTGTATCATCCTGTCTCTTTTTTCCATGCGACCTTTCTCGATTCGCTGAAATTTTCGGGCTATGTTTTTGAGCCAACTCAGCGGTCAATGGAGTGACAGCGAATGCACGACACCCTCCAGCAGGTCTTTGGTTATCCACAGTTTCGTTTAGGCCAGGAACAAACGGTCAGCGCCGTACTGGCCGGCCGTTCGGCCGCAGCCATCTTCCCTACCGGGTCGGGCAAGTCCCTGTGTTACCAGCTGCCTGCGGTACTGCTGCCGCACCTGACGCTGGTAGTGTCGCCGTTGTTGGCGTTGATGCAGGACCAACTGGGTTTCCTGCAGCGCCACGGTATTTGCGCGGGCAGCATCGACTCGGCGCAAAGCCGCGATGACGCCAATGATGTGATGGCACGCGCGCGTTCGGGCGAGTTGAAAATCCTGATGATTTCCGTGGAGCGCCTGAAGAACGAGCGCTTTCGCAACTTCCTGCAGAGCGTGCAGATCTCGCTGCTGGTGGTGGATGAAGCGCACTGTATTTCCGAGTGGGGCCATAACTTCCGTCCGGACTACCTCAAGCTGCCGGACTACCAGCGTCAGTTCAATATCCCACAGGCGCTGTTGCTGACCGCGACGGCCACGCCCAAGGTGATTGCCGACATGCAGGCCAAGTTCGCCATCGCGCCGCAGGATGTGGTCACCACAGGCTTCTACCGACCCAACCTCAACCTGCTGGTTGAGCCGGTAGCCGGCGCCGACAAGCGTCGGCGGCTCGTGCAGTGGATGGCCGAGCGCGCCGATCAGCCGAGCATCGTCTACGTGACCTTGCAGAAAACCGCCGAGCAGATCGCCGAGCATCTGAATCGCAATGGCATCCAGGCCGAGGCGTACCACGCCGGTTTACCCAACGATAAACGCGAAGGTATCCAGCAGCGATTCATGAGTGGGCGCTCCAATTGCATTGTCGCCACCATCGCGTTTGGCATGGGCATCGACAAGAGTGATATCCGCAATGTGGTGCACTTCGACCTGCCCAAATCCATCGAGAACTACAGCCAGGAAATCGGTCGTGCCGGGCGTGATGGGCAACCCTCCGACTGCCTGGTGCTGGCCAACCGCGACAGCCTCAACGTGCTGGAGAACTTCGTGTACGGCGATACCCCCGAGCAGGACGGTATTCGCCGTGTGCTGGAGGAGTTGCAGGCCGCGCGCAGTGAGGGGCAATGGGAGTTCCTGCTGCGCTCATTGTCGGACCACAGCAATATCCGCGAGCTGCCCCTGAAGACCCTGCTGGTGCAATTGGAGCTCAGGGGCGTGATCGCGCCGCGCTATGCGTTTTATGCCGAGTACCGCTTCAAGTACCTGATTGAACCGGAGGCGTTGCTCGCACGATTTTTCGGCGAGCGGCAGCAGTTTGTCGCGGCGATTGTCCAGGTATGCAAGCGCGCGAAAACCTGGGCTACCGTGGATTTTGACGCGCTTTATCAACAGCACAATGCCGAGCGCAATCGGGTGGTGAAGGCGCTGGATTACTTCCAGGAACAAGGTCTGATCGAGCTGGAAAGCAAGCAGATGACCGAGGTCTACAGCCTGCTCAATATCGATTTTGACCCACAGGCGCTGAGCGCCGAGTTATACACAGGCTTCAAGCAGCACGAGGTGGGAGAGGTGGCGCGGATTCACGCCATGCTTGATCTGTTCGCCACAGAACAGTGCCTCGGCCAGCGCCTGGCGCAGTATTTCGGGGATGAACAAGCGCCCCAGCGTTGCGGACATTGTTCGGTCTGCCACGGTGACGTGGCGCATCTGCCAGCACCGCCCAGTCTGCCGCCGCTTGTGGATAAAAACTTCATGGGCCTGTGCGGTGACTTTATCCACAGGCATCATGAACATACCGGCCAACTGCCCGGTGCCGAGCGGCTGACGCGGTTCCTGGGGGGCATCAGCGTGCCGCTGTTTACCAAGCTGAAGGCGCGGGGCATTCCCGGTTTTGCTGCGCTTGAGGACTACCCCTACGCCGATGTGCGTGAGTGGGCCCTAGCCCATCTGAATGACTTGTAAATCCACTTTCAGTGAGACCTGCCCATGCCTGAGTCAATGCCACAACGCGCTGATTACCGTCACTTCCAGCCGATCATCACGCGCTGGCACGACAACGATGTGTATGGCCATGTGAACAACGTGACCTACTACAGCTTCTTCGACACCGCGGTGAATACCTATCTGATCGAGCAGGGCGGGTTGGATATTCATGAGGGTGAGGTCGTGGGGTTTGTGGTGAGTTCGGCGTGCGATTACTTTGCCTCGATTGCCTTTCCGGACCGTATCGACATTGGCCTGCGCGTGGGCAAGTTGGGCAACAGCTCAGTGCAGTACGAGTTGGCGGTGTTCAAGGCTGGCGAAGAGGACGCCTGCGCAGCGGGGCGCTTTGTGCATGTGTTTGTTGATCGCGGGACGAACCAGCCGGTGGCCATTCCGGGGACGCTGCGCGAAGCGCTGCAGCGGTTGGTGGTGTGACGCCATTTATGTCGGCGCCGGCTTGCCCGTGATGGTTGGGTGCCAGGCGGTCAGCCTGATCCAACGCTATCGCAGGCAAGCCAGCTCCCACAGTGGACTGATGAGTCCTTCAGGTCGCTGAATTACCGATGACGGTAGTGATGCTTGTTCTTGCGATGCCCGTACGCATGGCCACGGCCGCGATGGTCATCACGGTCATAACGACGGTTATCACGCCCACGGGAGCGACGATCGTCATCATCGCTCTTGTTGCCCATGTAGTTACCCAGTGCGCCACCTGCGCCACCGCCGGCGGCTGCGCCGATCAGGCTGCCGGTGTTGCCGCCCATGCTGCGGCCCACGACGTTACCGCCGGCTGCGCCCAGGGCGCCGCCAATGGCGGCTTCGCCACGGCTGCGTTTGTCGGCACCGACCGCACTGCCGCCCGCACCGCCGAGGGCTGCGCCGATGGCCGAACCGGTGTTACCGCCGATCTGCTGGCCTACAACTGAACCGAGTACCCCGCCCAATGCGCCGCCCACACCGGCTTCGGTGGTGCCACCGGCCATGGCTGCGCCACTGACCAGGCCAAGGGACAACAAGAGAATCGAGGAGAACTTCATAGAGAGACCTCAAGAGGATGACGGCGCGATCCTGAGGTTGTATCGAGGCACTGACAATCGAAAACCGACCAGTGGTATGGGTTGTATACAATTTGCTAAGTTGCTGTTTTGTATGGGGAACTTAAGTAATTTTTGCGAGTCTCTAGTTACTTCGGAACGGCCGCTTTTATGCAAAGGCGGCCTTTTTTGTGCCCGCGATTTGGGCTCTAGAGTGCTTTGTAATGGGGTGGGCGGGCTTGTCCCGTGTTGGGTTGTGAAGCGGTCCCGAGACCAGGTGATTGGGGTCTGACTGGAACTGTGCGCTGTTGCTATTGGGGCTGCTGCGCAGCCCAACGCGGGGCAAGCCCGCTCGCCACAATAACAAGCCCGCTCGCCACAAAAATAAGTCGGCTTGCCGCAGTGACGAGGCCGCTGGAGACAGCAACAGGTCAGCTGGACACAGCAACAAACCGGTAGGACACAGCATGGTGTCCTGTCACAGCACGCGGGCTTGCGCCGTGTGTCAGGCTGAGCGGGCCATGATCAAGCCACTGTCGCTCGCCGCTTCCAGGCAAATCGCCACGAATTTCGAGGTTGGCGTGTGGCTGCCATCGCCGGTGCTTTCCAGCGGCACCAGTGGGTTCACTTCTGGATAGTAGGCCGCTGCCTGCCCGGCGGGAATATCGAACGCGAGCAGGGTGAAGCCTTTCACGCGGCGCTCGCGGCCGTCTTCCCACAGCGACACGATGTCGGCCTTCTGCCCCGGCTTGAAGCCCAGGCGGATGATGTCGGCTTCATTGACGAACAACACGTCACGCTGGCCCTTCACCCCGCGATAGCGATCGTCCAGGCCATAAATGGTGGTGTTGTACTGATCGTGGGAGCGCATCGACTGCATGATCAGGTCCGGCACGCGGCCTGTGGCGTGGGTGCGTTCGTGGATCAGGTCTTTCGGCAGGATATTCGGGCGGAAGTTGGCGCGGCCCGACGGCGTGTTCCAGCGGCGTGCACCGGCGGAGTTGCCCAGGTAGAAACCACCCGGGTGTTTCAGGCGTTCGTTGAAGTCCTTGAAGCCCGGGATGGTGTCGGCGATCAGGTCGCGAATACGGCTGTAGTCCGCCACCAGCCAATTCCAGTCTACCGGTTTGCTACCCAGCGTCGCGGCGGCGATACCGGCGAGGATTGCCGGTTCCGACTTCATCAGCTTCGACAGCGGCTGCAACTGGCCGTTGGAGTCGTGGACCATGCTGAACGAGTCTTCCACCGTCACCGCCTGCGGGCCTTCGGCCTGGATGTCGATGTCGGTGCGGCCCAGGCACGGCAGGATCAGTGCGTCTTTACCGTGGGTCAGGTGGCTGCGGTTGAGCTTGGTGCTGATCTGCACGGTCAGGTCGCAATTGCGCAGGGCCTCGAAGGTGCGCGGGCTGTCCGGCGTGGCTTGGGCGAAGTTACCGCCCAGGCCGATAAACACCTTGGAGCGACCCTCGAGCATCGCGTGAATCGCTTCCACCACGTTGTGGCCGTTGGTGCGCGGCACCTGGAACTGGAAGCGGCGCTCCAGGGAATCGAGGAATGCCACCGGTGGGCGTTCGTTGATGCCCATGGTGCGGTCGCCCTGCACGTTACTGTGCCCACGTACCGGGCACAGGCCGGCGCCAGGGCGGCCAATGTTGCCGCGCAGCAGCATCAGGTTGGCGATTTCCTGGATGGTCGGGACTGAGTGGCGATGTTGGGTGATGCCCATCGCCCAGCACATGATCACGTTCTTGCCCTTGGCGTACATGCGCGCCGCTTGCTCGATCTCGACCAGCGTCAGGCCGGACTGCGCGACAATTTCATCCCAGGAGGTGTCGTCGATCTGGCCCAGGTAGTCGAGCACGTTGGCCGTGTGTTCGTTGAGGAAGTCGTGGTCGAACACCGCTTCCTTGCCTTCGGCCTGGGCCTGGCGTTCCCACAGCAGCAGGAACTTGGCCATGCCGCGCAGGATGGCCATGTCGCCCCCCAGCGCCGGGCGGAAGTAGGCGGTGTTGGTCGGCTTGTCACCGTTGGTGAGCATTTCCAGCGGGTGTTGCGGGTGCTGGAAGCGTTCCAGGCCGCGCTCTTTGAGTGGGTTGATACACACCACCTGGGCGCCGCGCTTAACCGCTTCGCGCAGCGGTTCAAGCATGCGCGGGTGGTTGGTGCCGGGGTTCTGGCCCCAGACGAAAATCGCATCGGCGTGTTCGAAGTCGTCAAAGGTCACGGTGCCTTTGCCGACGCCCACACTTTGCGCCAGGGCTACGCCGCTGGCCTCATGGCACATGTTGGAGCAATCCGGGAAGTTGTTGGTGCCGTAGGCGCGCACGAACAGCTGGTACAAATACGCCGCTTCGTTGCTGGCGCGGCCCGAGGTGTAGAACTCGGCCATGTCCGGGCTGGGCAGCGCATTGAGATGCTTGCCGATCAGGTCGAATGCCGCCTCCCAACTGATGGGCTTGTAGCGGTCGGTCTCGGCGTCATAGCTCACCGGCTCGGTCAGGCGGCCTTGATATTCCAGCCAGTAGTCGCTCTGCTCCAGCAGCGCAGTCACGCTGTGCTTGGCGAAGAATGCAGCGTCGACGCGGCGCTTGGTGGCTTCCCAGTTCACCGCCTTGGCGCCGTTTTCGCAGAACTTGACCATGCCGCTTTCCGGCGAGTCGCCCCAGGCGCAGCCCGGGCAGTCGAAGCCGCCGTTCTGGTTGGTCTTGAGCATCATGCGGATGTTTTTCAGCGCGTTGTCGCTGGTCAGCCACGCCTGCGCCACGCTGATCAATGCACCCCAGCCGCCAGCCGGGCCTTTGTAAGGCTTGTAGCGCGGGGTCGGGGTTTGGTCGGCTTGGTGATGATTGCTCATGGCTGGTACTCCATCGCAGGGCTATAGACCCGCGGCGCGCTTTTCTGCGGCAGGTGGATGAGATTGAGGTTGTGCCGTCGCGCCCATTGCAGGGCGAGGCCGGTGGGCGATGACAAGCTGACGAGGGTCTGGATGCCCGCGCGCAGGACTTTCTGGATCAATTCGAGACTGCAACGGCTGGTGACAATCGCCAGTCCACCGTCAGTCGGAATCTTTTGGCGGATCAGTGCGCCGATCAACTTGTCGAGGGCGTTATGCCGGCCGATGTCCTCGCGGCCCATCAGCAGTTCGCCCTGGTTGTTCATGAACACTGCCGCGTGCACGGCGCCGCTGTATTGGCCCAGCGGCTGGAACGCACTGATGCGCTGGCGCAGGCCGTCGAGCCATTCGGCAGGCGGCAAGGGCGCGCCTGGCAGCACTTGCAGGTCTGGCAGTGCCTGTTCTACCGCTTCTACGCCGCACAGGCCGCAGCCGCTGGTGCCGGCCAATTGGCGGCGCTGCTGCTTGAGGTTCCAGAAGGCGCGGCTGGAGATTTGCACCTGGGCGTATTGGGCTGAACCCGAACCGCTGAGTTTTAGATCATAAATGTCGCTAACGTCGGCGATAATTCCGCTGCCGATACTGAATCCGACAATAAAGTCTTCCAAATCCGTCGGCGTGACCAGCATGACCGCCTGGCTGATGTCGTTATAGGCAATCGCCAACGCCACTTCTTCCGCCAGCGCTGTGCGGGCGACTTCAGTGTGTTCGAGGTTGCAAAACTGATAGCTCTGGCTGGCGGCGGGCGCGGGTGTTTCAGGAGCGGGCGCCGCGCAGACTGGGCGCTTGGCGTTCATGGGGCTGTACCACCGACGGATTGATCAGTGTTTAGACTAGGCGCGACAAAGCGTCGCGTCTAATTGCCAGTACTGATCTACCGATAGATGACGTCGATCAAGGCGTTGTTTGCGATTTCTGATACAGCGCGAAACACGCTTCCGCCAGCGCTGAACGCGGCGCGCTGCGGCGCATGATCAGCCCCAGGCGTGCCAGGGTGTGGGCGTCTTCGATCGGTTGCAGGCGCAGATGCTCGGTGAGTGCGTCCAGGCCGCCGTCCAGTGGCATTACGGCGCAACACAGGCCGCCGTGCACAGCTTGTAACAATTGATGGACGGCGTCGGTCTGCAGCAGCGGCTGCGGGTTCAGGTTTCGGCTGTGGAAGTTATGGTCGATGGACTGACGAAAATGCATGCCACTGGTGAGCATGCCCAGGGGCAGCTCGGTCAGGGCCTCCCAGCTCAACGGCGTGTCGCCGAAGCTGAAATAGCGCTGGTCGTAGAGCAGGCCCATGCGGGTTTCACCGAGGGCAAAGGAGTCGAAGCGCTCGGTGTCGAGGCGCTCCAGGTACGACACGCCAAGGTCCAGGCGATTGCTCGCCAGCTGTTCGAGGATCTGTTCGGAACTGAGCGCCGAGAGTTCGAAGCGCAGGCTCGGGTGCTCCTTGTGCAGTTGTTGCATCAAGGCCAGGGGATCGAAGCTCGACAGCGGCACCACACCCAGGCGCAACGTACCGACGAGGTTGCCGCGACAGGCCGCGGCTTCGGCCTGCAAGCCGTCGTAGGCCGCCAGCACCGTACGTGCCCACGCCAGCACGCGTTCACCAGGCGCGGTAAAGCCCTCGAAGCGCTGGCCGCGGTTGACCAGTGGCAAATCCAGCTCTTCTTCCAGGCTGCGCAGGCGCATCGACAAGGTCGGCTGCGTGATGTGGCAGCGCGCAGCCGCCTGGCCGAAGTGACGGGTCTCGTCGAGGGCGATGAGGAATTTGAGTTGCTTGATGTCCATCTTCGCTCCAGGGCTTATTCCAATGGCGGGGGGATTCTAGCGCGTTTGGGTCTGTGGCCGGGCCGGAACCCAAATCCGTCGGACTGGTCTAGTCTTGAGCATCTGGACATCAACTACCAAGGAGAGCGCACCATGAGTCTTTTTAGCTTTGTTAAGGAGGCCGGCGAGAAGCTGGTCAAGCTGCTGACACCAGGCAATGCCAACGCTGGTGAAGATTTGAAAAAGCATATCGAGGATGTCGGGTTGGGTAACCCTAACGTTCACGCTACTGTCGAGGGTGACAAGGTCACGATTTCCGGCGAGGTAGCGACGCAGGAGGAGAAAGAAAAAATCATCCTGGCAGCGGGCAATATCGCCGGTGTTGCCAGCGTCGAGGACCAGATTACAGTTCCCGGTCCTGCCGTGGCGGCAGCCCGTTTCGTCGTGGTGAAAAAGGGCGACACCCTCAGCGCGATTTCCCTGGCGGTGTATGGCAACGCCAACCAGTACAACAAGATTTTCGAGGCCAACAAGCCGCTGTTGTCGCATCCGGACAAAATCTACCCAGGGCAGACGCTGCGTATTCCTGAGTAATACACAACGTAAAAATGTGGGAGGGGGCTTGCCCCCGATAGCGGAGTGTCAGTCGATATCAAGGTGACTGATCCACCGCTATCGGGGGCCAGCCCCCTCCCACATGGTTCAGAGTCCGACAATGAGATCGCGGTAATCACCGACTGCTGCAAATTCAGCCGTGTCCTTCGGCCCCTTCTGGCTATCCGGCTCCTTCACTGCCAGCAAATGCCCCACGCCAAACGCCCGGGCGCTGCGCAGGATCGGCAAGGTGTCGTCGATAAACAGGCTGCGCGCCGGGTCGAAGGCGATGTCGGCTTGCAGGGCGTCCCAGAACTGCGGGTTTTCCTTGGCGAAGCCGTAGTCGTGGGAGCTGATCAATCGCTCGAAATACGGCGCCAGTTCAATGCGTTCCAGCTTCAACGACAGCGAGTCACGATGAGCATTGGTGATCAGGATCACCCGCTTGCCGGCCTGTTTGATCGCCGCCAGGAACGTGTCGGCATCCGGACGCAGGGCGATCAGGTGGGCGGTTTCCAGCTTGAGCTCGCGCACCGGGATATTCAGCTCGGTGCTCCAGAAATCCAGGCAATACCATTGCAACTGTCCGGCGTTACGCTCGAACAGCGGCTGCAATTCCATCTCGGCCATGGCCCGGCTCACTCCGTGCAGCTCGGCGTAACGCTGGGGCAGGTGTTCCATCCAGAAGTGGTTGTCGAAATGCAGGTCGAGCAGCGTGCCGTCCATGTCCAGCAGGACGGTGTCGATGGCGTGCCAGGGCAGAGAGGGCATGGAGTGGTCTCATGTAAGTAAAGATATCCGACACAGACAATCGGAAAAGCCACGGTATAGTAACCCGATCACGCCAAGGAGCCGCTTATGCGCCAGAAACCCACCGTCCTCGCCCGCGAAATAGTCGCCAGTAGCCGTTTGTTCCGCGTGGAGGAAGTGCAATTGCGCTTTTCCAATGGCGTTGAACGGACCTACGAGCGCCTGGTAGGCCGCGGCGCCGGTTACGGCGCGGTGATGATCGTGGCGATGATCGACGACGAGCACGCGTTGCTGGTGGAAGAGTACTGCGGCGGCACGGACGAGTATGAATTGTCGTTGCCCAAGGGCTTGATCGAGCCCGGTGAGGATGTGCTGGCGGCGGCGGACCGCGAGCTCAAGGAAGAAGCGGGCTACGGTGCGCGTCAGCTGGAGCATCTGACCGAGCTGTCGCTGTCGCCTGGCTATATGAGCCAGAAGATCCAGGTGGTGCTGGCCACTGATCTCTACGAAGAACGCCTGGAGGGCGATGAGCCCGAACCAATGCGCGTGGACAGGGTCAACCTGCACGAGCTGTCGCAACTGGCGCAGAACGAGCAATTCAGCGAAGGCCGCGCCCTGGCCGCGCTGTATCTGGTACGAGATTTGTTGATTCAGCGTGGAGCGTTTATCGCATGAGCGAACTGTTTTTAGGCCACCCGTTTATCGCCCCGGTGATTGAGCTGGCTCGCCAGGCGGGTGAAGTGATCCTGCCGTATTGGCGCGCGGATGTGGCGGTGACGTCCAAGGCCGATGATTCGCCAGTGACGGCGGCAGACCTGGCCGCCCATCACCTGATCCTCGCCGGCCTCACGGCCTTGGACCCGAGCATCCCGGTGCTGTCCGAAGAGGATGCCGATATTGACCAGAGCGTGCGCGCTGGTTGGCAGCGCTGGTGGCTGGTGGATCCGTTGGATGGCACCAAGGAGTTTATCGCCGGCAGCGAGGAATTTACCGTCAACGTGGCGTTGATCGAACAGGGCCGCGTGGTGTTTGGCGTAGTGTCCATGCCCACCAGTGGCCGTTGCTACTTTGGTGGCGCGGGCCTCGGTGCCTGGCGCTCGGATGTCAACGAAGCCCCCAAGCAGATCCAGGTGCGTGAGTCGCCGGCCGTGGGCGAGTCCTTCACCGTCGTGGCCAGCCGTCGGCATACCAGCCCCGAGCAGGAGCGTTTGCTGGACGGCTTGAGCGAAGGCTTGGGCGCCTTGAAGCTGGCCAATATCGGCAGCTCGTTGAAGTTCTGCCTGTTGGCCGAGGGCAGCGCCGATTGCTACCCGCGCCTGGCGCCAACGTCACAGTGGGATACCGCAGCCGCCCAGGGCGTACTCGAAGGGGCGGGCGGTGAGGTACTGGAGTTGAGCGGCGAGCCGTTCAGCTACCCGGCGCGGGCCTCATTGTTGAACCCATTCTTCCTGGCATTGCCAGCCAAGGCTGCCTGGCGAGACCGCCTGCTCACCCTGGCGCGTTCCTGAGTCGGTTGGGGATTCAATGTGGGAGCTGGCTCCCACATTCGAACGGCGCCACCTCGGAGGCGCTGGCGGTGGGTCAGCCAACTTAGCCGGTTCTGATCCACCGCCTTCGCGGGCAAGCCCGCTCCCACATTTTTGATCGGTGTGAAGCTTCGCGTTTGGCTGTGCGGTTGAAATTGCCGGGCCTTGCGCCGCAGCAATGGACGACGCATCCCAATGTGGGAGCGGGCTTGCCCGCGAAGGCGGTATGCCAGTCACCGAACATGTTGGCTGATCCACCGCTTTCGCGAGCAAGCCCGCCCCCACATTTTCGATCGGTGTGAAGCTTCGCGTTTGGCTGCGCGGTTGGAATTGCCGGGTTGCACCGCAAGAGCGGACGACGCATCCCCCAATGTGGGAGCGGGCTTGCCCGCGAAGGCGGTATGCCAGTCACCGAACATGTTGGCTGATCCACCGCTTTCGCGAGCAAGCCCGCTCCCACATGGGAACTGCGTCGGGCGCGGGTTCAGGCTAGGCCGCTTCCACGCTGGTGCTTTTAGCGGTGCAGGACGTACTGCCCAGTAAACGCCACCGCGCGCGCCTCACTGCCCTCATTCACAATCCATGTCTCCAGGGTCAAACGCGCTCGGCCATAACGCTTATAGGTGGCGACAAAGCGTTTCCACACCTTTTCTTCCGGCGCTGCGCACATCACCGTCGCATCCTGCGTCACCGGCAGCGGATAGCTGATCTGCCCTTCCTGGATCACGATATGCCCGTCTTCAATGCCTTCCTCGCGCAGCTGCAGGTGCAGCCAACCCCAGCCCGCCAACACCGCGCCACAATAGAGGCTGCCGCCGAACATGGTGCTCTTGTGGTTGATATTGGCCTGCAAGGGCAGGTGCAGCTGCAATTGGCCGTGTTGCCAGTCGAGCACCTTGAGGCCCATTTCCCGGGTGAGGGGAATGTCGTGGTGAAGGATGGATTCCAGGTAACGGCTGTCGCGGCTCATGGGTGCCTCTTGATGGGTGGGCGGGGTCATTCGTCGTCGGTACTGTGGTTGCCGCTGTCGGCGAAGTTCAGGCCGTGTTTACGCAGCTTGTCGTGCAGGGTCTTGCGCGGCACCCCCAGGGCTTCGGCGAGGCTGCGCAGGGAGCTGTGGGGGCGTGTGAGTTCGGCTGCGATCAGGCTCTTCTCGAACTGTTCGACTTGTTCGCTCAGGCCTCCCGGAGTGGAGGTCAGTACACCGGCCGCCGGATTGTCCGGCGTGTTGTCCAGCGCCAGCTCCAGGCCCAGGGCAAAGCGCTCGGCAGCGTTCTGCAGTTCGCGGACATTGCCCGGCCAGCTGTGGCGCAGCAGCAGCGCGCGTTGGCCCGGTTGCAGCTCGTGCAGCGGCAGGCCGTGGCGGCTGCTGGCTTCGTCGGCAAAGTGCTGGAACAGCATCAGCGCATCTTCGCCGCGCTCGCGCAGCGGCGGGATGCGCAACGGCGCGACGTTGAGGCGGTAGTACAAGTCGGCCCGGAAGCGGCCCTGGTCGGCGGACTGGCGCAGGTCTTCCTTGGTGGCGGCGATGATGCGGATATCCAGTGGAATCAGCTGATTGCCGCCCAGGCGCTCGACCACACGCTCCTGCAACAGGCGCAGCAGCTTGACCTGTACATCCAGGCTCATGCTTTCGATTTCGTCGAGGAACAGCGTGCCGCCGTTGGCGAATTCGAACTTGCCGATACGCCGCTTCTGCGCGCCGGTAAAGGCGCCCGGTTCATGGCCGAACAGCTCGCTTTCGACCACCGACTCAGCCAGGGCGCCGGCGTTGATCGCCACAAACGGCCCGCTGCGTCGGCTCGACAAGTCATGCAAGGCGCGCGCGACCACTTCCTTGCCGGCGCCGGTTTCACCGAGGATCAGCACATCGGCCTTGGTCGCCGCCAATGCGCCGATCTGCTCGCGCAGGCGCAGCATTTGCGGGGAGTGGCCGACCAGCCGCGTGCTCAATTGCTGGCGATCACTCAGGGCCAGGCGCAGACTGCGGTTGTCCAGCACCAGGCGGCGCAGGGCCAGGGCGCGGCGCACGCTGTCGAGCAGGGCGTCGCTGGCGAAGGGTTTTTCCAGGAAGTCATAGGCGCCGGCGCGCATGGCCTGCACCGCCAGCGGCACGTCGCCGTGGCCGGTGATCAGCAGTACCGGCAGCTCCGCGTCCTGGCCGTGCAGTTCGGCCAGCAGCTCCAGGCCATCCATGCCGGGCATGCGGATGTCGCTGACCACCACGCCCGGCCAATCGCGGGACAGGCGTGCGGTAAGGCCGGTGGCTTCGCCCAGTGTCAGGACTTTCAGCCCGGCCAGGTCCAGGGTCTGGCACAGGGCCTGACGCAAGTGTGGATCGTCGTCGATCAACACCACCTGAATCTGGTTATCGATACTCATACACTACGGTCCTCGGACGGTTGCAGACTGACGCCCGGCGAGCCGGCACGCAATTTCAAGGTTAACAGCGCGCCGCCTTCCTTGTGGTTGGCGAACAGCAGCTCGCCGCCAAAGGCACGCATCAGGGTGTCACAGATTGCCAGCCCCAGCCCCAGGCCTTGAGTGCGCGTCTTGGTGGTGTAGAACGGCTCGCTGGCGCGGCCCAGGGCTTCCATGCAAAAGCCCGGGCCGTTGTCGCGAATGTACAGGTTGACGCCCTGTTCGGTGGTTTGGGCACTCAGCCAGAGCTTGCGCGGCGGCCCTTTTTCGGTGAGGGCGTCGAGGGCATTGGCCAGCAGGTTGCCCAGTACCTGGCGCAAGCGGGTTTCGCCGGCCTGCACCCACAGGGTCGCTTCCGGCAAATCGCGGATCAACTCGACTTCCATCGACCGCCGCCGCTTGGCCAGCAAGGCCAGTGCGTCGTCCAGCGCCGGCTGCAGCGCCACGCTTTCCGGGGCGTGGCGGTCGCGGCGGGCAAAGGCGCGCAGGTGCGCGATGATCGAGGCCATGCGCCCGGTCAGTTCGCTGATCAGCTTGAGGTTGCCCCGCGCATCACTGGTGCGCTCGTGGTCGAGCAGGATCTCGGCGTTTTCCGCGTAGCTGCGGATCGCCGCCAGGGGCTGATTGAGTTCGTGGCTGATGCTCGCCGACATGGTGCCCAAAGCCGACAGTTTGCCGGCCTGCACCAGGTCATCCTGGGCGCGCACCAGTTCCTGCTGGGCGTGTTCGCGTTCGAGCACTTCCTGCTTCAAGCGGCGGTTGAGGCCTTCGAGGTCGCTGGTCCGCTCGACCACGCGCATTTCCAGCTCACGACGGGCCTTGGCTTCGAAGGCGATGCGGTCCAGATAGTGGCGGCGGCGCTGCATCATCAGGCCGAGCAACAGCATCAACACCAGCAGCGTGGCGCCCCCCACCGCAACCACTGTGCGCACCGGGCGGTTGATCAGCGAGCGCGGCGCCAGGATCTCCACGTTCCAGCCGGTCTCGGCGATGGCTGTGGATTGGCGCAGCCATGCCGTGGAACTCAGTGCCAATGGCTGCGGGTCGCGGGTCGGGTAGGGCTGGATGGCGATGATGGCCTGGCGTTCTTCGGCGGTCAGTGGCCGAGTGGCACGGAAGCGCCATTGCGGGCGCGAGGTCAGGATCACCACGCCATTGTGATCGGTGACCAGCAGTTGTTCCGGGGTATTGCCCCACAGGCTCTCGGTGTGGTCCAGGTCGACCTTGACCACCAGCACGCCGATGATGGTGGCGCCATCGCGCACGGCGGCGGCGAAAAAGTAACCGCGTTTGGCCGAGGTGGTGCCCAGGCCGAAGAAGCGCCCCAGGCGCCCGGCCATGGCTTCGCTGAAGTAGGGGCGGAAAGAGAAATTGCGGCCGACGAAACTGTCTTGTTTGTCCCAGTTGGACGCGGCGAGGGTCTTGCCGGTGGTGTCCATCAGGTACATCACTTCCACCCCGGCCTGGGCCGCGACGTCCTTGAGCAGCAGGTTGGCGTTGACCAGGTTGGTGCTCACCTGCGGCGCATCCAGGGCCGTGCGCAGGGCCGGCAAGTCACCGAGAATCTGCGGCAGCACTTCATAGCGATGCAGCGTGCCCAGCAGGTTGGCCACGTACAGGTCGAGGGTCTGGCGGTTCTGCCCGGCCAGTTCACTGCGGTAATAGCGCTCGGCCAAGTGCTCCAGCGGCCACAGCAGCGGCGCCAGGCACAACGCCAACAGGGCGAGGCTGCGCCAGCGGGGTCTTCGCGGAAGGGGTGGGTTCATGGGAGTCGTGCGCCTGTGGGTACAGGCGCATTATGCCTAGTGCTGCCTTGCAAGACACTCGCGCAATGCGTCTTGCCACTGCGGCTGGCTGACCTGCCATTGTTGCTGCAGGCGACTGCAATCCAGGCGTGAGTTCAGCGGGCGCTTGGCGGGCGTCGGGTAGGCGCTGGAGGGAATCGCCTCCAGCTCGGCACAGGCTGTGCCGCCGGCGCGCAGCTGCTCGGCGATCGCCGCGGCGAAGTCGAACCAAGAGGTCTCGCCTTGGGCGGTCAGGTGGTAGATCCCCCATTCACCGGCCTTGCCGGCCTGCCAACGGTCGATCAAGGCACGGGTGCTGTTGGCGATCGTGCCGGCCCAGGTCGGCGCACCGATTTGGTCGGCGACGATACGCAGGTGCGGTTTTTCCTGCAGCAGGCGTTGCATGGTCAGCAGGAAATTCTTGCCGTGGTTGGAGTAGACCCAACTGGTGCGCAGGATCAGGTACTCACCCCCCACGGCGGCAATCGCCTGCTCACCCGCCAGCTTGCTCTGGCCGTAGACGCCCAGGGGGTTCGGTGTGTCGGCTTCGGTGTAGGGCGCGGGTTTGTTGCCGTCAAACACGTAGTCGGTGGAGTAGTGGATCAACGGGATGCCCAGGGCCTCGGCTTCCTCGGCGAGGACGCCGGGGGCAATCGCGTTGATGGCGAAGGCGACGTCTGCTTCGCTTTCGGCTTGATCGACCGCAGTGTGGGCCGCGGCATTGATGATCAGGTCGGGGCGCTGGGCACGGACCTGCTGGCGGATCTGGTCGACGTCAGCCAGGTCGAGCTGATCGCGGCCCAGCACGATGAGTTCGCCGAGATCCTGCAGCCGCTGTTGCAGCGCCAGGGAGACTTGGCCGTGTTGGCCGGTGATGAGGATTTTCATGGGAACAGGTCGGCTTCCATCAGTCGTTTGCCTGCCTGGTCCTTGGCAGACAGTTGCGGCGGTGCAGTGAGTTCCCAGTCGATGGCCAGTGCCGGGTCATTCCACAGGATGCTGCGCTCGGCGCTCGGCTGGTAATAGTCGGTGGTCTTGTACAGAAATTCGGCGTAATCGCTGAGTACCACAAACCCATGGGCGAAGCCTTCCGGTATCCACAGCTGGCGATTGTTCTGCGCCGACAACCGAACCCCCACCCACTGGCCGAAGTTCGGCGAGCTGCGGCGAATGTCGACGGCCACGTCCAATACTTCACCGGCGGTCACGCGCACCAGCTTGCCCTGGGTGTGTTCGAGTTGATAGTGCAGGCCGCGCAGCACGCCTTTTTGTGAGCGTGAATGGTTGTCCTGGACAAAGTTGCGCTGCAGCCCGGTGGCGTGTTCAAAAGCCCGGGCGTTGAAGCTTTCGTAGAAAAAACCGCGCTCATCACCGAACACTTTGGGTTCGATGATCAGCACGCCTGGCAATGAGGTTTCAATGACGTTCACTGGTTGTCTCCGGCCAGTGAGTAGAGGTATTGGCCGTAGCCGGTCTTGCCGAAGTATTTGGCGCGTTCGAGCAGGTGGTCGCGATCGATCCAGCCGTTGCCGTAGGCAATCTCTTCGAGACAGGCGACTTTCAGGCCCTGGCGGCGCTCGATGGTCTGCACGTACTGCGAGGCGTCGAGCAGGCTGTCGTGGGTGCCCGTGTCGAGCCAGGCGAAGCCTCGGCCGAAACGTTCCACTTGCAAGTCACCCCGGTGCAGGTAGGCGTTGTTGACGTCGGTGATCTCCAATTCGCCGCGAGCCGAGGGCTTCACCGCCTTGGCGATATTGACCACATCGTTATCGTAGAAATACAGGCCGGTCACCGCGTAACTGGATTTCGGTACCGCCGGCTTTTCTTCGATGGACAGGGCACGGCCTTCGCTGTCGAAGTCGATCACGCCAAAGCGCTCCGGGTCTTTGACCCAATAGCCGAACACCGTGGCGCCCTTGCCGCGTTTGACGGCCGCGTGCAGCTGCTCGCTGAAGCGCTGACCATGGAAAATGTTGTCACCCAGGATCAAGCACACCGGGTCGCTGCCTATGAACTGCTCGCCAATCAGGAAGGCTTGCGCCAGGCCATCCGGGGTCGGCTGTTCGGCGTAGCTGAATGTCACGCCGAACTGGCTGCCGTCACCCAGCAGATTGCGGTACTGCGGCAGGTCCGCCGGGGTGGAAATCACCAGGATTTCCTTGATCCCTGCGAGCATCAGCACCGAGATCGGGTAATAGATCATCGGCTTGTCATACACCGGTAGCAATTGCTTGGACACACCCAGGGTGATGGGGTGCAGGCGCGTGCCGGAGCCGCCGGCCAATACGATTCCTTTCATCATGCGATCAGATCCCTCATGTCGGTGTTGCCCAATCGTTGACCCTGATAACTGCCGTCCTGGACCCTGCGGCACCATTCCAGATTATCCAGGTACCACTGCACGGTTTTGCGTAGACCGGTTTCAAAGGTTTCCAAAGGCACCCAGCCCAATTCGCGTTCGATCTTGCTGGCATCAATGGCGTAGCGTTGATCGTGCCCTGGGCGGTCCTTTACGAATGTGATCAGGTCGGCGTATTGCTCGACGCCGTCCGGGTGCTGCGGCGCCAGCTCTTCCAACAGGGCGCAGATGCTGCGAACCACGCTGATGTTCTGCTGCTCGTTGTGCCCGCCGATGTTGTAGGTCTCGCCGACGGCGCCTTCGGTGACCACCTTGAGCAGCGCCCGCGCGTGGTCTTCGACGAACAGCCAGTCGCGCACCTGCAAACCATCACCATAGACCGGCAATGGCTTGCCCGCGAGCGCGTTGAGGATCACCAGCGGGATCAACTTCTCGGGGAAATGGAACGGGCCGTAATTGTTCGAGCAGTTGGTCAGCAGTACCGGCAGGCCGTAGGTGCGCTGCCAGGCTCGCACCAGGTGGTCCGAAGCCGCTTTACTGGCGGAGTAAGGCGAACTCGGCGCATAGGGGGTGGTTTCGGTGAACAGGTCGTCCACGCCATGCAGGTCGCCGTACACTTCGTCAGTGGAAATGTGGTGGAAGCGAAACGCGCTTTTGTCTGCGGTCTCGAGTGTTTGCCAGTAGCCCCGGGCGGCCTCCAGCAGGCTGTAGGTGCCGACGATGTTGGTCTGGATAAAGTCCGATGGACCGTCAATCGAACGGTCGACATGCGACTCGGCGGCCAAGTGCATGATCGCCTGGGGCTCAAAGCGCGCCAATACGGCGCTGACGGTGGCCTGGTCGATGATGTCGGCCTGAACGAACTCATAGCGGCTGTTGGACGCGATACTGGTCAGCGACTCCAGGTTGCCGGCGTAGGTGAGTTTGTCCAGGTTGAGCACTTCGTGCTCGGTGTGCTGAATCAGGTGACGTACCAAAGCAGAACCGATAAAACCGGCGCCACCGGTAATGAGAATGCGCATGTCGGGGGCCCTTTTCCTTAGACGGACGATTAGCGAATGGAGCATAGCCTGTGTTGTGGCGCTGGACAGGGCGGTATGTGTCCGGGGGTTGCGTAAGCCCCCTGAACAATGGCGATATACACCCCTGAAAAAAAACCGAGGCCACCCCATGTTGCTCGCCACGTTGATTCATCGCGCCAGTCTACCCTGCCCGCAAGTAGGCCCCGATCAGGCGGCGCAGTTGCTTGAGCAACATTACGGCCTCGCGGGCACATTGCAGTCACTGGGCAGCCAACAGGACCTCAACTACAAGGTCGACAGCCCGCGCGGGCGCTTTGTTCTGAAAATCTGCCGGGGCGACTACGCCGCTGTGGAATTGCACGCCCAGCACGCGGCCTTCAACAGCTTGCAGGCGCAAGCCGGCCTGCGTGTACCCAAGGTCATCCCGGCCTTGAGCGGCGACGAACTGCTGAGCGTCAACCTCGACGGGCAAACCCTGCATGTTCGTCTGCTGGATTATATCGACGGGCAGCCGTTGACCCACCTGCCTCACCTGGGGCGTGAGGTGATCGCGGGCTTCGGCAACCTGTGCGGCCGTATGAGCCTGGCCCTCGCGTCTTTTGCCCACCCGGGCCTGGAACGCACCCTGCAATGGGACCCGCGCCATGCACGGGAACTGATCACCCACCTGCTGGCCAGCCTGGAAAACCTGCCGCATCGCGCGGCCCTGGAGCAGGTGGCCGAGCAGGTCGAGCAACGCATCCGGCCCTTGGCCGAGCGCTTGCCGTGGCAAGCGGTGCACATGGATATCACCGATGACAACGTGGTCTGGCAGCGCGATGCCCAGCGCCGTTGGCAAGTCCAGGGCGTGATCGATTTCGGCGACCTGGTGCACACCTGGCGCATCGCCGACCTGTCCGTGACCTGCGCCGCCCTGTTGCACCATGCCGAGGGCGACCCGTTTGCGATCTTGCCGGCGATCCAGGCTTGCCATGCCGTGACACCGCTGCAGCTCGAAGAATTGCAGGTGCTGTGGCCGTTGATCGTCGCCCGCGCGGCCGTGCTGGTACTCAGCAGCGAGCAGCAGCAACGCCTGGATCCGGATAACAGTTACCTGTTGAAAAACGCCGAGCACGAGTGGGAAATCTTCCATGTGGCGACATCGGTGCCGTTCGAGTTGATGGAAGCGGCGATTCTCAGCAGCGTCGGGCAGGCGCCAGCAGCGCTGGTCAGCCAAGGCTTCGCGCCGTTGTTGCCTGGGCTGGTGGGGCGCGAGTTTGCGCTGATCGACCTGGGCGTGCTCAGCGCGCATTTCGAGGCGGGCAACTGGGAACATGCCGGCGCCGATCAACGTTTGCTGCAGGACGCGGCCGCCGTGCATGGCCTGGCGGCCAGTCGTTATGGGCAGTACCGTTTGTCACGGACTCAGCCTGACAGTGCCCATGAGCCGCAGACGTTCCCATTGCACGTCGAGCTGCACGTGCCCCAGGGTACCTCCGTCGAAGCGCCGTTTGCGGGCACTGTGCACCTGGGCGCCAAGGGCGAACTGCGTGTGCACAGCGGTGAAGCCAACGTGCGGTTGTGGGGTGTCAAGGCGTCGCTGCGGCCGGGCGCTGCGGTGCTCAAGGGCCAGGTCATCGGCGAAGTCGAAGGCCCGCTCACCGTGCAACTGTGCCGCACCGAGCTGCCGGCGCCGTTGTTCTGCACGCCCTCACGCGCGCAGGCGTGGCAGGTGCTGTGCCCCTCGCCGGCCGCGCTGCTGGGGCTGGCTTGCGATGCCGAGCCCGAGCTGGACCCCGAGGCCCTGCTGGCGCGCCGCGATGCCAGCTTCGCCCGCTCGCAGAAACACTATTACGCCGATCCGCCGCGTATCGAGCGCGGCTGGCGCAACCACCTGATCGACATGCAGGGTCGCTCCTACCTGGACATGCTCAACAACGTGGCGGTGCTCGGCCACGGCCACCCGCGCATGGCCCAGGTGGCGGCGCGCCAGTGGTCGCTGCTCAACACCAACTCGCGCTTCCATTACGCGGCAATTGCCGAGTTTTCCGAGCGCTTGCTGGCGCTGGCGCCGGCGGGCATGGACCGGGTGTTCCTGGTCAACAGCGGCACCGAAGCCAACGACCTGGCGATCCGCCTGGCCTGGGCCTACAGCGGCGGGCGCGACATGCTCAGCGTGCTGGAGGCGTACCACGGCTGGTCGGTGGCAGCGGATGCGGTCTCGACTTCGATTGCCGACAACCCCCAGGCCTTGAGCAGCCGCCCGGAGTGGGTGCACCCGGTGACCGCGCCCAATACCTATCGCGGCGAGTTCCGCGGGCAGGACAGCGCTCCGGACTATGTACGAAGCGTGGAACACAACCTGGCGAAAATCGCCGCGAGCAAACGTCAATTGGCGGGTTTCATCTGCGAGCCGGTGTACGGCAATGCCGGTGGCATCTCGCTGCCGCCTGGTTATCTGCAGCAGGTGTATGCATTGGTGCGCGCTCAGGGCGGCGTGTGCATCGCCGATGAAGTGCAGGTCGGTTATGGCCGCATGGGCCACTTTTTCTGGGGCTTTGAAGAGCAGGGCGTGGTGCCGGACATCATCACCATGGCCAAAGGCATGGGCAATGGCCAGCCGCTGGGGGCGGTGATCACCCGCCGCGAAATCGCCGAGGCGCTGGAGGCTGAGGGCTATTTCTTCTCATCCTCCGGTGGCAGCCCGGTCAGTTGCCGCATCGGCATGGCAGTGCTGGATGTGATGGAGGAAGAAAAGCTGTGGGAAAACGCCCAAGTGGTCGGCGGGCATTTCAAGGCGCGTTTGGAGGCATTGATCGACCGGCACCCGTTGGTCGGTGCCGTTCACGGCTCGGGTTTCTACCTGGGCCTGGAGCTGGTGCGCGACCGCCACACCCTGGAACCCGCCACCGAAGAAACCGCGCTGCTCTGCGAGCGCCTGCGCGAGCTGGGGATTTTCATGCAGCCTACCGGTGATTACTTGAACATCCTCAAGATCAAGCCGCCGATGGTCACCTCCCGCCGCAGCGTGGATTTCTTCGTCGATATGCTATCGAAGGTGCTGGATGAGCTTGTGTAGCTAGTCGATTGTTATCGGCTATTTATTGTCATATTTATCCACTATGATCGCAGATCGCTTTTAAAGCCGATTTTTATCCGTTATAAAGTCGGCCTTCACCCCATTCGGAGTCCTGAACGCCATGACCACCCTGCACAGCACACCCCGCGCCGATGGCTTCTACATGCCCGCCGAATGGGCGCCACAGACCCAGACCTGGATGATCTGGCCAGAACGCCCGGACAACTGGCGCCTGGGCGGCAAGCCAGCGCAGGCGGCGCACGTCGCGGTGGCCAAGGCCATTGCGCGCTTTGAACCGGTGACCGTGGCGGTGTCCGCCGGCCAGTACGAAAACGCCCGCGCCCGCCTGGATGTGCCGAATATCCGCGTGGTGGAAATGTCCAGTGACGATGCCTGGGTACGTGACACCGGCCCGACCTTCGTGATCAACAACAGCGGCGAAGTGCGCGGCGTGAACTGGGACTTCAACGCCTGGGGCGGTTTTGACGGCGGCCTGTATTCGCCGTGGAACCGCGACTCGCAGGTGGGCGGCAAGATCCTCGAAATCGAGCGCGCGCCGCGCTACCGCACCGAAGGCTTTGTGCTCGAAGGCGGCTCGATCCACGTCGACGGCGAAGGCACCTTGATCACCACCGAGGAGTGCCTGCTCAACCGCAATCGCAACCCGCACCTGGACCGTGGCGAGATCGAGGCGGTGCTGAGCGCCAATCTGGCTGTGGATAAGATTATCTGGTTGCCGGACGGCCTGTTCAACGACGAAACCGATGGGCATGTGGATAACTTCTGCTGCTACGTGCGCCCGGGTGAAGTGCTGCTGGCCTGGACCGACGACCCGCAAGACCCGAACTACGCGCGCTGCCATGCCGCCCTCGACGTCCTGCAAAGCAGCACTGATGCTAAGGGACGCGCGTTCACAGTGCACAAAATGCCGATCCCGGGGCCGCTGTACGCCACCGAGGAAGAATGCGCCGGCGTGGACCCGGTGGACGGTACCCAGGAGCGCAACCCGAGCGTGCGGCTGGCGGGTTCCTATGTGAACTTCCTGATCGTCAACGGCGGCATTATCGCGCCGAGCTTCGACGATCCGCTGGACAGCCAGGCCAAGGCGATCCTGCAGCAGCTGTTCCCACAGCACGAAGTGGTGATGGTGCCGGGCCGTGAACTGTTACTGGGCGGCGGCAATATCCATTGCCTGACCCAACAACAGCCAGCCCCGCACAAAAACTGAGTGCAGTTGTAACAGCATTCGAGCGATGACCGGGCGCTAGCCGGTTTCAGCGCTTTGAGCAAGCCCGCGGCCCAGCAAGGTCGCGGGCTTTTTTGTGTCCATATGCCTATAAACACGGGACATTGGCATAGCTCTTGTATCGGTGTTGTCACAGTGGCCCAGGGTGATGACTGCGCAGTTCTGTCATAAACCTTGAGTAAGTTAGCCGCTCACGCAGTAGGAGAGAGCGCTGAAATGAATGCCGATATCAACCTGATGTACACGCGCACCTTCCACCCTTTGCGGGTCAACGGTGACGCGATCCATGCGCTGGCGCTCTGGTTGAAGGAAAACGGTTCGCGACAGATCCGGCAGCAGCCTGACTTGCGCAGCGTGATGAGTGAACGCTACCCGGCGGGGTTGTTCAGTGAGGAAGAAGTGCACGCGCTGTGTGAATTGATCGCACCCTTGTAGGAACCGGCTCGCCGGCGGCGACGGCCTTGGGCCTGCGCTGATCTCGCCGACGCTATCGTCGGCAAGCCGGCTCCTGCAGGTGGAGGGGGAATTTAGAAGCTGTAGGTGCCTGTGACCACCAGGCTGCGTGGCTCGCCTGGCTGGATCTGCGCCACGCTGGTCGCCGAGGCGTAGTAGGTTTTATCGGCGATGTTATTCAGCGCCGCGCGCAGGTCCCATTCCTTTTGACGGAACCCGGCCAATGCGTCCCAGCGACCATAACCTGGCATGACCACGGTGTTGAGGCTGTCGGCATAACGGTCGCCCACCAGGGTCAGCCCGGTTTCCGCGTACCAACCCATTTCCGGTTTCCAGGTGAGGAACAGGCTGGCATTGCGCTTGGCGACGTCGCTGACGCGCTTGCCTTCAAAGCCGTTGTTGTCCTTCACGACCGTAGCATCCTGCAAGCCGATGCCGCCGCGCACAGACCAATTGCCGACAATCTTGCCAGTGGCGGTCAGTTCCACGCCACGCGAGCGCTGCAGGCCGCTGAGCAAGGTGATGGTGCGGTCCAGCGGGTCGCTGGTGCGGCGGTTGTAGAGTTCCAGTTCGTACACGGCGAGGGTGGTGCTGAGACGGTCGTCGAGCCAGTCGCTCTTGACCCCGATTTCCTTCTGCTTGGTCAGTTCGGGGCTCAGGTCGTTGACGCTGCCGGCGGCGTTCGGGGTGATGCCGATCACGCCGCCCCCCGCCGGGGAAAAGGTTTTGCTCCACGAGGCGTAGAACGAGTGATGTTCCAGCGGCGTCCAGACCACACCGAAGCGCGGGCTGGTGCTGTGGCTTTCGACCGCTTGCCGGGTGTTGAGCAGCTTGTTCTTGGTGTCCACTTCAAATCGGTCGTAGCGCAGGCCAGCGAGCAATTGCCACTGATCATTCAGGCGCAGTTGGTCCTGTACGTATACGGCGCGGCTGTCGACTTCAGTGTGATTGTTGCTCGACACGCTCATTCGCCCGGTGTGGCTCAGGTGGCGATTCGGCTGGTTGAGGTCCAGGCTCGGCACGGCCTGCCCGCCACGGTTGACGGCTGTCGCGGTGTACAGCTTGGGATCGCGACGCTGGCTGCCCAGCTCAAGGCCGCTGAGCAGGCGATGCTCCAGGCCGAAGGTGCTGAAGCCACCTTCGAGCTCAAGGTTGTTGAAGATATTCAGGGTGGTCAGGTCCTGCTGCCAGCGCTGGCGTGTGACGCTGTTAGTCGCAGGCGCGTAGGCGGTCTGGTAAGTGTTGTCGAAATCGCTGTCGAGCTTGAATACGCCCAACGTCTGGCGCAGTTGCCAATTGTCATTCAGTTCGTAGGCCAGCTTGGAGCGCAGCGACTGGGTCTTGTCGTCGATGTAGTCGCGGCTGTCAAAGTAGGTGGTGCCGCGGCTCACATCCGCCGGGCGGCCGTTGACGCCGGGGATGCCACGGTCCGGCGTGCGGTTGTAGCGGCTGTATTCGTATTGCACCAGCCAGTTCAGGTCCGGGGTCAGTTGCCAGCTCATGGACGGTGCGAACAACTGGCGATTGCCGCTGACGCCATCGCGAAAGCTGTTGTTGTCCTGGTTGCCCATGTTCAGGCGCAGGCTGAGGGTGTCGCTGGGGTCGGCGCTGAGATCGGCATACAGGCTGCGCAAATCATTGCTGCCGCCCTGGGCCTCGATGCTCGAGGCGTGGCCGGCGATGGGCAGTTTGCTCACGCGGTTGACGATCCCTCCCTGACCGCCTCGCCCGTAAAGTACGGCTGCTGGCCCCTTGAGCACTTCGATGCGCTCGATGTTATGCAGGTCGCGCACGTATTGGCTGTCGTCGCGAATGCCATCCAGATAGAAGTCATTGCTCGCGTCGAAGCCACGGATGCGCAAACTGTCGAAACGTGTGTCGGCGCCGCTGCTCACGTTGGGGATGCCGCTCAACGCCTGGCCGAGGTCATTGGTGCCGTAGGCGCGCAGGGTTTCGGTCTTTACCGAGTCGATCGCCTGGGGCACATAACGCACCGCAGTGGCGGTGCGGGTAGCGGTGGTGGTTTCCCTGACGCGGGGATCGTCTTCGTCGGCGTCGGCGCTGATCGAGGTTTCGGGCAGGGTGGTCGCCGCACTGGCAAAACCGGCAGACAGCAGAACAGAGAGCCCAAGGGTGAGGGGCATCAGGCGTGGGGCTGGCATGGGGAAATGTATCCGAATTGTTAGGGAGGAAATTGCGCGTTAATGGTAATGCTTTGCATTTGCGCGCGTTATCTATTCCCAAATGTATCGGCTTTGAAATATGTTGCTAAATGTGTTTCAGAGGTCGCCAAAGGCGATTTTTTGTCGTTTCCAGAGCGGCAATAGGCCTTTGCTTAGAATTATTTCGCCTAAATACAGACGATTCACGAAATTGACACATAGTTCAACGCGCGACTAGGATTGCGCCCAACGCCTGTGGCTAACCGCCATGACTCATCCAATAAAAAAGGCCCGCGGCAGTTAAGTCGTCCGCGGGCTTTCTTTTTTCCTGGAAAAGTCGACACCAGAAAAGCGACACGGAGCCTGGTGTCACAGCGCGTACTCAACCAGTAATAAGGAATATAAGAAATGTTGAAGCAACGGATGGGTCTGATCGCTCTGGGGATTTTGAGCGCCACTCAGGCAATGGCCAACGACCAGGAGCAATCCAAGGGTTTTGTTGAAGACAGCCACCTGAACATCGCAGCACGTAACGCCTACATCAGCCGTGACTACAAGAACGGCAAGCAAGACAAAGCCGAGTGGGGCCAAGGCTTCATCGGTAAGTTGGAGTCCGGCTTCACCCAAGGCACCGTCGGTGTGGGTGTGGACGTCATCGGCCAATACGCTATCCGTCTGGACGGTGGTAAAGGTCGCGCCGGCGCGGGCGGCATCGACTTCTTCAAGCAGGGCAATGGCACCACCAACCCTGATGGCAGCAACAACCCAGGCTCGGCACCGCACGACCTGGCCAAAGGCGGCGCTGCCGTGAAGTTCCGCGTTTCCAACACCGTGCTCAAGTACGGTGATCAGTTCCCGGCCGTGCCTGTACTGCAGTACGACAACTCCCGTCTGTTGTCGGAAACCTACACCGGTACGTCGATCGTTTCCAAAGAGATCGCCGGTCTGCAACTGGACGCAGGTCACTTCACCAAAGAAGCGCGCAAGAGCATGGAAGGCACCGACAGCGGTCGCCTGAAAAGCATCGACTACATCGGTGGTAGCTACAAATTCACCGAAAGCCTGTCGGCTGCACTCTACGCTTCCGACATGCAGGACGTGCTGAAGAAGCAATACGTCAACGTCAACTACGTGCTGGCCCTGCCAGAGAAGCAGTCGCTGACCTTTGACTTCAACGGCTACAAAACCAAGCTGGACAAGAGCTTCGCCCTGGAAAACCAGAAAGACGAAGACGCTCGCGACAACAAAATCTGGAGCTTGGGCGCCACGTGGGCTGTCGGCCCGCACAGCTTCACCCTTGCTCACCAGCGCAGCACCGGCGACACCGGCTACCTGTATGGCGGCTACCGCAACGCTGGCGGCATCGGCGACGGCGGCAACACCATCCTGCTGGCCAACTCCTACTGGTCCGACTTCAACGGCAAGGACGAGCGTTCGTGGCAAGCAGCCTACGGTATCGACTTCGCTACCTTCGGCGTGCCTGGCCTGAGCTACAACGTTGCCTACGTGCGCGGTACCAACATTGACGACGGTTCCAACCGCGGCAATGGCACCGAGCGTGAAATCTTCAACCAGTTCAAATACGTCGTTCAGAGCGGCCCGGCCAAAGACCTGAGCCTGCGTGCGCGTGCGTCCTGGTTGCGTGTTTCCAGCAACGCCGACCAGTACAACGTAGGCGGTAACGAAATCCGTCTGTTCGCCGACTACCCGATCAACGTTTTCTAATTGATCTGGCGTCGCGCCTGATCCAAGGCGATAAAAACCCCGACTGGTTCGGGGTTTTTTTATGCCTGCGCAGAGTCCTCCCGGCTCTGCAGGACCTTGCGTGCAACAGACGCATTGACGTAGTCGAGCATCAGCCTCAGGCCCTCGTAGGGTTCGATCTTCTGGTTATCGATACACAGCTGCGCCATCTGCAGCAGCACTTGGCGTTTCTTCTTGTTGATCCGCGCGCCGGGCACCCCAAACGCGGTCTTGCGCCGCTCAGGCAAGGGCGCATCCGGCTTCAACTCCAGCGTTACCCAGATGCCCTGCATGAACTGCAGCGAGACATCGGCGATGTGCTCGATCGGCACCGGCTGCTTCAGGTTGGCGAAGACAAAATGCTCCGGCGTCAGGCGCAAGGCGACCTGCGCTGCGCGTTTGTACCGTCGCACGCCCAGCCCCAGGAATATCAGCGCGACGCTACCGACGGCGGCGCCCACGCCGATTGCCGACAACGGCGTGCCTTTCAGGCGCTCCGGGGCCAGCCAGGGGCGGGCCATTATCCACAGGGCGAACAGCACGAAGGGTATCGTCAATACCGCCATCAAGACGCCGCGCCATGCGCCGCCTTCATGCAGTGCGCGTTCGCCATCTGTCGAAACGACCAGGGTTTCCAGCAGCTGAGTGTGCACGGCATTCTCGGCGACGGCCACCTCGAGCAGGTCGCGAGACAGTTGCTCGCGCAGCGTCTGTGGCGCGCTGAAATAACCATCGATTTGCCCATTCGCCGCGGTGGCGTCGACGGGTCGGGTGGCGGTGCGCAGCGCCTCGTCCAACGGCACCTCAAGCGCCTGCAGGCGTTCGCCATTGGACGGGTGGGAATCGGTCGGATGCGGCTGATGAATCTCCAGAGCCTCAGGCGGCAGATGCAACTCGCAACCGCTCAGCGCGGTGAGCACGGCGCGGGGCAGGTCTTCTTCTGATGCGGCGTCACATAACGCCAGCAGCGATTCCTCGACGTGGGCATGCAGCACCGACACCCGCAACAGGGCCGACGCCGCTGCTCGATTGCCGGCCACGCGCGCACCGGCGGCATCCGCCAGCAGCTCGCGCTCGCGGCTCCAATGGTTCACCGCGTGATCAAAGTGCTGCATGAAAAACACGCCGAACAGAAAGGATGGGCGCATCAGCCAGCCCTGGATCAGGTCGCTCGCCAGCAGGGTTTGCAGCAAGGCCTGCAGGCTGCGATTGACGCCGTCATAGATCGGCACAAAGCGCAGGCTGTAGTCGGTGTCTTCGCCGGCGAAGTGCGCCAGTTCATGGCCGATCACCGCGCCGATTTCAGCGCGGCTCAGCAAGCCAAGGTGCAGCAGCGGCACGTGCAGGGTGCGCCCAGTCAAGCGGGTCTGTGCCGGCAGCACACTGGCCTCGCTGGACGTCACATAAAAGCCCTGGGCCAGGCTCACGACGATATGGTCCGGCGCCAACGCACCCAGTGTGCTCGAAAGCTCATTCACCTGGCGCCACAAGGCCGGGGCCTGTTCGGGCGTCACCACGGCGCCGAACATCTCCAGCGGTTCGGGCTTGAACATGCCCAGCATGTACCGCAACTGCTTGAGCAACAGCCAGATCGAATACACGCAGAACGCCGCGACCACCCCCAGCACTGCCATCAGCTTGATTTCACCGCTGCCTAGCCGGCCGACATGCCACATCGCCAAACTTTCATAGCTCAAGGCGAGGGCGACCGTTGCTGCCATCGCCACCACATGGCTGACCAACACGTAGGGCAGCAAGCGGCTGCCGAGGGTGAACGCCTGCAAGAGTTTGTCCCGCGACTGCTGCGCCCGTTGCCCGGCCCACTGCGTGCCGAGCAGCGCCGCGAGGCCAATCAAGGCCGCCAGCAGCCCGAGGCCGATCACCCACGGTGCCAACGCCCGCAGTGCACGGTTGATGTGATGGGCGGTGGGCAGTTCGGCTTCGATCTTGTCCAGCCGCGAGAGCGCCAGTTGCACGCGGATTTTTTCTTTGCCGAGGTCGACGGTCGCGTCCGGGTCTTGCGCCGCCAGCGCCTGCAGTTGCTGCTTGGCGATCTCGACATTGAGGTGGTAGTCGATCACGGCGTTGCTGGTTTGGGCAGCGCGCTGGTGCTCCCAACCGCCGAGTGCGGCCAACAGCAGCGGGAAAATCACCAGCAGAAAGGTCAGCTTCAGGGCGTTCATGGGAGTCCGTTCACAACGCGTGGGCTTCGGTTATACCGAAAAATACGCCAGCGAGGATAGAGCAATACGGCGCTGTTGATCCATTACACCGCGTCACTAATGAAGTACCCAGCCCCACCTTTATCCGCTCAAGGCGCACGCCTAAATTGGCCCCACTGCCAGCCCATCACCCCGATGGCCGGCGACTGGAGCCATTGCCATGCCCTTTGTCAGCCTGCGCATCACCCGAGACGGCGTTACCCCGGAGCAAAAAGCCCAGGTCATCGCCGAGTTCACCGAAACCCTCGAACGCGTCCTGCACAAACGCCCGGACCTGACCCACATCGTCATCGAAGAAATCGACACCGATAACTGGGGCTACGCCGGCATCACCACCACTGAGTACCGCAAATCCATTACCGGAGCATCATCATGAGTAAAGTCGTTATCGTTACCGGCGCTTCCCAAGGCATCGGCGCCGCCGTGGTCCAGGCCTACCGCGCCCTCGACTACCGCGTGGTCGCCACCTCGCGTTCGATCCAGCCGTCCACCGACCCGAACATCCTCACCGTCGCCGGTGACATCGGCGACTCCGCCACCGCCCAGCGCGTCATCCGCGAAGCGCTGGCAGCCTTTGGGCGCATCGACAGCCTGGTCAACAACGCCGGTATCTTCATCGCCAAGCCTTTCACCACGTACACCCAGGAGGACTACGCCAACGTGCTCGCGGTGAACCTCAACGGCTTTTTCTACATCACCCAACTCGCCATTGCCGAGATGGAAAAACGCGGCGCCGGCCACATCGTCAGCGTCACCACCAGCCTGGTCGACCATGCCGTCGACGGCGTGCCTTCGGTGCTCGCCAGCCTCACCAAGGGCGGGCTGAATTCGGCGACCAAGTCGCTGGCGATTGAATACGCCAAGCGCGGGATTCGGGTCAACGCAGTGAGCCCGGGGATCATCAAGACGCCGATGCACGCCGAGCCCACCCACGCGGCACTCGGGAAATTGCACCCGATGGGGCATATGGGCGAAGTGAGTGACATCGCCCAGGCGATTATCTATTTGGAGCAAGCGGCATTCGTGACCGGCGAGATTCTGCATGTGGACGGCGGCCAAAGTGCCGGGCACTGAGTGCGGGTGGTTGGAGTCAATGACGCCCGCCGACTAGTCTCGATGGCGGGTACCGCTGCACAAAAACCTTCCACCCACTGTTCCGGATGAGATCAAAATCGGCAAGGCTGCGCGCGAACAGTTTTCAGGCGGGTTCGATGCTGACCCAATAGCGGGTCAGGTAGCGCACCCTTACCGGCAGGGTTTTGCTCAGGTTCTCCAGCACGGTGTCGGTGTCGTCAATGCGGAACGCGCCGGAAATGCTCAGGTCCTGGACCTGCGGCGCGCAACGCAGCACGCCTGGGCGGTAACGACCCAACTCGGTGACGAAGTCGCCGAGGCGCCAATCGTCCACGCTCAACATGCCGCGAACCCATGCCGCCGAGCCAGGAGGCAGAGGACGCGCGTTTTCAAGCGCATCGTGATCGAACGTGACCTGTTGGCCGGCCTCCAGGCGCAACGCCTGTTCTGGTTGGCGGCGCGGGCGGACTTCAACGGCGGCCTCCAGCACACCAACGTGGGTGCTGTCTTCCAATTGGCGAACGCTGAACTGGGTGCCAAGCGCCTTGATCGTGCCGTCGTTGGTGCTGACGATGAGCGGGCGCCGGGCCGGGTCCTTGGCGGTCTGCACCAGGATTTCGCCCTGGTACAGCTGGATCAGCCGCTGATGGGCGTCGAAGCGGATATCCAGCGCCGTGCCGGTGTTCAACTCTAGTTGCGTGCCATCGTCGAGCCTCAGCGAGCGCCGTTCCCGGGTGTGGGTGCGGTGTTGTGCGAGCACCGCGCGATACGGCACCTGTTCCACCGCCAGCCACGAACAGCCACCTACCGCGAGCAGCATGCCGAGAATCTTCAACACAGCGCGACGTTGTTTCTGCGCCGCGCCCAGACCGGAAAGCGCCGCCTGGCGAGGCATCTTCGCCCACTGCTGCTGCAGCGCCTCGACCCGTGCCCACGCCGCCGCGTGTTGCGGGCTGGCCTGCAACCAGGCCTGCCAGGCGTGGGTGCGCGCCTCGTCCGGCGTACCGTCATTGAGCTGCACGTACCAGGTGGCGGCGGCCTCCAGCGTCTTGAGGTCCGGCGGTGTAGCCATCAGGTTTCGACCAGCAACAGGCATTGGGTCATGGCGCGAACCAGGTGATTTTTCACCGTGGTCACCGACACCCCGAATCGCTCGCCAGCCGCTACGTAATTCAAGCCTTCCAACTGCACCGCGAGAAAAATCTCGCGTGTGCGCGTGCCCAACTCATCCAGCAGCGTGTCGATGGACACCAGCATCTCAATGATCGACAAGCGCACTTCCGGCGACACCTCCACCGGCTCCGGCCGCAGCGCCAATGCCTGCAGGTAAGCCTGCTCGATGGCCCGACGCCGGGATTTATCGATCAGCAACGAACGCGCAATCGCACTCAGATAGCCGCGCGGCTCCCGGATGGGCGTAGTGTGGCGAGCCGTCATCACACGTACGAACGTGTCCTGCGCCAAGTCGGACGCATCCGCAGCATTCCCCAGGCGCACCCGCAACCAGCCCTTCAGCCAACTGTTGTGTTCGCTGTACAGCTGGTGAAGTGTTGAAGGATCGAGGGTCGACATGAGCGTGCCACCGAAGTGTAAATGGTAATGGCTCTCATTATTGTGATGGCACGTTTATTAGGCAAGGCCTTTGAATGTTCTTTTAGTACGTTCGGTACTATTAAAATGTCGGTCTTTTTAAACTTTCCGCTCGTACGTATCCGCACTTTCCCGCGACTGAACTCGTTAGCGAACGCCCTCCATGGCTCCATTTATGTCGTCAAATAAGTGACGTTTTTGCGCAAAAAATGCCGTTGGGCGGCAGATAAGACAAAGCGTTGACAGTTTGATATTCATCCAACATTATTCGCGACGGTTTTGATGGCTCTAAGCCATTAAAATGACATTAATGACGCGCGTTCGTCCCGCAGTGATTTTTCAAGATAAAGGGATATGGCGGCTCGGATTCAAACGGTCCGGCGGCGTCGGCCAGAGTTAACTAATAAACGCTGTCACTTTATTTAGCAGGCTCGCTTCTACACGCCTGCGCTCGAGTCTTTAGGAAGAAAACTACATGGCTGTTGGACGAATTCTGGTTACGGGTGGTGCAGGTTTCATTGGTTCACATCTGGTAGATGCTTTGCTTGGCAAAGGCTACAAGATTCGCGTACTCGATAACCTGTCGACCGGCAAGGTGACGAACCTGCCCGTCGACAATGCCGACCTCGAACTGGTCGTCGGTGACGTGGCGGACAGCGCCGTCGTTGACCAGGCCATGCGCGACTGCAGCGCCGTCGTACACCTTGCCGCAGTTGCGTCGGTGCAGGCGTCGGTAGACGATCCTGTCGCCACCCACCAAGCCAACTTCGTCGGCACCCTCAATGTCTGCCAGAGCATGCTCAAGGCCGGCGTGAAGCGCGTGGTGTTCGCCTCCAGTGCCGCGACCTATGGCAACAACGGCGAAGGCACGGCCATCACCGAAGACACCCCCAAGTCGCCACTGACCCCTTATGCCAGCGACAAGTTGGCCAGTGAGTACTACCTGGACTTCTATCGCCGCGAGCACGGCCTGGAACCGGTGATCTTCCGTTTCTTCAATATCTTCGGCCCGCGCCAGGATCCTTCCTCGCCGTACTCCGGTGTGATCAGCATCTTCACCGAACGCGCGTTGGCCCGTAAGCCGATCACGGTCTTTGGTGACGGCGAGCAGACGCGCGACTTCGTCTATGTACAGGACCTGGTCAGCATCCTGGTCCAGGCCGTGGAGACCCGCAAGCCGGCCCCTGAAGCCATCAACGTCGGGCTTAACCGCGCGACCAGTCTCAACGACCTGATCGCCGAACTGGGCAAGGCCACGGGCACCCCGCTGAACGTGACTTACCAGGCGCCACGCCAAGGTGACATTCGCCATTCGCGCGCCAACAACACCCGTTTGCTGGAACGCTTTGCACTCCCGGAACCGACCTCCATCGGCCAGGGTCTGGCGCAGCTTTTGCGAAGTTTGTAACTCGCCGGTCAACCTGTCCGTCGTTAACGCAGTATTGGCTCAGTCATTTTTCAAGAGTGAATTATGGAAATCGTTTTCCGCAGGACGCGTGTCCGCGTGATCGCTGAGCGGCTATTAGCTGCTCTTGCCTTGTTCGTCGGCGGGCCAGCGGTCCAGGCTGCTGTGTTACCCCAGCCAGCCAGCGTGGCTTTCTGGTACGCCGACCAGCCGCCACTGCCAGAGTTGTCGCAATTCGACTGGGCCGTGGTCGAGCCAGGCCACATGACACCGGGCGATGTGAAAACCTTGCGGGCCCTGGGCAGCCAGCCGTTTGCCTACTTGTCCGTTGGGGAGTTCGACGGCAACAAGGCGGAAATCGAAAAGGCCGGGCTGACCAAAGCTGTTTCGCCGGTACGCAACAATGCCTGGGACAGCCAGGTCATGGACCTCACTTCACCCGCCTGGCGCGAGCATTTGTTTGGCCGTGCGAAGGCGTTGGAAGCCCAGGGTTATGCCGGTCTGTTTCTCGATACGCTCGACAGTTTCCAACTCGTGCCCGCAGCCTCCCGTGAAGCCCAGCGCGTTGGCCTGGCCAGCCTGCTGCGGGAATTGCACAAACGTCAGCCCAAGCTGAAGCTGTTCTTCAACCGTGGTTTCGAAGTACTGCCCGAGCTGGACGGCGTCGCCGCCGCCGTTGCGGTCGAGTCAATCCATGCCGGCTGGGATGCCGCCGCCAAGCGTTATCGCCCGGTATCGGAGTCCGACCGCGCGTGGCTGGAAACGCACCTGCAACCGCTGCGTGCCAAAGGCATCCCGTTGGTCGCGATCGACTACCTGCCGCCGGAGCGCCGCGAAGAAGCCCGCACGCTGGCCAAGCGTCTGCGCGACGAAGGCTTCATCCCGTACATCAGCACCCCGGACCTCAACACACTGGGCATCAGCAGTATCGAAGTGCAGCCGCGCCGTATCGCGCTGATCTACGATCCGCGTGAAGGCGCGATGGAAGACGCCGCCGGCCATACCAATCTTGGCGGCCTGCTCGAATACCTGGGCTACCGCGTCGACTACCTGCCGGCCGACAGCAATCTGCCGCTCTACAGCTTCAGTGGCTTGTACGCCGGCGTGATTACCTGGATGACCAGCGGCCCGCCGCAGGATGCCCCGGCGTTCAACCGGTTCCTCAATGCGCGCCTCGACGAGCAGGTTCCCGTGGTGTTCTTCAGCGGGCTGCCGGTCGAAGACAAGCTGCTGCTCAAGCGCCTGGGCCTCAAGCGCGATGCGCCGCCGGCGACACAGGTGTTGACCGTCACCCATCAGGACAAGGCCCTGCTCGGCGCTTTTGAAGCCCCTGTAGTACCGCGCTCCCGTGACTTGGCTGCGGTCTCGGTACTGCCCGGCGGTCCGACCCCGGCGCTGTCGTTGAAAGGCGTCGGTGGCGACGTATTCACCCCGGTAGTAGTGGGCAAATGGGGTGGCCTGGCCCTCGCGCCTTATATCCTGGAAATCAACAACGAGCGCAGCCGCTGGATTCTCGATCCCTTCGCGTTTCTCCAGGCCAGCCTGCGCCTGCCGAACCAGCCGCGCCCGGACACCACCACCGAAAATGGCCGTCGCATCGCGACCGTGCACATTGACGGCGACGGCTTTCCTTCGCGCGCCGAAGTACGCGGCACGCCTTACGCCGGGCGTCACACCCTGGACGACTACATCAAGCCCAACCCGTTCCTGACGTCGGTGTCGATCATCGAAGGGGAAATTTCGCCGCGTGGCGCGTTCCCGTTCCTGGCACGCGAACTGGAGCCGATTGCGCGCGAGATCTTCGCCAACCCGAAAGTTGAAGTGGCCACCCACACTTTCAGCCACCCGTTTTTCATGCAGCCGAACAAAGCCAAGAAACGCGAAAACTTCAACGCGGAATACGGCATGAACATGAAGATCGCCGGCTACGACAAAATTGATTTTCGGCGTGAAATCTTCGGCTCGCGCGACTACATCAACCAGAACCTGACCACCCCGCAAAAGCCGGTGAAGATGGTGTTCTGGCCAGGTGACGCGCTGCCATCGTCCGACACGATCAAACTGGCCTACGACGCTGGCTTGAAAAACGTCAACGGTGCCGAAACCATCATGACCAAGGCCAACCCCTCGCTCACGGGCCTCAACCCGCTGCTGCGACCGACCCCGGGCGGGCTGCAATACTACGCGCCGATCATCAACGAAAACCTCTACACCAACTTGTGGAAGGGGCCGTATTACGGTTTCCGCGAGTTGATCGAGACCTTCGAACTCACCGACAGCCCCCGCCGCCTGCGCGGGCTGCATCTTTACTATCACTTCTACTCCAGCACCAAGCAGGCTTCGATCAAGGCCATGCATGAGATCTACGGCTACATGCGCGATCAGCAGCCGATGTCCTTGTGGATGAGCGATTACGTCGACCGCCTGCACGGCTTGTACCAGGCGAGCCTGGCGCGAACTGCTGACGGCGCCTGGCAGATCCGCGGGATGGACGCGCTGCGCACCGTGCGCCTTGACGCGCAAATGGGCTGGCCGGACCTGCTCCAATCCCAAGGCATCGCCGGTGTGCGCGACTTGCCGCAAGGGCGCTATGTGGCGCTGAGCAGCGACAAGGCCTTGCTGGTGCTGCGCCCGGATCGAGACCCCAGGCCCGCCCTGGAGGAGGCAAATCTGCCGTTGCTTGACTGGCGCTACGTCGATGCAAATCGCGTGAGCTTTGCGTTTGCCGGTCAGTTCGACCTGACCTTCTCCGTACGCTCGGCGACGGCTTGTCGCGTGGAAGTCGATGGACAGCGTTTCGCGGGCAAGGCGTCAGCCGGCCTCTGGACTTTTCAATTACCTATGAAGCAGGTGAGTAATGGTCAGCTCCTCTGCAACTAAAAATAGCCGCCTGCTCAATCCTTGGGCATTGGCGGTGGTCGCGGTCGCCGTGGGCGGCCTGCTGTGGGCGACGTTCCAGCGCGAAGAAGTCTTCCAGCCGGATGGGCGCCAGCCGGACGCAGTGTCGGCCAACTACGCCGAGCTGCTGCTGACGGCCCACCCGGATGACGACCACCTGCGCCTGCAGCTGGTTGATTTGCTGATTCGCCTCGGTGACTACACCAAGGCGCGCCAGCACCTGGAGGCCTGGCCCAAGCCGCAGCCGGAAACCCAGGCGTACTATCGCCTGGAACTGGATGCACTGGTCGCGGCCAGCAGCAACGACCTGATTGCGCAGCAGGCGCTGGTCGAGCGCCTGGAAACATTCGATCACCGCAAACTGGCGGTGCCACAGCTGCAGAACCTGGCGAAGCTGGCGCTGACATTGCAGGCACCGGCATTTGCAGCCAGCGTGTTTGAAGAGATCGCCGCGCGCGATCCGGCGCAGCGCAGTGAATCACTCAAAGCCGCTGCGCAGTGGTTCATGGCCGGTGAAAAACCCGCGCGTGCCGCGCAGATCTATCTGCAACTCAAACGCGATGCCCAGCAACCAGCCGAGCGACGTGAGTACGCACAACTGGCGTTCAACAGCCTGCTGTCGGCAGGCCAAGATGAGCAAGCCGCACAGGTGCTCTCCGATGAGTTGCCCGACCTCACCAACCCGCAGACCGATCCGGCATGGCTGGAGCAGGGCGTCGATGTCGCCGTGGCGACCAAGCATTACGACCTTGCGCAGCGCGTGCTCCAACAGTGGCGCGTGCTGCAGCCGGACAACCCGAAAATTGCACTGAAAGAATTCCACGTACGCCTGGCCATCAATGACCTGGCCGGTGCCTGGGAAACCGGCCAGCAATTGACCGTCGATTACCCGGATGACACCGAGCTGCTCGAGCAAATGGCCCGCCTCGGTGAATGGCGCGGCGATAACGAAGCGGCGCTGGACTACTGGGTTCGCCTGCTCAAGCTCAAGGAAGACCCGGCCACCCGCGAACACGCCTGGCGCCTGGCCAGCCAACAGTTCGACTTTGACCGCTCGATCCCGTTGCTTGCCGAGATCATGCAACAGCGCGCACTCACCGATATCGAGCTGGATGCGTTGATCTACGGTCACGAATCGCGCGGTACACCGGCCGAGGCCGAAGCCTGGTTGCGTACTTACCTGCGCAAATACCCTTCGCACCGCCTGGCCTGGACCCGCTTGCTGCAAAACCTGGAAAACACCGGGCAGTTCGCCGCCAAAGGCAAGCTCTACAAGGACTACGCCAAACGCTACAAGCTGACCACGGCCGAACAGGTCGACTGGGCCAGCACCCACATGAAGCTGTTCGAAGAGCAGGCTGCGTGGGACGTGGTCAAGGTGGATGATCCCTCCATTCAGGATCCGGAGTACTGGCACACACGTGCCGCACTGGCTTGGGACCTGGAGCGCGATGAGGATTTGCGTGTGTCGCTGGAGCGCCTGCTCGCCATCAACGGCAAGTTGGTCAGCGGCGACGAGAGTCAGTTGATCTCCCTGTACCGCGTCAGCAACCCCCAGCGCGCGCTGGAGTTGATGGTTGCCAGTTGGCACCGCGCCCAGGATCCTCAACGCCTGGTCGAAGCCCTGCAGCTCGCCCAGGAATTGCAGGACTGGGACCAAGTGATCGCGTTGCTGGATGACGCCCGCAAATACCCGCAGGCCTACGAGCAAGCCCAGGTCCTGGCCGTGCGTGGCGCGCTGGCTATCGAGCAGGGCGACACGGCCGAGGCCGAGCGCCTGTACCTGCTCGGCTTGTCAAACTACCCGGATGACAACCTGTTCCGCGAGCGCCTGACCTGGCTGTATGTCGACCAGGCCGACACCGCCAAGCTCAAGCCACTGCTCACCAAGTGGCGTGCCTATGCGCGTGAAGACCGCTTGCTGTGGCTGCCGTTTGCAAGCGCCAGCCAGTTGCTGGGGCGCGACACCGAGGCCTTGGCGTGGTATCGCATGTACCTCAAGCTCACCCCGAACGACTGGCTGGTGCAAGCGGCCTACGCCGACGCACTGGACACCGCCGGTTACCAGGACGCCGCCCAGCGCCTGCGCTTGAAGCTGCTGCGTAACCCTGAGGCCGACAACCTGCAACCCTCGTCCCAGCGTTATGCGATCTGGCTGCGGTTGATGTCCAGCAGCTACTCGCCTCGCAAGGCGCAGCAGGAATTGTTGAAGTGGAAGGACGGTTCGCCGTCGATGAAGCAGATGTGGTTCGAGCGTCTGCTGGCCCGCCTGGACGCGACCAACCAGGAAGCGCAGAAAGACCAGTGGTTGGAGTGGGCGCGCAGCCAAGGCTTGAAAGTCGATCGCTACGAGCAGATCCAGGAAGCCCTGCGCAGCCGCAACAAGGCCCAGGTTGAAACCCTGCTGGCCAGCAGCGACTTGAACCCGGCCCAGCGCTCCCAAGCGCTGAGCCGTCTGGGGCGCACCAACGAAGCCCTGGACACGAGCCTGTCCGCCCTCGGCGACGACCAGCCGTCTTCAGTGAACGAGCAACTGCGTCGCCAGGCCGTGGAAATTCACGAAAGCACCCCGCAAGGCGCGTTGCTGTCCTATCAGAAGCAGGATTTCGGTGGCCTGTCGTTTGACTCGCCGCGCCTGGAAATCGCGCATAACCTGGGCGACAACTGGTACGCCGACCTTGAAGCCGAGCACGGTAACTACAAGGGCGACGACATCATCTCGTCCCGGATCGGTGATGAGAGCAATGCCGCCCTGACCCTGGTTCGCTCGGTGGAAAACGGCAGTTGGAAGCTCTTCGCCGACACCAGCCAGCGCAAGGACGATGACCGTAACGGCCTGGGCCTGTCGCGTATGTGGCAATTGGGTAACAGCCACCAGATCGAGACCGGCCTGGACTGGCATCGCAAGAGTGACGACAGCGGCCTGATGCGTGCTTTCGGCCAGCAGGACCGCGCCTGGGTGGGTGGCCGTCACGGCCTGACCGCACGCGATCAGTTGAGCTGGGAAGTGGCGCAGCGGTCGTTCTCGACCCGCGCGGGTGACTCGCTGGGGACTGGTCAGGCGTTGAAGCTGGAACTCAACCACACGCTGGAATTCGCCGGGCCTAACTGGACGGTGCGCAGCGGCCTGGATTACCAGAAAAACAACGTGAAGGATCGCAACCTGGACTACCTGTCCAGCCGCAATGGCGGCGCCGTCAAGATCACGCCTCAGTCGACCGACCCTGACACCGGCCAGCTTGATCCTCTCGATGTCGACACCGTGACCGGCGCCGACCTGCTGCAAAGCCGCTATGGCCAGCTCTACGTCGGCACTTCGTGGCGTCGTGGCATACCCGGCGCACTGGTGCGCAGCAAGCCGCAGTACACCTGGCTGGTGGACATGACGGCGGGCTGGCAATGGACCGATCAGACTTTCAACTACGGCATCAACACGGGCATCGGGTTTGAAGTGCTGGGTGATGACGAACTGGCCCTGACCTTCGGTTACCAATCTGCCCCACAGGGCGGGGATGGCAAGTCCGGCGGCACACTGGGCATGAGCTACGGCGTGCGTTTCGGGCGCTGATTACAGAATCTACGGGAGAAAAACCTATGCAAGCAATTCGTACACTGAGCCTGGCCCTGACAGTACTGTTCGTCGCCGGTTGCTCGAGCTTCACCAGTGAAAACAGCCCGAACCTGTCGCGCAGTGCGAAATGGGGCATCGTGCCGATGGTCAACTATTCCCAGACCCCGCAAGCCGGTGAGCGCAGCGAGCAGATCCTGCTCAGCGTCCTCAGCAGCCACGGTCTGCAGCCTCGCGTTTATCCGACCACTACCCAGGGTGAACAAGCGCTGATGGATGACAACGAGCGCCTCACCGGCGCCCTCGAGTGGGCCCGCGACCAGAAGCTCGACTACGTCGTTGCAGGCAGCGTCGAAGAGTGGCAATACAAGAACGGCCTGGACGGCGAGCCAGCGGTCGGCATCAGCCTGCGCGTGCTGGACGCCAAGGACGGTACCGTGCTCTGGAGCAAGAGCGGCGCGCGCGCCGGCTGGTCCCGTGAAAGCCTGGCGGGCAATGCTCAGACGGTAATCGACAAACTTGTTGGCGCCCTTCGGTTCGAGTGAACGCAATGAATTCTCCACACATGGATTACAGCCTGGCGCCCCGCGCCAGCGGGCCGGTGTCTTGGCTGGAAACGCTGATAGTGACGGGTGCCGCGATTGGCCTCGGCCTCTGGCTGACTCCCGAAGACCCGTTGCAGATGCACGGTGGTTTCCCTTGGGTAATCCTGGCGCCGCTGCTGTTAGGTGTGCGTTACGGTTTTGTACGCGGCTTGTTCAGCGCAGGTCTGCTGGTGGTGGCGTTGTTTGTGCTGCGCTACACCGGGCATGCAGGCTACACCGAGCTTGAGCCGTCGTTTATCGTCGGCGTGCTGGTGTGCGGGATGCTCGTGGGTGAAGTTCGCGACCTGTGGGTGCGCCGCCTGGAGCGTCTGCAGATGGCCAACGAGTACCGTCAGTACCGTCTTGATGAGTTCACCCGCGCTCACCAGATCCTGCGGGTTTCCCATGACTTGCTGGAGCAGCGCGTCGCTGGCAGCGATCAGAGCCTGCGCAGTTCTTTGCTGGGCCTGCGCGAGAAGCTGCGCAGCATGCCGATCGAAGGCGATGCCTTGAGCGACCTGGCCGAGCCGATCGTGGCGATGCTGGGCCAGTACGGTGCCCTGCGCGTTGCCGGGCTGTACCGTGTCGATGAAAGCGAAAAAAATGTGCTGCCCGAGGCCTTGGCCATGATCGGCGTGATGGGCCCGTTGGGCACCGACGACGGTCTGATCACCCTGTGCCTGGAGCGTGGCGAGCTGGTCAGCGTGCGTCAGGACCTGATCGACTCCGGCAACTCCGCGCAGTTCTCATCGCTGCAGGCATGCATCCCGCTGATCGACGCCGAAGGTCGCCTGCTGGCGATCCTGGCGGTCCGGCAGATGCCGTTCTTCGCGTTCCAGGACCGCACGCTGAGCCTCCTGTCGTTGCTCGCCGGCCACATCGCTGACCTGTTGCGCCGCGATCCGCAAGTGCTGCGCCTGCCCGATGCCGACGCGCAGCAATTCACCTTGCAGCTCAAGCGCTCGCTGGTGGATGCGGAGCAGCACACGTTGCCGGCCGGCCTGTTCGCGTTTGAAATGACGCGCCCCAACGACGAGTTGACGCGTTTGATGGAGCGCAGCCAGCGTGGTCTCGACCTGCACCTGCCGGTTCGCAACAACCGCGATCATCCTTTGCTGTTGGTCCTGTTGCCGCTGACCAGCCCGGAAGGCACCCAAGGCTACCTGGCGCGTATCGGCCTGTTGCTGCACGAGCACTTCGGCATCGACACCGATTTTGACAGCCTGGGTGTGCGGGTAATGCCTTTCAACCTGGAGCCTGGCTGTGACCGCAACGGGCTGCGTAACTTTCTTCACAACGAGTGTGGCCTGAATGATCAGCAAGTGGCTGTTTAGCGGAGCCTTGTTGTTAGAGGCGGGCAGCTGGGCCAGTTTGTGGCTCAATGCGCCGGAGTTGCATCAACTGCTGGTGTTTATCTTCAGCCACGGCCTCGCCTGCCTGATGCTGTGCGCTGCCGTGTGGCGGATGCTGCCGGCGCGCTACCGTGCACCGCTTCCCTGGAGCCCGCTGTTCATTTTCTGCCTGGCATTCTTCGTGCCGGTCATCGGTACCCTGGGCGTGGTGGCGGCAATCTTCCCGGCGCTGTACCTGCCGCGCAAACGCGACCGTCAGGCCTGGCAGGCTGTCGGCATTCCGGGCCTGCCGTTCCGTGCGCAGGCACAGACACGCACGCCGATTTTTGCCGATGGCGGCCTGCAGGATGTGTTGCGTCACGCGCCCGACCCGGACCAGCGCCTGGCAGCCTTGCTGGCGACGCGGCGCATGCCCGGCAAGGACGCGGTGCCCATCCTCAAATTGGCCCTGGGGGATCCGAGTGACGACGTGCGCCTGCTGGCGTACTCGATGCTCGACAAGCAGGAAAGCGACATCAACCTGCACATCCAGATGGCCCTGGAGCAATTGGCCGGCGTGAGCCCACGCATGGCAGGCCCGGTGCACAGCATGCTGGCGCGCTGGTATTGGGAGCTGGCCTACCTCGGCCTGGCCCAGGGCAGTGTGCTCGAACACGTCCTCAATCAAGCCAGCGAACACGCCGAGCAAGGTTTGGCCGCGGGCGAGGGCGGCGAGCTGCTGCTGTTGGCGGGACGTATTGCGTTGGAGCGCGGCGAGAACGAGCGGGCTGAAGCGCTGTTGCACGAGGCCGAGCGAAATGGCCTGGGCGCCGCGCAATTGCTGCCGTTTCATGCTGAGCTGGCGTTCGAAGCCGGTCGTTATCACGAAATCCCTGGGTTGCTCGCCAGCCTTCCCGAGAAAACCCGCCAGCGTCCACCGTTCGCTGAGCTGGTGAGGAGCTGGAATGAATCATAAGGAAGCGACACCCACCGCTGATATCTGTCTGTTGCTGGAAGGCACCTGGCCGTACGTGCGCGGCGGGGTATCGAGCTGGATTCACCAGATGATCCTCGGCCTGCCGGAGCTGACCTTTTCGGTCATGTTCATCGGCGGCCAGCGCTCGGCGTACTCCTCGCGACGCTATGAAGTGCCGACAAACGTGGTGCACATCGAAGAAGTCTTCCTTGAGGATGCCACCCATCCCGCCAACCAGCGCGGTAAGCCGCGCGAGGCCGACCCGCAGCAGTTGGCCGACCTGTATCGCTTCTTGCACCACCCGGACGCGCCCCCGCGCGAGCTGGGCGAGCGCATGCTCAATTGCATCGCCGAAGGGCACATGACCCTCGACGATGTACTGCGCAGCCGCGCCAGTTGGGAGACCCTCAGCGAAGGCTATCGCCAGCATTGCGCCGACCCCTCCTTCGTCAATTATTTCTGGACCCTGCGCTCCCTGCAGTCGCCGTTGCTGATGCTCGCCGAAGCTTCGCGCAAGATGCCGCGTGCACGGGTGCTGCACTCGATCTCCACCGGTTACGCAGGGCTCCTGGGCTGCATCCTCAAGCATCGCTGGGGATGTCCTTACCTGCTCAGCGAGCACGGCATCTACACCAAGGAGCGCAAGATCGACCTGGCCCAGGCCACGTGGATCGCCGAAAGCTCCGGCCAGGCGCTCAACCGCAGCCTCGATGGCGGCTCGGGGTATATCCGCACGCTGTGGGTACGCTATTTCGAACGCATCGGCCAGTTGGCCTACAACAGCGCCGACAACATCATTGCCTTGTATGACGGCAACCGTCAGCGCCAGATCAAGGACGGCGCCGACCCGAGCCGCACGCAGTTGATCGCCAATGGCATCGACCTGTCGCAGTGGGCAAAGGCCTTGGAATCCCGCGAGCCGGGCATTGCGCCGGTGGTGGGGCTGATTGGGCGGGTGGTCCCGATCAAGGACGTCAAGACCTTCCTGCGGGCCATGCGCGGTGTGATCAGCGCCATGCCACAGGCCGAGGGCTGGATTGTCGGCCCTGAAGAGGAAGACCCCGAGTACGTCAGCGAATGCCGCAGTTTGATGGCCAGTCTGGGGCTTGAAGGCAAGGTGCACTTCCTGGGCTTCCAGCGCATCCAGGACATCCTGCCCAAACTGGGCCTGATGGTGCTGACTTCGATCAGCGAGGCCCAGCCGTTGGTGATCCTCGAAGCCTGGGCCGCCGGCACACCGGTGATCAGCAGCGACGTCGGTTCGTGTCGAGAATTGATCGAAGGCGGCAGCGCCGAAGACCGTGACCTTGGCCTCGCCGGCAAAGTGGTGGCGATCGCCGACCCACAAGCCACCTCGGCGGCGATCCTCGAACTGCTGCGCAGCCCGGAACGCTGGAAGGCCGCACAGGCCAGCGGGCTCTTGCGGGTCCACCGTTACTACACCGAAGCCTTGATGCTGCAGCGCTACCGCGACCTGTACCAGGCAGCCATGGAGAACAATTAAATGGCCGGTATTGGCTTCGAACTGCGCAAGATTCTTTCGCGCGACTCATACACCGCAACCCTGCACGCCTACGTGTATGCGGGCTTGATCAGCTCCGGGCCGTGGGTGTTGTCGATCATCAGCGTGATGCTGGTGGGGATCATCAGCCTCGGCCTGTTATTGCCCAACTCACTGGTCGGGCAGTTCCTGGTGACGGTGACCTACCTGATGGCCAGCTCGCTGATCCTCACGGGTGGGCTGCAGTTGTTCTTCACCCGCTTTGTGTCCGACCAATTGTTCGAGCAACGCTACGAGCAAATCCTGCCGAACCTGTTGGGCATCCTGTTGATGGTCACCGTCGGCGCCGGCGTACTGGGTGTCATCGTGCTGGCGCTGCTGTTCGATCAGCCCCTGATCTACCGCGTGCTGGTACTGTCGAACTTCGTGGTGCTGTGCAACCTGTGGCTGGTGATCATCTTCCTCTCGGGGATGAAAAAATATAACCGCATCCTGTTGGTGATGGTGGTGGGTTACGCGCTGATGGTGGCGAGTGCCTGGTTGCTGAGCTTCCTGAAGATGCCCGGCCTGTTGCTGGCGTTGTTGATCGGGCACGGCAGCCTGCTGTTCCTGTACCTCTACGACATCCTGCGCGAATACCGTGCCGAGAAAATGATTGCCTTCGATTTCCTCAATCGTCGCAACGTGTTCCTCAGCCTGCTGGTCACCGGGTTCTTCTACAACTTCGGCATCTGGGTCGACAAGATCCTGTTCTGGTTCAACCCCGGCACTTCCAACGCCGTCATCGGCCCGCTGCGCGCCTCGATCCTGTATGACATGCCGATTTTCATCGCGTACCTGGCGATCATCCCTGGCATGGCGGTTTTCCTTGTGCGCATCGAAACCGACTTCGCCGAATGGTACGACCGGCTATTCCGCGCCATCCGCGACGGCGAGACCTTGCAGCACATCGGTTCGCTGAAAACCGAAATGACCCTGTCCATTCGCCAGGGCCTGCTGGAAATCTGCAAGGTCCAGGGCCTCACCGTGGTCCTGCTGTTTCTCTTCGCGCCGCGCTTGCTCGAGTGGATCGGCATCTCCAGCTACTACCTGCCGCTGTTCTACATCGACCTGATCGGTGTGAGCATCCAGGTGGTGTTCATGGCGCTGCTCAACGTGTTCTTCTACCTCGACAAACGTCGCGTGGTACTGGAATTGTGCGTACTGTTCGCCGTGTTGAACGCCGGCTTGACCCTCCTCAGCATGCACCTGGGCCCGAGCTTCTTCGGCTACGGGTTCACGCTGTCGTTGCTGGTGTGTGTCCTGCTGGGGCTGGCGCGCCTGTCGTCGGCGCTGGAAGACCTGGAATATGAGACGTTCATGCTGGCGCGTTAAGCGCTTTTGCGGGTGATAAAAAAGGGCACTTGGCGGTTAGGCAAGTGCCCTTTTTGTTGCCTGCGGCTTATTGCTCGGCGCTGCCGGGGTGTACAGCGCCTGAGTGCATCTTGCGGCGCGCACCTGCCCAAGCAGGATGTTGTCATCTCGGAAGATGTAGCTTACATGCTCCACTTCATGGTCACGGCCACGTTACGCGGGTCGCCGAAGATGTTTGCGCCCGCCGGGTTACTGATGCTCTGGTAGTAGTGCTTGTCGAACACATTGTTCAGGTTGGCTTGGACCTTGAGGTTTTTGTTCACGTTGTAGCCGGTCATCAGGTCGACGATGCTGTAGCCGCCCTGCGATACGCCGTAGGTTGTGTATGTGCTGCTCTGGCTGCGGAATGAACCGCCGATCGACCATTTTTCGAGGTCGCCCGGCAATTGATAGGTGGTGGACAGCTTGAGCAGGTTGTATGGCGTGTCGCTGTCGAAGCGACCGCTGCTGCCCTTGACGTTCTTGGCGCCGGCGTAGGTGTAGCCGGCGGAGGCCTGCCAGCCACGGGCAAGCATGCCTTGCAGTTCAAGGTCGACGCCTTTGGTTTCCACTTCACCGGAGGCCACGGAGCAGGAAGCAACACCCGGTGCACAGGCATCAAGCCCTTGGGCGAGATTTTCCTGGTTCAACTGGAAGTAGGCCAGGCTAGCGTTCAGCGCCCCGTCAAAGTACTCGCCCTTGATCCCGACTTCACGGTTGGTACCCGTGACCGGCGGCAGTAGGCTGCCCTGGAAGTCCACGTTGGCTTGCGGCTGGAAGATTCTGGTCCAGCTGGTGTACACCGAGTAGGTATCGTTTATGTCGTAGATCAGGCCGGCATAGGGGGTGTATTCGCGCGTAGCCTTGTAGTCGGCGCCGAATGTGTAGTCGCCGGAAATAGTGTTCTGTTCGTATTCATACCAATCCAGGCGTGAACCGAGGATCAGTTTCAGGTCGTCGCGCAGATGGAAGCGCACGGTGGCGTAGGTGCTGTATTGATCGACCTTGCCCTTACGAGACCAGTTGTAGTTGATGGCCGGTTTTTCTACGCCGTGATAGTCGAAGTTTGATGGGTCGAGCACGATGTTTGGGTCATTGAGGAAACCACCGCCGGGGCCATCGTCGGTTTTATCATTGCGATAGCTGCCACCAAGTACCAGTTCGTGGCTCGCACCAAACAGGGTGAAGGGCCCGGAAACGTAGCCGTCGACGCTTTTTTGTGTGTGCTGGTAGGTGTAGCGGCCCACGTTCAGGTTCAACTGATCTGCACTGGGGTCCAGTCGATAGAAACTGGTGCCCAGCATGTCAAGGTCGCCTCGCAGCCACGTGGTATTCAGGCGCAGTTTCCAGTCGTTGTCGAAGCGGTGCTCAATTTCGGCAAATGCGCTGGTGTTTTTCTTGTTCCAGTAGGTCCAGTTCGGGCTCATGCGCGTCGAGCGGGATATCGGCAGGAACGTGCCATTGGCCCTGGTCGGGATGCCCGACCAGTCGGCTCCCGGGTTGTCTTCACGGTTGTAGTACGCACCGAGGGTCAGGGTCGTGGCTTCACTCAGGTCAAATTCGGTGATGCCGTACAACAACTGGCGCTTGCTGCTGTAGCCATCGGTAAAGCTGTCTTTGTCCTGAAAGGCACCGACCACGCGGCCTCTGATCGAACCGACAGAATTGAGTGCGCTGCTGGCATCGATTTCGGTGCGGTAGTTGTCCCACGAGCCGACGCCCAAGGTGACTGAAACTTGCGGCTCGACGGTGGGGCGCTTGCGGATCAGGTTGAGGGTGCCGGAGGGGTTGCCGGCGCCGAGCATCAGGCCCGACGCACCGCGCACGACTTCAACCCGGTCGAACATCGCCAGGGTCGACGTACCAAGGGTGTCGCTGTCATACGCGACTGGCAGTCCGTCAATCATGATGTTGTCGATGGCGGAACCGCGGGAATAGAACTCTGGGCGCTCACCACCGGTTTTGCGCATGGTCAGGCCTGGGGTGTAAGTCGAAATGTCCTCCAGAGACTGCATGTTCTGGTCATCCATGCGTTGGCGAGTGATTACCGTGACCGACTGCGGCGTCTCGCGCATGGAGGTGGCCAGTTTGGTCGCGGTACTCATGGAGCCGGTGGTGTAGGATCCGCTCCCCTCTGTCGTCGCTCCCAGCGATTGGCCCGTGACACTCGTTGCGCCAAGCACCACCGTGGTTCCGTTATTGGCAGGGATCAACACGTAGCCACCATTGCTCTGACGCTGCGCTTGTAACCCGCTGTTCGCCAGCAAGCGCGCCAGTCCCTCCTCGACGCTGTACACGCCAGTCAGGCCCGCCGTAGTCAGACGGCGGGTTTGCTCGGTATCAAATGAAATAGTCACGCCCGCCTGCACTCCGAACTGGGTCAGGGCAGTGCCAAGCAGGCCTGAGGCGATCTGGTAGGACGTCTGGCTTTGCGCCAAAACTGGCGTGGACATTAGCGCCAGCCCCGACAGACTCGCGAGGCTCAGTCCAAAGAGGGCCAAGCGAACCGGGCGGGTCATTGAAGTCTTCGCATAGAGGGGAAGCAGGGGCATTCGTTGATCCTTCCGTTGTCATGGCAGAAAGTCGCCGTCATCGCGGCTTGTGTCATTGACGGATGAGAATCAAAATCAGCAAGGTGACTCGTTAAACATTTTCAAATCGAACTCGTGCCGGTTCGATGCTAGCCCAATAGCGCGTCAGGTAGTGCACTCTCACCGGTAAGGCCTTGCTCAGGTTTTCCAGCAAGGTATCCGTATCATCGATGCGGAACGCGCCTGAGATGCCCAGCCCCTGAACCGATGCAGCGCAGTACGCCAGGGCGATAGCGTTCCAGCTCTTCGATGAAAGCGCCCAGCCGCCAGTCATCCACGCTCAGCATGCCCTGTACGGGGTTAAAGGGCTGGCTCCATCGACTGCATCGCGGTCAAAGGTGCCTTGCTCTCCAGCATTGAGGCGCAGAGTGCGTTCAACATGCTGGTGCGGATTTACTTCAACAGCGGCTTGCAGTACTCCAACACGCGTTTGTTCGGTCAGATGACGGACGCTAAACCCGCTGCCGAGCGCACGTACCCGACTTTCGCCGGTCTGAACGATAAATGGGCGCTGGGTGGGATCCTGGGCGGTCTTAACAAGCATTTCGCCACGGTACAACTGGATCAACCCCTGTTTTGAGTCGAAGCGGATATCCAATGCAGTATCCGCGTTCAGTGCCAGTTGTGAGCCATCGTCTAGGCGCAGCGAGCGACGCTCACGGATACTCGTACGCTGTTGAGCGAGCATTGAGCGATACTGGACTTGCTCGGTTGATGCATCGTTATTCGCAGGCGACTCCAGTAGGGAGATTTAATGGGTGGATTAAATGTGCCTGACTGGGAGCTGTAACGACGTTCGTGGCTGTTGTTGCTCGATTGCTTGAGATCGCTATCGCGAGCAAGCTCGGCTCCTACGGAGTGAGGTAGGTCCGGGGTTTGTTTTTCTTGTGTTGGATGACGCCTTCCCAGCTTTTGGGAGATCCTACAAAAATCGAGAGCGCACAAAAAAGGCCCACCTTTCGGTGAGCCTTTTCTGGTACTGCGTATGGTGGGGCACCAGGAGTCGATGTAGATCGTAATCATCTGTTTATTATATATTTTTTACCGAGGACAGAGTTTTCTACCTCTAAAATTATCTTTATACATATTTGCATCGTAAACGGCTTCTCCAAGTAATTTGAAACTGGCAGCGGGCCGAATTGTACTTCTTCGAGTTTGATCGCAGATGATGACGATGCTTGGGTTTCTGATCTGCGTTTGATGCTTCGAACTTCAAACGCAGACCTCGAAGGTGTTATCAGTTTTATAGTGGGGGAGCCCACATAGGGACCGATATTAACGGCAGCTTTTCATCTTTGCTTAGTGATAGATCTATATCAAGCCAATCATATAGCGCCGGGCCGCTTAAAAGCCCCTTGGATGTTGATGATGCATTTGGCTGCTGAAGGCCGTGGTTCCAAAGAGACTCTGCCCTACTTTGCAAGACTTTTGGATTGGAGAAGTAATCACACAGTCTCGAAAAATTTGCCTTAGGGTCCCTATCGACCAGATTGACATCGGCCCAAAATTTGCTCGCGTTTTTTAGCTTGTGGTCGTCACTATCATAGCCAAATGGTGCGTTATCTTGATCGGTTATGGGGAGGTTTATATATAGCTGGTGGCTAAGGTTTTCTGTATCCGCTATTTCCGCAATGGGCAAGTACGCTACCAACTGTAGCGGTATAGGAAGCATCTGTGGACGAGGCTTGCCTTCTATCATGTGATATGGATCAATATCAGCAATCACCATAGCTTGATCAGTGGGGCTCAAAGGATCATTTTTGCTATTATAATAAATGCCTTTCGACCAACCACAATATGGGGTGCTTGTACTTATGTAACCCACAACAGCGCTAGCGTCTTTCCAGCTTTCTCGGCCTATGAAGCAACTACCGCCATGGAGTTCGTTTCCAGTACCATTGCAGAATACAGTAGTTATACCTGATGAAAGTAGTCCGGCTTGCCCCGCGATCCAGTAGTCAGCTGTACGGGTAGTTGCCGAAGGAACAATTAGGATAGATCTGCGCTGCCCAAGATGGCCATCACCATTGATTGCAAGTGCATCCGCTATCCTCTCAATATCCTTAAGTGTTTCATCATCAGACGCTGGCTCTGAAAAACGCCTTCTCATTGCTTTGTAGTCACTTGCCATTTGAAGGTAATTTGAAGGGCTGGTAACTAAAAAAATCTCTGAGCAGATTAATTCCATGAAATGCTTAAGCGGCAGGGCGGTGCTTGCTAGTAACTTAACGATATCTCTCGTGCTAAGTGTCCGCTTATATTGGTCCTTCATTACGTCAAAAATTTCATCCGGTGAGAACAGCGGCTTAAGTAATCCAGTGCTAGGGCGGATAAATTCATTTAAACCAACCGATCGATATTTTTTCTGCCGAGACCAGTTTAGTACGTAACCTTTTTGAGCTTCATCGCTCGCAGACTGAATAGTCTGATTCCGAGGTGTTGAAAATTCCTCAATATCTTGTATTGCATCTTTGGGGAATGGCCATAGAAGATTTAGCTTTGCGCTTAGAAGGGATTTTGAGTTTTTGGTCTCAAATTCTTTGTACGTTCCAGCTAAAACTGCGACAGATTTGCCCATTAATACAGTCTTTAACCATTCGACGGTCTCAGCTCTCACCGAATACTCAGGAAGGACTAACAGATCAACGCCAAATTTATCGCAGCAATTTATAGCACTGCTTAATATCTTCCGGCGTCGATATTCCGCCCAGCTGGCAAGTTTTTCACCATCGATAGTCCAGTTATGCTCAACGCCAGATTTTTCTGTGGATTTAATGAGGAGCTTGTATGTCTTATTAGAAGAATTTTGCAAGAAGGATATAGCAGCTTTTTTTGCTTTAGAATTGAGCGGCCATAGTCTAGGGCACACCTCTACCATCGGGTGCGCATAGCTCATGTCTAATTTCCATTGGAGGAGTGCAACTCGAACATGGCCATGATTTTTTGTTTCCTTACGTTTGTTCCACTCATCCATTTGTCTTAAGTGAAATGCGCGCGGCGTTAGTTGATCATGAGGAGTTGATGGCTCCTTGGTATTACTGCTGGTCAATGCTGCAGTGGGTACTGCCTCTGCTTGAGGAGCATTTTGTATAGGATCATTCGAGACGGTATCTTGCAATACGTGAGCCGGGACTTGAGTGTCGAATGCTAGTGATGCTGGTGATGCAGGGTTATCTATCTTAGATACAGAAGTTTGTAAATCAGAGTTTAAGCTATCGAGAATCTGTACATTATTCTTGAACGCAATTGATGCAAATGGCTCGCCCAACGAAGATATTGAAAGCAGCCGATCAGTGCTGTTGTCATAAACCTCTGACCAAACACGAAGGACGCGACCTCCATCTTTTATTTCTTCAAGATGCCTAGTGCGCATTGGGAATTGTGAAAACATCCACTGTTGGATATCCCATGTTCTACTTTTTGAATCGGTAAATCGCCTCTCTGGTAAGTTAAGGCCATATGACTGATCTTGCACAAGGATTACGGTTAATCCAAGTTCGCGGTCTAGCCTAGTCATTAGAGATTTGGTTTTTTCAACTAGGTTTATATTGAGAGTGTTTAGGGATGTTTTTGTAATATTTAAGAAGGGCCAAGGAGTGTCCTCGTTTTCTTCGATATGAGGAACTTCTGACTTGTACAGTGCAATAGAAAGATCCTTAAGTATTCCGATTGTCTCCTCGGATAATATAGGGTCGCCATTTTCAGGAATCCGTATGCGATGCCCCAAGCAAGATACTAATCGGCGAGTTAGTTCTAATAGACTAAGTTTGTCGCTTGCCGTCCATGCTTCGCTCTCAGTCTCCTTCAGCTTGCCTACATCAGCGAGGACATCTGCGTGGTCTGAAGTGGGGATCCCCCATTCGGGTGGGAAGTCATTACCGTAATACTCGGAGAAATCGCCATGGCTTCTTAAGCTAGCAATCATGCCTAACAATGCGACAGATATTGCGCTGCACATTACACCTGAACAGAAGGAGTTCCACGCAAGAGACTGCGCATCTGGAAACTCCGAATTCATGGCCCAGATGGTTTTTGAAAAAGTAAATACACCGGCGAAATCCCGACGAAGATCATTAGTGTCGAGGGGATGGCTCGATAATTTGCTGCCAATGCTCAATGGTATTTTAGTAATTACACTATTTGCTATATTTCTAAGGAAAATAGTCGCAGGTATATTTCTCCCTTCCTCGGCGTATCTAATACGCATTGCGACCGTTTCTGATTCAGTAGCGAGCAAATGCTTCAGTTGAATAGCCGAGTCATTTTGGTCTGCAGGAAATTGTTCTAGTAGCTCTAGCGCGCGCTCGACGCTTGCGGGGAGACTGCTGAAACCAGATACACGACGCCCAATTTGAGAGTCTGCGAAGGCCCCTCGAAGCTTACGAAGCTGGCTTCGGAGAATATACCTTGCAGGATCGGAGTATGTTGAATCGTCCGATGGAACCTCAGCTTCTGAGGAGCTAAATTTAGCGATATCGTCATAAAAGCCGAAGTAGTCAGTTAGTGCAATGCCTATTCGCCAAAGATATGCTTCATATATTGGTATTTCTATGCTTCTTAAAGCACGCTCTCCATCTCTAACAAATGCTCTGTTTGCTACCGTGCCCTTTGGTACGCCTTCACAGAGTAGAACTATTTCTGAGCTATTCTTTGTCGTGGCTATATAGGGCCAGGCTGGGACTAATTCTAGTCCCTCATGCTGTGATTCGTACCCCATCATAACGCGAGCAAGAGATCGATATAAAAAAGCTACTTCTTTTAGAAGCTTTGCTGTGACATTCAACGTTTTAAAAGGGGGCTTTGCTTTGATCTGAAGATCTAGTCCGATCGGTACGCTTGCTCTAAGCTTTTCTAAACTAGCACTTGGTGTACTTTCTGCTACCCAATTTAGAGCTACCTGTGAAACATGTCCAGAGCTTTCCCCGAAAATAATTGGTTGGCTATTTTCTTTCTGGGTGAATATGCCATAAGCCTGTAGGTCATGGATGCTGATAAGATTGTCTTCGCTTGACTCTATTTTCGTACAGACTAGCATCCTTTGCTGCGCTATACCTGGTAAGGGAGGGATTACAATGATCTCTTGCCCTTTTAGATCTCCCAGGAGATGTTGACGCGTTGATAAAATCTCAATGATTTTTGATTTGGGTGTCGCGGCTGCTAAGGTTTGGACTGCCCTGCCTATTAGGTCTGTATCAAGCTCCCGAGATAAAACTGGTGCTTCTATGGATTGGGAGGTAGATGCTCTATTATTTGATGGAAGTAAGTTTCTGAAGAAGGCCTTTGAGATCGATAGCTGGTTAGACTTTGAGCTGCGGATATACTGATATGGTTGAATATAAATGCTGAGAGGGTCAGTGTCGGAGAATAGATCTGCTAGTGCTAGTCGCTCTATAGCCCCATGCAACCATTCAAAAGGCATCCACTCTTGTACATGGGAGGGGCTTTCGGCGAACATTCTTATGTCTGTGGCTGTGCTGTCTGTTGCTTTTTCAGCTTTCCAGATAAGCAGGTCTAGACGTCGTGATATTTGACGCTTTAAATTGCCACCTTTTTTTAATGCGTAACTTTTGAACTCAGGGTTTAAAATTGCTTTTGCGAGACAGGTAATTCGCTCCCGTCTCTGTAAATTTTCTTTCTTTAAATGTCCGGAAATATCACTATTTTTATAGTCTATAAGCTTTTCTAATCCCTCCAGAGCGAAAAGTATAGGTGACTCCCATGAGTTAACTTCTCCGTCAAGACTCCAGCCTGCGGTACTAACGCAATTATCCCAGGACTTTTCAAAGCGTAACCACGCGTCTTCTCCATCCAGAACTCTGCCGGAATCTTCATTGCAGTATTCCGCTGCAGCCGCATACCATATTAACCTTGCACCTTTCGGTAACTCTGAGGCTCTCAAATCCACTGCAAGAAACGCAGTTTTAACAGTCCTGAGAATAATATCTGGACTTTGCCTATATAGATCAGAATTTGATAGTAGTTGGAGAGCTGATTGCCTATCTGTTAATGGTGCGTTTGACCAAAGCTCCCAGCTAGAATCATCGTCTCCTAGAATTGGAGGCTCCCAAGCAGGCCCTGAGCCTTCTAGTGCTCTACCTTGGTTTGCGTAGTCAGAAAATTCTTTTGCCGACATTGGTGGGATGTCTTCTGCCTTGGCAACCAAAGTCAGTTCGAGACTACGTGTCGTTCGATCAATCGCTTCTCTGATTTCTTCCAGCAAGGATGCTGAGTCCGCAAGTAGCACAATGTCATCTACGTATCGGGCGTACCCAACACGTATTTGGCCATTACAGTTGTAATGGTCCATAAGTTTTTTTGCTTCTTGATCAACCGGGAATAGCGCGATAGAACCAATCCAGGCCGAAACAACGGGGCCCTGAGGAATGCCCCTTAAAGAATCGCTAGTTTCAATACTTGAATTTCCTGGGTTAAAGTATGGATATCCAAATATTAAGTTGCTAAGTGCTTCTACTATAGCGGTAGATTTGTGTGCGGCACTTTGATCTGTATTGGTCAGTTTTAATAGTTCTGCAAACTCAGGTGTATCATCGGGGATTGACTCTAGTGCCCTCCTGAGAAAAGGCTGGATACTATCTCTTACAGTGTGCCGACGTAAACGGTCATAGTAGCGTGCAACGTCTAGTCTAATGGTATAGACGTATCCGATAGCTGCGGCCTGTTTCTTCGTTGACTGCATAAAGTCACGCCAGCACTCATGGAATGGACGGAACATTCCTTGATCGGTAGCTGGTTGTCTCCCTTCAATAATATCCATATCTAACTGATATGCGTAGCTTAGAGTTTCACTATCGAGTACTACCGAAGGTGAGTTGCTAGAGTCGGAGTAAAACCCGGTTGTAATTGTCTTCCGTCCCTCGCGGTAGTATCTCACTGCGGGAATGAATTGGCTAAATTGAATCCCCTTTGCAGATTTATTGTCCCAGCGCTCGGTTAAAATTTCGTTGAGAATGTATTGTTGTACAATAAGGTCCTCGGGCTGGGGCATTACTTTTAATCGATACTCTTTACCGCCGAATGACCTCGGCACCCATACTGCCTCATAAGCCCCTATGGGAGATCTTATTCCTGATGCTAGACGCTCTTGCAAAAGCAGATTGAACGCTGTAGCAGCAATGTCGAGCCTCTCCCACCTTGGCTCATCGCAAGGAAGCTCACCTCTCCGAGAACCCATGTAGCCAAGAAGCCTCGAGTGGTTTAATCGTGCTTCTGTATTAGTCAGAAATGTCTCGAATGAATAATCTTTTTCATTCGATAGCGATTCAATAAAACTCAACCACTCTTGGGCTGCAGGATCGTCATAATTTCCTGCGCTGTTAGAGAGAAGCTTTTTCAGCTCCACTGAGTCTATTTCAGATACTTTGGCGAGCTCGCGTCGAGCTTTGTCGAACGATCTATATTTTCTAGAGCTAGTTGCCTGTGCCCAGCTTTCGCTTTCCAGGAGCTCGTCAGCGTTTATGCTGAATTGGTTGGCTAATACAGCTATTGCCGGGCCATGCTCAGACTCTATAAGTAGTTCTACAGCTTTTTCTCGGGTTAATTTTGACAGGTACTCATCAGGGTCTTTTGTCTTCTCTATGGAGGCTGCTGACCTCATTAGTCTACTTAGCGTTGGCCAGACAAAAATAGGATCTAGGTGTGCCGTAAGCAAGCGAAGAATAGTGTCTGACGCACCCTTTAACCCCGCTTCGTCTCGATCAAAGCATACGCAGACTTTTAGGGAGGATTGTTTGGGCAGGGAATCATTTAATGTTTTTATTAAATCAATTTGCTCTTTGCTGATGGAGCTTCCCATAGCGCCGACTGCTGCGAATCCGAGGCTCTCAAGCCGTAACGTATCAAGAAAACCTTCGCAGATGTAGAGCCGTAGTTCACTTTCATGTTGTTTGGCGAGGGCTTTTATTTTTGCAAAAGCCCGGTCGGCACGATAAAAAACTTTAGACTTTGGGAAGTTTTTAGAAAATAAATATTTTGCGCCTTGGTCGCTTGTCGCGCGACCAACTATCCCGACTACTTTTTTTTGCTGGTCTCGGATAGGGAAGACAATGCGGTCGCCAACGAAGAAATCTGTATACCTAGGGTCTTCACTAAGTGCTAGATGGAAACTGCTGCTTCCGATATCAGGTACAACCTTTCGAATTAAGTGTGCATCCTCTAATTCCCCGATAATCTCTCGGCTAGTTGAAAATGGCATCGTGGATAAAGTTTTGGATATCGCAAGCTTTGGGGCATAAGTGAAGCCAGCATCTTTTAATACTTCCACCGGGTAGTTTCTTGCTTTGGCCCATGATTTTAGGCGTTCTAAATCATTGCATGATTGGTAAAGCTTAAGCCCTTGATCCAGTCCTGACGTGTTGTCCTTTGTGCTTGCGGCAGATCTAGTTTTATCCGTGGTGCGGGATGAGCTTTTATAGGCGTCAGGGTCTAACCAGTCGACGGCCTGCTTGAAATCTACTTGTAAACTACCTTTGATCAAATCTATTACGTCGCCGTGTGCTCCGCAAGCGTAGCAGTGGTAATGTTGGCGTCCATGACTTCTACTTGTGTCAATTTGTAATGAGGGGGATTTGTCATCATGAAAAGGGCAAAGCGTGGTTTTGATTGTGCTCGATTGATTGCGTAACTCCATTCCAAGGCGTTCTGCGATTTTGTCAATTTCAACGCTTTGCAGTAGCTTTTCAATATTTACCCCTGCCATTCCACTTCCCTTTTATGCCAAGTTACTGAAGCGCTGGAGATGAGATTCTTAGCTTTCTTCCAGCGTTAGGTGTCTAGCTGTTTCGGGCAGCGATCGCCCAGCCACCGATGAATCTAGGATTGGCTGAGCTAAGCTTAATCTAAGTTTGAGGCAAGGTCTGTTATGTTTCGAGTATCTACTTTTCGCTGAGGTGGATTAGCAAGGTGCCTGCTTGCTCCAGATCTAAATTGGTCAATCTGAGGTGCGGCCACCCAAGCATGTCCTAAGCGGCGACAGATCAGGCGCGCTGTCAGCAGGTAACGGTAGCGGGTCACTGGAGCACACTCTGCTAGGTAGCAGTTTAGAAACCAATGCAGGTCTTTCGACTTCCAATTCCATGGGGAGGAGCGTCTCCAGCGCTCATCAATTCGAGCTTGAATTATTCTGGCCTGCCGTAAATGCCTGTTGCGAGTACATTGAGAACCTTTGCCGGCACCGCTTAGGAAAAGCTCCATATCGAAAGGCTTGCTCATTTTCGGCCTCCTATGTAAGCCGACACCACATCGATACGACGGTGTCCCAACTCATTAGTGATTTTTGCTCTTGCCTCTTGGTCTAGGTGCTGGTCGAGTTGGTAGCATCTTCCTCCGTTGATGGGCGCTAGGTGGTTTGTGATCTGCAAATAGCGTTCGCAAGCGTATGCTGCGCGCAATTCATGGAACCCTTTCAGACCTAGTGCTTGAAGGATGTCACGTGTGGGGAGAACGATTTTTTGTTGAAAACTGAAGTAGCTTTCGTCTGGTGCGAGCAGGTTGCGGCTACCTATGGGGGATACCTGTTTGGCAAACTTGAGCGCAGCGCTTACGTGTTTTTCTACCTCGACCCAGCGAGGTGCTGATGCCCCCTGAGCGGCCACCTTTGATGCCATCCTGGATGTTGATTTTGCCGTAGCATTCAGCCTCACGATTTAGGCGCGGAAGATCAGCCAAGATAGCTTCGCGCATACGCATTCCGGCAGCTCGTGCCAAATACGTAATTGCGGCGGCCCGTGGATACCGCTCGCAGAGCGTGTGGACGATCCGTATAACTTCTTCCCAATCCTGACCTTGCGGAGCTGCTATTCGTACGCTGGTGCGCTGCAATCCCCACGCCTTGCTCGGACTCGGCACCTTTACATGCTGATCTCCGCGAAGCGCCGCCATGGTTCGGTTTACGCTAGACAATCGGTTTTGTGCGGTGGCGATGGCCAGATCGCCGCAGTCAACGAGGTGACGCAGATACTTGGCATAGTCGAGCAACGTTTTCTGATCTATCTGACGCGCATCGTTGAAGCCTGGCCCTTTGTCTGAACGACACCACCGCACGAACGCCCGCCATCGATCACTGTGCCCTTTGACCGTGCCGTAATGCCCGCCGCCAAATAGATCATGTAGCTCTTGCGGCCCGGCGTAACTTAACTGCAGGCAATAGCGAAAATTCCGGCCATCTCGTTTACCCACCAACACCATCATCAAACTCCTCTCGTAGCCAAGCCCCTTTAAGCCTTCCCCCCACGTCATCCCGCCAAGAATGTTGAGTGTTATCAGGGATTAAGGCCCCTGCGATCTGTGAGGGTTATCCACTAACGCGGAACTGGCGGCTCTTTACGAGCGGGAGCTTGGGCATCTCATGATCTGGCCTCCTGAACACTTCTGAAGAAGTGGGCGGGTGGAGGCCGCACTGGCTGACGAGACCGGCGCCACGAGATCCTGAGTCGCGTGAAGGCAGTGATGCGATTACCGGGGCATGCCTGACTGTCAGTCAGGTGCAGTCCATTCCGTAGGCTGCGGCACCAGCATCTGCATCGCTGTTGCGGGTGACTTCGGTGTTTGTCACGCCGATTGTCACGAGGGGGAATGCCGCAAAGCCTTCTACGAGTTGGGTTGCAGCAGCAGTATGAGCGCTCGTCTCTTTCCAGGAGAGAGAGACGGGCGCAGGTTGGCGCAAGAAATGGCCAAGCGGATAAATTGCTACAGGGCAGCTATAAAGGGGTATGAGTTGCCGCATTGGGCACACTGGTAAAAGTAGGCATCTATCACATCGCTGTGACCGTGCGAGCAATGATCATGCGGTTTTCTATTATGCCTAGGTGGTTGTTTCACGGGCAGGACGGATCGCCGCTTTCTCACTCCATAGGCTGTGTTTGCTTTGTGGTATGACCGGGGAGGGTGGAGGGATGAGTCGGCATCCATCACCCAGAGAATTCTGAATGTTCAGAAGTTGCACCAGGCCATGGTGATGATTGAAGGCGCGTCGTCGTTACAACGGCCTTTCAGTGGGTGATGTCTCTAGCCTAGTATCGATCGAGTCACCAACCGTATGACGCTCATAAGGAAGGGTTAGTAATGGATCTACATAACGAGTTCGAAAAAAGTAAATTCTTTCATAGCGCGCGAATCGACCGCCGCTCTGCCGATGCACTGGTCGGCTTAGCCGCTGGTTTGACAGCTGACGGTTCGGTAACCACTGGCGAGGCCTTGTTTCTAAAGCAGTGGCTGGACACCAATCTGGTTCATCTTGATGATCCGGTGATAAATCTTCTGTACTCCCGGTTATCGAGAATGCTTCAAGACAACGTTTTGGACGCTGACGAATCCCAAGAGCTGCTTAGTCTTTTGCACAGTTTCTCTGGCTTGCCGATAGAAAAACCGGAGGGTGTTGATCTGGGTTTTGTCGCGCCTAACGATTTGCCTTTCAACGCACCTGCGCCTGATCTGATCTGGGACGGCAAGATGTTCGTTTTCACAGGGATCATGGCGTATGGGCCTCGCAAGGATTGCCAGGCGTTGATAGAGGCGCGTGGGGCGCTGATTGGTGGAGGGGTTAGTAAGAAAGTGCATTATTTGGTCGTTGGTAGCGTCGGCAACGAGCAATGGCGTCACAGCACTTACGGCACCAAGATCATGAAGGCGGTGGAGCTCCGCGATGCGGGAGCGCCGATAGCCATTGTGGGTGAAAACCATTGGCAGCGCATGCTGTTCGGTTGATGCGTCGCTGCTCGCAGGCGACTCCAGTAGTGAGATTTAACGGATGGATTAAATGCGCCTGACTGGAAGCTGTAACGACGTTCATGCCTGTTGTTGCTCGATTGCTTGAGATCGCTATCGCGAGCAAGCCCGGCTCCTACGGAGTGAAGTAGGTCCGGGGGCTTGTTGTTCTTGTGTTGGATGACGCCTTCCCAGCTTTCGGCAGCTCCTACAAAAATCTAGCGCGCACAAAAAAGGCCCACCTTTCGGTGAGCCTTTTCTGGTACTGCGTATGGTGCCGGCACCAGGAGTCGAACCCGGGACCTACTGATTACAAGTCAGTTGCTCTACCAACTGAGCTATACCGGCGTGTTAGGGCGACGATTATAGCGATTGGAGGGGTTCTGTAAACCCCTGAATTCTGACTATTTTTGCGCAATTGCAGTTTTTTTGCCTGGCTGGTTATTTTGCCCACTGCAATGGCTTCTATTTGCACAGTCAGCAAGGAATTATCTATGCCCCCGCACTGGAATCTGGTTATGGGGCCCGTCCTCGTCTAATGCAGCAAATCGATTGAAAACCCCTATGACAGGCGCGTTGACGGTCATTAAATTGACGACTTGCCGTTTGTCTAAAAAATAGCCAGCCAGGGCATCAAAATAATGACACTTTTATGCGCTTGAAGCAGACTGCACGGACTAGGGCGACCAGAAAAAGACCTGCGGTAAGCAGTCGTATCAGCTGACCTTTTCACGTCTTTAAACTTCGCCGTGACGAGGAACGCGCTATGAGTTTTACCGATGGTCTTCTTGCCTTGCTTGGCAAAGATGTCAGTCGCGACGCCCGTGGGCTGAATGCGCGGCTGCACTTTTTCGGCAGCATCCCCGTGGATGATGGCACCCCGTTTCCCCCTCAGACTCCCAGCGCCAATGAGCATTGCCTGCCGGTGGACAAGGCCGAGCGGCGTCCGTGTGTGGTGGCGTTGGTTTCGGTCAATGGCGGCGTGGGGCGAAGCACCCTGGCCACGGCGTTGAGCAGCGGTTTGCAGCGCCTGGGTGAGTCAGTGGTGGCGGTGGATCTGGACCCCCAGGATGCATTGCGACTGCACTTCGGTGTCAGCCGCGCCTCGCCCGGGATTGGTCGCGCCAGCCTGCGCAACGCACGTTGGGAAACCCTCCAGCAGCCGGGTTTTGTCGGCAGTCGCGTGATCACCTTTGGCGACACCGATATTCGCCAGCAGGACGACCTCCAGCGCTGGCTCAAGCATGAGCCGCAATGGCTGGCTCAGCGCCTGGCAGCGCTGGACCTGAGTGCCCGCGACACGGTGATCATCGATACCCCTGCCGGCAATAACGTCTATTTTCATCAAGCCTTGAGTGTCGCCGATGTGGTGTTGGTGATTACCCAGGCCGATGCCGCTTCCTTGGGCACCCTGGATCAACTCGATGCCTTGATGGCGCCGCACCTTGAGCGCGAGCGGCCACCGCATGTTCACTTTGTGATCAATCAGCTCGATGAGGACAATGCCTTCAGCCTGGATATGGTTGAGGCATTCAGGCAGCGCCTCGGTACGAAGGAGCCATTGGAGGTGCACCACGATTTAGCGATCAGTGAGGCGCTGGCGTTTGGCACGGATCCCTTGGACAGCCAGGCGTTGAGCCTCGCGGGTGACGATATCGATGCGCTTTGCCGGCTGCTGATCGCACGCAGAAAACACCTGTGAATAGCGGTTTATACGCGTAACAGCAGATGCTTATGCACAATCGGTTGGACTGAGTTGTCACGAAACAGCCATTTTGTGGAGCCGTTCTCATCACGCCGCAACTGCCTGTTTTACGTGTGTTTTATTTTGTGAACAAAAAATGACCAGCGCGGCTTTCGGCCTGTAGCGCAGATGGCTACGGGCTCCGTAAAGAATTCATCAACAGAGTTATCCACAGGTTGGGGTGCGACAATTTCGCCCCTTAATCGCGCTCGGCGAGCACCATCAAGTTGCGCGGCGTCAGGGTCGGTTCGCAGAAGCTGCCTACTTCGACCGTGTAGCCGTTTTCACTTAGAAACAATGCCCGATCCAGCACCAGCCAGACCTCCAGCGGGCGCCGAAACAGACCACGTACCAATTCCAGGTTCCTGACCTCGGCCAGACGGCGCCAGCCATATGCCTCCAACGCCACCCAATCCTGCTCACCTGTGGATAACCCTTTGCGGCTTGCCAGCTCCCGGCAATAGTCCGCGAAGGGTTTGTCCAGCCAACTGGCGGGCAGGGACGGCGTGGGCAGGTAGTCGTCGTGGCCTCGTAGCTCGCGTTGCAAGTGATCGAACCCCAGGCGTCGGGCCATGGACGTGTCCCGCTGCAAGCGCACGCGTTTGCCTGCGGTAACGGTTTCGCTCAGCGGCAGGCCAAGGTCATCGATCGACAGCCGCAGGCGCGATGCACGGCCTGCGGTGGACAGCGGTTGGTAGGTGTCGGCGTTGATGCGGTTGTAGCAACACGGCGCCAGCGCCAGCTGTTTGCAGCCGGCGGCGCTGGCCAGGTGCAGCAGGCGCACATGCAGGTCGCCACAGGCGTGCAGGGCGACGGGCGTGTGTTCGGGGCCGATAGCCACGTCGGCCATCACATCTTGCAGGCGATGGGTGACCGGCAAGCGGTGATGCTCGCTCAAGGCTTGGCCGGCGGCGATCAGTGCCGGGTTGTATTCCAGGCAGGTCAATGTTTGGCCTGTTTGCAGCAGGCGACGACCCAGGTGGCCCTTGCCTGCACACCAGTCCAGCCAGTGCCGGGGTGTTTGTGCAAACGGCAGCGCAGCGCCGAAGGCTTCGATTTGTTCCCACTTGCGGCCCGGCACGTCGACGTTCAGGCGCTGGCGGGCGGGGTGCAGGGGCTGCGTCGGCAACTTATCCACAGCGCTGAGTTGCAGGGCTTGCTCGGCGAACTGTGGAAAAGGCGCAGGCGCGGCCAGGTCGTGGGGATGGTTGTGACTGGCTTCGGCATCGGCCAGCGAACGTTGACGCAGCCACTGGGCGAGGTCGGGATGCCGGGTTTCCCAGGCTAGCTGGCGATGCGTGAAGGGGCGTGGTTTCCACAGCCCCTGGTGCTCGATCAGAAACGCATCCAGCGCCGCGAAGCGTGTCTCAACGTCCCTGGCAAGCATCGACGCGCAGCCAGCGTTCGAGCAGCTTGAAGCCCCGTACCAGGATGTAGGCCATCAGCAGGTAGAACAGGCCGGCAGCGAAGAAGATTTCCACCGGCAAGTACGTGCGGGCAATGATGGTGCGTGCCATGCCGGTCAGTTCCAGCAGGGTCACGGTGCTGGCCAGGGCGCTGGCCTTGAGCATCAGGATCACTTCGTTGCTGTAGGCCGGCAGGCCGATGCGCGAGGCGCGGGGCAGGATGATGTAGAACAGCGTCTTCGGCTTGGACATGCCCAGGGCGCGCGCGGCTTCGATCTCGCCGGGCGGGATGGCCTGGATCGCGCCGCGCAGGATCTCGGCGATATAGGCGGCGGTGTGCAGGGTCATGGTCGCCGTGGCGCACCAGAACGGATCGCGCAGGTACGGCCACATGAAGCTGTTGCGCACCGCGTCGAACTGCGCCAGGCCGTAGTAGACCAGGAACAGCTGCACCAGCAATGGCGTGCCACGGAAGAAGAAAATATAGGCGTAGGGCAGGGCGCTGACATACCAGCGGCGCGAGGAACGGGCGATCCCCAGGGGGATCGCCAGCAGCAGGCCGGCGATCACGGCAATGGCCACCAGCTCCAGAGTCAGGGTCGCGCCCTGGGCCAATTTGGGCAGCCACTTGATGATCACGGCCCAGTTCAGGCCCAGGTCGAAATGCGCCAGCCAGCTGTAGTCGCCGCTCATTGGGTGCTCCTTGCAAAGCCGCGGGCGGCGCGTTTTTCCAGGAAGTGCATGCCGGTCATGGCCAGGACGGTGAGGCCCAGGTACATGAAGGCAGCCACCATGAAGAAGGTGAATGGCTGCTTGGTCACGGTCACGCCGATCTGCGCGTGGCGCATGATTTCTTCAAGGCCGATCACCGACACAAGCGCGGTGTCCTTCATCAGGATCATGAACAGGTTGCCCAGGCCCGGCAAAGCGATGCGCCACATCTGCGGCATGATCAGGCGAGTGAAGATGCGAAACTTCGACAGCCCCAATGCCACACCGGCTTCGCGGTGGCCCTTGGGAATGGCGAGGATCGCGCCACGGAATACTTCCGTGGCGTAGGCACCAAAGCACAGGCCCAGGGCAATGACCCCGGCAGCAAAGGCACTTAAAGAAAGGTCGGGGTTGCCAAAGAACTCCCCCAGGGCACGCATCAGGTTGACCGTGCCGAAATAAATCAGCAGTACCCACAACAACTCGGGAATACCGCGAACGATGGTCGAGTAAGCACCGCCAAGCCATTGCAGCGGCTTGTACGGGGACGTCTTGGCCAAGGCGCCGGCGAGGCCGAGCACCAGCCCCAGGCACAGGGCCGTGAGCGCCAGTTTGACGGTCATCAGCGCGCCAGCGGCGAGCGCCGGGCCGAATCCGTAGAGATCGAAATTCATGGTGTTTTCATATCGCGGCAGGCATTGCTGAAAGCCGGCGCGCCCGAGGGGGCGCGCCGGTCAGGCCATTCAGATCATTCGATGCTGAACGGGAAGTACTTGTCGTTGATCTTCTTGTAGGTGCCGTCAGCCTTGATCTCGGCCAGGGCTTTGTTCAGGCGCTCGCGCAGCGGGTCGCCCTTGCGCACGGCGATACCGATCTTGTCGCTTTCTACCACCGGGTCGCCCTTGAACTCATAGGCGGAACCGTCTTTGCTCTTGAGCCATTCGTACTGCACGTACTTGTCGGCGAGCATCCCGTCGAGGCGGCCGGACGTCAGGTCGAGGTAGGCGTTTTCCTGGGTGTCATAGAGCTTGGCGGTGGTTTCCGGCAGTTTGTCTTCCAGGTAGGTACCGGCCAACGTCGCGCGTTGTGCACCGATGACCTTGCCCTTCAGGTAAGCGGCGTCGGTCTTGAAGTCCGTCGTGGCTTTAGGGGCGATGAACTGCAGCTTGTTGGAATAGTACGGGTCGGTGAAGTCGACGGCCTGCTTGCGCTCATCGGTGATCGACAGCGAGGACACCAGGAAGTCGAACTTCTTGGCGTTCAGGGCCGGGATGATGCCGTCCCAGTCGGACACATACACTTCGCACTTTTCGACTTTCATCTTGGCGCACAGGGCGTCGCCGATGTCTTTGTCGAAGCCGACCACGTTGCCGCTGGCGTCTTTATTGTTGAAGGGCGGGTAGGCCGCTTCGATCCCCATTTTCAAGGTTTCTGCCATGGCCGTGGCGCTGAACGCCATCGAGACGGCCGCGGCCAGAAGGAATTTTTTATAGTTCTGCATGCATGTTGCTCCGTTAGCGGTTGCTGGACATGAATTGTTTGCAGCGCGCCGAAAGCGGGTTTTCAAATACCTGCTGTGGCGATCCTTGCTCTTCGACCAGGCCCTGGTGCAGGAACACCACTTCACTGGACACCTGGCGGGCGAAGCCCATCTCATGGGTGACCAGCAGCATGGTGCGGCCTTCTTCGGCCAGCGCGCGGATCACATTAAGTACTTCCTGGACCATTTCCGGGTCAAGCGCGGATGTAGGCTCATCGAACAGGATGACTTTGGGCTGCATCGCCAGGGTGCGCGCGATGGCCGCCCGTTGTTGCTGGCCGCCGGACAATTGCGCGGGGTAGGCGTGGCGCTTGTCGCTGATGCCGACCTTGGCCAGCAAGGCTTCGGCGACTTCGATCGCCTCGGCCTTGCTTTGGCCGAGCACACGGCGGGGTGCCTCGATGATGTTGTCGAGGATGCTCATGTGCGGCCACAGGTTAAAGTTTTGAAACACAAAACCGATTTCGCTGCGCAGGCGATTGATCTGCTTGCCGTCGGCGGCCATCAGCTCGCCGTTTTTCGCGGCCTTGAGCTTGAGCTCTTCGCCGGCGACCAGGATTTGGCCCTGGTGCGGGTTTTCCAGCAGGTTGATGCAACGCAGGAACGTGGACTTGCCGGAACCGGAGGAACCCAGGATCGAGATCACGTCGCCGTCGCGAGCGGTCAGCGAGATACCTTTAAGTACCTCCAGCTCACCATAGCGTTTATGCAAGTTGCGGATTTCAAGCGCGGGCGCGGCCTCGGCCATGTGCGGTCCTCATTGTGTTCATTGCGTTCCTGCTGTTGGGCCGCCTTCCTGGCGAGGCGCCAAGCTAGCATAGCGCCTTGATGGCAGCCAACAGCGCGGCCAGCGGTAAACAGGCGGTGTGCGGCAGGGTGTCGCATCGGCACAGCAGCGTGTCGCGCCATCAACAACCGAACAACCGTTTGAACCTGTAAAACCGCAGGCTTCGCGTAAAAAAGGGCGCGATGGTGCCAGCTTTGGGCGGGTGTTGGAAGGGTTAACCGGGCAAACGGTGCTTATCAGCCCTTTTATGGAGCGTCACGTACTTTTTGTGTGTGTTTTTGGTGCGCTGGGTGGCCTTGGAAGTGAGTCGCACGGTAACGCTATAGCGGAATGCCATTGTTCTCAATGACTTGCGATTGCTGTTGAATCGTCCTACAGCCCGCGTCAACCGCGGCCTTGTAACATTTTGGCGCAAATCTTGCGTAAAAAATAAAGAACGCCCTGTTGGTTTCTTTTCACGAGAAAGATTTCAGGCCGGGCGGACCGTTTTCGCAATTCCTCGTAAAGGTGTGTCAATGAGTAGTACGCAAAGCTCCAATGACCTCGAACAGGGGCTCAAACCGCGTCACGTCACCATGCTGTCGATTGCCGGCGTCATCGGTGCCGGTTTGTTTGTCGGCTCCGGCCACGCGATTGCTGCCGCCGGCCCTGCTGTACTGCTGGCCTACGCCGCTGCGGGGACGCTGGTGGTATTGGTGATGCGCATGCTCGCCGAAATGGCCGTGGCCTCGCCTGACACCGGTTCGTTCTCCACCTACGCCGACCGCGCGATCGGCCATTGGGCCGGTTTCACCATCGGCTGGCTGTACTGGTGGTTCTGGGTATTGGTCATCCCCTTGGAGGCCAACGCCGCCGCGACCATCCTGCATGCATGGTTCCCGGATGTGGCCATCTGGGCCTTTACGCTGATCATCACTTTGCTGCTGACGGCGACCAACCTGTTCAGCGTGAAGAACTACGGTGAGTTCGAGTTCTGGTTTGCGTTGATTAAAGTCGTGGCGATCGTGGGCTTTGTGATCCTCGGCCTCGCGGCGATTTTCGGCTTCCTGCCGACCAGCCAGGTCAGCGGCGTTTCACACCTGTTCGACACCCAAGGCTTTATGCCCAACGGCATGGGCGCTGTCCTGGCTGCGATCCTGACCACCATGTTCTCCTTCATGGGCACCGAGATCGTTACCATCGCCGCCGCCGAATCGAAGAACCCAGGCCAGCAAATCACCAAGGCCACCAACTCGGTCATCTGGCGGATTGGTTTGTTCTACCTGTTGTCGATCTTCATCGTAGTGTCGCTGGTGCCATGGAACGATCCGACCCTGGCTGCCGTAGGTTCCTACCAGACCGTGCTGGAACGCATGGGCATCCCGAATGCCAAGCTGATCGTCGACCTGGTGGTCTTGGTCGCTGTGACCAGTTGCCTGAACTCGGCGCTGTACACCGCTTCGCGCATGCTGTTCTCGCTGGGTCGTCGCGGTGATGCACCGGCAGTCGCCAAGCGCACCAACAAGAGCGGCACGCCTTACTGGGCAGTGTTGCTGTCGACCGGCGCGGCGTTCCTGGCAGTGTTTGCCAACTACGTGGCCCCGGCAGCGGTGTTCGAATTCCTGCTGGCCAGTTCCGGTGCCATCGCGTTGCTGGTGTACCTGGTGATTGCGGTATCGCAACTGCGCATGCGCCAGAAGCGCACGGCGGCGGGCGAGAAGATTGTGTTCAAGATGTGGCTGTTCCCAGGCCTGACCTACGCAGTGATGGTCTTCATCGTGGGCACGCTGACCATCATGCTGTTCCAGGAAGCGCACCGGGTCGAGATCATCGCGACTGGTATCCTCAGCTTGCTGGTGGTCGTGGCGGGGCTGTTTGTGTCGAGCCGTCGCAAGGCCCAGCGGGTAGGCGCTGCAGCACTTAGCTAGGTTGCACGAATGCCTGTAGGAGCCGGCTTGCCGGCGATGGCGTCTTCAAGGGCCCCATCGCCGGCAAGCCGGCTTCTACAGCGTCAGAGTTGGGTCAGTGCCCGCGAGGCCGCGAGGTAATCTGCCTGGAACTGCGGCGATTCGATCCACGCCAGCGCAGCCGCTTCATCATCGGTATCCGTGGCCCACTGCCGATATTCGATCAGTGCCGCCAGGATGAAGTCGGTGGCTTCCTCTTCGCCTTCCTGCTCCAGCACCAGCGCCAGCAACGGGTGCGCCAGGAACACGGCACACAATGCCTGCTGGCTGATCTCGCCGGCTGTGCGCATCTCGACGAACAGCGCGGTCAAATCCACCGATTCAAGGTCAATGCGGCTGTCATCGCCGGCAAACGCATCCGGCTTGCTCGCGACGGCGCGCTGGGTACGGTTCTGCTTGGCCTTGGCCTTTGCCCGTTGGGCGCGTTTTTGCTGCTTGTTTGGCGAGGCCATGGGCTCAACGTCCTGAGGATCTGGGATGAGTATTGAAGCGCAGGTTGGGGGAAATCCCAAGGGTATCTGCGGTTAATTCGCCGTTTTGCAGCCACGCCAATGCAATCGGCCACAGCCGATCCTGATACTCGCTGCGAAAGAACGCGAAATGTCCGACCTGTTTTTCGCCGATATCTTCAGGCGCAATCCGCAGGTGAGTGCGTTCACTGCCGTCGAAATAGCCCAGTAATCGCTCAATCGCCGGCACTGTGCCAAACGGATCATCGGTGATGCTGATCGCCAGGATCTGCGCGCTCACACGACTGAACGGCAAGCCCGCCAGCGCGCGACCGCTGGGCCGCTTTTCGTATCTCGGTGTCGGCGTGCTCCAGTCGCGTACCACGCCTGCCGGCGTGTCCTCCAGCCAGCCCAGTCGCTTGCCCGGGAAGTACCCGCACAGCGCCGTGACCAGTGGCATCACTACATGCCACTTGGCAAACATCCGCCAGCGCCCGCTCGCCTGGTAATCGCGCCAGTAGGCGAACTGCGCGCCCACCGTGACGATCCGCCGGATCACCGCCCCTGAGGCGGCGAGCCCTGCCGCACAACCGCCGAAGCTGTGGCCGACCACATCAATCGGCTGGCCCGGAAACTCCCGCTGCGCCCGCCGCAGGATCGCCTCGAAATCCAGCGCGCCCCAATCCGACCACGAGGCCTTGAAGCCGCGCAATGAACCGCTGCGGGATTCGCCGATGCCTCGGTAGTCGTAGGTAATCACGTCGAAGCCGTGGGCAAACAGGTAGTCGGCGAAGCGTGAGTAATGGCGGCAGCGCACCGAGGTGGCGGCGTTGATGATCACGGCGGGGCGCGCCAGGTCGGTTCGGACGTGGCGCCAGCTGAAGCCGCCGAGAGGGTAACCGTCGGCAGCGGGCTCGCGGAATGCTTCTGGGGCAGGTCGGGTGGGCAGGTTCATAGGTCGACTCGATCCTTGCGCTTCGATGTGGGCTGGAAGGCCCATGCGCTTTTATAGTCAGCCGAAATTAACAAATTTTTCCCGGCGCAGGCGCAGGAATTATTGCGATGCTCGACCTTATCCCCTGGGGTGCTTAGGCTTACGAACTTTTGATCAACCGGAGTCAGTCCATGACCCGCGACACCCTCGAGCACAACCAGATCCCGGTCTACTTCGTCGCCGTCATTCTGGCCGTCGCCTTCGGCCTGCTTGCGCCGTCCTGGGGGCATGGGTTGGGTGCGTTGGTCACGCCTGCCATCGCGGTCTTGATGTACGCCATGTTCCTGCAAATCCCTTTTCTGGATCTGCGCCAGGGCCTGGGCAACAGGCGCTTCCTCGCGGCGCTGCTGCTGGCCAATTTCATCCTGGTGCCGTTGCTGGTGTGGGCGTTGACGCGTGGCCTGGTGGAGCGCCCGGCGTTGCTGGTGGGCGCCTTGCTGGTGTTGCTCACGCCGTGTATCGACTACGTGGTGGTGTTCACCCACATCGGCAAAGGTGATGCGCGATTGATGCTGGCGGCGACGCCGGTGCTGTTGCTGCTGCAGTTGCTGCTGTTGCCGCTGTACCTGGGTTTCATGCTGGGCGCGCAGTCCGAGGTCGTGGTGGCGGCGGGGCCGTTTATCGAGGCGTTCCTGTGGTTGATTGTGCTGCCGATGGTGCTCGCGGTGATCACGACGTCGCTGGCGCGCAGGTCGGCGCTCATCAATGCCTGGAACAGCGCCTGGGCGTGGCTGCCGGTGCCGGCGATGGCAGCGGTGCTGTTTGTGGTGATCGGTTCGCAAATCACCTCGGTGGTGCGCGACATCAGCCTGCTGCTGCCGGTGATCCCGGTGTATATCGGCTTCCTGGTACTGGCCCCGCTGATGGGCGCGCTGGCGGCGCGGCTGTTCGCGCTGCCGGCGGCAACGGCGCGGGCGGTGACCTTCAGTGCATCGACGCGTAATTCGCTGGTGGTGCTGCCGCTGGCGCTGGCCTTGCCGGAAGACGTAAGAGGGCTGGCGGCGACGGCGGTCATCCTGCAAACCCTGGTCGAACTGGTGGGTGAGCTGATTTACGTTAGGCTGATTCCCAAAGCGGTGTGGCCCGCAGGTCGGTAAAAGCGCAAATGTTCAGGTTTGTTCAGGCGCTATTCAGGGGCTCGCTCGGCAACATAGGTTGGCGCTCCCTACCTGACAGGTCTACTGATGGATCATCGCAACCGTTTTCGCATGGAATCCCTGGGCATTTTCCTGCTTGCCTTGTTGCTGTTTACCCTGGGCATCTGGGATCAGCAGCCGCAAGGGTTTGACGGACGTTGGGCGCTTTTCCTGCAGGAAATGTTTCGCCATGGCGCGAGTCTTTTCCCCACGACCTACGGGCAGCCCTACGCGGACTATCCCGGCACCGCGACGTTCTTTAGTTTTGTCTTCGCCCGGTTGTTCGGCGCGCCTAACCATCTGGCGAATATCCTGCCGACCGCGCTGGCCTCGGCCGGGGTGGTGGCGCTGATCTATCGCCTGCTGGTGCCGTATGGTCGCAGCTGGGCGCTGCTTACCGTGCTGTTGACCCTGCTGACGACCCAGTTGCTGGAAAAGTCGCGCTCGGTGTGCCTGGACCAAATGGTCGCGCTGTTGTGCCTGGGCAGTTTCTACCTGCTGCACAGCGGCGAGCGCCTCGGCTCGCGGTGGCGCCAACTCGCCGTGTTCCCGTTGTTCATCCTCGGCTTTGCGATTCGCGGCCCGCTGGGCTTGATCGAAGTCTGTGGCGTGGTGTGCGTGTACTGGGCACTGGCCCGGCCTGGAGAGCGGGTCAAGCAGGTGTTGATTCACGGCATCGTCGGGCTGGTGTTGCTGGCGGCCTGTTGGTGGCTGCTGGTCAAGCTCGCGCGCTTGAGTGGCGGCGATGCGTTTGCCGATGAGGTGTTCAAGATGCAGGTGGGTGGGCGCCTCGATGAAACCGGTGAGCCGTTCTATTTTTACTTCCAGCTGAGCCTGTACCGCTATTTCCCCGTGGTGCCCCTGGCGCTGGCCACACTGGTTGCCCTGCGCCAGCGCTGGGCGCATTGCTTCGACGATGATGTGCAATTGGTCGTGCGGCTCGGCGCCTGCGGCTTGATGATCCTGCTCGGGTTGTCGGTGCCGCACTTCAAGCGCGCTTATTACATCCTGCCAATGGTGCCGATGTTTGCCGCTGTCGCCGCCTATGGGCTGCTCCAGGCGCAAGGATGGCTGATTGGCGTGCGCCGATGCTACGAGGGGCTTTTCGCGGCGCTGCCGGCGTTGTGCGTGGTTGTCGTGTTTGTCTGTCGGCATAGTTGGCAGAAACACGGTTACTGGCCTGGTGTCTCGCTGCCGTTGTTGATCGGTGGGTTGGTGATCCTGCAAGTCGCGGCGCTGCTTGCCTGGCGGCGAGCAGGCCGGCTGGTGTGGCTCAGCGTGTTCGCACTGGCGGCGCAGTGGCTGGTGCTGGTGACGGTAGTGGAGCCCGCCAAGGACTTGCAATTCGACACCCGCCAGTTTGTCAGCCAGGTGGAAGCCCTGCGCGTGGCGCAACCGGGGCCGCTGGTATTTGTGAATCTCGGCCGGGACACCTGGGCGGTGCGCTACATGATGAATCTGGAGCATGACGAGCAGCCATTGTTTGTCGGTGGCGCCGACGTCGCGCGGCTGGACACTCTGCCCCGCCCGGCGTGGGTCATCGTCGCGCGCAAAGAAACCGCGCTGCTCAAGGGCACGCCCCTGGAGCATCTGGCGCCAAGCTTTGAGGGGCGCTTGAACGACAATCCCCTGATGGTGTTTTTGTTGGAGTGAGTCAGTGACGGGCTATGCGTCTGCCGGTCGAGTGGCTGGCCGGTCATGTGAGGGGCGGAAGGCGCTGATGTGGAGGAGGGTGATCGATGCTTTGGGGCGATGTTGAATCGCCTCGGTAGACCGAAAAATCGCAGGCAACAAAAAACCCGCACTAGGCGGGTTTCTTGTGTGTTTCAGATGATATTTGCACCACCTGAAACTTAATAGTGGTGCCCAGAGACGGAATCGAACCGCCGACACGGGGATTTTCAATCCCCTGCTCTACCGACTGAGCTATCTGGGCAACGGGGCGCATTAAACGGGTTTTTCAGGGGGTCGTCAAGCAAGTTTTCAAAAAATATTTAATTATTACCGTCGCTTACGTGCCGACCCCGGTTTTTGATCAATTATTGAGCAGGCGGCACGTAGCCGTCGGCCTTGGCGTAATCCTCGCCGGAAAAGAACTTGTCCATTTCGCCTGACAGGTATTTACGATCTTCGGCGTTCATCATGTTCAGGCGTTTTTCATTGATCAGCAGCGTCTGGTGTTTCAGCCAGTCGCCCCATGCCTGGGCGGAGATGTGATCGAAAATGTCCTGGCCTTTCGCACCTGGGTACGGAGGGCGTTCCAGGCCGGGCAATTGTTCTTTGTACTTGCGGCACATTACGGTGCGGGTCATGACGACACTCCTGCATTCAATACGTCGGCCGCGCGCTTCAGCAGTTTCTTGACCGGGGCGGCAAGGCCCAGGCGCGGCGGGGTGGCGAGGTTATACCAGAGCCAGTCGGCCTCGGCCACGTGATGGGCGGATTCCTCGACCTGGACCAGCCAGGGTTCGATGGCCAGCTGGAAGTGGCTGAAGGTGTGGATCAGCCCCGGCAGTTCCTGCTGTTTGCCCAGTGCCAGCGCGTGCTGGTGGGCGAGGTGTTCCAGGTCGGTGAGGTCGTCCAGCTCCGGCAAGCTCCACAAACCGCCCCACAGGCCGGTGGATGGGCGCCGGTAAAGCAGGATTTCGCCTTCGGCATTGGCCAGCAAGGGCATCAGCGTGCGCTTCTGCGGGATGCTCTTGCGCGGCTTGGGGATCGGGTAGCGCGTCTCCAGGCCGAGCATGTGGGCTTCGCAGCCTTTTTCCAGCGGGCACAGCAGGCAACTGGGCTTGCTGCGGGTGCAGAGGGTGGCGCCCATGTCCATCATCGCCTGGGTGTAGGCGTTGACGCGGTCATGCGGGGTGAAGCGTTCTGCGGTGGCCCACAGCTGCTTCGCCACCTTGGGCTCGCCCGGATAGCCTTCCTGCGCGGTAAAGCGTGCCAGTACGCGCTTGACGTTGCCGTCGAGGATCGGCGCGCGCAGACCCATGCTCAGGCTGGCGATTGCGCCGGCGGTAGACAGGCCGATGCCCGGCAGTTCGGTGAGCTTTTCGACATCCCGGGGAAACTCGCCGCCGTACTCGGCCACGACGATCTTCGCGGTCTTTTGCAGGTTGCGCGCCCGGGTGTAGTACCCCAGGCCGGTCCACAGGTGCAGCACTTCATCTTCCGGCGCGGCAGCCAGGGCCTCGACCGTTGGCAACGAAGCCATGAAGCGGTCGAAGTAGTTGAGCACGGTGCTCACCTGGGTCTGCTGCAGCATGATCTCCGAGACCCACACCCGGTAAGGCGTGATGCCCTGTTGCCAGGGCAGGTCATGGCGACCGTGGCGGTCGTACCAGTTGAGTACGGCCTCTGAAAACTGCTCGTTTCTCATCGTTTGAACAGGCCTTTCAACGCGTCTTTCAACTGCGGGTTTACCTTGTCGAGTTTCTCTTCCAGCTTCTCGCTGAGCTTGTTGCCGGCTGCCTTGATCGCGACCTGGCTCAGGCCGTCCTTGTCCAGGCGGCAGGCCTTGGCGCCCAGTTCCAGCGGGCCACGGCAACGCAGCGGCACTTCGATGTTCTGGAAGTTGGAGCCGACCTGGCAGGCCGGGTCCGGCGTATCGCGCTGGTCGCCTTCGACGATGATGCCGACGCGGTAATCCATGCCGAGTACGCGCAAGTCGACGTCGCCGTTGCCGTTGACCGTCAACCCTGGAATGCGCACTTTCAGGTCGGGGTTGCTGGCCACGCCGTTACGGAATGTCAGGTTGCCGCGCAGTTCCTGGAAGGGCGTGTCCTTGCCCTGGGGCGTGGTGCTCAGGGTCTTGCGGTTGAGCAGGGCGATGCCGGTGCACAGTTGCTGTTCGAGGTTGGCGTTGAGCAGCACACCGTTGTTGATCACAAAGCTGGCGGTGCCGTTGAGGCTGTCGATCAGCGCCTTCTGGCTGTTGCCACGGCCGTTGAGGTTGCTGTCGAGGGTGATCTGGCCCTTGACCGGCGGGTTCTGCCCCTGGGCCTGCAGGATGCGTTCAACCGGCACCTGCTTGATATGCGTCTGCAGCGCGAGGACCGGGATGTCCTGGCGCACATCGAGGTTGCCGTTGGCCTGGAACGTGCCGTTGTAGAGACCGCCGCTGAGGGTGTCCAGCTTGAGTTGGCCGTCGACGCCGGAGGCTTTCAGTGCCGCGTTCTGGATCGGCAGCTTGCTCAGCGTCAGCTGGCCGAAGGCGAGGTCGGCGTCTATGTCCAGGGTGCGCAGGTGCGTCAGCGGCAGCAGCTTGTCGGTGCTCCAGGCGCCTTTGGTGGGCGCGTCCGGCAGCGGTGTAGTGCCACCGGCGGCCATGGCCCCGGCTTCGCTGTTCTGCACCTCGGCCTGGCGGGCGGCGCTCGCGCCTTTGGCGGAGTCGGACTTGGCCGGCAGGTAGTTGTCAGCGTTGAAGGTGTCGCCCTTGAGCTGAACCCGCAGCGACTGCTTGGCGAAATCGTCCACGGCAACGCGGCCGGTGAAGGTGCTGCCGTCGAGTTTCAGGTTCAGGTCTTCCAGCGCCAGGCTGTTTGGCGTGCCCTTGAGGCGGCTGACCAGCTCGACCTTGCTCAGGCTGCCGTCCGCCATCGGCGGCAACGGGTGGCCGACACTGTCGAGGAACTTGGCCAGGTCAAACTGGGCAATGGACAGCGCGCCGCTGAATTGCGGGGTCTTGTCCAGGTCATTGACCTTCAGCTCGCCCAAGGCGCGCAGTTGGTTGGCCGACAGCTTCAGGTTGGTCCACTCGGCGATATTCGCCGCCTGGTCCACCAGCAACTGACCCTGGGTGGAGAAGGTCACTGTCTTGCCTTGCAGCGGCTCGCCCGTGGCTTCGCCGGTGATTTTCATGTCCTCGAACTGGTAGCGCTTGAGGGCGCGCTGGATGCGCAGGTTGCCGTTGAGCTCGGTCTTGACGCGCATCACCGGCTGGTTGCTGCCGAAGAAGGCGGTGAGCTTCACCGGAATGCTCGCGCCTTCGTGCACGGCACCGGCGCTCAATTGGATGCTTTCGGCGCTGAACTGCTTGCCGGTCTGTTCATCGTTGTATTCGATGCGGGCGTTGTTGACCGTCAGGCTGTCGATATCCAGGCGGATCGGCTTTGACGGTTTTTCCGGCTCGGTCTCGGCAGGTTGCTCGGTCGGAGCGGGTGCGCCGGTGCTGGCCGACGACACGTTCTTGCCGATGTCTTCCCAGTTGCCGTGGCCTTGCTTGTCGCGGGTCAGGCGCAGGTTGAGGCCTTCGACACGCACGTCGCTCATCTGCACTTCGCGGCGCAGCAGCGGCAGCACGCGCACCGACAGGCCCAGCATCTGCAGGTCGGCGAACGGCTGAGTCGGGTTGGTCAGGGTCGCGACGCTGGCTTCGTGCAGTTCAAGGCCGAGCCAGGGGAACAAGCTCCAGCCGATATCGCCATTGAGCGTCAGCTCGATGTGGGCCTTGTCGCGGGCTATCTGGCGAATCTCGTCTTTATAGTCGTTGGGATCGAAGAGATGGGTCAGGGCAAAGCCCAGAGCCACAATGATCAGCAACAGCCCGAGAAGTACCAGACCCAGGATTTTGCCGAACGCTTTCATGGGCGAGTCCTTGTATGTCGATTTCAAAATTTAGCCGCAGAGTATAACGCCCGACGGCCCGCGTCAGTTCGCGGATCGTTACATTGTATCCAGGGGCGCGGGAACGGGTTTCTGGCGTCAAACAAAACAGATTTCCTGAAAAAGGTGATATCAGTTTGGTTTTTCTGTCATCCACAGGTGCTAATCTGCGCAGGTTCGTCTGCCTTCTGCGACACAGCGTCGCGCTTAAAAGGAGCTTTACTCAACAACAACGGCCAACGCTTTGCGTGCAAGGCCGAGGGAGAGAGCGCCTGACGGACACATACTAACAACTGGGGGAAACACCAATGAGCACTAGCACTGCAGCAGGTCATACTGCCGCACAGCCTGCGTTCCTGTCCAAGGAGCGCATTATCGCCAAGCCCGGGTTCAACCGCTGGCTGGTTCCACCGGCCGCCCTGGCCATCCACTTGTGCATCGGCATGGCCTACGGTTTCTCGGTGTTCTGGCTGCCACTGTCCAAGGCACTGGGCATCACCAAGCCGGTCGCCTGTGCGCCGGACATGGGGTTCATCGCCCAAGTCTTCTCGTCCCAATGCGACTGGCCCATCTCCATGCTGGGCTGGATCTACACCCTGTTCTTCATTTTCCTCGGCTGCTCGGCAGCGATCTGGGGCGGCTGGCTGGAACATGCCGGGCCTCGTAAAGCCGGGGTTGTATCGGCCCTGTGCTGGTGTGGCGGCCTGTTGATCTCGGCGCTGGGTATCTATACCCACCAGATCTGGCTGATGTGGATCGGCTCCGGGGTCATTGGCGGTATCGGCCTGGGCCTGGGCTATATCTCGCCGGTGTCGACCCTGATCAAGTGGTTCCCGGACAAGCGCGGCATGGCCACCGGCATGGCGATCATGGGCTTCGGCGGCGGCGCAATGGTTGGCGCTCCCCTGGCAGCAGCGCTGATGGGTCACTTTGCCACGCCGACCAGCGTGGGCGTGTGGCAGAGCTTTGTGGTCATGGCGGCGATTTACTTCGTGTTCATGATCGCCGGCGCGCTGCTGTACCGCGTTCCGCCGACCGGCTGGAAGCCTGAGGGCTGGACCGCACCGGCGAAAAAAGCCAGCAACGCGATGATCACCCACCGTCACGTGCACGTGAATGTGGCGTGGAAAACCCCGCAATTTCGCCTGGTGTGGCTGGTGCTGTGCCTGAACGTGTCCGCCGGTATCGGCATCCTCGGCATGGCTTCGCCGCTGCTGCAGGAAGTCTTCGGCGGCAAGTTGCTGGGTGTGGACGTGCCATTCGGCCAGCTTGATGCCGGTCAGTTGGCTTCAATTGCGGCAATTGCCGCAGGCTTCACCGGCCTGTTGAGCCTGTTCAACATCGGTGGCCGGTTCTTCTGGGCGTCGTTCTCCGACTACCTGGGGCGTAAAAATACCTACTTCGTGTTCTTCGCCCTGGGCTTTGCCCTGTACGCGCTGATCCCGAACCTGGGGCACCTGGGCAACGTGGCGCTGTTCGTGGCCGCGTTCTGCATCATCCTGTCGATGTACGGCGGTGGTTTTGCGACCGTCCCGGCTTACCTGGCCGACCTGTTCGGCACCCAGATGGTCGGCGCGATCCACGGTCGCCTGCTGACCGCCTGGGCCGCTGCGGGCGTACTCGGCCCGGTGTTGGTGAACTACCTGCGTGAGTACCAGTTGAGCATCGGCGTGGATCGCGCTGCGGCCTACGACATCACCTTGTACATCCTCGCGGGCCTGCTGGTGCTGGGTTTCCTCTGCAACCTGCTGGTGCGTCCGGTGGCCGACAAGTACTTCATGACCGATGCCGAACTGGCCGCCGAACAGGCGCTGGGTCATGACAAAGGTACCGATGCCTCTACGTCGCTGGAGTGGAAGGCGTCTGCGGGCAGCAAGCCGTTGGCGATCGCCGCCTGGCTGGTGGTGGGTATTCCGTTGGCGTGGGGTGTGTGGGTGACCCTGCAAAAGACCGCGGTACTGTTCCACTGATACGCGGTTTCCCGGCGCCCTTTCACGCAAGGTGAGTGGGGGCCGGGCATCCGGCCGTGCTAGTCCTGTTTCTTGTCAGGTGCGGCCTTGGCCGCAGTGCCGCGCCATGGAATCCGTTGAAACCATGGCTGCGGCACCGGATGCACAATCACTCGCAACGCGCGGGCATAGTCCATTACCAATCCGGGTGTCCACGCCATCGTCATGGCGCGCTTGCGTACTTGCGCGGCAATCCACAGCTCGGGCATCAGCAAGGTCTGCAGTACCGAGCGCCAACGCCGGGACCGCTCCGACAGCACGCCATCCATCGAGGCTTCCAACGCAAATGCCACGCTGCTCGAGCAGTTGCGATAGGTCAGGTTGTAGGTGGCCTGTTGCCGATAGTGGGTCGAGAACTCAATCAGCGCCTTGCGGCTGTACCGATGAAACACGATCTTGCGGTCTGAGTCGCACCAGTTGGCGACTTCGGTGGCGTAGTCCGGCTGGAATGTGCCGGGCACGTCGTTGTTGCGCGTGGCCTTGAGGATGCGGAAAAACTCTGACGGCGAGCGATCGATGTCGGCGACCGGGTACAGGCTCAGGTACACCGAGGGCGACAGTTCAAGGGCCGCATGCCCGGTGGAAATCACGCCTTGCGCATCCACCGCTGCGATGTAGCGGTTGATGATCGGGCGCGGGATCGTCGTGGCGCTCGCGGTGCCTTCCGGTGTCCAGATATGCACCACCAGCGGATCGTTGCAGGCAGGTTCGGGCTCCTGCTGTTCGAGCGGTGCTTGCGGCGGCAACTTCTTGAAGTCCGACAGCAGGTCCCTGGGCGCGAGCAACTCGAACGTCGAGGTGCCGTGGCGCAGGCGCCGGACGCGACGCGCGATCCGTACGGTGTTCAAGCCGCTGACGATCATCAATGCGCCGAGGAAAAACGACACCGTTGCACTGTTGGCAATCGGATAGGGACTGACCAGCAACCCCGCAAACACCACCTGCGCGCCGCCGCTGATCAGTGATGTGCGCCAATGCGGGAACCTCACTACCCAGGCCGAGGTGATGGTCAGCAGGCCGATCACGAAGTAGGTGAAGCCGAAGATGATCGCCAGCAGCAGGTTGCTGTAGACCTTGTCGGCCAGAATCAGCACCGCGACGAAGAAGCAGATGCCGCCCTTGAAATACAGCACGGCCCGCTGAGTGCCCACGCCGCTGGCGGCCACGCTCAGGGTGACAATGCTTTCGAGCAGCAACATCAACCCGAACGCGCGCAGCGGGAAATACAGCTCGCCATCCAGCCCATCAATCATCACGCCAAGGCCCAGCGCGCCCCAGACGATACCGACCAGGCCGAGAAACCAGAACTTGGAACGGACGAATTCTGCGCCGAACAGCAGTAAAGCAATCTGGATCATGAAGGTACTCGTACAGGTAGGCGCGGGTCGGCAATAGTCATGGGGTCAGTCATAACGACTCGGTTGCCAGTTGCCGACAATCACTTGGCCGTGGGCATCACGCAGGGCGCCGGGGCTCTGGTCATAAAGGGTCAGCCAGTCACCGTTGCCCTTGTCGATGCGAAACGCCAATGAGGCGGCGCGCGCGTGGGTGGCCGGTGTCCAGTGGCGCTTGAGCTGGTCGCGATCCTCGGGATGCACGCGTTCCAGGACCTGTTGCACGGTGCCCAGTGGCAGGGTGCTCACATCCAGGAGCGTTGCAAGGTTGTCGTCCCAGAGGATTTCCCCCGTGCCGGGGTGCAGTTGGTACATCACGCCATCACCCGCCAGGCGGCCGCTTTGCGGGTCATAAGGCTTGGCTGCCTGGGTCATCAGGCGTATCGCGACCACCAGCAAGGCAGTGATCGACAGGTAGCTTTGCGCAAGCAGCAAGGGTTCACCTTCCAGCAGGCCGGGCACATAAAACGGGCCTGTCTGCTGATCGGTGTAATTGACCACGATACTGCCCAGGACCAGCAGCGCGAGCGAGCCACCGGGGCTGCGCCATGTCACGCAGACGGCGAGGGTGAGGGCGATGGGCAGGCAGGCGAGGATGAAATACAGCGCAGCACCGGCGTCGGTGTCCAGCATGTCGGTGAGCCAGTGCGGCGTCGTGCCGAACACGTACCAGGTCATCACGGCCAGCAGCGCCACGCACACGGCGCCGGCCCATTTCTCGCGCGCGCTGAGGGCGACGTCGCGCAGGTTGCGGGTCAGTACGTTCATCACCACGACGGTCGCGAAGAATACGCCGTTGACGCCGGCCATCCAGTTGCTCATCAGCGTATGCGACGAGGCCTCCCCGGCCAGTATCAGCCAGGCTTTCCTCAGCAATGCCTCGGCGCCACACACGGCCACGGTTGCCAGCAGCCATAGCACGATGGCGTGCAGGTCGTCGCCACGCCGGGCGAAGCGCCGAACCAGCCAGGCAATCGCCACCGAGCCCGCCAGCGCCTGGGCCGAAAGTGCCACGGCGACCGGTAAGTGTTGCCAGCCTGGCTCATCCAGCAACACTCGCGCGGCCAGCAACACCAGGAACAGCAGCGGCCAGTGTGCGCGTTTCGAACTGAGGAAGGCTGATACCGAAACACCCGCCGGGAACCAGATGATCGCCATGCCCGAGACAGGATCAGCAAAGGCCAGCGAGGCGACGCCGGTCACGTAGTAGGTGAGTGCCCACAAGAGGAGAATGCCGCTGCGCCTTAAGACTCTGGGTATTGTCACTGTTCAGTTCATCAGGTTTTAAACGTTGCGTTCATGTTACAGCGAAGCCGCCGACGGCATTCGAGTAAATACCTCGGGTGCACCATGTTGGGGCGCCTGCTTGTATGCACATGTCTATCGTCGACACTCCATCAGTCTTATCCCCTCCGATGTTTCTGTTTAGCGCCCGCGCCCCTATAATGGCTGCCTTTTTCGCCCAATGATTTTGCGGAGCTGGTGATGGCCGAACGTAAGGCGTCCGTCGAGCGCGACACTCTGGAAACCCAGATCAAAGCCTCGATCAACCTGGATGGCACCGGAAAGGCCCGATTTGATATCGGTGTACCTTTTCTTGAGCACATGCTGGACCAGATCGCCCGTCACGGGCTGATCGACCTGGATATCGTCAGCAAGGGCGACCTGCATATCGACGACCACCATACGGTGGAAGACGTAGGCATCACCCTGGGCCAGGCATTTGCCAAGGCCATCGGCGACAAGAAAGGCATCCGTCGCTACGGCCACGCCTATGTCCCGCTGGACGAAGCGTTGTCGCGCGTGGTCATCGACTTCTCCGGCCGCCCAGGCCTGCAGATGCATGTGCCCTACACCCGCGCCACCGTAGGCGGGTTTGACGTTGACCTGTTCCAGGAATTCTTCCAGGGCTTCGTCAACCACGCACTGGTTAGCCTGCACATCGACAACCTGCGCGGCACCAACACCCACCACCAGATCGAAACCGTGTTCAAGGCCTTCGGCCGCGCGCTGCGCATGGCTGTCGAGCTTGATGAGCGCATGGCCGGGCAAATGCCATCGACCAAGGGCGTCCTGTAATGCAGACGGTCGCGGTTATCGATTACGGCATGGGTAACCTGCACTCGGTGGCCAAGGCCCTCGAGCACGTCGGTGCCGGCAAGGTGCTGATCACCAGCGATGCCAACGTGATTCGCGAAGCCGATCGCGTGGTGTTCCCGGGCGTCGGTGCGATTCGCGATTGCATGGCCGAGATCCGTCGCCTGGGCTTTGACAGCCTGGTGCGCGAAGTCAGCCAGGATCGCCCGTTCCTCGGCATCTGCGTGGGCATGCAAGCCTTGCTCGACAGCAGTGAAGAGAACGACGGCGTCGACTGCATCGGCCTGTTCCCAGGCCAGGTGAAGTTCTTCGGCAAAGACCTGTATGAAGACGGCGAACACCTGAAGGTCCCGCACATGGGCTGGAACGAAGTGCGTCGCACCGTCGACCACCCGTTGTGGCACGAAATCCCTGACATGGCGCGTTTCTACTTCGTGCACAGCTACTACATCGCCGCCGGTAACCCGCGCCAGGTGGTGGGTGGCGGGCATTATGGCGTCGACTTCGCCGCCGCGCTGGCCGAGGGCTCGCGGTTTGCCGTGCAGTTCCACCCGGAGAAGAGCCATACCCATGGCCTGCAGTTGCTGCAGAACTTCGCCGCCTGGGACGGTCGCTGGTAAATGGCCAAGAAGCCGAAGCTGCCGGTGCTCAACCTCACGCCTGAGCAGGAGGGTGAGGCGATCCTCAAGATCAAGCGCTTCATGGAAGACCGTTTCGAGCTCAAGCTGGGCTCGTTCGAGGTCGCCGAGATCCTTGAGTTGTTCACCACCGAAGTGGCTCCGCACTATTACAACAGGGCGATTTTCGACACGCAGACGCTCCTTAAAGAAAGGTTCGAAAGCATCGAAAGCGACCTGTGGTCGCTTGAAAAGAGCAGCTGAGAGCGTCAGGCGCCAAGCTGCAAGAATTGATACGCGTGCTTGCTTGCAGCTTATAGCTCGCAACTCGCAACTCTTTTGACGAAGGAAAAAGCATGCTGATTATCCCCGCTATCGATCTCAAGGACGGCGCTTGTGTACGCCTGCGCCAGGGCCGCATGGAAGACTCCACCGTGTTCTCCGATGACCCGGTGAGCATGGCTGCCAAATGGGTGGAAGGTGGCTGCCGTCGTCTGCATCTGGTGGACTTGAACGGCGCCTTCGAAGGCCAGCCCGTCAATGGCGAAGTCGTGACCGCGATCGCCAAGCGCTACCCGAACCTGCCGATCCAGATCGGCGGCGGTATCCGCTCCCTGGAAACCATCGAGCACTACGTCAAGGCGGGCGTGAGCTACGTGATCATCGGCACCAAGGCCGTGAAGGATCCGGCGTTCGTCGCCGAAGCTTGCCGCGCGTTCCCGGGCAAGGTGATCGTGGGCCTGGACGCCAAGGACGGTTTCGTCGCCACCGACGGCTGGGCTGAAATCAGCACCGTGCAGGTGATCGACCTGGCCAAGCAGTTCGAAGCCGACGGCGTGTCCGCCATCGTTTATACCGACATCGCCAAAGACGGCATGATGCAGGGCTGCAACGTGCCGTTCACTGCGGCACTGGCTGCGGCGACGAAAATCCCGGTGATCGCTTCCGGCGGCATCCACAACCTGGGCGACATCAAGTCGCTGCTGGACGCCAAGGCTCCCGGGATCATCGGCGCCATCACCGGCCGCGCGATCTACGAAGGTACCCTGGACGTCGCCGAAGCCCAGGCTTACTGCGATGCCTACGCGAACAGCTCCAAGTCGTAAGCTGAAAGCTGCAAGTCAAAGCACACCTGCTCCAGCTTGCCGCTTGTAGCTTGAAGCTTCTTAATCGGAGATTAAGTCAATGGCTTTAGCCAGACGCATCATCCCTTGCCTGGACGTCGACAACGGTCGCGTGGTCAAGGGCGTCAAGTTCGAGAACATCCGTGATGCCGGCGACCCGGTGGAAATCGCGCGTCGCTATGACGAGCAAGGTGCCGACGAGATTACCTTCCTCGACATCACCGCCAGCGTCGACGGCCGCGACACCACGCTGCATACCGTCGAGCGCATGGCCAGCCAGGTGTTCATCCCGCTGACCGTGGGCGGCGGCGTGCGCACCGTGCAAGACATCCGCAACCTGCTCAATGCGGGCGCGGACAAGGTCTCGATCAACACTGCTGCGGTGTTCAACCCGGAGTTCGTCGGCGAAGCCGCGCAGCACTTCGGCTCGCAGTGCATCGTGGTCGCCATTGATGCGAAGAAAGTCTCCGCCCCGGGCGAAACCCCGCGCTGGGAGATCTTCACTCACGGCGGTCGAAAGCCGACCGGCCTGGACGCGGTGGAGTGGGCGATGAAAATGGAAGGCCTGGGCGCCGGTGAAATCCTGCTGACCAGCATGGACCAGGACGGCATGAAAAATGGCTTCGACCTGGGCGTGACGCGCGCCATCAGCGACGCGCTGGGTATCCCGGTGATCGCTTCCGGCGGCGTCGGCAACCTGCAGCACCTGGCTGACGGCGTGATCGAAGGCCACGCCAGCGCGGTGCTGGCGGCGAGTATTTTCCACTTTGGCGAATACACCGTTCCCGAGGCCAAGGCCTACATGGCAGCGCGCGGTATCGTCGTTCGCTAAACGTTGCTGGACACCATGGCGGGCGCGCGGCACTCTCTGCGCTTGCCATGGATTCCGGTAGCCTTCATGTTCAAGACCCTGCTGCTCGCCCTCGCCAGTACTTCCCTTTTGTTGGCAGGCTCGGCCCACGCCGAAGAACCGTCTGACGCCGCCCTGGTGTTGCTGACGGAAAATTTCCCGCCCTACAACATGGCCAAGAACGGCAAGAACTTCGCCAAGGAAGAAAACATCGAAGGCATCGCCGTGGACATCGTCCGCGAGACCTTCAAGCGCGCCGGCATATCCTACAACCTCACGCTGCGTTTCCCTTGGGAGCGAATCTACAAACTCGCCCTGGAAAAGCCTGGCTACGGCGTATTCGTGATGGCGCGACTGCCGGACCGCGAGGCGCTGTTCAAGTGGGTCGGCCCGATCGGCCCGGATGATTGGGTGATGCTGGCCAAGGCTGACAGCAAGATCCAACTGTCCGACCTGGAGCACGCGCGCCGCTACAAGATCGGCGCCTACAAGGGTGATGCGATCGCCGAGACCCTTGAGAAACAGGGGCTCAACCCGCTGGTGGTACTGCGCGACCAGGACAACGCGCAAAAGCTCATGGATGGCCAGATCGACCTCTGGGCCACCGGTGATCCTGCCGGGCGTTACCTGGCGCGTCAGGTCGGTGTGACCGGGCTCAAGACCGTGCTGCGGTTCAACAGTGCGCAGCTTTACCTCGCGTTGAACAAGGAGGTCCCTGACGAACTGGTGGCCAAGCTGCAGGCCGCGCTGGACCAGTTGCGTAAAGACGGCGTCGTCGACCAGATCATGGCGAACTATCTTTAACTGGCGAGCACTTCTATGGGAGCAGGCAAGCCAGTCTCCCACCGACTGCACTGCACAATCAGCGGCCTAAACACGCCCAAAAAATGTGGGAGCGGGCTTGCCCGCGAAAGCGCCAGGTCAGTCACTGAAGCTACTGACTGATGCCCCGCCATCGCTGGCAAACCAGGCTCCTACCGACTGCGCTACACAATCAGCAGCCTAAACACGCCCAAAAAATGTGGGAGCGGGCTTGCCCGCGAAAGCGCCGGGTCAGTCACTGAAGCTGCTGACTGATGCCCCGCCATCGCTGGCAAGCCAGGCTCCCACAAATTGCGCTACACAATCAGCAGGCTAAACACGCCCAAAAAATGTGGGAGCGGGCTTGCCCGCGAAAGCGCCAGGTCAGTCACTGAAGCTGCTGACTGATGCACCGCGACCTCAGGCAAGCCAGCTCCCACAGATTGCGCTACCCAATCAGCGGCCTAAACACGCCCAAAAAATGTGGGAGCGGGCTTGCCCGCGAAAGCGCTGGGTCAGTCACTGAAGCAGCTGAATGATGCCCCGCTATCACTGGCAAGCCAGCCCCCACAGTGGTTCGTCAGCGGTAAATACCATTCTTGCCGTGCCCGGCCATCGCCTGGTTGCCGCGCACGCTGATCATCAGCTTGATATCAATCCAGTCGACCCCCTGGGCCTTGAGCTTGGGTAGCTCGCGCTCCAGCACCGCCAGGGTCTGTGGATAAGGGTGGCCGATCATCACCGCCGAACCCTGTTTGTGCGCCAGCTTGATCGCGGTTTGCAGTTGCGTGGTGATTGCTGCTTCGGTGCGTTCATCGTCGAGGAACACGTCTCGCGAGACATGCGCCAGGCCGATCTTCTGTGCTTCGGCGGCGGCGACGGTTTGTGCGCTGGTGCGGCTGTCGACGAAGAATTTGTTGCGCCGCTGCAGCTCGGCCATCAACCAGGCCATGGCGGCCGGCTGGGCGGTCATGCGGCTGCCCATGTGGTTGTTGATACCGGCGGTGTAGGGCACGGCCTTGAAGGCGGCGTCCAGGCGCTTGCCGAGTTCTTCGATGGGCAGCTCGGGGTGCCAGGCGAACGGGCCGGTGGCCGGGTCCATGGGCATGTGCAGGATCACGATCTTGCCAGCCTTGTGCGCTTCACGGGCGAATTCGGCAGCGTGGGGCGTGTCGGGCATGATCGCGGTGGTGACCGGCCCAGGCAGGGCCAGCACGCGACGATCCCGGGCCAGGTTTTGCCCGAGGTCGTCGATGATGAGGGTCAGGTAGGCTTTGTGGGGCTCGCTGGCGGGGGCCGCGTGAGCGACTCCCGCCAGGCTGCACAGCACAGCGAGGATCAGGGCAAAGCGCATATCAACGGCTGCGTGTGATGCTCAGGCCCTTGAGCAGGCTCAGCGCCTGGGCCAACTGGTAATCGTCGTCCTGCGGCATCGGCTTGGCTTTGGTGCCGCTGCCGGTTGGCTGGTCGGCGCCGCCGTTGCCATTGCCCAGGTGACCTTGCAGGTCAGCCTCTTTGTAGTACTCGCTGTCGATCTCGTTGGTGATCTTGGCCTTGCGCACTTCGATGTCGGGCACGATGCCCTGGGCCTGGATCGAACGACCATTCGGCGTGTAGTACAGCGCGGTGGTGATTTTCAGCGCGCGGTCATTGTTCAGCGGCAGCACGGTTTGCACCGAGCCTTTGCCGAAGCTGGTGGTGCCCATCAGCACGCCGCGCTTCTGGTCCTGCAGGGCGCCGGCGACGATTTCCGATGCCGAGGCGCTGCCGCCGTTGATCAGCACGGCCAGTGGCACGTTTTCGCTGAGGTCGTTGCCGGTCGCCGAGAAGCGCAACTCGGAGTTGGCGATACGGCCCTTGGTGTAGACGATCAGGCCTTTGGTGATGAAATGGTCGACCACTTCCACCGCCGACTGCAGCACGCCGCCGGGGTTGTTGCGCAGGTCGAGCACGATACCGCTGAGTTTCTTGCCGTTGTCCTTGCGCAGCTTGGCCAGGGCCTTGGCCACTTCGTCGCCGGTCTTGACCTGGAACTGGGTGATACGGATGTAGCCGTAGCCCGACTCCAGCAGCTGGCTCTTCACGCTCTTGACCACGATGGTGGCGCGGGTAAGGGTCACGTCGAACGGGTTGCCGCCGTCGCGCACCAGGGTCAGGGTGATTTTCTGGCCGATCTTGCCGCGCATCTTGTCGACGGCTTCGGTCATGGTCTGGCCGCGGGTCGGCTGGCCGTTGATCTTGACGATAAAGTCGCCGGCCTGGATGCCGGCCTTGGAGGCCGGGGTGTCATCGATCGGCGAGACGACCTTGATATTGCCGTCTTCGGAGCCGACTTCAATGCCCAGGCCGCCGAATTCACCGCTGGTGCTTTCCTGCAGCTCGGCGAAATCTTCCGGGCCCAGGTAAGCGGAGTGCGGATCGAGGTTGCTGAGCATGCCCTTGATGGCATTTTCCAGCAGGGTCTTGTCGTCTACGGGTTCGACATAAGCGGCCTTGATCCGGTCCATGACCTCGGCAAAGGTGCGCAATTCGTCCAGTGGCAACGGTGCCTTGGTGGTCGCGGCCGAGGCGGCGGGTGCAGCCGGGGCAGCCTGGTCGGCGAAAGCCAGGGGCGCGCCGATCACCAGGGCGATCGTCAGGGCCAGCGAAGTGAGGCGGGACAAATGCAGCATGTCGAACGAACTCCTAATGTAGATGCAACCCTTATCCTTGGGTTCTGCACCATTGTGCAGGGTCGCTCGGGCGGCCCTGCTGACGAATAGCGAAGTACAGCGCCGGGGTGTCCTGGCCACCACTGTTACCCACAGTGGAGATGGATTCACCGGCTTTTACAACATCACCTGCCGACTTGAGTAAAGTCTGATTGTGGCCGTAAAGGCTCAAATAGCCATTACCGTGGTCAAGAATCACCAACAAACCGGCGCCCCGCAGCCAATCGGCGAACACCACGCGCCCACCGTGAACGGCATGCACCTGGCTGCCGGCGGAGGCGCTGATCATCACCCCATCCCACTTGGCGCGGGTGTCATCGCCACGGGTTTCACCGAAGCGTGCCAGTAATCGACCATCAACTGGCCATGGAAGTTTGCCGCGAGCTGAAGCAAAAGGGCCACCGAACGACTCACCGGCGCTGGAAACCAGCGGCCCGGGCGCCGCATGTGCCGGTTTACGCGGCGCGGGAGCGTCCGAGGTGGCAGCCAGTTCGGCCTCACGCTGACGCTTTTTTTCGGCTTCCTGCTGGGCGATCAACGCCTTTTGCCGCGCTTCTTCGGCCTCGCGTGCCTGGCGCGCCAGGGTTTCTTCGATGGTCTTGAGGACTTTGGCCAGGTCGGCCTGGTCTTGCTCGCGGGCCTGCAGCTTGGCGTCACGGGCCTTCACGTCGTCATTGAGCTTGGCCAGGGCCAGCTGGCGTTCCTTGCGGACCTTGTCGAGTTCGTCGCGCTGGGTGTCGAGGGCGTTTTTCTGGTCCTGCAACTGCGACTGCTGGTTGGCGATCTCCTGTTCGACATTGACCAATTGGCGCAGGGTCTCGTTGAAGCTTTTCAACTGCTCCAGGCGGGCCTTGCTCAGGTAGTCGTAGTAGGTCAGGGTGCGCGCGAATTTTTCCGGGTTCTGCTGGTTGAGCAGCAGCTTGAGGTATTCCTGGCGGCCGCTCTGATAGGCGGCGCGGGCCTGGATCGCGATCAGGCGTTGCTGTTCAACGCGTGCGCTCTGGAGTTTTTTTTTCTCAGCGTCGAGTCGCTCCAGTTCCGACTCGCTCTTCTTTAGTTCTTTTTGCAGCTCCTGGACCTGCTTCTCCAGCTTGCCCATCTCGGTTTCCGTGCCGCGCAGGTCTTTCTGTACCCCGGATTTTTCTTCCTGGAGCTTGCCGAGCAGCTTTTTCAGCTCGGTAATGTCCTGACGCGTAGCGTCCAACTGTTGTTGGGTTTGTGCGCGCTCATCGGCAAATGCCGGTTGGAGCAGGCAGACAAGAGCAAGGGTAATCAAGGCGCGAAGCATAGAGGCGGGCGACACCAGGGAAAGGGACGGCCTAGTATGCCCGCCAAGCGCCGCAAAAAAAACGCCCAATTCGGGCTGGAAGGCAAGATAGGTGCCGAGTGGCGCCGGTATGGCAAAACGACATCTTTGAAAACTCTGCAAAACCAATGTGGGAGCGGGCTTGCCCGCGATGGCGTTGGATCAGCCATATGAATATCTGCTGATCTACCGCTATCGCGGGCAAGCCCGCTCCCACACTGTTTTGGGGTGTATCCGAAACTTAAACCAGGATCGAAGTGCCGGTCATCTCTTTCGGTTTCTCCAGCCCCATCAGCTTCAGCATGGTCGGCGCCACGTCCGCCAGCACGCCGCCTTCGCGCACTTTCAGGTCGCGCTTGCCGACGTAGATGAACGGCACTGGCTCGGTGGTGTGGGCAGTGTGGGCTTGCCCTGTGGATTCATCGGACATCTGCTCGCAGTTGCCGTGGTCGGCAGTGATCAGTGCTTCGCCGCCGACTTTTTCCAGCGCGTCAACGATGCGGCCGACGCACAGGTCCAGGCATTCCACCGCCTTGGTGGCGGCTTCGAGGTTGCCGCTGTGGCCGACCATGTCACCGTTGGCGTAGTTGACCACGATCACGTCATAACGCTGGTTGTCGATGGCGTCGACGATCTTGTCGGTGACTTCCGGCGCGCTCATTTCCGGCTGCAAGTCGTAGGTGGCGACCTTTGGCGACGGGATCAGGATGCGCTCTTCGCCCGGGAACGGCTCTTCGCGCCCACCGGAGAAGAAGAAGGTCACGTGGGCATACTTCTCGGTTTCGGCGATCCGCAGCTGGGTCTTGCCGTTTTTCGCCAGGTAGTCGCCCAGCACGTTTTCCAGGCTGCCCGGGGCGAAAGCCGACGGGGCCGGGATGTTGGCGGCGTATTGGGTGAGCATCACGAACTCGACTTTCGGCTGGCGCGCGCGTTCGAAGTCCTTGAAACCGGCGTCGACGAAGACGTGGCTCAGCTCGCGGGCACGGTCGGCGCGAAAGTTCATGAACACCACGGCGTCGCCGTCTTCGACTTTCACCGGCTCGCCGATGGTGGTGGCCTTGACGAATTCATCGCTCTCGCCACGCGCGTAGGCGGCTTCCAGGCCTTCCTGGGCGGTGGCGGCGTTGAATTCGGCCTGGCCGTCGACGATCAGGTTGTAGGCCTGTGCCACGCGGTCCCAGCGGTTGTCGCGGTCCATGGCGAAGTAACGGCCGACCAGGCTGGCGATGCGGCCCTTGCCCAGGGCGGCGAAGGTGGCGTCGAGCAGCTCGATGGAGGATTGCGCGCTTTTCGGCGGAGTGTCGCGGCCGTCCAGGAAGGCGTGCAGGTAGATTTTGTCGGCGCCGCGCTTGAAAGCCAGCTCGGCCATCGCGATCAGGTGGTCCTGGTGGCTGTGCACGCCGCCGTCCGAGAGCAGGCCCATGAAGTGCACGGCCTTGCCGGCCGCGACGGCTTTATCGACTGCTGCGCAGATGGTCGGGTTCTCGAAGAAGTCGCCATCGCGGATCGATTTGGTCACGCGGGTGAAGTCCTGGTAGACCACTCGTCCGGCGCCGAGATTCATGTGGCCGACTTCCGAGTTGCCCATCTGGCCATCCGGCAGGCCCACGTCCATGCCGGAACCGGAGATCAGGCCGTTGGGAACGGTGGCGACCAGGCGGTCGAGCACGGGCTTCCTGGCCGCGTATACGGCGTTGTCGTGGTGGCTTTCACTGTGTCCAAAGCCATCGAGAATTATCAGGACCAAAGGTTTAGGCGTAGTAGTCATAGATCCTCTCGCGGCGTTAATAAAGGAAGACAATTGAAAAGGGAGTGGCAGTTTAAAGCGAAGTTCCGACCACGTCACCGCTTTACGGGGGTTGGCCCCCCTTGGCGGCTGTGTATACTTACCGCCATTTTAACGCCCTGGAACCTCCTTGATGGTTGATCACCTGATTGCATTTGCCACTGCCCACTACCTGCTCGCGGGTGCCTTCGTCATCCTGCTGGCGCTGCTGATCGCTCATGAATTGAGCCGCGGTGGCCGCAGCCTGAGCACGTCGGAGCTGACCGCGCTGGTCAACAAGGATGAGGCCGTTGTCGTGGATATCCGTGCGGCCAAGGAATTTGCCGCCGGTCATATCGTTGGCGCCCTGAACATTCCGCAGGACAAGTTGATCGCGCGCCTGGCCGAGCTGGAAAAATACAAGGCCAAGACCATCATCCTGGTCGACGCCCAAGGCCAGCACGCCGGCACCCACGCCCGCGAGATGCTCAAGAGCGGTTTTACCGCCGCCAAACTGTCCGGCGGTATCGGCAGCTGGAAGGCCGATAACCTGCCGCTGGTGAAGTGATATGAGCCAGGTTGTCGTGTATTCCAGCGATTGGTGCCCTTACTGCATGCGGGCCAAGGCCTTGCTGGAGAAAAAGGGTGTTGCCTTCGAAGAGATCAAGGTCGACGGCAAACCCCAGGTGCGCGCCGAAATGGCCCAGAAGGCGGGGCGCACATCCGTGCCGCAGATCTGGATCGGCGCCAAACATGTGGGTGGATGCGATGACCTGTTCGCCCTGGAGCGCGCGGGTAAACTCGATGCGCTGCTGCTCGTCTGACTCCCAACCCCTAAAAGACCCCAAGATCAAGGATCTGAGATGACTGACCAACAGAACACCGAAGCAGCAGAAGCTCAAGGCCCACAATTCTCGTTGCAGCGTATCTATGTGCGCGACCTGTCGTTCGAAGCGCCGAAAAGCCCGGCGATCTTCCGCCAGGAATGGACCCCAAGCGTTGCGCTGGACCTGAACACTCGCCAAAAGGCACTGGAAGGCGACTTTCACGAAGTCGTGCTGACCCTGTCGGTGACCGTCAAGAACGGCGAAGAAGTGGCCTTCATCGCTGAAGTGCAACAGGCCGGCATCTTCCTGATCCAGGGCCTGGACGAAGCGTCCATGAGCCACACCCTGGGCGCTTTCTGCCCGAACATCCTGTTCCCGTATGCCCGTGAGACCCTGGACAGCCTGGTCACCCGCGGCTCGTTCCCGGCACTGATGCTGGCGCCGGTGAACTTCGATGCCCTGTACGCCCAAGAGCTGCAGCGCATGCAACAGGAAGGCTCGCCAACGGTTCAGTAAGCTGTTCTGAGCAACGACGCGATCCAATGTGGGAGCGGGCTTGCTCGCGAATGCGGTACTTCAGTCGATATCTTTGTTGACTGGCACTCCGCTTTCGCGAGCAAGCCCGCTCCCACATTCGTTATGCAGTGTTACTTGAACCCCAATTGCCGCCAGCCTTCGTAAACCGCGACGGCCACGGTGTTGGACAGGTTCAGGCTGCGGCAGCCCTCGCGCATCGGCAAACGCAGGCGATGGCCGTCGGGCAGGGCGTCGAGCACCTCGGCCGGCAGGCCCCGGCTTTCCGGGCCGAACAGGAAGGCGTCGCCTTCGGCAAAGCTGGCGTCATGGAACGGCCGCGAACCCTTGGTGGTGAACGCGAACAGGCGTGGATGGCCCAGGCTTTCCAGGCAGCTGGCCAGGTCGGCGTGGCGCTGCAGGGTGGCATACTCGTGGTAGTCCAGGCCGGCGCGGCGCAGGCGCTTGTCGTCCATGTCGAAGCCCAGCGGCTCGATCAAATGCAGGTGGCAGCCACTGTTGGCGCACAGCCTGATAACGTTGCCGGTATTCGGCGGAATTTCTGGTTGAAAAAGGATGACGTGAAACATGCACGGCTCCGAAGGCAAAGATGCGCTGCATTCTACCCCTGAAGAAGACCCCAGGCCGAAGCTATTCCCGAAGGTCATGGGCTCGTTGGCGATTGTTGGCCTGATGATCGGCCTGATGATCGGCCGCCTGACCACCCCTGACCCGGTCGAATTGCAGCAGGTCGAGACAGTGGCAGACGGCGTGGTGGTGTGGTTCAACAGCGAACCCAAGCTGCACGGCGAGTTGGTTGATGGCACCGTGGCGCTGCTGTTTGATGCGCAAGGCAAGGCGGCCGGTGGGCAACTCAAGGTCAACGATAAGGATGTGAACTGGCGCGTGCGCAAGACCGATGGCGGCTTGCTGCTGAACCTGGTGGCGGCTCGGCCATTGCGCGGGGAGTGGAAAGGGGAGAAGGCCGATGGCCGCTGGCGGCTGGAGATCCATCTCCAAGAGCAATAAAAGAGGGAATCCCCGGCCTGCCTGTACCAAGGTCCCCAAAACGGGCTGGGGCTATGGGCGCTGTGCCACATAAGCCCCGGGTGTAAAGAAGGGAGTTCCCGGCCTGCCTGTACCAGGGCTCCCAAAACGGGGTGAAGCCATATCGGCTTCGGTGTTAAAGAGGGAATCCCCGGCCTGCCTGTACCGAGGTTCCCCAAAGCGGTGTGGAGCGCGACGCGATTCGCATCAAGCACCCCGGGTGTAAAGAGGGGATTCTCGGCCTGCCTGTACCAAGGTCCCCGAAACTGGGTAGTACAAGGGTTATTGCAGGGCGCGTGCCAGAGTTTGCAATGTGTGCCAAAAAAAATTGCCAGAAAGCGCAAAGCCCCGGAATACGGGGCTTTGGTGTTTTTGCGATTTGGTTTTTTCTTAATCAGACGGCTGTTTTGCGCTTGGGATACGTGCCCGATGCCGGTTCATGGTGCATTGAAGCGGTGCACGGTCGTTAGTCTGGTACAAAACAAATGTGGGAGCTGGCTTGCCTGCGATGGCGCTGTGTCAGTCGATACAACCAGTGACTGACACAGCGCCATCGCGGGCAAGCCCGGCTCCCACATTAGATCTTCAGTGGATCAGGGATGAGTGATCAGGCCTCATCACCTTCGTCATCATCCCCGCCATCGACCTTCATCCCCAACTCCTTGATCTTGCGCGTCAGGGTGTTGCGGCCCCAGCCCAGCAGCACGGCGGCATCGCGGCGGCGGCCGGCGGTGTGTTTCAGGGCGGTTTCGATCATGATCCGCTCGAAGGCCGGCACGGCACTGTCCAGCAGGTTCGACTGGCCGCGAGCCAGGGCCTGGTCGGCCCATTGGCGCAGCGCCTGTTCCCAGTTGGTCACCGGCGCCGAGTCCTGTGGCAGGCTCAACAGCTCCGGCGGCAGGTCGCTGATGTGCACTTCGCGCCCGGAAGCCATCACCGTGATCCAGCGGCAGGTGTTCTCCAGCTGGCGCACGTTGCCTGGCCACGGCAGGTTCTTCAGGTATTCCTCGGTCTCGCTCTTGAGCAGCTTCGGCTCGACGGCCAGCTCCTGGGCGGCGCGGCTGAGGAAGTGGCGGGCGAGGGTCGGGATGTCTTCACGACGGTCCGACATCCGCGGAATATGGATGCGGATCACGTTGAGGCGGTGGAACAAGTCCTCACGGAATTTGCCCGCGTGCACCAGGGTTTCCAGGTTCTGGTGCGTCGCGGCGATGATGCGCACGTCGACCTTGACCGGCGTGTGCCCACCGACGCGGTAGAACTCACCGTCTGCCAATACACGCAGCAGGCGGGTCTGGGTGTCGGCCGGCATGTCGCCGATTTCGTCGAGGAATAACGTGCCGCCGTCGGCCTGTTCAAAGCGTCCGCGACGCAGGTTGGCTGCGCCGGTGAAGGCACCTTTTTCATGGCCGAACAGCTCGGACTCCATCAGGTCCTTGGGGATCGCCGCCATGTTCAAGGCAATGAACGGCGACGCGGCCCGTGGGCTGTGACGGTGCAGGGCATGGGCCACCAATTCTTTACCAGTACCCGACTCGCCGTTGATCAGCACGGTGATGTTGGAGTGGCTCAAACGCCCGATGGCGCGAAACACTTCTTGCATCGCCGGCGCTTCGCCGATGATTTCCGGGGTGCGGGTCAGGGCGGGTGGCGCTTCCTGGTTCTGCTGTTCCTGGGCGTGCTGGTTGGCGCGCTTGACCAGCGCCACCGCCTCGTCCACATCGAACGGCTTGGGCAGGTATTCAAAAGCACCGCCCTGATAGGACGCGACAGCGCTGTCCAGGTCCGAGTGCGCAGTCATGATGATCACTGGCAGGCGCGGGTGCTGCTCGCGGATCCGTGCCAGCAGGTCCAGGCCACTGGCGCCGGGCATGCGGATGTCGGAGATGATCACATCCGGCTGCTGGCGAGCCAGGCGACTCATCACCCCGTCGGCGCTGTCGAAGCTCTGGGTGGTCATGCCTTCCTGTTGCAAGGCTTTCTCGAGGACCCAGCGGATAGAACGGTCGTCATCGACGATCCAGACAGTTTCACTACGGCTCATGTCGATGGGGCTCCTTGTTCCAGAGGCAGAAAGATCGAGAACGTGGTGTGGCCAGGATGGCTTTCACATTCGATCAGACCCTGGTGCTGGCTGATGATGTTCTGGGTGATGGCCAGGCCCAGCCCGGTACCGTCCGGACGGCCGCTGACCATGGGAAAGAAAATGGTTTCCTGCAGTTCCGCAGGAATGCCCGGGCCGTTGTCGATGATCTCGACCTTGGTCACCAGGCGATGGCGCACGTGGCCAATGGTGAATTGGCGCAGGGCACGGGTGCGCAGGCTGATGCGGCCCAGGCGCAGTTCGTTCTGGCTGCTGATCGCCTGCATGGCGTTGCGCACGATATTGAGCACCGCCTGGATCATCTGCTCGCGGTCGATCAAGACGTCGGGAATGCTCGGGTCGTAGTCGCGCACCAAGGTGATGCAACCCTGGCTTTCGGCTTCGACCAGTTGGCAGACACGCTCCAGCACCTCGTGCACGTTGGTCATCGCCAGCGACGGCAGCTTGTTGGAGCCGAGCATGCGGTCCACCAGGTTCCGCAGGCGGTCGGCTTCCTCGATGATGACGTTGGTGTAGTCCTTGAGGTTCTCGTCCGGCAGCTCACGGGCCAACAGCTGCGCCGCGCCGCGAATCCCGCCGAGGGGGTTCTTGATCTCGTGGGCCAGGCCGCGCACCAGCATCTTGCTGGTTTCCTGCTTGGACAACTGCGCTTCCTCCTTGGTAATGCGCAGCAGGCGATCGCGGGGGTGGACTTCGAGCAGCAGCAGGGTGGCGCCGTTGCTCAGGATCGGGGTCACGGCGTAGTCGACGGTCAGCGTCTGGCCGGTCAGGGCCGTGAGCATTGCCTCGCGCTTGGTAAACGGGTGTGCCTGCTCCACCGCCTGGCGCAACGAACTCAAGGCTTCGGCCGATTCGGTGAACAGCTCGCTGATGAACTGCCCATGGCTGCGCTGGCCGCTGATGGCCAGGAGCATCTCCGCCGCCGGGTTCATGTACTCAAGGCGCAGGTCGTCATTGAGCAGAATGGTCGCGGTGGTCAGGTTGTCGAGTAGCAAACGGTGCAGTGCATCGCTGATGGTCATCAGGACCTCTTTTGGAGCATGGCGCGGGCTTGAGGCACACGCTGATACAAGGAAAATGCAAAAACCAAACCAAGGCTCCGAAAAGAAGCGTTAAAGCCCTGAAATAGGGGTTTTAGGCGCGAAACTGTGGCGTTCTGCCAGCTTGATCGGGAAGAATCGAACCAAAATGGGCTGGACAGGTGGGAAGGGTGCAGCCTATCGCACCAATATAGTGCGGTTTTGTGAAGGTTGTTCAGGAAGTGAGGGGATGACTTGAAAGGTTGCGCGCATGGAGGCGCTGGCTTGGCTGCGCTATCGATGGTGAATGCACCGCCGCTATCGCAGGCAAGCCAGCTCCCACAGTTTTTGATGGGGTTGCAGCTTTTTAACCCTTGTTGATGCACAGCTCGGCGGTGGCGCGGATCATTGCCAGTTGGCGCAGCGGATCATTGAGTGGCTCGTGCACGGCTGAGGCGAGCCATTGCGGGCACTGCGCGTCGGTGCGCTGCGGGGTGAAGTCGGCGAGTTGCTGCAGCAGGCGTTTTTGCAGTTCATCCAGTTTCGGGCGGATCTGCTTGACCAGGTCCGGTCGCGGATCGTCCGGCGCCTTGCCCTGGAACTGCCAGTCGGACAGATGGGTGTACTGCACCAGTTTGTTCGCTTCGATCTGCGCCGAGAAAAACTGCTCGGCCGCGGCGGGCGCCAGCTTGTAGGTTGGCGCCTGGGCGATGACGCTGGCGATCACTTCTTGCTCGCGCTGCTTGTCTTCCACGGGCTTTTTGCTGTCCCACTTGCTCAGCGCGACCTGATCGGCAATCTCCAGGCGTTCGGCGATGCTGTTGAGCAAAGGCTCCAGGGTCGGTGGGGCGGCGAGTGCATTGGCGCTGATAAATAATAGGACAGAGGCAAGTCGAAGCTTCAAAGGCGATCTCCTGTGGGAGCGGGCTTGCCCGCGATGGCAGTGTCAGTCAATACAACAGGTACTGGATGCGGCGCAATCACGCGCGAGCCCGAGCCTGCATTTTTCATGATGTGCAGGCAAAAAAAAGACCTCCCGAAGGAGGTCTTTTTCATCACGCCGCGTTACGCAGCGCTACCGGATCAGCAGCTGTAGTACAGCTCGTATTCCAGTGGGTGTACGAAGGTGCGTACTTTGATTTCTTCTGCGCTTTTCAGCTCGATGTAGGCATCGATGAAGTCGTCGCTGAATACGCCGCCTTTGGTCAGGAACGCACGGCCCTTGTCCAGCTCTTCCAGGGCTTCTTTCAGGCTGCCGCACACTTGTGGGATCTCTTTGGCCTCTTCAGGCGGCAGGTCGTACAAGTTTTTGTCGGCGGCGTCGCCAGGGTGGATCTTGTTCTGGATACCGTCCAGGCCGGCCATTACCAGGGCAGCGAAGGCCAGGTACGGGTTGGCTGCTGGATCCGGGAAGCGTGCTTCGATACGGCGAGCGCGAGGGCTGGACACGTAAGGAATACGGATCGAGGCAGAACGGTTGCGAGCCGAGTAGGCCAGCATCACTGGTGCTTCGAAACCTGGGACCAGACGCTTGTAGGAGTTGGTCGACGGGTTGGTGAAGCCGTTCAGGGCCTTACCGTGCTTGATGATGCCGCCGATGAAGTACAGGGCGGTGTCGGACAGGCCGGCATAACCTTCGCCAGCGAAGGTGTTCTTGCCTTCTTTGGCGATGGACAGGTGAACGTGCATACCCGAACCGTTATCGCCGTACAGTGGCTTAGGCATGAAGGTAGCGGTACGGCCGTAGGCCACGGCAGTGTTGTGTACGCAGTACTTCAGGGTCTGAACTTCGTCAGCCTTGGCAACCAGGGTGTTGAACTTCACACCGATTTCGTTCTGGCCGGCAGTGGCCACTTCGTGGTGGTGCACTTCGATGACCAGGCCCATGTCTTCCATGGCGTTGCACATGGAGGTACGGATTTCGTGGTCGTGGTCGAACGGTGGAACCGGGAAGTAGCCGCCTTTGATGCCTGGACGGTGGCCATGGTTGCCGCCTTCCACGTCCTGGTCGGACATCCACGAACCTTGCTCTGAGTAGATCTTGAACATCGAGCCGGAGATGTCGGACTTGAACTTGACTTGGTCGAAGATGAAGAATTCTGGCTCTGGGCCTACGAATACGGTGTCACCGATACCGGTGGACTTCAGGTATTCCTCGGCACGCTTGGCGATCGCACGTGGGTCGCGGTCGTAGCCCTGCATGGTCGAAGGCTCGATCACGTCGCACACCAGGATCAGGGTGGCTTCTTCGGTGAACGGGTCCAGTACGGCAGTGCTGTCGTCCGGCATCAGGATCATGTCGGAAGCTTCGATGCCTTTCCAGCCGGCGATGGAGGAGCCGTCGAACATTTTGCCTTCTTCGAAGAAAGCATCATCCAGCGCGTCGCGAGCCGGCATGGTCACGTGGTGCTGAGTGCCTTTTGTGTCCGTGAAGCGCAGATCAATCCATTTAACGTCATGATCTTTGATGAGTTGAACCGACTTCGACATGGTGTCCTCCGGGTGGCTTCGGGCTGGGGTAGTGGAGTTAGCCCTTAGAATGTGGGTGATGCCGGCGCGGATACTCCGCCATGGCAACCTGCCTCACAAGAGAGCAAATTGCATGCCAGTGCGCCAACATGGCCTTTTTGCTTCAAAATGGCCCCTATAAAGGTGCAATCCGCTGAAACGGAATAAATAACGCACTGCAATGTAGCGTTAATTTCTATAAATGACCCGTTTTGGTGCGTGAAGCGGCTGATGCATATTAACTGGTTAAACCTTGAGCGATTTCCGCTATAATCCGCGCCCCCCTTTTTCGGCAGGCCCTGCGCGCGCTGTTTCCATGAAATTAATCGTTAAAGTCTTCCCCGAGATCACCATCAAGAGCCGACCGGTACGGACGCGTTTCATCCGTCAGTTGGCCAAGAACATCCGTGCCGTGCTCCGCGATCTGGACCCGGCTGTGGTGGTGAACGGCGTGTGGGACAACCTCGAGCTGGAAACCCGCGTAACCGACGCCAAAGCCTTGAAGGATATGACTGAGCGCCTGAGCTGCATGCCAGGCATCGCGCATTTCCTGCAGGTCGACGAGTACCCGCTGGGCGACTTCGACGACATCACCGAAAAGTGCAAGCAGCACTACGGCAGCGCGCTGGAAGGCAAGATTTTTTCGGTGCGCTGCAAGCGTGCCGGCAAGCACCCGTTCAGCTCCATGGATGTCGAAAAATACGTCGGCAGCAAGCTGCGTCGCGAGTGCGGCGCCGCCGGAATTTCCCTCAAGGCGCCGCAAATTGAAGTGCGCATGGAAATTCGCGACCAACGGTTGTTTGTGATCCACAGCCAGCACGACAGCATCGGCGGCTACCCGCTGGGCGCCCTGGAACAGACCCTGGTCCTGATGTCCGGCGGTTTCGATTCCACGGTGGCGGCCTACCAGATCATGCGCCGCGGCCTGATGAGCCACTTCTGCTTCTTTAACCTGGGCGGGCGTGCACACGAATTGGGCGTGATGGAAGTCGCGCACTTTATCTGGAAGAAGTACGGCAGCTCCCAGCGCGTGCTATTTGTGAGCGTACCGTTCGAGGAAGTGCTGGGCGAAATTCTCGGCAAAGTCGATAACAGTCATATGGGCGTAGTATTGAAGCGTATGATGTTGCGCGCTGCGTCCCGAATCGCCGATCAATTGCAGATCGACGCGCTGGTGACCGGTGAAGCGATCTCCCAGGTGTCCAGCCAGACGCTGCCGAACCTGTCGATCATCGATTGTGTCACCGAGAAGCTGGTCTTGCGCCCGCTGATCGCCAGCCACAAGCAGGACATCATCGACCTGGCAGAGCAGATCGGCACTGCCGACTTTGCCAAGCACATGCCCGAGTACTGCGGGGTCATCTCGGTGAACCCCAAGACCCACGCCAAGCGTCACCGCGTGGAGCATGAAGAAAAAGAATTCGACATGGCGATTCTGGAGCGTGCGCTCGAGAACGCCAAGCTGGTCCCGATCGATCGTGTCATCGATGAACTGGGCCAGGATGTGCAGATCGAAGAAGTCAGCGAAGCCCTGGCCGGCCAGATCGTCGTCGACATCCGTCACCCGGATGCCGCTGAAGATGAGCCGCTGGAGATCGCCGGCATCGACGTACAAACGCTGCCGTTCTATGCATTGAACGCGCGTTTCAAGGAACTGGATAACAGCCGTCAGTACCTGCTGTATTGCGACAAAGGCGTGATGAGTCGCCTGCATGCTCACCATTTGCTCAGTGAGGGGTATGCCAATGTGCGCGTTTATCGACCGAGCTAAGAGCCCGGGGCTGTTTGCCTGTGGCCTGCGTCACCGGCCCCCCGACTCTGCCGTCAAGCTGTAACGGCAAGGCCTGACTCTACTGTTAATCGCTGCCACGACCTGTCAGCACACCGAATCCTCTGATCGAGATACACAAGTGATCGAAAATCTACGTAACATCGCCATCATTGCTCACGTTGACCATGGTAAAACCACCCTGGTAGACAAACTCCTGCGTCAATCCGGCACCCTGGAGCGCAACGAGCTCAACGACGAGCGCGTGATGGACTCCAACGACCAGGAAAAAGAGCGCGGTATTACCATCCTGGCAAAAAACACCGCTATCAACTGGAACGGCTACCACATCAACATCGTGGATACCCCGGGCCACGCCGACTTCGGCGGCGAAGTAGAACGCGTAATGTCGATGGTTGACTCCGTTCTGCTGCTGGTTGACGCTCAAGACGGCCCTATGCCGCAAACCCGTTTCGTGACCAAGAAGGCGTTCGAAGCCGGCCTGCGTCCGATCGTGTGCATCAACAAGGTTGACCGTCCAGGCGCGCGTCCGGACTGGGTTCTGGACCAGATCTTCGACCTGTTCGACAACCTGGGTGCTACCGAAGAACAGCTGGACTTCAAAGTCGTCTACGCCTCGGCCCTGAACGGTATTGCCGGTCTGGACCACACCGACATGGCTGAAGACATGACCCCGCTGTACCAGTCGATCGTCGACAACGTACCTGCGCCGGCTGTTGACCGTGACGGTCCGTTCCAGATGCAAATCTCCGCACTGGACTACAACAGCTTCCTGGGTGTTATCGGCGTTGGCCGTATCGCTCGTGGTCGCGTCAAGCCGAACACCCCGGTTGTCGCTATCGGCGCCGACGGCAAGAAGCGCAACGGTCGTATCCTGAAGCTGATGGGTCACCACGGTCTGCATCGCATCGACGTTGAAGAAGCGGCTGCTGGCGACATCGTGTGCATCAGCGGTATGGACTCGCTGTTCATCTCCGACACCCTGTGCCACCCGGACGCTGTCGAGGCGATGAAGCCTCTGACCGTTGACGAGCCAACCGTTTCCATGACCTTCCAGGTAAACGACTCGCCATTCTGCGGTAAAGAAGGCAAGTTCGTGACCTCCCGTAACATCAAGGAGCGTCTGGACAAAGAGCTGCTGTACAACGTTGCTCTGCGCGTTGAAGAAGGCGACTCGGCTGACAAGTTCAAGGTTTCCGGCCGTGGTGAGCTGCACCTCTCGGTACTGATCGAAACCATGCGTCGCGAAGGCTTCGAAATGGGCGTTGGTCGTCCTGAAGTGATCATCCGTCAGGTTGACGGCGTGAAGCAGGAACCGTTCGAAAACGTGACCATCGACACCCCTGAAGAATCCCAGGGCAAGGTCATGGAAGAGATGGGCCTGCGTAAGGGCGACCTGACCAACATGGTGCCGGATGGCAAAGGCCGTGTACGTCTGGAATACAACATCCCTGCTCGTGGTCTGATCGGTTTCCGTAACCAGTTCCTGACCCTGACCAACGGTGCTGGCATCCTGACCTCGATCTTCGATCGCTACGACACCATGAAGTCCGGCGACATGTCCGGCCGTCAGAACGGTGTTCTGGTATCGGTTGAAACCGGCAAGGCACTGACCTACTCCCTGGAAACCCTGCAGGCGCGTGGCAAGCTGTTCGTTGAACACGGTCAAGAGATCTACAACGGCCAGATCGTTGGTCTGAACAGCCGTGACAACGACATGGGCGTCAACCCAACCAAAGGCAAGAAGCTCGACAACATGCGTGCTTCGGGTAAAGACGAAACCATCGCCCTGGTTCCACCTGTTCGCTTCACCCTGGAACAGGCCCTGGAATTCATCCAGGACGACGAGCTGTGCGAAGTGACGCCGAAGTCGATCCGCCTGCGTAAGAAGATCCTGGACGAAGGCGAGCGTACCCGCGCTGCCAAGAAAGCCAAGAACTGAGTTAACTCAGGCTGAATGAAAAACGCCCCCGGTCGAAAGGCCGGGGGCGTTTTTTTATGCCTGCTTATTGGGGGGTGTCGGCGGCTTTTGTGGTGAGCGGGCTTGCCCCGCGTCGGGCTGCGAAGCGGCCCCAAACCCATACACCTCGGTTTGCCTGAAACAACGCACCGATTCCTGGAGGGGCTGCTGCGCAGCCCAACGCGGGGCAAGCCCGCTCGCCACAACAGGCTCGTTCATCACAACAGGCCCGCTTGCCAAAGGGGTGGGTTTGGGATCAGAACTTGTCGAGGGTCTTGAACTTGGTTTCGCGCACCACTTCCTTCGGCTTGTACGCGCAATACCCTGGGCGCGGGCCGATCTTGGGGTGGTTGCGGCAGGTGTCCGGGCGCTTGTCATAAATAGTGCAGAAACGCGTCTTACGATCCAGGTACAGGCAATCGTTGTTGCTCATGCGCTGCAGGGTGAATATTTCCGACTTGGAATTGAAGCGCTCGACGATGCCTTCCTTCTGCAAACGCTTGGCGATGTTCTTCGGCGGGTCACCGCGCTCGAACTCATCGACGATGCCAATGCGGATCAGGTCCTTGATCTTCACCTCGACCGGCAGCGTGCAGCAGCTGGACACGCAGCCACCGCACATGTGGGCGGAATATTTCTGCCAGGTCTCGAGACGGTCGAGTTCCGCGGCGGCGATCAGTTGAGGCTTCATCAGGGTTCCAAGGTGGGGCGATATCCGGGCGCGCGATCATACCGGGATTGGTGATTTTTTGAACAGTATTTTGCAGATTTCATCTCCAACGGTGCGCCAGGGGAAAGCAGGCACGGCCCCTGCATCTAATTCCCGCAAAGGTGAATGAGTTAAAAAACTGCCGAACCAGAGCGTCTACCGTCTGTCAGACCGTCTAGGCTCTAGCAACTCCTTCTATCTCGCCCGAGGTCGCATTTGATGTCTCAGGAACCACTTGCACGAGAAGCAGAGGTAGCCGCATTTCGCGATGCCGTCTTGACCAAACTCACCTACGCGGTGGGCAAGGACCCGGATCACGCCTTCGACCATGACTGGTTCGAAGCCATTGCCCTGGCCGCCCGCGACCAGATGGTCGACCACTGGATGGACCACACGCGGCGGATCTACCGCAAGGGCCAGAAGCGGGTGTATTACCTCTCGCTGGAATTCCTCATCGGCCGCTTGCTCTACGACAGCCTGAGCAACCTTGGCGTGCTGGAAATTGCGCGCGAAGCCCTGTCCGAGCTGGGCGTGGACCTGGAGCGCATCCGCCTGCTGGAGCCCGACGCGGCGCTGGGCAACGGCGGTCTGGGCCGTCTCGCGGCCTGCTTCATGGAGAGCATGTCGACCCTGGGCATTGCCGGCCACGGCTATGGCATCCGCTATGAACACGGCCTGTTCCGCCAGGCGATTGTCGATGGCTGGCAGCAGGAGCAAACCGAACGCTGGCTGGATTTCGGCAACCCGTGGGAATTCGAACGCGCCGAAGTGATTTACCCGATCGGCTTTGGCGGCAGCGTCGAAACCCTGGCGGACGCTTCCGGCAAGATGATCCAGGTGTGGTCGCCCAACGAAACCGTGCGCGCCGTTGCCTACGACACCCCAGTGGTCGGCTGGCGCGGCGCCAGTGTGAATACCCTGCGGTTGTGGCGTGCGCGGGCGGTGGAAGACCTGCACCTGGAGCGCTTCAACGCCGGTGACCACCTGGGCGCGGTGGCCGAAGTGGCCCGCGCCGAGAGCATCTCGCGCGTGCTTTACCCGGCCGACAGCACCGAAGCGGGGCAGGAATTGCGCCTGCGCCAGGAATATTTCTTCGTCTCGGCCTCGCTGCAGGACCTGCTGCGCCGCCACAAGAACATGCACGGCTCGGTGCTGAGCCTGGGCGAGCACGCGGCGATCCAGCTCAACGACACCCACCCGTCCATCGCCGTCGCCGAGTTGATGCGCCAGTTGGTCGACCTGCACGACATTCCATGGGAAGCCGCCTGGGATGTCACCGTCGAAACCTTGTCGTACACCAACCACACGCTGCTGCCCGAAGCGCTGGAAACCTGGCCGGTCGGCCTGATGGAACGCATGTTGCCGCGGCATATGCAGATCATCTACCTGATCAACGCCCAGCACATCGACTCGCTGCGCGCCAAAGGCATCCACGATTTCGACGTGCTGCGCGCGGTGTCGCTGATCGAAGAAGACAACGGCCGCCGCGTGCGGATGGGTAACCTCGCGTTTCTCGGCTCCCACAGTGTCAACGGCGTGTCCGGCCTGCACACCCAGTTGATGCGCAGCACGGTGTTTTCCGAATTGCACAAGCTCTACCCGGAGCGCATCAACAACAAAACCAACGGCATCACCTTCCGCCGCTGGCTGTACCAGGCCAACCCCAAGCTCACCTCGATGCTGGTGGAGGCGCTGGGCCCGGACATTCTCGACAAGCCCGAAGAGCGGCTGGTGGAGCTTGAGCCCTTTGCCGAGAAGCAGACCTTTCGCAAGGCGTTTGCCGAGCAACGGCTGCACAGCAAGCGGGCGCTGGCCGACATCATTCATGAGCGGTTGGGAATCGCGATCAACCCGGCGGCGATGTTCGACGTGCAGGTCAAGCGCATCCACGAGTACAAGCGCCAACTGCTGAACCTGTTGCACACCGTGGCGCTGTACCAGGCGATCCGTGCCGAACCTGGCACCGACTGGGTGCCGCGCGTGAAGATCTTCGCGGGCAAGGCGGCGGCCAGTTATCACCAGGCCAAGTTGATCATCAAGCTGACCAACGACATTGCGCGCACCGTCAACAATGACCCGACCGTGCGCGGTTTGCTCAAGGTGGTGTTCCTGCCCAACTACAACGTCAGCCTGGCGGAAAGCATCATCCCGGCGGCGGACTTGTCGGAGCAGATTTCCACCGCCGGCTTTGAAGCCTCGGGCACCAGTAACATGAAGTTTGGCCTCAACGGCGCGCTGACCATCGGTACCATGGACGGCGCCAACGTGGAAATGCACGAGCGCGTGGGCGCCGAGCACATGTTTATCTTCGGCCTCAGCGCGCAGCAGGTGGAAGCCCGCAAGCACGCCGGTGAGTTCAACGCCGGGCCGGAGATTGCCGCATCGCATCGGCTCAACGATGTACTGCAGGCGATTCGCGGTGGGGTGTTCTCGCCGGATGACCCGGGCCGTTATGTCGGCCTGATCGACGGGCTGGTCGACTACGACCGCTTCCTGGTGTGTGCCGACTTTGATTCCTACTGGGACGCCCAGGCGCGGGTCGAAGCGCATTGGCACGACTCCAAGGCATGGTGGCGTTCGGCAGTGCTGAATACGGCGCGGATGGGTTGGTTCAGCTCGGACCGGACCATCAGGGAGTACGCGACCGAGATCTGGAAAGCCCTCGACTAACCATCGCTGACCTGAACATGTGTACGGGTTCATGTGGGCGCTGGCTTGCCTGCGATAGCATCACCTCGGTGTGACTGATACGCCGAGGTGTCTGCATCGCGGGCAAGCCCGGCGCCCGCATAAGCGTGCTTCCACATGGGGTCTGCGTCGATATACTAGGCGCCAGTTCGCCCGCCTCGGGCTGCTTAGGGATATCGACCATGCAATGGATTTTCATGCTGATTGGCCTGGTGCTCGGCTGGACGCTCGATGAGTCGTTCACCGATGCCGGTTTCGGTGCGCTGTTGGGGTTGGGCGTGGGTCAGGCGATTCGCCTGGCGAAGCTCTCGGCCCAGGCGGATCAGCAGGCACGTCAGTTGGAAACCACGCAGAAAGCGCTGATCGCGCTGGGTGAGCGCCTGCGGCAATTGGAAGTGCCCACGCCGGCCAGCCCTGTGAGTGTCGAACCGCTTATCCCCGAGCCGACGCCTGTCACCCAGGCTCCTGAGCTTGTGTGGGAGTTGCCGGCAGAAGCAGAAATAGCCCCCGCCGCTGCGGCTGTCGAAGCCAGCCAGCCGCTGCCGGATGACGTGTGGACCCCCGCGCCCACGCCGCGCGCCCAGGAACCTGCAATCCCTCGCGGGCCCAACCTGATCGAACGCGCGATCAGCGGCGCACGCAATTGGCTGTTTGGCGGCAATACCGTGCTGCGTGTCGGCGTGGTGCTGTTGTTTCTCGGCCTGGCGTTCCTGCTGCGCTACGCCACCGAAGGCATGGTGGTGCCGATCGAACTGCGTTACGCCGGCGTTGCCGCCGCCGCATTGGGCCTGCTGGGCCTGGGTTGGTGGCTGCGGCTGCGCAACAGCAACTACGGACTGATGCTGCAGGGGACCGGGATTGCGGTGCTGTACCTGACGGTGTTTGCCGCGATGCGCCTGCACCCCTTGATCGACCCGAGCGCGGCGCTGGGGCTGCTGGTGGCGGTCACGGTGTTCTCGGCGATCCTGGCGATTACCCAGGATGCACTGGGGCTGGCCTGTGCGGCGGCGCTGGGCGGCTTTGCGGCGCCGATCCTCACCTCAACCGGTGCCGGCAACCATGTGGCGCTGTTCAGTTATTTCGCCCTGCTCAACGCCGGCATCCTCGCCATCGCGTGGTTCAAGGCCTGGCGCCTGCTCAACCTGATCGGTTTTGTCGGCACCTTTGGCATCGGCTTCGCCTGGGGCATGCGCTCCTACACGCCCGAATTGCTGTGGAGCACCGAGCCGTTCCTGATCCTGTTTTTCCTGATGTACCTGGCCATCGGCCTGTTGTTCGCCCGGCGCACATTGCTGGAAATGCGTGACGCGCCCGACGATGACAGCCGGGCCGCACTGCTGCGTTGGTCGCTGGCCAAGGGGCACTATGTCGACGGCAGTATGCTGTTTGGCCCGCCGCTGGTGGGGTTCGGCCTGCAGTTCGCACTGGTGCAGCACCTGGAGTTTGCCGCTGCGTTCAGCGCGTTGGGCCTGGGGATCATCTACATGGGCCTGGCTCGCCTGTTGGGTGGTGGGCGCGCGTTGCTGCTGGCGGAGACCTGCCTGGCGTTGGGGGTGATCTTTGCCAGCCTGGCCATTCCGTTGGGTCTCGATGCGCGCTGGACTGCCGCCGCCTGGGCGGTCGAAGGCGCCGGGATCTTCTGGCTCGGCTTGCGTCAGGAGCGGCCATTGGCGCGAGCCTTCGGCTTGTTGCTGCAAGTGGGTTCGGCGTTGGCATTCCTCAGTGAGCTGCGCATCGGCGAGCACACCTTGCTCGACGGCGCCCCGCTGGGGGCGCTGCTGCTCGGCGCGGCGTTGCTGTTCAGCTTCGACCAGCTGCGCAAGGCCTCGGCGCAGCAGGCTGCAGCGTGGGAGCGCAAAGGCCTGCCCGTGCTGGCGAGCCTGGGCCTGGGCTTTTTGTACCTGCTTGCACCGTTCTTTTGGCTGACCCAAGGCACCGCGATCAGTTGGGCAATCGCCGGTCTGGTGACGCTGTTCGTCGGCCTGCGCATCGGCTCGCGCACCTTTCTGTTCACGGCATTCGCGGTGCAGTTGCTCGGCGGTGCTGTGTTCCTGCTGCGCTTGCAAGGCGGTGACGGCGCGGCGGTCTTCAATGCGGGCTGGAGCGGTTTGCTGACCGCCTCGCTGATCGGCCTGGCCTTGATCGGCGGCATGCTGCTGGCGGCCCGCGATGATAGCGTGCGCGGTGACGTGCGCTTGCTGCGCGGGCTTTCGGTGGTGCTGCTGGCCGGCTTGGTGCTGATCAACCTCGCGGTGCTGTTCGTGTTGCCGTGGGAAAGCGCCAGCGCGGTGTGGGCGGCCAGTGGCGTGCTGATCATCTGGCTGAGCCTGCACTTGCAGCAGCGCGTCAGTTTCGTCTTTGGCCTGCTGTTGCAGGTGATCGGAGGCAGTGCGTTCCTGCTGGCGGTGCCGCAACTGCTGGGGCCGTTGACCAGCGAGGGCTTGCGGCCGCTGGCCCACAGCGGGTTCTGGACACCGATGGTGCTGGGCCTGGCTGCCCTGGTCGGCGCCTGGCGTTTGCAACGTGAGCCGCATGCGCCGGTGTTCGCTGTGCTGAAGCTGCAGCGTCTGTCCGACCTGCTGCTGGTGTGGGGCGCGGCCTGGTGGACGCTGGCGTTGGTCGGTGAAGTGCTGCGGTTTCTTCCTGACGAGCTGCAGGGCCCGGCCTTGCTCGGCATCGCGGCGCTGAGCGTGGCGATCTGGGCGCTGCTGGCGGCGCGGCTGCACTGGGCGTCGCTCGGTGTGCTATGCGCCTTGCTGATGCCGGCGGCGGGCGTGGTGCTGCTGGTCTCGGCGCACAACTACTATCACCCGGCGGCGCACTACGGCTGGCTGGCTTGGCTGGCGGTGTTCGCGGTGCACTTCATCGCGTTGCGGCGTCTGGCGGCGAGTGTGCCGGCCAGGGTGCTGAGCGTGGCCCATGTGCTGGGCTGCTGGATGCTGATCGGCGTGCTGGCGCTGGAGCTGCGTTACGGCCTGTTGCGGCTCTCGAGTGAATACAACGCCTGGCGCTGGCTGGGCTGGGCGATGCTGCCCAGCCTGTATCTGGTGCTGGCCGCCGCGCCGCGCACCTGGCCATGGCCAGTGGCGGCGTACCCGCGTGAGTACCGTGTGCTGGCCGCCTTGCCGCTGGCGGTGCTGATGCTCGGCTGGTTCTGGCTGGCGAACAGCTTCAGTGACGGCACGGCGAACCCTTTGCCCTATGTGCCGCTGCTCAACCCGTTGGACCTGGGCCTGCTGTTTGCGCTGCTGGGTGTGTACCTGTGGTCGCGCAGCGTGGCGCCGCAACGTGGGCGGCGTGCCGAGTTGATCGCCCAGGGTGTCGCGGGCGTTTCGCTGTTTGCCTTCTTCACCGCGTTGGTGATGCGCACGGCCCACCATTGGGGCGGCGTGCCGTTCCATCTGGATGCGTTGCTGGCGTCGATGCTGGTACAGGCCGGCCTGTCGATCGTCTGGACCCTCATCGCCCTCGGGTTGATGATCGGTGGCCACCTGCGCCATCGTCGTGAAGTGTGGTTGATCGGGGCGGTGTTGATTGCGGTAGTGGTCGCCAAACTGTTCTTTGTCGAACTGAGCAACCGCGGCGGCCTGGCGCGGATCGTGTCGTTCATCGGCGTGGGCGGGCTGTTGCTGGTGGTGGGCTACTTTGCGCCGCTGCCGCCCAAGCGTGCCGAACCTGTATTGGAAACTGAAGGAGCAGCCTCTTGATCGGTAAGTTGAGCATGATTGCGGTGGGCTTGTGTACGACGTTGGCCGTGTGGGCGCAGGAAACCCCGGCCGATTTCACCACCCAGGTACCGCTGGCGGTGAGTGGCAACGGCCCTTGGTATCGCCTGGAGTTGCCCCTCGCCGTGCAGTTGGCCGCGCGCCAGGCTGACCTGAGCGATGTGCGCGTGTTCAACGCCGCCGGCGAGCCGCAAGCCTATGCGCTGTCGCGCCAGACGTCCGAGCGCACCGAAAGCCGCAACGTCACTGACGTGAAGTGGTTCCCGCTGTACGCCGCCGATACCCGTGACGCTTCGCCTGGCGTGACGATGAAAGCCACCACGACGGGCACGCTGGTGGAAATCAAACCCTCGAGCGGCGCGAAGCCCGGCAAGCAGGTATTGCGCGGCTGGGTGCTGGATGCCAGCGCGATCAAGGCGCCATTGCAGCAGTTGAGCCTCGACTGGAGCCGCGAGCACGAGGGCTTCCAGCGCTTTAGCATCGAAGCCAGCGATGACTTGCAGCACTGGGAGTCCTGGGGCGATGGGCAGGTGGCGCGCTTGTCGTTTGCCGATGAGCGAGTCGAGCAGCATGACGTCAGCTTGCCAGGGCAGTCGGCACGCTACCTGCGCCTGATGTGGCAAGGCCAGGCGGCGCCGCGCCTGACCTCGGCCAAGCTGGTGAGTGCATCGAGCAGCAGTCTGCCGCTGCCGTTGGTGTGGTCGCAGCCGTTGGCGGGGTCGCGGCTCAAGGCGGGGGAGTACAGTTGGCAGTTGCCGGTGGGACTGAATGTCGAGCGCTTGCGGGTTGAATTGAAGCAGCCCAACACCTTGGCGCCGGTGACCTTGGCAGGGCGGCGGGACAGCCAGCAGGCCTGGCAACCGTTGAGCAATGGCTTGCTGTACCGCCTGACCCAGAACGGCCAGGACGTGGTGCAGGATGAGCTGCGTTTGCCTGGCCAGGTGGTCAACCAGCTGAAATTGCAGGTGGATGAGCGCGGCGGTGGCCTGGGCGTTGAAGCACCGGCCCTGCGTTTTGCCGTGCGCGCCACGCAGTTGGTGTTCCTGGCGCGGGGTGAGCCGCCGTTCACGCTGGCGTTGGGCAATGCCGCGGTGAAGGCGGCGAACCTGCCGCTGTCGACGCTGATTCCCGATTACAGCGCCGCGCGCGTCAAGGCGCTGGGCCAGGCCACGTTGTCGACGGAGGTGGTGGTCAAATCGCCGGCCGTGGTGGCGCCGACCGAGGCCGGCACCGACTGGAAGAAGCTCGGCCTGTGGGCCGTACTCCTGGTGGGTGTGGCGGCGCTGGGAGGCATGGCCTACAGTTTGCTGCGCAAGCCGCCGGTGGCACGTTAAATAAAGTCCATGAACTCTATTGGGTTTAAATCCTCTGATAGGAGGAAATACGCCCCGACTCGCGTTAAACTGCGCGGGTTTTTAGCCCCCCCATTCTCCGGAGCCTTCCATGTCCCGCGTTACCTTGAGTCGCTATTTGATTGAGCAGACCCGCAGCAACAACACGCCTGCCGATCTGCGCTTCCTTATCGAAGTGGTGGCGCGTGCTTGCAAGGAAATCAGCCACGCCGTCTCCAAAGGCGCACTGGGTGGTGTCCTGGGCAGCATGGGCACTGAAAACGTGCAGGGCGAAGTACAGAAGAAGCTCGACGTACTCTCCAACGAGATCCTGCTCGAAGCCAACGAATGGGGCGGTCACCTGGCCGGCATGGCGTCCGAAGAAATGGACAATGCCTACCAGATTCCGGGCAAATACCCGAAAGGCGCCTACCTGTTGGTATTCGACCCGCTGGACGGTTCGTCGAACATCGACATCAACGCCCCGGTCGGCACCATCTTCTCGGTACTGCGTTGCCCGAACGAATACCTGAGCCAGAACGAAGCCTTGAACGAAAAGGCCTTCCTGCAGCCAGGCACCGAGCAGGTCGCTGCCGGCTACGCGATCTACGGCCCGCAGACCATGCTGGTGCTGACCCTGGGCGACGGCGTCAAGGGCTTCACCCTGGACCGTGAAATGGGCAGCTTCGTACTGACCCACGAAGACATCTCGATCCCTGCCTCGACCCAGGAATTCGCGATCAACATGTCCAACCAGCGTCACTGGGAAGCCCCGGTACAGCGCTACGTCAACGAGCTGATGGAAGGCGAGGAAGGCCCGTTGAAGAAGAACTTCAACATGCGCTGGGTGGCTGCGATGGTCGCTGACGTACACCGCATCCTGACCCGTGGTGGCCTGTTCATGTACCCACGCGACAGCCGCGAGCCGTCCAAGCCAGGCAAGCTGCGCCTGATGTACGAAGCCAACCCGATGTCGTTCCTGGTAGAGCAGGCGGGCGGTGCCTCCACCGACGGCCACCAGCGCATCCTCGACATCCAGCCTGAAGGCCTGCACCAGCGTGTAGCGGTGTTCCTGGGTTCCAAGGAAGAAGTTGAGCGCGTGACGGCCTATCACAAGGCATAACCCACGGCGATAAATTATCGGCCATGTTGTGAGCCGGTTCACCGTTAAAGAAGCCCCGAAACGTTTCAGCGTTTTCGGGGCTTTTTTGTTTTCGTTCGTCGGGAACCAGACACCTCTTTTCCCTTCTAAGCTTCTGGCAGATACCCAAGCTGCTTCGTCCCTCCAGGAGTTTTTCCATGTCGTTACGCCGTCTCGCTTTGCTGGCTTTTTGCGTGCTGTTGGCCGCTTGCAGCAAGGTCAACCAGGAAAATTACGCAAAGTTGTCGGCTGGCATGGCCAAGGCCGAGGTGGAGTCGCTGCTGGGTAAGCCGACCGATTGTTCTGGCGCACTGGGCATGTCCAGCTGCACGTGGGGCGATAAAAACAGCTTTATCAGCGTTCAATATGCCGGTGACAAAGTTCTGATGTTTTCCGGGCAAGGCCTGAAGTAAACCGGGGCGAGAGCCTGCGGGAGAAGAAGAATGATGCGTTTTGTTTTGTGCCTTTGTGCCAGCCTGTTTTTGGCGGGCTGCGCCAGTCATTCTGGCGATGATCTGCAACCCAAGACCGCGAGCAACGTCAATCTCAAGCGTTACCAGGGCACCTGGTATGAGTTGGCCCGATTGCCGATGTACTTCCAGCGCAACTGCGCGCAGTCCGAAGCCCGCTACACACTGCTGCCCGATGGCGATATGTCGGTGTTCAACCGCTGCCTGACCAGCGAGTGGAAGTGGGAAGAAGCCAAAGGCACGGCCACGCCGCAAGTGCCGGGCAAGACCGACAAGCTCTGGGTTGAATTCAATAACTGGTTTACCGCGCTGCTGCCCGGCGTCGCCAAGGGCGACTACTGGGTGCTGTACGTCAGCGATGACTACAAGACCGCCATCGTAGGCAGCCCGAGCCGGCGCTACATGTGGATCCTGTCGCGCACGCCGACGGTGAATGCCGACACCCGCGAAGACTTGCTCAGCAGGGCGCGGCAACAGGGGTATGACACCACACGGTTGATCTGGCGTACGTCGGACAAGCAGATGGCCAAGACCTCGCAGTAACTGAGGGAACCCTCAATCCAATAGGGGAGCTGGCTTGCCAGCTCCCCTATTTTTTTGTGTCGCCCGTCAGCCGAGCAAATCCCTCAAGACTTGCGTGAATGCCCGGCTGCTTTCTTCCTCGCCAGCATGGCGCCCATCCCGTACTACCCACTTACCGTTGACCAGCACGTCGCGCACTTGCCGATCACCACCGGCGAACAGCCAGCGATTCAGGATCCCGTCTTCACTCGCCGTGGCCAGGTACGGATCATTGCCGTCCAGCACGATCCAATCCGCACGCTTACCCACTTCCAGTCGACCAATCGGCTGCCCCAACGCCTGTGCGCCACCGTCCAGCGCGGCATCGAACAGTGTGCGGCCGACCATCGGCTGATCGCTGCGATACAAGCGATTGCGCCGCTGGTCGCGCAGGCGCTGGCCGTATTCCAGCCAGCGCAATTCTTCGACCACGCTCAGTGAGACGTGGCTGTCGGAGCCGATCCCAATGCGGCCGCCCTGTGCCAGAAAGTCCACGGCCGGGAAGATCCCGTCGCCCAGGTTGGCTTCGGTGGTCAGGCACAAACCGGCAATCGCGCGGCTCTTGGCCATGCGGGCCACTTCGTCGGTATCCGCGTGAGTGGCGTGCACCAGGCACCAGCGTTCATCCACCTCGACATTGTCATACAGCCATTGCAGCGGGCGTTTGCCGCTCCAGGCCAGGCAGTCGTCGACTTCCTTTTGCTGCTCGGCAATGTGGATATGCACCGGGCAAGCTTTGTCGCTGGCGGCCAGCACGTCATTGATTTGTTGCGGGGTCACCGCGCGCAGGGAGTGAAAGCACAACCCCAGCTGCTGCGCCGGTTGCGCGGCGAGGATCGGTTTCAGGCGCGCTTGCAGGTCCAGGTAGTTTTCCGTGCTGTTGATAAACCGGCGCTGGCCTTCATTGGGTGCCTGGCCGCCAAATCCCGAGTGGGTGTAGAGCACCGGCACCAATGTCAGCCCGATGCCGCTGCTGGCGGCCGCCTGGCTGATCTGCCGCGACAGCTCCGTGCGGTCAGCATAGGGCTGGCCACTGACGTCATGGTGCACGTAGTGGAACTCAGCCACCGAGGTGTAGCCGGCCTTGAGCATCTCGATGTACAGCTGTCGGGCGATGACCTGCAATTGCTCCGGGCTGATCTTGCCAACCATTCGGTACATCAGGTCGCGCCAGGTCCAGAAGCTGTCATTCGGGTTGCCGGCGACTTCCGCCAGGCCCGCCATGGCGCGCTGGAACGCGTGGGAGTGCAGGTTCGGCATGCCCGCCACTACCGGGCCCCTGAGCCGTTCGGCGCCGTCTGCACTGGCGTTGGGCTCAACGTGGGTCAGCAGGCCATCGGCGCTGACTTCAAAGCGTACATCGTTGGCCCATCCATTAGGCAGCAGTGCGCGTTCGGCAAAGAAAGCGGACATGATCATGTCACCCCGGTCGTGTGTTTATTTGTATATACATATACAGACGTTTGCCTGCTCGGTAAACTCCGGCAATCTATGCATCTTTTCCTCTTGCAAGGATTCCCTGTGCCGACTCCGCCCGCCAAGTCTTCACTGGCTGCCCACATGGACGAAAGTCCGGCGCCCTTGTACGCCCGCGTCAAACAGATGATCAGCCAGCAGATCCTCAACGGCAACTGGCCGCCCCATTACCGCGTGCCGTCGGAGAGCGAGCTGGTCAGCCAGCTGGGCTTCAGCCGCATGACCATCAACCGCGCCCTGCGCGAGCTGACCGCCGAAGGTTTGCTGGTGCGCATGCAAGGTGTCGGCACGTTCGTCGCCGAACCCAAGAGCCAGTCGGCGCTGTTCGAGGTGCACAACATCGCCGATGAGATCGCCTCCCGTGGGCATCGGCATACTTGCCAGGTCATTCACCTTGGTGAAGAAGCAGCCGGCTCCGAACGCGCCGTAGCGCTGGAAATGCGCGAAGGCGGACGGGTGTTCCATTCGCTGATCGTGCACTTCGAAAACGACATTCCGGTGCAAATCGAAGACCGTTTCGTCAACGCCCTGGTCGCGCCGGAGTACCTGCAGCAGGACTTCACCCAGCAAACCCCCTACGCCTATCTGAACCAGGTCGCACCGCTGACCGAAGGCGAGCACGTGGTCGAGGCGATTCTCGCCGACGCCGCCGAGTGCAAGTTGCTGCAGATCGAGCCGAGCGAGCCCTGCCTGTTGATTCGCCGACGCACCTGGTCGGGTCGCCAGCCGGTGACCGCCGCGCGTTTGATCCACCCCGGTTCCCGTCATAGCCTGGAAGGACGTTTCAGTAAATGAGTGCAGTGAAAATCTGGCGCGCCGCCGATTACGTGCGCATGCCGTGGAAAAACGGCGGTGGCAGCACCGAAGAAATCACCCGTGACGCCGGTACCGGCCTGGATGGCTTTGGCTGGCGCCTGTCGATTGCCGATATCGCCGAGTCGGGTGGGTTTTCCACCTTTGCCGGTTATCAGCGCGTAATCACCGTGATCAAGGGCGCCGGCATGGTGCTCACCGTGGATGGCGAGGAACAGCTGGGCCTGTTGCCGCTGCAACCCTTTGCGTTCAAGGGCGACAGCCACGTGTCGTGCCGCTTGATCACGGGGCCGATCCGCGATTTCAACCTGATCTACTCGCCCCAGCGCTACCACGCACGCTTGCAGTGGATTGACGGCGTGCAGCGCTTTTTCAGCACGGCGCACACGGTGCTGGTGTTCAGCGTGGCGGATGAAGTGAAGGTGCTGGACCACGTGCTTGGCCATCACGACTGCCTGCAAGTGGACGGTAACACTGGCCTGCTGGATATCTCGGTCAGCGGCCGCAGTTGCATCATCGAACTGTCTCAACACGATTAAAAAGCGGTGGGAGCAGGCTTGCCTGCGATAGCGGTGTATCAGCATGGGGTGTGCTGATCGACACACTGCTATCGCGGGCAAGCCTGCTCCCACAGTTGTTTTGTGGTGAGCAGAAAACTGTTTCCAGCCTGCGCACCAATTTGTTACCGAATGCCCCAGCGTGGCGCAAAACCACGCGTTGGTGACGAACCCCTCCCGTAGCAAAACTCCTTTGTAAGAAATTTCATCAAGCCTCGAAGCCTTATTTTCCAAGGCTCGCACACGCTTTCGAAAAAACTCCAAACGACTCGCGCAAAAAGTTGGCCGCTTGATTGCATATGCTTGTATGTACAAGTAAAGATGTGTGCGTAAGACTCTCCTTCGCACCATCCATGTTCGCGCATCATGTCGAGGAGTCCAGCCGTGACCGATTTTTCTAAAGCCAGGCCTACAAAATACCGTGACGTCGAAATCCGCGCGGCCCGCGGTAACAAGCTCACCGCCAAAAGCTGGCTGACTGAAGCGCCGCTGCGCATGTTGATGAACAACCTCGACCCGCAAGTGGCCGAGAACCCGAAGGAGCTGGTGGTGTACGGCGGTATTGGCCGTGCGGCGCGCAATTGGGAGTGCTACGACCAGATCGTTGAGAGCCTCACTCACCTGAACGACGACGAAACCCTGCTGGTGCAATCCGGCAAGCCGGTCGGCGTGTTCAAGACCCACAGCAACGCCCCGCGCGTGCTGATCGCCAACTCCAACCTGGTGCCGCACTGGGCCAGGTGGGAACACTTCAACGAACTGGATGCCAAGGGCCTGGCCATGTACGGCCAGATGACCGCCGGCAGCTGGATCTACATTGGTAGCCAAGGCATCGTGCAGGGCACCTACGAAACCTTCGTCGAAGCCGGCCGCCAGCACTACGATTCCAACCTCAAGGGCCGCTGGGTCCTCACCGCCGGCCTCGGTGGCATGGGCGGCGCCCAGCCGTTGGCCGCGACCCTGGCGGGTGCATGCTCGCTGAACATCGAGTGCCAGCAGGTCAGCATCGACTTCCGCCTGAACAGCCGTTATGTCGACGAACAAGCTACCGACCTCGACGACGCCCTGGCGCGTATCGCCAAGTACACCAAGGAAGGCAAGGCCATCTCCATTGCCCTGCTGGGTAACGCGGCGGAAATCCTGCCGGAACTGGTCAAGCGCGGCGTACGGCCGGACATGGTCACCGACCAGACCAGCGCCCACGACCCGCTCAATGGCTACCTGCCGGCCGGCTGGAGCTGGGACGAATACCGCGCCCGCGCCAAGACCGAGCCAGCCGCCGTGATCAAGGCCGCCAAACAGTCGATGGCCGTGCACGTCAAGGCGATGCTGGAATTCCAGAAGCAAGGCATCCCGACCTTCGACTACGGCAACAACATCCGCCAGATGGCCCAGGAAGAAGGCGTCGAGAACGCGTTCGACTTCCCAGGTTTCGTGCCGGCGTACATCCGCCCGCTGTTCTGCCGTGGCATCGGCCCGTTCCGTTGGGCAGCACTGTCCGGCGACCCGCAAGACATCTACAAGACCGACGCCAAAGTCAAAGAGCTGATCCCGGACGACGCGCACCTGCACAACTGGCTGGACATGGCGCGCGAGCGCATCAGCTTCCAGGGGCTGCCGGCGCGTATCTGCTGGGTTGGCCTGGGCCAGCGCGCCAAGCTCGGCCTGGCGTTCAACGAAATGGTACGCAGCGGTGAGCTGTCGGCACCTATCGTGATCGGCCGCGACCACCTCGACTCCGGCTCGGTCGCAAGCCCGAACCGCGAAACCGAAGCCATGCAGGACGGTTCCGACGCCGTGTCCGACTGGCCGCTGCTCAACGCCCTGCTCAACACCGCGAGCGGCGCGACCTGGGTCTCGTTGCACCACGGCGGCGGCGTGGGCATGGGCTTCTCGCAGCACTCCGGCATGGTGATCGTCTGCGACGGTACCGACGAAGCGGCCGAGCGCATCGCGCGCGTGCTGCACAACGACCCGGCCACCGGTGTGATGCGTCACGCGGATGCCGGCTACCAGATCGCGATCGACTGCGCCAAGGAGCAGGGGCTCAACCTCCCGATGATCAAGTAACTCCATGTGGGAGCTGGCTTGCCTGCGATGCGGGCGACTCGGTCTATCAGTAGAACCGAGGGGATGCCATCGCAGGCAAGCCAGCTCCCACAGAAATGCGGTTTTACCCAGGCTTTATGAACAATCCATCAGAGGTTGAACACACATGGCTGCAAATGACGTACGTGCAAGCACCACCCCGTTGATCGAAAGGCGTTCGATCGACTACATCCCGGAAGCGGAAAGACACGGTCGTCTATTGAGTCAGTTCACCCTGTGGCTGGGTGCCAACCTGCAGATTACTGCCATCGTCACCGGGGCCCTGGCCGTGGTGCTCGGCGGTGATGTGTTCTGGTCGTTGATCGGTTTGTTGATCGGGCAACTGCTGGGCGGCGGCGTCATGGCGTTGCATGCTGCGCAAGGCCCGCAACTGGGCTTGCCGCAAATGATCTCCAGCCGCGTGCAGTTCGGCGTATATGGCGCCGTGATCCCGTTGGTGCTGGTGTGCCTGATGTATATCGGCTTTTCGGCCAGCGGTTCATTGCTGGCGGGGCAGGCGGTAGCGCAGTTGCTGCACGTCGAAGACTGGGTCGGCATTGTGCTGTTTGCCGGGTTGATCATGGTGTTCACCGTCTTCGGCTACCGCGTCATCCACGGCATCGGTCGCGTGGCCAGTGTGTTGGGTGTGGTGGCCTTCATCTACCTGTTCTACAAGCTGCTGGCGGGCAACGACGTGGGTGCCCTGCTGGGCAACAAACATTTTTCCCTCAGCAGTTTCCTCTTGGCGATTTCGCTGTCGGCCTCCTGGCAGATCGCTTTTGGCCCGTATGTGGCGGACTACTCGCGCTACTTGCCGCGTAGCACGTCAGCGTCGAAAACCTTCTGGGCCGTGGGCCTGGGTTCGGTGATCGGGGCGCAGGCGTCGATGGTGTTCGGTGTGTTCGCGGCGGCCCTGGCCGGCTCGCAATTCGCCCATCATGAGGTGTCATTTATCGTCGGCCTGGGCGGCACCGGGATTGTCGCGGCGCTGCTGTATTTCAGCATCGCCTTCGGCAAGGTCACGGTGACCACCCTCAATGCCTACGGCAGCTTCATGTCCATCGCGACGATCATCAGCGGCTTTCGTGGCAGCCGGCACATCTCGAGTGCGGTGCGCCTGCTGTACATCTTCCTGATGGTATCGATTGCCGCCGCGCTGGCGTTGCTGGGCAAGGACTCGTTCCTCAAGGACTTCTCCGCGTTCATCCTGTTCCTGCTCGCATTCTTCACGCCGTGGAGCGCGATCAACCTGGTGGATTTCTACTGCATCACCAAGGAACGCTACGACATTCCGGCGCTGTCCAACCCCAATGGTCGTTATGGCCGCTGGAACCTGATGGGCATCGGCATCTACGTGTTCGGCGTGCTGATCCAGATGCCGTTCATCTCCACGCATTTCTATACCGGCCCACTGGTCGCCAGCCTTGGCGACACCGATATCTCCTGGATCATCGGCCTGGTGGTGCCTGCTGCGCTGTATTACTGGGCTGCGAAAAAGTGGCACAGCGCGATTCCTGAACACCTGATCCTGCCGATAGAGCAGGGCGCTGCACCGACGACGACAAACGGGCTGGCCGCACAAGCCTGATGGGACGTGGACAGGGCAGGATGCCTACTGACTGCCGTAATCCATTTCAAGATTGGGAGCGTCACAACAATGAAAATGCATAAAACCCTGTTGGCCACTCTGTTCTCTGCAGGCTTGCTGGCCACTGCCGGCGCCCAGGCGGCCGGTTGGTGCGAGTCCGGCAAACCGGTGAAATTCGCCGGCCTGAACTGGGAAAGCGGCATGTTGCTCACCGACATCCTGCAGACCGTGCTGGAAAAAGGCTACGACTGCAAAACCGACAGCCTGCCGGGCAACTCCATCACCATGGAAAACGCCCTGAGCAGCAACGACATCCAGGTCTTCGCCGAAGAATGGGTAGGCCGCAGTGAAGTGTGGAACAAGGCCGAGAAGGCCGGCAAAGTCGTCGGCGTCGGCGCCCCTGTGGTGGGCGCTGTCGAGGGCTGGTACGTGCCGCGCTACGTGATCGAAGGCGACGCCAAGCGCAAGCTTGAACCCAAGGCGCCGGACCTGAAAAACATCGCTGACCTGGCCAAGTACGCTTCGGTGTTCAAGGACCAGGAAGAGCCTTCCAAGGGCCGTTTCTACAACTGCCCGGCCGGCTGGACCTGCGAGCTGGACAACAGCGAAATGCTCAAGAGCTACGGCCTGGAAAGCACCTACACCAACTTCCGTCCAGGTACCGGCCCGGCGCTGGATGCGGCCGTGCTGTCGAGCTACAAGCGTGGCGAGCCGATCCTGTTCTACTACTGGTCGCCAACGCCGCTGATGGGCCAGGTCGACCTGGTCAAGCTTGAAGAAAAACCCGGCGTCGATAAAAGCGTGAGCATCAAGGTCGGCTTGTCCAAGACCTTCCACGAGCAGGCGCCGGAACTGGTGGCCGTGCTGGAAAAGGTCAACCTGCCGATCGACTTGCTGAACCAGAACCTGGGTCGCATGGCCAAGGAGCGAATTGAGTCGCCAAAACTGGCGAAAATTTTCCTCAAGGAACATCCTGAAGTCTGGCACGCCTGGGTGAGCGACGACGCAGCCAAGAAAATCGACGCGGCCTTGTAGGTCAAGTGTGCCCGGCTACCCTCAGGGGTGGCCGGGCGCCTGGCCACAACCCACTGGATCGAGAGCACGATATGTTTCCTGAGAGTTTTACGTTTTCCATTGCCGACTGGGTCAACGGTTGGGTGGATTCACTGGTCACCAACTACGGTGATGTGTTCCGGCACATCTCCGACACCCTGCTATGGGCCATCGTCAACCTGGAAGGGTTGCTGCGTGCGGCGCCCTGGTGGCTGATGCTGGCCATCGTCGGCGCAGTTGCCTGGCACGCCACCCGCAAGGTGGTGACCACGGCGGTGATCGTCGGCCTGCTGTTCCTGGTGGGTGCGGTCGGCCTGTGGGACAAGCTGATGCAGACGCTGGCGCTGATGATGGTCGCCACGGTGATCTCGGTGCTGATCGGCATCCCGCTGGGCATCCTGTCGGCGCGCAGCAATCGCCTGCGCTCGGTACTGATGCCGTTGCTCGACATCATGCAAACCATGCCCAGCTTCGTGTACCTGATCCCGGTGCTGATGCTGTTCGGCCTGGGCAAGGTCCCGGCGATCTTCGCTACGGTGATCTACGCCGCACCGCCGTTGATCCGCCTTACCGACCTGGGCATTCGCCAGGTCGACGGCGAAGTCATGGAAGCGATCAACGCCTTTGGTGCCAACCGTTGGCAACAACTGTTCGGCGTGCAACTGCCGCTGGCCCTGCCGAGCATCATGGCCGGGATCAACCAGACCACCATGATGGCGTTGTCGATGGTGGTGATCGCCTCGATGATCGGCGCCCGTGGGCTGGGTGAGGACGTCCTCGTCGGCATCCAGACCCTCAACGTCGGCCGTGGCCTCGAAGCCGGGCTGGCGATCGTGATTCTCGCAGTGGTCATCGACCGCATTACCCAGGCCTATGGTCGTCCACGGCATGAGGCGAGCAAATGACTACTGTCAGCAAAATCGAAGTCAAAAACGTCTTCAAGATCTTCGGCGCCCGTTCCAAGGATGCGCTGTCGCTGATCGGCCAAGGCAAGAGCAAAGACCAGGTCCTGGCCGAAACCGGTTGCGTGGTCGGGGTGAACGACTTGTCCCTGAGCATCGGCACCGGTGAGATCTTCGTGATCATGGGCCTGTCGGGTTCCGGCAAGTCCACGTTGGTGCGCCACTTCAATCGCCTGATCGACCCCACCAGCGGCGCGATCCTGGTCGACGGCGAAGACATCCTGCAACTGGACATGGAAGCGCTGCGTCAATTCCGTCGGCACAAGATCAGCATGGTGTTCCAGAGCTTCGGCCTGCTGCCCCACAAGAGTGTGCTGGACAACGTCGCCTACGGCCTCAAGGTGCGTGGCGAAACCAAGCAGGTCTGCGCCGAACGTGCGCTGCACTGGATCGAAACCGTGGGCCTCAAGGGCTACGAAAACAAATACCCGCACCAGCTCTCCGGCGGCATGCGCCAACGCGTCGGCCTCGCCCGTGCGCTCGCGGCCGACACCGACATCATCCTGATGGACGAAGCCTTCAGCGCCCTTGACCCGCTGATCCGCGCCGAAATGCAGGACCAGTTGCTCGAGCTGCAAAAGACCCTGCACAAGACCATCGTGTTCATCACCCACGATCTCGACGAGGCCGTGCGCATCGGCAACCGCATTGCGATCCTCAAGGACGGCAAGCTGATCCAGGTCGGCACCCCGCGCGAGATCCTGCATTCGCCGGCGGATGAGTACGTGGACCGGTTTGTCCAGCGGCGGGCGGCGGTGGTGTAGCTGATCATTCCCACGCTCTGCGTGGGAATGCATCCCGTGACGCTCTGCGTCACCTCTAACAGCGGGGCGCGGAGCGTCCCAGGTGGCATTCCCACGCAGAGCGTGGGAACGATAAACATGAAGAGGTCAACGATGTCCCAGGCTGCAAAAATTATCATCGCCGACGCCCCCTTGCGCTGGCAGGACGTCGTCGCCGTCGCTCGCCATGGCGCGGTCCTCGAACTCTCGGGCCAGGCCTGGGCGCGGATCGACAATGCCCAGGCCATCGTGCAGCGCATCGTCACCAGCGGCGAGCGCGCCTATGGCGTGAACACCGGCTTGGGCGCGCTGTGCAACGTGTCGCTCAAGGGCGAGCAACTCAGCCAGCTGTCGCGCAATACCCTGCTGAGCCACGCCTGCGGCGTCGGCCCGGTGCTGAGCGACGAGCAGACCCGCGCGATCATTTGCGCGGCCGTCATCAACTACAGCCACGGCAAATCCGGCCTGCATCCGCAGGTGGTGCATTCGCTGCTGGCGCTGCTCAACCACGGCATCACGCCGCAAGTGCCGTCCCAGGGTTCGGTGGGTTACCTGACCCATATGGCCCATGTCGGCGTGGCCTTGCTCGGTGTCGGCACTGTGAGCTACCGGGGCCGGATCGTCGCGGCGCAACAGGCCCTCAGCGAAGAAGGTTTGCAGCCGGTGGTGCTTGGCGCCAAGGACGGCCTGTGCCTGGTCAACGGCACACCGTGCATGACCGGCCTGAGCTGCCTGGCCCTGGCCGACGCGCATCATTTGCTGCAGTGGGCCGACGTGATCGGTGCCATGAGTTTTGAAGCCCAGCGCGGCCAGATCGATGCCTTCGATGCAGAAATCATCGCGCTCAAGCGGCACCCGGGCATGCAGCATGTCGGCATCAACCTGCGTGCGCTGCTCGACGGCAGTGAAGTGATCGCCAGCAGCAAAGGCATCCGCACCCAGGACGCGCTGAGCATCCGCTCGATCCCGCAGATCCATGGCGCGGCGCGCGACCAGGTGGAGCACGCGACCCGCCAGATCGAAACCGAACTCAACAGCGCCACCGACAACCCGCTGGTGCTCGGTACCCCGGACAATTACCGCGTAGTGTCCCAGGCCAACCCGCACGGGCAGTCCGTGGCACTGGCCGCCGACATGCTGGCGATCGCCATGGCCGAAATCGGCTCGGTGGCCGAGCGCCGCCTGGACCGCCTGATCAACCCGCACGTCAGCGGCCTGCCGGCGTTCCTGGTCAGCAACCCAGGGGTCAACTCCGGGATGATGATCGTGCAGTACGTCGCCGCTTCGCTGTGCGGGCAGAACCGCCAGCTGGCGCAACCGGCGGTGCTCGACAACTTCGTCACCTCGGGCCTGCAGGAAGACCACTTGAGCATGGGCACCAACGCCGCGCTGAAGCTGCACCAGGTGCTGGCCAACGTCACGCAGATCCTCGCCATCGAGTACCTGCTGGCCGCCCAGGCCTTCGAATTCCTCAAGGAGCAGCGCTTCGGCGCGGGCACCGACAGTGCCTGGCGCCTGCTGCGTGAAGTGGTGCCGGCCTATGAGCAGGACCGCTGGCTGGCACCGGACATTGCGGCCGCCGCTGCATTGCTTCAGGACACGGCCCTGCTGCACCAGACAATTCCCCATTTGCACTGAAAATAATTCAAAAGGAGCATGAATGTGACTGCGCTAAACCTGATTCCAGGCCAACTGAGCCTCGCCCAACTGCGGGCCATCTACCAGCAGCCGGTAACCCTCAGTCTGGATGACAGCGCCTCGGCCCAGATCGAAGCCAGTGTCGCCTGCGTGGAGCAGATTCTCGCCGAGAACCGCACCGCCTATGGCATCAACACCGGTTTCGGCCTGCTGGCTTCGACCCGCATCGCCAGCGAAGATCTGGAAAACCTCCAGCGTTCGCTGGTGCTGTCCCACGCCGCCGGCGTCGGTGAGCCGATCAGCGATGCGCTGGTGCGGCTGGTCATGGTGCTCAAGGTCAACAGCCTGAGCCGCGGGTTCTCCGGGATTCGTCGGCAAGTGATCGACGCGCTGATCGCGCTGATCAACGCCGAGGTGTACCCGCATATCCCACTCAAGGGTTCGGTCGGTGCTTCCGGCGATCTGGCGCCATTGGCGCATATGTCGCTGGTGCTGCTCGGCGAAGGCAAGGCGCGCTACAAGGGTGAATGGCTGGAGGCGACCGCCGCGCTGAAAGTCGCCGGCCTGACCCCGTTGACCCTGGCCGCCAAGGAAGGCCTGGCGCTGCTCAACGGCACCCAGGTGTCCACCGCGTATGCCCTGCGTGGCCTGTTCGAGGGTGAAGACCTGTTCGCCGGCGCGCTGGCGTGCGGTACGCTCACCGTGGAAGCCGTGCTGGGTTCGCGCTCGCCGTTCGACGCGCGCATTCACGCCGCCCGTGGCCAGCGTGGGCAGATCGACTCGGCAGCGGCTTATCGCGACCTGCTGGGTGAAAGCAGCCAGGTCTCCCAGTCGCACCAGAACTGCGACAAGGTGCAAGACCCATACTCCCTGCGTTGCCAGCCACAAGTCATGGGCGCGTGCCTGACCCAGTTCCGCCAGGCCGCCGAAGTGCTGGTGATCGAAGCCAACGCCGTGTCGGACAACCCCTTGGTATTTGCCGCTGAAGGCGATGTGATTTCCGGCGGTAACTTCCACGCTGAACCAGTGGCCATGGCCGCTGACAACATGGCGCTGGCCATCGCTGAAATCGGCTCGCTGAGCGAACGCCGTATCTCGCTGATGATGGACAAGCACATGTCGCAACTGCCGCCGTTCCTGGTGGGCAACGGCGGGGTCAACTCCGGCTTCATGATCGCCCAGGTGACTGCCGCCGCACTCGCCAGCGAGAACAAGGCGCTGGCGCATCCGCACAGCGTGGATAGCCTGCCGACGTCCGCCAACCAGGAAGACCACGTGTCGATGGCCCCCGCAGCCGGCAAGCGCCTGTGGGAAATGGCCGAAAACACCCGTGGCATCCTCGCCGTGGAATGGCTGGCAGCCGCCCAAGGCCTGGACCTGCGTGAAGGCTTGAAAACCTCGCCGAAGCTGGAAAAAGCGCGTGGCATCCTGCGCGACAAAGTGGCGTTCTACGACAAGGACCGCTTCTTCGCCCCGGACATCATCGCCGCCACCGACCTGCTCGCCAGCCGCTGCTTGAATGAACTGGTGCCAGCCAAGCTGTTGCCAAGTCTGTAACTGCTCGTTCCCACGCGCTGCGTGGGAATGCCGCCCTGGACGCTCTGCGTCTGCTTTTAGAGCCGTGACGCGGAGCGTCATAGGATGCGTTCCCACGCAGGGCGTGGGAACGATCTTCTCTTCATAAGAATAATTAGGGACGAGAAATGCACCAGCAAGAAAAAGGTTTGAAACGCGGGCTATCAGCCCGACATATTCGCTTCATGGCACTGGGGTCGGCGATCGGCACCGGGCTGTTCTACGGCTCCGCCTCTGCCATCCAGATGGCGGGCCCCGCCGTGCTGCTGGCCTACCTGATCGGCGGCGCCGCGGTGTTCATGGTCATGCGCGCCCTCGGTGAAATGGCTGTGCACAACCCCGTGGCCGGCTCCTTCGGCCAGTACGCCAGCACCTACCTGGGCCCCATGGCCGGTTTTATCCTCGGCTGGACCTACGCCTTTGAAATGATCATCGTCTGCCTCGCCGACGTCACCGCCTTCGGCATCTACATGGGCTTCTGGTTTCCCGAGGTTGCGCGCTGGGTCTGGGTGCTCGGCATCGTGTTTCTGATCGGCGGCCTGAACCTGTGCAACGTCAAAGTGTTTGGCGAGATGGAGTTCTGGCTGTCGTTGCTCAAGGTCGGCGCCATCGTGGCGATGATCCTCGGTGGCTTCGGCATCATGCTGTTCGGCATCCATTCGGCGGGCGAAACGCACGCCAGCGGGATCAGCAACCTGTGGGCCCACGGCGGTTTCATGCCCAACGGCATCGGCGGCCTGATCGCCTCGTTCGCGGTGGTGATGTTCGCGTTTGGCGGCATCGAAATCATCGGTATCACTGCCGGTGAAGCCAAGGACCCGCAGCGCGTGATCCCCAAGGCGATCAATGCCGTGCCGCTGCGCATCCTGTTGTTCTACGTGCTGACCTTGTTCGTGCTGATGGCGATCTACCCGTGGCCGCAGATCGGCAGCCAGGGCAGCCCGTTCGTGCAGATTTTCAGCAACCTGGGCATCGGTTCGGCGGCGACTATTCTCAATATCGTGGTGATCTCGGCGGCGGTGTCGGCGATCAACAGCGACATCTTCGGCGCCGGGCGCATGATGTACGGCCTGGCCCAGCAAGGGCAGGCGCCCAAGGGCTTTGCGCAATTGTCCAGGCACGGTGTGCCATGGATGACCGTGGTGGTGATGGGGGCGGCGCTGCTCGGCGGCGTGGTGCTCAACTACCTGATTCCCGAAAACGTGTTCCTGCTGATCGCCTCGATTGCCACCTTTGCCACCGTGTGGGTGTGGCTGATGATCCTGTTTACCCAAGTCGCCATGCGCCGCTCCATGACCCGGGAGCAGGTGGCCGACTTGAAATTTCCGGTACCGTTCTGGCCCTACGCGCCGGCCGCGGCCATCGTGTTCATGCTGTTCGTGTTTGGCGTGCTGGGTTATTTCCCGGACACCCAGGCAGCCTTGCTGGTCGGGGCGGTGTGGATCGTGTTGCTGGTCGTTGCCTACCTGCTGTGGGTCAAGCCCGCTGCCGGGCAGGCGGCCAAGGTCCATTACGACCCGGCTTTGTCTCATCGATAACTTAGGGAGGCGTTGATGAAAACGCTTTGGCAACACTGCCACGTCGCAACCATGGCCGGCGGCAAATACTCGATCATCGAGGATGCCGCCATGGTGACCGCCGATTCGCTCATCGAGTGGATCGGCCCCCGCAGCCAGGTGCCGAGCGCGGATTACGCGCAAGTGCATGACCTGCAAGGCGCGTGGGTCACCCCCGGGCTGATCGACTGCCACACCCATACCGTGTTCGGTGGCAATCGCAGCGGCGAGTTCGAGCAGCGCCTCCAAGGCGTGAGCTACGCCGAGATCGCGGCCCAGGGCGGCGGGATTGCCAGCACCGTGCGTGCCACGCGTGCTGCCAGCGAGGACGAGCTGTTTGCCAGCGCCGAAAAGCGCCTGCGCAGTCTGTTGCGCGATGGCGTCACCACGGTAGAGATCAAGTCCGGCTACGGGCTGGACCTGGTCAACGAACGCAAGATGCTGCGCGTGGCGCGGCGCCTCGGTGAAGCGCTGCCGGTCAGCGTGCGGGCCACGTGCCTGGCGGCTCATGCGTTGCCGCCGGAATACAAGGATCGCGCCGACGACTACATCGAACATATCTGCAGCGAGATGTTGCCGGCGCTGGCGGCGCAGGGGCTGGTGGATGCGGTCGACGCGTTCTGCGAATACCTGGCGTTTTCCCCGGCGCAGGTAGAGCGCGTGTTCAAGGTCGCCCAGCAACTCGGGCTGCCGGTGAAGCTGCACGCCGAGCAACTGTCCTCCTTGCATGGCTCCAGCCTGGCGGCGCGTTACCACGCGTTGTCGGCCGATCACCTGGAATTCATGACCGAAGCAGACGCCATCGCCATGGCCGCCGCCGGCACCGTCGCCGTGTTGCTGCCAGGGGCGTTCTACTTCCTGCGTGAAACCCAGTTGCCGCCGATGGAGGCGCTGCGCAAGCACGGTGTGAAAATCGCCATCGCCAGCGACCTCAACCCTGGCACCTCGCCGGCGTTGTCGGTGCGCCTGATGCTGAACATGGCCTGCACGCTGTTCCGCATGACCCCGGAAGAAGCCCTGGCCGGCGCCACCCAACATGCGGCCACCGCCCTCGGGATGGGCGACACCCATGGCTCGCTGGAGGTGGGCAAAGTCGCCGATTTCGTCGCCTGGCAGATCGATCGTCCCGCTGACCTGGCCTACTGGCTGGGCGGCGAGTTGGATAAACGCGTCGTGCGCCATGGCGTCGACGTCACCGTATGAGGAGTGCTGCTGTGGATAAGGTTCTCAATTTCAAACAAGGCCGTGTGCCGCTGCTGATCAGCATGCCCCACGCCGGCCTGCGCCTGACGCCTGCGGTGGAAGCGGGCCTGATCCCGGAGGCGCAAAGCCTGCCGGACACCGACTGGCATATCCCTACGCTGTATGACTTTGCCGAGGAACTGGGCGCCAGCACCTTGTCGGCCGAATACTCGCGATTTGTCATCGACTTGAACCGGCCTTCAGACGACAAACCCTTGTACGCCGGCGCCACCACTGGTCTGTACCCGGCGACCCTGTTCGATGGCGTGCCGTTGTTCCGCGAAGGCCTGGAGCCAAGCGAGGCCGAGCGTGCCAGCTATCTGCAGAAGATCTGGGGCCCGTATCACCGCGCCCTGCAAGAAGAACTGGCGCGGCTCAAGGCCGAGTTCGGCTACGCATTGCTGTTCGATGCGCACTCGATCCGTTCGGTGATCCCGCACCTGTTCGACGGCAAGCTGCCGGACTTCAACCTCGGCACCTTCAACGGCGCGGCCTGCGACCCTGAGCTGGCGAGCCGGTTGGAAGCCATCTGCGCCGCGCATCCGCAGTACACCCACGTGCTCAACGGGCGCTTCAAAGGCGGGCATATCACTCGGCACTACGGCGACCCGGCGCAGGATATCCACGCCGTGCAGCTGGAGTTGTGCCAGAGCGCCTATATGGAAGAGTTTGAGCCGTTCCGTTATCGGCCTGACCTGGCCGAGCCGACGCGGGTGGTATTGAAGCAGTTGCTGGAAGGGTTGTTGGCCTGGGGGCAGCAGCACTACCGGTAGTTTTCGCTGCTGCTGCAACAGCTTTCGCGAGCAAGCCCGCTCCCACGCTTGACCGAGTTCCAACATGAGCGTGCGGTCTGAATGTGGGCGCGGGCTTGCTCGCGAAGGGGTCCTCACAGTCGCCCCAGTGCAACTGCCGGTCGCCCCAGTTCGTGTGGACAGTGTTCTCGCTGGGTAAGGTTGTGGGTACGGCGCACCAGACGCCACTCCCCACAATAAAGCTGCCGAGTGAGACCTCTTTCATGAAAAGACTGTTCACCCGTTACCTGTTGACGCTTACCGGCGCCGCGCTGCTCAGTGCGCACGCCATGGCGGCTGAACCCGCCTCGTGCAAAACCGTGCGCATGGGCGTGGTCAGCTGGACCGACGTGGTCGCCACCTCGGGCATGGCCGATGTGCTGCTCAATGGCCTGGGCTACGACAGCAAACAGACCAGCGCCGTGCAGCAGATCATCTTTGCCGGCATCCGCGACAAACGCCTGGATATCTTCCTCGGCTACTGGAAGCCGGCGATGGACAACAATATCGCGCCGTTCCTGGCCGCCAAGCAGGTCAAGGTCTTCGACACGCCCAGCCTGGCCGACGCCCAGGCTACCTTGGCCGTGCCGCAATACGTGGCCGATGCCGGCTTGAAAACCTTCGCCGATATTGCCCGCTTCAAGGACCAGCTCGGCGGCAAGATCTATGGCATCGAGCCCGGCAGCGGCGCCAATACCGATATCCAGAAAATGATCGACACCAACCACTTCGGCCTGGGCGACTTCAAGCTGGTGGCTTCCGGTGAAGCTGGCATGCTCGCCGCCGTGCAGCGGGCGGTGAATCGCAAGGAGTTCGTGGTGTTTGTCGGCTGGACGCCGCACCCGATGAACATCAACATGAAAATGGCCTACCTCACCGGCAGCGAAGACGTGTTCGGCGCCAATGAGGGCCGTGCCACGGTGTCCACCGTCACCGCCCCGGATTTCGCCGAGCACTGCCCCAACGCCAACCACCTGCTGGAAAACCTGACCTTCACCGCCGCCCAGGAAAGCCAGTTGATGGTGCCGATCATGGCGCGCCAGTCGCCGCAGGACGTGGCCAAGCAGTGGTTGCGCGACCATCCGGAGGACTTGCAGCGCTGGCTGGCCGGGGTGACTGCATTTGATGGCAGCGATGGCGTGGCGTCCGTACAAGCCACGCTGAAACCCTGAGCCGGGCTCGGTAGATCAAACAATACACAGCAAATGTGGGAGCGGGCTTGCTCGCGAATGCGATAGGCCAGTCAACTCATCAGGCGACTGATACACCGCATGCGCGAGCAAGCCCGCTCCCACAGGTGGATCTCCATTGTCAGGGATATTTGCGCATGTACCCGATTTCTCCGCAGATGGCAGCCTTCGTCGCCAGGACTGAGTCCTTCACCAGCGACGATTCCTCCCTGGCTGGGCTGCGCCAAAACTACGACCGCATGTGCCAGGTGTTCACCCCACCCGTGCCTGAAGGGTTGACGGTCAAGGACTTCTCCCTCGGCGGCGTCGGTGTACGCAGCTACGTGCCGACGACGCCCACGCCGGCGCAGGGCTGGCCCTGTCTTCTATATATGCACGGCGGCGGCTGGGTGGTTGGCGGGCTGGATTCCCATGACTTCATCTGTTTCGAGCTGGCCAGCGCGTTGCAGGTGCTGGTGATCGCCATCGACTACCGCCTGGCGCCGGAACACCCGTTTCCGGCGGCCTATGAGGATTGCCGCGCGGTGTGGCAGGCGCTCCAGGCGAGGGCGGCACCGTATGCCATCGACCCCCAACGCCTGGCGGTGATCGGCGACAGTGCCGGCGGCAACCTGGCGGCGGCGCTGTGCCTGGGTTTGCGCGACGACGGGCAACCGCTGCCCCGGGCCCAGGTGTTGATCTACCCCGGCCTGGGTGGCCCGGCCGATTTGCCCTCGCGCCGCGATTGCATGGACGCGCCGCTGCTCAGCACCGCCGACACCGATTGCTACCTGGCACTTTACCTGCGCGGCGCGGGCAAGCCGTCGGCCTATGCGATGCCGCTGCTGGCCAGGGATTTCAGCGGCTTGCCCAAGGCACTGGTCGCCGTGGCCGAGTTCGACCCGCTGCGCGACGATGGCATGCTTTACGCCGAACGCCTGCAACAGTCAGGCGTGGCCGCCGTGCTGTACCCCGGCAAAGGCCTGGTCCATGGCTGTTTGCGCGCGCGTGGCCAGGTGCCGGAAGTCGACCGGCTGTACGGCTATCTGTTGGACTACCTCAGGAGCGAAGGGCTGACACAGGTCTAAGTGCTCAAGGACATGCTCATTGCACAATTCGGGTTTATAGTGCCAGACGGCAAAATAAAAGACGTCCCCCCAGGGATGAACCCGACCCCCTACGGAGCGCGCAATGCAGACTTGGTACCCGCAGATCAAACCCTACGCCCGGCACGATCTGGCCGTCGATGACACCCACACGCTGTACGTCGATGAAAGTGGCTCCCCCGAGGGCTTGCCCGTTGTCTTCATTCATGGCGGCCCCGGCGCCGGTTGCGACGCCCAGAGCCGCTGCTATTTTGACCCGAACCTGTACCGCATCGTCACCTTTGACCAGCGCGGCTGCGGGCGCTCCACGCCACGCGCCAGCCTGGAAAACAACACCACCTGGGACCTGGTCGCCGACCTCGAGCGCATCCGCGAACACCTGGGCATCGACAAATGGGTGCTGTTCGGCGGTTCCTGGGGGTCGACCCTGGCGCTGGCCTACGCGCAAACCCACCCCGAGCGTGTGCATGGCCTGATCGTGCGCGGCATCTTCCTGGCCCGCCCGCAGGATATCCACTGGTTCTACCAGGAGGGCGCGAGCCGCCTGTTCCCGGACTACTGGCAGGACTACATCGCGCCGATCCCGGCCGATGAGCGTCATGACATGATCACGGCCTACCACAAGCGCCTGACCGGCAACGACCAGATCGCCCAGATGCACGCGGCCAAGGCCTGGTCCGGCTGGGAAGGGCGCATGCTCGGCCTGTGCCCGAGCCCGCAGCATGTGGAGCGTTTTTCCGAGCCGCAGCGTGCGCTGTCGATTGCGCGCATCGAGTGCCACTACTTCACCAACAACTCCTTCCTGGAACCCAACCAGCTGATTCGCGACATGCACAAGATCGCCCATCTGCCTGGCGTAATCATTCATGGGCGCTACGATATGATCTGCCCGCTGGATAACGCCTGGGAGCTGCACCAGGCCTGGCCCAACAGCGAACTGCAGGTGATCCGCGAGGCGGGCCATGCCGCGTCCGAGCCGGGTATTACCGATGCGCTGGTGCGTGCGACCGCCGAAATGGCACGCCGCCTGCTTGATCTGCCGCCAGAAGAAGCATGAAGGGCCTGTTGCAACGGGTGCGTGGCGCCCGCGTCGAAGTAGACGGCGAAATCGTCGGGGCGATTGACCAGGGTTTGCTGGTGCTGGTGGCCGTCGAGCCGTCGGATACGCCCGAAAGTGCCGATAAGCTGCTGCACAAGCTGCTTAACTACCGTGTGTTCAGCGACGACGAGGGCAAGATGAACCTGTCGTTGAAGGACATCGGCGGTGGTTTGCTGCTGGTGTCGCAGTTCACGCTGGCGGCGGACACCAAAAGCGGGCTGCGGCCAAGCTTCTCCACGGCGGCACCGCCCGCCCTGGGAGCGGCGCTATTTGATCACTTGCTGTTACAAGCGCAACAATTGCATGGCAAGGTGGCGTCGGGGCGTTTTGGTGCCGATATGCAGGTGCATTTGGTCAATGATGGCCCTGTGACCTTCCTCTTACAGACATGAATGTATTAAAAACGACTTTAATGCCTAAAAACGCAGGGTTTCGCTACAAATACTTCGTTGTCCCTGATGCGTTGTCTCGCGGGCTACTAGATAATCGCGCGCTACGGGGATCAGCGTTGTTTGGTCCATTTTTGACTTAGGTAGAGACTTGTCCGATCGCCATTGGGGAATCATTTTGACCCAGGGGAGTCGGAACAATGCTCGCCAACCTGGCATATAGATAGCTGGCCGTTGGTTTTTTGATCTGTTTTCGGCGAGGGTTGCTCGTGATTGTTAGTCCCTGTAATGCACCAAAATTGTCTGCCAAACGGTTACGAAACGCACTGGTGACGGGCTCTGCCCTGTTTTGCCTGTTCGGCGCGGGTCAACTGTGGGCATTCAGTCTGGATGATGTGTCGGCCAAGGCAAAAGAGCTGGCCGGGCAGAAATACGAAGCTCCGCGCAGCAATCTGCCGAACGAATTCCGCGAAATGAAATTCGCTGACTACCAAAAGATTCGTTTCCGCAACGAAAAAGCCGAGTGGGCCGATCAGAACACCCCGTTCAAGCTGTCCTTCTATCACCAGGGTATGCATTTCGATACACCGGTGAAAATCAACGAAGTCACTGCCGACAGCGTCCAGGAAATCAAATACGACCCGACGCGCTTCGATTTCGGCGACGTCAAGTTTGATCCCAAGGCCACCGAACAGCTGGGTTATGCCGGTTTCCGCGTGCTGTACCCGATCAACAAGGGCGACAAGCAAGACGAAATCATGACCATGCTCGGCGCCAGCTACTTCCGCGTCGTGGGCAAGGACCAGGTCTACGGCCTGTCTGCCCGTGGCATGGCGATTGATACCGCGCTGCCGTCCGGTGAAGAATTCCCGCGTTTCACCGAGTTCTGGATCGAGCGCCCGAAGCCGGGTGACAAGCACCTGGTGATCTTCGCCCTGCTCGACTCGCCACGTGCCACCGGCGCCTACCGCTTGATCCTGCGTCCGGGTACCGACACCGTGGTCGACGTCAAATCCCAGATGTTCCTGCGCGACAAGGTCAGCAAGCTGGGCGTTGCCCCGTTGACCTCGATGTTCCTGTTCGGCGCCAACCAGCCGTCCAAGGTCCTCAACTACCGTCGCGAGCTGCACGATTCCAGCGGCCTGTCGATCCATGCCGGTAACGGCGAGTGGATCTGGCGCCCACTGAACAACCCTAAACACCTGTCGGTCAGCAACTTCACCGTCGAGAACCCGCGTGGGTTCGGCCTGCTGCAGCGTGGTCGCAACTTCAGCCACTACGAAGACCTGGACGACAACTACGACAAGCGCCCAAGCGCCTGGATCGAGCCTGAAGGCGACTGGGGCAAGGGTTCCGTCGACCTGGTAGAGATCCCGACCGCCGACGAGACCAACGACAACATCGTGGCGTTCTGGAGCCCGGCCGAATTGCCGGAAGTCGGCAAGCCGCTGGATGTTGCCTATCGCCTGCACTGGACGCTGGACGACGCCGCGTTCCACTCGCCGGACAGCGCCTGGGTCAAGCAGACCCTGCGTTCCACCGGTGATGTGAAGCAATCGAACCTGATCCGCCAGCCGGATGGCAGCGTTGCCTACCTGGTCGACTTCGAAGGTCCGTCCCTGAAAAAACTGCTGCCGGACGCCCCGGTGCGCAGCCAGGTGAGCGTGGGTGACAACGCTGAAATCGTGGAAAACAGCGTGCGTTACAACGAGCACACCAAAGGCTGGCGCCTGACCCTGCGCATGAAGATCAAGGACGCAGGCAAGCCGACCGAAATGCGCGCCGCACTGGTGCAAGACATCGTGCAGCCGGAGCCGGAGCAGGTTTCGACGCAAGTGCTCAAGGCTGACAAGGTCCTGGCCAAGCAGCACGAGAAACAGGCCAAGAAAGACGCGAAAGACAAGGAAGCCAAGCAGCCAGAAGCTGCCCCAGCCACGCCGGAGCCGATCAAGACCGAGCAAGTCCTGACCGAAACCTGGAGCTATCAGTTGCCTGCCGATGAGTAATTCTCAAGTCCAGCCAGAGACTCTCTCCGAGTATCTGGCGCATCTCCCGATGACCGCTGAGCAGCGCGCCGAACTGGCGGGCTGCACATCCTTCACCGAGCTGCACGAGCGCTTGTCGTCGTCGACGTTCGATGCGCCGGTCGATGCCGCCCAGGCGTCGGTCGGCCGCCGGCTGACCCTGAACACGGCCGAAGAGCTGCAAGACGCCGAAATGCTCGCGCTCGACGCCAACGGTCGCGTGTGCCTCAAGGCCACGCCGCCGATTCGCCGTACCAAGGTCGTGCCTGAGCCATGGCGCACCAATATCCTGGTACGTGGCTGGCGGCGCCTGACCGGTCGCACCAACCCGCCGAAGCCGCCGAAAGACGAGCGTGTGTTGCCGGCTGCGCGCTGGCGTACCGTCGGTTCGATCCGCCGCTACATCCTGCTGGTGCTGATGCTCGGCCAGACCATCGTCGCCGGCTGGTACATGAAAGGCATCATGCCGTACCAGGGCTGGTCGCTGGTCGACTTCGACGAGATCCGCAACCAGACCCTGCTGCAAACCGCCACCCAGGTACTGCCTTACGCCCTGCAAACCAGCATCCTGATCATGTTCGGGATCTTGTTCTGCTGGGTTTCGGCCGGTTTCTGGACTGCGCTGATGGGCTTCCTGGAGTTGCTCACCGGCCACGACAAATACCGGATCTCCGGTAAAAGTGCCGGCGACGAGCCGATCCCGAAAGATGCGCGCACCGCGTTGGTGATGCCGATCTGCAACGAAGACGTGCCGCGTGTGTTTGCGGGGCTGCGCGCGACGTTCGAGTCGGTGGCCGCCACCGGCGACCTGGATCGCTTCGACTTCTTCGTGCTCAGCGACAGTAATGACGCCGACATCTGCATCGCCGAGCAGCAAGCCTGGCTCGACGTGTGCCGCGAAGCCGGCGGCTTCGGCAAGATCTTCTATCGCCGCCGTCGCCGTCGCGTCAAACGCAAGAGCGGCAACCTCGACGACTTCTGCCGTCGTTGGGGCGGTGACTACAAGTACATGGTAGTCCTCGACGCCGACAGCGTGATGAGCGGCGAATGCCTGACCAGTCTGGTCCGCCTGATGGAAGCCACGCCGGATGCCGGGATTATCCAGACCGCGCCGCGTGCGTCGGGCATGGACACCCTGTATGCACGCATGCAGCAGTTTGCCACCCGCGTCTACGGCCCGCTGTTCACTGCCGGCCTGCACTTCTGGCAGCTGGGTGAATCCCACTACTGGGGTCACAACGCAATCATCCGCATGAAGCCGTTTATCGAGCACTGCGCCCTCGCGCCGTTGCCGGGCAAGGGTGCGTTTGCCGGTGCGATTCTCTCCCACGACTTCGTCGAAGCCGCGCTGATGCGCCGTGCCGGCTGGGGCGTGTGGATTGCCTACGACCTGCCGGGCAGCTACGAAGAGTTGCCGCCGAACCTGCTCGACGAACTCAAGCGTGACCGTCGCTGGTGCCACGGCAACCTGATGAACTTCCGCCTGTTCCTCGTCAAAGGCATGCACCCGGTGCACCGCGCGGTGTTCCTGACCGGTGTGATGTCTTATCTGTCGGCCCCGTTGTGGTTCTTCTTCCTGGTGTTGTCCACCGCGTTGCTGGCGGTCAACACCCTGATGGAGCCGCAGTACTTCATGGCGCCACGCCAGTTGTACCCGCTGTGGCCGCAATGGCATCCGGACAAGGCGGTGGCGCTGTTCTCCACCACCATCGTGCTGCTGTTCCTGCCCAAGTTGCTGAGCATCATCCTGATCTGGGCCAAGGGCGCGAAAGAGTTCGGCGGCAAGTTCAAGGTGACTTTGTCGATGCTGCTGGAGATGTTGTTCTCCATGCTGCTGGCCCCGGTGCGGATGATTTTCCACACGCGTTTCGTACTTGCCGCGTTCCTCGGCTGGGCCGCGACCTGGAATTCGCCGCAGCGTGACGACGACTCCACCCCCTGGAGCGAGGCGGTCAAGCGCCACGGCCCGCAAACCGTGCTCGGCTTCCTGTGGGCGCTGCTGGTGGTGTGGTTGAACCCAAGTTTCCTGTGGTGGCTGATCCCGATCGTCGGTTCGCTGATGCTGTCGATCCCGGTGTCGGTGATTTCCAGCCGGGTCAAGCTGGGCCTCAAGTCGCGTGACGAGAGCCTGTTCCTGATCCCTGAGGAATACAATCCGCCGCAAGCCCTGCTGTCGACCGAGAAGTACACCCACGAAAACCGTTGGCACGCACTCAACGACGGCTTCGTGCGTTCGGTGGTCGACCCGCAGCAGAACGCCCTGGCCTGCGCCCTGGCGACCTCGCGGCACCGTGAAGCGGAGCCGATCGAGTACGTGCGTGTCGAGCGTGTGCGTCATGCGTTGAAAGTCGGCCCTGCCGGCCTCAACAATGCCGAGCGCCTGGCCTTGCTCAGTGATCCGGTAGCCCTGGCCCGCCTGCACGAGCAGGTCTGGAGCGAAGGGCATCCCGAGTGGCTCGCCGCCTGGCGTGACTCGATCAAGGCCGATCCGCACGCGCCGTTGCTGCCGCTCCAACCGCTGTCGTCCCAGGCCCAACCGGCCTGATTCAGACGCCCCCGAGGGTTCTCCTCGGGGGTGTTCGAGACGCGTGTCCTACAGTATTTCGACCCTCTTCCGTATCTCTCTAACTCCTTGTTATTTCGAAACAAAAGACCCTCGCCCGAGGCGTATTGCCGTGCGCGCGGCTGGGTTAGCATCGCCCCGAATTTGACGTAGTCACAGGGGGATTCATGAGTAAACGGTATTGTTCGGCACTGCTGATAGTCGCTGTCGCGTGGCTGCACATCGGCCTGGTCCAGGCCGGGGCGATTGATGACGCCGTTCGGCGCGGCGTGCTCAAGGTGGGCACCACGCCCACTTACGTTCCGTTTGAAATGACCGACAAACAGGGACATATCGTCGGCTTTGAAATCGACCTGCTCAGGGTGATGAGCCAAGCCCTGGGGGTGGAGCTGGAGCTGGTCAGCGTGCCCTATACGGAGCTGATGCCGGGGTTGCTGGCGAAGAAGTTCGACCTGATCGGCAGCGGCATGACGGTCACCCAGGAGCGCAACCTGAAGCTGAATTTCAGCGACTCTTTCATCGTGGTCGGCCAGTCCGTGCTGCTGCACCCCAGCCTGCTCGGCAAGGTCGGCAGCGTTGAAGACCTCGACGACGCCAGCTACCGCATCGCCACCACCGAAGGCACCACCGGCGAGGCGGCGGCGCAACGCTTTCTCGGCGCGGCGCGATTAAGCAGTTTTGCCACGCCGGAGGAGGGTGTGCATCAGGTGGTGACCGGTGCGGCCGATGCCTTTATCCATGATGCGCCCTACAACCTGATCGCCCTGGGGCGTCCGGAAAACAGCGCGCTGCTGGCCCTGGAACAGCCGTTCACCTTCGAACCACTGGCGTTTGGGGTAAAAAAGGGCGATTTCGACAGCCTCAACTGGATCAACCATTTCCTCAATCAGATCGCCCAGGACGGCACCTATGATCGCTTGCACGACAAGTGGTTTAAAGACACAGCCTGGTTGAAGGAAATCCACTGAAAGTCATAACTTCTTACACATCAATCCGTTGGCGCTTTGCCGTGTGCATGCGTCTAGTCCTGCGCTTGGCTGCACCGTTGTGGGGCCTTTGCGACATACGCCGATAACAATTACCCGTGAAACCTTTGTGACGGGCATCGAGTGGGTTAGGATCGCACCCCGAAATGGTGCAGCCCGTTTGCGCGCCGACCTCATAAGAAACGTTCAGGGGACTTGATGATGAAAAAGTATCTTTCGATGCTACTGCTCGGCGTCACGGCGCTGGTTGCCGCCACTGCGGCCCAGGCCGGCGCCATCGACGATGCGGTCAAGCGCGGCACGCTGAAAGTCGGCATGGACCCGACCTACATGCCGTTCGAAATGACCGACAAGCGTGGCGAGATCATCGGCTTCGAAGTCGACATCCTCAAGGCCCTGGCCAAGTCCATGGGCGTCAAGCTGGAGCTGGTCTCCACCGGTTATGACGGGATCATCCCGGCGTTCCTGACCGGCAAGTTCGACATGATCGGCAGCGGCATGACCCTGACCCAGGAGCGCAACCTGCGCCTGAACTTCAGCGAACCCTTCATCGTCGTCGGCCAGACCCTGCTGATTCGCAAGGACCTGGAAGGCACCATCAAGTCCTACAAGGATTTGAACGACGAGAAATACCGCCTGACCTCCAAGCTCGGCACCACCGGTGAGATGGTCGCCAAGAAGCTGATCTCCAAGGCCAAGTACCACGGCTATGACAACGAGCAGGAAGGTGTGCTGGACGTGGTCAACGGCAAGGCCGACGCCTTTGTGTATGACGCCCCCTACAACGTGGTTGCCGAGAAAAAAGTCGGTAACGGCAAGCTGGTGTTCCTGGAAGAACCCTTCACCTTCGAACCGTTGGCGTTTGGCCTGAAAAAGGGTGACTACGACAGCATCAACTACATCAACAACTTCCTGCACCAGATCCGCAACGACGGCACCTACGATCGTATCCATGACAAGTGGTTCAAGAGCTCCGAGTGGCTCAAGGACATGGAATAAGTTCGGCTGAATACCGAGTCGCGTCCTTCGCGAGCAAGCCCGCTCCCACATTTTTGACCGCATTCTCAAGTTGGAACTCGGTCAAGTGTGGGAGCGGGCTTGCTCGCGAAAGCGGCCTGACAGGCGACATCAATCCCGGAACCTGAAATGAAACAGAAAAAAGCCCAATGGCCCTGGCACCTGCTGACCGTGGTCGTGCTGGTCGGCCTGGCCGGCGCGTTGTACTACGCCACGTCGTTGATGTCCTACGAATGGCGCTGGAACCGCGTACCGCAGTACTTCGCCTATCAGGCCGAAACGTCGCAGCGTGCCGCCGATATCTCCACCGTGGTCGAGTTGGTGCGCAAAGGCGATGTAGCCGAAGTGACCCTGCGCAACGATGCCGGCGTGGAGCAGAAGCTCAGCGTGGCCGACAACAGCCTGCAAGTGGCGCGCGGTGACGATGTGGCCGAGGGCGATGTGGTCGGTGTGACCCGGCATTGGGCATTGGGGCCACTGATGTGGGGCTTGTGGACCACGTTGTGGCTGTCGGTGGTGTCCGGCATTCTCGGTTTGGCGATTGGTTTGGCGACCGGGTTGTGCCGTCTGTCCACTAATCCGACCTTGCGCGATCTATCGACGATCTACGTCGAACTGGTGCGTGGTACACCGCTGTTGGTGCAGATCTTTATTTTCTATTTCTTTATCGGCACGGTACTCAACCTGTCCCGCGAGTTTGCCGGGATCGCCGCACTGTCGCTGTTCACCGGTGCCTATGTGGCCGAGATTGTTCGTGCCGGCGTGCAGTCCATCACCCGTGGCCAAAACGAAGCCGCGCGCTCCCTGGGCCTGAGTGCCAGCCAGTCGATGCGCCACGTGGTGTTGCCGCAGGCGTTCAAGCGCGTGCTGCCGCCGCTGGCCGGGCAATTTATCAGCCTGGTGAAAGACACCTCGCTGGTGTCGGTGATCGCGATTACCGAACTGCTCAAGAGTGGCCGCGAGGTGATCACCACCTCGTTCTCGCCGTTTGAAATCCTGTTCTGCGTGGCAGGCCTGTACCTGCTGATCAACCTGCCGCTGTCGAAAATGGCCAGCCGGCTTGAGCGGAGGCTCGCGCAAAGTGATTGAAGTCCGCGATCTGGTAAAAGTCTTCGACACCCGTGGCCATGTGGTGCGCGCGGTGGATAACGTCACCACTCAAGTCGCCAAGGGCGAAGTGCTGGTGGTCATTGGCCCGTCGGGCTCCGGCAAGTCGACGTTCCTGCGCTGCCTCAACGGCCTGGAGGAATTCGATTCGGGTTCTGTGAGCATCGACGGCCTGCAACTGGCCGACCCGAAGACCGACGTGAACGCCTATCGCCGTGAAGTCGGCATGGTGTTCCAGCATTTCAACCTGTTCCCGCACATGACCGTGCTGGAAAACCTGTGCCTGGCGCAAAAAGTCGTGCGCAAGCGCGGCAAGCAGGAGCGTGAGGCCAAGGCCCTGGCGCTGCTGGAAAAGGTCGGTATTGCGCAGAAAGCCAACGAGTTCCCGTCGCGACTGTCCGGCGGCCAGCAACAGCGCGTGGCGATTGCCCGGGCGCTGGCGATGGAACCCAAGGTGATGCTGTTCGACGAACCGACATCGGCGCTCGACCCGGAAATGGTCGGCGAAGTGCTGGACGTCATGAAGACCCTGGCCCTGGAAGGCATGACCATGGTCTGCGTGACCCACGAAATGGGCTTCGCCCGCGAAGTGGCGGACCGGGTGCTGTTCTTCGATCACGGTAAATTGCTCGAAGACGCGGCCCCGGCCGAGTTCTTCGACGCGCCGAAAGACCCACGGGCCCAGGCATTCCTACGTCAGGTCCTGTAATACGCGAGGGGCGCTCAGACTTTGAACCGCCCCACACACTGTTGCAGATCCGTTCCCAGCCGCGCCAGCTCGAGACTCGCCGCCGCCGTCTGCTCACTGGCGGTGGCGGTCTGTTCCGAGGCGTCGCGGACTTTCAAGACGCTGCGATTGATCTCCTCGGCGACTGCACTTTGCTCTTCGGCGGCTGCGGCGATCTGCGGGTTCATCTCCTGAATGACTGCCACGGTGCGGGCGATCTCGGTCAGGGCATCCCCGGCGTTGCGCGTCAGGGTGACGCTGTTGTCGGTCAGGGTGCGGCTGTAGTCCATGATGTCCGCCACTTGTTGCGTGCCGCTGTGCAAGCCCCCGATCAGCCCCTCGATTTCCTCGGCAGACTGTTGGGTCCGCTGCGCCAGGCTGCGGACCTCATCGGCAACCACCGCAAAGCCGCGGCCAGCTTCGCCAGCGCGTGCGGCTTCTATCGCGGCGTTGAGCGCCAGCAGGTTGGTCTGCTGTGACACGGACTTGATCACCTCCAGCACGCTGCCGATCTTCTGACTCTCGTGTTGCAGCGCCAGCATGGCCTGGCTCGAGCGCGCCATCTCATGGGCCAGGTGTTCAATCTGCGCGACGGCATCCGTCACCACCTGATCGCCCAATTCCGCTTGTTGATTGGCTTCGGCTGCGGCGATGGAAGCCTGCTCTGCGTGGCGCGCCACCTCCTGGGCAGTGGCCAGCATCTGGTTCATGGCTGTCGCGACCTGCTCGGTTTCATCGCGCTGATGACTGACCCCGGCACGGGTTTGCACGGTGATGGCCGCCAGCTCCTCGGCTGCACTGGCGATTTGCCGGGCGTTATCGCTGATATTGCCAATCAGCCCGCGCAGGTTCAGGGTCATTTGCGCCATGCTGCGTTGCAACTGGCCCAGTTCGTCCCGGCGCCTGGTCTGTATGTCGTGGCACAGGTCGCCCTCGGCAATGCGATGGGCGACGTCCAGTGCCTTGCGCAGCGGCTTGACGATTTGCCCGGCAATCACCCAGGCGGCCAGGACACCGAGGAGCAACGCCGCAGCGGTAACCCCCAGCATCTGGGTGCGGGCTTGCTCGGCCTCACTGTCGCGCCTGTGGGTCTGGTCCTGGCTCAATAGGTCGCTCTGCGCGAGCAGTTGATCCAGCTGTTGCTCCAGTTGGGTTTGCGTATTTTCCGTGGTCAGTTGGGTGTCCTTGAGACGCGTGAGGTAAGTGCGGGTGCCGAGCACGGTATTTTTCAGCAGGTTGCCGTCCACCGGCAGTTTCGCCACGGCGGCCTGGGCGGTTTCCAGGCTGCGCTCTGCGTCACCGATCGCCTGCGCGTAGGCCTCCAGCGAACTGGCGGCCCACGCGGGGCTCTGCGCGCGATCTTCGGCCTGCTCGATGGCCTGGCGCAGGTCTTCGATGGCATCCAGGGCTTTTGCGTCCTCCTGTTCAGGCAGGTCGCTGGCCAGTTGTGCCAGGACGTCGCCGGTTCGCGACGAGCTTTGTTTCAGCTGTTCACGGGCGCCCTCGCGTTTTTCAACCAGCAGGGGCACGTCCTTGAGAGTGGTTTTGAACGACGCTGAAATGCGCGTCATTTCCTGCAGGTATTCGATGGGTTTGGGTATTTTCAGTCGGCCGGAAAGCTCCACCAGCAGATCGTCGACTTTGCCCATGCTGACACTCAATTTATTCAGGCTGTTGGTATCGTCGAGGGTGCGATAAACAATTCTGTCGGCGCGCAGTTCCTCGCCAGTCACCGCCAGTTGCGCAAGTATCGTCAGCGTTTGTGATCGATAGAGCGAGGCGGCCAGGGCCTGCCAGCCGGTGACGGCAATCACCAGGCTCAGGGCCAGGACCAGCGAGAATCCCAGGACCAGCTTGAGGGTGACGCTGGCGTCACCCAACAGGTGCGTCATTCGAGCAAACATGATGACCCCTCCGACAAGAGAACAACGGGCGTTCTTGAGGTGCGCAAGCACATTGAACTGACTGAACGCTAGTTCTCGGGGGGCGAAGGCGGGGCTGATAAGTGCGTAGGAAATTTCACAGGGTATGCGCGGCGACCCAGGACAGGTCGCCACGTGGGGTGGGCGTCAGACGCGGAAGCGGCTGACCAGCGCTTGCAGGTGCGTGCCCAGGCGCGCCAGTTCGGTACTCGATGCAGCGGTTTCTTCGCTGGCCGCAGCGGTCTGTTCGGAGATGTCGCGCACATTGAGCACGCTGCGGTTGATCTCTTCGGCCACGGCGCTTTGCTGCTCGGCGGCGGTGGCGATCTGCGAGTTCATCGCCTGGATGGTCGATACCGTGCGGGTGATGCTGCCCAGGGCGCTGCCGGCGCGGCGAGTCAGCTCGACGCTGCTGTCGGTGAGGCCACGGCTGTTGTCCATAATGTTCGCTACCTGCTGGGTGCCGCTTTGCAGGCCGACAATCAGCTCCTCGATCTCCTCGGTGGACTTCTGGGTGCGCTGGGCCAGGCTGCGCACTTCATCGGCCACTACCGCGAAGCCGCGGCCGGCTTCACCGGCCCGCGCGGCCTCGATCGCCGCGTTGAGGGCCAGCAGGTTGGTTTGCTGGGCCACGGACTTGATCACATCAAGCACGCTGCCGATCTTGTCGCTTTCGCGCTGCAGATGGCCCATGGCCTCGGTGGAATTACCGACCTCGGTGGCCAGGCGTTCGATCTGGGCGATAGCTTCGCCGACGACCTTGTCGCCTTCACGGGCTTGCTGGTCGGCGGCTACAGCGGCCTCAGAAGCTTCCTCGGCGTTGCGCGCCACTTCCTGCACCGTGGCAGCCATTTCATTCATGGCGGTGGCGACTTGGTCGGTCTCGACTTTCTGGCTGTTGACGCCGGCACTGGTCTGCTCCGTCACGGCCGACAACTGCTCGGCGGCGCTGGCGATCTGGGTGACGCCGTCGCTGATGCCGCCGATCAGTTCGCGCAGGCCTACGGTCATGCTTTGCATGGCGCGTTGCAGCTGGCCCAGCTCGTCCTTGCGCAGGGAAGTGAGGTTATGGCTCAGGTCGCCGGAGGCTACGCGCTCGGCGACTTTGAGGGTCTGGTTCAGCGGAATGACGATCTGGCGCGTGATGGCCCAGGCCGCGACGACGCCGAAGATCAGCGCCAGTGCGGTGGCCAGCAGCAACAACTGTTTGGCTTGCGCTGCGTCGGTATCGCGCACCACTGTCTGGGAAGCCGTGAGTTTTTCGCTATGACCCAGCAGCACATCGCCCTGGGTGTTCATGATTGCCAGGGCCGCGGCACTGGCGACCTGGGAGTCACGGTACTGGCTGACGGCCGCGCGGTAGGCTTGCAGCGAAACGCTGGCCTCTTGCAGGTTGGCCTGGAACTCGGCCGGCAGTTGGCCTTCGAGTTCGGTGATTTTCTTCAGGGCGTTGTCGATGGCATCCAGCGCCGGCTGTTCGGCCTCGACTTTGCCGCTGTAGGTGTAGCCGCGCACCTGGAAGCGTGATTGCTGGATCAGCTTGCTCAGGTCGACCACACGATTGAACTGGGTGACGCTGTCCCCTTGCAGCAGGGTTTTTTCGACTTCGTTGATCTTGGCGACGGCGTTGTCGGCGGTGTCGCCGAGTTTGCTGCGAGCGCCTTCACGCTTTAGACCGGCCTGGACCATGGCGCCGAAGGCTTTTTTGTATTGGTTCAAGGCGTCCAGTTGTTGCTCGACCAGGGCCTTGTCGTCGGGTTGCTCGATCAGGGACTCGGCAGTTTTCAAGCCGTTTTCCAGCTGTGTGATCAGGTCATTGACCGCGCCGGTGCCCTGTTCGCCACGGCGGGTTTCGAAGTCCAGGCGCGCCAGGCGCAGGTCTTTGGTCAGCCCGGTGAGGCTGGAGATGAAGCCCAGCTTGTCACCACGGCTGATCACCTCGCCCAGCCCGGTCCAGCCGGTGAACGTGATCAACAGGGTCAGGATCAACACCAGGCCAAAACCTATGCCCAGCTTGCGGTTGACGCTCACATTCCCCAGCTTTTCGGCTAACCAACGATACATGCTGCGATCTCCCCTGGAACAAGGCTTGGACTTATCCAGGGGTTATCGGCAGGGCGGGAAGATTCTGTAGGCGGAAGGGGTTGTGGCGAGCGGGCTTGTCCCGCGTTGGACTGTGCAGCAGGGCCAATCCAGCAGAGTGCGGTGGGTCAGGTGTTCATGAGTGGTGGGTTTGGGGCCGCTTCGCAGCCCAACGCGGGGCAAGCCCGCTCGCCACAAAAAGCCTGGCAGCCATAAAAATTTTACCTGTCTCAGCTGGCAGGTTTGCCAGATCGCCCCTGAAACACCTTCATCCGCAACAAGTGGGGGATCAGAACAAGCGGGCGAGCAGGGCGGTGACGGCGGTTTCGACCCGCAGGATGCGCGCGCCCAGCTGGACTGGCTGCATTCCGGCCTTGCTCAGCAGGTCCACTTCATAGGGGATCCAGCCACCTTCCGGGCCAATGGCCAGGGTCACCGGTGTATCCAGCCCGCGCGGGCACGCCGGGTGATCGCCCGGATGGCCGATCAGGCCCAGGGTGCCCTCGGTCATGGCCGGCAGGCGGTCTTCGACGAAGGGTTTGAAGCGCTTCTCGATGATGATCTCGGGCAGCACGGTGTCGCGCGCCTGTTCAAGGCCGAGGATCAGTTGCTCGCGGATCGCCTCGGGTTCCAGGAACGGGGTTTGCCAGAAACTCTTTTCGACCCGATAGCTGTTGACCAGCACCACCTTGGGCACGCCCATGGCCGCTACGGTCTGCAGCACCCGACGCAGCATCTTCGGGCGCGGCAGGGCCAGCAGCAGGGTAAGCGGCAGTTTGGGCGGCGGCGGCAGGTCGAAGCTCACTTGCAGCTCGGCTTCGTGTGCTTCAAGGCGTTGCAGTTGCGCATTGCCCATCAGCCCGCCAATGCGGCCGACACGCAAGTTGTCGCCGACCGCCGCGCGGTGGACGTCCTGCATATGCACCAGGCGCCGATCACGCAAGATGACGCGGTCGGCCGCGATGAAGTCGGCCTCTTCGAGCAGCAGCAGGTTCACGGCTGGGTCGCTGGCGGCTGGTCGTCGTCGGCGGGTTGGTCATCCGGATGTTCGCCGCGCTTGCTGATCAGGGCGCTAAACAGGATGCCGATCTCGAACAGCATCCACATCGGCACGGCGAGCAGGGTCTGGGAGAAAATGTCCGGCGGCGTGAGGATCATGCCGACCACGAAGCAGCCGATGATCACGTACGGGCGGATTTTCTTCAGGTACTTCACGTCGACCACGCCGATCCACACCAGCAGCACCACCGCCACCGGGATTTCGAAGGCCACGCCGAAGGCGAAGAACAGCGTCATCACGAAGTCGAGGTAGCTGGTGATGTCGGTCATCATCTCCACGCCGGCCGGGGTGGCGGCAGCGAAGAACTTGAAGATCAGCGGGAACACCAGGAAGTAGGCGAACGCCATGCCGGTGTAGAACAGCAGGATGCTCGACACCAGCAGCGGCACGGCGATGCGTTTCTCATGCTTGTACAGCCCCGGCGCGATAAAGCCCCAGATCTGGTGCAGGATCACCGGGATGGCCAGGAACAGCGAGACCATCATGGTCAGCTTCAGCGGCGTGAGGAACGGCGACGATACGTCGGTGGCGATCATCGTCGCGCCGGCCGGCAGGTACTGGCGCAAGGGCGTGGAGACGAAGGTGTAGATCTGCTGGGTGAAGGCGAACAGCCCGGCAAAGATGATGAAGATGGCCGCTACGCAACGCAGCAGGCGGGTACGCAACTCGGTGAGGTGCGAGACCAGCGGCATGTGCTGGTCGTTTTCCGGTTTATCAGCGCTCATGGGGCTCGCGGCGGCAATGTAGGGTCATGGGGAGCGGGCGACGCAACGGGCGTCGGCGCTGGCTCTGTCGGGGCGGGAACGCTCGGTGCCGGGGTCGGTTCCACCACGGGTGCAGGCTCGGCCGCGGCGGGCGGCGCGATACTGTGTTCCACCACAGGCTCCGCCGGTTTGGCGGGTTCCTGCACCGGAGACAGGATTTTGCGCGCTTCCTGCTCCAACGACAGGATATGTTCGTTGTGCAGCTGGCGCCGGATTTCGTCGGCGCCGATTTCCCGTTCAACTTCCTGTTTGATGGCGTTGAAACTGCGTTTCAGGCGCCCGATCCACAGGCCCGCCGTGCGTGCGGCACCGGGCAGGCGTTCCGGCCCGAGTACCAGCAAGGCAACCAGGCCGACGAGGAGCAGTTCAGAGAAGCTGATACCAAACATTAGTCAGTGCTCACGAGTCTTTGCGGGTCGGCTCTTCGACTTTTTCAGCCTGCACGTCGAAGGTACGACGCTCGGTGATCGGCTGGGTGGCCTGTGGGTGCACAGGCTGGGCCGGAGGCACCGGGTTGACGACCGGGTCGGCCGGCTTCTCATCGTCGTTCATGGCTTTGCGAAAGCCCTTGATCGACTCGCCCACGTCGGTGCCGAGGTTTTTCAGTTTCTTGGTGCCGAACACCAGTACCACCACCACCAGAATGACGATCCAGTGTTTCCAGTCAAAAATGCCCATGCTGCAATTCCTCTGTAAAAGTTATTCAGGCGGACGGGCGCGAGGCCTTTTCGGCATGCCCGGACAAGCCGAAGCGACGGTCCAGTTCATCCAGCACTGCCTGTGGATGCTGCCCCAGTTGGGCGAGCATGACCAGGCTGTGGAACCACAAGTCGGCGGTTTCGTAGATCACATCACTGCAGTCGCCACTGACCTGGGCGTCCTTGGCGGCGATGATGGTCTCGATGGATTCTTCGCCGAGTTTTTCCAGAATCTTGTTCAAGCCCTTGTGGTACAGGCTGGCGACATAGGAGCTGTCGGCGTCCGCGCCTTTGCGGTCTTCCAGCACCTGGGCCACACGGTTCAGGGTATCGCTCATGTTCAGTGTCCTGCGGAGTAGATGGCGTGCGGGTCTTTGAGCACCGGCTCGACAACCTTCCATTCGCCGTTCTCGAACACGCGATAGAAGCAGCTGTGACGGCCGGTGTGGCAGGCGATGTCGCCGATCTGCTCGACCATCAGGATCACCACGTCGGCGTCGCAGTCGATGCGCATCTCGTGCAGGGTCTGCACATGCCCGGACTCTTCGCCCTTGCGCCACAGTTTGCCACGTGAGCGTGACCAGTAGATGGCACGCTGCTCAGCGGCAGTCAGGCTCAGCGCCTCGCGGTTCATCCAGGCCATCATCAGGACGCGCCCGGTCTTGTAGTCCTGGGCAATGGCCGGCACCAGGCCGTCACTGTCCCACTTGATCTCGTCCAGCCAGTCTTTCATGTTCGGCTCCGGCAATTTGCGACAGTGTATAACCGGATTGGCTATCGACGCACGATCAGATAAACACCCACGGCGACCATGATGCCGGCTGGCCAGTGGCCCAATTGGTTCAGCGGCCCGCCGATGGCCAGCATCACGCCACCCACCAGGTGCGCCGCGCCGAGCAGGCGCAGGAACCAGTCGTCCTTGCGCTTCTGCCATGGTGGCGCCGGGTCCTTGGCATGGGGCTGGGACATGCGCTCCAGCAGGTCGCGGGTCATGTTGGCCAGGTGCGGCAGCTGTTCCATCTGGCTGTGCAGGTTGCCCAGCAAGGTTTTCGGGCTGACGCGCTCGCGCATCCAGCGTTCGAGGAACGGCTGCGCGGTGTTCCACAAGTCGAGGTCCGGGTAGAGCTGGCGGCCCAGGCCTTCGATGTTCAGCAAGGTCTTCTGCAGCAGCACCAGTTGCGGCTGCACTTCCATATTGAAGCGGCGCGCGGTCTGGAACAGGCGCATCAGCACCTGGCCGAAGGAAATATCTTTTAATGGTTTTTCGAAGATCGGCTCGCACACGGTGCGGATCGCTGCTTCGAATTCATTCAGCTTGGTTTCTGCCGGCACCCAGCCTGAGTCGATGTGCAACTGCGCCACACGGCGGTAGTCACGCTTGAAGAATGCGAACAGGTTGCGCGCCAGGTAGTCCTGGTCTTCCGGGGTCAGGCTGCCGACGATGCCGCAGTCGATCGCAATGTATTGCGGGCTCCACGGGTTGACGGTGCTGACGAAGATATTGCCCGGGTGCATGTCGGCGTGGAAGAAGCTGTCACGGAACACCTGGGTGAAGAAGATCTCCACGCCGCGCTCGGCGAGCATCTTCATGTCGGTACGCTGGTCGGCGAGGGTGGCGAGGTCAGTGACCTGCACGCCGTAGATGCGCTCCATCACCAGCACTTTCGGGCGGCACCAGTCCCAATACACTTGTGGCACATAGAGCAACGGCGAGCCTTCGAAGTTGCGCTTGAGCTGGCTGGCGTTGGCCGCCTCGCGCAACAGGTCGAGTTCGTCGTAGATGGTTTTTTCGTAGTCGGCGACCACGTCCACCGGGTGCAGCAGGCGCGCATCCGCCGAGAAACGCTCGGCGGCGCGGGCGAGGATGAACAGCCACGCCAGGTCCTGGCCGATGATCGGCTTGAGGCCCGGACGAATTACCTTCACCACCACTTCTTCGCCGGTCTTGAGCTGCGCCGCGTGCACCTGCGCCACCGACGCCGAAGCCAGGGGCTCGACGTCGAAGCGGCTGAACACCTCGCTGATCTTCTTGCCCAGCTGGTCTTCGATGAGCTTCATCGACTGCTGGGAATCAAACGGCGGTACGCGGTCCTGCAACAGCATCAGTTCGTCGGCGATGTCTTCCGGCAGCAGGTCGCGGCGGGTCGACAGAATCTGCCCGAACTTGATGAAGATCGGCCCCAGGTCCTGCAGCGCCAGGCGCAGGCGCGCGCCACGGCTCAGCTCCAGCTGTTTGCGCGGGAACCAGCGCCACGGCAGCACATAGCGCACCGCGAGCAGGAACCAGGGCAGGGGCAGGGCGAACAGCAGGTCATCGAGGCGGTAGCGGATTACGACGCGCTGGATACGAAACAAACGGCGGACGGCGAGCAGCTTCATGCGTTATCGCTTGGATCAAGGGAACGGCTCAGGCGCTCGAAGCGGGCCTCGAGGCGTTCCAGGTCGATTTTGGCCTTGTCGAGTTCACGAAAGCGCGCTTGCGCTTCCCGTTCTCCGACCAGGGTGCGCGATTCTTCGCTCAGGTATTCGGCGAGGTTCTGATTGAGGCTGGCGAACCCTTGCTGGTACCAGCGCGAGCGGCTGCGCAGGTGTCCGCTGATCAGTTGGGTGGCCACGGGGCCGATCCAGCGGGACAGCTCGTATTCCCAGTCCAGCTCCAGGTCCTGCAGCACGGCGGCCAGGTCCATCAGCACCGCGCTGTCGCCTTCCAGCTCCACTTCGGGGCTATGCAGGATGGCGGTCTTGTTGCGACTGAGCGCCAGGTGCAACAGGCTCGAGGCCGGCGCACGCAGGGTGCAGTCGGCCTCGGCGGCCCATTGGGTCGCGAGCAGCAGGCCTTCATCGCTGGGCAGGATAAACAGCTGCAAGGCGGGGCTGCGGCAGTCGACGGCAATCACCTTGCCGGTCAAGTGCGCCAGCCGCGCCAGGGCGGTGCTGTCCAGGCGCAGCACACGGTTGAGGCCGTGCTCTACGCTGGCGAGGAGGCCCGCGAACAACATCAGGGCTTGATGCCGCGGTGCAGGGCGACGATGCCCGAGGTCATGTTGTGGTAGGTCACGCGGTCGAAACCGGCCTCTACCATCATCGACTTCAGGGTTTCCTGGTCGGGGTGCATGCGGATCGATTCGGCCAGGTAGCGGTAGCTCTCGGCGTCATTGGTGATCAGCTTGCCCATCAGCGGCATGAAGGCGAACGAGTAGGTGTCGTAGACCTTGGACATCAGCGCATTGGTCGGCTTGGAGAACTCCAGGACCAACAGGCGGCCGCCCGGCTTGAGGACGCGCAGCATCGAGCGGATCGCGTCTTCCTTGTGGGTCACGTTGCGCAGGCCGAAGGCGATGGTCACGCAGTCGAAATGGTTATCGGGGAACGGCAGTTTTTCCGCGTCGGCCTGGACGAATTCGATATTGCCGGCCACGCCCTTGTCGAGCAGGCGGTCACGGCCGACCTTGAGCATCGAACCGTTGATGTCCGCCAGGACCACCTGGCCGGTCGGGCCAACCAACTTGGAGAACTTGGCTGCCAGGTCGCCCGTGCCGCCGGCGATATCCAGCACGCGGTTGCCGGTGCGAACACCCGACAGCTCGATGGTGAAGCGTTTCCACAGGCGGTGCATGCCGCCGGAGAGCACGTCGTTCATCAGGTCGTACTTGGCCGCTACGGAGTGGAACACCTCAGCGACTTTTTCCGCTTTCTGGCTTTCCGGGACGTTCTTGAAGCCGAAGTGAGTGGTGGGTTCGGCATCGCTGCCTTTGCGCTGATCAGTCATATCGCTGTCACCAAAAGAGAATGCGGGACATGATAATCCCCAAGGCCTGCTTTGTCTTGGCAAGGCTGCAGGTAAGATGGGCGGTCACCGAGACCTTTTGCCGCATCGAAGGTATTCAAATCCCTATAAAGAGGAGTCATTGCAATGGCCCGTATAACCGTTGAACGTGCACATTCCCTGGGTAAAGAAGGCGCACGGGCAAAGGCCGACAAGTTGGCGCACAAACTCCAGGAGCAATATGGCCTCGAGCCGTCGTGGTCCGGCGATACCTTGAACCTCAAGCGTTCGGGGGTTAAAGGCACGGTAGTCGTCGCTGATGATTCACTGCGTATTGATGTGGAACTGGGGCTGTTGATGTCGGCCATGAGTGGCACGATCAAATCCGAAATCGAGAAAGCCCTGGATAAAGCCTTGGCCTGATCCGCGTGTACTTAGGGTGCCGATTCTAATTTTCCAGCCTACTTTGTGCCCACGCCCTCAACTCCTGTGGGCCGTTCCTCCCCCCTTTTTCGCGTGAGGTGCACCATGGCCAAAGTTATTCTGAAGAAAAAAATCGACGCCCAGACCACTGCCCTGAGTGACGTTAAAACCTATGCCCGCAAGATTTGGCTGGCGGGTCTTGGTGCTTACGCCAAGGTCGGAAGCGAGGGCAGCGACTACTTCAAAGAGCTGGTTAAGACTGGTCAACATGTTGAAAGTAAAGGCAAAAAAGTTGCAGTTGAACAACTTGATGCTGCCAACAGTCAGATTGATCAAGTAAAGAGTAATGTCTCCGCGGTCAAAGGTCTGGTAGAAGTTCAGCTGGATAAAGTTGAAAAAGCTTTTGATACTCGTGTCGCCAGTGCCTTGAATCGAATCGGCATTGCGTCTAAACATGACGTGGAGACACTCTCTGCTAAGCTCGAAGAGCTGACGGCATTGCTCGAACGTGTCGCGCGTAAACACTAAGGAGACATCGGGATGGCTGTTAAAAAGACTACTCAGAAAGAAGGCAGCTCGTGGGTCGGGAAAGTTGAAGAATATTCCCGCAAGATCTGGCTGGCTGGTTTAGGCGTTTACTCGAAGATCGACAGTGACGGCAGTAAACTCTTCGAGACTTTGGTCAAGGACGGCGAAAAGGCCGAGAAGTTGACCAAGAGCACAGTCGGTAAACAAGTTAATGCCGCCAAGGCGACTGCCGGTTCACGCATCAGTGATGCGAAGAAACAGGTATTGGGTACTTGGAGCGAGCTTGAAGGGGCACTGGATACTCGCCTCAACAAAGCCATCTCGCGACTGGGCGTGCCTAGCCGTACTGAAGTGAAGGCCCTGCACACCAAGGTCGATACCCTGACCAAGCAAATCGAAAAACTCACGGGCGCCAAAGTGGCTCCGGTTAAAACCGCTGCGGCGAAACCGGCTGCCAAGCCCGCGGCCAAAACCGCTGCTGCCAAACCGGCCGCCAAAACCGCTGCCAAGCCTCTGGTGAAAGCTGCTGCCAAGCCGGCTGCCAAACCTGCGGCCAAGGCCCCTGCAAAAGCCGCGGCGAAACCTGCCGCCAAGCCTGCAGCCAAGACCGCCGCGGCCAAACCGGCCGCCAAGCCTGCGGCTAAACCTGTAGCGGCTAAAGCTGCAGCCAAGCCAGCGGCCAAACCGGCTGCCAAGCCTGCCAAAGCAGCAGCAAAACCGGCCGCCAAGCCGGCAGCGAAAACTGCAGCAGCCAAACCTGCCGCCAAGCCAGCTGCCAAGCCTGCTGCCGCGAAACCGGCTGCCAAGCCCGCTGCTGCCAAACCGGCCGCCGCCAAGCCTGCGGCAAAACCCGCCGCCGCGAAGAAGCCCGCTGCAGCGAAAAAACCCGCAGCGCCCAAGCCCGCCGTAGCGGCCAAGCCTGCCACCGCGCCAACGCCAACCGCGTCCTCAGCCAACTCGGTTTCCGCACCGACGCCCGCTGCTGTCACCCCGACTGCAACGCCGGTAACTCCGACGCCATCCAGTCAGTCCTGATTTCTACAGGGCACAAAAAAACGCTCGGCCTACAGAGGTCGGGCGTTTTTTTTCATTTTTAATCGGTGTGATCCAGGTATTTGAGGGCCAATCGCTCAGTCGCCTGGCGTGCCGGCAACATCAAGTGCGGCGCCACCAGCATCATGATCTGGTACACCACCACCCGCACTTCGCCGTCGCGGTCGAGAATGCGCTGGTAGTCCAGGGAGAACAGCAGGGTCAGGGTGATCTGCTCCACCAGCTGCCCCAGTGCCTGGGTATCGCTGACCAGTTGCCCCGCCGTCTTCAACCGCGCCAGCAATGACGCCAGGGTGCGCTTGAGTGCAGTCAACAGGCCACGAATCCCCTTGGCCAGCTTCGGCAGGCGGCCGGCCAGGTTCGACAGGTCCTGGAACAAAAAACGGTAGTGCGCCATGCGCTCGACGATCAGGTGCAGGAACAGCCAGTAATCCTGGGCCTCCAGTTGCGCATCTGCCGGTGGGTCGAGCAGCGGTGCCAGCTCGTTCTGGAAGCGCTCGAACAGCCCGAGCACCAGCGGCTCCTTGCCATGGAAGTGGTAGTAGAGGTTGCCGGGGCTGATCCCCATTTCATTGGCCACCTCCATGGTCGACACGTTCGGTTCGCCCTTCTGGTTGAACAACTGCAGGGCACATTCAAGGATACGGTCGCGGGTCTTCATCCAGTCTTCTTAATGTGATCGTTGAGCTCAGCGCACCCGCACGTAAGTGCCTGGCGCCGCTTCCATCGGTGGATAGTTCTGGTTGCCCAGGGCGGTGAGGGTTTCGCGCTGTACGCCGGAGCGTTGCTGGATCCAGGTCAGCCACTGTGGCCACCAACTGCCTTCGACGTGATCGGCGTCGTAGTACCAGGCGCGCGGGTCGCTGCTCAGCTTGGGGTTTTCGACGTAGTTGGCCTTGGGGTTGCCCGGCGGGTTGAGGATGCTCTGGATATGCCCGCTGTTGGACAGCACGAAGCGCCGCTCGCCGCCCAGCAGTTGGGTGGAGCGATACACCGCGTCCCACGGCGTGATGTGGTCGTTGATCCCGGCGACGCTGAAGCTGTCCACCGTGACCTTCTGTAAGTCGATGGGCGTGCCACACACTTCCAGGCCGCCCGGATGGCTCAACGGGTTGTGCTTGAAGAAGTCCAGCAGGTCGCCATGCAGTGCGGCGGGCAGGCGCGTGTTGTCATTGTTCCAGTACAGGATGTCGAACGCCGGTGGCTCCTTGCCCAACAGGTAATTGTTGATCCAGTAATTCCAGATCAGGTCATTGGGACGCATCCAGGCGAACACGCGCGCCATGTCGCGGCCGTCGAGCACGCCTTGCTGGTAGGAACGGCGCTTGGCCGCCTCCAGGGTTTGCTCGTCGACAAACAGCGTGGCGGGGCTGTCGATCTGGCTGTCCAGCAGGCTCACCAGGTAACTGGCACTGGAGATGCGCCGCAGCTGGCGCTTGGCTTGCAGATGGCCTTGCAGCGCCGCGATGGTCAGGCCGCCGGCGCAGGCGCCCATCAGGTTGACTTCACGGGCCCCGGTGATCGCCCGGCACACGTTGAGCGCTTCTTCCAGCGCGGCCACATAGGTGGACAGGCCCCATTCGCGATGGCGTACGTCCGGGTTGCGCCAACTGACGATGAACGTCTGCAGGCCGTTCTTCAGCGCGTACTGCACAAAACTGTTGGCCGGGCTCAGGTCGAAAATGTAGTACTTGTTGATTTGCGGCGGCACGATCAGCAGCGGCTTGGCGTACTGCTTTTCGCTCATGGGCTTGTACTGGATCAGCTCCAGCAGCTCGTTGCGAAACACTACCGAGCCCGGCGTGGTGGCCACGGTCTTGCCGACCTCGAAGGCCTGCTTGCTCACCTGGCGTGGCAGGCCGTGGTTGTGCAGCAGGTCGTCGAACAGGTTGCTCACGCCGCGCACCACGCTGTTGCCGCCGGAGTTGAGCAGCTCCTTGATGGCCAGCGGGTTGAGCAGAGTGTTGGACGGCGAGACGGCGTCGTTGATCAGGGCGAAGGCAAAATGCGCACGGGCGCGGTCATCGGCGCTCAAGGTGCTGTCATCGATCCAGTGGCGGGTCTGTTTCTGCCAGCTCAGATAGGCTTGCAGGCTGCGCCGGTAGAAGGGGTTGAGGGCCCAGGTCGGGTCGACAAAGCGGCTGTCGCGGGGATTGGGCTCGTGCACCGTTTCCCCCAGCAGTACGCGGCCCAGTTGACCGCCCAGCGCGAGCGCGTGACGAGCGGTATGCACCGGGTTGCGCAAGCCATGGGCGGCGACGCTGCGCAGGGTCGACAGCAAATCCCGGCCGCGCAGGCCGGTGATCGCATTTTGCGCGTTGATGAACGCAGCGGGGGTGGGCGCCGGGTTCGTCACGGGTCTTTCTCGCATGAGCCAACACTCCTTCGTCAAGCCATCAACAGGCACGCCAATTCAGAACCATAGCCGGTTCTCGGCAAGTTGCGCGGCGGCGCAGTCCTTACACCGCCGGTCGCGGGTGAATCACCGCCCGCAGACGCTCCTCCTCGAGAAACTTCATGATGATCGGAGCCACGGCTTCCGCGCGGGTGATCAGGAACAGATGGCCGTCATCGATGATGTGCAACTGCGCGTTGGGAATGCGCCAGGCCAGCATGCGCATGTTGACCAGCGGGATCAGCGGGTCGTCGTCCCCGGCCAGCACCAGGGTCGGCTGGCGGATCTTGTGCAGCCAATGAATGCTGGTCCAGCCAAGCCCCGCAAACAGCTGCCAGTAGTAGCCGAGCTTGCCGGCCGAGCGCACTTTGCTGGCGTGTTCGGCGGCCAGTTTCGAGTCGCGGCGGAACGAGCCGCCGTAGATCATCGGCGCAATGCGCACCACATGAGAGGGCTGGATATACCGCCGTGGGCTCGCCATCAGCCACAGCACCTTGGGTTTGCCCGGCACCATAAAGGCGCCGGCGGCGGTGGCGGCCAGGATCAGCTTCTTGCAGCGCTCCGGGTAGTCATAGGCAAACTGCTGCGCCAGCGCGCCGCCCCAGGACACGCCCACCGCGTTGACCTGGCCGTAATCCAGGTAATCGAGCATGCGCGCCGTGAGCTTGGCCAAACCAGGAAACCGGTACGGCCGGCTGGGCGTCGAGGAACCCCCCACGCCCGGCACGTCGAAGGCGATCACTTCAAGGTCGGGGTCCAGGGCCTGGACGAACGGAAACACCAACTCAAGGTTGGCGCCGATGCCGTTGAAGATCAGCAACGGCGTCAAGTGCGGCTTGCCCGGGCGCACCGCCGTGCGGATGGTCTGGCCATCCAGGTCGATGGTGCGGAAGATGAACGGTTGCGGCATGGGCTTACCCTGCGAAGTGGCGCACTATTTCCCTGTCGGAATTCGGTCAGTGTGGGAGCGGGCTTGCTCGCGAAAGCGGTGTATCAGTCGAGTAAATAGTGACTGATCTAGCGCATTCGCGAGCAAGCCCGCTCCCACATTTGAGCGCATTCCAGCTACAAAACGGTGGTTCGTTTAGCGTTCGTGAACGTATGTCCCCGGCGCAGCCTCAGCTGCGGCGTAAGTTTTATTACCCAAAGTTGTCGGCGCCTTCTTCAGTTTCCCCGCCCGCTCCGCCTGCCAGGCCTGCCAATGCAGCCACCAGGAATCGGTGTGCTTGGTGGCATTCTCCTGCCATTCCAGGGCCTTGCCCGCCAAGCCATCGCTGGTCTGGTAGCGCGCCTTGGGGTTGCCCGGCGGGTTGAGGATGCTCTGGATATGCCCGCTGCTGGACAACACAAACTCGACCTTGCCGCCAAACAGCTGCGCCGACTTGTAGCAGGACTGCCAGGGCGTGATGTGGTCGTTGGTACCGGCCAGTGAATAGATATCGGCAGTGACCTGCTTGAGGTCGATCGGCGTGCCGCACACTTCTAGTGCATTGGCGCGCACCAGTGGATTGTTCTTGAACAGTTCGATCAGGTCGCCGTGGAAGGCCGCCGGCAAGCGCGTGGTGTCGTTGTTCCAGAACAGGATGTCGAACACCGGCGGCTCGTTGCCGAGCAGGTAGTTGTTCACCCAATAATTCCAGATCAGGTCGTTGGGGCGCATCCAGGCGAATACCTTGGCCATGTCGCGGCCTTCCAGCACGCCGGCCTGGTAGGAGTGACGCTTGGCCGCTTCAAGGGTCTGCTCGTCGACGAACAGCGCCACCTGGGTGTCCAGCGTGGTGTCCAGCACACTCACCAGCAGGGTCAGGGCGTTGACCTTCTTCTCGCCCAGCGCCGCGTAGTGGCCCAGCAGCGCGGTGCAGGTGATGCCGCCGGAACAGGCGCCGAGCATGTTGATGTCTTTGCTGCCGGTGATCGCGGTGACCACATCGACGGCTTCTTTCAGCGCTTCGATATAGGTCGACAAGCCCCACTCGCGCTGCGCCTTGGTCGGGTTGCGCCAGCTGACGATAAAAGTCTGCTGGCCATTGCGCAGGCAGAAGCGCGCCAGGCTTTTATCCGGGCTCAGGTCGAACACATAGAATTTGTTGATCTGCGGCGGCACCACCAGCAATGGGCGCTCGTGCACCTGCTCGGTGGTCGGCTTGTACTGGATCAGCTCCAGCACGTCGTTGCGAAACACCACGGCGCCTTCGGTGGTGCCCAGGGTCTTGCCGACTTCAAACGCACCCATGTTGACCTGGCTCGGCATGCCGCCGTTGTGCACCATGTCCTTGGCCAGGTGGGACAGGCCATCGAGCAGGCTCTTGCCGCCGGTTTCAAAGAAGCGCTTGACCGCCGCCGGGTTGGCCGCGCTGTTGGTGGGGGCCATGGCTTCGGTCATCAGGTTGATCACGAAGTGGCCGCGGCTGATGTCCTGTTCCGACAGGTTGCTGTCGCCGATCCACTCGTGCAGTTCCTTGCGCCACGCCAGGTAGGTCTGCAGGTAGCGTTTATAGAGCGGGTTCTGGGTCCAGGCCGGATCATTGAAGCGACGGTCGTCGTTCTCGGGCTGCAGCTGCGATTTGCCGAACATCACGTTCTTCAATTCGACGCCGAAGTGGGCCACATGCTTGACGCTGTGCAACGGTTGCTTGATGGCTTGGGTCAGCACCATCTTCGCCGAGGCGAGTAAATCCTTTTTTCGTAACGCGATGATCGGGTTGAGCCCCAAGGTGTTTTCCGAGGCCTGGCGTTTCAAGTCATCGTTATTCTTGTTACTCATCTACGACGCTCCATTGTCCGAAAGACGAGTACCGGGTACCGCTGCGCACCAGGTTTCGATACACAACACAAGCCAGGTACTGCGACTCGGGTGACCGTTGATACCGCATCGTCAAATGCAGGGAACTTGCCAGTTCCATTGGTTACCCGAGTTTAATTTTTTTCGCAAGCGGGCCAATCATTGGCCACGTGACAGGGCATTCAAGCAGATGAAATTAGAAAATGCCCTCTAAAGAGCAAGAAGCCTAAGCTAGAGCATCAGGCGCACGACCGATTCACTCGGATCGCGGGTTTTGCCGGCAGCCTTGAGCTCGACAAGATAATCGGCCCACAGCGCCTCCTGACGCACGGCCAGTTGGTAGAGGTAGTCCCAGGTGAACAAACCGCTGTCATGCCCGTCGTCGAAGGTCAATTTCAGTGCGTACTGACCGGCCGGCTCGATCTTGGTCAAGCGGACATTGAGTTTGCCGAATTGCAGGATGGGTTTGCCGTGGCCCTGGACCTCGGCAGACGGCGAGTGCACCCGCAGCAGTTCGGCGGGCAACTGGTAGACCTCGTCTGGCCCGTAGGTGAGGCCGAGGGTGTTGGAGGTTTTGTGCAGGTTGATGGCGGTAGGCAGTTTGGTCATTTGGGGAACCGCTCAGAGATGATCCTGAAGGAACCGGATCAATGTGGTAGCTGGGCTTGTGTGGGAGCGGGCTTGCCTGCGATAGCATCACCGCGGTGCTTCTGGCACTACGCGGCGACCCTATCGCGGGCAAGCCCAGCTCCCACAAAAGCCAGCGCTCACACGAGCTGGTCCGATGTAAGGCTTACAGGATATAACGAGACAGGTCTTCGTTCTGCGCCAATTCGCCCAAGTGGCTGTTGACGTAGTCCGCGTCGATCTTGATCGATTCGCCATTCTGCGCGCCCGCCATGTCACCCGCGCTGAAGGACACTTCCTCAAGCAGGCGCTCCAGCAGGGTGTGGAGGCGACGGGCACCGATGTTCTCGGTCTTCTCGTTGACCTGCCAGGCAATCTCCGCCAGGCGCTTGATGCCGTCCGGCAGGAACTCGATGCCCAGGCCTTCGGTTTTCAGCAGCTCACGGTACTGCTCGGTCAGCGACGCGTGCGGCTCGCTGAGGATGCGCTCGAAGTCGCCCGGGGTCAGCGCCTTGAGCTCGACGCGAATCGGCAGCCGGCCTTGCAGCTCGGGTACCAGATCGCTGGGCTTGCTCAGGTGGAACGCACCGGAGGCGATAAACAGGATGTGGTCGGTCTTGACCATGCCCAGCTTGGTATTGACGGTGCAGCCTTCGATCAGCGGCAGCAGGTCACGCTGCACACCTTCACGGGATACATCGACGCCACCGGCGTTGCCGCGCTTGGCGACCTTGTCGATCTCGTCGATAAACACGATGCCGTGCTGCTCGACGGCTTCCAGGGCCTTGGCCTTGAGTTCTTCCTCGTTCACCAGGCGTCCGGCTTCTTCGTCACGCACCAGTTTCAGCGCCTCTTTCACCTTGAGCTTGCGGCTTTTCTTCTTGCCCTTGCCCATGTTGGCGAACAGGTTCTGCAACTGGCTGGTCATTTCTTCCATGCCAGGCGGTGCGGAGATGTCGACGCCGGAAACTTCGGCGACTTCGATCTCGATTTCCTTGTCGTCCAGCTGGCCTTCACGCAGGCGCTTGCGGAACAGCTGGCGGGTGTTGGAATCCGAGGCCGGTGCGGCGTCTTCGTTGAAGCCCATGCGCGCCGGTGGCAGCAGGGCGTCGAGGATGCGTTCTTCGGCGGCGTCTTCGGCGCGGTGGCTGACCTTGGTCATTTCCTGTTCGCGCAGCAGCTTCAGCGCGGCGTCGGCCAGGTCACGAATGATCGACTCGACGTCGCGGCCCACATAGCCCACTTCGGTGAACTTGGTGGCTTCGACCTTGATGAACGGCGCGTTGGCCAGCTTGGCCAGGCGCCGGGCGATCTCGGTCTTGCCCACGCCGGTCGGGCCGATCATCAGGATGTTCTTGGGGGTTACTTCAACGCGCAGTTCTTCGGGCAGTTGCATCCGGCGCCAACGATTACGCAGCGCAATGGCAACGGCGCGCTTGGCATCGTCCTGGCCGATGATATGGCGATTGAGTTCATGGACGATTTCGCGGGGAGTCATGGACATAGTGTTTGGCGGCCTCAAGCAGGAATAAGCCTACGGCTTACTCGGCGAGGTCCTGCTCCTCAATGGTGAAGTTGTGGTTGGTGAACACGCAGATGTCGCCGGCAATGCCCAAGGCAGTCTCGACGATTTCGCGGGCCGACAGGTCGGTTTTCTTCAACAGTGCGCTGGCAGCCGCTTGTGCGTAGCCACCACCGGAACCCATGGCGATCAGGCCGTGTTCGGGCTCAACCACATCGCCGTTACCGGTGATGATCAGGGACGCGTCTTTGTTGGCGACTGCCAGCATGGCTTCCAGGCGGCTGAGGGAGCGGTCGGTGCGCCATTCTTTGGCAAGCTCGACAGCGGCGCGCACGAGGTGGCCCTGATGTTTTTCAAGCTGGCCTTCGAAACGTTCGAAAAGGGTGAAGGCGTCGGCGGTAGCGCCGGCAAAGCCCGCGAGAACCTGGCCGTGGTACAGGCGACGGACTTTTTTCGCGTTGCCTTTCATCACGGTGTTGCCAAGGGAAACCTGGCCGTCGCCGCCCATGACGACTTTGCCGTGGCGACGTACTGAAACGATGGTGGTCAAGGGGAGAGTCTCCACGCAGCGGGGCGAAAATGCCCTGATGGAAACTCATATGGGGGTGGCGGGGGGGATTTCAACCGTAGGGGTTTAAGGCGGACGAGTGGTGTTTATCGGTCTGACACATTTTTAAGCGCACACCAAAACCGAATGTGGGAGCGGGCTTGCCTGCGATGGTGGTGTGCCAGTCACTGAAAATATTGACTGTGATACCGCCATCGCCGGCAAGCCTGCTCCCACATGGGCCCTACTGTGTTCTCAGATTCAGCGGCTCTGGCGTTGTTGTAACAACAGGTTGCTAAACCCGGCGCCGGCCAGTTGTTTCTGTGCGACGGTCAGCTGTTCGCGGTTGCTGAACGGCCCTACCAGGACGCGATACCAGGTCGCGTCCTTGACCGTGCCGGACTCCACCGTCACCGTCTGGCCGAGCAGGATGATCTGCGCACGCACACGATCCGCATCCGCCTGTTTCGGGAACGAGCCCGCCTGCAGGAAGAATTTGGTCACCGGTGCCGCCTTGGTTTCTGCAACCGGCGGGGCTGGTGGCGGGGTGATCCCGGCCAGCGCCGCCTGGGCCCGTGCGGTGTCGATTTTCGCCGCTTCCGCAGGCGTTACCGGGGTGGTCGGCACTTGCGGCGTCGGCAGGGTTTTCTCCGGCACGGCGTCGGGCGGCACGATCACTTCCGATTCCGGCAGCAGCGTGTAGAAGTCGTACTTCGGCTTCACCGGTGCAGTCGGGCTCGGCGCAGTCTTGTTGGCTTCGGCAATTTTGGTGGCCTTCTGCTGCTCCTGCTTGACGCGTTTGACGTCATCGCCCTTGCCCGGCTCCAGCTTCATCAGAATCACCACAAACGCGCCGACCGCCAGGCCGATGGCCATCCACAACCAGCCTGGAATAGGCTTCTTCGCCGGTGCCTGGTAGCGGCTCGCGCCGCGCTTGGGTGCAGGTTTTTTCTTGGCAGCCAACTTACATACGCTCCAGGGTTTCCAGGCCTAACAGTTCCAGGCCTTGCTTGAGGGTCCGTCCAGCCAGTGCGGCGAGGCGCAGGCGACTTTGCTTCTGGGCTTCGTCGTCGGCGGTGAGGATCGGGCAATTCTCGTAGAAGCTGGAGAACAGACCGGCGACTTCGTACAGGTAGGTGCAGAGGATATGCGGCGTGCCTTTCTCGCCGACGCTGTTCAGCACTTCGCCGAATTGCGCCAGTTTCGCGGCCAATTCCTGCTCATGCGGGGCCTGGAGCACGATCTGGCCTTCGACTGCGCTGAAGTCCTTGCCGAGCTTGCGGAACACCCCGGCTACGCGGGTGTAGGCGTACAGCAGGTACGGCGCGGTGTTGCCTTCGAAGTTGAGCATCAGTTCGAAGTTGAAGCTGTAGTCGCTGGTGCGGTGCTTGGACAGGTCGGCGTATTTCACCGCGCCAATCCCCACCACGCGGGCGATGTTGCGCAGGTCGGCCTCGGCCAGCTCCGGGTTCTTTTCCTTCACCAGGTTGTAGGCACGCTCCTGGGCTTCGGTCAGCAGGTCGATCAGCTTCACGGTGCCGCCGTCGCGGGTCTTGAACGGGCGGCCATCGGCGCCGTTCATGGTGCCGAACCCCATGTGTTCCATGTGCATCGGGTGGGTGACAAACCCTGCGCGCCGCGCCACTTCGAACACCTGCTGGAAGTGCAGGGCCTGGCGCTGGTCGACGAAATACAGCGCCCGGTCGGCTTTCAGCACGCCGCTGCGGTAGCGCACGGCCGCCAGGTCCGTGGTGGCGTAGAGGTAGCCGCCGTCGGCCTTGACGATGATTACCGGCAGCGGCTCGCCGTCGGCAGTCTTGAACTCTTCGAGGAACACGCACTGGGCGCCGTTGCTTTCGACCAGCAGGCCCTTGGCCTTGAGGTCGTTGACCACGTTGATCAGGTCATCGTTGTAGGCGCTTTCGCCCATCACGTCGGCCGGGGTCAACTTGACGTTGAGCAGCTCGTAGATTTCCTGGCAGTGCGACAGCGAGATCTCCCGGAAGCGACCCCACAGCTCCAGGCATTCCTTGTCACCGGCCTGCAGTTTGACCACCAGGCCACGGGCGCGGTCGGCGAATTCTTCGGATTCGTCGAAACGCTTCTTGGCAGCGCGGTAGAAGTTCTCCAGGTCTGCCAGCTCGTTGCTGGTGATCGGGTTTTCCTGCAGATACGCCATCAACATGCCGAACTGGGTGCCCCAGTCGCCCACGTGGTTCTGGCGGATCACGGTGTCGCCGAGGAACTCCAGTACGCGTGCCACGCCGTCGCCGATGATGGTCGAACGCAGGTGGCCGACGTGCATTTCCTTGGCCAGGTTGGGCGCCGACAGGTCAATCGCCACGCGCTCGAGCGGGCCGGCCTTGCGCACGCCGATTTTTGCGTCAGCCAGGGCCGCGTCCAGGCGGGACGCCAGGGCCTGGGTGTTCTGGAAGAAGTTGATAAAGCCCGGGCCGGCGATTTCGGCCTTGGTGACCTGCGGGTCGGCGGGCAGGGCGGCGATGATTTTTTCCGCCAGGTCGCGCGGTTTCATGCCCGCAGGCTTGGCGAGCATCATCGCGATGTTGCTGGCGAAGTCGCCGTGGGTCTTGTCGCGGGTGTTTTCCACCTGGATCGCCGGCGTCAGGCCTTCAGGCAACACACCTTCGTTGACGAGTTGGGTGAGGGCTTGTTGGATCAGCTGGCGAATGGTGTCTTTCATGGTGTTCTCTTTCGACCGCAAGCGGCGGCGCGCGATGCGCAGGTGGAAAAACTGGGCATTATCCGTGGCGAGGGCGGGCTTGCCAACCGTTCAGGTTCTTCGGCAGACCTGCGGGCCTCATCGCGGGCAAGCCCGCTGCCACATTTAAGGGTATTCACATTTCAAAACGTGGGAGCCGGCTTGCCTGGGATAGCGATTTTGAAGTCAGTACAAATCTACCGGATCTACGTCCAACGACCATCGCACTTGCCGGCCACTGGGCATTTGCTCCAGGGCAAGCAACCAGCTACTTAATAGCCGATGCAGCGGTGCACGGGAGGTTGCCTGCAAGAGTAGCTGAGCACGATAGCGTCCGGCGCGGCGCTCCATGGGCGCGGGCACCGGGCCGAGCAATTCGATGCCGGTCAGACCCAGTTCGACGAGCAAACGTTCGGCGGCGCTGCAGGCTTCATCCAGGAAACCTTCGGCCTGCCCGGGTTTATGCGCTTCGGCGCGCAGCAGCGCCAAATGGGCAAAGGGTGGCAGTCCGGCGGAGCGGCGCTCGCTCAGCGCCTGCTCGGCGAAGGCAAAGTAGCCTTGTTCTGTCAGTTGGATCAGCAGCGGATGGTCGGCCAAATGCGTCTGGATAATCACTTTGCCCGGCTCTTCGGCGCGTCCGGCGCGGCCCGCGACCTGCACGATCAACTGCGCCATGCGCTCGCTGGCGCGGAAGTCGCCGGAGAACAGGCCACCATCGGCATCCAGGATCGACACCAGGGTCACCCGTGGAAAATGATGCCCTTTGGCGAGCATTTGCGTGCCCACCAGAATGCATGGCTGGCCTTTCTGGATGGTGGCAAACAACTGATTCATCGCATCTTTGCGCGAGGTGCTGTCGCGGTCGACCCGCAGCACCGGGTAGTCGGGGAACAGAATGCCCAGGCGTTCCTCGGCGCGCTCGGTGCCTGCGCCCACCGGCCGCAGGTCGACCTTGCCGCACTGCGGGCAGTGGCGCGGCACGCGTTCCACATGGCCGCAGTGATGGCAGCGCAATTCGCCGTAGCGCTGGTGCACGGTCATGCGCGCATCGCAGCGCTCGCACTCTGACATCCAGCCGCAGTCATGGCACAGCAGGGTCGGCGCAAATCCGCGGCGATTGAGAAACACCAATACCTGCTGGCCGGCGGCGAGGGTCTGGCCGATGGCTTGCTGCATGGGGCCGGAGATGCCGCTGTCGAGTGGACGACTCTTGACGTCCAGGCGCAGGAAGCGTGGCTGTTTGGCGCCCCCCGCGCGTTCATTCAAGCGTAGGAGTCCATACCGGCCGGTGTAGGCGTTATGCAGGCTTTCCAGGGACGGCGTGGCCGAGCCCAGCACAATCGGGATGTCTTCCTGGCGCGCGCGCACCAGCGCCAGGTCGCGGGCGTGATAACGCAGGCCTTCCTGCTGTTTATAGGAGCCGTCGTGCTCCTCGTCGATGATGATCAAACCGGGGTTCTTCATCGGCGTGAACAGCGCCGAACGCGTGCCGATAATAATGTCGGCCTCGCCATCGCGCGCCGCCAGCCACGACTCCAGGCGGTCCCGGTCGTTGACCGCCGAGTGCACCAGGGCAATGCGCGCATTGAAGCGCTGCTCGAAGCGCGCCAGGGTTTGCGGGCCCAGGTTGATCTCCGGGATCAACACCAGCGCCTGTTTGCCGGCCTGCAGGGTTTCACGGATCAGTTGCAGATAGACTTCGGTCTTGCCGCTGCCGGTGACACCCGCCAGCAGGAACGCGTGGAAACTGTCGAAGCCTGCGCGAATGGCTTCGTACGCGGCGCGTTGTTCGGTGTTCAGCGGTAGCTCGGGCTGGGCCAGCCAGTGTTCGTGGCGCGGGTCCGGGGCATGCTTGCGGATTTCCACCTGCACCAGGCCCTTGGCCAACAGCAGGTCGAGGCTGTCCTTGCTCAGCATCAGCTTGCTCAACAGCTGATGCGCGACGCCGTGAGGATGTTGCGCCAGGGTGGCCAGGGCTTCACGCTGGCGCGGCGCGCGCGCGATGCGCGGGTCGTCGAGGCGCGCACCGGGCACCATCGACCAGAAGCGTTCCTGGCGCGCTTCGGCCAACTCGCCCTGGCGCAACAGCACCGGCAGTGCCCAGCTCAAGGTATCGCCGAGGCTGTGCTGGTAATACTGGGCGGTCCACAGGCACAGCTTGAACAGCTCCGGCGGCAGCGGTGGCGTGGCATCAAGGATCGCCAGGGCCGGCTTGAGCTTTTCGGCCGGCACTTCGCTGTGGTCGGCGACTTCCACCAGGATGCCGATCATCTCCCGCCGCCCGAATGGCACACGCACACGCATGCCCGGCTGCAACTGCGCCCGCAGCACGCCGGCCGGGGCCCGGTAGTCGAACAGGCGGCGCAGGGGCGAGGGCAGGGCTAGGCGCAAAATGGCGTCGGGCACGCGAGGGGTCTCATCTGTAAAGGCAGGCAGTGGCGCAGGGGCGGGAGCCTAGCAGACCTGCGGTAGAGGTGTCCCGTCTCTGGTACAGGAGGCAGCACTTCTGTGGGCGCCGGGCGGGTTGTGGTGGGCAGGCTTGCCCTGTGGTGTGCCGCAAGTTTTCTGATGAAAGGGGCTTTTATGTGTGTAAACGAGCGGAGGCGCCGCTTGCGTGATTAAAAAGGTCTGGTAGAATCCGCGGCCTAATTACGTGCGGTATTCGACAATAGTGTCGAGTGGCGGCACGCTAGCCCGAGGAAGTCACCATGAAAGCCGATATCCATCCAGCGTACGAAACCATCGAAGTCACCTGCAGCTGCGGCAACAAGTTCGAAACTCGTTCGAACCTGTGCAAGCCACTGGGTACTGACGTATGCAACGAGTGCCACCCGTTCTACACCGGTAAGCAGAAAACTCTGGACACCGGCGGCCGTGTACAGCGCTTCGCAGATCGCTTTGGTGCTTTCGGCAAGAAGCCTGCTGCTACTCCAGCAGAGTAAGGCTCAAAAGCCTTATGGGCTTTTGCCAGCTGTTGAAAAAGGCGTCCCTTGTGGGCGCCTTTTTTGTGCCTGGGATTTGGCTCTCGGCCGCGCAGGCCGAGGCGTTCTGCCCGGCACCGACGTCCCTGGCCCGTGTGGAAGTGCAGCGCGTGGTGGATGGCGACACGGTACGCCTCAAGGATGGCCGCAGCGTGCGGCTGATCGGTATCAATGCGCCGGAAACCGGCAAGAAGGGCCGTGCGGAAGAACCCTACGCCGTCGCCGCCCGTCAGCGTCTACAGGCGCTGGTCCAGGCCAGCGATGGCCGTGTCGGCCTGGTGGTGGGGCGCGAGCCTAAAGATCATTACGGGCGCACCCTGGCCCATCTCTATGGTGCCGACGGCAAGAACCTTGAAGCCCAACTGTTGGCCGAAGGGCTGGGCTTCCAGGTGGGTGTGGCGCCGAATGTTGACCTCGTCAGCTGTCAGCAGGCCGCTGAAAACACTGCCCGCAAGGCGCGGCTCGGTCTTTGGCGGCAATCGCCGGTGCAGGCCGTCACGCAACTCAAGCGTTCCGGGTTTGCCGTGGTCAGTGGCCGGGTCAGCAAGGTCGAACGCAATCGGGGCGGTCTCTGGATTGAGCTGCAGGGTTCACTGGTATTACGCATCGCCCCGGCTCTGGTCAGCCAATTCGACAGTGTCCTGCTCAATGGTCTGCAAGGGCGCACTGTTGAGGCGCGTGGTTGGGTGCAGGATCGTTCGCGACGCGGCGGCCTGAAAAACGGCCAGGCGCGTTGGCTGCTGCCACTGACCGATCCCGGGATGCTTAAATCGACGCTTTAAGAAAAAATTGTAGACATTTTTTAGATCGATTGTGAACAGTTGAGCCCTTGTATCCCGCGGCTCTTGGCCGAAAGTCTTAGTGCAGGGCCCTTGACACCTGTGACTGCCCAGTCTTGTAGGGACTTTGCGACACGCGTATCCTCGGCGGTCCGTCGACCAACAGTAAAAGCGGAATGCCGATATGTCTGATTTGAAAACTGCCGCTCTCGAATATCATGCCCATCCTCGTCCAGGAAAGCTGAGTGTAGAGCTCACCAAAGCCACTGCCACCGCCCGCGACCTGTCGCTGGCCTACAGCCCTGGCGTTGCCGAGCCCGTACGTGAAATCGCCCGCGACCCTGAACTGGCGTACAAGTACACCGGCAAAGGCAACCTGGTTGCAGTGATTTCCGATGGCACCGCGATCCTGGGCCTGGGTAACCTCGGCCCATTGGCTTCCAAGCCAGTCATGGAAGGTAAAGGCGTGCTGTTCAAGCGCTTCGCCGGCATCGACGTTTTCGACATCGAAGTCGACTCCGAAAGCCCGCAGGCCTTCATCGACACCGTCAAGCGCATTTCCATCACCTTCGGTGGCATCAACCTGGAAGACATCAAGGCACCTGAGTGCTTCGAGATCGAAAAGGCCCTGATCGAGCAGTGCGACATTCCGGTATTCCACGATGACCAGCACGGCACCGCGATCGTTACCGCGGCCGGCATGATCAACGCCCTGGAAATCGCTGGCAAAACCCTGGCTGACGCCAAGATCGTCTGCCTGGGCGCTGGCGCTGCGGCCATCTCCTGCATGAAGTTGCTGGTGAGCATGGGCGCCAAGCTGGAAAACATCTTCATGGTCGACAGCAAGGGCGTGGTCCAGTCCGAGCGTACCGACCTGAACCAGTACAAGGCGATGTTTGCCCACGCCACCGAGAAGCGCACCCTGGCTGACGCCCTCGACGGTGCCGACGTGTTCGTCGGCCTGTCCGGTCCGAACCTGCTGAGCGCCGAAGGCCTGAAGTCCATGGCGGCCAACCCGATCGTGTTCGCCTGCTCCAACCCTGATCCAGAAATCTCTCCGGAACTGGCGCACGCCACCCGCAGCGACGTGATCATGGCGACCGGCCGTTCGGACTACCCGAACCAGGTCAACAACGTACTGGGCTTCCCGTTCATCTTCCGTGGTGCCCTGGACGTTCGCGCCAAGCGCATCAACGAAGAAATGAAAGTCGCTGCCGCCAACGCCCTGCGCGAACTGGCCAAGCTGCCGGTTCCTCAGGAAGTGTGCGACGCCTACGGTGGTATCAAGCTGGAATTCGGCCGTGAGTACATCATTCCGAAACCAATGGATAAGCGCCTGATCACCCTGATCTCCGATGCCGTGGCCAAGGCCGCGATCGAGACCGGTGTGGCTACCCTGCCGTATCCGAAGCACTACCCGCTGCAAAGCGTGGATGATGTGTTCAACGGCTAAGCCGTTGTAGCGCACAACAAAAAGCCCCGACTCTCGCGAGCCGGGGCTTTTTTGTTGGCTGGCAATTAGCTTGAGCCTTGCGGTGAGCTAAAGGTGGGAGCGGGCTTGCTCGCGAAGGCGGTGTGTCAGTCGGCGCATCTGAGCCTGATACTCCGCCTTTGCGAGCAAGCCCGCTCCCACATTGGATCTGTGCTCAGCCACAGATCGGATTAGAACAAGTCGATCGGCGCCGCCTCATCCGCTGGCAGCGGGCTGCCCGGCGCAACGCCATTGCCCAGCTCGTTGACCGACGGCGGGGTGTCTTCGCTCTTGAACAGTTCGAAGTACGCATTCGGCGTGCTTGGCGAGGCCGCGCGGCCACTGACCGGATCGATCCGCAGGCTGAGGATGCCTTCCGGCTCGGGTTGGGTATGCAGCGGCTTGTCCTTCAGGGCGGCGCCCATGTAGCTCATCCAGATCGGCAGCGCGACGGTGCCGCCGAACTCGCGACGGCCGAGGCTTTCCGGCTGGTCGTAGCCGGTCCACACGGTGGTCACGTAGTCGGCGTTGTAGCCGGAGAACCAGGCGTCCTTGGAATCGTTGGTGGTACCGGTCTTGCCCGCGATATCCGCCCGGCCCAGGGCCAGGGCGCGACGGCCGGTGCCTTTCTTGATCACGTCTTCCAGGATGCTGTTGAGGATATAGGTGGTACGGCCATCCACCACGCGCTCGGCCACGGCAGGTGCCTGCGGCTCGGTCGGGGCCGTGGCATTTACCGCAGGCTGTGTACCTGGGGTCGGCTCGATGGTGATACCGCCGTTGCCCGGGGCCGCCACGCCATCGGTGGCCGCCACGCCGTTGACCACGTCACCCGGCACGCGTGGCGGGTTGGCAGTGAACAGGGTGTCGCCATTGCGGCTTTCGATCTTGTCGATCAGGTATGGCGTGATCTTGTAGCCGCCGTTGGCAAAGGTGCTCCAGCCGGTGGCGATCTCCATCGGCGTGAGGGTCGCGGTGCCCAGGGCCAGCGACAGGTTCGGCGGCAGGTCCGACTTGTTGAAGCCAAAGCGGGTGATGTAGTCGATGGTCTTGCCCACGCCCATCGCTTGCAGCAGTCGGATCGACACCAGGTTGCGCGACTTGTACAGCGCCTCGCGGATGCGGATCGGGCCGAGGAAGGTGTTGGTGTCGTTTTTCGGGCGCCAGACCTTGTCCAGGTACTCGTCGACAAACACGATCGGTGCATCGTTGACCAGGCTGGCGGCGGTATAACCGTTGTCCAGTGCGGCGCTGTAGATGAACGGCTTGAAGCTCGACCCTGGTTGACGCTTGGCCTGGGTGGCGCGGTTGTAGTTGCTCTGCTCGAAGGCGAAGCCACCGACCAGCGCGCGGATTGCACCGTTCTGTGGGTCCAGCGATACCAGGGCGCCCTGGGCCAGCGGCACTTGGCTGAATTTGAGGCTGTCGTCCTTCTGGCGCTGCACGCGGATCAGGTCACCGACTTGCGCGACGTCCGACGGCTGCTTGGGCATCGGGCCCATGCTGTTGGTGTTCAGGAACGGGCGTGCCCATTTCATGCTGTCCCACGCCACATGCGCTTCGCCGGTGCGGGTCAGGACCTGCAAGCCATCTTTCTTCACCTGGGTGACGATGGCGGGCTCCAGGCCACTGATCGGGCGTTGCTTGCCCAGCTCGGTGGTCCAGGCGCTCAGGGTCTTGCCCGGCAGGCGCGATTCCGGGCCACGGTAGCCGTGGCGCTGGTCGTAGGTGACCAGGCCGGAATGCACCGACGTGTTGGCGATTTCCTGCAGGTCGCTCGGCACGGTGGTGGTCACGCGGAAACCTTCGGTGTAGGCCTCGCTGCCGTAGCGGCCGACCATCTCGGCGCGCGCCATTTCGGCGATATACGGCGCGTTCACTTCTGGCGTCGGCACGTGATAACTGGCGTTCAGCGGCTCGGCCACGGCGCTTTCGTAAGCGGCCTGGTCGATCTTGCCCAGCTTGTACATGCGCCCCAGGATCCAGTCGCGACGCTCCTTGCTGCGCGCCGGGTTGGCCAGCGGGTTGAAGCGCGACGGGGCCTTGGGCAGGCCGGCGATCATCGCCATCTGCGCCAGGCTGGCGTCACGGATCGACTTGCCGTAGTACACCTGCGAGGCCGCCTCGATCCCGTAGGCACGGTTGCCCAGATAGATTTTGTTGACGTACAGCTCGAGGATTTCATCCTTGGTCAGCTGGCGTTCGATCTGTAGCGCCAGGAGGATCTCGGTGGCTTTACGCGAAAAGCTGCGCTCGCTGGTGAGGAAGAAGTTCTTCGCCACCTGCATCGTGATGGTGCTGCCGCCGGATTGAATGTGTCCGCTTTTTACCAATTGGGTGGCTGCGCGCACCAGGCTGCTGGGGTCGACGCCATAGTGGTTGGCAAAATTATCGTCTTCGGCCGACAACAAGGCGCTGATGAAATTGGGTGGAATGTCGGCAAAACGGATCGGTGTGCGGCGCATTTCGCCGAACTCCGCGATCAGTTTTTCATCGCTGCTGTAGACCCGCAAAGGAATCTGCAACTGGATACTTCTCAGGGCCTCTACGGAGGGCAAACCCGGACTAAGGTAGAGATAGGCCCCGCTGAGCACGAGCAGCAGCCCGCAGACGATCGCGACAATGGAGTACCCGAAAAACTTCAGCAGACGAATCAAGGCTTTTGGATTTCCAGAGAAAAGAATGAGTTAGGCGTCGGGGCATGCATGGCAAACGATGGATCAACCCGAGCTGCAGATAAAAAGCGGGAAAAAACGCTGGGCATTAAAGCATTTTTCGGCTTCGGACGTCATTCGCACAGGTTCAACAAATCGACCGAATGCATGGCGCCCGACGGCAATCAGGCGGTATGACAGGCAAAGCTTTAGGGAGTTTTATGCGAAAGGGATTTTTCAGGCGAAAAACCGACACCCTCCTGGGCGTCGATATCAATGACACGGCCATCAGCCTGGTCGAGTTGAGTCATTCAACTTCCGGTTACACCATTCAAGGCTACGCCACCCAGGCGCTGCCGGCGCATGCGGTGGTGGACGGTACCTTGCTGGATCTCGAGGGGATCGGGCGTGCCCTGCAGGCTGCATTGGCACGGCTGCAAACCTCGGCGCGCGGGGCTGCCGTGGCGGTGTCCGGGCCCTCGGTGATCACGCGGGTGATCGAAATGGAAGCAGGCCTCAGCGACGACGAGATGACATGGATGATCCAGATGGAGGCGGACCAGTACATCCCCTACCCATTGGATGACGTGAGCATCGACTTTCAGGTGCAAGGGCAATTGTCCCAGGACCCGGCGCGGGTGCAGGTGCTGCTGGCTGCGTGCCTGAAGGCGCAGGTTGAGGCGCGCGAGGCGGTTTTGGCGCTGGCCGGGCTGGTGCCGAAGGTGGTGGACGTCGAAGCGTTTGCATTGGCGCGCGCTTGCAGTCAGGATTTCGCCAGCTTCACGCCGGGCCATCGAGTCGATGGTGCACAATGGGCCTTGGATGCCCAAGGGATGGGAATTGCTTGCGGGTTGGCCCTGAGGAGTTTCGCTTGATGACACGAATCAATCTTTTGCCTTGGCGCCAGGCGCTGGCAGAGCGGCGACGCAAGTACTTCCTCGCGTGTTTGCTGGCGTTCGCCTGTGTGGCGCTCGCAGCCGTGTGGCTGGCGGACCAGGTGATCGACCAGGCGATTGACCGGCAAGTGACGCGCAATGACCACCTCGGCAAGGAAGTCGGCGTGCTCGATTCGCGCATCAGGACCATCGACGACCTGCAGGAGCAAAGCCAGCAACTGGCGGAGCGCATGAAGGTCGTACAGGACCTGCACGACTCCCGCTCATCCGGCGCCCAACTGCTGGACCAGTTGGCCCGCGCGGTGCCTGAAGGGGTACACCTGCATGAAGTCGTGGCGAAGGGCGACACGCTGAGCATCAGCGGCAGTGCTGAATCGAGCCAGGACATCGCCCAGTTGATGCGCCGCCTGGAGGCGTCTGAAGGCGCCCACGCCACGCGGCTGCAGCATGTGCGCACCGAAGGCATGCGCGGCAACAATGAATTCCAGCTGATGGTGCGCCAGGGAGAGTCCACCGAGGCTCAACCATGAGCCTGCCCAGGCTCGATATTTCTGCACTCACTCACAACGCTGCAAAATGGCCCCTACCTGGCAAGGCCCTGCTGGGCTGTGCGCTGGTGGGCGTGGTGCTGGTGATGGGTGAGTGGATGTACCTGGGCCCGTCGCGCGAGCGGTTGCAGCAGCTGGAGCGCGAGGACGTCTCTTTGCAGCAGCAGCTTGCGCAAAAAAGCACCTTGTCGGCCAGCCTTGAGGCACGGGTCCATGAGCTTGCACTCAGGCAGGCGAAGTTCGACGAGCTGTTGCAGGCGCTGCCCGCCGAATCGCAGATGCCCGCCTTGCTGGAAGACACCGCTCGGTTGGCGCTGGCCAATGGTTTGCTGATCGAAAGCATCGCCCCGCTGGATGAGCAGCCACGGTCTTTGCACGGCGAGCAGCCGGTGCAGATCGGCGTGACGGGCGCTTACCACGACCTGGCCACGTTCGTGAGTGCCTTGGGCGGCCTGGCACGACTCACCACGGTGCACGATGTCGCCCTGCGCCGTGATGGCAAGCTGCTGCGCCTGGACCTGCTGGCCAGGACCTATTGGCATGCGCAGCAGGGGCGGGGAATAGCCGTTCAGGCCCAGCCTTTTGTCTACGATGCCTTTGGCCTGCGCGACCCGTTCCAGCCGCTTGCCGTCCAGGTCGATCATGTGCGTGGCCGCGCGGCCCATGCGCCGGACCTCACCCGGGCGCGAGGCATCCTCGAAGGCCTGGCGGTGGATCAGCTCGAAATGGTCGGCACCTTGTCTCGCGGGCTGCAGACCTATGTCTTGCTGCGTGCCGCCTCCACGGTGCATCGCCTCGCGGTCGGGGATTACCTGGGGCCGGACCACGGCCGGGTGACGGCCATCCATGAGGGGCATATAGAACTGGTGGAATTGTTCCCCGATGAACAGGGCGCATGGCTGGAGCGTCCGCGAACCCTCGCGTTAAACGTCAACTCATAACGGAATAAACCAATGAAAAGGACTTTCTCGTCCTTCGGTGTGGCGCTATGGATAGCGTTCACGGCACCGATGGCTGCTGCTGTGCCCAATCGTGTGGATCTGATCCAGCTGCCGCCCCCCGGCAGCGCGGCATCGAACACCTATACCGGCGACAAGCTGAACCTCAACTTCCAGAACATCGAGCTGCGCGCTGTGCTGCAGCAAATCGCCGATGTCGCGGGCCTCAACCTGGTGGCCAGCGACGACGTGCAGGGTTCGATCACCCTGCGCCTCAAGGATGTGCCGTGGGATCAGGCGCTCGACCTGGTGCTGCAGGCCAAGGGCCTGGATAAGCGGCTGAAGGCCGGTGTATTGCTGGTGGCGCCTGCCGAGGAGCTGGCTGCCCGCGAACTGTTGACGCTGGAGTCGCGCAAACAGATGGCCGAGCTGGCGCCCTTGCGCCGCGAGCTGCTGCAGGTCAATTACGCCAAGGCCGCGGACCTGGCCAAGCTGTTCCAGTCGGTGGCTGGCCTTGAAGGCAGCACCGATGAGCGCGGCTCGGTGGCGGTGGACGACCGCACCAATAACATCATCGCCTACCAGACCCGCGAGCGTTTGGACGAGCTGCGGCGAATCGTGGCGCAGCTGGATATCCCGGTGCGCCAGGTGATGATCGAGGCGAGGATTGTCGAGGCCAATGTCGATTACGACAAAAGCCTGGGCGTGCGCTGGGGAGGTGGGCTCAGTCGCGGTGGTTGGGGCGCTGGCGGCATTCAGAAACCTTTGCCCGACGGCATGGAGCCTGTGGAAAACCCGGCCAGCGTACCGTTTGTCGATATGGGCTCGCTGGCCGGTACCTCCGGCCTGGGCATCGCCTTCATCACCGATAATTTGCTGCTGGACCTTGAGCTGACCGCCATGGAGAAAACCGGTAACGGGGAAATTGTCTCGCAACCCAAAGTGGTCACCTCTGACAAGGAAACCGCGCGCATCCTCAAGGGCACCGAGATTCCCTACCAGGAATCCAGCTCCAGCGGGGCCACGTCGGTGTCGTTCAAGGAGGCTTCTCTGTCGCTGGAAGTCACCCCGCAAATAACCCCGGACGGCTGGGTGATCATGGAGGTCAAGGTCACGAAGGATGAGCCCGACTACCTGAACAAGCTCAATGACGTGCCGCCGATCAAGAAAAACGAGGTCAACGCCAAGGTGCTGGTCAAGGATGGGGAGACCATCGTGATTGGCGGGGTTTTCTCCAATACCCAAAGCAAAGTGGTAGATAAAGTGCCATTTTTGGGCGATGTGCCGTATCTTGGCCGCCTTTTCCGGCGCGATGTGCTGGCGGAGAAAAAATCCGAGCTGCTGGTATTCCTGACTCCGCGTATTATGAATAACCAGGCGATTGCTGTGAGTCGTTGATTCTGTGCGAAATTTGATTCTTGTAGGACCGATGGGGGCTGGAAAAAGCACCATCGGCCGTTTGCTGGCCAAAGAGCTGCGCCTGCCATTCAAAGATTCCGACAAGGAAATTGAATTGCGCACGGGTGCCAATATCCCATGGATCTTCGATAAGGAAGGCGAACTGGGCTTTCGCGACCGCGAGCAGGCGATGATTGCCGAGCTGTGCGGCTGCGATGGCGTGGTATTGGCGACCGGCGGTGGCGCGGTGATGCGCGAGGAAAACCGCCGGGCGCTGCATGCCGGCGGTCGCGTGGTCTATCTGCATGCGTCGGTGGAACAGCAAGTGGGCCGTACCGCCCGCGATCGCAATCGCCCGTTGTTGCGCACCGCCGACCCGGCCAAGACCCTGCGGGATCTGCTGACGCTGCGCGACCCGCTGTATCGGGAGATCGCCGATCTGGTGGTGGAAACCGATGAGCGGCCACCGCGGATGGTGGTGCTCGACATTCTTGAGCGCCTGCAACGGCTGCCACCCCGTTAAAGCCAGGCCCGAAATGCGCTATTCTCGGCGGCGCGCTATCACCCTTGCGGGTGTGGCGTAGAGCCATCAGGCAACGTCTGATCTGGACGTTACCGGTCGTCAATACATCTTCAACGCGGGGACACATGCAGACACTTAAGGTCGATCTAGGCGAGCGCAGCTACCCGATCCATATTGGCGAAGGTCTGCTGGACCAGCCCGAGTTGCTCGCACCGCATATTGCCGGGCGGCAAGTGGCGATCATCTCCAACGAAACGGTCGCGCCGCTGTATCTTGAGCGTCTGAGCCGCAGCCTGTCGGCGTATTCCGTGATCTCGGTGATCTTGCCCGACGGCGAAGCCCACAAGAACTGGGAAACCCTGCAACTGATCTTTGACGGCCTGCTGACCGCACGTCATGACCGCCGTACCACCGTGGTCGCCCTGGGCGGCGGTGTGATCGGCGACATGGCCGGCTTTGCGGCCGCCTGCTATCAGCGTGGCGTGGACTTTATCCAGGTGCCGACCACCTTGCTGTCCCAGGTCGATTCCTCGGTGGGTGGCAAGACCGGTATCAACCACCCGCTGGGCAAGAACATGGTTGGCGCGTTCTACCAGCCCCAGGCCGTGCTGATCGACACCGCGACCCTCAACACCTTGCCGCCGCGCGAGCTCTCGGCCGGGTTGGCGGAAGTCATCAAGTACGGGCTGATCTGTGACGAGCCGTTCCTCACCTGGCTCGAAGAGCACGTAGACGCCCTGCGCAACCTGGACCAGGCGGCACTCACCGAAGCGATTTCCCGCTCCTGCGCCGCCAAGGCGCTGGTGGTGAATGCCGACGAACGGGAGTCCGGTGTACGGGCCACCTTGAACCTGGGTCACACCTTCGGCCATGCGATCGAAACCCACATGGGCTATGGTGTGTGGTTGCATGGGGAGGCCGTTGCGGCTGGCACTGTGATGGCATTGGAGATGTCGCACCGCCTGGGCTGGATCAGTGCCCAGGAGCGTGATCGTGGTATTCGCCTGTTCCAGCGCGCCGGTTTGCCGGTCATCCCGCCTGAGGAGATGACCGAGGCGGACTTCCTCGAACATATGGCGATAGACAAGAAAGTGATCGACGGTCGACTGCGACTGGTGCTGCTGCGCCACATGGGCGAAGCAGTGGTGACCGACGATTATCCGAAAGAGATTTTACAGGCCACGCTGGGAGCGGATTACCGCGCCCTGGCCCAGCTTAAAGGTTAATAAGATCCCGATGACTAGTTTGCATGCCGACGAGGCGTTCCTCGGCCATTACCAGCTCAGCCACGACCCCTTTGCTCCACGGGTGCCTGGCTTCAAATTTTTCCCGGCCCAGCGCAAGCCGGTGCTTGGGCAGTTGCACCATCTGGCGCGCTACAGCCAACTGCTGCTGGTGGTGACCGGCCCGTTGGGCAGTGGCAAGACCCTGCTGCGCCAGGCCCTGGTGGCCAGCACCAACAAGCAGTCGGTACAGAGCGTGGTGGTCTCGGCTCGCGGCGCCGGTGATGCAGCGGGCGTATTGCGCCAAGTGGCCCAGGCGTTGGACGTGTCCACTGCCGAGCCGAATGCGATCCTCAAGCAGGTGGTGCAGTTGGGCCTGACCGGCCAGGAAGTCTACCTGCTGGTGGATGACGCCGAACAACTCGACGAATCAGCCCTGGAAGCACTGCTGGCGCTGGCGGCGGGTACGCCCGAGGGTCGCCCCCATGTGTTCCTGTTCGGTGAGTCGTCGTTGATCGCCGATCTGGAGCAGATCAGTGGCGATCAGGAGCTGTTCCACGTCATCGAATTGCAGCCGTACGAAGAGGAAGAAACCCGCGAATACCTGGCTCAACGCCTTGAAGGCGCAGGGCAGGGCATCGAACTTTTCTCCGCTGCGCAGATCTCTGATATTCACGAAAGCTCCGACGGCTGGCCTGGCACCATCAACCAGGTCGCCCGCGATGCCATGATCGAAGCCATGATTGCCAGCCGCTCTGCGGTCAAGCGTCCAAAGATGGGGTTCACTATGCCTAAGAAGCACGTATTGGCGATTTCCGCCGTTGTCGTGGTCGCCGTTGCCGCTGCCTGGCTGATCCCTGGTCGCAGCAAGGCACCGACGACTGCCGGCGCGCCAACCGAACAGGCGCAGTTGCCACTGGGCAAGCCCACGCCAAATGTCGAGTTCGCCAACTCCGGCCAACCGACCAACCTGCCGATGGTCGGCCAGCCGGTGATGCGTGGCCCGCTTGCCGAAGAAGCCGGCGGCATCTCCGAAGGCGACGACGGCGTGCCGGTGGAAGGCTCCAGTGCCACACCGCCGACGGTCACCACCACTGCACCACCTGCGGGTGTGCCAGCGGGCCAGCCGGCTGCCAAGCCGACGCCGGCACCTACCGTCGCCACGGCCAAGCCTGCGCCAGTGACCAAGCCGGTCGCCCCTGCGCCAGCCGCCAAGCCCGCTCCGGCACCGGCTGCCAAGCCTGCAGAAAAACCCGCCGCCACCGTTGCCAAGGCTGGCGCCGCCGGCAGCAGCTGGTACACCAGCCAGCCGACCGGTAACTTCGTGGTGCAGATCCTCGGTACCAGCTCCGAAGCCAACGCCCAGGCGTTCGTGAAAGAGCAGGGTGGCGAGTACCGTTATTTCAAGAAAGTGCTCAACGGCAAGCCTCTCTACGTGATCACCTACGGCAGTTTCTCCAGCCGTGCCGCTGCTGATTCTGCGATCAAAACCTTGCCAGCGAAGGTCCAGGCTGGTAAACCTTGGCCACGCACTGTTGCCAGCGTTCAACAAGAACTCGCAACAACTCGCTGAAGATCCGGCGGCCTTACCCAGGCCGCCCTCCCGGCACCTCAAAAAAACTACAACAGCGTGCAGCCCTGAAGGCCGCGCGCTTTGTGGTGTCTGCGTCACAGTAGCTTTTGAGTCGTAGCGGTCAGAATTAAAAAAGTTTTGACTAGCACAGCATATCGCTTTAAACCTTTCATAAATGCGACATAGATTTGCGACATTTCGTCGCTAAATTTGTGAGCGTTCGTGTCGGTGTGTACAATGACCTCCCTTTTGCCCCCGCTAAGCCGGCGTACGTTCGGCGTGGAAGGTAACCGGTTGAATTGAAAAGAAATTTGCCTCGATATAAGAGGCAGCCTGGTGAGAAAGTGTCTATGAAAGCAGGTCTGTACCAACCCGATGAATTCAAGGATAACTGCGGTTTCGGCCTGATAGCCCATATGCAGGGCGAGCCCAGTCATACCCTTTTGCAAACGGCCATCGAGGCCCTGACCTGCATGACCCACCGTGGTGGGATCAACGCCGACGGCAAGACCGGTGACGGTTGTGGCTTGCTGATTCAAAAGCCCGACCAGTTCCTGCGTGCTGTCGCCAAGGAGCATTTCGGCACCGATTTGCCCAAGCAGTACGCCGTGGGCATGGTGTTCTTCAACCAGGACCCGGTCAAAGCCGAAGCCGCTCGCGAGAACATGAACCGCGAGATCCTGGCTGCCGGCCTGCAACTCGTCGGCTGGCGCAAAGTGCCGATCGACACCAGCGTGCTCGGCCGCCTGGCCCTGGAGCGCCTGCCGCAGATCGAACAAGTGTTCATTGCCGGTGATGGCCTGAGCGACCAGGACATGGCGATCAAGCTGTTCACCTCGCGTCGTCGTTCGTCCGTGGCCAACGCCGCCGACACCGACCACTACATCTGCAGCTTTTCCCACAAGACCATCATTTATAAAGGCCTGATGATGCCGGCGGACTTGACCGCCTTCTATCCAGACCTGAGCGATGAGCGCCTGCAAACCGCGATCTGCGTGTTCCACCAGCGCTTCTCCACCAACACCCTGCCGAAATGGCCGCTGGCCCAGCCATTCCGCTTCCTCGCCCACAACGGCGAGATCAACACCATCACCGGCAACCGCAACTGGGCCGTGGCCCGTCGCACCAAGTTCGCCAACGATTTGATGGACCTGGAAGAGCTCGGCCCGCTGGTCAACCGCGTCGGTTCCGACTCCTCCAGCATGGACAACATGCTCGAGCTGATGGTCACCGGTGGCATCGACCTGTTCCGTGGCGTGCGCATGATCATTCCGCCAGCGTGGCAGAACGTTGAAACCATGGACCCGGATCTGCGTGCATTCTACGAGTACAACTCGATGCACATGGAGCCGTGGGACGGCCCGGCCGGCGTGGTCATGACCGACGGTCGCTACGCCGTGTGCCTGCTCGACCGTAACGGCCTGCGCCCGGCGCGTTGGGTGACCACTACCAACGGGTTCATCACCCTGGCGTCGGAAATCGGCGTGTGGAACTACCAGCCCGAAGACGTGATCGCCAAGGGCCGTGTAGGCCCTGGCCAGATCCTGGCCGTGGACACCGAGACCGGGCAGATCCTCGACACCGACGCGATCGACAACCGCTTGAAGTCGCGTCACCCGTACAAGCAATGGCTGCGCAAGAACGCCCTGCGCATCCAGGCCACCATGGAAGACAACGACCACGGTTCGGCTTTCTACGACGTCGACCAGCTCAAGCAGTACATGAAGATGTACCAGGTCACCTTCGAGGAACGCGACCAGGTGCTGCGTCCGCTTGGCGAGCAAGGCTACGAGGCGGTCGGCTCCATGGGCGACGACACGCCGATGGCCGTGCTGTCCCAGCGCGTGCGCACGCCGTACGATTATTTCCGCCAGCAGTTCGCCCAGGTGACCAACCCGCCGATCGATCCGCTGCGTGAAGCCATCGTGATGTCCCTGGAAGTCTGCCTCGGTGCCGAGCGCAACATCTTCCAGGAATCGCCTGAGCACGCTTCTCGCGTGATCCTCAGCTCGCCAGTGATTTCGCCGGCCAAGTGGCGCTCGTTGATGACCCTGGATCGCCCGGGCTTCGACCGCCAGATCATCGACCTGAACTACGACGAGAGCCTCGGCCTTGAAGCCGCCGTGCGCAATGTCGCCGACCAGGCCGAAGAAGCCGTGCGCGCCGGTCGTACCCAGATCGTGCTGACCGACCGCCACATCGCGCCGGGCAAGCTGCCGATCCACGCGTCCCTGGCCACCGGCGCGGTACACCACCGCCTGACCGAAAAAGGCCTGCGCTGCGATTCCAACATCCTCGTCGAAACCGCTACTGCCCGTGACCCGCATCACTTTGCGGTGCTGATCGGCTTCGGCGCCTCGGCGGTGTACCCGTTCCTGGCGTACGAAGTCCTCGGCGACCTGATCCGTACCGGCGAAGTCCTCGGCGACCTCTACGAGGTGTTCAAGAACTACCGTAAAGGCATCACCAAGGGCCTGCTGAAGATCCTGTCGAAGATGGGCATCTCCACCGTCACCTCGTACCGTGGCGCGCAACTGTTCGAAGCCATCGGCCTGTCCGAAGAAGTCTGCGAGCTGAGCTTCCGTGGTGTGCCGAGCCGTATCAAGGGCGCGCGTTTCGTCGATATCGAAGCCGAGCAGAAAGCCCTGGCGGCCGAAGCCTGGAGCGCGCGCAAGCCGATCCAGCAAGGCGGCCTGCTGAAGTTCGTCCATGGCGGCGAATACCATGCGTACAACCCGGACGTGGTCAACACCCTGCAAGCTGCCGTGCAGCAGGGCGACTACGCCAAGTTCAAGGAATACACGAGCCTGGTGGATAACCGCCCGGTGTCGATGATCCGCGACCTGTTCAAGGTGAAGACCCTGGACACCGCGATGGACATCAACGAAGTCGAGCCGCTGGAATCGATCCTCAAGCGCTTCGACTCCGCCGGTATTTCCCTGGGCGCCTTGTCGCCCGAGGCTCACGAAGCCCTGGCCGAAGCCATGAACCGCCTGGGTGCGCGTTCCAACTCCGGTGAAGGCGGTGAAGACCCGGCGCGCTACGGCACCATCAAGAGTTCGAAAATCAAGCAGGTGGCCACCGGCCGTTTTGGTGTGACCCCGGAATACCTGGTCAACGCCGAAGTGCTGCAGATCAAGGTTGCCCAGGGCGCCAAGCCCGGTGAGGGCGGCCAACTGCCAGGCGGCAAGGTCAACGGCCTGATCGCCAAGCTGCGTTACGCAGTACCCGGCGTGACCCTGATCTCGCCTCCGCCGCACCACGACATCTATTCGATCGAAGACTTGTCGCAGCTGATTTTTGACTTGAAACAAGTCAACCCGCAGGCCCTGGTCTCGGTGAAGCTGGTGGCGGAAGCCGGCGTGGGCACCATCGCCGCTGGCGTGGCCAAGGCCTATGCCGACCTGATCACCATCTCCGGCTACGACGGCGGCACCGGCGCATCGCCGCTGACCTCGATCAAGTACGCCGGCGCGCCGTGGGAACTCGGCCTGGCCGAAACCCACCAGACCCTGCGCGGCAACGACCTGCGCGGCAAGGTCCGGGTGCAGACCGACGGCGGCCTGAAAACCGGCCTCGACGTGATCAAGGCTGCGATCCTCGGCGCCGAGAGCTTCGGCTTCGGTACTGCACCAATGATCGCCCTGGGCTGCAAATACCTGCGCATCTGCCACCTGAACAACTGCGCCACCGGCGTCGCGACCCAGAACGAGAAGCTGCGCAAGGATCACTACATCGGCACCGTCGACATGGTGGTGAACTTCTTCACCTACGTCGCCGAAGAGACCCGTGAGTGGCTGGCCAAGCTGGGTGTGCGTTCCCTCGAAGAGCTGATCGGGCGTACCGACCTGCTGGATATCCTCGAAGGCCAGACCGCCAAGCAGAACCACCTCGACCTGACACCGCTGTTGGGCAGTGATCACATCCCGGCCGACAAGCCGCAATTCTGCCAGGTGGATCGCAACCCGCCGTTCGACAAAGGCCTGTTGGCCGAGAAGATGGTCGAGATGGCTGCTTCGTCGATCAACGATGCCAGCGGTGGCGAGTTCGCCCTGGATATCTGCAACTGCGACCGTTCCATCGGCGCACGGATCTCCGGCGAAATTGCGCGCAAGCACGGCAACCAGGGGATGGCGAAAGCACCGATCACCTTCCGCTTCAAGGGCACCGCTGGCCAGAGTTTCGGCGTGTGGAACGCCGGCGGCCTGCACATGTACCTGGAAGGCGATGCCAACGACTACGTGGGCAAGGGCATGACCGGCGGCAAGCTGGTGATCGTTCCGCCTGCAGGCAGCGTGTACAAGACCCAGGACAGTGCCATCATCGGCAACACCTGCTTGTACGGCGCCACCGGTGGCAAGCTGTTCGCCGCCGGCACGGCCGGTGAGCGTTTCGCCGTGCGTAACTCCGGTGCCCACACCGTGGTGGAAGGTACCGGCGATCACTGCTGCGAGTACATGACCGGTGGCTTTGTCGCGGTACTGGGCAAGACTGGTTACAACTTCGGTTCGGGCATGACCGGCGGTTTCGCCTACGTGCTCGACCAGGACAACACCTTCGTCGACAAGGTCAACCACGAGTTGGTCGAGATCCAGCGGATCAGCGGCGAAGCCATGGAATCCTACCGGAACCACTTGCAGCACGTGCTGGACGAGTACGTCGAGGAGACCGGCAGCGAATGGGGTCGTAACCTCGCCGAAAACCTCGATGATTACCTGCGTCGTTTCTGGCTGGTCAAGCCCAAGGCTGCCAACTTGAAGTCGTTGCTTTCCAGCATCCGTGCCAACCCGCAATAAGTGCAGTCGCCAGCGGCAAGCTTCAAGCCGCAAGTGAAATGCAGTGCGCGGTATGCCGGTTAATGTGATTTTCTTGCAGCTTCAAGCTTGCCGCTTGGAGCTGTCGTGTAAGAGGTTTTGAAGATGGGCGAACGTCTCAATAACGACTTCCAATTCATCGATGTCGGGCGCAAAGATCCGAAGAAGAAACTGTTGCGTCAACGCAAGAAGGAGTTCGTGGAAATCTACGAACCCTTCAAGCCCCAGCACTCGGCCGACCAGGCCCACCGCTGCCTGGGTTGCGGTAACCCGTATTGCGAATGGAAGTGCCCGGTGCACAACTTCATTCCCAACTGGCTCAAGTTGGTGGCCGAGGGCAACATCCTTGCCGCCGCCGAGCTATCGCACCAGACCAACACCTTGCCGGAAGTGTGTGGGCGGGTGTGCCCGCAGGATCGTCTGTGCGAAGGCGCGTGCACCCTCAACGACGGCTTCGGCGCGGTGACGATCGGTTCGGTGGAGAAGTACATCACCGACACCGCGTTCGCCATGGGCTGGCGTCCGGACATGTCCAAGGTCAAGCCGACCGGCAAGCGCGTTGCGATCATCGGCGCGGGCCCGGCGGGCCTGGGCTGTGCCGACGTGCTGGTGCGTGGCGGCGTGACCCCGGTAGTGTTCGACAAGAACCCGGAAATCGGTGGCCTGCTGACCTTCGGCATCCCCGAGTTCAAGCTGGAAAAAACCGTCCTGAGCAATCGCCGTGAAGTCTTCACCGGCATGGGTATCGAGTTCCGTCTCAATACCGAAATCGGCAAAGACATCACCATGGAGCAACTGCTTGAGGAATACGACGCGGTGTTCATGGGCATGGGCACCTACACCTACATGAAGGGCGGCTTTGCCGGTGAGGACCTGCCAGGGGTGTATGACGCGCTCGACTTCCTGATCGCCAACGTCAATCGCAACCTGGGCTTTGAAAAGTCGCCGGAAGACTTCGTCGACATGAAAGGCAAGAAGGTCGTGGTACTCGGCGGTGGCGACACCGCGATGGATTGCAACCGTACCTCGATCCGCCAGGGCGCCAAGTCGGTGACCTGTGCGTACCGTCGTGACGAAGCGAACATGCCCGGCTCGCGCAAAGAAGTGAAGAACGCCAAGGAAGAAGGGGTGAAATTCCTCTACAACCGCCAGCCGATTGCTATCGTCGGTGAAGACCGCGTCGAAGGCGTGAAGGTGGTCGAGACCCGTCTCGGCGAACCGGATGCCCGTGGCCGTCGCAGCCCCGAGCCGATCCCGGGTTCCGAAGAGATCATCCCGGCCGATGCCGTGGTCATCGCTTTCGGTTTCCGCCCAAGCCCGGCGCCGTGGTTCGAACAGTTCCAGATCCAGACCGACAGCCAGGGCCGCGTCGTCGCCCCGGAACAAGGCCAGTACAAGCACCAGACCAGCAACCCGAAAATCTTCGCCGGTGGCGATATGGTGCGCGGTTCTGACTTGGTCGTGACGGCGATCTTCGAAGGGCGCAATGCCGCCGAAGGTATCCTGGATTACCTGGGCGTCTGACGACGCCAGCAGCCAGCTTCAAGCAATGAGCTGCAAGCTGGAAGCCCCGATACTTGGGGCTTTCAGCTTGAAACTTGGCGCTGCTTTTATGCGACAAATTGACCCGATAGACAAAAGGCACGGCGCATTCCGTGCCTTTTGCGTCGCGCTCTGAGAAAATGCCCGCACTTTTTTTGCGGATGCCGACATGACTGCCCTCAAGAACGACCGTTTCCTTCGTGCCCTGCTCAAGCAACCCGTGGACGTCACCCCTGTGTGGATGATGCGCCAGGCCGGTCGCTACTTGCCGGAATACCGCGCCAGTCGCGCCAACGCCGGCGATTTCATGAGCCTGTGCATGAACCCTGCGTTCGCCTGCGAAGTCACCATGCAGCCGCTGGACCGCTACCCACAACTGGACGCGGCCATCCTCTTTTCCGACATCCTCACCATCCCCGACGCCATGGGCCAAGGCCTGTATTTTGAAACCGGCGAAGGCCCGCGTTTCAAGAAAGTCGTCAGCACCCTGGCCGATATCGAAGCCCTGCCGATTCCTGATCCGCACAAAGACCTCGGCTATGTGATGGACGCCGTCAGCACCATCCGCCGCGAGCTGAATGGCCGCGTGCCGCTGATCGGCTTCTCCGGCAGCCCATGGACCCTGGCCACCTACATGGTCGAAGGCGGCTCGTCGAAAGACTTCCGCAAGACCAAGGCCATGCTCTACGACAACCCGCAGGCCATGCACCTGCTGCTGGACAAGCTGGCGCAGTCGGTCACCTCCTACCTCAACGGCCAGATCATGGCCGGTGCCCAGGCAGTGCAGATCTTCGATACCTGGGGCGGCAACCTGTCGGCCGCGGCGTATCAGGAATTTTCCCTGGCCTATATGCGCAAAATCGTCAGCGGCCTGATCCGCGAACACGAAGGCCGTAAAGTGCCGGTCATCATGTTCACCAAGGGCGGCGGCCTGTGGCTCGAAAGCATCGCCGATGCCGGCGCCGATGCATTGGGCCTGGACTGGACCTGCGACCTGGGCGATGCCCGTCGTCGCGTCGGCAACCAGGTTGCCCTGCAAGGCAACATGGACCCGACCGTGCTGTACGCCAAGCCGGAAGCGATTCGCACCGAAGTCGGACGCATCCTGGCCAGCTATGGCAAGGGCACCGGTCACGTGTTCAACCTCGGTCATGGCATCACCCCGGAAGTGAACCCGGAGCACGCTGGTGCGTTCCTGCAGGCGGTGCACGAACTGTCCGCGCAATACCACAACTAACACGCAAAACAACTGTGGGAGCGGGCTTGCTCGCGAATGCGGTGTATCAACTGACACTGCGCATTCGCGAGCAAGCCCGCTCCCACATTTAAAGCAGGACCGTATCAGGCCTTCACATTCCCCAGCGGCGGCAACTTCGCCAGCTTCAGCGCCACCAGCAACGCCCCAATCAACAGCGCGACGATAAACGCCCCAATCCCGTTCCACCCGGCAAAGTGCCAGAAGAACCCGCCCGCCGTACCGGCGATACTCGACCCCACGTAATAGCAGAACAAGTACAGCGACGACGCCTGCCCCTTGGCCTTGACGGCGCGGCGGCCGATCCAGCTGCTGGCCACCGAGTGGGCGCCGAAGAAGCCGAAGGTGAAGATCAGCATGCCCGGCACCACCAGCCACAGCGGGGTAAACAGGGTCAGCGTCATGCCGGCGAGCATCAGTACGATCGTGCCCCACAGCACGCGACGGCGGCCGAGTCGGTCGGCGAGGGAGCCGATTTTCGCCGAGCTGTAGATGCCCGAGAGGTACACCAGCGACAGCAGGCCGACCACGGCCTGGCTCAGTTCGTAGGGCGAGGCCAGCAAGCGATAGCCGATGTAGTTGAACATCGTCACGAACGCGCCCATCAGCAGGAACGCCTCAAGGAACAACCACGGCAGGCCCGCGTCCTTGAAGTGCATGACAAAACCATCCACCAGGTTGCGCGGCTTGAGGCTGCTGGCGCGGAAGTTGCGCGATTCGGGAAGGATCTTCCAGAACACGGTGGCGGCGATCAACGCCAGCGCGCCGATGATCAGCATCGCGGTGTGCCAGCTGACGAAGTCGATTAACACGCCGATGATCAGGCGCCCGCTCATGCCGCCAATCGCGTTGCCACCGATGTACAGGCCCATTGCCAAGCCGATGTGCTGCGGATGGATCTCTTCGCTCAGGTAGGTCATTGCCACGGCGGCCAGGCCGCTCAGCGACAGGCCTACCAGCGCGCGCATCAGCAGGATGCCCTCCCAGGTTGGCATCAAGCCACTGGCGATGGTCGCCAGCGCCGCACAGAACAGCGCGGACACCATCACCGGCTTGCGTCCCAGCCGGTCGGAAATCGGCCCGGTGATCAGCAAGCCGCACGCCAGCATCGCCGTCGCCACCGAGAGGATCAGGCTGCTTTGCGCGGCATTGATGGAAAACTCGTGGGACAACGCCGGCATCATCGGCTGCACGCAATACAACAGGGCAAAGGTGGCAAACCCGCCGGAAAACAGCGCCAGCACCGTGCGCATGAACATCGGCGTGCCTTTTTCGATGTACTCGTCGTTGAGCTGCGCCACCACCTCATCCAAGGCGGTGGGTGGGACTTCTTGCGCGAAGGGAGCAACAGCAGATTTCACGGGGACCTCGGGGAGGAAGAGCGTGCCAGGACTGGCAATGCTGAAAAGAATATAGCTGGCTAATGATTCTTTCCAATATATTGTTCGACCTGTTTGATAGCTTTAACGACCTAATGAGGCTTGCATGGAATTGCGTCACTTGCGGTATTTCATCGCCGTTGCCGAAGAACTGCATTTTGGCCGCGCCGCGCAGGTGCTGGGCATCTCGCAACCGCCCTTGAGCCAGCAGATCCAGGCGCTGGAGCAAGAGGTGGGCGCGCGTTTGTTTGAGCGTACCAATCGTCGGGTCGAGCTGAGTGAGGCTGGTCGACTGTTCCTGCAGGAGGCGCGCCTGGTGCTGGCGCAGGTCGACAAGGCGGCGGACGTCGCGCGTCGGGCTCAATTGGGTGAACTGGGGGAACTGAAGATTGGCTTTACCTCGTCGGCGCCCTTCAACTCCAGCATTCCCCAGGCGATCTTCGCCTTTCGCCAGGCGTTCCCGGCCGTGCACTTGAACCTGCAGGAAATGAGCAGCACCGAGGTGGCGGAGTCGCTGGTGGATGAGTCGATCCAGGTCGGGCTGATGCGTCCGCTGCCGTTGCCGGATTCACTGAGTGTGGTCGAGCTGATGCGCGAGCCGCTGGTGGCCGTATTGAACGCCGGGCACCCGTTGGTGCAGGGCAGCGAACGAGGATTGCACCTGGCGCAACTGGCGCAGGAGCCGTTCGTGTTTTTCCCGCGCACTTACGGCAGTGGCCTGTATGCGCAACTGCTCAATCTGGCGCGTGATGCCGGCTTCAGCCCGCACTTCGCCCAGGAGGCAGGCGAGGCGATGACCATCATCGGCCTGGTAGCGGCGGGGTTGGGCGTGTCGGTGTTGCCGGCGTCGTACCAGCGCATCCGCATTGATGGGGTGGTGTATCGCACGCTGCTGGACCAGGAGGCGGTAACGGCGGTGTGGCTGGTGCAGCGCAAGGGCGTACAGACGCCGATGGCGAAGGCGTTCGTGGAGTTGTTGACGCGTAAGGCGGCGATCTAGGCATGCATTGAAATGTGGCGCTTGGTGGGTCAGACCCCTGACTTGAAGAGGGTTTCAGAGTCGCTTTTTCCAGAGGGGCGATTCGTCGTTCTCGTATGGGAAAGCTGGAACCGTTTTTGTGCGAATGGCCACTGATCCTGCCGAAGGCTTCGTATTGAAATGTTCGATGTGGGAGGTTCGTATGATCGCTGGGAATCGAAGCGCTGAGCTTGGCTGGTTGTTGTGGCGGCTTGGAATGCCGGGTGCAACCGTTGACACCATTACGGGTCCGCCGAGTGGGAATCCAGTAACCCGTTCAGGTCAAGGCGGTGGCGGGGCCCCGCAGCGCGTTGGCGGTAACGCGCATGGTGAGGGGCAACGCCCTATAGGCTATGGGCCACCGGGGCACACGGGCGCAGGCATTCATCCGTACGAGGCGGCTCCACGCCGAGGAACCGGCCCAGGCCGAAGTGGTGTTAGGGAGCAGCCGCAGCACCAGGGGCCCAATACGGGAGGCCAGGCGCAACGGGGCAATGCTCGGGGGAATACGGGTGCAGGCGTTCGCCCGAACCCGTCGGCCCCCCACCAAGGAACCGGCCCAGGCCATGGTGCGGTTGGGGGGCAGCCGCATTGTCAGGGGCCCAATACGGCAGGCCAGACGCAACGAGGAAGCGGTCGGGGGAATACAGGTGCAGGCGTTCGCCCGGACGCGGCAGTGCCAGGCCAAGGTGGCGGTGCGGGGCAGCAACGTCAGGCGCAAAATACGCCAGGCCAAGGGCAGCGGAGTAATGTTCGGGGAAATCCGGGTCCCGGCAACCAGCCGAACCAGGCCCCTGCTCGCCAGGGAACTGGCCCGGTCCAAAATGGCGTCGGGGCGCAGCGGCATTGTCAGGGGCCAACTACGACAGGCCCGAATCAACCAGGCAACCCTGCGGGGAATACCGGTGCAGGCCTTCGCCCGAACGCGGCGGATGCTGGCCAAGGCAACACACCTCAGGCCGTCACGATTAACTATAACGTTAATATAAATATTGGTCAGTTAAGCATCAATACCAATACCGGCAGCAACAGTATGAATGGCAGTAATTTTGGTAACTATGGGAGCAATGGCAACAGTGGCAGCAATAGTCACTATGACAATCAGGGCGACAACGGCAATAACGGCAATCGCCTGGCTGCGCTCCTGCCAGGCAGTGATAGCGGTCGTCGTATAGCCGTTTGAAGGTTCTGTTTCAGTTGCAGGTTATGTGTGGGGTCTGACGAGGTGCCTAAATGGCGAAGGCACGTCGGTCACTGTGTGCGCCGTGTTCGTAGTGTGCCGATAGTTTGTTTTTTTTCAGCGTTGTGGAACTGTTATTTTTTCATTGCGATTAAGGGTTGGGTCGGCGTGCCGGCTCATCATAAATTTTTCTACCAAGCGTGAGGTGTTAGATGGTTTCTACAGGTCGGGCAGCCCAAGCGGCCTATGCGGTGTACGGTCCCTCTTCGGGGTCGGGTAACCATGGTAATTATGGGAATAACGAAAACATCGGGGTGAACTCACGGTATGAGAATCACGGCAACAATGGCAATAATGATAATCGTGGGATAATTGGCGGGAGTGGTAACTACGGGAACTATGGGAATAATGCCAATAGCGGCAATCATAGTACCTATGTCAACCAAGGTCATAACGGTAATAATAAAAATATTAACGCCGTCGGTGATCACGGCAATTACGGTAACTATGGCAATAATGGTAATGCCGGCGCTGATAGCCGCTACGTCAATAGCGGGCACAACGGCAATAGCGGCAACAGTATTCAGATCAGCCAGGAAGGCGGCGGTAATATCAGTTATTAAGGGACCTGTCTTTATCAATGAACCCTGCCGGGGGGCGGCAGGGCCTTGCTGCTCATTAACCCGCTCTGCGGGTGACGTCACTCATGGCGTCGCCGGTTCTGCCACGGTCATGCCATTGGCGCGCAATGCCGCCATGATGTCGCGATCAAGCATGCTCACCCAGCGGTTGTAGTTGCGATGGATCTTGCCGTCCTTGTAGCCCAGGTCGCGGCTGTCGCGGTAGGTGATGGCGTAGCTGTTGCGGGTGTAGCGGATGTCGATCGCTGCGTAGTACTGGTTGCGCACGTTGATCTCGGCCTGTACCAGTTGCGGGCTCAGGCGTTGCACCGTCCACTCGCGCTTTTGCAGGGCGTTGATGATCACCGTTTTCATTTTTTCTTCGCTGACCTGGTTGGCAACCGGCAGCTCGTGCTGGGTGTTGAGGATCGGCTTGCTGGTGCAGCCGGCGGTGGTCAACAGGGCCAGGGTGATCAGGGTAGCGCGTAGCAAGGAAGACATTCCGTTTTCTCCAATCGATTAAAAGTCAGGACCAGCGGCGGAAAATCAGCGATGTGTTGACGCCGCCAAAGGCAAAGTTGTTGTTCATCACGTAGTCGTGATGCATCTCGCGAAACTCACCCTGCAGGTAATCCAGCTCGCCGCATTGCGGGTCGATGGCGTCCAGGTTGAAGGTGTGCACGTACTGGTCGCGGTTCATCATCTCGATGCTGAACCACGATTCCAGTGCACCACAGGCGCCCAGCGTGTGGCCCAGGAAGCTCTTTTGCGAACTGATGGGCATGCGGCTGCCGAACAGGCTGCTGGTCGCCAGCGTCTCGGCGATGTCGCCTTGATCGGTGGCGGTGCCGTGGCCGTTGACGTAGCCGATCGCGCCAGGCTCGAGCCCGGCATCTTCCAGGGCCAGCTCCATGGCGCGGCGCATGGTTTTCTGTTCCGGGCGGGTGGTGTGCTGGCCGTCGGCGTTGCTGCCGAAGCCGACGATCTCGGCGTGGATATGCGCCCCTCGCGCCAACGCATGTTCGAGTTCTTCGAGTACCAGCATGCCGCCGCCCTCGCCGATCACCAGGCCATCGCGGCCAGTGTCGTAAGGGCGTGGGCTGGTCTGCGGCGCATCGTTTTTCAGGCTGGTGGCGTAGAGCGCGTCAAACACCATGGCTTCGGTCGGGCACAGCTCTTCGGCGCCGCCGGCGAGCATCAGCGGCAAGCGCCCGAACTTGATCGCCTCGTAGGCATAGCCGATGCCCTGGCTGCCGCTGGTGCAGGCGCTGGACGTAGGGATCAGCCGCCCCGTCAGGCCAAAGAAGATGCTGATATTCGCCGCCGTGGTGTGCGGCATCATGCGCACGTAGGAGTTGGCATTCAGCCCCTCGGCCACCGAGTTCAGCAGCATATTGCCGAACGCCTTGATCTCGTCGGTGCTGCCGGTGGACGAGCCGCAGGCCACGCCCATGCGCCCGTCCTTGATCGACTCGTCGCCGAGCAGGCCGGCATCCTGCAGCGCCTGCTCCGCCGCCCACACCGCCAGGCGCGAGACGCGGCCCATGCTGCGCAACTGCTTGCGCGTCCAGTGGCTGGGCACGACGAAGTTGTCGATCGGCCCGGCCAGGCGCGTGTTCAATTCGGTAAAACGGTCCCACTCGTCCATGCGCCGGATGCCGCTGCGGTTGGCGCGAAAGTTGGCCGCGATGGTTTCCCAATCGCTGCCCAGGGAGGTCATGCCGGCCATGCCGGTGACGACAACGCGTTTCATCAGCACAGGCCTCCGTTCACGGCCAACACCTGGCGCGTGATATAGCCGGCTTCGGCCGACATGAGGAAATTCACCGCGCCGGCGACTTCTTCCGGGGTGCCCATGCGCTGCGCCGGGATCATTTTCATCAGTTCTTCCACCGGTACGTTTTCATCCAGCATGGCCGTGTCGATCAGGCCGGGGGCGACGCAGTTGACGGTGATCTTGCGCTTGCCCAGCTCGATGGCCAGCGCCTTGGCTGCGCCGATCAGGCCGGCCTTGGAGGCACTGTAGTTGACCTGGCCACGATTGCCGATCAGCCCGGACACCGAAGTAATGCACACGATGCGCCCGGCCGCACGGCGCCGAATCATCGGCATCATCACCGGGTGCAGCACGTTATAGAACCCGTCGAGGTTGGTGCGCATCACCACGTCCCAATCGTCTTCCGACAGGGCCGGGAAGGCGCCGTCGCGGGTCAGGCCGGCATTCAGCACCACACCGTAATAGGCGCCATGTTGCTCCACGTCCGCCTCGAGGATTTCCTTGCAGCGCGCGCGGTCCGCCACGTCGAACTGCAGCACCCGTGCGTTGCGGCCCAGCGCCTCGACCTCGGCCTTCACGGCATCGGCTTCGGCACGGCCACTGCGGCAATGCAGCACGATGTCGTGCCCGGCCTGGGCCAGGCGCAGCGCGATGGCGCGACCAATGCCACGGCTGGAGCCGGTGACCAGTACGGATTCAGTCATGGCGTTTCGTCCTTCGATTCTTCTAAATAGTTGGCCGCCTGTGGCGGTCGAAATACGTTCAGGCGGGCGCTCGCCTGGATACCGTCACCGGTCAGGTGGCATTCGAACACACCCATGCCGTTGTCGTCTTCCAGCGAGCGCAGGCCGTGGATCGTCAGCTCGGCGCCTGCCGGGAAGTGTTCCACGTTGCACTCGAACTTGCGCGTGCCAAGCAAAAAGCCCAGCTCCACGGCGGCGCCTTTCTGGCGCGCGCGGCAACCGGCATAGGCGGCGACGCTTTGCGCCATCAGCTCGATGCCGACCCAGGCCGGCAGGCTGCCGTCCGGGCGATTGAACAGGCCGCCGGGCTTGACGGTCGTGCGGGTGCGAACCTGCTCTTCATCGAACGACAGCACCTGGTCGATCAGGATCATGTCGCCCGCGTGGGGCAGCAGTTCGGCGAGTGGCCAATCGATCATGGTGCCTCTGCGATAATCAGGCTGACATTATTGCCACCGAAGGCAAACGAGTTGCTCATCAGGCAGCGTTTTTCCAAGCGGGCACCGGGCCGTACCCAGTGCAACGCGGGCAGCGCCGGGTCGGCCTGGCCGTCCCACACGTGCGGTGGCAGTTGGTTGTGGGTCAAGCTCAGCCAGCAGAACGCCGCTTCCAGCGCGCCCGCAGCCCCCAGGGTGTGGCCGCTCATGGGTTTGGTCGACGAGCAGGCCACGCCGGCGGGGAACAGGCTAGCGACGGCCAGGCTTTCCATCGCGTCATTATGCTGGGTAGCCGTGCCGTGCAGGTTCAAGTAGCCGATCTGTTCGGGGGCCAGTTTCGCGCTGGCCAAGGCCTTGCGCATCGCTTGCAAAGCGCCTTTGCCGCTGGGCTCCGGCGCCGAGATATGGTGCGCGTCGCAACTCGCGCCGCTGCCCAGCAAAGCAATCGGCGACGGCTGCCTGCTCATCAGAAACAACACCGCCGCCTCGCCGATGTTGATGCCGTTGCGGTTTCGCGAAAACGGATTGCAGCGCTGGTCCGACACCGCCTCGAGCGAGCTGAACCCATTGAGGGTGAGCTTGCACAAGCTGTCGACGCCGCCGCAGATCACTGCATCGCACACGCCCAGGTCCAGCAGGCGCTGGGCGCTCATCAGCGCGCGGGCGCTGGAGGTGCATGCAGTGGAAATCACATAGGCCGGGCCGCTCGTTTGCAGCCAGTCGGCGAGGAAGTTTGCCGGCGCGCTGAGCTCCTGTTGCTGGTAGTCATAGTCGCCGGGGAACTGGTTATCGCGCAGGTAATGGGCAATGCCGCGACTGGCCTCATCGATCCCCGAGGTGCTGGTGCCCAGCACAATGGCGACACGTGCCGCGCCGTAGCGCTGGATCGCCTGGCGAATCTCGCCCTCGATCTGCAGCGCCGCCTCCAGCAGCAACTGGTTGTTGCGGCTGCTCTGCTGGCCCAGTTCGGGTGGGATGGTCGCCAGCTCGCCGTGCACACCGGCCACCGGCAGCACTCGCTCCGGGACCCAGCCGCTTTCGGCGCGCATGCCCGAACAGTCACCGGCGAACAGGCTGCGGCTGACCTCGGCCTGGCCGCGGCCCAGCGCGCAGATCACACCGAGTGCATTGAGATAGGCGGTCATCGCGCGACTCCCAGCGGCGTAATGCGATAGCTCAACGGCTGCCCGCTGATGTTCACGCGAAATACCTCGGACGACTGATACACGATTTGCCAATGGCCCGGCAGGGTGCGCGTCAGGTCCATCGCCTGCGCGTCGGGGTACAGCGCGCGCAGGTCGTCCGCCGAAGTCAGGGCAAACAGCAGGGCGGCGAACAGCTCGCGCGCCTGGGGGTTGGGCGGCAACAAGCCATCGGCCTGCCACTGCCCATTGATCAGTATCTGCCGGGCCTGGGGGATGCCCAGGGGATCCATCATCGACCAGCGAATGCCGCCGTCCTCGCGCTGGATCACCAGCAGCCAATCCTGGCGCTCGGCACCTTCCTGGCGTTGCACATGCAATTGCATCGGCAGGGTCAGGGTGGGCATTTTTTCGGGCAGCGGCGCCTGGCTGGCGCAGGCGCTCAGCAGCAACAGGCAGCCGATCAGCAGCAGGCGCATCATGCGGTTGCACCCGCCAGGGGTTTGCGCGCGACGCAATTGACCAGGGTTTCTTCGCGCTGGCCCACCGGCGGCGCCTTGCGCAGGCCCCAGCGTTCCAGCAGGCCGAAATCGCTGGAACGGCTCCACCACAGATAGGGGTACGAGACGTTCTGCGCGCCGAACTCAAAGCCCTGCTCGCGCAGCATCTGCAGGTACTCTTCGGCGCTCTTCTGCACGTGCATCGGGTGGCGGAACAGCCAGCGGATCACCCAGGTGTCGATATACGCTTCGGTGGATTCGGCAAACAGCAGGTAGCCGCCCGGCTTGAGCACGCGGTAGAACTCTTTCAGCGCGCGATGTTGTTCCACCAGATGGTGGAACGTCTGGTGGCAGAACAGGATATCGACGCTGGCGTCCGGCACTTCGAGGGTGGCGCAGTCGCTGCCGATCAGCTCCACGGCGAGGCCCTGGCGCGTGGCTTCCTCGCGGCTCAGTTGGAGGCTGTGAGGGTCGGCATCCAGGCCGATCAGGCGCGAGGGGGCAAACACTTGCTGCAGCAGCTTGAAGGATTTGCCCTGGCCGCAACCGGCGTCGAGCAAGACCGGCGCCTGGGGCAATGCCTCACTGAACAGGCCGCGCAGGTCGTTGATCGCCACGCGCAGCACATGGTGCTGCCAGGTGTGGCTGCGCAGGAACCAGAAACCGAACCTGGTTTCCTCGACGTAATTCTTACTCAGGTACTGACTGCTCACGCGGCATCCCCTGCACAAATCTCCGATAACATCCGCAACCGCCGCTTGGGCTCGCTGACAAACGGGTTGCGCTCATCCCAGGCATAGCCGGCGAGGATCGAGCTGATCATCCGGCGAATCTCCGGCGAGCTGCCGGGATGGAAAATCACATCCTGGAACGTGCCCGCATACCAACCTTCGACGTAGCAGCGGAAGGTGTCGACACCCCGCTTGAGCGGTTCGGCGAATTCGCTTTGCCAGTCCACCGTTTCGCCGCTCAGCTGACGATGCAACAAACCGGCGGCCATGCTCGCCGAGCGCATGGCGATGGTCACGCCGGACGAAAACACCGGGTCGAGGAATTCTGCGGCGTTGCCCAGCAGCGCGAAGCCCGGGCCGTGCAAGGTTTTGACGTTGGCCGAGTAGCCGCCGATGGTGCGCGCGGGGGTATCCCACACGGCGTTGTGCAGCACGCCGGACAGGCTTGGGGTTTCGTCGATAAAACCGCGCAGGCAGGCGTCGAGGTCCGCGTCGCGGCCGTCGAAATGTTCCTTCGCCGCGACCACGCCGACCGAGCAGCGGCCATTGCTGAACGGGATGGTCCAGAACCAGATATCGCGCTGTGTCGGATGGGTGGTCACCAGGATCTTGGTGCGATCAAACCCAGGATGTTCGATGCGGTCTTCGACGTGGGTGAACACCGCCTGGCGCAGCGGGAAATTCGACGGCGCCTCCAGGTCGAGCAAGCGCGGCAACACACGGCCGTAGCCGCTGGCGTCGAGCACGAACCTGGCCTTGAGATGGTATTCGCTGCCGTTCTCGCGGCGCACGTGCAGGTAGCGCGATTCGCCTTTGAAATCCACGCCAACGATGGTTTCGCCGTAGCGAATATCGACGCCCTGCAGCGCCGCCTGATCGGCCAGCAATTTGTCGAACTCGCCGCGTTGCACCTGGAAGGTGGTCGGTTTGCCGTTGCTGAAGGTGTCGCCGAAATCGAATGCGCTGTAGCGCTCGCCCCAGGCGAACGCAGCGCCGGTTTTCACCTGGAAGCCCGCGGCCTGCACGGCGTCGAGCATGCCGGCTTCTTCGATGAAGTCGATGCAGTGCGACAGCAGGCTTTCGCCGATCGAGAACCGTGGGAAGTGCTGGCGCTCGATGATCAATACATCATGCCCCTTGCGCTTTAACAGCGCGGCGGCGATGGCACCGGATGGACCGGCACCGATCACCACCACCTGGCGACGTTCCATTTCAACTGTGGGCACGAGGGCTCCTTGCCGCATTGGCGATAATCACATTCATGAGGCGTGCTTCTGGTGGCCCGCCCAGGGCGCCAGCATAAAGCTGAACGCCAGGCCCAGGCTGACCGACAGGCCGAAATTACTCACCGCCGGGGTACTCGACACCGCCAGCAGGCCGAACGACAACCAGGTCGTCAGCGCTGCCAGCAGCGTGCCTAAAAGGCTGACGGCCGGGCCGCCGATCTGTTCGCGCATCAAAATCGCGTAGTCGACGCTGATGGCCGTGACCAGCAGCAGGCCGAACAGGCTGAACAGGGTCAGCGGCTGGCCCAGCCAACCCAGGCTGGCCAGGCTGCACAGCGCCGCCAGCAAGGGCAGAGCGACGATACGCAAGGCGCCGGCAAAGCCGAATGGCAGGATCAGCAGCAGCACGATCAGCACGCAGGACATCAACTTCAATTCGGCCGCGCTGATCTGCGTATCGGCAAACACGCGGTTCAAGTCGCCCAGGCGATCCACCAGTTGCACACCCGGCAGATCCAGCGCTTGCACCCGCAGCAGCGCCGGGTTGTTCAAGCCTTGCAGGCTGACCATCGCCGCCACGCCGCCGCCGTCGACCTGGCCAAGCCACAACGTGCGCCAAGGCTCGGCCAGGGGGCCGACGAGTGCGGCGTCGATGTCTTCGGTGGGCAACGCTTGCAGCCGCGCGACTTCGGCCTGCAGGGCCGTGGCAGGCACACCGAGGTCCAGCAGTGGCTGCCAATGTTGTGGGAGTTGGTTCAAGGCGTCGCGCAGTTGTTGCTGCTCGGCCGGCAGGTTGACCAGTTGGTTGAGCGCCAGGTACCCCTGGAGCTTGTCCATGCTCACCAGTTGATCCAGGCGCTGGCTCAGGGCGGCCTGGCGTTCCAGCAACTGCTGCTGGTCGTCCGCGCGTACCAGGAAAAACTGGCTGGTGGGCTGGAACCCGGTAATCCGCGCGACGGCCTGCGCCTCTTGCAGCAATTGCGGCGGCGCACCGATCCATTGGCGGATATCGTTCTTGCTGTTCAGGTGCCACAGGCCACCTGCGCAGAACAGCAGCACCATTGCCAGCAACACCGGGCTCGGCACGCGCTTGAGCAAGGAAGCCCGCACCAGCCACAGGCATTCGGCGATGCGCAGCGGCCATTGCGCCGGGCGCAATTCCACACCCTTGAGCAGCGCGGGCAACAGGCACACGGCCGACAGGTAGGCGCCGATCAGCCCGGCGGCGGAGAACACGGCAATCTGGGTCAGTGCCGGGAACGGCGTCCAGGCCAGCGCCAGGTAGCCTATGCAACTGGTGGCGAGGCTCAGGCTCAGCCCCGGCAGGGTGAGCCGCAACGCTGGCCAACTGCGCCAGGGGTTCATGCTCCAGCTCTTCGACAGGTAATGCAGCGGGTAATCCACCGCCACGCCGATCAGGCTGGAGCCCAGTACCAGGGTCATCACGTGCATATGGCCGAACAGTGCCACACAGGCCACCGCGCCAAACAGCATGCCCACCAGCACCGGCACAAAGGCCAGCAGCACGCGCCAAAGGCGGAACGCCAGCAACAGCAGCAACAGAATACCGACGGTCGCGCCGCCGCCGACCCAGGTGATTTCCCGTGTGGCCTGCTGCTGACCGTTGGCCGCGTAGAGCAGGCCGCTGGCCGCGAGCAATTGCGCGCCTTGCCCGCTGGCCTGTTCGCGACTGGCCTGGAGCAGCGCCGCCACTTGCAGCGGCAGTTTCATGTCAAAGGCATTGCCGGTGGTGCGCGCACGCAGCAGCACCCAGCTTTTGCCGTCGGCATCGGCGATCAACGCGCCGCTGCCGATATCCAGTTGCACCGAACCGTGTTGCGGCTGGCTGTTCTGGATACGCCCGGTCAGGCCCAGCCAGTCATCCTGGCTCGGCACCAGGCTGAAGCCGGTGAAGGGGTCGAACAGCGCCTGCACACGCTGCTGGATAAACGCGCCGGGCTGTTCGATCAGTTGCGCGCGGTCTTTGGCCGAGAGCATCGCCAGCCGCCCGCGCAGCAGTTGCTCGCGCAGCGCGGGCAAGTCGGCTTGCAGGTTCCATTGCACTTTTTCGAACAGGCCGCTGGCCTGCCACTGCTCGCCCAGTTGCTGCGCGACTGCAACGGCTGTCTGCCGATCAGCATGGCCCACCAGCACCAGCATCTCGCGGTTCAGCGGCTCCTGCATGCGCTGTTCGGCCTGCAGTTCCAGGGCGTCCGGCGTGTTGCCCGGCACCAGTTCCATCAAGTTGGCCGACAGCGGGGCGCCGTGGCGCCACTGCCAGCCCGCCAGGGCCAGCACGGCCACCAGCAGGATCAGGAACAGGCGGGGCAGCAAGCGTTCACTGGGCAAAGTCGTGTTGCTCCGCATCGCTCAACGGCTGGCTGGCGGTGCTGTCCTGCATGCGCAGCACGGTGCTGTCGCCCTGGGTTTCCAGCAGCTCGATGGTTTGCACCAGCTCGCCGCCGTCGATATTGATCTGGGTGAATACCTGTTTTAACAGCAGCGAGCGTGGGATCAGCGTCAGCTTCCATTGCCGGGCTTCGCCTTGCAACTGCAGCTCGAAGTCGCGTTGCAAGCCGCTGCTGTCGCCCTGCAGCACGGCGAGGAACAGGCGGTTCTGCTCGGCGCCGGCGCTCTTGTTCGGCAGCAGTTGCCAGCCGTTGGCATCACGCCGGGCGATGCCCTGGGCGCTGATGCGGTAGTCCTGTTGCAGCGGGGTTTTCAGCAGCCACAGCAGGCCGTGGTCCTTGGCGAGCACGAAGGTGCCTTTGCTCACCAGCGGCTGCGGCAGGGCGCGCAGGTGTTTTTCCTGGATGAAGCTGCCGTGGATCACCGAGGGTTTTGCCAGTTGAGCGCTGAGTTGTTGCAAGTCGAAAGCATGGGCACTCAGGCTCAGCAACAACCCGAGCCCTGTAGGAGCAAGCTTGCTCGCGAAAAACCTGAGGGCGCTGCGCAGTGTCAGGCGGATCGCATTATCGTTAACGTGCTTCGCGGGCAAGCCCGCTCCCACAGGGGTCAGCATTTCAGGGCCCTTTCGACGGCGTCGGTGAATATTCTGGGTGAGGCCAGCTGCATCTCGCGGCTGGCGATTTCGACGGCGACTTGCACGGTGCTGGCGCGGGTCAGGCGCTCGCCGCTGGCAAGGTCGGTGATCAGGTAATTGACCTTCAAGCGGTTCTCCCATTCCACCAGGCTCGCGCGCACATTGATGGTCTGTCCAAAGGTCGCGCCGCGCACGTAGCGCAGCTGCATATCGATCACCGGCCATGCGTAGCCGGATTCGAGCATCGCCGTGTAGTTATGGCCGATCTTGTCCAGCAGCGCGCAACGCGCCACTTCCAGGTACTTGACGTAGTGCCCGTGCCACACCACGTTCATGGTGTCGATGTCGAAAAACGGCACCAGGATTTCGCTGTCGCTGTGCAGCACGCCCTGACTACGCATGCAGCCTCCAGTGTTGCTCGGCAATGCGCGTGAGGCACAGGCGCAGCTCGCCTTCGAGGGCACGGTCCTCGATGACCGGCGGGAAGTCCTTGGCGAGTGCTGCATGCATGGCGGCCAAGGCTGGCGGCAAAGGCCGCGCATCCTCGGCCTGGGCACGCAGCCACACACCCTGGTTGGCGGCGAGCAGGGTGGCAGCGGCGACCTGTTCGGTCAGCTCCAGCACACGGATCGCATCGCGCGCAGCGATGGTGCCCATGCTCACCTTGTCCTGGTTATGGCACTCGGTGGAGCGCGAGAACACGCTGGCCGGCATGGTGTTTTTCAGCGCCTCGGCGGTCCAGGCGCTGGTGCCGATCTGCACCGCCTTGAAGCCGTGGTTGATCATCGCGCGCTCGGCCGGCGCGCCGGACAGGTTGCTCGGCAGGCCATGGTTGTAGCGCACGTCTACCAACAGCGCGAGCTGGCGGTCGAGGAGGTCGGCGACGTTGGCCACCAGGGTCTTGAGGCTGTCCATGGCAAAGGCGATATGCCCGCCGTAGAAGTGCCCGCCGTGCAGCACGCGTTCTTCCTCGGCGTCGATGATCGGGTTGTCGTTGGCGCTGTTCAGTTCGATCTCGATAAACGAGCGCAGCCAGTTCAGGCTGTCGGCCAACACCCCGAGCACATGCGGGGCGCAACGCAGCGAGTAGCGATCCTGCAGGCGATGCAGCGGCGCGGTCGGCGCATCGATGGCCAGGTCCTTGCGCAGCCAGGCGGCGACTTGCATCTGCCCCGGGTGCGGCTTGGCGGCGAACAGGCGCTCGTCGAAATGCTCCGGGTTGCCTTGCAGCGCCACCACGTTCAGCGCGGTAATGCGCGTCGCCAGTTGCAGCAGGTAGTCGGCCCGGGCGAAGGCCAGGCAGGCGAGGCCGGTCATCACGGCGGTGCCGTTCATCAGCGCCAGGGCCTCCTTGGGACGCAGCACCAGCGGGTCCCAACCCAGTTCGCGATGCACATCGGCAGCCTGGCGCCGCTCGCCACGGAACATGACCTCGCGCTCGCCGGACAGGGTCGCGGCCACGTAGGACAGTGGGGTCAGGTCACCACTGGCGCCGACCGAGCCTTCTTCCGGAATCAGCGGCAGCACGTCGTGTTCGAGGAACGCATGCAGGCGCTCGAGCAGTTCCACGCGCACCCCGGAAACCCCATGGCACAGCGACTGCAAGCGCGCCGCCAGCACGGCACGGGTGGCTTGGGCGTCGAGCAACTTGCCCAGGCCGCAGCCGTGAAAGGTGTACAGGTGACGCGGCAGCGCCTCGACGTGGTGCAATGGCACCGCCACCACGCAGGAGTCGCCGTAGCCGGTGGTCACGCCGTAGATCACGCCTTCCTTGTCCAGCAGCGAGTCTAAAAACTGCGCGCCCTTGGCGATGCGCTGGCGATAGGCGGCGTCATCCTGCAAATGTGTGGGCACCTGACGGTTGGCCAGGGCCAGCACGTCTTCGATGCGCAGGGGGCGTTCGCCAAAGGTTACCGGCTCAAGATGCGTCGTCATCGGTCTTCCAGAAAGGGTAAAAGTTGAACCATTGTTGGGGCGCTTCCAGGCAGAACTGGCCCAGGCGTGCGGCATAGCGCGCGGTCCACAGGGCGATGACCTGCTCGCGGGTGCTGCGTTTCCATTCGATCAACTGCGCGAACGGCTCGATGGTCAGGTGATAGCGACCCTGGTGTTTCAGGCACATCAGCAGGTTGACCGGGCATTTCAGCAGGCCGGCCAGCAACCACGGGCCTTGGGGGAAGGCGGCGTCGTGGCCGAGGAAATCCACCCGCACCGTGCGCCCGCCATGCAGCGGCACGCGGTCGCCAGCGATGGCCAGCCACTCACCGGCGTCCAGGCGCTGGCTGAGCAACAGCATGGTGGCCGGGTCCAGCTCGCTGACCTGGATCAGGCGCAAGTGGGTCGCGCCGGCTTCGCCCAGCAGACGGTTGAAGCGCTCGGCGTGCTTGGTGTGCACCAGCACGTTCATGGTGACCTGCTCGCCGATTTCCGCCAGCGCGCGGCACACTTCAAGGTTGCCCAGGTGCGCGCCCACCAGCATCTGCCCGCGCCCGCCACGCAGTTGTCCGCGCAGTTGCGCCGGGTCGTTGATTTCGATCTGCTCGATACGCAGCTTGCCGTTCCACACGTCGAGTTTGTCCAGCAGCGAGTCGGCGAAGGCCATGAATTGGCCGAAGACCTTTTTCTGGGTCGGGCGCAGTTCATCGCGTCCGCTCCACTCGGCCAGGCGCTGCTGGTATTGCCAGGCGCTCTGGCGCGCGGTGCGGCCGAACAGGAAGAAGTACAGCACGATGCCGTACAGCACCGGGCTCAGCAGGCGGCGGCCGAGCACCTTGGCGGCGACGGCTGTGAGTTTCATCAGCCAGAAGCTGCCGCGTTCTTCGCGGTCGGCCCAGTGTTTGCTGCTGTCGCTCATGCCTGCCACCGTCGCCACAGGATCATCGGCGCGCGTACCAACATGCCGAAGAACAACCGGGTGTGCATGGCCGAGATGCGCACGTTGTCGCGGAACAAACGAAAGTGCGACAGGCCGTCGGTGGGGTAATGCACCTGCGTCGGCAGCCAGCGCATCGGCTGGTTGCGCCAGGCCAGGCGCACCAGGATGTCGGAGTCGAAGTCCATGCGCGTGCCGATATAGGCCGAGTCCATCAGCGCCAGCGTCGGCGCCAGCGGGTACACGCGAAAGCCGCACATCGAGTCGCGGATCTGCAGCGACAGGGTGTTGATCCACACCCACACGTGGGTCAGGTAGCGCGCGTACAGGCGGCCCTTGGGCACGCTGTCGTCGTATTCGGGATAGCCGCAGATGACCGCGTCAGGGTGCCGGCGCGAGGTGTCGATAAATGTCTCGACTTCACGCAAGTCGTGCTGGCCGTCGGCATCCACTTGCAGGGCATGGCTGAAGCCCAGGCGTGCGGCTTCGCGGAAACCGGCCATGACCGCGCCACCTTTGCCCTGGTTGTTCGGCAGGGTCAGCAGGGTGACGTTTTCGAGGCGTGCCAGCTGTGCCAATACCGCCGCGCAGGCCGGGCTGCTGCCGTCGTCGACCAACAGGCACGGCAGGCCGCTGTTCAACAGGCTGCGGACCACTGCCGGCACGGCGGCTTCATGGTTGTAGACCGGGATCAGGGCGCAGGGGTTATGCATGGCTCACCCAATTGGCTGGTAGCGTGCTTCCTGTGGTGAATGGGTTTTCTGCGGTGAGCACGCTCCCTGTGGTGAGCGGGCTTGCCCCGCGTTGGGCTGCGAAGCGGCCCCAAAACCAGCCAACTCGGTATGCCTGGAAGACCGCGTCGACCTTATTGGGGCTGCTTCGCAGCCCAACGCGGGGCAAGCCCGCTCGCCACAACAAGCCCGCTCGCCACAACAAGCCTGCTTGCCACAAACAGTCTGCTTGCCACGACGAACCTGCTTGCCACAAGAGATTATGCATTTTGCGCCTCCAGCACTATCCGGCCACTGGAACAGGCCGCCACGCCATTGCGGTAGGCGAAGTACAGCTTGGCGCGCTCTGCATCAAAGCGCAGGTGCAGTTCGATACGGTCGCCCGGGCGTATCAGTTGCTGGAACTTGAGCACTTCCATGCCGGCAAAGGTCGTCGGCAGGTCCAGCAGTTGCTGGCCGAGGTTGAAGGCCCATTCCACCTGCACCACACCGGGCAGCACCGGAGTGACCGGGAAGTGGCCGCTGAAGTAAGCCAGGTCCGGCGGCACACTCAGTTGCAGGGTCCATTCGCCACCCGCTTCGACCTGCTCCAGCACTTCCGGTGCTTTTGGCCGTGGCGCCAGCAGCAGTGCTTCGACGTCGGCCTGCGGGAGCTTGCCCTGGCTGTTCAGCGGCAATTGGCGCAGCAGGCGCCAGCGCCGCGGCAGGGCCAGGGCTTCGCAATGCTGGCTGAGATGCTGGCGCAGGGTTTGGGTGACGGTGCGCCGGCCCTGATTGCGCAGGGCGTGCAGGCCTTCGGCGCTCAACACCACCAATGCGCCGAGGGACGCGCGATTTTCCTGTACCACGCCCAGGCGGGTTTCGGCGACCCAGGCGTGGGCCATCAGCGCCTGTTCGAGCATCGGCAGCGAGATGCGTTTTTCTTCCAGCTTGACGATGCGGTCCAGGCGACCCAGCAGCTCGAAATGGCCATCTGGATGGATTCGGGCAGCGTCAGCAGTCTGTTCAATATGCCCGGCGGGCAGGTAAGGCGAGGCGATACGCAGCGCGCCGTCGGCGTCCTGGCTCAGTTGCACGTCGGCGAATGGCTGCCAGGGTTGCGCGCCCTGGCGCCAGGCGATGCCGCCGGTCTCGGAGCTGCCGAGGATTTCCGTCGGCCATTGCTGCAGGCGCTCGTAAAGACGGGTGGCCGCCTCGAGGGGCAAGGCGCCGCCGGACGAGAACACCCTCGCCACCTGGCTCAGTGCCGGCCAGTCGAGGTTGTCGCCCATGCGTTTGAGCAGCGCCGGGCTGGCGACCCAGGCAAAGTGCGGGTGCTCGCGGCTGGCGCGCTGCAGGTCTTCGGGGAATGCCAGTTGCTTGCGCACAAAAGTGCGACCGGCGCACAGCGGCCACAGCACACGGAACAGCAAGCCGTAGATATGTTGGGTGGCGACGCTGCCGATGATGCACGCGTCTTTCACATCCGCGCCCCACAAGGCTTCCAGTGCCTGGACTTCATTGGCCAACTGACGCAGGGTCTTGTCGATGCGCTTGGGCTCGCCGCTGGAGCCGGAGGTGCACAGGCTCAGTTGGCAGGCGTCCAGGTCGAGGACTGCAGGGCTCAAGGGCGACTGATACAGCGCGTCGAGGTCGGCAGCTTCCACCAGCCAGGCGTCGACGGCCTCGTCCCAGCGTTGGCGGGTCTGGGGTTGCAGGTCGGCGGGCAGCAGCACGCTGACCCCGGCACGCCAGGCGCCCAGCAGGGCAATCGCCAGTACACCGGCGTCTTCCAGGTGCACGGCCAGGCGCTGGATGCCACGCGCCTGCAGGCCTGCGGCCAGGCTCAGGGCGTGTTCCCACAGTTCAGCGTGATTCATTGCAGGTTCGGTGGTGACCAAACGCTGTTGCAGCGGCTCGAGCAACAGGTGCTCAAGTTTCAACCCTTTCATACGCGGCCTCGAACCCTTTGTCGTACCAGCCATTCCACGGCAAACAACAGCCCCATCAGCCCGTAGGCGATCAGGCCGTTGTACAACGTCCACCAACTCAGCGGCGCCCACAGGGTGAGCGCGGCGGCGAGCAGGCCATTACACAGAAAAAACACACTCCACACCACGGTGACCTGGCGCGTATACACAATCGCGTGGGGGGGCAGCTGCGGGTCGGTCATGCGCGCCAGGCGCTCGACCATCGGCGGGCCATATTTCAGGCTCAGGCCGAACAGCGCGAGCATGAACGCGCTGACCAGGCTCGGGTACCAGCGCAGCAGGTGCGGGTTGTCGAACCAGGCCAGCAACAGGCAAAACACGATCACGGCCACCGCCATCCAGCGGCTGCCGGGGCGCCGCGCACCGGTCAGCGCGCGCAACAGCCACAAACTGCCGAGCAGCAGGCCGAATTGCCACGGCGCGAAGTGCTCGGTGCCGTAATACACCGCAAAGGGGTACAGCAGCCCCGCCAGCAACAGGCCAAGGCCGATCAGCCGGCTCATGCGGCCGGCGTGACCAGACGGTACACCGCCTCTACCACGTCGTTGACGGTGCGCACGGCCTTGAACTCTTCGGCAGCGATCTTCTTGCCGGTCTGGCGCTTGATATGGTCGATCAGGTCGACGGCGTCGATGCTGTCGATTTCCAGGTCCTGGTACAGGTTGGCGTCGAGAGTGACGCGCTCAGGCGGCAGTTCAAACAGTTCCACCAAGGCATCGCGCAGGGTGTTGAAAATATCGTCACGAGTTTGCATGGTCCGGTCTCAAGCTGCCTGTCTGGCCGTGACGAACGCCGCGAGGCTCGCCACGTTGGTGAAGTGATTGCGGGTGTCCTTGGCGTCGGCATCGATTTTGATGCCGTACTTTTTCTGGATCGCCAGGCCCAATTCCAGGGCGTCGACCGAATCCAGGCCCAGGCCTTCGCCGAACAGGGTTTGTTCGCTGCCGATGTCGTCGGCGCTGATGTCTTCCAGGCCCAGGGCCTCGATGATCAGCGTCTTTATGTCGTGCTCAAGGCGGTGTTGGTCGCTCATCTTCGGCGAGCTCCTTAATAAAATAGTGGTGCAGGTAATCGTTGAGCTTGCGTGAAGCCTGGGGCGCAGGCCCCAATGCCGCGAAGGCCTGTGGTTCTATATCGGCACCCACCCGCAAACTGAAGTGCACGCGGCATTTTGGGATGCGATACCAGGGTTCGGCCTTGGTCAGGGTGGTGGGGCTGACCTTGATCACCACGGGGGTGATGATTGTCGCACCGCGCAGCGCAATGGCGGCGCCCCCGCGATGAAAGGCAGGCGCCGCGCCGGGTGTGGTGCGGGTGCCTTCCGGAAAGATGATCAGGGTTTGCCCGGCCTGCAGCGCGCCGGCGGCGGCATCGAGCATCTCGGCGCTGCCGTCGTTGCTGATATAACCCGCGTCGCGCACCGGTCCACGGGTGAACGGGTTTTGCCACAGGCTTTGCTTGACCACACAGTTGGCCTGGCGCACCAGGCCGATCAGGAACACCACATCGATCAGCGACGGGTGGTTGGCGATGATCATCTGGCCCGGGCGGCCGAGCTTTTCCGCGCCTTCGACACTGAAGGTCAGCACCCCGGCGCGTTGCATCAGGCGGATAAAGAACCAGAACAGCCAACTGATGGTGTGACGGGCGCGGCGCCGGTGTTGGGTGGCGTCGCCCGGCAGGCAGCTGAGCAGGGGGAACACCAGCAAACGCAGGCACAGCCCGCCGAAACCGAACAGCACGAAGCTGGCTGCGGTGGCGATCAGGCGCCAGTAGTAGGCGTCCCGGGGTTTGTCGGTCAAGGCTTGCGTTGCCAGTTCCATACGCGGTTCTTCCAGGCATGTTGGCAGGCGACCTGGTCGGTGAGCAGGGTGCGCAGCAGGTTCAGGGCGTGAGGCCACTGGGTTTGAGTGGGTTGGACAGTGCCGGGGCTGAGTTCCAACTGCCACTCGTCGCCGGGCGTCAGCAGCAGGCCGAGGGCGTAGGGAAAAGGCACGTCGTGGATCCAGCTTGCGTAGGCCTCGGGCGGCTGTTCTTCGGTGATCACCAGCAAGACCGCCGAGGCCCCCTCGTTGAGCAGCGCGGCGGCTTCGAGCATGCCGTGCTCCAGGCCATCACCGGCGGCTGCCAGGGCGGTCATTTCGCTGGTTTCATTACGCAGGATCGACCACAGGCCAATCACCGCGTTATGCACCGACAGGCTGAACTGGGTCGGCGACAGTGGCTGGTCGTTGGCCAGGTCAGTGAGGATATCGAGGGTGCGCGGGGTCTCGCCGTGCCGGGAAATAAACACCAGGGGCAAGCCCTGCAGGCCTTCGGCCAGTGGCCAGCCCACGCTGAAGGCCATGCGCGCCAGGCGGCTCAGGCGCCGGCGCTGCATGGCCGGCAGGAATGACACGTCGGGGCAGGCTTCGCTTTCGGGCAGCAACACCGGATTCCGGCACCAGGCGTGCCAGTCGTCCGCGCTCTCCAGGCCAGGGGCCCAGGCGCGCCATTGGGCGATGTTGAAAGTGATCACTGAGAAGATATCCCGCCCCTGCGGGCTTCCATGTGCGGCCGTTGGCCCCGAATACCGGGACAGGGAGCAGTAGCCGAATGGCGCGCATTATCCCGTTGCCGTGGGGTTCTAGCAAACTTTGGTAAATATTTGTGCACGGCTGATTACAAATTAGTGGAGGGGATTTACACATTGTCGGTTACCGAAGGTCGGCTGGGTTGTCGGACCCTTCCTGATTCTTCGTGTGTGACGTACTACATGCCGACTTTAATGCAGCAGTGCATGGATGAACGAGGTAGCTAACAGGCGCTTTTGCCCTCTACACTCGGACATTCATTGATACACGGAGGTTTTTCCATGCGGCGTGTGGTGTTCAATCAGAAAGGCGGCGTTGGCAAGTCCAGCATCGCCTGCAACCTGGCGGCGGTCAGCGCCAGTGAAGGCTATCGAACCCTGTTGGTGGACCTCGATGCACAAGCCAACTCAACCCAGTACCTCACCGGGCTGACGGGCGACGATATCCCCATGGGGATCGCGGATTTTTTCAAGCAAACCCTGTCATCCGGGCCGTTTTCCAAGAAAAACCAGGTCGATATCTACGAAACGCCGTTCGACAACCTGCACGTCATCACCGCGACTGCTGAACTGGCGGACCTGCAGCCCAAGCTTGAGGCCAAGCACAAGATCAACAAGCTGCGAAAGCTGCTGGACGAATTGAGCGAAGATTACGACCGGATTTACCTGGATACGCCGCCGGCCCTGAATTTCTATGCGGTTTCGGCGCTGATTGCCGCCGATCGTGTGCTGATCCCCTTCGATTGCGACAGCTTCTCGCGCCAGGCCTTGTATGGCCTGCTGGCGGAAATCGAAGAATTGAAGGAAGACCACAACGAAGGCCTGGAAGTGGAAGGCATCGTGGTCAATCAGTTCCAGGCGCGGGCGAGCTTGCCGCAGCAGATGCTCGACGAGTTGATCGCCGAAGGCCTGCCGGTGCTGCCGGTGTACCTGGCCAGTTCGGTACGCATGCGTGAATCGCACCAGGAGAGCAAGCCGTTGATCCACCTGGACCCACGGCACAAGCTGACGCAGCAATTTGTGGAGCTGCACAACCTGCTGGAAAACGCCTGATCTGACAGGCAACGCTGACCTTAATGTGAAATGCAATCAGTGTGGGAGCTGGCTTGCCTGCGATGGCATCGCCTCGGTGTATCAGGCAGACCGAATCGCCTGCATCGCAGGCAAGCCAGCTCCCACATTTGATAGGTGTTGTTCTCAGGAGGGAGTTATACGCCCTGGCTGCGTAACCACGCCATCAACTGCGGTAAAGGAAACGCTCCACTCTGGCGTGCCACTTCGCGGCCGTTCTTGAACAGAATCAAACTCGGGATCGAGCGAATCCCCAACTGCGCCGACAACTGCTGATTGGCCTCGCTGTCGAGCTTGGCCAATCGGCACTTGCCCTCCAGCTGCCCAGCCGCTTGCTCAAACACCGGCGCAAATGACTTGCACGGCCCGCACCATTCAGCCCAGACATCCACCAGCAACGGCAAATCGCCTTTGATCTGACTGGTGTAGTCACCTTGTTTCAGCTCGAACGGCGTGTTCAGCAAAACCGGCTGTTTGCAGCGCCCGCATTTTGGTGCATCGCCCAGGCGTTCGCCGGGGATGCGGTTGAGGCCATTGCAATGGGGGCACGGGATTACGAGAGGTTCGGACATGGTGGGCTCCTGGAATGACCAATAGCTTCTAAGTGGAGCCGGGGCAGATAGTTATCAAGGTTGTAATGAGCGGGACACGCCCGCTCACTACAACAGTAGCGCCTACGACGAACAACTGATCTCCAAATGCTTGCCCCAATCCGGCGGCCGCTGCGCGTACTGTTCCATACCCGCTTGCTCCTCGAACGGCTTGGAAAGCACCTCGTGCAGCCGCCGCACTTCGCTGTAATCGCCGGACTCGGCGGCGGTGATGGCGTTTTGTGCGAGGTAGTTGCGCAGGATGTACAGCGGGTTGACCGCATGCATGCGCGCGCGTCGCTGTGCTTCAGTGTATTCCCCGTCCCTTGCCACGCGGGCTGTGTAGCGTTCGGCCCAGGCGTCGAATCCGGCCAGGTCGACAAAATCATCACGCAAGCGGGTCACGGCCAGTGCCGCTGGTTCATCGCCCAGGCGCCGGAAGAACAGGGTGTAATCCACACCGCTGTTCTGCATCAGCTTCAATAAGCGCTCGACCAGCGCTTGATCATCGTCCTCGGCGGTGGTCAGCCCCAAACGACGGCGCATCAGGTCCAGGTAGTGGGCCTGATACAGCGGCAGGTACAGGCCCAGCGCTTCCTTCAAGGCATCGACGCTGATGAACGGCGTCAACGCCTGCGCCAGGGCGCTGAGGTTCCATTGGCCGATCGGCACCTGGTTGCTGAAGGAATAGCGCCCTTCATGGTCCGAGTGGTTGCAGATGAAGTGCGCGTCAAAGTCGTCGAGAAACGCAAACGGCCCGAAGTCGAAGGTGATGCCGAGGATCGACATGTTGTCGGTGTTCATCACGCCGTGGCAGAAGCCGTAGGCCTGCCATTTGGCGATCATCTCGGCATTGCGCTCGACGATCTCACGGAACATCGCCAGGTACGGCTCAGGCTGCTCGCGGCACTCGGGGTAGTGCAGGTTGAGCACGTGCTCGGCCAATTGCGCCTGCTGTTCGGGCTTTTTGGTGTAGTAGAAATATTCGAAATGGCCGAAGCGGACATGGCTGTGGGCCAGGCGCAGCACCATTGCGCCGCGCTCCTGTTTCTCACGCCACACCGGGGTATCGGAGCCGATCACGCAGAGGGCCCGGCTGCTGGGAATGCCCAGCGCGTGCAGCGCTTCTGAGGCCAGGAACTCCCGAATCGACGAACGCAGCACCGCGCGCCCATCGCCCATGCGCGAGTACGGCGTCATGCCGGCGCCCTTGAGGTGCAGGTCCCAGTGCTCGCCGGCCTGGTTGTACACCTCGCCCAGCAGCAGCCCCCGGCCATCGCCCAATTGTGGCGTGTAGCCACCGAACTGATGCCCGGAATAGACCATCGCCCGCGGTTCCGCCTCGGCCCACAGCTTGTGGCCGCCAAACAGCTCGGCGAACACCGGCGTTTCAGCCACGGCCGGGTCGAGGTCGAGCAAGGCCATGGCGGCCTCGCTCGCCACCACAAGGCGCGGCGCATCGAGGGGTTCAGGCAGGACGTGGGTTGAGAACGCGTCGCCCAGGCGTGCGAAGCGGTTGTCGAAGGTCAGTTCGTCGAGGGCTTTCACCGGCCATCTCCAGCAGAATGTCCGAGCATTCTGCTGGGGATAGGGCGTTTAGTCGAGTTTACCCGGCGGCGGTTCTTGCACGCCGCCGTCGTTGGCGGGTTTGGCCGGGGTGTCGACTTCGACGAGTTTGTATTCCTGGCCGTGGAGGTTCTTCAGGTAGACCTCCATCTGGCGGAACGAAATGTTGATGTGCTCTTTCTTGAACTCGCGGTTGATAAAGCGGTTCACTTCGTCGATCACCGGGTTGCGGTCGCCCAGGTCGCGCACGTGCATGCGCAGTTCGTGGTCGAGGGTGCTTTCGCCGAAGTTGAGGAAGTACACGTGTGGCTCCGGCTCCTTGAGCACTCGCGGGTTTTCGCGGGCGGCCTTGAGCAGCAGTTCCTTCACGCGGTCCAGGTCGGAGCCGTAGTCCACGCCAAGCTTGAGGGTGACGCGGGTGATGGTGTCGGTCAGTGACCAGTTGATCAGTTGCCCGGTGATGAAGGTCTTGTTCGGGACAATGATGTCCTTGCGGTCGAAATCGGTGATGGTGGTGGCGCGGATGCGGATCTTGCTCACTGTGCCCGACAGGTTGCCGATGGTGATGGTGTCGCCGATCCGCACCGGGCGTTCGAACAGGATCATGATGCCGGAGATGAAGTTGGCGAAGATTTCCTGCATCCCGAAGCCCAATCCCACCGACAGCGCCGCGACCAGCCATTGCAACTTGTCCCAGCTCACGCCGAGGGTCGACAGGGTCGAGACAAAGCCGACGCCGGCAATCACATAGGACAGCAAGGTGGTGGTCGCGTACGCGCTGCCCTGCGCCAGGTCCAGCTTGGACAGCACCAGCACTTCCAGCAAGCCGGGCAGGTTGCGCGCCAGGGCGAAGGTGATGCCGACAATGATCGACGCCCCCAGCAGGTCGCCGATGCTGATCGGCACCATGCTGATATTGGCGCCGGTGCCGCTGGTGTATTCGTAGAGCGTGACGTTGTCGAGGTAAGAGAACACGGTGATCAGGTCTTTCCAGACCCAATACAGCGCCGCGATAAAGCCGCCGAGCAAGGCCAGGCGGATCAGGCGCATGGATTGTTCGTTGACCTGCTCGATGTCCAGCGTCGGCTCTTCGATCACTGCCTCGCCATCGCCGGCTTCCTTGGCAGCCTGGCGTTTGGCCAGGGCGCGTGCGTAAGCCAGTCTCCGCGCGGCGACACCCAGGCCGCGTACGAAAGTGGCTTCGATCACCAACCAGAACATCAACAGGTACAGGGTGTTGATCAGCCGGTCGCTGAGTTTGAGCGCGGTGTAGTAGTAGCCGAACAGCACCGCGATAAACAGCGCGATGGGCAGGGCGGTGAACAGCAGGCCCACGGCTTTGCGAAACAGCGAGGCTTTTTCATGCGTCGGGCTGTTCAGCAGCAGGCGCCCCAGCAGCCAGGCCATCAGTGCGTAGCACAGCAGCACCACGCCGATGCCCAGCACGTCGTCGGCCAATGCCGCCGGTTGATGCTCGGCAATTGCCACCACCGCCACCAGGGCCAGCACCACCAGCCCGAGCTTGCGCACCCAGCCCTGGAGGAATTCGACCTGGGGTTTCTCCCAACGGAAGTGCAGCTCGGCCACGCCACCCGGCGCGAGGATGCGGTAGGCGGTGTAGAACACCAGCCACGCCTGGGCGATCTGCAGCAAGGCCGCGCCGAGGTTGGCGTTTTGCCCACGGGCGTCAATCTGCAGCGCATACCCGCACAGCGCCAGGCCCAGGGCTACCGGCATCGCCAGCAGGATATTGATCAGGATGGCCTGCGGCGTGTGCCACTGGCTGTCGCGCTTGAAGTGACCGATGTCCAGATGGACCTTGTTCAGGCGCTGGTACAGGGCTTTGCGGCGCCACAACAGCGCGCCGATCAACAGCAGCAGCGGCAGGAACAGCAGCGGACGCTGGGTCAGGCCGTCGTACAACTCGCTGACGCTGGAAGCCCAGGGCAGGGTGGTGACTTGCTTGCTCAGGTGCGCCGGCACGGTTTCCAGCCACTCGGTGTCCAGCGGCTTGTTGCTGGGGATCCAGAACATTTGCTCATCCAGCGTCGCGCGCAGGGTGGTGGCGGTGCTGAGCAGTTGTTTCTGGTTCAGTTGCAGGGTGATGGATTCGTTCAGCAGCGCGCTCAGCTCACGGCTCAGGCGCTCCAGCAGGTCGCTGCGAGTGATCGCCAGCTCCAGCAGGGTGCGACGCAATTGTGGCGTGACGTCTTCCGGTGGCTGGTTGGCCAGCAGGTTGTCGACGTAGGTGCTCGGGGAACTGATCAGCTCGCGCTGCTGGTTGACCTCGAACTGGTACAAGCGAATGTTGGCGATATCATCGGCCAGGTCGCGGTCCACCGTCAGGCGCGGCAATGCCTGCTTTTGTTTGTAGAGAATCTTGGAGAGCAGCAGGCTGCCCTTGAGCACGTTGATCTGCTCGTCCAGCGCCGAATCGCTCTGGGTCACGGTGTCCAGTTGCTGCTTGGTCTGCAGGTTTTTCTGGGTCAGGTCGTTGAGGCGGTCGGTGCTTTTGAGCAGGTAGTCGGACAGTTTCAGGTTGGCCGCGCTCTCGGTCGCCAGCAGGCTGCTGCCGCCGGCCTTCTGCGCCTCGATGGACTGCTGGGTTACCGTCTGCTGGGACTGGGCCAGGCGTTTCTGGTTGATCAGGGTTTGCAGGTCCTGGATTTCCTGCTCCAGGCGCGCGGTTTTCTCCACCACCAGGTCGTGCTGGCTATTGCCCAGGTCTTGCAGTTGGCTGTTGCCGGCCAGTTCCTGGCGACGCAAAGGGATCAGCGCATTCAGGGCGGCGAGTTCAGCGTTCAGTTGGTTGCGCTGGTCGCCGCTGATGGTTTTGCCATTGTCCTTGCCGGCCTTGAGGATCGCATTGATCTGCTGGATGCGCGTCTGGCTGTTGCTGATTTCGGTCTGGGCGCGCTCGGGGCGGGTCTGGGCGGCAATGGTCAGGCTGTTGGCGTCGGCCAGTTCTTTTTGCAGGTCACCTTGCTGGGTGGTGCGCTGCACCAGCAGTTGTTCCAGCTGTGGCACCGGCAGGCTGGCGTAGCGCTGGGCGACCGGGATGACCTTGGTGGCCTTGAGCCGGGTCAGCTCACGCTGGTTGTCGGTGGTCTGGCGCGGGGCGTCCTCCAGCTGGCGCTTGAGGTCGATGAGGCGCTGCTCGTAATCCTGCTTGTTGCCCAGGTAATTCAGGGTCTGCTGCAGGATCGACTGCAACGCCTTCATGTCGGCGTCGGGCAGCTTGCGATCGGGCAGCTTGTCCAGGGATTGCTGGATGGCGTCGGCGCTGGGCGGATCGGCGGCGTGTACGCTGCCGACACAAAGGGTCAGGCCCAGCAGGGCAGTGGCGAGAAAAGTGCGCAGGATTGGCATAGAGACCGGTCGAGCAAGGTGAAGAATCGGGGCGTTGTCGCCCCGCAGTTTAGAGGAAGAGTCCGGGACCCGGGCGACTTCCTTCGGGGAATCTGACGCCGACTTTGCCGATCTTGTTCCCGTCCATGACCGCGACGGTCCAGATGGTGTTGTTCCATTCCACCTGGTCGCCCACCACCGGCGCGCCGCCGACTTTCTGGGTGATGAAGCGGCTGAGGGGCATGTCCGGGTCGATGCCTTCGAGCTTGAGGCCGTACAGGGCGGAAACCGCGCCCAGCTGGGCGTCGCCTTCAAGCACGAAGTCGCCGAAGAAGCGCAGGTCCAGGCCGCGTTGCGGTGCCTGGCTGAACAGTTTGCCCAGGGCTGGCAGGTTGTGTTCGTGGCCGATCACACAGAGCAGGTCGTCGACTTCCAGCACCGTACTACCCGACGGATGGAGCAGTTGCTGACCACGGAACAGCGCGGCGATCCGCGTGCCTTCGGGCATTTTCAGCTCGCGCAGGGCTGCGCCGATGCACCATTTTTCCGCGCCCAGGCGGTAGACGAACAGCTCCCACTCGCTGGTGACGTGCACTTCCAGGGCCGCGCGCGAGATGGGCGCAGGGTCCGGCGGTACCGTCACTTTCAGCAGCTTGGCCACCCACGGCAGGCTGGTGCCCTGCACCAGCAATGACACCAGCACGATAAAGAAGGCGAGGTTGAAGTACAGCTGCGCATGCGGCAGGCCGGCCATCAGCGGGAACACCGCCAGGATGATCGGTACCGCGCCACGCAGGCCGACCCAGGCGATGAAGGCTTTTTCGCGGCCATGGAACGCCTTGAACGGCAGCAGGCCGACCATCACCGACAGCGGCCGCGCGAACAGGATCATCCACAGCGCCAGGCCCAGGGCCGGCAGCGCGATCGGCAGCAAGTCGTGGGGCGTGACCAGCAGGCCCAGCACCAAAAACATGCCGATCTGGGCGAGCCAGGCCATGCCGTCGAGCATATGCAAAATGCCATGACGGCTGCGCACCGGGCGGTTGCCGATCACCAGGCCGCACAGGTACACGGCGAGGAAGCCGCTGCCGTGCAGGGCGTTGGTCAGGGCGAACACCACCAGGCCGCCGGCGATCACCAGGATCGGGTACAGGCCCGTGGCCAGGTTGATGCGGTTGACCATCTGCAGCATCAGCCAGCCGCCGCCCAGGCCGACGATGCCGCCGATGCCGAATTCGCGCACCAGGTGCGTCAGCAGGCTCCAGTGCAGGCCGGTCTGGCCGCTGGCAAGCATGTCGATCAGGGTGACGGTGAGGAACACCGCCATCGGGTCGTTGCTGCCGGACTCGATTTCCAGGCTGGCGGTGACCCGCTCGTTCAGGCCCTTGCCGCCCAGCAGCGAGAACACTGCCGCGGCGTCCGTGGAACCGACGATGGCGCCGATCAACAGGCCCTGGATGATATTGAGGTCAAACAGCCAGGCCGCGGCCATGCCGGTGAGGCCGGTGGTGATCAGCACCCCGACCGTGGCCAGCGACAACGCCGGCCACAACGCCACGCGAAAACTTGCGACCCGTGTACGCAGGCCGCCGTCCAGCAGGATCACGGCCAGCGCGAGGTTGCCCACCAGGTAGGCGGTCGGGTAGTTATCGAAAATGATGCCGCCGCCATCGACGCCGGCGACCATGCCCACGGCCAGGATGATCACCAGGATCGGGATGCCCAGGCGGGACGAAAGGGAACTCACCAGAATGCTTGCACCCACCAGCAACGCGCCGATCAAGAACAGGCTGTTGATGGTCGTCGCATTCAAAGGCAGTACTCCATGAGTAAACAAGACGGGGCGCAAACTGACCATGCAGTCTGCGTGCCAGCGATTCTAACCTGTTGAATTGCTGCGCTGTCAAAAAGGTTTTGTGGCGCGATGAAGATCAAATGTGGGAGCTGGCTTGCCTGCGATAGCATCGCCTCGGTGAGCCTGATTCACCGAGGTGCCTGCATCGCAGGCAAGCCAGCTCCCACAAGGGATCAGCGCTGCCAGGAGGGCTTTGGTTCAGAGCCTGAACCGCCCCACCATCCCATTCAAATCCACCGCCAGGCGCGACAGCTCACTGCTCGCCGCACTTGTCTGGCTGGCGCCGGTGGCTGATTGCACCGACAAATCACGGATGTTCACCAGGTTACGGTCCACTTCCCGCGCCACTTGCGCCTGCTCTTCCGCCGCGCTGGCGATCACCAGGTTGCGCTCGTTGATCTCCACGATGGCGGTGTTGATGGTGTCCAGCGACATCCCCGCGCCCTTGGCGATGTTGAGTGTCGATTCCGCACGTTCGGTGCTGTTGCGCATCGAGTCCACTGCGTGCTCGGTGCCGGCCTGGATGCTGCCGATCATCCGCTCGATCTCGCTGGTGGACTGCTGGGTACGGTGGGCCAGGGCGCGCACTTCATCGGCAACCACGGCAAAGCCACGGCCGGCTTCCCCGGCACGCGCGGCTTCAATGGCGGCGTTGAGGGCCAGCAGGTTGGTCTGGTCGGCCAGGCCGCGAATCACGTCCAGCACCTTGCCGATATCCCGGGACTCATTGGCCAGGTCGCCGATCAAGGTAGCGGTGGCTTGCACGTCGCCGCTCATGCGCTCGATCGCGCTGACGGTTTCCTGTACCAGGTCACGCCCGTCGCCGGCGGAAGTGGTGGCATTGCGCGAGGCTTCGGAGGTGCTCACCGCATTGCGCGCGACTTCTTCGACGGCGCTGGTCATCTCGTTGACGGCCGTGGCGGCCTGTTCGATTTCGTTGTTTTGCTGGGTCAGGCCGCGGGCGCTTTCGTCGGTGACGGCGTTCAGCTCTTCAGCCGCCGATGCCAGCTGGGTGGCGGAGCCGGCGATACGCTGCAGGGTGTCGCGCAGCTTGTCCTGCATCTTGGCCATGGCCGCCAAAAGGCGCCCGGCTTCGTCGTTGCCGTCAATCTTGATCGGCCGCGTCAGGTTGCCTTCGGCGATTTCTTCAGCGGCGCCCAATGCCTGGGAAATCGGCAAGGTGATGCTGCGGGTCAGCAGCCAGGCGAACAGCAGGGTCAGCGCGGTGGCGATCACCAGCAGGCCCACCACCAGGTCAAAGGCCAGGTCGTACTGGTCTTCGGCTTGCTGGTTGGTGGCCAGGGCCATCTTGTTATTGAGGTCCAGCAGGCGCGTGAGCACCGCGTTGACCTGCTCGGAGTTGCTCAGCAGTTCGGTGTTGAGCAGGCTGCGCAACTCGTCCACCTGATTGGCGCGCGACAGGCTTTTCATGCGCTCTTCGATCTGATGGTACTGGCCGAGCAGGCGCACGTATTCGTCGTAGGTCGAACGCTCCTCGCTGCTCTCGATCAGCTTCTCGTAGACCGCCTGGGCCGTACGGATCTGCTGGTTGCGCAGCTCGAAAGCCTCGAGGGTTTTCTGCTGCACCTCCGGCTCGCGGTTGGTCAGCAAGCGATAGGACAGGACCCGCAGGCGCAAAGTGAGTTGGGTGAACTCATCCAGGGCGCGAATGCTCGGCACGCTGGACAGCGTGATGTCTTCGGTGGCGCCACGGATTTTGCTCATCTGGTTCAGGGCGAACACACCGAGAAACAACATCAGGGCACCAATCAGCGCGAAGCCGAGGAAGGCCCTCGGAGCAATATTCATATTACGAAGCGACATGCGGAAATCCTGGGGAGAAGCGCGATCCGTGCGGTCATGAGACGGGGTGTCCCTCTCTATCGGACGTACGACTAAAGTCTAAAGGGCGCTGTGCGTTTTTGTCGCACCTGACGAGGGGTTGCGCTGATTCAGGAACCAGATGGGGGAAATGCAGTCACTAAGGCTCGAAAGCGTGGCCCGGCCCTTAAAAAACGGGCTGCGCGCCGGGGATAACCCTGGCATCCGAGGTGAATTTTCTTTATCGTCACCGCCCTTTGAAAAAGCCCGAGAAATCAAAATGTTAGAAGCATCCCTCAGCCAACTGGAACAACTGGTCAGCGATCTGGTACAGCAGAATCAGGATCTACTGGGCAGCAACGAATCCCTCAAGGCCGAACTGGCTCGCGCCAAGGATGAGAACGACAGCCTGCAATTGAACCTGATGGAACAGGAAGAAAAGCATGGCGCCACCGCCGCGCGTATCCAGGCGTTGGTTGAGCGCGTGAGCGCAGGGCCTGTCAGCGCATGAATGAAGGGATAAAGGTCGTTTCGATTCTCGGAGAGGATTACTCGATCAAGGCACCGGCAGGGGAGGACAAGACCCTGATGCACGCCGTGACCATGCTCAAGGCGTCCCTGGCCACCACCAAGAAAAAGTACCCGACCCTGATCGGTGACAAGCTACTGGTGCTGGCGGCGCTGAACCTGTGCGCCGAGCAGATCGAAATGCAGCAGGCTCACCAGCAGGAACTCGACCGTTACCAAGAGCAAGTCAGCGCCACGGTCGATGTGATTTCCAAGGTGATCGGACAACCTTAGGGGTCAGAACCACTCATCCTGCATGCCGAGGCACGTGTCATCACGTGCTTCGAGAATCGCCAGTTCATGATGGCAGCTTGGTACTTCCCAGGTCAGGAAGTACCGAGCGGCCTGGAGCTTGCCTTTGTAGAAGGCCACATCCGCCGCATTGCCCCTGGCCAAGCCTTCCTCGGCGCGAATCGCCTGTTCCAGCCAGCGCCAGCCAATCACCGTATGCCCGAATACCTTCAGGTACAGCGCCGAATTCGCCAGGCTGCTGTTGACCTTGCCGTGGGCGAGATCCGTCAGCAGGCCGATGGTCACGCTTTGCAAGCGGTTGACCAAGTGCTCCAGCGGTTCCCTGAGTGGGGTGAGGCTTGGGTATTGCTGCGCACGCGCACCGGTTTCGGCGATCAGTCTGATGAGTTGCTTTAAGCCCGCCCCGCCGTTCTGTGCGAGCTTGCGCCCGAGCAAATCCAGGGATTGGATGCCATGGGTGCCTTCATGGATCGGGTTCAGGCGGTTATCGCGGTAGTACTGTTCTACCGGGTATTCACGGGTGTAGCCGTGGCCGCCGAGAATCTGGATAGCCAACTCGTTGGCCTTGAGGCAGAACTCCGAGGGCCAGGATTTGACGATGGGGGTCAGCAAGTCCAGCAATTCGTGGGCGTGCTTGCGCTCGGCTTCGGTTTCCAGGGTGGTGGTGTCGTCGAACAGCCGCGCGGCGTAGAGGCCCAGATCGAAGGCGCCTTCAACGTAGGATTTCTGGGTCAGCAGCATGCGTTTTATGTCCGCGTGCTGAATGATCGAGACCGGCGCAGTGGTGGGATCCTTGCTGTCCGGCAGGCGACCTTGCGGGCGTTCACGGGCGTACTCCAGGGAGTAGAGGTAGCCGGCATAACCGAGCATGACCGCGCCCATGCCCACGCCGATGCGCGCCTCATTCATCATCTGGAACATGCAGCTCAACCCCTGGTGCGGCTTGCCCACCAGGTAGCCGACACAGTGGCCGTTGTCGCCGAAATTCAGTGCCGTGGACGTGGTGCCGCGCCAGCCCATCTTGTGGAACAGCCCCGCCAGCAACACGTCGTTGCGTTCCCCCAGGCTGCCGTCGTCGTTGACCAGGAATTTGGGCACGATAAACAGCGAAATGCCCTTCACCCCAGGCGGCGCGTCCGGCAGCTTGGCCAGCACCATATGCACGATGTTTTCCGACAGCGGATGATCGCCGCCGGAGATGAAGATCTTATTGCCTTTGAGTCGATAGCTACCGTCAGCCGCTGGCTCTGCGCGTGTACGAATATCCGACAGGGATGAACCGGCATGTGGCTCAGTAAGGGCCATGGTGCCGAAGAAGCGGCCCTCGATCATCGGCTGCAGGAAGCGTTGTTTCTGCTCCTCGGTGCCGAAGCTTTCAATCAGGTTGGCGGCACCCATGGTCAGGAACGGATACGACGTGGACGCGGCGTTGGCCGACTGGAAATGCGCGAAACAGGCCTGCGACAGCAGGGTGGGCAGTTGCATGCCGCCCGCTTCGAAACTGCGCGCCGCGTTGAGGAAGCCGGCTTCGAGGAACGCATCCACCGCCGGCTTCACTTCCGGAATCAGGATGGCCTTGCCGTCTTCATAGCGCGGTTCGTTTTCGTCGTTTTTGCGGTTGTGCGGTGCGAAGTACTTCTCGGCAATGCTGCGTGCCGTGCTGATGGCTGCATCGAAGGTTTCGCGATTGTGCTCGGCAAACCGCTCGCGCTGCGTCAGGCCCTCGGCATCGAGGACTTCATACAGCTCGAAAGCCAGATTGCGGGAACTGAGCAGCGTCTCGGACATGGCGGCTTACCTTTGAAAAGTATGCCGCAGTCTAGAAGCGCTGATAAAAAGGGGGAAGGAACATAGATGGGGGTGATGGGAGGACACAAGCTTCAGCTACAAGCTACAAGCTACAAGCTACAAGCAGCTTGAGGCTTGAGGCTTGCAGCTTAGAAGGTTTAGCCGATGGTCATGAGGCTGGCGTTACCGCCTGCTGCAGCGGTGTTAACGCTCAACGCCCGCTCAATCACCAGGCGTTCCAGCGCAATCGCGGTCTCGCCTTGCGACAAACCATGCACCCCGACAATCGCCCCGCCACGCTGGGCCACTTGCTGGCACACCGCACGCAGTTGATCGGAATCACCGTGGTGCAGGACGGCGTCGAACACCACGTCATCCTTGGTCCAGTCGGCCACGCGCTTGATCTTCGCCTGAATCTCCTTCGGCAGGCGTGGAAACAAGGCCTTGGTCAGGTCGGTTTCCGGCCATACCGCAGAGCCGCCAACAGCCAGCACCGCCGCCAGTTGAGTCAGCAGGTCGCCTTCTACGTCCGCCAGGCACAGCACGTGTTCGCGGGGCAGGATGGCGTAGCTGTTGCGCTCGCCAGTCGGGCCAGCCAACTGACGCGTGATACCGCTTTGCGATTGCGCGGCGAACTGGCTGCACAGGGCGCTCAGGTCGCTGAACTGATTGCTGTCCGCCCAGGTTTTCAGGGCGGTCAGCGGTTGGCTCATGGCGTCGCGCAAACGGACATCCGGTGCAGCCAGTGCGTCGCCACGCACGAAGGATTGTTCGATGGCATCGGTAGGACGGGTCGACAGCAGGCGGTACAGGTACAGCGGACCACCGGCTTTCGGGCCGGTCCCCGACAGGCCTTCGCCGCCGAACGGCTGCACGCCGACCACGGCACCAACAATGTTGCGGTTGACGTAGACGTTACCGGCATTGACGTTGTCGATCACCTTGGCGATGGTCTCGTCGATACGGGTGTGCACGCCCAGGGTCAGGCCATAGCCGGACGCATTGATCTGCGCGATGAGCTGGTCGATCTCTTTGCGCTTGTAGCGCACCACGTGCAGCACCGGGCCGAAGATCTCGCGTTGCAGTTCGTCGAAGCTTTCCAGCTCGATCAGGGTCGGCATCACGAAGGTGCCACGCTTGATCTCTTCGCCGTCGGCAATGGCCACCTGGTACACGTTGCGGCCTTTGTCGCGCATGGCCTGGATGTGTTTCTCGATGCCGGCCTTGGCTTCGGCGTCGATCACCGGGCCGATGTCCACGGACAGGCGCTCCGGGTTGCCCAGGCGGCATTCAGCCATGGCGCCCTTGAGCATTTCTATCACGCGGTCTGCCGAATCTTCCTGCAGGCACAGGACACGCAGGGCCGAGCAACGCTGGCCGGCACTGTCGAAGGCCGAGGACACTACGTCGATGACCACTTGCTCGGTCAGCGCCGAAGAATCGACGATCATCGCGTTCTGGCCACCGGTTTCGGCGATCAGTGGGATCGGACGGCCCTGGGCATCCAGGCGGCCGGCGACATTGCGTTGCAGCAGGCGCGCGACCTCGGTGGAACCAGTGAACATCACACCTTTGACGCGTTCATCACCGACCAGGCGCGCACCGACGCTTTCGCCCTGACCCGGCAGCAGTTGCAGCACACCTTCCGGAATACCGGCTTCAAGCAGGATGCGCACGGCTTGGGCCGCCACCAGCGGCGTTTGCTCGGCAGGCTTGGCCAGTACCGGGTTGCCGGCAGCCAGTGCGGCAGCGACCTGGCCACTGAAGATTGCCAGCGGGAAGTTCCACGGGCTGATGCAGACCACCGGACCCAGTGGGCGGTGGGCGTCGTTGGTGAAATCGTTGCGTGCCTGCACCGCGTAGTAGCGCAGGAAGTCCACGGCTTCGCGCACTTCGGCGATGGCGTTGGCGAAGGTCTTGCCGGCTTCGCGAGCCAGCAGGCCCATCAGTGGCTGGATCTCGCCTTCCATCAGGTCGGCGGCACGTTCCAGGATCGCGGCGCGCTCGGCGGGCGGGGTGGCCTGCCAGATCGGGCCGGCATTGATGGCGCACTGGATGGCGTTGTCGACGTCTTCGACGGTGGCTTCCTGGACGTGACCGACCACATCACGCAGGTCGGACGGGTTCAGCACCGGTGCAGCAGGCTGGTCGCTGGAGGCGCAACCGAGCATCGGGGCGGCCTTCCAGTGGTTGTGCGCGGTGGCAAGCAACGCGCAGGACAGCGACGCCAGACGGTGTTCGTTGGCCAGATCGATGCCGGCCGAGTTGGCGCGGTCGCTGCCATACAGGTCGCGGGGCAGCGGGATACGCGGGTGCGGCAGGCCGAAGCCGCCTTCCAGCGTCGCCATCTGCTCGATGCTGGCCACCGGATCGGCCACCAGCTCCTGGATCGAGATGGACTGGTCGGCAATCCGGTTGACGAACGAGGTGTTGGCGCCGTTTTCCAGCAGGCGACGCACCAGGTACGCCAGCAGCGTTTCGTGGGTGCCGACCGGTGCGTACACGCGGCACGGACGATTCAGCTTGCCGTCGGAGACCTTGCCTACAACTTGCTCGTACAGTGGCTCACCCATGCCGTGCAGGCATTGGAACTCGTACTGGCCGGGGTAATAGTTCTGACCAGCGATATGGTAGATGGCCGACAAGGTGTGGGCGTTATGCGTGGCGAACTGCGGGTAGATGACTTCCGGCACCGACAGCAGTTTGCGTGCACAGGCGATGTAGGAAACGTCGGTGTACACCTTGCGGGTGTAGACCGGATAGCCTTCCAGGCCTTCAACCTGGGCGCGCTTGATTTCGCTGTCCCAGTACGCGCCTTTCACCAGGCGGATCATCAGGCGATGGCGGCTGCGGCGGGCCAGGTCGATAACGTAGTCGATCACATACGGGCAACGCTTCTGGTAGGCCTGGATCACAAAGCCGATGCCGTTCCAGCCGGTCAGCTGTGGTTCGAAGCACAGGCGTTCGAGCAGATCCAGCGACAGCTCCAGGCGGTCGGCTTCTTCGGCGTCGATGTTCAGGCCGATGTCGTATTGCTTGGCCAGCAGGGTCAGGGACAGCAGGCGCGGGTACAGCTCGTCCATCACGCGCTCGTATTGCGCACGGCTGTAACGCGGGTGCAATGCCGACAGCTTGATGGAGATGCCTGGGCCTTCATAAATCCCACGACCGTGAGAGGCTTTGCCGATCGAGTGGATGGCTTGTTCGTACGAGGCCAGGTATTTCTGGGCATCGTGTTCGGTCAGGGCGGCTTCCCCGAGCATGTCGTAGGAATAGCGGAAGCCCTTGGCTTCGAACTTGCTCGCGTTGGCCAGGGCTTCGGCGATGGTTTCGCCGGTGACGAACTGCTCGCCCATCAGGCGCATGGCCATGTCGACGCCCTTGCGGATCATCGGCTCGCCGCTCTTGCCGATGATGCGGCTCAGGGACGAGGTCAAGCCTGCTTCGTTATGCGTGGCGACCAGTTTGCCGGTCAGTAACAGGCCCCAGGTGGCGGCGTTGACGAACAGCGACGGGCTGTTGCCCAGGTGCGGCTGCCAGTTGCCGGTGCTGATCTTGTCGCGGATCAGCGCATCGCGGGTGCCCTTGTCCGGGATGCGCAGCAGCGCTTCGGCCAGGCACATCAGTGCGACGCCTTCCTGGGACGACAGGGAAAATTCCTGCAGCAGGCCCTGAACAATACCGGCACGGCCGCCGGCACTCTTCTGATTACGTAGTTTTTCGGCAATCGAGGCGGCCAGCTTGTTGGTGGCTTCGGCCATGGGCTGCGGCAGGCGGGCCTGCTCGATCAGCATCGGCACCACTTCCGGCTCAGGGCGACGGTAAGCGGCGGTGATCGAGGCGCGCAGTACGGATTGCGGCAGGATGCTCTCGGCAAACTCCAGGAAGCATTGGTGGGCGTGGTCGGCCTGGACTTCGCCGGCGTCATCTGCGTCCTTGCTGCTCAAGCCATTCAGCTCGGTCAGGGTTGCACCACCCTCGAGTTTCTCCAGGTAATTGAAAATCGCCTGCTTGATCAGCCAGTGCGGCGTGCGATCAATCGAGGTCGCGGCGGCCTTCAGGCGTTCGCGGGTCGGGTCGTCGAGTTTGACCCCAAGGGTGGTCGTAGCCATTTTTTTATCCTCATGGGTGCCACTACCGAGTGGCATCAGCTGGCGGCAAGATTAGCTTTGCGCCTGCAGAGGTGCAACCGGGTGCAACCCATTTTCTTCATGAATTTTTCGATCGTGATCGGGAAAAAATCTGGCCCTCGACGGAATTCGCTGCGAGTTGGTGCATTTGCTTCTGAGATCGGCTGTTCTTGCTCCGAAAAGGAGCAAAAACGCGCTGATTGCTGCAATACACACCTAGGTGCAACTTATTCTCAAGAAACTGGTTGCACCTTATTTGCTTTGTTGAATAGCATTCGCGCCCAAGGTGCAACCACCTTAACGGTTCGGTTCATCGGCTGACGGCTTTCCTGGGGAAACGTCAGTCATAAATGCGCGGCACGCCGGTTCGTCTCCCCAACTAGCAATGGGGTAGCCGTCCGCGAGACCGCTGCTACATAAAAACAAAGCCAGGGCGTCACTCATATGAGCGTTAGTAATCCCACCCTGATCACGTTTGTGATCTACATCGCAGCAATGGTGCTGATCGGCTTCATGGCCTATCGCTCCACCAACAACCTTTCCGACTACATCCTCGGCGGTCGCAGCCTCGGCAGCGTGGTCACCGCCCTGTCGGCCGGTGCTTCGGATATGAGCGGCTGGCTGTTGATGGGCTTGCCGGGCGCGATCTACATGTCCGGCCTGTCGGAAAGCTGGATCGCCATCGGCCTGATCGTCGGTGCCTACCTCAACTGGCTGTTCGTGGCCGGTCGCCTGCGGGTACAGACCGAGCACAACGGCGACGCCCTGACCCTGCCGGACTACTTCTCCAGCCGTTTCGAAGATAAAAGCGGCCTGCTGCGGATCATCTCTGCGGTGGTGATCCTGGTGTTCTTCACTATTTATTGCGCTTCCGGCATCGTGGCCGGCGCCCGCCTGTTCGAAAGCACCTTCGGCATGTCCTACGAGACTGCGCTGTGGGCCGGCGCGGCTGCGACGATTGCCTACACCTTTGTGGGTGGTTTCCTGGCGGTGAGCTGGACCGACACCGTACAAGCCACGCTGATGATTTTCGCGCTGATCCTCACGCCGATCATCGTGCTGCTGGCCACCGGTGGCGTCGACACCACCTTCCTGGCGATCGAAGCCAAGAACCCCGACAACTTCAACATGCTGAAGAACACCACTTTCATCGGCATTATCTCGCTGATGGGCTGGGGCTTGGGTTACTTCGGCCAGCCGCACATCCTCGCGCGTTTCATGGCAGCGGACTCGGTGAAGTCGATTGCCAATGCGCGTCGCATCTCCATGACCTGGATGATCCTGTGCCTGGGCGGTACCGTGGCGGTGGGCTTCTTCGGTATCGCCTACTTCTCGGCGCACCCGGAAGTGGCCGGCCCGGTCAACGAGAACCACGAGCGTGTGTTCATTGAGCTGGCCAAGCTGCTGTTCAACCCATGGATTGCGGGCGTGTTGCTGTCGGCCATCCTGGCAGCGGTCATGAGCACCTTGAGCTGCCAGTTGCTGGTATGTTCGAGCGCGCTGACTGAAGACTTCTACAAGACCTTCCTGCGCAAAAATGCTTCCCAGGTCGAGCTGGTGTGGGTCGGCCGCGCCATGGTGCTGGTAGTGGCGCTAATCGCTATCGCCATGGCTGCCAACCCGAACAACCGTGTGCTGGGCCTGGTGAGCTATGCCTGGGCCGGCTTCGGTGCCGCGTTCGGTCCTGTGGTACTGATCTCGGTGATCTGGAAAGGCATGACCCGCAACGGCGCACTGGCCGGGATCCTGGTCGGCGCGATCACCGTAATCGTGTGGAAGCACTTCGAATTGCTCGGCCTGTACGAAATCATCCCAGGCTTCATCTTCGCCAGCCTGGCGATCTACTTCGTCAGCAAGCTGGGCGCACCGACCGCCGGCATGATCGAGCGTTTTGATGCTGCGGAAAAAGACTACAACCTCAACAAGTAATTCGCCGGGCGCTGAGCGCCTGATGAGTTAAAGAAAAGGCCCGCATCCTACGGATGGCGGGCCTTTTTTTGCGTGTGATTTCAGACGAGCCAAAGAAGATTCTGACGCACCTATGTAGGGTTTTACTGATTTGCAGTGAGCATGCTCTTTAGCGTGGAGCAGTGGTGCAGAATCTGCCGCCTACCCCTCGCAGAGAAACACCGGATGTTCGCTCCTGCCAATCAAAGTGCCTTTACCCTGACCCTGGATGGGGTGCCGAGTGAACTCAAGGTGTTCGAGTTTCACGGCACCGAAGCCATCAGCCAGCCCTATTGTTTTGACCTTGAGCTGGTCAGCGAGCAGCCTGACCTGGACCTGGAAAGCTTGCTGCATCGCCAGGTGTACCTTGGCTTCGATGCCCAGGGGCGCGGGGTGCATGGCCTGGTCTGCCGCGTGGCACAGGGCGATTCCGGGCGACGCCTCACGCGCTATCAGCTCAGCCTGGTGCCCCAGTTGGCGTACCTGCAGCACAGCAGCCACCAGCGGATCTTCCAGCAGCAGACGGTGCCGCAGATTGTGGCGCGGGTATTGGTGGGGCAGGGCATCCAGAGCGACCAATTCCAGTTCAGCCTGAGTGGTACTTACCCACCGCGCGAGTATTGCGTGCAGTTCGGCGAGACTGATCTGGCGTTCATTCAGCGGCTATGTGCGGAGGTGGGGATTCACTATCACTTCCAGCATTCGCCCGAAGCGCATTTGCTGGTCTTTGGCGATGACCAGACGGTGTTTGCCCAGGCTGAACAGTCCACGCCGTATGCGCCCGGCTCCGGAATGGTGGCTGAGGCGCCGGCAATCAAGCGGTTTGCCGTGCGCTTGGCCACGCGTACCACGTCGGTCAATCTACGCGATTATGACTTTCAAAAACCGCGCCTCGCCCTGGAGAGTGCGGCCGCCGGTGAGCAGCTTCCCACGCTTGAGCAGCAGGGTTTCCCCGGCCATTTCAACGACCGTGCCCATGGCAAATACCTGGCGCAGCGTGGGCTGGAGCGTCATCGCAGTGATTACCAGCTGGCCCATGGCAGCGGTGATGTACCGGCGCTGGCCAGTGGTCGGTTCCTCACGCTGAGCGGGCACCCGCGCGCGGCTTGGAATGATGTGTGGCTGGTGCGCGAGGTCACGCATGCAGGCAAGCAACCGCAGGTGTTGGAAGAGGCTGTTACAGCGGTGTCTGGCGCAGCGTTTCGCCAGGGTTATCGCAATGAATTTGTCGCCGCGCCGTGGCAGGTGATCTTTCGCCCGCCATTGCCTGAGCAGCCGCGCCCGGTTATTTCGGGTTATCAGAGTGCCGTGGTCACCGGCCCCGCCGACAGTGAGATCCATTGCGACGAGTACGGGCGGGTCAAGGTGCAACTGGCCTGGGATCGCGGCGGTGAACATGACGAGCATTCCAGTTGCTGGTTGCGGGTCGCCAGTGGCTGGGCGCATGACCGCTATGGCTCGGTGTTGATCCCCAGGGTCGGCATGGAGGTGCTGGTGGGTTTCGTCAATGGTGACATGGACATGCCGCTGGTGATGGGGTGCGTGCCCAACGCGGCGACGACGTTGCCCCTCGACCTGCCCGCGGAAAAGACCCGCAGCATTTTCCGCAGCCAAAGCAGCCCCGGTGGGGGCGGCTATAACGAGTTGCGCATTGAGGATCGCAAGGGCGCCGAGGAAATCTACCTGCGTGCCCAGCGGGATTGGACCCAACATGTGCTGCATGATCAGCAGGTGCAGGTGGATAACCGGCGGCGGGTGAGGGTGGGTGGTGAATCGCACCATGAACTGCAGGGCGAAGAACAACGCATCACCCATGGCAATCGGCTGACTGAACTCAAGCAGGATGATCACCTGGTGGTCGGCGGCTCGCAGCAGATGCGGGCCGGGCGAACCATTCAGATCGGCGCGGGGCAGAGTGTGGTCATCGATGCCGGTGCGAGTGTGACGATTCAGGCAGGCGGGCAATCGATCACGCTGTCCTCGGGCGGCATATTCAGCAGCGTGCCGATTCAACTGGGCGGTGCTCCCGCTGCGGCGGCCGCACCATTGCTGCCGGGCGCGAAGGAGACATTGCTCGCAGTGATTGCCGCGCCATTAAGTCGTGTGCAGATAGCCAGCCTGAAACGCAGCGCACCCTTTTGCGAGGAGTGCGAGCGATGCAAGAACGGCCAGTGCGATCTGGCCGGTCAATCCCCCCTGGCAAGGAGTCCAGCCTGATGCCTCCACATTTGACGCCAGGCGCCTGGTTGGCCGAATACCCTTTGCTTGCCCATGAGCGGCTTTTCGCGGTGTTGGGCAGTGCCAGCGAGGCCAAGCCGTATGCTGCCTGGCAAGCCATGGCGGCCGGGAATCTGCCGCACTCCGTGTGGGCCGGCACCCCCTACGCCGACTGGGATGAGGTCATGCCTTATGTGGGCATTGTCGAGCCGGGTAGCGCTTTCCTCGATTGGATTGCTGCCAGTGCCGCCACGGATTGGGGATGGTTGGCGATATCGTCCAGCCCGCTGGAGACCGTGCTTGCGCACCTGCAAGGCCTGACCAAGGTGTACCTGCCCGATAATCAGGAGGTGTTTTTGCGCTTCTGGGACGGGGCTCAGTTTCACCCGATCTTGCAGGCATTGGGCGATGAGGCGGGAAAGGTGCTACCAGTGTTCCAGCGGTATCTGATCAATGGTCAACCGCTGGCGGTAGTACCGGGGCCCGTGACCGAGGCCAACCCCTGCCCCTGGTGGCGGGTGCCTGCGCCAGTACTGGAGCATCTGGCAGCGCAACCGCCGCACATTCTGGTCGACAACCTGCTGCAATGGCTCGAAGAACAGCGCCCGGACGTGTACACGGCGTTTACGCCGGCGACCCTGCGGCACAAGGTCACCTATTGTGTGCGCCGTGCGCAGATCAGCCACGAGGCGCTGGCCGACTACCTGGTTTCAGAGTCGGGTTGAGTCGAGTGCCTGTTGCAGGTCCTCGACCAGGTCTTCGATCGCCTCGATACCGACTGACAGGCGGATCATCTCCGGCTTCACGCCGGCCTTGGCCTGCTCCTGCTCGTTCATTTGCCGATGGGTGGTGGAGGCTGGGTGGCAGGCCAGGGATTTGGCGTCGCCGATGTTCACCAGGCGCTTGAAGATCTGCAGCGCATCGTAGAAGCGCACGCCGGCCTCATAGCCGCCCTTCAAGCCGAAGGACAGGATCGCCGACGGTTTGCCCTGCATGTATTTCTGCGCCAGCGCATGGTGCGGGTGATCCGGCAGGCCTGCGTAGCTGACCCACTCAACGTCGGCATGGTCTTGCAGGAACTGCGCAATTTTAAGCGCGTTCTCGGTGTGGCGCTCCATGCGCAGGGCCAGGGTTTCCAGGCCTTGCAGCAGCAGGAACGCATTCATCGGCGCAAGGGCGGCGCCGGTGTTGCGCAAGGGCACGGTACGGGCGCGGGCGATAAAAGCGGCAGGGCCGAATTTCTCGGTGTAGACCACGCCGTGATAGGCCGGCTCGGGCTGGTTGAGGCCGGGAAATTTATCCGCGTATTTCGTCCACGGGAACGTCCCGCTGTCGACGATCACGCCGCCCAGGGAGTTGCCGTGGCCACCCACGTATTTGGTCACCGAGTGCACCACGATGTCGGCGCCGAACTGGATCGGCTTGCACAGGATCGGCGTGGCCACGGTGTTGTCGACCATCAGCGGGACGCCACGGGCATGAGCGACGTCGGCCAGGGCTTCGATGTCGATGATATTGCCTGCCGGGTTGCCGATGCTTTCGCAGTAGACCAGCTTGGTGTTGTCGTCGATCAGTTCGGCAATGGCCTCGGCGGAGTCGTTGCGGGCGAAGCGCACGTCCACGCCGAAGCTGGGCAGCAGGTGGGCGAACAGGGTGTAGGTGCCGCCATACAGCTGCGGGGTGGTGACGATATTGTCACCGGCACGGGTCAGGGTCTGGATCGCATAGTGGATTGCAGCGCTGCCAGCCGAGACGGCGAGGGCGGCGATCCCGCCTTCGAGGGCCGCCATGCGTTGTTCCAGCACATCGTTGGTGGGGTTCATGATCCGTGTGTAGATATTGCCGGGCACATCCAGGTTGAACAGGTCGGCGCCGTGTTGGGCGTTATCGAATTCGAAGGCGACGTTCTGGTAGATCGGCACGGCGACGGCCTTGGTGGTCGGGTCCGACTTGAAACCGTGGTGCAGTGCAAGGGTGGCGTCTTTCATGATGGTTATTGACCTCCTTGGATTCCTGGATGCCCCCGCCGAGAACGCTGGGGGCTGGTTGCCTGCGATGGCATCACCGCGCACTACGGGTAATACCGCGTCACTTGCGTCGCGGGCAAGCCCGCGCCCACCGGGGGCATTAGATTGTTTTCGGGGGTATGCCTGCGTTTGCGACATAAGCACCGCCCGACACGCAGCCCTGCACCTTTGCCCGTGTAGAAGGTAAACTTCGCCCCCTGCGCAGGAGCAACCATGAATTATCGTCACGCCTTTCACGCCGGCAACCACGCCGATGTCTTCAAACACCTGACCTTGACCCGCCTCATCGCCCTGATGTCGCGCAAGGAGCAGCCGTTCGCCTACCTCGATACCCACGCCGGCATTGGTCTGTACGACCTGCAGGGCGACCAGGCCAACCGCACCGGTGAATACCTGGAAGGCATCGCCCGCCTGTGGGGCGCGAGCGACCTGCCGCCGCTGACCGCCGACTACATGCGCGTGTTGCATGAGATGAACCCGGACGGTCAGTTGCGCTATTACCCGGGTTCACCGGAGCTGGCACGACGTCTCACCCGGCCGCAGGACCGCGTGTTGCTCAACGAAAAGCACCCCGAAGATGGCGTGCTGCTCAAGGACAACATGAAGGGTGATCGCCGGGTCAAGGTGCACCTCGGCGAAGGCTGGCATGTGCCTCGCGCACTGCTGCCGGTGCCGGAAAAGCGTGCGCTGATGCTTATCGACCCGCCGTTCGAGCAACTCGATGAAATGCAACGCTGCGCCGCCTCCCTCAAGGAAGCGATAGGCCGGATGCGTCAAACCGTGGCGGCGATCTGGTACCCGGTGAAGGATCAGCGCATGTTGCGCCGTTTCTACCAGGACCTGGCCGGCACCGGTGCGCCGAAGTTGCTGCGGGTGGAACTGCTGGTGCATCCGCTGGACACGCCAAACACCCTGACCGGCTCGGGCCTGGCGATCGCCAACCCGCCATGGGGCCTGGAAGAGGAATTGCGTGAGCTGTTGCCGTGGCTGTCCAAGAAGCTTGGCCAGACCCAGGGTGGGTGGCAGATGGATTGGCTCATAGCTGAATAGTTATAAGCTGCAAGCCGCAAGCTTCAAGCTGCAAGTGACAGCAGCGAACACCACTTTCAGCTTGTAGCTTGTAGCTTGCAGCTTGCAGCTTATGTCTTGCAGCTGCGACCTTCAGATCGGACAAGTCACGCCCGTGCCGCCAATCCCGCAGTAGCCCTGCGGATTCTTCGCCAGGTACTGCTGGTGGTACGCCTCGGCGAAATACACCGTCGGTGCTTCTTCGATTTGCGTGGTGATCGCACCCAGGCCGGCCTTGCTCAGTTCTTGCTGATACGCCTGTGCGCTGGCCTTCGCCGCGGCCAATTGCTCGGGCGTGGTCGCATAGATTACCGAGCGGTACTGACTGCCGATGTCATTGCCCTGGCGCATGCCCTGGGTCGGGTTGTGCAATTCCCAGAACATTTTCAGCAGGTCTTCATACTTGACCTTGGCCTGGTCATATACCACCAGCACCACTTCGCTGTGGCCGGTCAGGCCCGAGCAGACTTCTTCATAGGTCGGGTTCGGCGTGAACCCGCCGGCGTAGCCGACCACGGTGCTGACCACGCCATCGCGCTGCCAGAACCTGCGCTCGGCACCCCAGAAGCACCCCAGGCCGAAAATCGCGAAGCCGACATCATCCAGAAACGGGCCCAGCAGCGGGTTGCCGTTGACGAAGTGCGTCTGTGGCAGGTTCATCGGGGTTTCACGGCCAGGCAAAGCTTGTTCTTGAGTAGGCAGCACGTTTTTGTTCACCAGAATTTCCGAGCGCAAGACCATGGGCAGTCCTCTCAGTCAGATTGAGTTGGGTAAGAATTCAGACCGCCAGTGTGCCCGAGTGTTACGGCGCTGTCAGGCGATTGGCCCGCGCGGGTAGCGCTTGAGCTTCTCGAGCAGCTCTGCACCCGGGATCGGCCGGTCGAACAGGTAGCCCTGTCCCACGTCGCAACGATGCCGGCGCAGGAAGGCCAGTTGCTCGGAGGTTTCGACGCCTTCGGCCACCACCTTGAGCTTGAGGTTGTGGGCCATGGCGATCACCGCCGAGGTGATTTCCATGTCGTCCTGGTTGTCCGGGATTTCGTGGATAAAGCTGCGATCGATCTTGATGATGTCGATGGGGAATTTTTTCAAGTAGCTGAGCGACGAGTAACCGGTACCGAAGTCGTCCATGGCCAGGGTCAGGCCGAAGCTTTTCAATTGGTCCAGTTGCAGGCGCGTGTCCTCCGTGGCCTCCAGCAGCAGGCCTTCGGTCAGTTCCAGCTCGAGCAGGTTGGCCGGCAGCTGTTCTTCCTTGAGGATCGTCGCGATGGACGCCACCAGGTCCGGGTCGGAGAACTGCTTGGGCGACAGGTTGATCGCCACCTGCAGGTTGCCCATGCCGGCGGCGCTCAATTGCCGGCTCATGCGGCAGGCCTGGCGGGCGATCCATTTGCCGATGGGGATGATCAGCCCGGTTTCTTCGGCCACGCTGATGAACTGGTCGGGGCGGATCATGCCTTTTTCCGGGTGGTTCCAGCGCAGCAGCGCTTCCATGCCCAGCAAACGGCCACTGCGCAGGCACAGCTTGGGCTGGTAGAACACGTCCAGCTCGTTCTGGGTGAGGGCGCGGCGCAGGTTGTTTTCCACGAACAGCTTGTAGCTCGCCTCGGCGTTCAGCGCTTCGGTAAAGACTTGCACCTGGTGTTTACCGTTGGCCTTGGCCTTGTGCAGGGCCAGCCCGGCGTTGCGCATCAATGTCTGTGGATCGCGGCCGTGCAGCGGCGCGCAGGCCAGGCCCACGGAGCCGGTGACGCTGATCAACTGGTTGTCGACGAACATCGGCTTGTCGAGGGTCGCGAGCAGTTGGCTGGCGACCTGCTGGCCGCTCTCCAGGTCCGTGTCGTCGAGCAACACCGCAAACTCGTTACTGGCAAACCGCGCCAGGCTGCCGCCGGCACTCAGGCTGTTGCGCAGGCGCCGTGCCAGGCTGATCAGCAGCTTGTCGCCGGTCTGGTGGCCGAGGCTGTCGTTGATCCGCTTGAAGTTGTCGATGTCCACCAGCAACAGGCTGATCGGGCTGTCGCTGTCGCGGGCAAAGCGCTCGTCGAGGTTGCGGATGAAGGCCGGGCGGTTACCCAGGTTGGTCAGGTTGTCGGTATAGGCCAGGCGCTCGATGCGCTGCTGCGCGAGTTTGGTCTGGGTGATGTCTTCGTAGATACCGATGTAGTGAGTCAGCTCACGATTGTCGCCATACACCTTGGAGATCGACAGCTGGCCCCAGTAGGGCTCGAGGTTTTTGCGCCGGCTCTTGAACTCGCCCTGCCAACTATTGCTTTTGGCCAGGCTCGAGGGCGCATCGAACAGCAGTTCGCTGAGGTTCTCCAGGGCCGGCAGTTGGGCCAGGCGGTGGCCGTGGACCTCTTCGGCGCTGTACTGGGTGATCGCCGTGAAGCTCGGGTTGACGTATTCCACCACGCCATCGCAGTTGACCAGCAGGAAGGCGTTGGCGCTTTGTTCCACGGCGCGCTGGAACAGGTGCAGGGCGCTGGTGGCGGTGCGGCGGTTGTGGTTGTTGATGACTTGCGCGAACTGGTCGGCCAGTTCGCCGGCGAAAGCAATTTCATCGGCCTGCCACGCGCGCGGGCTGCCGCCCTGTTCCAGGCACAACACGCCGATCACTTGGCCATCGACGCGGATGCTCGCGTCGAGCATCGCGTAGATGTCCTTGGCCCGCAGGTTCTCGGCCATCTCGCGGGTGCGCGGGTCGCGCATGGCGTTGGTGGCGTCGATGGCGCGGCTGGTGTGCAGGGCTTCCAGGTAGTCGGGAAAGCCGCTCGCGTCGATCGCCTCGGGCATATGGTGGCGTTGGTCCGCGCGGTGGTACGCCGAAATTGGCACCAGGCGCTGGCCTTCGAGGTTCCAGATGCTGGCGCAGTCGATCTGGTAGATATCGCAGGCGCTGCGGGTGATCAGTTCGGCGGCTTCCTGCAGCGAATTGTTAGTGGTGTAGCGCTGGCGGGCCAGCAGCAGGATCAGCTCCTGCTGGGCGCGCACCCGTTCCAGGTGCTGCAGTTGTTCCTGCTGGGCGCGCTGGTTGAGCTCCAGGGCAATCTGCAGGCGGCTGTTCTGGCTCTCCAGCTCCGCCGTGGGGGCGGGGGAAGGCACTTCGCTGAACAGGCCGTCGACCACCATTAGGTAGCCGCGCAGCAGGTGGCGATTGTGCTGTTTGTAGGCTTCGCCCATTTCCAGCAGGCTCAGCGGGCCGTCGCTGGTGTGCAGGGTGTAGCGCACCAGATAGTGAGGGCTCTGGGTCAGTTGCTGCTGGATGGTGTCGTGCAGTTGATAGCGCGCCTGGGGCTCCATCAGGCTGGCGTAGGGGGTGCCGATCAGGGCGCACAGCTCGACCGCCGGCAGGCCGAATTGGCGCTCACAGTTGGGGTCGAGGTAGAGCAGGGCCCAGCTTGCCTCATTAAGCCGCTCGAAACGCAGCATACCGAGGCGCGAAGGCACCGGTAACTGCGTCACTACCTCGGCCGCCATACGGGCGACATCGGGTTGGCTTTTCATGGGGGAGACTCACTTGAAATAACGCGCACGGCGCCGGGCTCACGCCCTCTTTTCTGCTGCCTGCGGCAAGGTTGCATCATGCGGCGCGGGCTGACAAGAGAGGATGAAGGCTAAGTGCTATAAGGGGGTTATCGGCCGCGCGAGGGGTTTCTTCAATCGATGTGACGGAAGGTGTACAAACCTGTTTGGCTTGTTCAATTTTTACCCGGTACGCAGGCAAAAAAAGCCCCGCCAAGTGGCGGGGTTGAGGTACGAGCGTGGCGCTCGGAAATCGGTGCGGCAAGGGCCTCCCCGCTGAAGGGGAGGCCGTTGCGGCTTACAGCAGGATGGTGCGGATGTCGTTCAGCAGTTGGCTCAGGCGCTGCGTGAAGCGTGCAGCGGCGGCGCCGTTGATCACACGGTGATCGTAGGACAGCGACAGCGGCAGCATCAGCTTTGGCTGGAACGCTTTACCGTCCCACACAGGCTGGATAGTTGCCTTGGACACACCCAGGATCGCCACTTCCGGCGCGTTGACGATCGGCGTGAAGCCGGTGCCGCCAATGTGGCCGAGGCTGGAGATGGTGAAGCACGCGCCCTGCATGTCGTCCGGGGTGAGCTTCTTGTCACGGGCCTTGGCAGCCAGTGCAGCAGCCTCAGCGGCAAGCTGCAGCAGGCTCTTCTGGTCGACGTTCTTGATGACCGGTACCAGCAGGCCATCCGGGGTGTCGACCGCAAAGCCTACGTGCACGTATTTCTTGCGAATGATCGCCTTGCCGCTTGGCGCTAGCGAGCTGTTGAAGTCCGGCAGTTCCTTGAGCAGGTGTGCACAGGCCTTGAGCAGCAGTGGCAACACGGTCAGTTTCACGCCGGCCTTCTCGGCCACGGCTTTCTGCGCAACGCGGAAAGCTTCCAGGTCGGTGATGTCGGCCTGGTCGAACTGAGTCACGTGCGGGATGTTCAGCCAGCTGGCGTGCAGACCGGCCGCGCCGATTTGCATCAGGCGGGTCATCGGCACTTCTTCGGTTTCGCCGAAGCGGCTGAAGTCCACGGTGCGGATCGGCGGAATGCCCGAACCACCGGTAGCGCCGCCAGCAGCTGGCGCTTCCTTGGCTTTGTGCATCATGGCCTTGACGTAGACCTGCACGTCTTCCTTCAGCACGCGACCGTGAGGGCCAGTGGCCGACACGGCGCTCAGCTCAACGCCGAACTCACGGGCCAGCTGACGCACGGCAGGGCCGGCGTGCACCTTGGCACCGCTTGGCGCTGGAGCGGCAGCAGCAGGGGCCGCAGCGGCCTCGGCTTTGGCTGCAGGCGCAGGGGCGGCGGCAGCCGGAGCCGATTCAGCCTTGGCAGCCGGAGCGGCCGCTGGTGCTGGAGCGGCAGCCGGCGCTGCGCCTTGGACTTTGAGCTTGAGGATGAAATCGCCAGTGCCGACTTCGTCTTCCAGTTTGACCGCGATGCTTTCCACCACGCCGGCAGCCGGCGAAGGGATTTCCATGGAAGCCTTGTCGGACTCCAGGGTGATCAGCGACTGGTCGGCTTCGACGGTGTCGCCGACCTTGACCAGCAGCTCGATGATCTTGGCCTTGCCTGACGAGCCGATGTCCGGGACGTGAATGTCCTGGACGCTGGCGGCGGCAGGTGCAGCAGCCGGGGCCGGAGCGGCCTCGGCAGCAGCAGGCTTTTCAGCAGCAGGTGCTGGTGCAGCAGCGGCAGCCGGGGCCGCCGCAGGGGCCGCATCAGCGGCACCTTCGATTTCCAGCTCCAGCAGTTCGTCGCCTTCTTTCAGGCGATCGCCCAGCTTCACTTTCAGGCTCTTGACCACGCCGGCCTTGGGAGCAGGGATTTCCATGCTCGCCTTGTCCGATTCCAGGGTCAGGATGCTCTGGTCGGCTTCGACGGTGTCGCCGACCTTCACAAACAGCTCGATTACTTCACCTTCACCGCTGCCGATGTCAGGTACGCGAATGAGTTCGCTCACAAAAAATCTCCTCAGCAGTCCAGTGGGTTGCGTTTTTCCGGGTTGATCCCGAACTTGACGATAGCGTCAGCCACTACCTTAGGCTCGATCTCACCACGGTCAGCCAAGGCTTCCAGGGCTGCCAACACCACGAAGTGACGGTCGACTTCGAAGAAGTGACGCAGCTTCTTGCGGCTGTCACTGCGGCCGAAACCGTCGGTGCCCAGGACTTTGAATTCCTTGGACGGGACCCACTGGCGAATTTGTTCAGCAAACAGTTTCATGTAGTCGGTCGAAGCGATCACCGGGCCTTTACGGCCGGTCAGGCACTCTTCCACGAAGGTGCGCTGTGGCTTCTGGCCAGGGTGCAGGCGGTTGTGACGCTCTACGGCCAGGCCATCGCGACGCAGTTCGTTGAAGCTGGTAACGCTCCAGACGTCAGCGCCGACGTTGAACTCGTCACGCAGGATCTTAGCCGCTTCACGCACTTCACGCAGGATGGTGCCGGAGCCCATCAGCTGCACGTGGTGCGCCGCTTCCTTGGTGTCTTCTTCGAGCAGGTACATGCCCTTGATGATGCCTTCCTCGACACCGGCCGGCATGGCTGGCTGCTGGTAGGACTCGTTCATCACGGTGATGTAGTAGAAAACGTCCTGCTGCTCTTCGGTCATCTTCTTCATGCCGTCCTGGATGATCACCGCCAGCTCATAGCCGTAGGTTGGATCAAAGGTGCGGCAGTTCGGGATGGTGGCAGCCAGGATGTGGCTGTGACCGTCTTCGTGTTGCAGGCCTTCGCCGTTCAGCGTGGTACGGCCGGCGGTGCCGCCGATCAGGAAGCCACGGGTACGGCTGTCGCCTGCTGCCCAAGCCAGGTCGCCGATACGCTGGAAACCGAACATCGAGTAGAAGATGTAGAACGGCAGCATCGGCTGGTTGTGGCTGGAGTACGAAGTACCGGCAGCGATGAAGGAGCTCATGGCGCCCGCTTCGTTGATGCCTTCTTCGAGGATCTGGCCCTTCTTGTCTTCCTTGTAGAACATCACCTGGTCTTTATCGACTGGCTCGTAGAGCTGGCCGACGGAGGAGTAGATGCCCAACTGACGGAACATGCCTTCCATACCGAAGGTACGGGCTTCGTCCGGGATGATCGGGACGATGCGCGAACCGATTTCCTTGTCCTTGACCAGCTGCGCGAGGATCCGCACGAAGGCCATGGTGGTGGAGATTTCACGGTCGCCCGAGCCGTCCAGGATAGCCTTGAGGGTATCGAGTGGCGGTGTAGGGATGTCGAAGGACTTGGCGCGACGCTGTGGCACGAAACCGCCCAGTGCGGCACGACGCTCGCTCAGGTAACGGGCTTCGGCGCTGTTCGGCTCCGGCTTGAAGAACGGCAGGTTCTCCAGCTCTTCGTCCTTGACCGGGATGTCGAAACGATCGCGGAACAACTTCAGGCTGTCGACATCGACTTTCTTGGTGTTGTGCGCAGTGTTTTTCGCTTCGCCGGCACCGGTGCCATAACCCTTGATGGTCTTGGCCAGGATGACGGTCGGTTGTTCTTTGTGGTTGACCGCTTCGTGGTACGCCGCGTAGACCTTGTACGGGTCGTGGCCGCCACGGTTGAGTTTCCAGATCTCGTCGTCGGACAGGTCGGCAACCATCGCCTTGAGTTCAGGCGTGTTGAAGAAGTGTTCACGTACGAACGCGCCGTCTTTGGCTTTGTAGTTCTGGTACTCGCCGTCGATGACTTCGTCCATCCGGCGTTGCAGGATACCGTCGACGTCCTTGGCCAGCAGTGGGTCCCAGAAACGGCCCCAGATGACTTTGGTCACGTTCCACTGAGCACCGCGGAACACGCCTTCGAGTTCCTGGATGATCTTGCCGTTGCCGCGAACCGGGCCGTCGAGGCGCTGCAGGTTGCAGTTGATGACGAAGATCAGGTTGTCCAGCTTCTCGCGGCCAGCCAGGGAGATGGCGCCCAGGGATTCCGGCTCGTCGCACTCGCCGTCGCCCAGGAAGCACCAGACTTTCTGCTTGCCTTCCGGGATGAAGCCGCGCGCTTCCAGGTACTTCATGAAGCGTGCCTGGTAGATCGCCTGGATCGGGCCAAGGCCCATGGATACAGTCGGGAACTGCCAGAAATCAGGCATCAGCCAAGGGTGCGGGTACGACGACAGGCCGTTACCGTCCACTTCCTGGCGGAAGTTGTTCATGTGTTCTTCGGTGATGCGGCCTTCCATGAACGCACGGGCGTAGACGCCTGGCGAGGTGTGGCCCTGGAAGTAGATCAGGTCGCCGCCGTGTTCGTCGGTCGGGGCCTGGAAGAAGTAGTTGAAGCCGATGTCGTACAGGGTTGCGCTGGAAGCGAAGCTGGAGATGTGACCGCCCAGGTCAGAATCTTTCAAGTTCGTGCGCATTACCATCGCCATGGCGTTCCAACGTACCAGCGAGCGAATGCGGCGTTCCATGAACAGGTCGCCAGGCATGCGTGCTTCGTGGGTAACGGGGATGGTGTTGCGGTACGGCGTGGTGATGGCGTAGGGCAGTTGCGAGCCGCTGCGGGTCGCGAGTTCGCCCATACGGGTCATCAGGTAGTGAGCACGGTCTTCGCCTTCTTTGTCGAGAACCGATTCCAGGGCGTCCAGCCATTCCTGGGTTTCGACGGGATCGAGGTCTTGCATGGCTTGCTCCAGGGCGGAAAGGCTACCAGAATCGGTTGCCTGAAGTTTGCGACTGGCCTTGTGGGCAGACGACATAAATTCTTGGATGGCCGAAGGTTGCTTCGGCGTCCTGTAGTTTTACTACAAATCGTCGGCCATTTCAGCCTTTCGAATGTATATACGAGTAGTAAAACTACACAAGACTGAGCGGATTGCTCGGTCTGGCTGGTGAGCATAATCGTTATTGTTGATCTTTTGCGAACAAGAAAAGGTAGAAGTTTAATGTTGCCTGCCAAAATTAATGATTTTTCAGCTATTTCTAACTTTTGTTCGACAGTCCTTCATCGAGCGTGGTTCTTGCGTTCACAGCTACAAGCCATTTACGCGCCGATCAAGGATAGACCATGAGCCTGCCAACACTGGCCGAATTACCCGCCATTCTCTTGCCTTACGCCAGCCGGGCCGAGCAGTCATTTCGTGACGCAGTGGCCGCGCTGGACGACGATCATGGCCTTTCTGCGTGGACGCCGCAACGGTGGGCCGACTTCGCCCGCGTGTGCGCCGCCAGTGATTTCGTGATTGAACAGAGTGTTCGTGACCCTTTGATGTTGCTCGAGCTGGTGGCCTGGGGCGAGCTGGACCGCGGCTTTGCGCCGGGCGAGCTGTGCGGCCAGATCGCCGGCGCCGTGCAACAGGCCGAAACAGAAGATGAGCTGGGCCGCGTGCTGCGCCGCCAGCGCACGCGCCAGCAAGTGCGCATCATCTGGCGCGACCTGACCCGCCAGGCGGACCTGGTGCAAACCTGCCGCGACCTCTCCGACATGGCCGACGCCAGCATCGACCAGGCCTACCAGTGGCTGTACCAGCGCCATTGCGTGCAGTTCGGCACGCCGACTGGCCGACGCAGCGGCGAAGCCCAGCACATGGTGATCCTCGGCATGGGCAAGCTCGGCGCGGTGGAGCTGAACCTGTCGTCGGATATCGACCTGATCTTCGCCTACCCCGAGGGCGGGGAGACGGTGGGCGTCAAGCGTTCCCTGGATAATCAGGAGTTCTTCATTCGCCTTGGTCAAAAATTGATCAGGGCCCTCGATCCGATGACCGTCGACGGCTTTGTTTTCCGTGTCGACATGCGCCTGCGCCCCTACGGCTCGGCTGGCGCGCTGGTGCTCAGCTTCAACGCGCTGGAGCAGTACTACCAGGACCAGGGTCGCGACTGGGAACGCTACGCCATGATCAAGGCGCGTGTGGTCGCCGGCGACCAGGTCGCCGGTGCGCAGTTGCTCGATATGCTGCGCCCCTTCGTGTACCGCCGTTACCTGGACTTTTCCGCCATCGAAGCGCTGCGCACCATGAAGCAGCTGATCCAGCAGGAAGTGCGGCGCAAGGGAATGGCCGAAAACATCAAGCTGGGCTCGGGCGGCATCCGCGAGGTGGAGTTCATCGCCCAGGCCTTCCAGTTGATCCACGGTGGTCGCGACCTCAGCCTGCAGCAGCGGCCGCTGCTCAAAGTGCTCGGCACCCTCGAAGGCCAGGGCTACCTGCCGCCGGCGGTGATCGCCGAGTTGCGCAATGGCTATGAATTCCTGCGCTACACCGAGCACGCGATCCAGGCGATTGCCGATCGCCAGACGCAAATGCTCCCGGACAGCCCGGAGGACCAGGCGCGCATTGCCTTTATGCTCGGTTTTGCCGACTGGTCCGCGTTCCATGAGCGCCTGATGTACTGGCGTGGCCGGGTGGATTGGCATTTCCGCCAGGTCATCGCGGATCCGGATGAAGAGGAAGGCGAAGAGGGCGAACTGGTCGTGGGCGGAGAGTGGCTGCCGCTGTGGGAAGAGTCCCAGGACGAAGAGGCTGCGTGTCGCCAGCTCGCTGAAGGCGGCTTCACTGATGCGCCCAAGGCCCTCAAGGCCCTGGCCGGCCTGCGCAGCAGCCCGCAATTGCGCGCCATGCAGCGCCTCGGTCGCGAGCGATTGGACGCGTTTATCCCGCGCCTGCTGGCCCAGGCCGTCGAACACGCCAACCCGGACCTGGTGCTCGAACGTGTATTGCCGCTGGTGGAGGCCGTCGCGCGGCGCTCTGCCTATCTGGTGCTGCTCACGGAAAACCCCGACGCCCTGCGCCGCCTGCTGACCCTGTGCGCCGCCAGCCCGTGGATTGCCGAGCAGATCACGCGTTTCCCGCTGCTGCTCGACGAGTTGCTCAACGAAGGCCGCCTGTTCAAGCCACCATTGGCGCCGGAACTTGCCGCCGAGTTGCGCGAGCGGCTCACGCGCATCCCCGAGGATGACCTGGAGCAGCAGATGGAGGCCTTGCGGCACTTCAAGCTGGCTCACCGCCTGCGCGTGGCGGCCTCGGAAATCGCCGGCAGCCTGCCGTTGATGAAAGTCAGCGACTACTTGACCTGGCTCGCCGAAGCCATCCTCGAACAGGTGCTCGCCCTGGCCTGGCGCCAGACCGTGGCGCGCCACGGCTCGCCGCAACGGCTGGACGGCACCTTGTGCGATCCCGGGTTCATCATTGTCGGTTATGGGAAAGTCGGCGGCATCGAACTGGGGCATGGTTCGGACCTGGACCTGGTGTTTATCCACGATGGCGACCCGCAGGCCGAGACCGACGGCGCCAAGCCGATTGATGGCGCGCAGTTCTTCACGCGCCTGGGCCAGCGGATCATCCATCTGCTGACCACCCAGACCAACTCCGGGCAGCTGTATGAGGTGGACATGCGCCTGCGGCCTTCGGGCGCGTCCGGGCTGTTGGTCAGTTCGCTCGGCGCGTTTGATCGCTATCAACAAAATGAAGCCTGGACCTGGGAGCATCAGGCGCTGATCCGCGCGCGCGTGCTGGTCGGCAGCCAGGATGTGGGCCAGGCGTTCGAGCAGGTCCGGGCCAAGGTACTGGGGCGTGAGCGCGATCTGGCGAAGCTGCGCCAGGAGGTCAGCGAGATGCGCGCCAAGATGCGTGACAACCTGGGCACCAAGGGCACGGCGGCCGGCACCGGCGCCAATGCCTTCGAAGCCACGGCGCTGTTCGACCTCAAGCAGGACGCCGGAGGTATCGTCGATATTGAATTTATGGTGCAATACGCGGCTTTGGCGTGGTCTGCACAGCATCCATCGTTGCTGCGCTATACCGACAATATCCGCATTCTGGAAGGCCTGGAGCAGGTGGGGTTGATGCCCGCCGCCGATGCTCATCTGCTGCGCGAGGTGTATAAAGCCTACCGCTCCGCCGCGCACCGCCAGGCCCTGCAGAATGAGGCTGGTACGGTAGCCGGGGATCAGTTCGCCGACGAACGGCGCCAGGTGATGCGAATCTGGCAGGAACTGGGGTTAAGCTGAAGCTCGAATAAAGGTGGGAGCGGGCTTGCTCGCGAAAGCGCTATTTCAGTCACTCGATGGGGCGGCTGACAGATCGCTTTTGCGAGCAAGCCCGCTCCCGCACAAAGCTGTTACCGGGCCAACCGTGACCTACAGTAATTTTCGAGGCGGGGAGGCATAAGCCTCCCCGCATCGTTTGTGGAAACTACATGAATATTCTGATCGTTGGGCCCAGTTGGGTCGGTGACATGGTGATGGCACAGACACTGTTCCAGTGCCTGCGCCAGCGCTATCCGGACTGCCAGATCGACGTGCTTGCCCCTGAGTGGAGCCGGCCGATCCTCGAGCGCATGCCCGAAGTGCGCAAGGCCTTGAGCTTTCCGCTCGGCCACGGTGCCCTGGAACTGGCGACCCGCCGGCGTATCGGCAAATCCCTGGCCGGCCAGTACGACCAGGCGATCCTGCTGCCCAACTCGATGAAGTCGGCGCTTGTGCCGTTTTTCGCCGGTATTCCCAAGCGCACCGGCTGGCGTGGCGAGTTTCGCTACGGCCTGCTCAATGACGTGCGCAAGCTCGACAAGGCGCGTTACCCGCTGATGATCGAGCGTTTCATGGCGTTGGCCTACGCCCCCGGCGCCGAATTGCCGACGCCGTACCCGCGCCCGAGCCTGCAGATCGACCCAGTCACCCGCGATGCAGCGCTGGCCAAGTTCGGCCTGCAACTCGATCGCCCGGTGCTGGCGCTGTGCCCGGGTGCTGAGTTTGGCGAGTCCAAGCGCTGGCCGTCGGAGCATTACGCCAAAGTCGCCGAGACCAAGATCCGCGAAGGTTGGCAGGTGTGGCTGTTTGGATCGAAAAAGGATCACCCGGTCGGCGAGGACATTCGCCAGCGCCTGATTCCCGGCCTTCGCGAAGAAGCCGTGAACCTCAGTGGCGATACGTCACTGGCCGAGGCCATCGACTTGCTGTCCTGCGCCGACTCGGTGGTGTCCAACGACTCCGGCCTGATGCACGTGGCGGCTGCACTGAACCGCCCGCTGGTGGCGGTCTACGGCTCCACCTCGCCGGGCTTCACTCCGCCGTTGGCCGACCAGGTCGAAGTGGTGCGCCTGGGACTCGATTGCAGCCCCTGTTTTGATCGCACCTGCCGTTTCGGCCATTACAACTGCATGCGCCAATTGCTGCCGCAGCCGGTGAACGAAGCCTTGCAGCGGTTGCAGGGCTCTGCGGTCGAGGTCCGATAGTTTGCGCGTACTGGTAGTCAAGACCTCATCCCTGGGCGACGTGATCCACGCGTTGCCGGCACTTACCGACGCCGCGCGGGCGATCCCGGGCATTCAATTCGACTGGGTGGTGGAAGAAGGCTTTGCCGAAATCCCCACCTGGCACCCGGCGGTGGACAAGGTGATCCCGGTGGCGATCCGCCGCTGGCGCAAGAACCTCTGGCAGACCTTCAAGAGTGGCGAGTGGCGACGCTTCAAGCAGCGCATTCAGTCGACCAGATATGACCTGGTAATCGATGCCCAGGGCCTGCTCAAAAGTGCCTGGTTGACCCGTTACGTGCGGGCCCCGGTGGCGGGTTTTGACCAGCAGTCGGCCCGTGAGCCAATCGCCGCGCGCTTCTATTCGCGCCGCCTGGCCGTGGCCCGTGGGCAGCATGCGGTGGAGCGTTTGCGCCAGCTGTTTGCCGTGGCCCTCGGTTATGACTTGCCCAAAGGCCTGGGCGACTATGGCCTGAGCGTCGACAAGTTGCTCGGCCTGCCGCCGAAAAAGCCCTTCGTACTGCTGCTGCACGGCACCACCTGGGACACCAAGCACTGGCCCGAAGCCTACTGGCGCGAGCTGGCCGAACGCATGGGCCGCCTGGGGGTGGACGTGAAATTGCCGTGGGGCAACCCGGTCGAAAAGGCCCGGGCCGAGCGCCTGGCCCAGGGCCTGCCGAATGCCGAAGTCCTGCCCAAGTTGAACCTGGCCGGCGTCGCCCGCGTATTGGCCGGTGCCCGCGCCTGTGTGGCGGTGGACACCGGCCTTGGCCACCTGGCGGCGGCGCTGGATGTGCCGACCATTTCCCTGTTCGGCCCGACCAACCCCGGCCTGACCGGCGCCTACGGCAAGGGCCAGATTCACCTGGCCAGCGATTGGTCGTGTGCGCCGTGCCTGCAAAAGAACTGTACCTATCAACCGACGGCGGATGACCTGCGTCGGTTCGACATCAAGCGTGAGTCGCCCCTGTGCTTCACGCGCCTGAACCCTGAGCGTGTGGCGAGCCGGCTGAGCACGTTGTTACTGGCTGAGGAACTGCACTGATGCAACTGGCTTTTGTTCTGTACAAATACTTCCCCTTCGGCGGCCTGCAGCGTGACTTCATGCGCATTGCCCTGGAGTGCCAGCAGCGCGGCCATCAGATTCGTGTCTACACGCTGATCTGGGAAGGTGACATCCCGCCGGGCTTCGAAGTGCTGGTGGCGCCGGTCAAGGCATTCTTCAACCATCGGCGCAACGAAAAACTCAGCGCCTGGATGGCCGAGGACCTGGCCAAGCGCCCGATCGACCGCCTGATCGGATTCAACAAGATGCCTGGCCTGGACGTGTACTACGCCGCCGATGGCTGCTTCGAAGACAAGGCGCAAAACCTGCGCCATTCGCTGTACCGCAATTTTGGTCGCTATCGCCACTTTGCCGAGTACGAGCGCGCGGTGTTCGCCAAGGATGCCAAGACCGAGATCCTGATGATCTCCGAAGTGCAGCAGCCGTTGTTCATCAAGCATTACGACACGCCGCTGCAACGCTTCCACCTGCTGCCGCCAGGCATTGCCCAGGACCGTCGCGCGCCGCCGAATGCGGCCGAGATTCGCCAGGGTTTCCGCCAGGAATTCAACCTGGCCGACGACGATTTGCTGCTGGTGCAAATCGGCTCCGGCTTCAAGACCAAAGGCGTCGACCGCAGCTTGAAAGCCGTGGCCGCGCTGCCGACGGAACTGAAAAAACGCACGCGCCTGTTTGTAATCGGCCAGGACGACCCCAAGGTATTCCAGCTGCAAAGCGCGACCCTGGGCCTGGGCGACAATGTGCAGTTCCTCAAGGGCCGCAGTGATATCCCGCGTTTCCTGCTGGGCGCCGATGTGTTGATCCACCCGGCGTACAACGAAAACACCGGCACCGTATTGCTCGAAGCCCTGGTGGCCGGGTTGCCGGTGCTGGTCTCGGCCGTGTGTGGTTACGCCCACTACATCGCCGAAGCCGACAGTGGCCTGGTGCTGGATGAGCCGTTCGAACAGAGCCAGCTCAACCAGTACCTGGCTCGCATGATCACCGACACTGCACAGCGCGCGGCCTGGGGCCGCAATGGGTTGGCCTTTGCCGAGACGGCCGACCTCTACAGCATGCCGCAGCACGCTGCGGATGTGATTCTGGCGGAGCCAAAACGATGAAGTTGATTCTTGCCGAACCGTTCAAGACTTTATGGGCCGGGCGCGATGCCTTCGCCGAAGTCGAGCAACTGCAAGGCCAGGTATTCCGTGAACTGGCGGCACGTCGCACCCTGCGCACAGAGGTGGAGGGCCGTCCGTATTTCGTCAAAATCCACCGGGGTATCGGCTGGGGTGAAATCTTCAAGAACCTGATCACCGCCAAGCTGCCGGTGCTCGGCGCCGGCCTTGAGTGGGCGGCGATTCATCGCTTGCAGGAACTCGGCGTGCCGACCATGACCGGCGTGGCCTTCGGTGAAAAGGGCAGCAACCCGGCGGACCAGCACTCGTTCATCATCACCGAAGAACTGGCGCCGACCCTCAGCCTCGAAGACCTCAGCATCAACTGGGTCGCCGAACCGCCTGCACCCGCGCTGCGCCATGCGCTCACACACGAACTGGCACGCATGGTGGGCGACATGCACCGTGGTGGCGTCAATCACCGTGACTGCTACCTCTGCCACTTCTTGCTGGACACTTCCAGGCCCATCGACGCGAACAACATCAAGCTCTCGGTGATCGACCTGCACCGCGCCCAGTTGCGTGCCCATCTGCCGCTGCGCTGGCGCGACAAGGACTTGTCCGCGCTGTACTACTCGGCGCTGGACATCGGCCTGACCCGCCGCGACAAACTGCGCTTCCTCAAGGGCTACTTCCGCCAGCCGCTGCGCCAGATCCTGGCGGAGCAATCGGCATCGTTGAGCCTGATGCAGCGCAAGGCCGACAAGCTGTACGCGCGCAAGCAACGTTATGGGGATGCGATCTGATGGCGGGTTGGAACCTGGAACCTGCCTACGCCCACCTGGCGGATGATTTTGGAAGCCTCGACGCCGTGTTCGCCCTGCAAGGCGAACGCCTGACCCGCGATCCCTTGTCGGAAGTGATCCGCGTGGAGCGCGGCGGGGTCAATTACTACGTCAAGCGCTACACCGGCGCCGGCAAGGGTTTGCGGCGCTACCTGGGCAAGCCGCGCGTGAAGTCCGAATGGCAGAACCTCAAGCGCTTCGCCAAGTGGGGCATCCCCACCGCCGACGTGGTCGCCTGGGGCCTGGCGCGCAAGGGCCTGGCCTACGACCGTGGGGCGATGATCACCCGCGAATTGCCGAGGACCGAAGACCTCTCGGTGCTGGCCGAGCGTAACGATGCGCGCCTGCGCGACCCCAAATGGGTCGACGCGGTCAGCCGCCAGCTCGCCGAATACACGCGAACCATGCACGACCATCGGTTTACCCATAACGATTTGAAGTGGCGCAACCTGCTGATCGACGACCAGTCGACCCTGTACCTGATCGACTGCCCCAATGGCGATTTCTGGCGCGGCTTCTGGCTCAAGTACCGCATCACCAAGGACCTGGCGTGCCTGGACAAGGTCGCCAAGTATCACCTGTCAGCCACCCAGCGCCTGCGTTTCTACATGCAGTATCGTCAGCGCCGGCACCTGAGTGCATCGGACAAACAGCGTATTCGCCACGTGGTGAAGTTTTTCGAGGGACGCGAATGAGTGATTTCCTGGCGGCCGAAGACCGCGCCCTGTTGGAGCGCCACGGCCTCGCGACATTCGACGCGCTGTGGGCCAAGCAACTGGACGCGGTGGACGAGCCGAACACCAGCCGTGGCGGCTGGAGCAGTGTGTTTCGCCTGGAGCTGGACGGCCACGGCTATTACCTCAAGCGCCAAAGCAACTACCTCACGCGCAGCTTGCACCGGCCGTTGGGCGAGCCCAGTTTCTCGCGTGAATTTCGCAATATCAGCCGTTACCGCAAGCTCGGTATCCCGGCGTTGCAGGCGGCGTTCTATGGCGAGCGCAAGGTCGCCGGCGAACACCGCGCGATGCTGCTGACCCGCGCCCTGGACGGCTGGAATGACCTGGACTCGCTGCTGGAGCAGTGGGCGCACCTGAGCGACGCCCAGCACCACGCGATCCTGTTGGCCTGTGGCCTGTTGGCGCGCCGGCTGCACAGCGTTGGCCAGGTGCATGGCTGTTTCTACCCCAAGCATATTTTCCTGCAGGCCACTGGTGACGGTTACGCCGCGCAGTTGATCGACCTGGAGAAAACCCGCCCGCTGCTGTTCGGCTGGCGTGACCGGGTCAAGGACCTGGAGCCGTTGTTGCGCCGTGCGCCGCAATGGTCGGATGCGCAGGTGCGCCAGTTGCTGGCGGCCTACCTCGATCAGCCTGAGGGCAGTGCATTGGTCGGCACCTGGCTGCAGCGCCTGACGAAACGGCGTAGCCACAAGGAGAACCGCTGATGCGTCTGTCCGAGCTGAAAAACGCCGGCCGCACACCGAGCCTGCCCCTCACTCTGGATCTCGCCGATGCCGCCGGCCCCGGCCAGTTGCAACTGCTGAGCCTGTTGCGCGTGTTGCCAGGCGAGCGCTACGTGGGCGCGGCGGTGTGGCGCGGGCGTCCGGTGCTGGCCAAGTTGTTGGTGGGTAGCAAGGCGGCGCGGCATTTTCAGCGTGAGCTGCGCGGCGTGCGGCTGCTCGCCGAGCAAGGCCTGACCACCCCGTTGCTGCTCGCCGATGGCTTGCAGGAAGGCGAGGGCGGTTGGCTGCTGTTCGAATTTATCGAGGGCGCCGAGAGCCTGGCTGATGCCTGGCACGCCGTCGAAGGCCTGCCGCCGTTGGCCGACGAGCAGACAGCGGTGCTGGCCGAGGCGCTGGGTGCGGTCGCGCAGATGCACGCCAAAGGGCTGTGGCAGGAAGACCTGCACCTGGACAACCTGCTGCGCCAGGACGGCAAGCTGTACCTGATCGATGGCGCCGGGATTCGCGTCGAAGAAGCCGGTAAGCCGCTGTCACGTAACCGCGTGCTGGAAAACCTCGGGGTGTTTTTCGCCCAGTTGCCAAAAAATCTCGAGCCGTTTACCGAAGAGCTGCTGGTGTACTACCTGCTGGGCAACAGCGAGCACGCCCTGCCGCTGGAAGCCTTGGAGAAACAGGTGCGCAAGGTCAGTGCCTGGCGCCTGAAAGACTTTCTGCACAAGGTCGGCCGCGAATGCACGCTGTTCAGCGTGGTGCGAGGGGCCTTTGCCTTGCGCGCGATTCGTCGCGAGGAAGAGCCGGCGATGCTCTCGGTGCTGGAGCAGGCGGATGCATTGCTCGACCAGGGCCACCTGTACAAGACCGGCGGGGCCGCCAGCGTGGCCAAGGTCGAGGTGGCCGGTCGGCCGCTGGTGATCAAGCGCTACAACATCAAGGGTTTCGCCCACTGGCTCAAGCGCTTCTGGCGCCCCAGTCGCGCCTGGCATTCCTGGCGCGAAGGCAACCGCCTGGCCTTCCTCGGCATCGCCACGCCCAAGCCGCTGGCCGTGCTGGAAAAGCGTTTTCTCTGGCTGCGCAGCCGCGCGTACCTGGTCACCGAATACCTGCCGGGTCCGGACATCATCGAGCGCTTCGCGCCGTACGTTGAAAGCGGCGAGGCGCCGGAAAACGAACTGCAGGCGCTGGATCAACTGTTCGCCGAGCTGATCCGCGAACGCATCAGCCATGGTGACTTCAAGGGCCATAACCTGTTCTGGGACAAGGACCGCTGGTCGCTGATCGACCTCGACGCCATGTGCCAACACAGCTCAATCGCGAGCTTCACCCCGGCGTATGCCAGGGACCGCGCGCGGTTCATGCGCAACTGGCCGCAGAGCAGCGCGTTGTACCAACTGATCGATCAGCGACTGCCCAAACTGTAGGCGCCGGCTTGCCGGCGATTGCGGCCCGCCAAATCCATGTCGGATGACGGGCACGCCGAGTGTTGGGGCAAGAGCGCTTTGGTTGCCTTCGCGCTTTTCGAAAGTGACCCGCTGCAAGAGCGGAACCCGTAGCCGCGGTTGCCGCAGAAAGGGATAGGTACTCAGTCTGATCCAACATCCTGGTCGACTGTCAGGTCGCCTTCGCGGGCGAGCCCGCTCCCACATTCGAATGGGGGGCAGATAAAATTCGTTTCAGGCAATTCCGCATTCCAGAAAGCGTAAAGCCCCGATGAAACTCACCGAGGCTAGAGCGCCGACCGGGACCCCCAGTCCCTTCGCGCCAGGTTCTATGCCTGCGATTCCAGGGTGTCAACGCAGGCGCTTTAGTCGAAATGCGCAAGCTGGGGTGCGAACACCCAGTGACAGGTGTTGCGTGGGCAACAGCGATTGGGCAGTTGTGTTCAAGAACGACATCACGCTTTCGCTTTGGGTTTTTATCTTGCTGATTTAACTCATTAAAAATCCTGGCACGGGCTCTGCAATAGCACCTGGTGAACCCTTTCACCGTTTGCAGCGGAGCCCTGTATGCCTTCCAGCCTTTCCTCGCTTTCCCGTTTGATCTGCCTTGGCGCCGTCCTGCTGCTGAGTGGCGTGGCCCATGCTGCAGAAGGTGATGATGCCGTGCCGTCCCTGGCCGGCAAGCGCATTGCGGTGAGCATGACCGGTACCAGTCACTATTTCGATATCAAGGCGTTCCAGGCGCAGGTCGATGAGATCAAGCGCCTGGGCGGTACACCGATCACCCTGGATGCCGGGCGTAACGACAAAAACCTGGTGACCCAGCTGCAGACCGTGGTCACCCAGAAGCCGGATGCGGTGATCCAGACCCTCGGTACCCTCAGCGTGATCGACCCCTGGCTCAAGCGCATCAGCAAGGCCGGCATCCCGCTGTTCACCATCGATGCGCCCTCGCAATACAGCCTCAACAACACCACCTCGGACAACGTCGCCACCGGCAAGGCGCTGGCCGATCAGTTGATCAAGGACGCTGGCGGCAAGGGCAAGATCCTGGTGTTCAATGGTTTCTACGGCGTGCCCGTGTGCGCGATCCGTTATGACCAGTTGAAGCTGGCGCTCAAGGATTACCCACAGCTGGAGATCATCCAGCCGGAACTGCGCGATGTGATCCCTAATACCGTGCAGGACGCCTATTCCCAAGTGTCGGCACTGCTCAACAAATACCCGGCGGGCAGCGTCTCGGCGATCTGGTCGGCGTGGGACATCCCGCAACTGGGCGCGAGCAAGGCATTGATCGATGCCAAGCGCACCGAGATCAAGACCTACGGCGTCGACGGCACCCCCGAAGTGCTGGCGCTGCTCGGCCAGGCGAACTCGCCGGTGGGCGCGGTGGTGGCGCAGCAGCCGGCGCTGATCGGCAAGACCGCCGTGCAGAACGTGGCGCGTTACCTGGCCGGCCAACGTGACCTGCCCAAGGAAACCCATGTGCCCACGCTGCTGACCACCGCCGCCAACCTGGCGCAGGTCCAGCAATTGCGGGGTGACTGATGGCGGCATTGCACCTGCAGCACTTGCGCAAACGCTTCGGTGCCACCCAGGCGCTGGATGATGCGAGCCTGAAGGTCGAGCGTGGCAGCATTCACGGGCTGGTGGGCGAGAACGGCGCGGGCAAGTCGACCTTGATCAAGATCCTTGCCGGCCTTCACAAGGCTGATGCGGGACAGATCAGTATCGACGGCCAATCCTATGCCTCCTTGTCGCCGCGCCAGGTGGATGCGCTGGGCGTGCAGTTCATCCATCAGGAGCGCCTGTTGCCGGCGAGTTTCACTGTCGGCGAGGCGCTGTTTTTCGGCCATGAATTGCGCCGCGGGCCGTTCGTGGATCGGCGCCGACAGCAGCGTGAAGCCGAGCGCTTGCTGGCCGAATATTTTGATCTGCAACTGCCGGCCGGTGCCTTGGTCGGCGAGCTGAACAGCGCCGAGCGCCAAGTGCTGCAAATTACCCGGGCGTTGATCCGCCAGCCGAAAATCCTCGTATTCGACGAGCCCAGCGTGGCGTTGGTCAAGCGTGAAGTCGACCAACTGCTGCGCATCGTCAAGCGTCTGCGTGACCAGGGGTTGTCGATTCTGTACATCTCTCATTACCTGCAGGAAATCGACAGCCTGTGCGATGAAGTCACCGTGTTACGCAATGGCCGCGACGTGGCGGTGGTGCAGCCACGACACACCTCCAGCGCCGAGATTGCGCGGCTGATGGTCAACCGCGAGGTGCAGGAGATGTACCCCAAGGCCAAGGTCGAATTGGGCCCGCCGTTGTTGCAAGTGCGCGGGCTGAGCCTGGCGCGGCGTTATCGGCAGATTGACCTGCAGGTGCGCCGCGGAGAAATCCTCGGCCTGACCGGGCTGGTCGGCTCAGGTGCCAAAGAGTTGTTCAAGACCTTGTTCGGCGTGGAACGCGCCGACAGCGGCAGCGTGCACCTGGACGGGCGCCTGTTGCGCCTGCGCTCGCCGGGCCAGGCGATTGCCGCGGGCATCGCCCTGGTGCCGGAAGAGCGGCGGAGCCAGGGCATTTCGCCGCTGCTGTCGGTGCTGGAAAACCTCACGCTGGCGGGGCTGGGAAGGTTCAGTCGCTGGGGGCTGTTGAGTCGGCGCCAGGAGCACGCGGAGAGCGTGCGCTTGATCGATGAACTGGCGATCAAGGCGCCCGGCCCACACGCGGCGGTCAGCCAACTGAGCGGCGGCAACCAGCAAAAAGTCGCGTTGGGTAAATGGCTGAGTCGGCGCTCGGCCGTGTACCTGCTGGATGAGCCCTGCGTGGGTGTGGATGTGGGCGCCAAAGTGGAGATCTATCGCTTGATCGGACGCCTGGTGGAAGCGGGCGCGGCGGTGCTGGTGCTGTCTTCGGACTTGCCGGAATTGCTCGGGATCAGTGATCGGATTGTGGTGCTGCATCGCGGCGAGATCGCCGGTGAATTCCATGCCGGCGAGGCTGACAGCGATCAGTTGCTGGCCTGTGCGACGGGGGCCGTGCCCGCTGCAGCGCTGCCGGCGCGGGAGGTCGAACATGCTTGATGTGGCGACGCCTGGGTTCTCGCAACGCGTGTGGGTGCTGGTGCTGCGCCGGGGTTCGGTGGGGGTGTTCCTGGCGATCCTGGTGGGGTTTGCCGTGGCCGCGCCGAATTTTTTGTCGGTGGGTAACCTGGCCAATGTGTTCAGCCAGTCGGCGATCCTCGGCGTGCTGGCCTTCGGGCTGACCTGCGTGATTATCGGCGGCGGCTCGAATGTGGTGGCCGGCGGGCTCGACCTGTCGTTGGCGGCCAATCTCGGGCTGTGCGCGGCGGTGTTCAGCCGGCTCAACAACGCCGGCCTGGAGCTTTGGCTCAGCGTGCTGTTGACCCTGGGCTGTGGCCTGGCGGTCGGCGTGCTGAACGGCCTGGCGGTGGTGCTGTTGCGCTTGCCACCGTTGCTGGCGACGCTGGCGAGCATGAACGTACTGGCCGGGCTGGAGCTGGTGCTGACGGAAAACACCGTGGTCTCTACCGACTCGCCGCTGCTCGACCTGCTCAGCGGCGGCACCTGGCTGGCGGTGCCGGCACTGGCGTGGGTGCTGCTGGTGACGGCGGGCGTGCTGACCTTGCTGATCCAGCATTCGGCCTACGGGCTGCGCCTGCATGCGGTCGGCGAATACCCACAGGCGGCGCAGGCAGCCGGGATCCGGGTGCCGGCCTATGTGCTCTCGAGCTACCTGCTGTCGGGGCTGTGCGCCGCCGTGGCCGCGCTGTGTTCGGCGGCATTTTTCAGCGGCAGTACCACCGGTTCCGGCGACATGTTGCTGTCGGTGGTGGCGATCGCTTTTCTTGGCGTGGTGTTTTCCAGGCGACTGGTGGCAAGTATCCCGGGCACTTTGCTCGCTGCGCTGTTGATCGGTTTTCTGATCAATGGCTTCCAGTTGCTCAACGTGTCGAGCTTCTGGGTCAATGGCGTGCAAGGCGTGTTGATCTTGCTGGTGGTCGCCGCCTCCAGCGCCTTGAACCGAGGAGCCCACCCATGAACCTGCGCGCCTTGTTGCCGCTGACCTTGCCGCTGGTGTTTGCGCTGATCGTCGGGGTATTCGCCGTGCAGGCGCCAGGGTTCCTGAGCGCCGGCAACCTGCACAGTCTGCTGCTGAACAACTTCGTGTTGCTGGCGATTGTCGCCATCGGCATGACTTACGCCGTGGCCGCCGGCGGTATCGACCTGTCGGTGGGCACCGCGCTGGATTTCGCCAGTTTCAGCTTCGTCGTGCTGCTCAATGGTGGGCATGGCTGGGCGATAGCTGCCACGGGGGCGCTGGTCGCTGCGTTGCTGGTCGAGGTGTTCAATGCCGGCTTGATCGCCGGGCTGCGTATCAGCCCTTTCCTGGCGACCCTGGGGACGTTGTTTATCGGCACCAGCGCCCAGCAGTTGCTGTCGGACGGCGGTCAGCCGATCTATATCGCCCAGGGCGTGAAACCTGAACTGACCGGCCTGATCCCGCTGCTGATCGTCCTTGGGCTGGCACTGTTCTACGGCCTGGCACTTGCGCGCGGGCGCCTGGGCCGTGAGTTGTTGGCCCAGGGCACCCAGCCGCTGCTGGCGTATTACTCGGGGTTGTCGGTGCGGCGCATCGTGACCGTCGTGGCGCTGGCCACCGCGTTGGCCTGCGGGGTGGCGGGGGTGTTGCTCAGCTCGACGGTCAGCGCCTACGTGCCGCTGTCCGGCAATGCGTTTTTGCTCAATGCGATTGGCGCGGTGTTCATCGGCACCACGTTGAGCCGACAGGGCCGGGCAAATATCCCCGGCACCTTGCTGGGGGTGCTGTTTATCAACGTGATCGCCAACGGCCTGCTGCTGATCGGCTGGAATTTCTACTGGCAGCAGGTGGCGACCGGCGTGCTGATTTTTGTGGTGCTGACCTTCAGCTTTGCCAGTCGCCGTGTGCTGGAGCGCAGCTAGCCGGGGTTATTCAGCCTTGACCCGGATGATGCGGGGTTTGTAGGTGCCGTTTTCCACACGTGACGCGATGCGTTTCATGGGCATTGCTTGCTGAAAGAGGCGTGCAAACGCTTTTGGCGCAGCGGCAGGCTGCTTGAGTTCGGTAACCGCATCAGAACTGGTACTGCGCGCCGGCTCCCGCATACCAGGAGCGTCCGGGCGCTGCTTCGTAGTAGCGGCCGTTGCCGTCGCCGACGATCACCGAGCCGACGTACTGGCGGTCGAGCAGGTTATCCAGGCGTAGGGTCTGGTGGAAGGTCCAGTGCTCGACTTTCTGCTCGAAACGGGCGCGCCAGTTGAACACGCTGTAGCCGGGGGCGACGTGTTGCTGGTTGGTGTCTTCGACGTAGACCTTGCTGCGGTACATGCCTTCGATGGCGGTGCTGACCCAGTCCCGTGGCTTCCAGTTCAGTTCGGCGAACAGGGTGGTTTGCGGCACGCCGGGGAGGTAGTTGCCTTTGTCGACCGGCTTGCCGCCGCCGATGAAGTCGCTGTCATAGGTGGCTTGCAGGCGGGTGTAGGCGAGGCTGGTGCTCCAGTGGTCGGCCAACTGGCTCTCGATGCCCAGTTCGAAACCGCGCCGCAGGGTGCGGCCGGCGTTCTGGTAGCTGGTGCGCCCGCCCAGGGACTGGTCGACGACCAGTTCGTCCTCGGTGGTGATCTGGAACACCGCCGCGTTGATCCGCGTGTCGTTCAGTTGGGCCTTCAGGCCCACTTCATATTGGGTGCTTTCGGACGGTTTCAGGCCGAAGTTGAAGCCCTCGACATTACCTGGCGCGTAGGCCAATTCGGCCTGGGTCGGGGTTTCGAAACCTTTGCCTGCACTGACGTAGCCGTGCAACTCGGGCGTGAACGCGTACATCACGCTCATCGACGGGGTATTTTTCTGGTAGGTCTTGCTGCCGCTGGCGTCGCCATTGCTCAGGAATTGATCGTCGACGTCCAGTTGCATGGTGCTGTGGCGGATGCCGGCTTGCAGGGTCCAGCGGTCGAGGGCCCAGTTGGCCTGGAGGTAGGGATCGAGGCTGCGCGCCGTGTCGATTTCATCGCGGCGTAGCTGGCCCTTTACGCCAAGGGTGGTGCCGCTGTAGTTCTGGTAGCCGTGGCGGCTGTCTTCGCTCTGGTCGAAGTCCAGCCCGGTGATAATCGTCAGCTCACCCGGCGCGCTGTCGATGGGCTGCATCCAGCGTACGCTGCCGCCGTAGAACTTGCGGTCGAATTGCACCACGCCGCCGCCGCGTTCGTTGGGCGGGGTGCCTTTGGGGATCGACAGGTACTGAATCACACTCCTGCGCCCCGTATACGCATTCACTTGCAACGTCGCATCGCCGATGTAGCGCTCGTAATTCATCCCCAATTGCTGATGATCGATGCTTTTGCGCGTGTTGTACTGCAACGCGGCGGGGTCCACCGAGCGAGGGTCTGCCTTATACGCCTGCCATTTCTGCCCCAGCGGGTCCTGCGTCCCGTTCTGCTCCAGGCTGCTGTAGATCAGCGCCAGCTTGCTGTCGTCATCGGGCTGGAAATTGAGCTTGGCGAAGGTCTGGTCGCGGCGCGCGCTGCTGTGGTCGCGATAGCCGTTGGTGTCCATGCGCGAGGCGTCGAGGACGAAGCCCGCACCATTGGCGGCGCCTTCGGCGCTCAAGTGGTTTTTGTTCAGGCCGTCGCTGCCCACCAGGGTTTCGGCGCCGATGCGCGGCGGGCCTTCACCGTCGCGGGAAAACATCTGGATCACGCCGCCGGCGTTGCTGCCATACAGCGTGGCGGCAGGCCCGCGCAGCACTTCGATGCGTTCGGCGGTGTCGAGGTTGAAGGTTGCGGCCTGGCCCTGGCCGTCCGGGGTGCTGGCGGGAATGCCGTCGGCAATCAGCTTGATGCCACGCACGCCGAACGCCGAGCGCGCGCCGAAGCCGCGGGAAGAAATCTGCAGGTCCTGCGCATAGTTCTGGCGGTTTTGCACCACCAGGCCTGGCACGCGGGACAGGGCTTCAGAGGCATTGATGCCCAATTGCCCGTCGCTGATCTGCTCGCGGCTGATGCCGTCCACCGAGTATGGCAGGTCGAACGTCGGGCTGGCGCTGCGTGAGCCGGTGACGACGCTGGGATCGAGGATCAGGGCGGTGTCGTCTGCACGGGCGGTGTCACACAGGGCGAGCAGGCCGGGCAGCAACAGGGTGAAGCGAGTGAGCGGGGTCATGGTTCAGCCGGAATCCGTGGCGCTTAGGGTGTAAACGCGCAAAAGGGCGCGAGTTTAGTGACTCGGGCGATTTATTTCATTTAGGAATCGGCCTACGGAACCCGTCGGTGCGTTGGCGCTGGGCTCACACACGGCCCGATGTTAGCGTGGTCAGCCCCGCCCATGACAATGGCCGATGGGTCAAAAGGAGTTGTACGTGAGGAGTACGTCGATAGTCGCGTGCCTGGCAGCGGTGCTGGCGCTGGCCGGTTGCGGAACGATCAACACCGTGTTCCGCCCGGACGCCGTGGCCAGCCAGAACCTCAAGGATTCGCGCAGCCACTGCGAGAACGTTCCGCGCATCTACAGCGGGGTGATCTACGGATTTTGTTCGCTCAATGGCGAGCCCAGGCCTGAAAAAAGCCTCAAGGACCCAAGCGTGTCCGACGCCGCCGGCAATGCCTTCCCGGTCATCGCCATCGATTTCGTCGCCTCCGGCGTACTGGACACGTTGGTGCTGCCCTATACGATCTACCGGCAGAACAAGGACGGCAGCATCGAGATCTTCCGCTAGTGCCTCTTGCCGCTCGCCGCTAACAGCTTCCCACTGCTTTTGAGCTATAATCCCGCCCTTTAGCTGTTTCCTGCCCAGGTGGGAAGCACACTTTTTTCAGGCGCAACCCGCCTGCATGCAGACTAAAAGAGGCTAGACCCCTGTGGCATTGACGATTCTTGGCCTGTCCGGCGCCCTTAGCCATGATCCTTCCGCAGCCTTGTATATCGACGGCAAGCTGATCGCGGCCGCCGAAGAAGAGCGCTTCGTACGCGACAAACATGCAAAGAACCGCATGCCCTACGAATCGGCGAAGTTCTGCCTGGAGCAGGCCGGCATCAAGCCTTCCGACGTTGATGTGGTGGCGATCCCGTTCGCCCCGATCAGCCTGTTCGGCGAGGCGCGCTGGCACTATGCCAAGCGTTACTGGTATGCACCGGACCGCGCGCTCGACGCGATCCTGATGGGCAACCGTCGCTACAAGCGCTATCGCAACAAGATCGTCTGGTGCCTGGAGCAACTGGGCTTCGATCCGAAGAAAATCAAGATCGAACCGGTTGAACACCACCTGGCCCACGCCTCCAGCGCCTACCACTGCTCGGGCTTCCAGGAGAAGACCGCGATCCTCGGGATCGACGGCAAGGGCGAGTACGCCACCACCTTCTTCGGCTACGGCGAAAACGGCAAGATCCACAAGATCAAGGAATTCTACGATCCGGACTCCCTCGGCGGCCTGTACGGCGCGATCACCGAGTTCCTCGGTTTCGAGATGCTCGACGGCGAGTTCAAGGTCATGGGCATGGCGCCGTATGGCGACGCCAGCAAGTACGATTTCTCGCGCCTGGCCTCCTTCGAGAACGGCGAGTTGGTGATCAACACCGACTACGCCAACGTCATCGGCCTGCGTCGCTATAAAGAGAAAGGCAAGGGCTTCTACTTCTCGCCGAAACTGATCGAGTGGCTGGGTCCCAAGCGCGAAGGCGACATCGCCGACGAGCCGTACATCCACTACGCCGCCAGCATGCAGGCACTCTTCGAGAAGCTGGCCCTGCAGATGATCGACCACTACCTGGGCGACATCCTCAAAGACACCGGCAAGCTGGCTTTCGCCGGCGGCTGTGCGCTGAACGTCAAGCTGAACCAGAAGATCATTGCCCGTGACGACGTCAAGGAGCTGTTCGTGCAGCCGGCGTCGGGCGATGCCGGCACTGCCGTCGGTGCGGCGGCCTACGTGTCCCACGCCCGTGGTGTACCGGTGGAGAAGATGGAACACGTCTACCTCGGCCCGTCCTACAGCAACGAAGACGTGATCGCCGCGTGCGCCAGGCACGAGAGCAAGCCGAACTGGCGCAAGATCGAGAACATGCCGCAGCGCATCGCCAAGATCATGGTCGACGGCAACCCGGTGGCCTGGTTCCAGGGCCGCATGGAGTTTGGCCCGCGTGCCCTCGGTGGTCGTTCGATCATCGGCTGCCCAAGCGCCACCGGCGTGGCGGACCGCATCAACCACCAGATCAAGTTCCGCGAGCGCTGGAGGCCTTTCTGCCCGTCGATGCTCGACACCGTGGCTCCGCAGATGATCAAGGTCGATCACCCTGCGCCGTTCATGACCTTCACCTTTGAAGTGGCGGAAGAGTGGAAGACCCGCGTGCCCGAAGTGGTCCATGAAGATGGCACCTCCCGCGCCCAGGTGCTCAAGCGCGAGTACAACCCGCGCTACTACGACATGATGAAAGAGCTGGAAGTGCTGACCGGTAACGGCGTATCGCTGAACACCTCGCTCAACCGTCGTGGCGAAGCGATGATCTGCTCGCCGACCGACGCGTTGAACATGTTCTTCGGCTCGGACCTGCAGTACCTGATCATGGAAGACATCCTGGTCGTCAAAGACGGCGTGGACCCTTATGACGCGCTCGGCTGAACGCCACGTCCTGCAGTTCTGCCACGGCTATGACGGGCCGTTCCTGGACTGCGCCCGGCAGTACGCCAGTCTGTTCGCAGGCTCTGGCTACAAGGTGACCACGGTGTTCCTCACCGGGGTCGCCGACCCCGAGGTGGCCGCCGGGTGTGCCAGCGATGAAGTGTTGTTCATGGAGTTCAGCTCCAAGGCCGTGCGCGGCCTGAAGCTGGCGGCCATTGCGCAGTTGCGCAAGATTGCCGCCTCGCGCAGTTTCAGTTTCTGTATTGCCCACCGTTTCAAGCCGATCTACGTGGCCTTGCTGGCGACGCGGCTGCCGGTGATTGGCGTGCATCACGCCTTTGGTGACTACCAGCGTCGCAGCCGCAAGCTGTTTGCCGGGTTTTTCCGCAAGCGCCTGAGCCTGCTCGGGGTGTCCGACGCCGTGCGTGACGACATGCGCCGCTGCCTGCCAGCCTGGCCTGCCGCACGTATCCAGACCTTGTACAACCGTATCGATGTCGACGCCTTGCAGGCTATTCAGGTGCCGGTGCATGAGGCCCGTGATGCGCTGGGGTTGTCGCCGGACGAATGGGTGATCGGCAATGTCGGTCGCCTGCACCCGGACAAGGACCAGGCCACGCTGCTCAAGGGCTTTGCCCTGGCACTGGCGCACTTGCCCGTCGAGAGCCGCCTGGCGATCCTCGGCAGCGGGCGCCTGGAGCAAGACCTCAAGGAACTCGCCCGGGAACTGGGGATTGCCGACAAGGTGCTGTTCCTCGGCCAAGTGCCGGATGCGCGCCGGTATTTCCGCGCATTCGATGTGTTTGCACTGAGCTCCGATCACGAACCCTTCGGGATGGTACTGCTGGAGGCCATGGCGGCCGGCGTACCGTTGCTGGCCACGGCCTGTGGCGGGGCGAAGGAAGTGGTCGAGGGGGTCGGGATCCTGTTTCCCTTCGGCGATGCCGAACACCTCGCGCAGGGGCTGCGGCACCTGGCGGCGATGGATCAACACCAGCAACGGCAGTGCGCCGAGATGATGCTGGAGCGTCTGCGCGAGCGTTTCTCGGATCAGGCGGTACGCGCTACCTTCTGGCAACTGCCGCACGTTATTGAACTGACCGCGGGGGCCTGATGCTCAATCGATTCCAAGGCTGGCGCGAGCGGGGCTGGTCCGTCGTCGACGCGCCCGTCTACAGCGACGCCTGGCAGCGTTTTGGCGGCAGTGTCGCCACTCATCCGCAGGTGATCGAACGCCTGGCCGGCCTGGCTGACATCCCGGTGCGCTATTTGGCCTGGGAGCAGGGCGGCAAATTGCAGGCGTGCATCGCCACCTGGGGGCGCGACCTGGCCTTGTCCAAGGACGTGCTCAAGCAGCGCGGCAAAAAGGGCCTGTTCGACCTGGGCAACGCCGAGCTGATCCTGCCTGCCGCGCCTGACACCCAGGCCCCCTTGCGCCACCGCGCGCGCTACCTGTCGGCGCTGAACGAAGGCCGCTTCAGTGGGCTCAAGCCACAGGCCGAGCAATTGGCCATGGCCCGCACGCCCGAGGAACTGTCGAAGAAATTTCGCTACAACCAGCGCCGCGAGCTGCGCCTGCTGGAAGAGGCCGGTGGTGTCGTGCGGCCGGTGAGCGAGTTTTCCAGCCAGGAACTGGCAGCGATCTACTGCGATTTGTTTCTGCGGCGCTGGGGCTTTGTCGCCACGGGTGCCGAGCGCATGGCCGAGGTGATCGAGCTGCTGCGCGAATGGCTGATCGGCTCGGTGATTTTCCTCAACGACGCGCCAATTGCGGTCCAGCTGGTGTACCGGGTCGAGTCGCCCGAGTGGATCAGCGTGGAGTACGTCAACGGCGGTGTCGATCCGCAAACCCGCGCTTTCAGCCCGGGCAGTGTGCTCAGTTTCCTCAACACCCAGGGTGCCTGGGAGCACGCCCGTGAAGCCGGCAAGCCGCTGCGGTTTTCGTTCGGGCGGGCCGACCGGGAATACAAGGACCGTTGGTGCAACCCCGTGCCGGTGCTGACCGTATGAGCCGCAAACAGCAATTGCTCAAGCGCCATCGGCGCAACAAACGCATCGGCGTGCTGATCGGCCTGGTGCTGCTGGTGGCGATCGGCGTCGGCGTCGCCTGGTGGCTGCCGCTGGTACTGGGCGTGCTGGCCTGGGCGGCTCATGAAGCCTGGTTTGCCGACCATTTGTTCTATGCGCCCAACGAAGATTACCAGTACCGTTTTTCGGCGGATGCCGAGGTAGCGGGGGTTAGTTTCGAGGGGGGGCGGCTGCGAGTGAATGGGCCGCTGGAAGCTGATGCGACGCTGGTGTTGGCCATCAAGGTCAAGAGCGGCTGGCTGGGGCGTTTTCTCGACCCGGCGATTGAGATTTGCGGCGCTGACAGCGTCGACCGGCAAGCCTTCGAGCGCGGTGTGAATGGCCTGCGTTATCTGAATCTGAGTGGTTTGGCCCCGGCCCTGATGGCCGGTGAGCTGCGCCTGCGCGGGCGCTTTTGCACGCTGCAGGGCGCGCCCCGCCTTTGGGCCTGGACCACGCCGGACTACTCGGCACAACGCGTGATGGTCATCGCGCCGCATGCCGACGATGCCGAGCTGGCCGCCTTCGGGCTGTACAGCCAGGCCGAGAACCCATGGATCGTGACCCTCACGGCGGGTGAAATCGAAGCCGAGCACTATCAGCAGATGGGCCTGGACCCGGCGGAAGCCGCACGGATCAAGGGGCGTTTGCGCGCCTGGGACAGCATCGCCGTGCCGCGTTGGGCCGGTGTGCCAGAGGCGCATTGCGTGCAGTTGGGCTATTTCTGCCTGCAATTGCCGGCGATGCGTGCCACGCCCGATCAGCCTGTCGCTTCGCGCGAGGCCGAGCTGGAAGATATCCGCCTGTTTCGCCAGTTCAACGCGTTCCCGCTGCCGGCGGACCAGGACGGCTTGCCGACCTGGAATAATTTGCTGGCTGATCTGCGCCAGTTGTTGTTGACCGCACGTCCGCAAGTGATTGTGCTGCCTCACCCTGTCCTCGACCCGCACCCGGATCACATCTGTGCGCAGCAAGCGGTGCTCGAGGCCCTGCAAGGCCTGGAGTGGCAGCCGACCACCGTGCTGGGCTACGCCAATCATCTGCACGACAACGACCGCTGGCCCATGGGTGGCGCGGGTGCCGGGATTGCGCTGCCGCCGCTGTTCGATGACGCACAGCAGTTGTGGCCGTGCAGCCTGTCGCTGTCGCTGGCGCAGCAGCGCGACAAGGCCATGGCACTGGGCATGATGCATGACCTGCAGCCCGCGCCGCCGTTCAAGCGCCGGGTGCGACGCTGGTTGCAACGTGTGTTGGCGGGCCGTGCGCGGTCGCCGTATGGTGAGAACGAATTTTTCCGCAAGGCCGTACGACGGCATGAGTTGTTCTGGCGTTTGTGAAAGGGAAAGTCATGAAAGTTTTGTTTCTGGTGCAGAAAGAGCAGCGCGCTATCCTCGACCGTCTTTACGAGGGCGTGGCCGAGCACTGCGAGTGTGATATCCGTTGGCTGAGCAGCGATGAGCAGCGCAACCTGCGTGGTTATTTCCGCCGCGAAGTCGATGTGACCCGTTACGATCGCATCGTGTTCTTCCTGCGCTTCAAGCAGGAAATCCGCCAGGCCGGGTTTATCCGCACGATCCCCAACCTGGTGATCCTTGAGCACGACGCCTACCAGAACTACATTCCTTGCAAATATACCGGCAAGTTCAGCGCCCACTACCGCCGCCTGCCGTGGGCGCGGGTGATCAGTTCCGGGCATATGGTCACTGAGCGCCTGCGCGCGGAAGGCTTTGACGCCGTGTTCGTGCCAAAGGGCTATGATCAGGCGCTGTTGCAGGCGCAAGGGCGCGAACGCGACATCGAGCTGGCGTTTGTCGGCAGTACGAACAGCGTCGCCTACAGCGGCCGCAAGGCATTGCTGGATGAACTGGCGCGAGTTGAACCTTTGGTGGTGACGCGCACCAAATCTGGTGAGGAATACTGCGCGACCCTCAACCGGATTCGTTTTTTCGTCAGTGCCGACGTCGGCATGGGCGAGTACATGATCAAGAATTTCGAGGCCATGGCCTGCGGTTGCGTACTGCTGGCATTTGATCAGGGCGCTGAGGAAAACCAGGCGCTTGGTTTCAAGGACATGGTCAATGTGGTGTTCTACAAGGACATCCCGCAGTTGCAGGAAAAACTCGCCGTCTTGCGGGCCGACCCGCAGCTGGCGGCAGACATTGCGCGCAACGGGCAGGACCTGGCTGTCAGTCAGTTCAGTTTCGCCCGGATTGGCCAGCGCATTGTCGAAGTGCTCCAGCCACCCCTGCGGCCACGTGCGCCGCTGAGCTTACTGGAGAGGTTGCGTCTGAGGTTGGGCGTTTGAGAGTGGCCAAATAGCCACGGATGATGGCTATATGATATTATCGAGGCTTGAATGCAATTCTCCGATCAAAGCGACATAACGCTTGTAGTGACCAGTTGTGGTCGCTTCGATTTGTTGAGGCGCACACTCGAGAGCTTCGATCTGTTCAATACGGCGGCAATACGCGAAGTCTTCATCACCGAAGACTCCGGTGACGAAGCCGTACGCCAGGCGATTCCCGAACATTGGCGCGGACATTGCACCTTCTTGATCAATCGCCCGAAGCTTGGGCAGTTGGCATCCATCGACCTGGCCTACGCGTCGGTCAAGACCCCCTATATATTCCATTGCGAGGATGATTGGGCGTTTTATCGACCTGGGTTTGTCGAGGATTCCAAGGTGGTACTGGAGCAGCGCCCGGATATTCTTCAAGTCTGGTTGCGCAACTATGTTTACGATTTGCAGGTGCACAGCCCCTATATCCACCTGGGGGCGCGCGAAGTGATTGGCGGGGTACCGTGTTATCCCTTGCTGTCCGATAAGCCCGAGTGGCAAGGGTTTTCGCTTAACCCGGGCTTGCGTCGACTCAAGGAGTACCAGTTGTGCGCACCCTTTGCAGGGTTCGAAGGCGAGAAGGGGCTTTCCAGGCGTTATGCAGAATTGAATCTGCCGGCGGTTACCCTCGAGGGCGATGCGGTCCTGCACACCGGTTTCGGTTTGCACGTGGCAACGGCGGGAGAGCGCTTGACCAAGGCGAAGCGCAAGCGGCGAGAGCGGATCAAGCTGGCTCTCATGCTGATACTGGGTGTCGGTATCGGTTGGTTGATCAATAGTTAAGTGCAACAAGCCACCACTACGCCGCAGAAGGTCATTTTTTTCGATGAGTATCCTCAACATCATGTGGGCCGGTGGCTCTGCATTTGCCTCGGTGCAGAAGGTTCATCAACAGATATTGTCGCACGCGCTCAGCCGCGCACCGATTGACACCTGGCTGCTTCAAGGCAGTGCAGAAGGCGGTGAGCCGGCCCGCGAGTGGAAGCTTTCCTCCGCCCGGCTCAAGGGGCGGCATGTGTGGAAGCTCATGATGCCCTGGATGCGCGCGCGCTTTGAGAAGGCCCTGCCCGACGGGGTAGAGGTGGTGCTGCTGGATGGGATCGGCGTGGCCCGGGTGATGTTGCCTGTGCTCAAGCGTCTGCCGCAGGTGCGTGCAGTCGTGGTGTTTCATGGCGCCACGCGCCTGCGGCGGGCTGACCAGCAACTGTTCGAGCAATTCCCGGCCGTGCAATTGACGCTGGCGGCGGTGTCGCAAACCCTGGCGGACTCGCTTGAACGCTACCTGCAACGGCCGGTGGCGGTGCTGCGCAGTGCTTTCGACCCGGTTGCTTTCCGCGCAGCCGCGCTTTCCCGGGAAGAGGCGCGGTCGCGCCTGAGCCTGCCGTTGGAAGACGCGCCGGTGCTGGGTGCGGTAGGCCGGCTGGTGGACGGCAAAGGCTTTGGCTGTTTGCTGGAGGCATTTGCCAACGTGTCGGCCAAGCAGCCTGGCGCGCGCCTGGTGATCCTCGGCGAGGGCCCGGCCCGGCCTGCCCTTGAAGCCCGTATCGAGCAGCTTGGCTTGCAGGGCAAAGTGTCACTGCCAGGGCATCTGTCTGACGCGGCGACGCTTTACCGTGCGTTCGACTGGGTGGCTATTCCCTCCACCCAGGAAGGCCTCGGGTTGATCCTGCAAGAGGCTGTGATGGCCGGTGTGCCGGTGTTGACCAGTGAGCTGGCGGTGTTCCGCGAGCAGTTGGCAGATGCCGGCTGGTATGCACCTTCGGAAGATGCAGAGGCCTGGGCCGGCCTGATGGCGCGGGCATTCGCGGCCTCTGCCACGGCGGTGGTCGAGGCTCAGTCGCAGGCGCTGGCGCCGGAGCAAGCCTGGAAAGACTTCAGTGAAACCTCCCAGCGGCTGTTCTCATGCCGCTAGCAGCGCTTGCTCCAGTGCATGCATTGGAAAGCAATCGTTCAGCTTCTCGCGTGCAATATAGCGCGCGAAGTGCTGCAAGTTGCGTCGCGCGAGTTCCGGGTTCAGCGGGGCGCGCAAGAAGCGCATGTCGGCTACGTCGATAAGCCCCATTTCATTCTCCGGCGTCACCACGATATTGCCCAGGTGCAGGGAGCGGAAGTAGATGCCGGCAGCGTGCAGGCGGCGGATCAGTGCCACCAGCGGATCGAGATTCGATTGCCAGTCAAAACCTTCTTTATTGGAAATCTGCCGCAGTGTTTCCCCCGGCAACGGGCGATACAGCACGGCAGTCATGCCGGGCGCGGCCAGTTGGAAGTACGCCAGCACGTTCAAGGTCGGGATGCCGCGCTGCTGCAATTGCGCCACGTTGTCGATAAAACGCTTGGAGTACGGCCGAAACAGTGCGGATGAAAACAGGCGTTTACGACGAAACAGTTTAAGGATATTTCCGTCAGGCAGCAGGTAGACTTTGGGCCCGTAGCTGTCCTTCTCCAGGACTCTGGCGCCTTCAATCATCGTGTTTAAATCGGCTTGGGCAAGCCTTGAACATTGCATCGTTGGAAAGCCTTGTGGGGAGTCGCGGGCACAGTGATCGGTAATAATGCCGAAAGTTTTGGGTTTTAACCATGCCGGGTTGGCAGGTTGAACGTATTCAGGAGCGGGTGATGCAGGCAAGTCGTTGGGCGCAGGTATGGATGATTTTCGGGTTGCTTTGGTTTCTGCTGGCGATTGCCTTTGCGCCAACCAACAAGATTTACCAACAAGGATTGACGCTGTTTCTCTGGTTGCCGGCCATGGTGTTCGCCTGGTCGGCGCGTGAGCGTCTCAAGGAGGTCTGGCGCGAGCAGCGCTGGATGTGCCTGATGATCGCGGCGCTGGCCATCTGGGGTGCGATCAGCCTGACGTGGACCAATGCCGAGGACCCTTCGCGCGAGGCCAAGCGCCTGCTGTATATCGGCGTGTTCCTGCTGTTTTTCCCGGTGCTGGCCTGTGGTCAGAGCGATCGCATCATTCGCGTGATGCAGTGGGGCGGTTTCGGGCTGGCGCTGTCGTCGCTGGTGGCGATCATCAAGTTTTATGGGGTCGAGCATAACGCCTGGTCTGCCCGCCTCGAAGGGCTGGGGCAATTGGCTCACCCGATCCTGGGCGCCTACGTGATCGGCCTGGCGGCGATCTGGTTGCTGCATTGGCTGCCGCGTGGCCGCTGGATGCAAGTGGCGTGGGTGCTGTCCATCGGATTGCTGGGGCTCTTCGTGGTGTTGAGCCAGAGCCGTGGCGCGGCATTGGCGCTGTTGCTGACCGTGGTCGCCATGCCGGCCTGGTGCCGTGACCGACGTAGCACCGTGATTGCTATCGCTGCGGTCGTGGCGGCGGTGGCGGTGTTCTTCGCCATGGAGTCGCTGATGCTGGCCCGTGGTGTTTCCTATCGGCCGCAGATCTTCATGGCCTCTTTGCACATGATCGGCGAGCATCCGTGGACCGGCCTGGGCCTGGGTGGGGACTACAAGGTATTTGCCGATAACCTCTATTTCGATCACGCCCACAACCTGTTCACGCATGTCACCATCGAACTGGGCCTGCCGGGCCTGCTGCTCTGGTGCGGGCTGTGGTTCGGCGTGTTGTGGCAAGCCTGGAAGGCCCGCGACACGCTCTACGGCAAGGGCATCATCGGCATGTGGGTGTTTTCGTTCCTGGCCATGCAGTTCGATGCTGCGAGCCTGACGGGCACGCCCCGCGCCGAGTGGTTCATCTCGTGGCTGCCGATTGCGCTGGCCAGTGTATTGGTCTGGGCTCGGGCCAAACCCGACGCTTGTGATAAAGTTCGCGTCCTACCCAATCAGTGAGCTCGACACATGAGTGACGCACCGCCCAAAGCGGACCAGGAATCCAGCCTGAAAATTTATTTCAGGCTGCTGGGCTATGTGAAACCGTACCTGGGCATGTTCCTGCTGAGTATCGTGGGCTTCGTGATCTTTGCGTCCACCCAGCCCATGCTCGCCGGGATCCTCAAGTACTTCGTGGATGGCCTGAGCAACCCCGACGTGGTGTTCCTGCCCAAGATCCCGTTGTTCAAGGACTTGAAGCTGCTGATGGCCGTGCCGCTGCTGATCATTCTGATCGCGGCGTGGCAGGGCCTCGGCTCGTTCCTGGGCAACTACTACCTGGCCAAGGTTTCCCTGGGGCTGGTGCATGACTTGCGCGTCCAGCTGTTCAACAAGCTGCTGGTGCTGCCCAACCGTTATTTCGACACGCACAACTCCGGGCACCTGATTTCCCGGATCACCTTCAACGTGACCATGGTCACCGGGGCTGCCACGGATGCGATCAAAGTCGTGATCCGCGAAGGCCTGACGGTGGTGTTCCTGTTCGGTTACCTGCTGTGGATGAACTGGAAGCTGACCCTGGTGATGCTGGCGATCCTGCCGCTGATTGCCGTCATGGTCGGCAGCACCAGCAAGAAATTCCGCAAGCAGAGCAAGAAGATCCAGGTGGCGATGGGCGACGTGACGCACGTGGCCTCCGAAACCATCCAGGGCTACCGCGTGGTGCGCAGCTTCGGTGGCGAAAGCTACGAGGAGCGCCGCTTTGCCGCCGCCAGCCAGGGCAACACCGACAAGCAACTGCGCATGAACAAGACCGGCGCGGTCTATACGCCGATGCTGCAATTGGTGATCTACACCGCCATGGCCGCGCTGATGTTCCTGGTCCTGTTGCTGCGCGGTGACGCCACGGCAGGTGACCTGGTGGCCTACATTACCGCCGCGGGCCTGCTGCCCAAGCCGATCCGCCAGCTGTCGGAAGTCAGCTCGACGATCCAGAAGGGCGTGGCAGGTGCCGAGAGCATCTTCGAGCAACTGGATGAAGTGCCTGAAGTCGACAGCGGCACCGTCGAGCGTGACCGCGTCAGCGGTCGACTGGACGTGCGCAACCTGAGCTTCACGTACCCCGGTACCGATCGCGAAGTGCTGAAGAACATCAGCTTCAGTGCCGCGCCGGGGCAGATGATTGCACTGGTCGGGCGCTCGGGCAGTGGCAAGTCGACCCTGGCGAGCCTGATCCCGCGCTTCTACCATCACGAGACCGGCGAGATCCTGCTGGACGAGGTGGAGATCGAAGATTACCGCCTGCGCAACCTGCGCCGACATGTTGCCCAGGTGACCCAGCACGTCACGCTGTTCAACGACACCGTGGCCAATAACATTGCCTACGGCGACCTGGCGGATGCGCCGCGCGAAGACATTGAAAAAGCAGCGGCGGATGCCTACGCCATGGACTTCATCTCCGAGCTGCCAAAAGGCCTGGACACCGAAGTCGGGGAAAACGGCGTGTTGCTTTCCGGTGGCCAGCGTCAACGCCTGGCAATCGCTCGGGCCCTGCTGAAAAACGCCCCGTTGCTGATTCTGGATGAAGCGACATCGGCGCTGGATACCGAGTCGGAGCGCCATATCCAGGCGGCGCTGGACAAGGTCATGAAAGGCCGCACCACCCTGGTCATCGCGCACCGCTTGTCCACCATCGAAAAAGCCGACCTGATTCTGGTGATGGACCACGGTGAAATTGTCGAGCGTGGTACGCATCTCGAACTGCTGGCCATGGGCGGCTATTACTCGCGCCTGCACGCCATGGGCCTGGACGAGCCGGCGACGGCGAACATCACCTGACCCTCCGGGGCGCGCAATGCGCCCCGTTTTTTGTATCAAGCCCCATACACGCTTGACCAAAGCCAAATAATTCGCTGCCTATCGTTTGTTATGTTGGCCTTCTCGATTCGAATGACGAACGAGAGGGCTAACCTTCTTGCGTGGGTAATGGAATGTTGCAACGTCTGTTGTGGAAACTGCTTCCCAAGCCCCAGCGGGCGTTTCTGCTGGGGCGTTTGTCGGTGGTGGATCGCCAGGCAGTGAACAAATCCCTGTCGGCGGTGACCGTCCTTCCCCCTGCCTTCGAGCGACACAACTGCGTGTTTATCCACGTGCCCAAATGCGCCGGCAGCAGCGTCTGTTCGGCGCTGCTGGATGGGCGCTGGCCGGGGCATTTGCCGTATTACTGGTACCAGCAGCAATTTCCCGAGCACTGCGAGCGCAGTTTCAAGTTCGCCTTCGTGCGTGACCCATTGGAGCGCGCCTACTCGGCCTATACCTATTTGCGCAGCAATCACATGGGCGCGCGTGATCTGCAGGCCCAGGCGCTGGTGTCCAGCTACCGCGACTTCGACCATTTCATTGCCGGCTGGCTGCACCCGGACAACCTGCGTCGCCAACTGCATTTCGCGCCCCAGACCGACTTCCTGGTCGATCACATGGGGCAAATGGCGATGGACTTTCTCGGGCGCCAGGAGTCACTGGAGCAAGACTTCCAGCACCTGTGCGAACACCTCGGCGTGGCGACCTCGCTGCCCCATCTGAATGTTTCACTCGGGCGGCGCAGCGAGCCGGTCAGGGAGTTCTGTTCCTTGCGCACGCGCCGCCTGGTCCGGCGCGCCTATCAACGTGATTACGAGGTCCTGGGTTATGAATAGCCAGTCGCTGTCCCATGGTTCTGCATCGATCCGCCCCTTTGCCTTGTCGCTGTCGGTGGCCGCACGGGCGGCGCTCAAGCACCAGCAGCCTTGTTGCGTATGGCTGACCGGGTTGTCCGGCTCGGGCAAGTCGACCCTGGCGAATGCTCTGGAGGTCCAGCTCAACGAGCAGGGGCGACACACCTTTGTGCTCGATGGCGATAATTTGCGCACCGGCCTGTGCAACGACCTGGGCATGAGTGATGCGGCCCGCAAGGAAAACATCCGGCGCATTGGTGAAGTGGCGCGGTTGATGGTGGACGCGGGGTTGATCGTGATCGTCTCGGCGATTTCGCCGTTCAGCGCCGACCGGGCCGCTGCCAAGGCACTGTTCGGGCCGGGGCAGTTTTTTGAGGTGTATATCAGCACGCCATTCGCTGTGTGCGCGCGGCGCGATCCCAAGGGCCTCTACCGCGCGGCGCTGGAAGGGCGGATCAAGGCGTTCACCGGCCTGGACAGCCCCTATGAAGCGCCGCGGGCTGCCGACTGCGAAATCAATACCGATGAGGTCGAGTTGGCTGACGCCGTGGAGCAGGTTCTCGCGGCCTTGTTCAAAAAATGATCAGTTTTCGCGCATGATGCATTGCCGATAAAGCTCTCGAACTAGGCGGCGCTCACCCTGTGCTAATATCGCGCCCCTGTTCATTTTGTATGTGGGTTGCTCCATGAAGTTGTCCATGCCGCGATTCGATCAAGCCCCTGTCTTGGTGGTCGGCGATGTCATGCTCGACCGTTACTGGCATGGCGGTACCTCACGGATTTCCCCTGAGGCGCCGGTACCGGTAGTCAAGGTCGAGCAAATCGAAGACCGCCCGGGTGGCGCTGCCAACGTTGCCCTTAACATTGCCGCGCTCGGCGCCCCGGCCTCCCTGGTGGGTGTGACCGGCGACGACGAAGCCGCCGACAGCCTGGCCAACAGCCTGCGCGGTGCCGGCGTGCGTGCGCAGTTCCAGCGAATTGCCCACCAGCCGACCATCGTCAAGCTGCGGGTCATGAGCCGGCACCAGCAATTGCTGCGTATCGATTTCGAAGAACCCTTCGCCACCGACGCCCTGGCCTTGAGTGGCCAGGTCGACGAATTGCTCGAAGGCATCAAGGTGCTGGTGTTGTCCGACTACGGCAAAGGTGCGTTGAAGAACCACCAGATGCTGATCCAGGCCGCCAAGGCGCGCAATATCCCGGTACTGGCTGATCCCAAGGGCAAGGACTTCTCGATTTATCGCGGAGCCAGCCTGATCACGCCGAACCTCAGCGAGTTCGAAGCCATCGTCGGCGGTTGCGTCGATGAGCACGACCTCGTGACCAAGGGCGCGGCGCTGATGGCTGATCTCGACCTCGGCGCCTTGCTGGTGACCCGTGGCGAGCACGGCATGACCTTGCTGCGTCCTGGCCACCCGGCGATGCACCTGCCGGCGCGGGCCCGTGAAGTGTTCGACGTCACCGGCGCCGGTGACACCGTGATTTCCACCCTGGCCGCCTCCATCGCCGCCGGCGAAGAGCTGCCCCACGCGGTGGCACTTGCCAACCTGGCGGCGGGCATCGTGGTCGGCAAGCTGGGTACGGCTGCCATCAGCGCGCCCGAACTGCGCCGCGCGATCCAGCGTTCCGAAGGCTCCGAACGTGGCGTGCTGACCATCGAGCAATTGCTGCTGGCGATTGACGATGCACGTGCCCACAACGAAAGCATTGTGTTCACCAACGGTTGCTTCGACATCCTCCACGCTGGTCATGTGACCTACCTGGAGCAGGCTCGCGCCCAGGGTGATCGCCTGATTGTCGCGGTCAACGATGACGCGTCGGTCAGCCGCCTCAAGGGCCCGGGCCGCCCGATCAACAGTGTTGACCGACGCATGGCGGTATTGGCCGGCCTGGGTGCGGTGGACTGGGTGATCAGCTTCCCTGAAGGCACCCCGGAAAACCTGCTGGCCCAGGTCAAGCCGGACGTGCTGGTCAAGGGCGGCGATTACTCCGTCGACCAGGTTGTGGGCGCCGATATCGTCAGTGCCTACGGCGGCAAGGTCAAAGTGCTTGGCTTGGTCGAGAACAGCTCGACCACGGCCATTGTCGAGAAGATCCGCAACAATGAGTAACGCTGATAAGCGGGTCCTGATCACCGGCGGCGCCGGTTTCATTGGCTCCCATCTGGTCGATGCGCTGCTTGCCAAAGGCTATGCAGTGCGGGTGCTGGATGACCTGTCCACCGGCAAGCGCAGCAACCTGCCGCTGGACAACCCGCGCGTCGAGCTGCTGGAAGGCGACGTCGCCGATGCTGCGCTGGTGGCGCGTGCCGCCATCGGCACCACGGCGGTGGTGCACCTGGCCGCGGTAGCGTCGGTGCAGGCTTCGGTGGATGACCCGGTGAGCACGCACCAGAGCAATTTTGTCGGCAGCCTGAATGTCTGCGAAGCGATGCGCCAGGCGGGCGTGAAGCGTGTGGTCTTCGCTTCCAGCGCGGCGGTGTATGGCAACAACGGCGAGGGTGCTTCGATCGACGAAGAGACCACCAAGGCGCCGTTGACGCCCTACGCGTCCGACAAGTTGGCCGGCGAGCATTACTTTGACTTCTACCGTCGCCAGCATGGCCTGGAGCCGGTGATTTTTCGCTTCTTCAATATCTTCGGGCCGCGCCAGGACCCATCGTCGCCGTATTCCGGCGTCATCAGTATCTTCAGCGAGCGTGTCCAGCAGGGCTTGCCGATTGCCGTGTTCGGCGATGGCGAGCAAACCCGCGATTTCATGTACGTGGAAGACCTGGTGGACGTGCTGGTGCAGGCCATCGAAGCCCCGGGCGCGCCCTTGGGTGCGATCAACGTGGGCTGGAATCGCACCACCACCCTCAAGCAAGTGCTGCAGGCGCTGGAAGAAGCGGTGGGCAAGCTGCCTGTCGTGACTTACGGGCCGGCGCGATCAGGCGACATTCGGCATTCGCGGGCAAATAACCAGCGCTTGCTGGCCAGTTTCAAACTGCCCGAGCCGACCCCGTTGAAGGTTGGGTTGGAGCGCTTGCTCCACGGCTGAATGCAATCAATGTGAGCGCTGGCTTGCCGGCGATGCGGGCGCCTGGGGGCATCATGTGCACCGAGGTGATGCCATCGCAGGCAAGCCGGCGCCTACATTGGGTTTGCGTTAGCCCTTGGCTTTTTTCTTTGGCACGATCTTGCGCAGCACGCGCCGTGCCAGGCGCTTCAATTTCGACTCCTTCTCCGGCTCCGCCAGGCCCTGCTGCCTGAGCCAATCCTTCCAGCGAATCCGTTCCTCGCGCACCAGCCAGCCTTCCTGCTGGGCGAAGCTTTCGGCCAGGTACAAACCACGGGTGCTGGCGGGATACAGCTGATCTTTCTTGACGGTGTACAGCTCGGCGAGCGGCTGGCCGTCCTTTAAAGGCATCAGGTACAAATCCGGGCGCTGGCGGTCCAGGCGTGCCACCAGTTGGTCGCCTTCGAGGCGCTCATCCACATGGAACAGGCTCAGGGACTTGGCCTCTTTGGGCACTTCCAGGCGCAAGTCGTAAATCAACTGCAGCGACGCGGTCGGCAAGTGCACATAGGCCCGTGGGCGCTCGATCAGTTGGGTTGTCGCGCACCGCACCGGGCGCGCGGCGCCGGACAGGGGGCTCAAGCGAAACGGCAGCGCCTCGCGATAATGCAGCGCGGCAGAATAGGGCGCCGGCAGCCAGGTGTCGTTGAAGCGCCCGCTGAGCCAGCCTTCGGGCGTTTCCAGCAGGCACTCTTCGGCAATTTCCTGGATGGCGGTGTGCAGCGGCAGGTTCAGTTCATGGGCGGGGACATAGCCGGAGATCAGCTTGAGCACTACGTCGCCCCGGTCCTGGCGGCGCTGGCGCACCAGCACCCAGTAATCCTTGTTTTGCCAGTGCAGGGTCAGGCGCACCGACACGCCGAGGTTGGCCAGCTCAAGGGCGAAACGCTCGGCGTCCGGAACGTCTACCGGCTTGCGGCGTTGCAGGGTCTGGGCAAAGTTGAGCGGCATGCCCACGCTCTGGTAGCTCAGGCCTTCGGGTGTGGCTTCGACGTGCAGCGGCAGTGTTTTGAAGTTGCTGGGGTTTTTTCTTATGAGCGTTCGCGGCATGTCGGCTCCTTCTTGCGACGGGGTCGGCCGCGTCGGCGGCATCAGAGTTGACGAATGACTTGGGCAGCGGTCGCCACGTTATGGGCCAGGTGCAGCGGATTGATGGTCCCGACAATAGCACTGGCGACGCCCGTTTGCGCAAACAACAACGTGAAACTCGCCCGAATTGGATCCACTCCAGGTTCCAGGCACACGTGGCCGCTGGCCAGGGCTTTTTTCACCAGGATGCCTTTGCCATGGGCCGCCGCATAATCAATGACGGCTTTCTCGGCCTGTTCGTTCAGATTGTAGGTGACCATCGCGCAGTCACCTTGTTCCAGAGCCTTTACGCCGCCTTCGACGGTTTTGCCGGAGAACCCGAAACCGCGGATCTTGCCTTCTTTTTTCAACGCCGCCAGGGTCTGGTAGACCTCGCAGTCATTGAGGATATGCAGGTCATTGCCGTCGGAATGCACCAGCACCAGGTCGATAAAATCCGTTTCAAGTCTTTTCAAGCTGCGCTCGATCGACATCCGGGTATGGGCGGCGCTGAAGTCGTGATGGGACACGCCCTCGGCAAACTCTTCACCGACCTTGCTGACGATCACCCAGTCCTTGCGCTGGCCGCGCAGCAGCGGACCCAGGCGTTCTTCGCTGCGTCCGTAGGCCGGCGCGGTATCGATGAGGTTGATGCCCAGCTGGCGGGCCTGGCGCAGCAGCATCCGCGCTGCGTCATCATCGGGAATCGTGAACCCGCTGGGGTACTTCACCCCTTGATCGCGGCCGAGCTTGACGGTGCCCAGGCCCAGTGGCGAAACCAACAGGCCGGTGCTGCCCAGAGGGCGATGCAGGTCGTGCAGGGTCGGCAGGCTCATGGCAACAGTTGCTCCCAGGCGGGTACGCCGATGGCGGGTTTAGGCAGCTCAGGCAGGGGTTCGGAGGCGCTTGGGTGGATGCCGTCGCGTTCGAGGCTGTTGATCACCCGATCGGCGAAGTCCGGCGCCAGCGCCAGCTTGGTCGGCCAGCCCACCAGCAGGCGGCCCTGTTCGGCGACGAAGGCATTGTCGGGGCGTGTGAGGCCTGATTGCAGCGGCTCGGCACGGTCGACACGCAGGGTCGCCCAGCGGGTCTGGTGCATGTCGATCCATGGCAGCAATTGCGCGAGTTCTTTTTGCGCAGTGGCGATCTGCTCTTCAGGTGTGCGCGCCACTCCATCGGCTTCGGCAATATCGCCGCCCATGTACCACACCCAGTTGCCGTCGACAGCGGGGTGAGTGGTGACAGTGATGCGCGGCTTGGTGCCGCCGCCCAGGCAGTGGGCATACAGCGGCTTCAAGCCGGGGCCTTTGGCGATGATCATGTGCAGCGGACGTGTTTGCATGGCCGGTTGGCTCAGGCCCAGGGCGGCCAGCAGGTCGGCGGTGCCTTTGCCTGCGCTCAGCACGATGCGCTGGGCGCGGATCTCGCGGCCATCGACCTTCAGGCCCACCAGGGTGTCGCCTTCCAGCAATGGCTCGATGTGTTGCCCGGCGAGCAAGCCGTCACCGGCCAGTTGCGCCAGGCGTTCGATCAGGCTCGGGACGTCGATGACCAGCTCGGCCAGGCGATAGACCTTGCCCTTGAAGCGGCGGTCCTGCAGGGCCGGCGGCAGCTCATCACCCTTGACCTGGTCGACACGGCCGCGCACGGCCTTGCTGGCGAAGAAGCTGGTGAGGTTGCCGGCGATCGTGCCGGGGGACCACAGATAATGCGCTTCGGACAGCAGGCGCACGCCGGACAGGTCCAGCTCACCGCTGCCGGCCAAGGCCTCGCGCCAGCGGCGCGGCATATCGGCAATCGCTTCGGATGCGCCGGTGAGGGCGCCGTGCAGGGCGTATTTAGCCCCGCCGTGGATGATTCCCTGGGACTTCACGCTTTGTCCGCCACCCAAGGTGGCGCTTTCCACCAGCACCGTGGAAAACCCCTGGCGGCGCAGGCGCGCATTCAGCCAGAGGCCGGCAACTCCGGCGCCGACAATCAGCACGTCGGTGGAAATAACGGATGGCATGGGCGACCTCAGTGTTCAAGACAAGAGGCGCAGTATACAGGGATCGAAATGCGGCGATGATGGGTGTCAGTGCCCGGCGGTTTTCGAGAACAGCTGAATCACCACCACGCCCAGCACAATCAGGCCCATCCCCAGCATGGCTGGAACGTCGAGCTTCTGCCCGTAGATAAACAGCGCCGCGACACTGACCATCACGATGCCCATGCCGGCCCACACCGCATACGCCACGCCTACCGGTACGGTGCGCACCACCAGGGTCAGCATCCAGAATGCGATGCCGTAGCCGACGATCACCAGTGCCAGCGGCAGGGGGGTGCTCCAACCCTTGACGGCTTTCATGGAGACGGTCGCGATCACTTCCGAGCAGATGGCAATAGCCAGGTAGAGGTAGGCGGCATTCATGGGGTATTCCTCGGAGATGAGTTCTGATGTGTAGAAGTCCGGCTTCTACAGTGCTGGCATTCTAGACGCCTGGCAGATGGGGTAAAGTCATTACCTATCCGAAATAAAGATGGGTTGAGCCATGAGCGTGCAGTGGAATCTGGAGCAGATGCGCCTGTTTGTCAGTGTCGCCGAACAGCGTTCGTTTTCGGCCGTGGCGCGCGACCAGCGCAAGGCGCAATCGGCGGTGAGCAATGCGATTGCCTTGCTGGAGGCGGACCTGGGCCTGAGCCTGTTTGAGCGTAGCAGTGGCCGTCAGCCACGCCTGACCGAGGCGGGCAGTGTGTTGCTGGAGGAAGCGCGTGAAGTCTTGCGCCAGTGTGAGCGGCTCAACGGCCGTGCGCTGTCGTTGACCCGTGGCGAAGAAGCCTGCCTGCGCCTGGCCCAGGACGAAGCCATGTTGTTTCAGCCGATACTCGATAGCCTCGAGGCGCTGGCGGGGCAGTACCCGCTGCTGGAGGTGCAATTGTCCAGCGCCGCCCAGGGCGATGTGGCGCGCAAGTTGGTGGAGCGCAAGGCCGACCTGGGCCTGTTGTTCTATCACGACCAGATCCCCGAGGCGCTGGAGCGGCGCGTGGTCGGCAGTGTGGAAATGGTCACCGTGTGCGGCGTGAACCACCCGCTGGCCGCGGAAAACTATGTGACATGCCAGCGCCTGGCGCAGTTTCGTCAGTTGCTGATGTCGACCCAGACCAGCGTCTACCCCGGCAGCGAAGCCGCCAGCCCGCTGGTGTGGCGCGCCGACAGCTTCTACGTATTGGCCGAGTGGCTGATGAGTGGCCTGGGCTGGGCCTGGCTGCCCCGACATATCGTGCAATACCCGACCTATCAGCAGCAGATGGTGGAACTGCACAGCGAATGGACGCCGCCGGCGCTGGTGGTGGAGCTGGTCTGGCGTCGCGATGAGCACCTCGGGCCCGCCGCGCGCTTCCTTGCCGAACGTTTTGCCGAGCGCTTGCAGGCGATCGACTGAAAAAGCCGATAAACTCCGCCGCCATGAATAGAACTCTCTACAGCTGTCTGTTTTACCTGGCGCTGCCATTGGTGGCTTTACGTCTGTGGCTGCGTGCGCGCAAGGCGCCTGCCTATGCCAAGCGCATCGGCGAGCGGTTTTCCTATGGCTTGCCGGTGCTGCAGCCGGGCGGAATCTGGGTGCATGCCGTGTCGGTGGGCGAAAGTATTGCCGCCGCGCCGATGGTGCGCGGGCTGCTGGCGCGTTATCCGACCCTGCCGATCACAGTCACCTGCATGACGCCGACCGGTTCCGAGCGTATCCAGGCGCTGTTCGCCAATGAGCCGCGCGTGCAGCACTGCTACCTGCCCTATGACTTGCCGTGCGCGGCCAAGCGTTTCCTTGACCGGGTGCAGCCGAAGCTGGCGGTGATCATGGAAACCGAGCTGTGGCCCAATCATATTCATGCCTGCGCCCAGCGCGGGATCCCGGTGGCGTTGGCCAATGCACGGTTGTCGGCACGTTCGGCCAAGGGCTATGCAAAATTCGCCAAGCTGACGGCGCCGATGCTGTCGCAAATGAGCTTGTTTGCGGTGCAGACCGAGACCGAGGCCCAGCGTTTCCTGAGCCTCGGCGCGCGGGCGGACACCGTCGAAGTCACCGGCTCGATCAAGTTCGACCTGACCATCGACCCCCAGCTGCCGCTGCGTGCTGCTGCGCTGCGCGAGCAATGGGGCGCCAGCGAGCGTCCGGTGTGGATCGCGGCCAGCACCCATGAAGGCGAAGATGAAGTGGTGCTGGCTGCCCATCGCCAGTTGCTCGACAGCTATCCGAATGCGCTGTTGATCCTGGTGCCACGCCATCAGGAGCGCTTCGGACCGATGTTCGAGCTGTGTGAGCAGCAGGGTTTCGTCACGGTGCGCCGTTCCAGCGGCGCGCCGGTGACCGCGCAAACCTCGGTATTGCTTGGCGATACCATGGGTGAGTTGTTGTTCCTCTATGCCCTGGCCGACAGCGCCTTTGTCGGCGGCAGCCTGGTCGCGACCGGTGGACACAACCCGCTGGAGCCGGCGGCATTGGCCAAGCCGGTGATCATGGGGCCACATGTGTTCAACTTCCTCGAAATCACCGCAATGATGCGCGAAGCCGGGGCGTTGCGAGAGGTGGATGACGCCGAAGGCCTGGCCGAAGCCGTGCGCCAGTTTTTCGAGCTGCCGCAGGATGCCCGCAAGATGGCGCAGGCGGGACTCAAGGTGATGCAGGCCAACCAGGGCGCGCTGCAGCGCTTGCTGGATGGCTTGGGCAAACTCCTGAACCACTGACCACACAACTCAAATGCAGGCGCAGCCAAGCCAGCGCCTGCATGGGTTATGCGGTGTGCTTAATAGCCAGGGCGGGCCTTGAGCTGTTCCGCGGCGGCCTTGGCCAGGTCCGGTGGCAGGAAGTCGCGATCGGGGTTGTAGTCAGCCTTGAGGTAGCGCGCCAGGTCCTGCAGATCCCCGGGGTTCAAGGTGCCCGCCGCCTGCTTCAGGCGCAGGTTGTCGAGGATGTAGTCGTAGCGGCTGTTGTTGTAGTTGCGCACCGACGAATACAGCTGGCGCTGTGAATCCAGCACATCGACGATGTTGCGGGTGCCCACCTGGTAACCGATTTCCGTGGCTTCCACCGCGCTCTGGTTGGAGATGATCGACTGGCGGCGCGCCTGCACCTGTTCCACATCGGTATTCACCGCGCGGTGCAGGTTGCGCGTGTTTTCCACCACCTGGCGGCGCAGGCCTTCGCGTTGCTGCTCGGTCTGGCCCAGGCGCGAGTAGGACTCACGCACTTGCGAGCTGGTCAGGCCGCCGCTGTAGATCGGGATGTTCAGGCGCAGGCCGATGGTGCGCTGCTCCACATCGCCACGGTACGGCGTGCCGAAGGCATTCGGGTTGCTGAAACCGAGGGCGTCGTTGTCGCCTTTCTCGTACTGGGCCACGGCATCCAGGGTCGGCGCATGCCCGGCCTTGCGCTGCTTGAGGGTTTCTTCGGCGGCGGTGACCGCGTAGTTGCTGGCCAGCAGGTTCAGGTTCTGGCGGCCGGCCGTTTCCACCCACGACTTGGCGTCATTCGGCAGCGGCGGCAGCACGGGCAAGGTGTGGACAATGCCCTGGATCGAGTTGTACTGGCGATTGGTCAGGGTGATCAGTGCTTCGAATGCATCGTCCACCTGGCGCTGCGCGACAATCCGGTTGGCCCGTGCAGTGTCGTAGCTGGCCTGGGATTGCAGCACGTCGGTCTTGTCCGAGAGGCCGACATCGAAGCGTTCGTTGGATTGATCCAGCTGGCGCTTGAAAGCGTTTTCCTCGGCTTTGGTCGAGGCCAGGTTGTCCTGGGCGCGCAGCACCGCGAAATAACTTTCGGCACTTTGCAGGATCAGGTTCTGTTCGGTGGCCGACAGTTGCAGGGCGGCCTGTTCATTCGTGGCCTCGGCCGCTTGCAGTTGGAACCAGCGGTCGGCGCGGAACAGCGGCTGGCTCAGGGTCGCGCGCCAGGAGTGCGCGTCGCGGTTGGCGGTGGCGGCGGGCGTGTCGATCTGGGTGCGCACGTTATTGATATCGGCACCGCCCGACAGGTTCGGCAGCAAGCCTGCGCGTGCCTGGGGCACGACTTCTTTTTGCGCGCCGTATTGGGCGCGGGCGGCGGCCAGGTCGGCGTTGTTATCCACGGCTTCCTGGTAGACGCTGACCAGATCGGTTTTGGCGGACAAGGGCGCTTCAGCTGCCCAGACCATTCCGTTGGTCGCACAAGACACGGCGAGAGCCAGTGAGAGTTTGCGCAGCATGAGGCGATCCCTAGAATAAATATTACGATGATAATTTAGCGCCCAAGGCTAAGGCTGGCCATTCCTGGCGTCAAGCACTGTGGCGGCAATCGAGTGTAGTGGGGGTGACACGGCGCAACAATCCCGCAATCACGCCATTCATCACGCTGAATGCACCGCTATTGGCAATTTGCCCACGGCATGGTCTAGACTGGCCGCGTTCTTGTCGGGGTGCCTTGTTGGAAGGCTGAGATCGGTAAATACCGGATCCCGTTGAACCTGATCAGGTTAACGCCTGCGTAGGGAACAAGATTTCTCGTCCCCCGGCGAGTCCTCTTGTGCTTCGTCCGGGATGTTGTTCGACAATCGAACAGCTCTTGTGCGCCAAGCACAGCACTGGTTTCAGTGCGTCCATCCGTCACAGGTTCGCTCCGACAAAAATCCACCACCTGGATAGTTGGAGAGCCCGTGATGAGCACAGAAATAAAAAGTACAAAACTGAAAAATACCGTGCACTTGAGTGAATCGGCCAAGGTCGACTCCGGCTCCGTGCAGCCGTTTACCCGCTCGAAGAAAATCTACGTGCAAGGCACCCGCCCGGACATTCGTGTGCCGATGCGTGAAATCAGCCTGGACGTGACCCCCACCGATTTCGGCGGTGAAATCAACGCGCCCGTGGTGGTGTACGACACGTCCGGCCCCTACACCGACCCCAACGTCATCATCGACGTGCGCAAAGGCCTCGGCGATGTGCGTTCGCCATGGATCGAAGTGCGTGGCGACACCGAGCGCCTGTCCGGTCTCAGTTCGCACTTCGGCCAGCAGCGCCTCAGCGATGCCGAACTGACCGCGCTGCGCTTTGCCCACGTGAAGAACCCGCGCCGCGCCAAGGCCGGCGCCAACGTCACCCAGATGCACTACGCGCGCAAAGGCATCATCACCGCCGAGATGGAATACGTCGCCATCCGCGAAAACATGAAGCTCGAAGAGGCCCGCGCCAGCGGCCTGCTCGACCAGCAACACGCCGGCCACAGCTTCGGTGCCAGCGTGCCGAAAATCATCACCCCTGAATTTGTCCGCGAAGAAATCGCCCGTGGCCGCGCGATCATCCCGGCCAACATCAACCACACCGAACTGGAACCGATGATCATCGGCCGTAACTTCCTGGTGAAGATCAACGGCAACATCGGCAACAGCGCACTGGGTTCGTCCATCGAAGAAGAAGTGGCGAAACTCACCTGGGGCATTCGCTGGGGCTCGGACACGGTGATGGACTTGTCCACCGGCAAGCACATCCACGAAACCCGCGAGTGGATCATCCGCAACTCGCCGGTGCCGATCGGTACCGTGCCGATCTACCAGGCCCTGGAGAAAGTCGGCGGCGCCGCCGAAGACCTGACCTGGGAGCTGTTCCGCGACACCTTGATCGAACAGGCCGAGCAGGGCGTGGACTACTTCACCATCCACGCCGGCGTACTGCTGCGTTATGTGCCGCTGACCGCCAAGCGCGTCACCGGGATTGTCTCGCGTGGCGGCTCGATCATGGCCAAGTGGTGCCTGGCGCACCACAAAGAGAACTTCACCTACACGCATTTCGACGAAATCTGCGAAATCATGAAGGCCTATGACGTCAGCTTCTCCCTCGGCGATGGCCTGCGCCCCGGTTCTATTGCCGACGCCAACGACGCCGCGCAATTCGGCGAGCTGGAAACCCTCGGCGAGCTGACCAAGACCGCCTGGAAACACGACGTGCAAACCATGATCGAAGGCCCCGGCCACGTGCCGATGCAACTGATCAAGGAGAACATGGACAAGCAGCTGGAGTGCTGCGACGAGGCGCCGTTCTACACCCTCGGCCCGCTGACCACCGATATCGCGCCCGGCTATGACCACATCACCTCGGGCATTGGTGCGGCGATGATCGGCTGGTTCGGCTGCGCCATGCTCTGCTACGTCACGCCCAAGGAGCACCTGGGCCTGCCGAACAAGGATGACGTGAAAACCGGGATCATCACCTACAAGATCGCTGCGCATGCGGCCGACCTCGCGAAAGGCCATCCCGGCGCGCAGATCCGCGACAACGCCTTGAGCAAGGCGCGCTTCGAGTTCCGTTGGGAAGACCAGTTCAACCTCGGCCTCGACCCGGACACCGCGCGGTCTTATCACGATGAAACCCTGCCGAAGGACTCGGCCAAGGTCGCGCATTTCTGCTCGATGTGCGGGCCGAAGTTCTGCTCGATGAAAATCACCCAGGAAGTGCGTGAGTACGCGGCCAACCAGCGCATCGAAGCGGTGGATGTGGACGTGGCCAAAGGCTTGGCCGAGCAGGCGGAGCGGTTCAAGCAGGAAGGCAGTCAGCTTTACAAAAAGGTCTGATCCGAGGCAGGCGGTGCCTGCACCGCCGTCATCGCGGGCAAGCCCGGCTCCCACAGTTGATCGCGTTGTACACAGCTTTTGTGTCCACAGCCGGTCCCCTGTGGGAGCCGGGCTTGCCCGCCATAGCGATCCCCCCAAACAACAAATACTCCTCAGAGATAACCCCCTTGAGTATTCAACCCAGCACCTACTCCCCCGACATTGCAGTGCCTGCTGACAAACGCGTCTTCGGCGCCCGCGACCTGTTCTCCCTGTGGTTCTCTCTCGGCATCGGCCTGATGGTCCTGCAGACCGGCGCGTTGCTCGCACCCGGCCTGGGCTTGTCCGGCTCGTTGCTGGCGATTTTCCTCGGTACCCTGGTCGGCGTGCTGTTGCTGGCCGCCGTCGGCGTGATCGGCAGCGACACCGGCCTGTCGGCAATGGCTGCGCTCAAGCTCAGCCTGGGGGCCAAGGGCGCCAGCCTGCCGGCGCTGCTTAACCTGCTGCAGTTGATCGGCTGGGGTTCGTTCGAAATCATTGTGATGCGCGATGCCGCCAGCCTGTTGGGCGCGCGGGCGTTCAGCGACGGCAGCCTGTTGGCCAGCCCGTTGCTGTGGACGCTGTTTTTCGGTGGTTTGGCGACTTTGCTTGCGGTCAGCGGGCCGCTGACGTTCGTACGGCAGATCCTGCGCAAGTGGGGCATCTGGCTGCTGCTCGCCGCCTGCCTGTGGCTGACCTGGAACCTGTTCGCCAAGGCCGACCTCGCCACACTCTGGGCCCAGGCTGGCGACGGGTCGATGCCGTTTGCAGTAGGTTTTGATATTGCGATCGCCATGCCGTTGTCGTGGTTGCCGCTGATTGCCGACTACTCGCGATTCGGCAAGCGTGCAAAAAGCGTATTCGGCGGCACGGCCCTGGGCTTCTTTATCGGCAATTTCTGGCTGATGAGCCTGGGCGTGGCCTACACCCTGGCGTTTGCGCCGAGCGGCGAAGTGAATGCGCTGTTGCTGGCATTGGCCGGTGCTGGGCTGGGGATTCCGCTGCTGCTGATCCTGTTGGACGAGTCGGAAAACGCCTTCGCCGATATCCATTCGGCGGCGGTGTCCAGCGGGATGCTGCTGCGTGTGAAGGTCGAGCACCTGGCGCTGGCCATCGGTGTGATCTGCACCCTGATCGCCTGTTTTGCGCCGTTGGCCCAGTACCAGAACTTCCTGTTGCTGATCGGCTCGGTGTTCGCGCCGCTGTTCGGCGTGGTGCTGGTGGATCACTTCATCCTGCGCCGTCGTGGCCAGGGTGCGCTGGCCAACCTGCGTTGGCCGGCGTTGTTGGCCTGGCTTGGCGGCATTGCGACCTACCACGTGCTGGCCAACCTTTACCCGGACATCGGCGCGACCCTGCCGGCACTGGTGCTGGCAGGGCTGTTGCAGTTTATTTTGGGCCGGGCCTTCAGTGGCGCACAGGCACCAGCTCAGGCTTGATGATGCCGTCCAGGCGCGAGTACGGAATCTGTAACTCGACGTGGCCCAGGGCATACGGCGCAATGGTGTTGGTCGGGTACTTGAGGATCACGCCGCCGTAGGTCAGCGCCACGTTCGGGGTTTTCTGGAAGGGGTAGGTTTTCACATACTCCGGCTCCAGGCTCAGGCGCGTGCTGATCAGCCAGCTGTTGTGCGCGACCTGGGCGGCTTTCCAGAAAGCCTCTTCCTTGCCGGGCAGCAGCATGTCGGTCAGCGACAGCGCTTTTTGCTGCTGGCGCGAGTAGTTGATGAACGCGCGGCCGGGCTCGCCGTGAGTCGCGCCCTGATCCAGATAGCTGGACAGTTCGATGATCACCAAGCCGTCATGCTGTTCGCGTACCTTGGCCTGCAAGTACATGCTGTTGCGTGGCGCGGCGGTCTTGAGGAACTGCTCGCGATACGTTTCCAGGCTGGTCGGCAGCGGGTCGCTCGGGGTGGTGCGGGTCATTTCCAGCAGGCGTTGTTCGATCAACGCGTCCAGCTTGGGTTCCTTGGCAAAGTGCACGGTGTCGATGTTCACCAGCGGGCAGTCGGTGCTGGCGCAGCCTGGCTTGCTTTGCTCGGTGGCGTCGCGAGTGGCTTCCAGGGGGGCACGATAGCTGGGTTGGAACAGGCTTTGGCAGGCACCAAGGGTCAATGCGATGCAGGCCACGGAGGCGATTTTTAAAAGCGACATGGATGTCCTTCGTCTATCGATAAGAGCGAAATTTGTGGAGCTTCGACTACCGGCGGGGCAGTCAGTTCGCCACTAAGCTGATTAGAGTGTGTTTGACGCTCGCCGTCTATCCCGGCAACCGGAAAGGGGCTGCACCAACGGGCATGAGCGCGTTAGGATGGCGCCAAATGCGCAGGCTTAACGAGGATGGGACATGACGGACTTTGCAAAATCGAAGCCGAGCAAAATCGAAATTGTTCAGCACGATAATCTCCACAAGGGCTTCTACAAGCTCGATCACATGCAACTGCGCCACGAGAAGTTCGACGGCAGCATGAGCCGGGTGATCAACCGCGAAGTCTTCGTTCGCCACGACGCCGTGTGTGTGCTGCCCTACGATCCACAGCGCGACGAAGTGGTGCTGAACGAGCAGTTTCGCGTCGGCGCCCTGGGCCGTACCGACAACCCGTGGCTGATCGAGATGGTCGCCGGCCTGATCGACAAGGACGAGCAACCCGAGGAGGTTGCGCACCGCGAGGGCGAGGAGGAAGCTGGGCTGACATTCTCGGCGCTGTGGCCGATCACGCGATATTTCCCGTCGCCCGGCGGCAGTACTGAATATGTGCACTTGTACCTGGGCCGCTGCAACAGCGCCGGTGTAGGTGGCGTCCATGGATTGGAAGAAGAAGCTGAAGACATCCGCGTCACCACCTGGGCCTTCGAAGATGCCCTGCAGGCGGTGCGCGACGGCAGAATTTCCAATGCAGCCAGCATCATTGCCCTGCAGTGGCTTGCGCTTAATCGCGCGGAAGTGAGGGGGTTATGGCAGTAAAGGCACGTGAACGCTATCGAGTCGACCTGATCGGGTTGCAAGCCGCCTGCGAGGCTAATTACGCGCGGCTGATGCGCCTGCTTCCCGACATGCGCCACACGCCAGAGGCGCGGCGCATCGGTGTCACCCATGGGGACCAGATGCTCGGCGTGCTGGCGCTGGAAGTCATCGTCAACTGTCCGTACACCACCACCCTGCGGGTGCGCCAGGAGCACAGCCTGCCCTGGCTGCCGGTGCCACAGCTGGAAGTGCAGGTGTACCACGACGCGCGAATGGCCGAAGTGATCAGCGCGGAACATGCACGACGCTTTCGCAGCATCTATCCTTACCCCAACGTGTTCATGCACCAGCCCGATGAGAAAGCACAACTGAATGTGTTCCTCGGCGAATGGTTGAGCCACTGCCTGGCCCTGGGCCATGAGTTTGAAGTTGTGCGGTAGATGTGAACTGCGTCAGCTTCCTTAGGTTTCCTCTTTGCGTCCTGCCCCAGCATAATCACGCCAACCCTCCATTCCTGTGATTGCCTTGGGAGAGCGCCTTGCCGAGCGTATCCACCTTGAACCCTGATGCGCCGGCGTTGCTGGTGCAACTGTCCGACAGCCACCTGTTTGCCGAGGCCGACGGTACGCTGCTGGGCATGAACACCCGTGAAAGCCTGCAACGGGTGATCGAGTTGGTGCGCCAGCAGCAACCACAGATCGATTTGCTGCTGGCCACCGGTGACCTGTCCCAGGACGGCACATTGGAGTCTTACCAGCAGTTTCGCGACCTCAGCGCGCAGATCAGCGCCCCGGCGCGGTGGATTCCAGGCAATCACGATGAGCCGCAGATCATGGCTCAGGCGACCACGGGCAGCGCGCTGCTGGAGCCGGTAGTGGATGTCGGCCATTGGCGCATCACCTTGCTGGACTCCGCGGTACCTGGCTCTGTGCCGGGTTACCTGCAGGACCAGCAGCTGCAACTGCTGGCTCAAGCCTTGAGCGAAGCCCCGAACCGCCATCACCTGGTGTGCTTTCACCATCACCCGGTGTCCATCGGTTGCGCGTGGATGGAGCCGATTGGCTTGCGCAACCCCGAGGCTTTGTTTGCCGTGCTCGACCGTTTCCCGCAGGTGAGGGCAGTGCTCTGGGGCCACGTGCACCAGGAGATCGACCGCGAGCGCAATGGCGTACGCCTGCTGGCCTCACCGTCGACCTGCATCCAGTTCGCGCCGGGCAGTGAGGATTTCCAGGTCAGCGAGCAGGCGCCGGGCTACCGCTGGCTGCGCCTGCATGCCGACGGACGGTTGGAGACCGGGGTAGAGCGCGTCGAAGGCTTCGCCTTTACCATCGATTACGGCAGCAACGGCTATTAACGGCGCTAAACACCGCCATCACCGGCAAGCCAGCGCCCGCAGTGGATCTCTGTGTCCTTCAGATAGAGGGACTCACATGCCACCCCGATCCCTGTAAACTGCGCCTTTTTTGGCGCAAGCATGGAGAGCCCGGCATGTCCGCTTCGATCCTGTATATCCACGGTTTCAATAGCGCGCCCGCATCCAACAAGGCCCGCCAGTTAGTGACCGTGATGGACAACCTTGGCCTGGGCGACCAGCTGCGTGTGCCGGCCCTGCATCACCATCCCCGTCAGGCAATTCCTCAATTGGAGGAAGCCATTGCCCTGCTGGGGCGGCCACTGCTGGTCGGCAGCTCACTCGGCGGCTACTATGCAACCCATCTTGCCGAACGCCATGGCCTGAAGGCGCTGCTGGTCAACCCGGCGGTCAGCCCCCACCGGATGTTCGACGGTTACCTGGGCACCCAGAAGAACCTCTACACCGATGAAACCTGGGAACTGACCCATGACCACGTCGCGGCGCTGGCCGAGCTGGAAGTACCGGCGCCCCAGGATGCCGCGCGGTATCAGGTGTGGTTGCAGACCGGCGATGAAACACTGGATTATCGCCTCGCCCAGCAGTATTACCGAGCCTGTGCCTTGCGCATCCAGGCCGGTGGCGACCATGGTTACCAGGGCTTCGCCCAGCAATTGCCGGCGCTGCTCAGCTTTGCCGGCATTGGCGCAGATCAGTATCAATCCTTCGACTTTGCAGCACTGTAAAGTCGCAGGTCACTTTTTAATCGAACGACTCACGACGAGACCCCATGGCCACTCCCAGCGCTAGCTCTTATAACGCCGACGCCATCGAAGTCCTCTCGGGCCTCGACCCGGTGCGCAAACGCCCCGGCATGTACACCGACACCAGTCGGCCGAACCACCTTGCCCAGGAAGTCATCGACAACAGCGTCGACGAAGCCTTGGCCGGCCACGCCAAGTCGGTGCATGTCATTCTCCATGCTGACCATTCCCTGGAAGTGTCCGACGATGGTCGCGGCATGCCCGTGGATATTCACCCGGAAGAGGGCGTCTCGGGCGTCGAGCTGATCCTCACCAAGCTGCACGCCGGCGGCAAGTTCTCCAACAAGAACTACCAGTTCTCCGGTGGCTTGCACGGTGTGGGTATTTCGGTGGTCAACGCCCTGTCGACCCTGGTGCGGGTCAAGGTCAAGCGCGACGGTAACGAATACGAAATGACCTTCGCCGATGGCTATAAAGCCACCGACCTGGCTGTGATCGGCACCGTGGGCAAGCGCAACACCGGTACCAGCGTGTACTTCGCCCCGGACCCGAAATACTTCGATTCGCCAAAATTCTCCATCAGCCGCCTCAAGCACGTGCTCAAGGCCAAGGCCGTGCTGTGCCCGGGCCTGCTGGTCACCTTTGAAGACAAAGGCACCGGCGAGAAGGTCGAGTGGCACTACGAAGACGGTCTGCGCTCCTACCTGGAAGATTCCGTCAGCGAGTTCGAACGTCTGCCCAACGAGCCGTTCTGCGGCAGCCTGGCCGGTAACAAAGAAGCCGTCGACTGGGCGCTGCTGTGGTTGCCGGAAGGCGGCGACAGCGTGCAGGAAAGCTATGTCAACCTGATCCCGACCGCCCAGGGCGGTACCCACGTCAACGGTTTGCGCCAGGGCCTGCTGGATGCCATGCGCGAGTTCTGCGAATACCGCAGCCTGTTGCCGCGCGGCGTGAAGCTGGCGCCGGAAGACGTGTGGGAGCGCATCGCGTTCGTGCTGTCGATGAAGATGCAGGAGCCGCAGTTCTCCGGCCAGACCAAAGAGCGGCTGTCGTCCCGCGAGGCGGCGGCGTTTGTCTCCGGCGTGGTCAAGGACGCCTTCAGCCTGTGGCTCAACGAACACCCGGAACTGGGCCTGGCCCTGGCCGAACTGGCGATCAACAACGCCGGCCGCCGTCTGAAGGCCAGCAAGAAGGTCGAGCGCAAGCGCATCACCCAAGGCCCGGCGCTTCCCGGCAAGCTCGCCGATTGCGCCGGGCAGGACCCGATGCGATCCGAACTGTTCCTGGTCGAGGGTGACTCCGCCGGTGGTTCCGCCAAGCAAGCGCGGGACAAGGAGTTCCAGGCGATCCTGCCGTTGCGCGGCAAGATCCTCAACACCTGGGAAGTCGATGGCAGCGAAGTGCTGGCCAGCCAGGAAGTGCACAACATTGCCGTCGCCATCGGCGTCGATCCGGGCGCTGCAGACATGAGCCAGCTGCGCTACGGCAAGATCTGCATCCTCGCCGACGCCGACTCCGACGGCCTGCACATCGCGACCTTGCTGTGCGCGCTGTTCGTGCAGCATTTCCGCCCGCTGGTCGACGCCGGTCACGTCTACGTCGCCATGCCGCCGCTGTACCGAATCGACCTGGGCAAGGAAATCTACTACGCCCTCGATGAGGCCGAGCGCGATGGCATTCTCGACCGCCTGGTCGCCGAGAAGAAACGCGGCAAGCCACAGGTCACGCGATTCAAAGGCCTGGGTGAAATGAACCCACCGCAACTGCGCGAAACCACCATGGACCCGAACACTCGGCGCCTGGTGCAGTTGACGCTGGGCGAAGACTTCGCCGAAACCTCGGAAATGATGGACATGCTGCTGGCGAAAAAACGCGCGCCGGACCGCAAGTCCTGGCTGGAGTCCAAAGGCAACCTGGCCGAGGTTCTGGGCTGATGCGCACAGGTTTCGCCCTGGCGAGCCTGATGTTGAGCGTGTTGGCTGCCACTCCGGTGATCGCCGCGCCCGTGGCAGAGCTGAAACTGGTGTCTGAACACGCGGTGGACGGCATGCGCGGCGGTAACCTGTCGGGGTTGGCGCTGTGTGGCAAGGCGTTGTGGACGGTTTCTGACCGCGACGACGACCAGATCTATCGCCTGGATATCAGCGCGCCGACCTGGCAGGCCGAAACCGTCAAGATCGAGGTGCCGCCGGTGCCGGAGTCCGGGTTGCCCTGGGGCTTGCGTTCGCGCACCAAGGCTGCCTCGTTCATTCGCGGTGGCGACCTGGATTTTGAGGGCATCAGCTGCGATGCCGCGGGCAACCGCTACATTGTCAGCGAAGCCCATGCCGCTGTGCTGCAAGTGCCGGTGGACGGTGCGCCTGAGTGGCTGAAAATTGCCCCGGGCATGGTCCGTGAAGCCCGCGCCAGTGGCATGTTGCTGCACTTCAATGCCTTGTTTGAAGGTTTGGCGGTGAATCCCGAGGGCAACCAGATCTGGCTGGCTGCCGAGCGTGAGCGGCGCGGCCTGATTTCCATCAAGCGCCCGCAAAGCCTGTGGGACTGTGATGGCCCTTGTGTGCTGTTGAGCGAGGCCGGGCAGGAAGTGCAGCCGGCGCAGTTCACCAATGCCAAGGCTGTCTCGAAGGATTTTGCCGACCTGGCCCTGTTCAACGGCAAGCTGTTTACCCTGGAGCGCAACGCGTTCCAGATTTGCCGGCGCGATGCGGTCACGGCCAAAGTCGAGCTGTGCTGGTCGTTCGCCGACGAGACCCTGACGCCCGAGCGCCGCTATGCCCAGCCTTACGGCCTGGCCGAAGCCCTGGTGGTGGACGCGGACGGTGCGTGGATCGGCATCGACAACAATTTCGGCCCTCGCGCCGATGGTGAAAAGCGCCCGGTGGTCTATCGTTTTGCCGCCCCGGCCGGTGGCTGGAGCGCCCAGCCATGAGCCACGCCCTTTTTGAATCGAATCAGCGCAGCGGCAGTTCCGCTGCGCCTTACCCAATAATGATGAGGCCCGCATGAGTGACATCCTCGCAGACAGCTTAGATGGCGTAGAACGCCGGTCGCTGGCTGACTTCACCGAAAATGCCTACCTCAACTACTCCATGTACGTGATCATGGACCGTGCCTTGCCGCATATCGGCGACGGCCTGAAGCCAGTACAGCGGCGCATCATCTACGCCATGAGTGAGTTGGGCCTGGACGCCGATTCCAAGCACAAGAAGTCGGCGCGTACCGTCGGTGACGTGCTCGGTAAATTCCACCCCCACGGCGACTCGGCGTGCTACGAAGCCATGGTGCTGATGGCCCAGCCGTTCAGCTATCGCTACACGCTGGTGGACGGCCAGGGTAACTGGGGTGCGCCGGATGATCCGAAATCCTTTGCGGCCATGCGTTACACCGAAGCGCGCCTGTCGCGTTATTCGGAAGTACTGCTCAGCGAGCTGGGCCAGGGTACCGCGAACTGGGGCCCGAACTTCGACGGCACACTCGACGAGCCACTGGTGTTGCCGGCACGTTTGCCGAACATCCTGCTCAATGGCACCACCGGTATTGCGGTCGGCATGGCCACCGACGTACCGCCGCATAACCTGCGCGAAGTCGCCACCGCCTGCGTCCGTTTGCTGGATGAGCCCAAGGCTACCGTGGAGCAGCTCTGCGAGCATATCCAGGGTCCGGACTACCCGACCGAAGCGGAAATCATCACCCCTCGCGCCGACTTGCTGAAGATGTACGAGACCGGCAAGGGCTCGGTGCGCATGCGCGCGGTGTACCACATCGAAGATGGCGACATTATTGTCACCGCGCTGCCGCACCAGGTGTCCGGCGCCAAGGTGCTGGAGCAGATCGCCGCGCTGATGCAGGCCAAGCCGTCGAAATTGCCGCAGGTCGCCGACCTGCGTGACGAGTCCGACCACGAAAACCCCTGCCGCATTGTGATCATCCCGACCAACAGCCGGGTCGACCACGAAGTGCTGATGCAGCACCTGTTCGCCAGTACTGACCTGGAGTCCAGCTACCGGGTCAACGTCAACATCATTGGCCTGGACGGCAAGCCGCAGCTGAAAAACCTGCGCAACCTGCTGGTGGAGTGGCTGGAATTCCGTATCCAGACCGTGCGTCGCCGCCTGCAATTCCGCCTGGACAAGGTCGAGCGTCGCCTGCACCTGTTGGACGGTTTGCTGATTGCCTACCTCAACCTGGATGAAGTGATCCACATCATCCGCACCGCCGAGCACCCGAAAGCCGAGCTGATCGCGCGTTTCGAGCTGAGTGAGATCCAGGCTGACTACATCCTCGATACCCGCCTGCGTCAGTTGGCGCGGCTGGAAGAAATGAAGCTGCGCGACGAACAGGACGCGCTACTCAAGGAGCAAGCCAAGCTGCAGGCCCTGCTGGGCAGCGAAGCCAAGCTCAAGAAGCTGGTGCGCAGCGAGCTGATCAAGGACGCCGAAACCTATGGCGACGACCGCCGCTCGCCGATTGTCGAGCGCGCTGAAGCCAAAGCCCTGACCGAAACAGAGCTGCTGCCGAACGAGAAAATTACCGTCGTTCTGTCGGAAAAGGGTTGGGTTCGCTCCGCCAAAGGGCATGATATTGACGCCACTGGTTTGTCGTACAAGGCCGGCGATGGCTTCAAGACCGCCGCTGCCGGGCGTTCCAACCAGTTTGCGGTGTTTATCGACTCCACCGGGCGCAGTTACTCGGTGCCGGCCCACACCTTGCCATCGGCGCGCGGACAGGGCGAGCCGTTGACCGGCCGGCTGACGCCGCCGCCAGGGGCGAATTTCGAGTGTGTGCTGCTGCCGGACGACGATGCGCTGTACGTGATCGCCTCCGACGCGGGTTATGGCTTCGTGGTCAAGGGTGAAGACCTGCAGGCCAAGAACAAGGCGGGCAAGGCGCTGTTGAGCCTGCCGAACAATGCCAAGGTGATCCTGCCGCGGCCGGTGGACGATCGCGAGAGCAATTGGCTTGCGTCGGTGACCACTGAAGGGCGCCTGCTGGTGTTCAAGATCAGCGATCTGCCGCAGTTGGGCAAAGGCAAGGGCAACAAGATCATTGGTATTCCCGGTGAGCGGGTGGCCAGTCGCGAAGAGTACGTGACCGACATCGCGGTGATCCCGGAAGGTGCCACCCTGGTCCTCCAGGCCGGCAAGCGCACATTGTCATTGCGCCCAGACGACCTCGAGCACTACAAGGGCGAGCGTGGCCGTCGTGGTAACAAACTGCCGCGTGGCTTCCAGCGGGTGGATGCTTTGTTGGTGGAAACACCTGTTTAAGGTGGTTTAGAGCCCTCGATCTACGATTTAACGCGTAGATCGACGCTTTGGCGCTGGAGTCATGGCGCATATTCACGGATGATATGGCCTTTCCAGCGCCGGCGTGGCCGAGCGTGTTTAGGTTATTTTTAAGTATTACATTGTGGTTCGCCTTGTGGCAGCCACCTGGATGGGATGATGACTGCTCCACGCCTTCCTTTTATTTTCATGCTCGCTGGCCTTTTGGGGCTGGCGGGTTGCAGCACACACCAGCCGGTGTCGCTGTACCAGCTGGACAGCGGAAGTCCGGCGCAGCCAGCGCAAACCGCTGGCATGGCGGTTTTGCTGGGTCCGGTGGTCGTGGCTGACTACCTGCAACGTGAAACCCTGCTGCAACGTCAGAACGACGGCAGCCTGCAAGGTTCCACCGATGGTCGTTGGGCGGGCAGTTTGTCCTCCGATATCAACCAGCTGATGTTGCGCCAGGTCGCGGGTCACCTGGACAGCCAGCGTGTGGTGCTTGCGCCCGCGCCAACCGGCTTCACCCCGGATGTGCAGGTCCTGCTGACCATCACCCGGCTCGACTCCGGCGCTTCGCAGCCGGCGATCCTCGATGCGCAATGGCGCTTGATCGACCGTCGTGGCCAGGTGCGCGATAACCGCATCGTGCACCTGCAGGAAGAGCACACCGGCACCACTGCGTCCCAGGTCCAGGCCCAGGGCGTGTTGCTGCAGCATCTGGCACAGCAGTTGTCGGTGGCCCTCAAGCCACTGGCCAACCAGCCGCCGATTGCCGAGGCCCCGCGCAAGCAAGCCCCGGTACAGGCCAAGCCGGCAGCGCCGGAAAAACCGAAGATGCCGATGGCTACGCCGATTCGTACGGATATGGAAGTGTTCAGGTTCTGATCTGAACCGCAGACAAAAAAAGGCCCGCTGATTCAGCGGGCCTTTTTTTGTCTGCGATTTGAGTCACGCCGTGGGCTCAATGTGGGAGCGGGCTTGCTCGCGAAAGCGGTGTGTCAGTCAACGGATTCATTGACTGATCCTGCGCATTCGCGAGCAAGCCCGCTCCCACACAAGCCCGTTCCTACAGTCGGCCAAGCGCTGTTCTTCAGCCCTTCGCGCGGGTCTCATGCATCCGTGCCAACTGCCGCTCCAGCATCGACGGATACGGCTCCATCAAGCGCTCCACACAGCTTGCCCCTTCAGGGCTGGCAATCGGACGGATGCGCGCGCGCTGGCGGATCAGCGTGTCTTCGCTGATCTTGCGCTCCACCAGCAGCAGGTTGCGGCTGTGCTGGGACAGGGCCAGGGCGTCCTGGGCGATTTCTGTCAGCAGCAGGTCGATCTGGCTCATGCCGAACAGATCATCGCCGACAGTCAGGCCCAGCTGCAGTTGCAGGGTGATGCCGCTGTCAGCCACTTCGATCTGCAACTCATGGCCGAGGGCGCGCAGCAGCTCGCCGCAGCAAATGGCGTTGGTCAGGTAGTCTTCGCCGCTGTCTTCGCTGTGGAACAGCATCAGCGTGCTGCCGTCGTTCAGGGTGTGCAGTTCGCTCTGGTACAGCGAGGCGGCCTGGTCCAGGCAGTCGCGGTAGCGTTCCAGCAGCTCGGTCAGGCGAGCGCGGGGGAGGCGACGCAGTTGGTCCTGGGCGCCCAGTTGCACGGCCAGGACGGCACTGTATTGGGGTTCGCTGCTGCGCACCGGCGCCGGCTTGGGCGCGGTGTTGGCCGAGGTGGTATCGCGCAGGTCGGCGAACGGGTCTTCGTCGTCCAGTTCGTCTTCTTCGGCCTTGAAGGCCTGGCGCGTCGCCGGTTTCAAGCCCGCTACCGGGGCGCTTTCGTCAAAGCCCGGGTCACGCAGGTCGCGCACTTCGAACTCGGGTTCGTCGTCGTAGTCGGTGTCGTCGTATTCCGGCTCGGGCTCAACCTCGGGTACCACCGGTTCCGGGGCGAAGCTGGCGTGCAGTTGGCGGGCGAGGTCGCCGATTTCGTCCTGGCGGTCGGTGGCCGGGGTGTGTTCGTCGATATCCCGCAGCCAGATGCGCAGTTGCATCAGCGGCGTGGAGATATGCCGACCCAGGCGCAGGCTCAAGGCCAGGGCCAATGCCAGCAGGATCGCGCTGAGGATGCCCATGCTCTGCAGGCTGATGGTCATCGGCTGCTGGAACTGTTGCATGTCGAGGCTGATGCGCAGTTGGCCGGCCTTCACATCCTGAAAGGTAATATTGCTCTGGTACAAGCCTTCCGCTTCACCCAGCAGGCCGTTCTTCGGGCGTTGCCCGGCTTCGGCCATGATCCGGTTGTCCACGCTGTAGATGGCGGCGTGGGCCACCAGCGGGTTCTTGGTCAGGTTGTTGAGCAGCACGTTGAGGCTGAGGATGTCGTTGGACACCAGCAGCTCAGTCGCCGAGGTGGCGGTCTGGGTGGTCAAGCTTTCGCCCAGGGCGTCGGCTTGCTCGTGCATGGCCTGCTTGAACTGCAAACCCATCACGCAGGCGTAGATCACCAGGGCCAGAGCGACCAGGATCACGTTATGGCTGGCGATGCGTAATGCGATCGGTACACGGCGGTGGCGCAGTGCCCGGAAGATCAGCAGGAAGAAGTTGTCGGTTTTTACTGGCGTGGGCCGGTTCACTTGAGCTCGGCTCTTGGTCCGTGAAGTTGACGCGCAGTATAGCGACAGGCCCAAGACCGGCAAAGCGCTGGCTGTGCCCGATGGTCACTGAAAGTGGGTAGAATGCGGTTTTTTTCCAGCCTGGGGGTGCGCCTTGCGCGAAATTGTCCTGATAAATATCACCGGTGAAGACCGACCGGGTCTCACCGCAGCCATTACCGGTGTTCTGGCCCAGGGTGGTGTGAACATTCTCGACATCGGCCAGGCGGTGATCCACGACACTTTGTCGTTCGGCATCCTGGTGGAGATCCCGAGCAATGAACAGGCGTCCTCGGTGCTCAAGGACATCCTGTTTACCGCCTATAAGCTCGATCAGCAGGTGCGTTTTACCCCGGTGTCCGAAGCCGATTACCAGCACTGGGTGGCCGGCCAGGGCAAGAAACGCCACATCGTTACCCTGCTGACCCGCAAGGTCACGGCCGAGCAATTGCAGCGTGTCAGCTCCATCACCGCGCAGTATGGCTTGAATATCGACCATATCGACCGTCTGTCGGGTCGCATGCCATTGGACACCCCAGCCGACCAGGGCAAGGGCTGCATCGAGTTTTCCGTGCGCGGTGAGCCGGCCGATCCGCAGGCCTTGCGCGCCGAATTTCTCAGCGTCGCCCAGGAGCTGAATGTCGATATCGCCTTCCAGGAAGACTCGCTGTTTCGGCGCAACCGTCGCCTGGCGGTGTTCGACATGGATTCCACGCTGATCGAAGCTGAAGTCATCGACGAACTGGCCAAGGCGGCCGGCGTCGGCGAGCAAGTATCCGCGATCACCGAGCGCGCCATGGCCGGCGAGCTGGATTTTCGTGCCAGCTTCAAGGAGCGCCTGGCGCTGCTCAAGGGCCTGGATGTGAGCGTACTGGACGCCATCGGTGCATCGCTGCGCCTGACTGAAGGCGCCGAAACCCTGTTCGCCGAACTCAAGCGCCTGGGCTACAAAACCGCGATCCTGTCCGGCGGCTTCACCTACTTCGCCAAGCAATTGCAGGCCAAGCTGGGCATCGACTATGTGTTCGCCAACGAGCTGGAAGTGGTGGATGGCAAGGTGACTGGCGTGGCGGTGGAGCCGATTGTCGACGCGCAGCGCAAGGCCGATCTGCTGAAGGAATTGGCTCACAAGGAAGGTTTGCGCCTGGAGCAGACCATTGCGGTCGGCGACGGCGCCAATGACTTGCCGATGCTGGCGATTGCCGGCCTGGGTGTGGCGTTCCGGGCCAAGCCGTTGGTCAAGCAATCGGCCAAGCAGGCGATCTCTACGCTGGGGCTGGACGGGGTGCTGTACCTGTTGGGTTTCCGTGATCGCGACGGTCAGCTATAAGCTGATTCAACTGCAGGAATGCAGTCACTGTGGGAGCCGGGCTTGCCCGCGATGGCGGTAGTTCAGTCACTGATGGGTTGACTGATACACCGCCATCGCGGGCAAGCCTGGCTCCTGCATGTTGATTTTCGTCAGATTCAGATCAGGCTTTCGGCAGTGCGATACCCTGGCCCATCTGCACCGGCGAACCTGCCACCAGTTCTTCTGCCCACTTCACCTGATCTGGCCCGAACAGCACGATCGCGGTGGAGCCCAGCTTGAAGCGACCCAGTTCCGCACCTTTTTCCAGGTGGATCGGCGCCCGTGCGGCTTCGTCGTAGCGGAAGGTTTTCAGCTCGCGCTTCGGCGGCGTGACCAGGCCGGCCCACACGGTTTCAATCGACGCCACGATCATCGCGCCCACCAGTACCACGGCCATCGGGCCACGCTCGGTATCGAACAGGCAGACAACACGTTCGTTGCGCGCAAACAGCTCCGGCACGTTTTCGGCGGTGGTCTGGTTGACCGAGAAAATCCGCCCCGGCACGTAGACCATCTCCCGCAGGGTGCCGGCCAGTGGCATGTGCACGCGGTGGTAGTCTTTCGGCGACAGGTAGATGGTGGCGAAATCACCGCCCATGAACGGCGCCGCCACGGCGGCATCGCCGCCCAGCAGTTCCAGCACGCTGAAACTGTGGCCCTTGGCCTGGAACACACGGCCGTGCTCAATCGGACCCAGTTGGCTGACCGCGCCATCGGCAGGGCTCAGCACTGCGCCTGGGGTTTGATCCAGCGGGCGGGCGCCGTCTTTCAAGGCGCGGGTGAAGAAGGCGTTGAAATGCTCATAAGCAGTCACGTCTTCCACCAGGGCCTGGGACATGTCCACTTGATAGCGCTTGGCAAACCAACGGGTGAAGGCATTCTTGAACCAGCGCACGCGGCATTCGGCGATGCAGCCGGCCAACCGCGACAGCAGGTGGTGCGGCAGCAGGTACTGGCTGAGGATAAACAACTGCTTTTTCATTAACTGTCCTTAACTCTTAAATCTCGACGGGGGTGTCGGGGTGGTTGCCCCATTCGCCCCAGGAACCGGCATAACCTTTGACTCGCGGATAACCGAGCGCCTTGGCCACCAGGTAGGTGAAGCCAGAGCGGTGGTGAGTCTGGCAATGGGTGATGATCTCTTTATCTCTGGTCAGCCCGAGGTCTTCGAGGATCTGCGGCATGTCGCGGCGGATACGCAGGTTGCGCGCCTTGTCCATGCCGGCCGTCCATTCGAAATTCACCGCGCCGGGGATGTGCCCGCCTTTGGCCGCGAGCACTTTTTCGCCGGAGTATTCCAGCGGGCCGCGCGCATCCCAGATCCCCAGGTCGGCCGCGCCGAGGCGGCTTTGCAGGTATTCGCGGGTGGCGGTGGGGCCCTCGTGCAGCGTGAGGCTGACCGGGCCACCGACTGGTGGCGGGACCTCGGTCGACAGCGGGTGTTGTTCCGCCAGCCACGCCAGCAGGCCGCCGTCCAGGTAGTGGTATTTCTGATGGCCGATCACGTCGAGCATCCAGATAAAGCGTCCGGCCCAACCGCCGCCTTCGTCGTCATAGACCACGTAGGTGGCGTCCGGGGTGTGGCCCAGTTCGCCGAAGAGTTTTTCCAGGTCGGCCTTGTGGGGCAGCAGGCCGGGCGCCGGCGGCTGGCCCAGTTGGGTGCGCTTGGGGTCAACGAAATGCGCGCCGGGGATGTGCCCTTCGGCGTAGCGGGCGGCACTGGTGAGGTCCACCAGAATCAGCTGTTCGGCATCCAGTCGACCGAGCAGGTCGCTGGACTCGATCACCAGCGGCAAGCCAGAGAAGTCAGGCATGTGAGGTCTCCTGGGCACAAATGTTGGCGATAAAAGAGGGCGATTGTAGCGCAAGCATCAGGCGCTGCGGTTGGTAAAGCTGTGCAGTGCTTTCTCGATGCATTGGGCGGTTTTGCCGAAGGCCTGCACGGTGGTTTCCGAGAACGGCCCACCGCCCTGGTCGGCGACCATCAGCATCACGACCTTGCCATTGCAGCTCAGCGAGCGCAGCAGCAGGTGCTCGCCGGTGAACAGGCGCCGCAGGATCGGCGGCAGCAGCGCCGAGAATTGCGCGTGGTTGTCAGGCGTGAGGCGCACCTGGGCGGACTTTTCCAGCAAGCGCTGCAGCAGCGTGCTGTGGACCACATCGAGGCTCAGGTTGGCGGCGTCCTTGGGCAGGCCGTCGACCTGGTGCACACGCAAGGTGCTCTGGGCACGGTCGGTCATCAGCAGCATCACCCGCTGCATGCCGCTGGCCGACAGGGCCTCCTTGGCGCATGTGGTCAGGTGCATGGCGTTGGCGAAGCGGCTCGGCTCAACCAGCAATTCGGTGCAGCGCTTGCGCCACACCGCCAGGGCCTCGGCGGTGGGCGGTGGGGCCGGCAGCAGGCCGCGGTGGATCTTCTGCACATGCCATGGCCAGATCAGCGACAGCGCCGGGTGCCAGAGGTCCGGCATCAAGGTAGTGCGCGCACTGGTGACGGCTTGCTGGTGCACCTGTTGCTGCACGTCGCCCAAAGGCTGTTGCAGGTACAGCGCGGTCAGGTATTGCCAGCGCTGGGTGTGCGGACAGGTCCAGGACTCCTGGGCCGACATCGCGAGGCCGTTGGCCAGCAGTACCGTATTGGCCGGCTGATTCAGCCAGCGCCGCAGGTTGGGATCGGCATCCAGCAATTGCTGGTGGCGCAACGGGTCATCTTCGCGGGCGATATGCAGCGCCTTGACCAGCAGGCGTTGCTCGTTCCGCAGCAGGGTATAGCCCTGGGATACCCAGATCGGCAGGTGCCACGTTTCGGTCAGGCCGAGGCACAGGTCCAGCAGACGCACGCCGAACAATTCCTGCTCGACTGCACGCGCCGATTGGCCTTTGTGGATAACCCGCAGTTCCCACTCTTCGAGAAGCTTGGGGTAGGCCACCGCCATCGGCCACAGCGGCGACAGGAATAGCAGGCTGCCCCAGTGAATGTCTTGCCACAACCGCGCCAGGCGGCTGCCGAACAAGCCGTTGGCTTGCTGCGAGGCATGCTGGCTGACCAGCAGCAATTGGCGCAACGCCACCGGAATCTCTTGGGCGGGGACCGAGGGCAGGCGTGCCAGCAACTCTTCGGCGCGCTTGAGGCCCAGGCGATTGAGCGCCACTTCAAGGTTTTCCGCCGGTGCCGTCATGCTGCCATGCGTGTGGCTATTGGCCTCGCGCATCACGCTGAGTACGAGGGCCGGGCTGTTCTGCATCAGTTCGGCAATGTCTCGCAACGAACTGCGGCTATCGCGGATGGCTTTGCACACGCGTTCGTGGCTGGCCTGGGGAACAGGCAGCAGCACGTCGTCCAGGCGCTTGATCCAAGCAGCGAGGGAGTTGGGTTTTGCAGTTGGGACTGTCGTTTCATTAGCCATGATTGGGGCGCGATCATCACTTGCGGTCAACACGCCCGGAACGGGCCGAACTGGCTTTTCGCCTTAACGGGCTATAGTCTGGCGCAGTTTTGCCGATAAGTAGAACAAGAGTTTTTCAGTTCCTCCAAATATGTCCATGAACCTGACGGCGCAAGTACTCATCTCCTATGGCTAAAATTATCGGCATCATCGTCGTCATCGCAAGTGTGCTCGGCGGGTACGTCCTCTCCCACGGTAAAATTGCCGCGCTGATCCAGCCTTTCGAAGTGCTGATTATCGGCGGTGCAGCGTTTGGCGCCTTCCTGCAGGCCAACCCCGGCTACATGACCCTGCACGTGATCAAGAAGTCGCTGGGCATGTTCGGCTCGCGCTTCACCCACTCTTTCTATCTGGACGTGCTGGGCCTGGTCTACGAGATCCTCAACAAGAGCCGCCGCGAAGGCATGATGGCCATCGAAGCCGACATCGAAGACGCTGCGGCCAGCCCGATTTTCGCCAAGTACCCGGCCGTGCTCAAAGACGAGCGCATGACCGCCTACATCTGCGATTACCTGCGCATCATGTCCTCCGGCAACATGGCGCCCCATGAGCTGGAAGGCCTGTTCGACATGGAGCTGTTCAGCCTCAAGGAAGAGCTGGAACATCCTTCCCACGCCGTGACCGGCATCGCCGACGGCATGCCCGGTTTCGGTATTGTCGCGGCGGTACTCGGTATCGTGGTGACCATGGCGTCCCTCGGCGAAGGCGACCAGAAGGCCATCGGCATGCACGTGGGTGCGGCCCTGGTCGGTACCTTCTTCGGTATTCTCGCGGCCTACGGTTTCTTCGGCCCGCTGGCTACCTCCCTGGCCCACGATGCCAAGGAAGAGGTGAACCTCTACGAAGCGATCAAGGCGTGCCTGGTGGCTTCGGCGTCGGGCATGCCGCCGTCGTTGGCGGTGGAGTTCGGTCGCAAGGTGCTGTACCCGAAACATCGCCCAAGTTTCGCCGAGCTGGAACAAGCGGTTCGCGGTCGCTAAGCCATGGAAAACAACCAGCCGATAATCATCAAGCGCGTCAAGCGCTTCGCTGCGGGGCACCATGGCGGCGCCTGGAAAATCGCCTTCGCCGACTTTGCGACGGCGATGATGGCGTTCTTCCTGGTGCTGTGGCTGATGTCCACCGCCACACCCGAACAGAAGATCGCCATCGCCGGCTACTTCAAGGACCCCATTGGTTTCTCGGAAAGCGGTACGCCCTTCGTGATCGACCTGGGCGGCTCGCCGCAGTTGGCGCCGGAGCGCACCATCAACCCGGAAATCAAGACCGAATCGCCTCAGGAAAAAATCCCGATCGAGCGCGATACCGTCGAGGCCATGGCTGAGCAAGTCGAGCAGGAACGCCTTGAGCTGTTGCTGCAAGAACTGCAGACCAAGGTCGAGGAAAACCCGCAGTTGCTCAAATTCAAGGATCAGATTTCGTTCGAGATCACGCCGGACGGTTTGCGCATCCAGATCACCGACGCGGCCAATCGGCCGATGTTCGACTCGGGCAGCGCGCGGTTGAAGCCGTACTTTGAAGACATCCTGCTGGCGATGGCTGACACCATCAAGGCGGTACCGAACAAGATCAGCATCAGCGGTCATACCGACGCCAAGCCGTACGCGGGCCAGGGTGACTTCGGCAACTGGGAACTCTCGGCCAACCGTGCCAACGCGGCGCGTCGCGCCCTGGTCGCCGGCAGCTATCCGGACCCGCAAGTGGCGCGCGTGGTGGGGTTCGCCTCCTCGCAGCTGTTTGATCCCAAGGACCCGTTCAACCCGATCAACCGCCGCATCGACATCGTCGTGCTGACCAAGAAGGCCCAGCGTGCGATCGAAGGCGACCAGCACGCCGCGCCACCGGTTCCGACCCCAGGCGACGGTGCGCCCGGCGAAGTACCGGCCGACCCGAACGCCATCCCGCCCGGCCAGGAGCCGTTGCCGGCGCATGAGCTGCGCCAGAAGTTGAACCTGTTCGATGATGGCGGGGTGAAGGATCCTACGGCGCCTGCAACGGGCTCCTAGGCTGCAAGCAGCCCACCTCAACAATGAAAAACGCCCCGATTGATCGGGGCGTTTTTCATTTCTTATCAAAGAGGGAGATAGGCTTTGCCTCCACTGATAACACCTCGCATGTCGTTGGTGTCCAGCCGGGGCACGAAATATTCTCGACCTTTTGCTCGAGTCTTTCTATGGAGCTTGTCCAGGCGCTCGAAGCTGACGGTGTAAATCATGTCGCACTTCACCCACAGCTCTTTGTAGCATTTCAGGGGCAACGAAGCCTCGTGTGAAATCGCAAAGAAGAACGTCGCCTTGTTTGGGGTGATAGTAGAGAGTCAATCGTAAATGCCCCACAAAAAGCAAAGCCGCCCGAAGGCGGCTTCATTCGACGCGCAGTGGAGCTTGCTTCGCCCCTTCTGCGCCGCTGGATCAACCCCGAAAAGGATCCAGACTCCTGCCAGCTTGCGCTGGTGACGGAGCGATGATGGGCATCAGGAATTTCGAATTCAAGCTGGCTTGCATCGATTGGCCACCCAGTTGCACGGATTCTTGATGCCAGCACCCTTTAAATCAATGGGCTAGGGTGCTTGGTGCTGCCATTTATATGTATCAAGAAATGGCCCCTCAATAACTGCTCTCGGGCAAGCTCGCAATAATCGACCGATAGCTGTTCATTCGTTGCTGCTGCACGCGCCCATCTTCCAGGGCCTTGAGCAGGGCGCAACCCGGCTCGCGGTCGTGCTTGCAATCGCGGAAGCGGCAAGTGCCGATCAGGTCGTTGAATTCGATAAAGCCCGCTTCCACATCGCTGCGGCTGACGTGGCCGAGGCCGAATTCACGGATGCCGGGGGAGTCGATCAGTTCGCCGCCGCCGGGGAAGTGGAACAATCGCGCGGTGGTGGTGGTATGGGTGCCTTGGCCGGACAGCTCCGATAACGGGCCGACCCGGGTGTCGACTTCCGGCAGCAGGCTGTTGACCAGCGACGATTTGCCCACGCCCGACTGGCCGACGAACACGCTGATGCGGCCGTCCAGCTGCTGTTGCAGCTGTTCCATGCCATCGCCGTGATGCGCCGACACTTCCAGTACCGGGTAACCCAGGGTGCGGTAGACCGCCAGCAGCGCATTGAGCGCAGGCGCGTTCTGCTCGTCGATCAGGTCGAACTTGTTCAGCAGCAACAGCGGGCGAATGCCGGCGTGTTCGGCGGCGACCAGGTAACGGTCGATCAGGTTGGCATGGGGCTCGGGCAGCGGCGCGAACACGATGACGATCATGTCGACGTTGGCCGCCACCGGCTTGAGCTGGCCACGGCTGTCAGGGCGACGTAGCTCGGTGGTACGCGGCAACTGGGCGACGATCACGCCGATGCCCTGGTTGCCGGCGCGCCACACGACCTGGTCGCCGGTCACCAGCGCAGGCAGGTTGGCGCGCAAGTGGCAACGGAACACCTGGCCGGCGAGTTCGCCTTCCAGCGCCTCGACTTCGACCTGCACGCCAAAGTGCGCGATCACCAGGCCTGTCTGTTCGGGGCCCAGGTCGCCGCCCTCGAGCGCTTCCACGGCGGAGGATTCACGTTTGGCGGCGCGGGCGGCGCGTTCGCCTTGAATCTTTTCGATGCGCCAGTTTTGGCGACGATTGAGCTGGCGTTTGGCCATTGGTGTTCCGTGTCGATAATGCAAAGGTTGGGTAAAACGGTCGCGAGTCTAGCACGCCCCTGCCTGCTAAACTGCGCAGCTAAGCCAAGGTGCCAAGAGAATCAAGCCATGCAAAACCCACAGAACCTGATTTGGATCGATCTGGAAATGACCGGTCTGAACCCTGACACCGACGTCATCATCGAGATGGCCACCATTGTCACCGACAGCAACCTCAACACCTTGGCCGAAGGTCCGGTGATCGCCATCCACCACAGCGATGCCGTGCTCGCCACCATGGATGAATGGAACACCCGCACCCACGGCAACTCCGGCCTGACCCAGCGCGTGCGCGACAGCCGCATCGGCATGGCCGAGGCCGAGGCCGAAACCATCGCCTTCCTGGAAAAATGGGTGCCCAAGGGCAAGTCGCCGATCTGCGGTAACAGCATCTGCCAGGATCGTCGCTTCCTGTATACCCACATGAAGGCGCTGGAAAGCTACTTCCACTACCGCAACCTGGACGTGTCGACCCTGAAAGAGTTGGCCGCACGCTGGGCGCCGGAAGTCAAAGACAGCTTCCACAAAGGCAGCACGCACCTGGCGCTGGACGATATCCGCGAGTCGATCGCCGAACTGCAGCATTACCGCAAGCATTTCATCAAGGCCTGAATCTGTGGCGCCTGGCCCGGCGCCTTCGCGAGCAAGCCCGCTCCCACATTCGACTGCATTCCAAAGGTGGAACTCGGTTAAATGTGGGAGCGGGCTTGCTCGCGAAGGGCGCGACGCGGTCTTTCGCCACGCGCCCTCTTTTGGTGCCATCAGCAAATGATTAGACTGCCGGCCTCTCTGCAAGGATCGCCATCATGCTGCTGATGCTCTACCTCATCGCCATCACCGCCGAAGCCATGACCGGTGCGCTGTCTGCCGGTCGGCGTGGCATGGACTGGTTTGGCGTGGTGTTGATCGCATGCGTGACGGCGCTGGGGGGCGGCTCGGTGCGCGATGTGCTGCTCGGCCACTACCCGCTGACCTGGGTCAAACATCCCGAATACCTGGTGCTGACCTCCGTCGCCGCACTGGTGACGATCTTTATCGCGCCGCTGATGCGCCACCTGCGCTCGCTGTTCCTGGCGCTGGATGCCGTCGGCCTGGTGGCCTTTACCCTGATTGGCTGCATGACCGCCCTGGAAATGGGCCACGGCATGCTGGTGGCGTCGGTCAGCGGGGTGATCACCGGCGTGTTCGGCGGCATCCTGCGGGATATCTTCTGCAACGACATCCCGCTGATCTTCCGCCGGGAGCTGTACGCCAGCGTGTCGTTCCTCGCCGCCTGGTTCTACATGCTCTGCCTCTACCTGGAGCTGCCGAGCGAGCAGGCGATTCTGCTGACCCTGTTCAGCGGCTTTCTATTGCGCCTGCTGGCGATCCGTTTTCACTGGGAAATGCCCAAGTTCGTCTACAACGACGACGTGCACTAGCGCTCGGCGTGCTGCTTGAGCGCCCATTCCACGTGTTCGCGCACCAGGTCCGAGGGGTAGTCACGGCGCGCCTTCAGGGCTTCCAGTACCGGAATGCTCGACGGTGCGTTGCCCAGGCCGACGGCCAGGTTGCGCAGCCAGCGTTCGTAACCGGCGCGGCGTAGCGGCGAGCCTTCGGTGCTGCTGAGGAATTTATCTTCATCCCACATAAACAGCTCGGCCAGCTCGGCGTTGTCCAGGTTGTGCCGTGGCTTGAAATCACTTTCGGCGGTGGAGCGGGCGAAACGATTCCACGGGCAAACGATCTGACAGTCATCGCAGCCGAATACCCGGTTGCCGATCAGCGGGCGCAGGTCCTCAGGGATCGCGCTCTTGAGTTCGATGGTCAGGTAGGAAATGCACCGTCGGGCGTCCAGCACATAGGGCCCGACGAAGGCATTGGTGGGGCAGATGTCCAGGCACGCCGTGCAGCGCCCGCAGTGTTCGGTGCTGTGCGGCGGGTCCACGGGGAGCGGCAGATCGACAAACAGTTCGCTCAAGAAGAAATAGCTGCCGGCCTTGCGGTTGAGTACCAGGGTGTTCTTGCCGATCCAGCCGAGGCCGGCCTTCTCGGCGATGGCTTTTTCCAGCACCGGCGCGCTGTCGACAAAGGCGCGAAAGCCGAACGGGCCGATCTGCGCCTGAATGCGGTCGGCCAGTTGCTGCACGCGTTTGCGGATCAGCTTGTGGTAGTCGCGGCCCAGGGCGTAGCGCGAGATATAGGCTTTTTCCGGCTTGGCCAGCAGTTGCGCCATCTGGGTGTCGCCGGGCAGGTAATCCATGCGCAGCGACACCACGCGCAAGGTGCCGGGCACCAGTTCATCGGGGTGGGAGCGTTTGCTGCCATGGGCGGCCATGTACTCCATCTCGCCGTGATAGCCCGCGTCGAGCCAGCGTTGCAGGTGCTGCTCATGCTCGGCCAGGTCCAGGCCGCTGATGCCGACTTGTTGAAAGCCCAGCTCGCGGCCCCAGTCTTTGATCGATTGGGCGAGGGCGGGCAGATCGGAGGTAATAGCAGGCATGAGACACGGGAAACCACGGGTTAGATGGGTATAATTCTGCCAGACATCGGAGCTTGAAGACGCATGCCGCAGACAAAACACGAAATAACCGACGTTCAGCCGCTGTTGCACGGCCAATTGCCGCAACTGGCTGCACGGTCCCCTGACGCCCATAAAGGCCAGTTCGGCCACCTGCTGATGATCGGTGGCGACCGCGGTTTTGGCGGCGCTGCCTTGCTGAGCGCCGAAAGTGCCCTGCGCAGCGGCGCGGGCATGGTGTCCCTGGCGACTCGCCTGGAGCACGTGCCCGCCGCACTGGCGCGCTTGCCGGAAGTCATGACCGTCGGCGTCAGTTCGGCCAACCAATTGATGGGCTTGCTGGAAAAAATCTCGGTGATCGTCATTGGACCGGGGCTGGGCGAGGCGTCCTGGGGCAAAAGCCTGTTGTCAGTCGCGGCGAATGCCCGGCTGCCGCAGGTCTGGGACGCCGATGCGCTCAATCAGCTGGCCACCGGCAGCATCAGCCTGCCGGCCAACTGCGTGATCACTCCGCACCCTGGCGAAGCGGCCCGCTTGATGGGCATTTCGACAGCCGAGGTTCAGGCCGATCGTCTTAAGGTGGCGCGCGCGTTGAGCCAGAAATTCAATGCAGTGGCTATCCTCAAGGGGGCTGGCAGTTTGATCGCCAGTCCGGACGGGCGTGTGTCGCGCTGCGATCAAGGTCACCCGGCCATGGCGACGGCGGGCCTGGGGGATGTACTCGCCGGCCTGGTCGGCGCTCTGCTGGCCCAGGGCATGCCGGCTTATGAAGCCAGCTGCCTGGCCGTGTGGCTGCATGCCACGGCGGGGGATCGCCAGGGCACCTTTGGTCGGGGGCTGGCTGCCAGTGACCTGATCCCTGCCATTCGTCAATTGCTGGAGGAACAGTCGCCGTGTCTGAAGTAATCCTTTTCCTGGCCGATGAAGAGGCCATGGTTGCTTTCGGTCAGCGCATCGCCCAGGTCACGTCCGGGGCCGGGTTGATCTTTCTCGAAGGCGACCTGGGGGCGGGCAAGACTACCTTGTCGCGTGGGATTATTCGTGGCCTGGGCCACACGGGCGCGGTCAAAAGCCCGACATTCACCCTGGTCGAGCCTTACGAGATCGGCGCGATTCGCGCGTTCCACTTCGACCTCTATCGCCTGGTGGACCCCGAAGAGCTGGAGTACATGGGTATCCGTGATTACTTCGATGAAGATGCGTTGTGCCTGATCGAGTGGCCAGATAAAGGCACAGGCTTTTTGCCAAAGCCGGACCTGACCATTACCATTACGCCGCATGAGCATGGACGTCAGCTGAAGTTGTTGCCCCAGAGCGCGCGCGGCCAGTCGTGGTGCGCCGCTTTGGCATTGGAATTCAAATAATTGATGGGGTTAGGTATGCGCTTTCGCGCGTTGGTTAGTGTCGTAGGGGTGTTGCTTGCGGCAATGACTGTCAATGCTCTGGCGGCTTCACAGGTGAAAAGTGTGCGCCTGTGGCGAGCGCCGGATAACACGCGACTGGTGTTCGACCTGTCTGGCCCGGTCCAGCACAGTGTCTTTACCCTGACGTCGCCTGATCGCCTGGTGATCGATATCAACGGAGCGACCCTGGCCGCGCCGCTGAAAGTCTCCACCGCCAATACCCCGATTACCGCCATGCGCTCGGCTCAACGCACGCCGACCGACCTGCGCGTGGTCATCGACCTGAAAAAAGTCGTGACGCCTAAAAGTTTCTCCCTGGCCCCGAATGCCCAGTACGGCAACCGACTGGTGGTCGACCTGTTCGACAACGCCGCCGATGCTGCGCCTCCACCGGCGCCGACGCCAAGCGTGGCCACGGTGCCGGCGGTGCCGGTCAACCCGTCGCAGCCGCAGGTCAAGCTGCCACCACCGCCGCCAGCCCCGGCTGGCAAGCGTGACATTATCGTGGTGATCGACGCCGGCCACGGCGGCGAAGACCCGGGCGCTTCCGGCTCGCGCGGCCAGCATGAAAAAGACGTGGTACTCGCCATCGCCCGTGAGCTGCAGCGCCAGATCAACGGCATGAAAGGCTATCGCGCTGAATTGACCCGTACCGGCGACTACTTCATCCCGTTGCGCGGCCGTACCGAAATCGCACGCAAGAAGGGCGCCGACCTGTTCGTCTCGATCCACGCCGACGCCGCCCCTTCAGCGGCGGCCTTCGGCGCCTCGGTGTTTGCCTTGTCGGATCGCGGCGCTACGTCCGAGACTGCGCGTTGGCTGGCCGACAGCGAAAACCGTTCCGACTTGATCGGCGGGGCCGGCAACGTGTCTCTCGACGACAAGGACAAGATGCTCGCTGGCGTGCTGCTCGACCTGTCGATGACCGCCTCGCTGACCTCCAGCCTGAACGTCGGGCAGAAGGTCTTGAGCAATATCGGCCGGGTGACCTCGTTGCACAAACAGCGCGTGGAACAGGCCGGGTTCATGGTGTTGAAGTCGCCGGATATCCCGTCGATCCTGGTGGAAACCGGGTTTATCTCCAACTCCAACGAGGCGTCGAAGCTGGCCAGTGCCAGCCACCAGCAGGCACTGGCGCGTTCGATCAGCGCCGGCGTGCGCCAATTCTTCCAGCAGAACCCGCCGCCGGGCACGTATATCGCCTGGCTGCGCGACTCCGGGAAAATCGCCCAGGGCCCGCGTGATCATCGCGTGCAGCCTGGCGACACGCTGGCCATGCTGGCCGTGCGCTTCCAGGTGTCGGCAGCGACCTTGCGCAGCGCCAACAACCTGAAGACCGACGAGCTGAAAGTCGGCCAGGTGTTGACCATCCCCGGCACTGAACTGGCGGCACAGTAATGAGCGAATCAGTCTTGAACAGTGGTTCGCGCATCGAGCTGCTCAGCCCGCGCCTTGCCAACCAGATTGCGGCGGGCGAGGTGGTTGAACGCCCTGCCTCGGTGATCAAGGAGTTGCTGGAAAACAGTATCGACTCCGGCGCCAAGCGCATTGATGTCGACGTGGAACAGGGCGGCGTCAAGCTGCTGCGCGTGCGTGACGATGGCAGCGGCATCTCCTCGGATGACCTGCCGCTGGCCCTGGCCCGTCACGCCACCAGCAAGATCCGCGACCTGGAAGACCTCGAACGAGTCATGAGCCTGGGGTTTCGGGGTGAGGCCCTGGCTTCCATCAGCTCGGTGGCCCGCCTGACCCTGACCTCACGCACGCGCGGCGCCGAGCAGGCCTGGCAGGTTGAAACCGAAGGCCGTGACATGGCGCCGCGGGTCCAGCCGGCTGCGCACCCGGTGGGCACTTCGGTGGAAGTGCGTGACCTGTTCTTCAACACCCCGGCGCGGCGCAAATTCCTCAAGGCCGAGAAAACCGAATTCGATCACCTGCAAGAAGTCATCAAGCGCTTGGCTTTAGCGCGTTTTGATGTGGCGTTCCACTTGCGCCACAACGGCAAGACCATCCTCAGCCTGCACGAAGCCAATGACGACGCCGCGCGCGCCCGGCGGGTGTCGGCGGTGTGTGGTGGCGGGTTCCTGGAGCAGGCGCTGCCGATCGAAGTCGAGCGCAATGGCTTGCGCCTGTGGGGCTGGGTCGGTCTGCCGACCTTCTCCCGCAGCCAGGCGGACTTGCAGTACTTCTTTGTGAACGGTCGCGCGGTACGCGACAAGCTGGTGGCCCACGCGGTGCGCCAGGCGTATCGCGATGTGTTGTTCAACGGCCGTCATCCGACGTTTGTGCTGTTTTTCGAGGTCGACCCGTCGGTGGTCGACGTCAATGTGCACCCGACCAAGCACGAAGTGCGTTTTCGCGATGGGCGCATGGTGCATGACTTCCTCTACGGCACCCTGCACCGCGCCTTGGGGGATGTACGCCCGGATGACCAGCTGTCCGCGCCAATTGTGACCGCTGTAGTACGGCCAAGCGGACCGGAAGCCGGGGAATTCGGCCCTCAGGGCGAGATGAGCCTGGCCGGCAACCTGCTGCAATCGTCGCAACCGCAGCCGAGCTACACCGCGCCGGGCGCGGGGTCGGGGGCGGGTTATCAGTATCAATACACGCCGCGTCCGCAATCCGCAGTGCCGGTGGCCGAGGCACAGGCGGCCTATCGCGAGTTTTTCGCGCCGCTGCCGGGTGCCGAGCCAGGCGCCGTTGCCCTGCCGGAAGGCGGAGGAGACATCCCGCCGCTGGGCTACGCATTGGCACAGCTCAAGGGTATCTACATCCTCGCGGAAAACGCCCATGGCCTGGTGCTGGTAGACATGCACGCCGCTCACGAGCGGATCATGTACGAACGCCTGAAGATCGCCATGGCCAGCGAAGGCCTCAGCGGCCAGCCGTTGCTGGTGCCGGAGTCCCTGGCCGTGAGCCAGCGCGAGGCCGATTGCGCCGAAGAGCACCACGCGGTGTTCCAGAAGCTGGGCTTCGAACTGCAACGCCTGGGCCCGGAAACCCTGGCGATCCGCCAGATTCCCGCGCTGCTCAAGCAGGCCGAGGCCAATCGCCTGGTTGCCGACGTACTCGCTGACCTGATGGAGTACGGCACCAGCGACCGCATCCAGGCGCACATCAACGAGTTGCTCGGTACCATGGCCTGCCACGGTGCCATCCGCGCCAATCGCCGCCTGGCCCTGCCGGAAATGAACGGTTTGCTGCGCGACATGGAAAACACCGAGCGCAGCGGGCAATGCAACCATGGCCGGCCGACCTGGACCCAAATGGGCCTGGACGACCTGGACAAACTGTTCTTGCGCGGCCGTTGATGAGTGCCTTGCCCCCCGCCATCTTCCTGATGGGTCCTACTGCAGCCGGCAAGACCGACCTGGCCATCGAGCTGACCAAGGTGCTGCCGTGCGAGCTGATCAGTGTCGACTCTGCCCTGGTTTACCGGGACATGGACATTGGTACGGCCAAGCCTTCAAAGGCGCTGTTGGCACAGTATCCGCATCGGTTGATCGACATTATTGACCCGGCGATGAGCTATTCGGCGGCGGATTTCCGTACCGACGCGCTGGCGGCCATGGCCGAGATCACCGCGCGGGGCAATATTCCGCTGCTGGTGGGCGGTACGATGCTCTACTACAAGGCTTTGCAGGAAGGCCTGGCCGATATGCCGCCCGCCGACGCCCAGGTCCGCGCCGAGCTTGAAGACGAGGCTGCGCGCCACGGCTGGCAAGCCCTGCACGACCAATTGGCGGCGGTGGATCCGGTGTCGGCGGCGCGCATTCATCCGAATGACCCCCAGCGGCTCACTCGCGCGCTGGAAGTCTGGAGGGTCAGCGGCCAGACCATGACTGAACATCGGCTGAAACAAACTGCGCAAAGTGCTGATGCAGGCGCATCTGGTCAGTCACAATTGCCCTATACTGTGGCGAATCTGGCCATCGCTCCGGCAAATCGCCAGGTGCTGCATGAACGAATTGCACAAAGATTCACAATTATGTTGGAACAGGGGTTTGTAGAGGAGGTCGTAGCACTGCGTTCCAGAGGTGACTTGCATCCGGGGTTACCTTCGATACGTGCTGTAGGCTACCGCCAAGTCTGGGATCATCTGGATGGAAAGCTGACGTCAGCCGAAATGCAGGAGCGCGGCATCATTGCCACGCGGCAATTGGCGAAGCGCCAGTTCACCTGGCTGCGCAGCTGGAGCGATTTGCACTGGTTGGACAGCCTGGACAGCGACAATCTGTCACGCGCCTTGAAATACTTGGGAACGGTCTCCATATTGAGCTGAGTCCTTGCAATTGCCGTCTATCCTTGGGGGTGTGACGGCCATGAGCTATCTATTTTCCGATTTTTATTATTGATCCTTAAAGGAGTGCGGCACATGTCAAAAGGGCATTCGCTACAAGACCCTTACTTGAATACTTTACGTAAAGAGAAAGTGGGGGTTTCCATCTACCTGGTCAACGGTATCAAGCTGCAAGGCACGATCGAGTCGTTCGACCAGTTCGTGATCCTGCTGAAGAACACCGTCAGCCAGATGGTTTACAAACACGCTATCTCGACAGTAGTGCCAGTACGTCCGATCCGCCTGCCTAGCGCAGCGGGTGACGAACAGGGTGACGCTGAGCCAGGTAACGCCTGATAGGAGTCTCCTTTGTTCTTTGAGCGCCACGGTGGTGGTGAACGGGTAATCCTCGTTCACTTGGATGGACAGGACCCTGAGGCGCGCGAAGATCCGCAGGAGTTTCAGGAGTTGGCAAATTCGGCCGGCGCCGAGACCGTTGCGTTTTTTAACGTACCGCGTCATCGGCCAACCGCCAAATTCCTGATTGGCAGCGGCAAGGTCGAGGAGTTGCGCGACCTGGTTCACGCCGAAGAAGCCGATCTGGTGATCTTCAATCACACCCTCACGCCCAGTCAGGAACGTAACCTCGAACGTGTCTTCGAGTGTCGCGTGATCGACCGCACCGGTCTGATTCTCGATATTTTCGCCCAACGCGCCCGTACCCATGAAGGCAAGCTCCAGGTCGAACTGGCCCAGCTTGACCACATGAGCACCCGCCTGGTGCGTGGCTGGACTCACCTTGAGCGTCAAGGGGGGGGAATCGGCATGCGTGGCCCGGGTGAAACCCAGTTGGAAACCGACCGACGCCTGTTGCGGGTACGCCTGCGCCAGATCAAGGGGCGTCTCGAGAAAGTCCGCAGCCAGCGCGAGCAATCGCGTCGTGGCCGTTCGCGCGCGGATATCCCCACCGTGTCCCTGGTGGGCTATACCAACGCCGGCAAATCCACGCTGTTCAACAACGTGACCAAGTCGGACGTGTACGCCGCTGACCAACTGTTCGCCACCCTCGACCCGACCTTGCGCCGTCTGGACCTGGACGACCTGGGGCCGATTGTCCTGGCCGACACCGTGGGATTCATTCGTCACTTGCCCCACAAGCTGGTCGAGGCATTTCGGTCTACGCTCGAAGAGTCGAGCAATTCCGACCTGTTGTTGCACGTGATCGATGCGGCTGAACCGGATCGCATGCTGCAGATTGAACAGGTGATGGTGGTGCTGGGCGAGATTGGTGCCCAGGACTTGCCGATCCTCGAGGTCTATAACAAACTCGATTTGCTTGAAGGCGTAGAGCCACAAATCCAGCGCGACGAGAACGGCAAACCCCAGCGGGTCTGGCTGTCGGCGCGAGATGGCACGGGGCTGGAGCTGCTTGAACAAGCGATTGCCGAACTGCTCGGCAGCGATTTGTTCGTCGGCACCTTGCGCTTGCCTCAGCGTTTTGCTCGACTGCGTGCACAGTTTTTCGAGTTGGGCGCGGTACAGAAAGAAGAACACGACGAAGAAGGTGTCAGCTTGCTGGCCGTTCGATTGCCGCGCTCGGAGCTGAACCGGCTGGTCAGTCGGGAAGGTGTTGTACCGACAGAGTTCATCGAACAACACACTTTGCAATAAAAGCCTCCGAAAGCGGTTGTGCCGCAGTAGCAGGCATTCTGTAGCATTGGTCGGCGCGCCGTGGGTGCGTCTTTGCTTTATCAGATGGAGAGCGCTATGGCTTGGAATGAGCCGGGTGGCAACTCGAATAATCAGGATCCTTGGGGTGGTAAGCGCCGCAATAATGGCGACCGCAAGGGGCCACCAGATCTCGACGAGGCCTTCCGAAAGCTGCAGGAAAGCCTGAATGGGTTGTTCGGTGGTGGAAAAAAACGTGGTGGTGACGACGGCGGTCGCACAAGCAAGGGCGGTGGCTATGGCCTGCTGGGCCTGGGTCTTGTCGTGCTGGCGGCCGTATGGCTGTACAGCGCCGTGTACGTGGTGGACGAGCAGGAGCAGGCCGTGGTGCTGCGCTTCGGCAAGTACTACGAGACAGTCGGCCCTGGCCTGAACATCTACTTCCCGCCGATCGACAAGAAGTACATGGAGAACGTCACGCGTGAGCGTGCCTACACCAAGCAGGGCCAGATGCTGACCGAAGACGAGAACATCGTCGAAGTGCCGCTGACCGTGCAGTACAAGATCAGCAACCTGCAGGACTTTGTGCTGAACGTTGATCAGCCGGAAATCAGCCTGCAGCACGCGACCGAAAGCGCCCTGCGCCATGTGGTGGGTTCCACCGCGATGGACCAGGTGCTGACCGAAGGTCGTGAATTGATGGCCAGCGAAATCAAGGAACGCCTGCAACGCTTCCTCGATACGTATCGCACCGGTATCACTGTCACCCAGGTGAACGTACAGAGCGCAGCAGCACCGCGTGAAGTGCAGGAAGCCTTCGACGACGTGATCCGCGCCCGTGAAGACGAGCAGCGTTCGCGCAACCAGGCTGAAACCTACGCCAACGGCGTCGTGCCGGAAGCCCGTGGTCAGGCCCAGCGCATCCTCGAGGATGCCAACGGTTACCGCGACGAAGTGGTCTCGCGTGCCAAGGGTGAGGCGGATCGCTTTACCAAGCTGGTCGCCGAGTATCGCAAGGCCCCCGAAGTGACCCGCGAGCGTCTGTACCTGGACACCATGCAGGAAGTCTTCAGCAACACCAGCAAGGTGCTCGTGACCGGCAGCAAAGGTGGGCAGAACAACCTGCTGTACCTGCCGCTGGACAAGATGATCGAAGGTGGTCGTAGCAGCACCAGCGCACCGTCCACCGGTTCCAATGCCGCTGCCAACGAAGCGAGCGCCCGTGCGGCCGCTGACTTGCTGCAACAGCAAACACGTACCAGGGAGAGTCGTTGATGAGCAATAAATCGCTGACCGCCCTGATTGTGGGCGTCGTCGTGGTCATCGCTGCCTGGAACTGCTTCTATATCGTGCCTCAGACCGAGCGCGCGGTGTTGCTGCAATTCGGTCGCGTGGTCCAGGCGGATGTCCAGCCGGGCCTGCATGTGAAAGTCCCCTACGTCAACCAGGTGCGCAAGTTCGACGGCCGCCTGATGACCCTGGATGCACCGACACAACGCTTCCTGACCCTGGAAAAGAAAGCTGTGATGGTTGACGCCTACGCCAAGTGGCGCGTCAAGGATGCCGAGCGCTTCTACACCGCGACCTCCGGCCTCAAGCAGATTGCCGACGAGCGTTTGTCGCGTCGTCTGGAATCGGGCCTGCGTGACCAGTTTGGTAAGCGCACCCTGCACGAGGTGGTATCCGGTGAACGTGATGCGCTGATGGCTGACATCACGCGTTCGTTGAACGCGATGGCGGAAAAAGAGCTGGGCATCGAAGTGATCGATGTGCGGGTCAAGGCCATCGACCTGCCGAAGGAAGTGAACCGCAGCGTGTTCGAGCGTATGAGCACCGAGCGTGAGCGTGAAGCACGTGAGCATCGCGCCAAAGGTAACGAGCTGGCTGAGGGTATCCGTGCGGATGCTGACCGTCAGCGCCGTGTACTGCTGGCCGAAGCCTACCGCGAGTCTGAAGAGGCGCGTGGTGATGGTGATGCTCAAGCCGCGGCGATCTACGCCAAGGCCTACGGCCAGGACCAGGAGTTCTACGCGTTCTACCGTAGCCTGCGCGCCTACCGTGAAAGCTTCGCGAACAAAACCGACGTCATGGTGCTGGACCCAAGCAGCGACTTCTTCCGCTACCTTGAAAAGTCCAAGTAACCAGCCGGTGATTCTGTAGGAGTGACTCCGTCGGGCGGCTAAAACGCCTGGCGGGGTGATCCTTTCAGAAAACGGGTGTATGATGCGGCAGCCGGGAAATTCCCGGCTTTTTTGCGTCTGCATGTTTGATTGTTGTTTGGCCGCGCAGACGCCACAGTTTTTCGAGGAAAGTGCCCGACGAGGCCGTTTGCAGGCCGTTCGTCACGTCGTTCTTGCGCGTTGTTTATGCAGGGGCCGGGTATTTTCTGCTTCACTCAAGGCTCGGCCGAGGGCTGGCCGCCCGGATCATAGGGGAATGGCGTAATGGCAACGGTAGACCGCTGGCTGCTGCCAGATGGCATCGAAGAAGTACTGCCACCAGAAGCTGCGCGCATTGAAGTAGCGCGTCGCCAGGTGTTGGATCTGTTCCAGAGCTGGGGTTACGAGTTCGTCGTGACCCCCCATATCGAGTACCTGGAATCCCTGCTGACCGGCGCGGGCCAGGACCTGGATCTGCGCACCTTCAAGGTCATCGACCCGCAGTCGGGTCGGCAAATGGGTTTCCGTGCCGACATCACGCCGCAAGTGGCGCGCATTGATGCGCACACCCTGCGTCGCGAAGGTCCGAGTCGCCTGTGCTACGCCGGTAGCGTGCTGCATGCTCAACCGCGCGCCTTGTCGTCTTCGCGCAGCCCGATCCAGTTGGGCGCCGAGTTGTACGGCGATGCCAGCCCGAGCAGCGACGTCGAAGTGATCAGCCTGATGCTGGCCATGCTGCAACTGGCCGATGTGCCGGATGTCCACATGGATCTCGGCCACGTCGGTATCTACCGTGGCCTGGCCCGTGCGGCCGGTCTGTCCGGTGAAGTGGAACAACAGTTGTTCGATGCCCTGCAACGCAAGGCCATCGATGAAGTCATCGCCCTGACCGAAGGTGTGCCTGCGGATTTGGCCGGCATGCTGCGCGCGCTGGTCAACCTGTGCGGCGGCCGTGAAGTGCTGGCGGCGGCGCGTGAGCGCCTGGCCAATGCGCCGGCGCCGGTATTGGCTGCACTGGATGATGTGTTCGCGATCGCCGAGCAGTTGTCGGCGCGCTTCCCCGAGTTGCCGCTGTATTTCGACCTGGGTGAGTTGCGTGGCTACCACTATCACACGGGCGTGGTGTTCGCGGTGTTTGTACCGGGTGTTGGCCAAGCCATCGCCCAGGGTGGTCGTTACGACGATATCGGCGCCGACTTCGGTCGTGCGCGTCCGGCCACCGGCTTTTCCACCGATTTGAAAACCCTGGTGACCCTGGGGCGTGCTGAGGTCGAGCTGCCGTCTGGTGGCATCTGGATGCCCGACAGTACGGACGCAGCACTCTGGCAGCAGGTTTGCCAGTTGCGCAGTGAGGGTCAGCGTGTTGTCCAGGCCTTGCCTGGGCAGCCATTGGCCGCCGCCCGTGAAGCGGACTGCGACCGGCAATTGATTCTGCAGAACGGGCTTTGGCAAGTATCGCCACTGGCTTCTTGAGTTTTCCTGCCGGCCATCGCCGGCACCAAGTTTGCGCGAATGAGGACAAGTGTTATGGGTAAGAATGTCGTAGTCCTGGGCACCCAATGGGGTGATGAGGGCAAAGGCAAGATCGTTGATCTGCTGACCGAACATGCTGCCGCCGTAGTGCGCTACCAAGGTGGCCACAACGCTGGCCACACCCTGGTCATCGATGGCGAAAAAACCGTCTTGCACCTGATCCCGTCGGGTGTACTGCGCGAAGGCGTGCAGTGCCTGATCGGTAACGGCGTGGTGGTCGCACCTGACGCCCTGCTGCGCGAGATCACCAAGCTGGAAGAGAAAGGCGTACCGGTGCGTGAGCGCCTGCGTATCAGCCCGTCCTGCCCGCTGATCCTGTCCTTCCACGTTGCGCTGGACCAGGCCCGTGAAAAGGCCCGTGGCGAGCTGAAGATCGGTACTACCGGTCGCGGCATCGGCCCGGCGTACGAAGACAAGGTTGCACGTCGTGGCCTGCGTGTGGGCGACCTGCTCAACATGCCGCGCTTTGAAGACAAGCTGCGTGAGTTGGTGGACTACCACAACTTCATGCTGGTCGGTTACTACAAAGAGCCAGCCATCGAATTTGAAAAGACCCTGGCTGAGTGCAAGGAATACGCCGAGCTGCTCAAGCCGCTGATGCTGGATGTGACTGCCGAGCTGCATGACCTGCGTCGCGCTGGCAAAGACATCATGTTCGAAGGCGCCCAAGGTTCGTTGCTCGACATCGACCACGGTACCTACCCTTACGTGACCAGTTCCAACACCACCGCGGGTGGCGTTGCGACCGGTTCGGGCGTTGGCCCGATGTTCCTGGACTACATCCTGGGCATCACCAAGGCTTACACCACGCGCGTAGGTTCGGGTCCATTCCCGACTGAGCTGTTCGACGAAGTCGGTGCACACCTGGCCAAGCAAGGTCACGAGTTCGGCGCAACTACCGGCCGTGCCCGTCGTTGTGGTTGGTTCGACGCCGTCATCCTGCGTCGCGCTATCGATGTGAACAGCATCTCGGGCATCTGCCTGACCAAGCTGGACGTACTCGACGGTCTGGAAACCATCAACATCTGCATCGGTTACAAAGATGCGGAAGGCAACGACGTTGCCCCGACTGACGCTGACAGCTACGTGGGCCTGCAGCCTGTGTACGAAGAAGTGCCGGGCTGGACCGAATCGACCGTGGGCGCCAAGACCCTGGAAGAGCTGCCAGCCAATGCGCGCGCGTACATCAAGCGCGTTGAAACGCTGATCGGTGCTCCGATCGACATTATTTCGACGGGCCCGGACCGCAACGAAACCATCGTTCTGCGTCACCCGTTCGCGTAATAAGCTGTTGATGTAAAAAGCAAAGGGCTCCTTCGGGAGCCCTTTGTCGTTTCTGCCGGGCAAACGGCACGACCCTTGCTTTGGTTCTCTCTTTCGCGGTGCTATCAAATTAATGGCACCCGTGGTGGAGGGATTCCCAGATGTCTGCCGTTCTCTCATTGTTACAAAGCCGTCTGTTGCGGCCGGTGTTCGTTACCCTAGGTATCGCTCTTTTGGTGCAAGTGCTGGTGGCGGTCGCTCTGACCCGGAGCACAGTCACGGCGCTGGAAGCTGATTTGGGCAATCGCCTGGGTATCGACAGCCAGAAACTGTCCGGCGAATTGGCCCAGGCTGGCAAAGAGGTGACTTCCAGCCTCGACAGCTTGTCGTCCAGTACTCGTCAGCGCCTTACCGCCGGGTTGTCCACGCGTCTGCAGGAAGAGCAGAAGCAACTACGTGCGACCCTGGAAAAAGACCTGCAGGACTCCGCTAACGATATGGCTCAACTGCTTGCCTCGGTAGCGCCGCGCGCCATGTGGGACAGCGACGTGCCGACGCTGTCGGAGTTTGCCCGCCGTGCCCAGCGCAATCCCAACGTGTTGTTTGTGGTGTATGACGATGCGGCGGGTGAGCACCTCACGCGCTACCTGAATCGAGAAAACCCGATCAACCAGGCGCTGCTGGAAAAGGGCCAGGGCGAACGCGCGTTGGACAAAGTGTTGAATGCGGCCAAGACCGATCCGTCGGTGTATTACGTCGAGGCGTCCATCAGTCCTAATGGCGTCGAGATCGGCAAGGTCCGCATGGGGGTTTCGACTGCCTCGGTCGAGGCTGACCTGGCCGCGCTGGACAAGCGTTTTGCTGCACTGATTGCCAGCGGTGACCAGTTGGTGGGCGACAGCCTCAAGGGCGCCGCTGCCGATAGCGCGGCCGCCATGGGCGCGCGGTTGCAGTCGGCGCAAGCCACTGCGACCCAGATGACGGCCAACACCTCCAGCGCTGTCCAGGAGGCTGCCGGCACCTTGCGCTGGCGCATCGGCATGGGGCTCGCGGTGGTTGGCTTCGGCGTATTGCTGCTGATCGCGATCGTGCTTGGGCGGCGCGTGGTCAATCGCCTGAAGCTGTTGATTGCGGCCATGGATGATCTGGCGGCGGGCGAGGGCGACCTCACCAAGCGTGTACAGATCAGCAGCAAGGACGAAATCGGCGACATGGCCTCGGCGGTCAATCGCTTTGTGGATAAGTTGCAGCCTATCGTGCGTGAAGCCGGTGATGTGGCCCAGCGTACCGGTGTGGAAATCGGCGCCATGACCCTGCGCAATGCGGGTGCCGATGCCGCCGCTGGCCTGCAGCGTGACGAAGTCGCCGAAAGCCTGCGCGCGCTGTCGCAAATGGCCGACGAGGCCCAGGCCGAAAGTCATGCGATGCAGGCCGCATTGCAGCAGGTGGTGGATATTCGCCAGGCAACCGATGAGAACTCGCGCACCTCGGCCGAAGTCGGCAGCCTGATCGAAGCGCTGGCCGGGCAGGTGCAAGCCGGTTCGCAGGTGATTGAGCGCCTGGCGCAGCAAAGCGAGCAGATCGAAGTGGTGTTGACGGTGATCCATGGTATTGCCGAACAGACCAACCTGTTGGCGCTTAACGCGGCCATTGAAGCGGCGCGCGCCGGCGAGACCGGGCGTGGTTTTGCAGTGGTGGCGGACGAAGTGCGTGCGTTGGCCAGCAAGACCCAAAGCTCTACTGGTGACATTCAGGCGCATATCGCGGCCCTGCAGCAGGGCGCGCGCGAGGCGGTGGAAACCATTGGCAAGGCCGGACGCCAGGCCAACGAAGGCTTATTGGTGCTGCGCGATAGCGTGCGCCTGCAGCAAACGGTGCAGGCTTCGGTGGAGCAGGTGCACGCGGCCATCGGCCTCGCCACGCGCGCGGCCGAGCATCAAGCGCAGGGCGCGCATGCGGTGCGTGGGCGGGTCGAGGTGATCCATGCCCAGGCCGAACGTGCGGCGCAGGCGGTGGTGGAGACCACGGCCAGTGGCAAGGTACTTGATGGGTTGGCTGCACAGTTGAAGGCGAGCCTGGGGCAGTTCCGGGCTTGATGTCGCCTGTTTCGGCCTCATCGCAGGCAAGCCAGCTCCCACACTTGACCGTATTCCAATGTTGTAACGATCGAGTGTGGGAGCTGGCTTGCCTGCGATGGCGGCTTCAGCGGCTCAAGTACATCCGCGTCGTCAGCAAATACACCGGCAGTCCCGAGACCAAAATCAACAACGCCGCATAGGGCGCCGCCGCCGCGAATTCCACATTCGAGGTGTGCGCCCACACCGCCGTGGCCAAGGTGTTCAGCCCGGTCGGGCTGAGCAGCAGCGTCGCCGTCAATTCCTTCATCGCATCCAGGAACACCAGTGCAAACGCCGCGCCCAATGCCGGGAAAATAATCGGCAAGGTCACTCGGCAAAACGCGCTGAACGACGACGCGCCCAGCGTACGTGCGGCTTCTTCCAGCTGCGGCGCCGCCTTGTTCAGGGCGGTACGGATCGGCGCCTGCGCCAGCGGCAGAAACAGCAGCGCATAAGCAATCAACAGCAACGCCGAGGTCTGGTACAGCGCCGGCACGTAATGCAGGGCGAAATATACCAGTGTCAGCGCAATCACCAGGCCGGGCAGGGCGTGCAGCAGGTAGGGCAGGCGTTCGGCCCAGAGCGCCAGTTGGCCTTTGTAGCGCACCACCAGCAGCCCCACCGGCACTGCCAGTACCAGGCACAGCGCGGCGCCGCCCAGCGAGAGTGCCAGGGAAGACAGCAGCGCCTCGCCAATTTCGGCCGCTGGAAACGCCGCCGACGAACCAACTGCCAGCCAATACCCGAGCATGCCCAGGGGAATGCCGCTGCCGATGATCGCCAGCAGCAAGCAATACACTTGGCCCAGTGGCGCCCATTTACCCAGTCGAACCTGCTCCGCGTGCCGCGCCGCGCCCTGGCCGATACGCACGTGCCGGCCTTTGCCGCGCACGCGCAACTCCAGCCACAGGAGCGTCAGGCACATCACCAGCAGCACCGCCGAGAGCATCGCGGCATTCGCATTGCTGAATTCCAGTTCGAACTGTTGGTAGATCGCGGTGGTGAACGTCTGCAATCCGATGATCGACAGCGCACCGAATTCCACCAGCATGTGCAGGGCAATCAACAGGGCTCCGGCCAGCAGCGATGGCCACAGCAGCGGCAATGTCACCCTAAAGAATATGCCCCAGCGGTTGAGTCCCAGGGTGCGGGCCGACTCTTCCAGCGAGGGGTCAAGATTGCGCAGGGTCGCCGCCACCGGCAAGAACACCAGCGGGTATTTGGACAGGCTCATCACCAGGATCGCCCCGCCGAGCCCTTCGAATTGGGCGCTCAGCGACACCCAGGTAAAGCTGCTGACAAACGCCGGCACCGCAAACGGCAGGCACAGGATCACGCCCCAGATGCGCCGTCCCGGCAGGTTGCTGCGCTCCAGCAGCCACGCCAGGGACAGGCCGATCACGGCGCACGCGACCGTCACCCCGACCATCAGCGCCAAGGTGTTGCGCAGCAGTCCAAACACGTAAGGCCGCCACAGCAAGTGCACCGCTTCTGCCCAGCCTGCCTGCCAGGCCTTCAGCCCGACATACACCAGCGGCAGCAGGCTCAGGCCCACCAGGAGCAGGACGGGGAGCAACAACCAGATCGAGGGACGCTTGCGTCGCGGGGTGAAATCCCCGCGCAGGGCGGGGGCGGGTGGCGATGGGTTCATCAGTTCAAGCCAACGTCACGTTCCAGGTCCAGGGCCTCTTCGGCGTTACCCAGGTCGGCAGGCGTGACTTTCGGCGGTTGCAGCTCGCTGAAGGGCTTGAGGCCACGGTTGGATTCCATGCCCTTGCGCAGCGGGTATTCGGCCGAGGTGTTGGTGATCACGCGCTGGCCTTCTTCACTGGCCATGAACGCCAGCAGCTGCTGTGCTTCCTGGGGGTGTTTGCTGGATTTCAGTGCTGCTGCCGAAGACACGGTGATCAGGCCGCCGGCATCGCCATTGGTGAAATAATGCAACTGGGAGTCCAGGTTGGTTTTTTCCTTCTTCAGGGCAAACCAGTAGTAGTTGTTCACCAGCACGGTAGCCACTTCGCCATTTTCCACGGCTTTGAGGGCGACCATGTTGTTGCTGTACACCTTGCCGAAGGCGCGCAGGCCGGTCAGCCATTCTTCGGCGGCTTCGCGGCCGTGCAGTTTGATGATCGCCACGGCCTGTTCCTGGAACGCGCCGCTGGTGGGCACGAAGCCGACCTTGCCTTGCCACTCGGGACCGGCGAAATCCAGTACCGACTTGGGCAGGTCTTTTTCGGCGATCAGTTTAGGGTTGAACGCCACGACGCGGGTACGTGCGGTCACGCCCATCCAGTCGCCGTTGCTGCCGACGTAGTCCTTGGGCAACACCGCGAGCGTGCTGGCATCGATCTTCGCCAGCAGGCCTTGCTCGCCGAGCTTGTTCAGGGGCGGTGACTCTTCGGTGTAGATGACGTCGGCAGGGGAGCGCTCGCCTTCTTCCACGACCTGGCTGGCCAGCTGGTTGCTGCTGCCTTTGCGCACATTGACGTGGATGCCGGTCTTGGCTTCGAAGGCCTTGGCGAGTTCATCGCCGACTTCTTTGTGTTGGCCGTTGTACAAGGTCAGGGAAACCTTGTCGGCGGAATAGGCACTGGGCGAGAGCAGGGTCAGGCCGAGCAGAGTGATGGTCAGGCCACGCAGAAGGGATGTCTTGAGACGGGTATCGCGGATCATCATCCGGGGTTTTCCTCACTTGAGTGCAACAAATCATTGCAAGGATAAACGATAAAGTTTCTCAGGTGCGGACGGGAGGGTAAATCGGGCGGGAAAGTTTCCAGGCTGATGTTTTCAAACCCCGGAAACGAAAAAACCCGCTTTCGCGGGTTTGATCTGAATTTGGTGCCCAGGAGAAGACTCGAACTTCCACGACCTTGCGATCACCAGCACCTGAAGCTGGCGTGTCTACCAATTTCACCACCTGGGCATTATCAACAACGCTTGCGCTGTTGATGGAGCGAACTATACGGAGGGCTTTTTGATCTGTAAACCCCTGATATCAAAAATATAAATCGGGATTCACGTTAAAAATCAAAGGCCTGAAACGAAAAAACCCGCTTTCGCGGGTTTGATCTGAATTTGGTGCCCAGGAGAAGACTCGAACTTCCACGACCTTGC
>NZ_JBWKPG010000005.1:0-159459 GCF_059418125.1 Pseudomonas sp. GW821-FHT09C08 | reverse complement strand
CGATCACCAGCACCTGAAGCTGGCGTGTCTACCAATTTCACCACCTGGGCATTATCTGACAACGTTGCCGTCGTCGATGGCGCGCACTATACGCAGCGCTATTTTGGCTGTAAAGCCCTGCTATCAAAAAAACCTGGAAAATTTCGCCAGTGGTCGTGCAAGGTGCGTTCCGAGGGCTGCAAAGGCCTTTAAAACGCTTGTTGATGCCTGAAATTTCCCGTTTCAATACGCGTATGCCAAACTAACCCGCATATAGACAAGGTGAAAACTCTCTAATGGCCGATTGGCAGTCCCTCGATCCCGAGGCCGCTCGTGAAGCGGAAAAATATGAAAACCCTATTCCTAGCCGCGAACTGATCCTGGCGCATCTCGCCGATCGGGGTTCGCCTGCTAGCCGCGAGCAGTTGGTCGAAGAATTCGGTCTGACCACCGAAGACCAACTCGAAGCCCTGCGCCGCCGCCTGCGCGCCATGGAGCGCGACGCTCAACTGATCTACACCCGCCGTGGCACCTATGCGCCTGTGGACAAGCTCGACCTGATCCTTGGCCGCATTGCCGGTCACCGTGACGGCTTCGGCTTCCTGATCCCGGATGATGGCAGTGACGACCTGTTCATGAGCCCGGCGCAGATGCGCCTGGTGTTCGATGGCGACCGTGCGCTGGCACGCGTTTCCGGCCTCGACCGTCGCGGTCGCCGTGAGGGCGTGATCGTCGAAGTGGTGTCCCGTGGTCACGAGACCATCGTCGGCCGTTACTTCGAAGAAGGCGGCATCGGCTTTGTGGTGCCGGATAACCCCAAGGTGCAGCAGGAAGTGCTGATCACCCCGGGCCGCAACGCCAACGCCAAGATCGGCCAGTTCGTCGAGGTGAAGATCACCCACTGGCCAACCCCGCGCTTCCAGCCGCAGGGCGACGTGATCGAAGTGGTCGGCAACTACATGGCGCCGGGCATGGAAATCGATGTCGCGCTGCGCACCTACGACATCCCTCACGTATGGCCTGAAGCCGTCGTGAAAGAAGCCCGCAAGCTCAAGCCCGAAGTGGAAGAGAAGGACAAAGAGAAGCGTATCGACTTGCGCCATCTGCCGTTCGTCACCATCGACGGCGAAGACGCCCGCGACTTCGACGACGCGGTCTACTGCGAAGCCAAGCCTGGCAAGTTGCGCCTGTTCTCCGGCGGTTGGAAGTTGTACGTGGCGATCGCCGACGTTTCCAGCTACGTGAAAATCGGCTCGGCACTGGACAACGAAGCCCAGGTGCGCGGCAACTCGGTGTACTTCCCCGAGCGCGTGATCCCGATGCTGCCGGAAGAATTGTCCAACGGCCTGTGCTCGCTGAACCCGAAAGTCGACCGTTTGGCCATGGTGTGCGAGATGACTATCTCGAAAACCGGCGAAATGACCGATTACCAGTTCTACGAAGCGGTGATCCACTCCCAGGCGCGCCTGACCTACAACAAGGTCAGTACCATCCTGGAAACGCCGAAGACCAGCGAAGCCAAGGCCCTGCGTACTGAATACGCTGGCGTCGTGCCGCACCTCAAGCAGCTGTATGCGTTGTACAAGGTGTTGCTGGGCGCGCGTCACGTGCGTGGCGCGATCGATTTTGAAACCCAGGAAACCCGCATTGTCTTCGGTTCCGAGCGCAAGATCGCCGCGATCACCCCGACCACCCGCAACGACGCGCACAAGCTGATCGAGGAATGCATGCTGGCGGCCAACGTGGCCACTGCTGAATTCCTGAAAAAGCACGAAATCCCTGCGTTGTACCGTGTGCACGACGGCCCGCCGCCGGAGCGCCTGGAAAAACTGCGCGCGTTCCTCGGCGAACTCGGCCTGTCCCTGCACAAAGGCAAGGACGGCCCGACGCCGAAGGACTACCAGGCTCTGCTTGCGGGCATCAAGGACCGTCCGGATTACCACGTGATCCAGACCGTGATGCTGCGCTCCCTGAGCCAGGCGGTGTACAGCGCCGATAATCAGGGCCACTTCGGCCTGAATTACGAGGCGTACACCCACTTCACTTCGCCGATCCGCCGTTACCCGGACTTGCTCACGCACCGGGCGATCCGCAGCGTGATCCACTCCAAGCAGAACACCCCGCACGTCAAGCGCGCCGGTGCCATGACCATTCCGAAGGCGCGGATCTATCCGTACGACGAAGCGGCCCTGGAACAGTTGGGCGAGCAGTGCTCCATGAGCGAGCGCCGCGCCGACGAAGCCACCCGCGACGTGGTGAACTGGCTCAAGTGCGAGTTCATGAAAGACCGCGTGGGCGAGTCGTTCCCGGGTGTGATCACTGCCGTGACCGGCTTTGGCCTGTTCGTCGAGCTGACCGACATCTACGTCGAGGGCCTGGTGCACGTCACCGCGTTGCCGGGCGACTACTACCACTTCGATCCTGTGCATCACCGCCTGGCGGGCGAGCGCACCGGTCGCAGCTTCCGCTTGGGCGACACGGTGGAAGTGCAGGTCATGCGCGTCGATCTCGACGAGCGCAAGATCGACTTCGGCATGCCTGACAAACCGGCCGAACCGACTGGCCGGAAAAAACGTGGCAGCGACACCGCAGCCCCGGCCGCCAAGGGCAAGGGGGCTCCTGCGAAAGCGGCGGCGACCGAGCCTGCGCCGGCCAAGGCGGGTCGTCGTTCGTCTGCCAAGGACAAGGCCCCCGAAGCCTATCGCCCAAGTGACGCAGCGGCGAAAAACGCCGAACTGCGCAAGAGCCGTGAGTTGAAGCAGCAGTTGCTCAACGAAGCCAAAAGCGGTGGTAAAGCGGCGTCTGGGGGAAAGTCCCACGGGGCGGAAAAGCCGTCGAGCAAGCCGAGTAAACACCGTAAAGGCCCGCCAAAAGCGGGTTCGGCCCCCGCGAAAAGCGGCGGGTCGCGCAAACCTAAGGCCAAGTCATGAGTCTGGAAAAAATCTACGGCGTACACGCCGTAGAAGCATTGCTGCGTCACCACCCCAAGCGCGTCAAGCAAGTCTGGTTGGCCGAAGGTCGCAGCGAGCCGCGCGTGCAAGCACTGGTCGAGCTGGCCACTGCCAACAAAGTCGCGATCGGCCAGGCCGAGCGGCGTGAAATGGATGTGTGGGTGGAAGGTGTCCACCAGGGCGTGGTCGCGGACGTGAGCCCGAGCCAGGTCTGGGGCGAAGCCATGCTTGACGAGCTGCTCGACCGTACCGAAGGTGCGCCGCTGCTGCTGGTGCTGGACGGCGTGACCGACCCGCACAACCTCGGTGCCTGCCTGCGTTCGGCGGATGCCGCCGGCGCGCTGGCAGTGATCGTGCCCAAGGACAAGTCGGCGACCTTGACGCCGGTTGTACGTAAAGTCGCCTGTGGCGCGGCGGAAGTGATTCCGCTGGTAGCCGTGACCAACCTCGCGCGTACCCTGGAGAAACTCCAGCAGCGCGGCCTGTGGGTCGTGGGCACGGCGGGAGAGGCCGAGGTCAGCATCTATGACCAGGACCTCACCGGCCCGACCATCCTGATCATGGGCGCCGAAGGCAAAGGCATGCGTCGCCTGACCCGTGAGCATTGCGACTACTTGGTGCACCTGCCGATGGCCGGCAGCGTCAGCAGTCTCAACGTATCGGTCGCAACGGGCGTCTGCCTGTTCGAAGCTCAGCGCCAGCGCGGCGCCAAGGCTAAAGCCAAGAAATAAGCAAGTCTGGCGCAGGTCAAAATGTGGGAGGGGGCTTGCTCCCGAATACGGTGTATCAGCCAGTGCATTGGGTGACTGGCACACCGCTTTCGGGAGCAAGCCACCTCCCACATTTGTTTTGGTGGTGTATGGGCGCTGTTCAAATAATCACCAATCACCTTGCACCCTTTCTCCCCCTTCTCTACAATTGCGCCCCTTGCCTTCCTGGCAGGCACCGATGTGCCTCCCTGCGGCAAGATCCATAAGTGTCATTCACTCCTTGTCTGACCGTTTTTGAGCGGCAGGCTACAACCCGTAAGGAGCATTCATGCGTCATTACGAAATCATCTTTTTGGTCCACCCGGATCAAAGCGAGCAAGTCGGCGGCATGGTTGAGCGTTACACCAAGCTGATCGAAGAAGACGGCGGCAAAATCCACCGTCTGGAAGATTGGGGCCGTCGTCAACTGGCCTACGCAATCAACAATGTTCACAAGGCTCACTACGTGATGCTGAACGTTGAGTGCACTGGCAAGGCCCTGGCCGAGCTGGAAGACAACTTCCGCTACAACGATGCAGTGATCCGTAACCTGGTCATCCGTCGCGAAGAAGCCGTTACCGGCCAATCCGAGATGCTCAAGGCTGAAGAAAACCGCAGTGAGCGCCGTGAGCGTCGCGACCGTCCTGAGCACGAAGGCGCTGATAGCGCTGACAGTGATGACAGCGACAACAGCGATAACGCTGACGAGTAATCCACGGACCTTTTAAGGAGCCTATCAAATGGCACGTTTCTTCCGTCGTCGTAAATTCTGCCGCTTCACCGCTGAAGACGTGAAAGAGATCGATTACAAAGATCTCAACACTCTGAAAGCCTACGTATCCGAGACCGGCAAAATCGTTCCAAGCCGTATCACCGGTACCAAAGCACGTTATCAGCGTCAGCTGGCCACCGCTATCAAGCGCGCCCGCTTCCTGGCCCTGCTGGCCTACACCGACAGCCACGGCCGCTGAGACCGGGCAGTCGACAAGTAGTAAGGGATTGAATGCATGCGCGCCTTAGCTGAGTTCATCATGCGCGGTCGTGTGCAGGCCACTCTGGTAGTGGCTGGATGTGCGGCATTGCCGTTGCTTTATTGGTTGGGTGCTGCCGCAGGTTGCCTTGTGCTCCTGCGGCGCGGTTTGAAGGACGCCCTTGGCGTTCTTGCCCTGGGACTGCTGCCGGCCTTGGTCTGGTGGCTGCAATTCGACGATCCACGCGTGCTTCTGGTACTGCTGGGGTCATCGAGCCTTGCGTTGGTTTTACGCGCAAGCGAGTCCTGGGTCCGCACGCTGCTGGTCAGCGTGGCATTGGGGTTGGTGTACTCAGTAATGCTTGGCGCGGCTTTCCGCCCGCATATCGAGGCGCTGGCGCAGGAGATCGTCAAGATCCTGCCGCTGGCCCTCGGGGATCTCTACCAGCAGTTGACGGTAGATGAGCGAGCGCGCCTTGCGGCACTGATTGCACCGGTCCTGACCGGCCTGATAGCGGCACTGTTGCAGATCGTCAGCGTGCTGAGCCTGATTCTTGGGCGTTATTGGCAGGCGTTGTTGTACAACCCGGGTGGTTTTGGTCGCGAATTTCGCAGTATCAGAATCCCTGCGGGGCCGGCGATGTTGCTGCTGGCGTGCATGGTTGTCGGACCGAACTTCGGTCCACAGATGGCCTTGCTGGCGCCGATTTGCAGCGTACCGCTGGTGTTTGCCGGACTGGCCCTGATTCACGGGCTGGTTGCGCGAAAGCGCCTGGCCAAGTTCTGGCTGGTGGGGTTGTACGTCACGCTGTTGCTGTTCATGCAGCTGATCTATCCGTTACTCGTGGTCTTGGCCATTGTCGACGGCCTGATTGATTTTCGCGGTCGTCTCGCGTCGAAAGACGCCGATAACGCGAACGGTGAAGGTTAAAAGTTAGAGGATTTTCACATGCAACTGATCCTTCTGGAAAAAGTCGCCAACCTGGGCAACCTGGGCGACAAAGTGAACGTTAAGGCCGGCTACGGTCGTAACTACCTGCTGCCATACGGCAAAGCCACCGCTGCAACCGCTGCCAACCTGGCTGCGTTTGAAGAGCGTCGTGCTGAGCTGGAAAAAGCCGCAGCAGACAAAAAAGCATCGGCCGAAACTCGCGCTGCCCAACTGGCTGAGCTGGAAGTGACTATCACTGCCACCGCCGGTGACGAAGGCAAGCTGTTCGGTTCGATCGGCACCCACGACATCGCTGATGCACTGACCGCCTCCGGCGTTGAAGTGCAGAAGAGCGAAGTTCGTCTGCCGAACGGCACCATCCGCAACGTAGGCGAATTCGACGTAGCCGTGCACCTGCACGCTGAAGTTGAAGCCACCGTACGCGTTGTCGTGGTAGCAGCTTAAGCAGCACCTAACTGACTGGCACCTCGCGTGCCAGGCGGTTAACATCGGGCACGATCCTGTTTACAGGTCGTGCCTTTTGTTTTTCTACAAATCCCTAATTCCAAGTGGCCATGAACGATATTTCAGCTCCTGAGCAATACGATCTGCAAACCGCTGCCCTGAAGGTGCCGCCGCATTCCATCGAGGCCGAACAGGCCGTGCTCGGTGGCCTGATGCTGGATAACAACGCCTGGGAACGCGTGCTGGATCAAGTCTCGGACGGTGATTTCTATCGGCATGACCATCGCCTGATATTCCGTGCCATTGCCAAGCTGGCCGACCAGAACTCGCCGATCGACGTGGTGACACTGGCCGAACAGCTGGACAAGGAAGGCCAGACCTCTCAGGTCGGCGGCCTGGGTTATCTCGGCGAGCTGGCGAAAAACACACCGTCCGTCGCCAACATCAAGGCGTATGCGCAGATCGTCCGCGAGCGCGCCACGCTGCGCCAACTGATCGGCATCAGCACCGAGATCGCCGACAGTGCCTTCAACCCCGAAGGCCGTACCGCCGCCGAGATTCTCGACGAAGCCGAGCGCCAGATCTTCCAGATCGCCGAAGCGCGTCCCAAGACTGGCGGCCCGGTAGGCGTCAACGAGCTGTTGACCAAGGCCATCGACCGTATCGACACGTTGTTCAACACCGACAACGCGATCACCGGTATCTCCACCGGCTACACCGACCTCGACGAGAAAACCAGTGGCCTGCAGCCGGCTGACTTGATCATCGTCGCCGGCCGTCCATCCATGGGTAAAACCACCTTTGCGATGAACCTGGTGGAAAACGCGGTGTTGCGCAGCGACAAGACGGTACTGGTGTACTCCCTCGAGATGCCAGGCGAATCGCTGGTCATGCGTATGCTTTCCTCGCTCGGCCGTATCGACCAGACCAAGGTGCGTGCCGGTCGCCTGGAAGACGACGATTGGCCGCGCCTGACCTCGGCGGTCAACCTGCTCAACGACCGCAAGTTGTTCATCGATGACACTGCCGGTATCAGCCCGTCCGAGATGCGCGCACGTACCCGCCGCCTGGTGCGCGAGCACGGCGACATCGCCCTGATCATGATCGACTACCTGCAGTTGATGCAGATCCCGGGCTCCAGCGGCGACAACCGGACCAACGAGATTTCCGAAATCTCGCGGTCCCTGAAGGCCCTGGCCAAGGAATTCAACTGCCCGGTGGTGGCGCTGTCCCAGCTCAACCGTTCCCTGGAACAACGTCCCAACAAGCGCCCGGTGAACTCCGACTTGCGTGAATCCGGAGCGATCGAGCAGGACGCCGACGTCATCATGTTCGTGTACCGCGACGAGGTGTACCACCCCGAAACCGAGCACAAGGGCATTGCCGAGATCATCATCGGCAAGCAGCGGAACGGGCCGATCGGCTTTATCCGCCTGGCGTTCATCGGCAAGTACACGCGTTTCGAGAACCTGGCTCCGGGCAGTTACAACTTCGACGACGACGAGTAGGCCCCAGCGCCTTCAAGGGCCTGATCGCCGGCACGCCAGCGGCCACATCTGGATGTATTCACTAATCAGTGTGGGAGCGGGCTTGCCCGCGATGGCTTCAGCACAATTCCGACTATTGCCGTCGGAATTGGTCAAAATTTGTGCTATATTCCGCGCCCGCGATTTTTCATCTCAACACCGGTCACCGTCATGCAAACAGCCAAGCCGTTATTTGACTATCCCAAGTACTGGGCCGAATGTTTCGGTCCTGCGCCATTCCTGCCAATGAGCAGGGAGGAGATGGATCAGCTTGGCTGGGATTCCTGCGACATCATCATCGTCACCGGTGATGCGTACGTGGACCACCCATCGTTCGGCATGGCCATCATCGGCCGGCTGCTGGAGTCCCAGGGCTTTCGCGTCGGTATCATTGCCCAGCCGAACTGGCAGTCCAAAGACGACTTCATGAAGCTTGGCGAGCCGAACCTGTTCTTTGGCGTCGCGGCCGGCAACATGGACTCGATGATCAACCGCTACACCGCCGACAAGAAAATCCGTTCCGACGACGCCTACACCCCTGGCGGCATGGCCGGCAAACGCCCGGACCGCGCGAGCCTGGTGTACAGCCAGCGTTGCAAGGAAGCCTACAAGAACGTGCCGATCGTGCTCGGTGGCATCGAAGCCTCCCTGCGCCGCATCGCCCACTACGACTACTGGCAGGACCGTGTGCGCAACTCGATCCTGATCGACGCCACCGCCGATATCCTGCTGTACGGCAACGCCGAGCGCGCTATCGTCGAAGTGGCACAGCGCCTGTCGTGGGGTCACAAGATCGAAGACATTACCGACGTGCGCGGCACCGCGTTCATTCGTCGTGATACGCCGGCAGGCTGGTATGAAGTGGACTCCACGCGGATCGACCGTCCGGGCAAGATCGACAAGATCATCAACCCGTACGTGAACACCCAGGACACCCAGGCCTGCGCCATCGAGCAGGAAAAAGGCCCGCAGGACGATCCGGAAGAAGCCAAGGTCGTGCAGATCCTGGCCAGCCCGAAGATGACCCGCGACAAGACCGTGATCCGCCTGCCATCGGTGGAAAAGGTCCGTGGCGACGCGGTGCTGTATGCACACGCCAACCGCGTGCTGCACTTGGAAACCAACCCGGGCAACGCCCGCGCGCTGGTGCAGAAGCACGGTGAAGTGGACGTGTGGTTCAACCCGCCGCCGATTCCGATGACCACCGAAGAAATGGACTACGTGTTTGGCATGCCTTACGCCCGCGTTCCGCACCCGGTGTACGGCAAGGAAAAGATCCCGGCCTACGACATGATCCGTTTCTCGGTGAACATCATGCGTGGCTGCTTCGGCGGCTGCACCTTCTGCTCGATCACCGAGCACGAAGGTCGCATCATCCAGAACCGTTCCGAAGAGTCGATCATCCGCGAAATCGAAGAGATCCGCGACAAAGTGCCGGGCTTCACCGGCGTGATCTCCGACCTCGGCGGCCCGACCGCGAACATGTACCGCATCGCCTGCAAGAGCCCGGAAATCGAATCCGCGTGCCGCAAGCCGTCGTGTGTGTTCCCGGGTATCTGCCCGAACCTGAACACCGACCACTCCTCCTTGATCCAGCTGTACCGCAGCGCCCGTGCGTTGCCGGGGGTGAAGAAGATTTTGATCGCTTCCGGCCTGCGCTACGACCTCGCGGTCGAGTCGCCGGAGTACGTCAAGGAACTGGTCACCCACCACGTCGGTGGTTACCTCAAGATCGCCCCGGAACACACCGAGGAAGGTCCGCTCAACCAGATGATGAAGCCGGGCATTGGCAGCTATGACAAGTTCAAGCGCATGTTCGAGAAGTACACCAAGGAAGCGGGCAAGGAGCAGTACCTGATCCCGTACTTCATCGCCGCCCACCCGGGCACCACCGATGAAGACATGATGAACCTGGCCTTGTGGCTCAAGGGCAACGGCTTCCGCGCCGACCAGGTGCAGGCGTTCTACCCGTCGCCGATGGCCACCGCCACCGCGATGTACCACTCGGGCAAGAACCCGCTGCGCAAGGTCACCTACAAGAGCGACGCGGTAACCATCGTCAAGAGCGAAGAGCAGCGCCGCCTGCACAAGGCCTTCTTGCGCTACCACGACCCGAAAGGCTGGCCGATGTTGCGTGAAGCGCTGACCCGTATGGGCCGTGCCGATTTGATCGGCCCGGGCAAGGACCAACTGATCCCGCTGCATCAGCCGAGCACCGACAGCTACCAGAGCGCGCGTCGCAAGAACTCGACGCCGGCCGGCAGCCACAAGGTCGCCAAGGAAACCACCACCCGGATCCTCACCCAGCACACCGGCCTGCCACCGCGTGGCAGCGACGGCAGCAACCCGTGGGACAAGCGCGAGCAAGCCAAGGCCGCCGCCCAGGCGCGCAACAAGCAGGCAGCCAAGGAACGCGCGGATGCGGCCAAGGGCAAGGGCGGCAAGCCTGCGCGCAAGCCGGTCGTGCCGCGCTGATCGCAACCTGAATATGCCAAACGCCAGCCTCGTGCTGGCGTTTTGCTTTCTATTCGCTGGCGTACCTGTTTGTTAAGGTGGCGCCCATTGAATCGCCTTCGCGAGCAAGCCCGCTCCCACATTTGTCCGAGTTCCAGCATGAGAATGCGCGCGAATGTGGGAGCGGGCTTGCTCGCGAAGGCGTCAGTTCAGGCACCCTTCATTTCAAGGAAGAACACCCATGAGCAACCCGCTGCTCAACATTGGCATGGACTCCAACCGCTCCCAATTCATGGCGCGCCAGCGCATCGAAAGCCAGATCAACCTGCCGCGCCTGTTCGCTGCCATCGATGCCGACCCCGCCATTGTCGGTGCCGGTGTTGTGTATATCGATGCCGAGTTCAACGTCGTCACTCTGCGCGAATTCCAGCCTATCTGCAGCATCGCACCCAAGCGGTTGATCCTGCGTGAGGCACAGAAGTACATCGCGCCAACGCAATTCGCCCAACAGGTGCAAGACAACCCGCGTGAGTCCCGGCTGGTGGGCGAAGCGGTCAATACCACGCTGTCGTGTGCCGGCGCGGTCATCGGTTGGATTGTGGTGCTCAGTGGTTCCGTCGCGGTCCCGTTTTCGGCAGGCGCCAGTTCGGTGGTCGTGGCGCTCGGCTACACGGCTGCGGCAGCCAGTTCCGTGCAGTGTTTTGCCAGCGGCTATCGCACGGTCAATGAGATCCGTAACCCCGCGCGCAATGATCAGCTCGACAGTGAGGAGTGGTACCAATACACCATGATTGCCCTGGATGCGGCGTCGTTGGTCGGGGTCGGTTCATCGGCGCTGGCAACGGTCAAGCTGGTGCGGCTGAATAAGGCCGCCACCGGAAAAAGTGTGAGGGAGGTGCTCAGGGGCCTGAATCGACAGGAGCGCGCCAAGTTGACCAAAGAACTGTTGAGCATCAACGATCCACGCCTGACGTCCAAGATGATCAAGCTGAAGCAGTTGTCGGGCGAATTGCCTAAGCGGTTCACGCCCACCGAGGTCAAACATGCAACGGTCACGCAGATCAAGGATGCCTTGGGCGCAGTCATTGGTTTTACCGGCAGCGCAGTGTCGGGGAACGTGCGCACGATTGCCGTAGGGCTGTATGAGGAGGCGGAGCAATGAACGAACTGCCCAGCATTCGCAGTTTTCTGTCGACGTATTTCCCGGTTTTCATGGGGGCGATATTTGCCTCGATTTTCACCCTCGTGTTTACGGTTCCGGTGTTCTTCGACAGCTATTTGCCCAGCCTGTCCATGGCAGATAACGCCAAGTACGCCTTCCTGGTGGGTATCGCGCTCACGCTAATCATCGTGCACTGCAATTTCATGATCGCCCGCGGGCATCCCCAATGGACGTGGCCGGTCGTGGTGCTTTTGGGGGTGTGCTTTCTGAGTGTACTGCCAACCCTCAATGATCAACCGAATGCGCTGATGTATGCCTTGAGCCTGTTGTTCCCATTGCTTGGGCTATTGCTGTTCAACAGCAAGCGTCACCGTGAAATGCGCCAGAAACTGGTCGAAGTCCGCCACCTGCGCGAAGCCATCAGCGCCCGCCAAAAAGCTCGCTGACTGGGTAGATTCACCACCCCCGCTCACATGACCGCCACATAAATGTGCAACCCTCGCACCATTACCGCAGCCACGGCGCCGTTTTGGTGCTGTACTGCACCGGGTCCCACGATAAAGCGCAATGACCGCCGCTCTGGCATAAGTCTTGCGCGCGTTGTGTCCATGCCCTGGCTCGCAGGAGGCCGCCGTGTCGATTCATGTCGCGTTGCACCACGTTACGCATTACCGCTATGACCGCGCTGTCGAACTCGGCCCACAGATCGTGCGTTTGCGCCCGGCGGCTCATAGCCGCACGCGGATTTTGTCCTACGCGCTGAAAGTGCTGCCCGAGCAGCACTTCATCAATTGGCAGCAGGACCCCCAGGGCAATTACCTGGCGCGGCTGGTGTTTCCGGAAAAGACCGACGAGTTGCGCATCGAAGTCGACCTGGTCGCCGAGATGGCGGTGTTCAACCCATTCGACTTTTTTCTCGAGCCCTACGCCGAAAAAATCCCGTTCACCTACGCCGCCGATGAGCAGCGCGAGCTGGCGCCGTACCTGGAAACCTTGCCGCTGACGCCGAGATTTGCCGCCTACCTTGCCGGCATCGACCGTACGCCGCTGCCGGCCGTGGATTTCCTGGTCGGCCTCAACCAGCGCCTGGCTGCCGATATCGGTTACCTGATCCGCATGGAACCGGGCGTGCAGACCCCGGAATTTACCCTGGAAAACGCCTCCGGTTCCTGCCGCGATTCGGCCTGGCTGCTGGTGCAATTGTTGCGCAACCTGGGCTTGGCGGCGCGGTTTGTGTCCGGCTATCTGATCCAGCTCACCGCCGACGTCAAAGCCCTCGACGGCCCGTCCGGCACGGAGGTGGACTTCACCGACCTGCACGCCTGGTGCGAGGTGTATCTGCCCGGCGCCGGCTGGATTGGTCTGGATGCCACCTCCGGGCTGTTCGCCGGTGAAGGGCATATCCCGCTCGCTTGCAGTCCCGATCCATCATCTGCCGCGCCAATCAGTGGGTTGGTTGAGCCCTGCGAGTGCGAATTTACCCACGAGATGTCGGTTGAACGCATTTGGGAAGCGCCACGCGTCACCAAGCCCTACACCGAAGAGCAATGGCTGGCGATCCAGGCCCTGGGCCGGCAGATTGACGGCGACCTGCTCAAGGATGACGTGCGCCTGACCATGGGCGGCGAGCCGACCTTCGTGTCCATCGACGACCCCGACGGCGCCGAGTGGAACACCGCCGCCCTCGGGCCGGACAAGCGACGGCTGTCCGCCGAGCTGTTCCAGCGCATGCGCAAGCACTACGCGCCCAAAGGCCTGGTGCACTTCGGCCAGGGCAAGTGGTACCCCGGCGAGCAACTGCCGCGTTGGTCGCTCAATTGTTACTGGCGCCGCGACGGCGTGCCGATCTGGCACAACAGCGCGCTGATCGCCGATGAACAACAGGACTACGGTGCCGATGGCGCGCTGGCCGGGCGTTTTCTGGCCAGCGTCGCCGAGCGTCTGAAGCTGCCGGCGCGTTTCGTGTTCCCGGCCTTCGAAGACAATTTCTACTACCTGTGGCGCGAAGGCGCGCTGCCGCAAAACGTCACCGCCCAAGACCCGCGCCTGAGTGATGACCTTGAGCGCGAACGCCTGCGCAAAGTGTTCAGCCAGGGCCTGGATAAAGTCATCGGCCAGGTGCTGCCGCTGGCGCGCACCGCCGCCAATGATCGCTGGCAGAGCGGGCGCTGGTACTTGCGCGATAACCATTGCCGTCTGGTGCCGGGCGATTCGCCGCTGGGCTATCGCCTGCCCTTGGCCTCGCAACCGTGGGTGACGGCGGCGGAATATCCCTTTGTGCATCCCACCGACCCGAACCAGGATCAGCCGGGGCTGCCGACAACCGCGCAACTGCAGAGCCACGGTGAACCTGCGCCGAGCGACGAGCGCGTGCCGAAGGTAGACGAGTCAGCCGACTGGCTGACCCGTACCGCCCTGTGCGCCGAGGCCAGGGAAGGGCGCCTCTACCTGTTTATGCCGCCGCTGGAGCGCGTCGAGGATTACCTGGAGCTGGTGGCCGCCATCGAAGCCACCGCCGAAGAGCTGCTTTGCCCGGTGCTGCTCGAAGGCTACGAGCCGCCGGCGGATACGCGCCTGAGCAACTTCCGCGTTACGCCGGACCCTGGTGTGATCGAGGTCAACGTGCAGCCGTCCGCCACCTGGGACGAGTTGGTGGAGCGCACCGAATTCCTCTACGAAGAGGCTCGGCAAACCCGGCTGACCACCGAGAAATTCATGATCGACGGCCGTCACACCGGCACCGGCGGCGGTAACCACTTTGTACTCGGCGGCGCCACGCCCAAGGATTCACCGTTCCTGCGCAGGCCGGATTTGCTGCGCAGTCTGATCAGCTACTGGCATAACCATCCTTCGCTGTCGTACCTGTTTTCCGGGCTGTTCATCGGCCCGACTTCCCAGGCGCCACGGGTCGACGAAGCACGCAACGATGCGCTGTACGAGCTGGAAATCGCCTTCGCGCAAATGCCCGAACCGGGCGAGGAGTGCCCGCCGTGGTTGGTGGACCGCTTGCTGCGCAACCTGCTGATCGACGTGACTGGCAACACCCACCGCGCCGAGTTCTGCATCGACAAACTCTACTCACCGGATGGTGCCACCGGCCGCCTGGGCCTGCTGGAATTGCGCGCCTTTGAAATGCCGCCCCACGCGCGCATGAGCTTGACCCAGCAGCTGTTGCTGCGCGCGTTGGTCGCGCGCTTCTGGCGTGAGCCCTATGCACCGCCAAAACTGGCGCGCTGGGGCACCGAACTGCACGACCGTTTCCTGCTGCCGCACGTTATCGAGCAGGACTTTGCCGATGTGATCGTCGAACTCAATGCTGCCGGTTACCCACTGCGCGCCGAATGGTTTGCCGCGCACCTGGAATTCCGTTTTCCCAAGGTCGGCGACTACGCAGTCAGCGGCATCGAACTGGAACTGCGCCAGGCCCTGGAGCCCTGGCATGTACTCGGTGAAGAGGGCGCGGTGGGCGGCACGGTGCGCTATGTCGATTCATCGCTGGAGCGCTTGCAGGTGAAGTTGAGCGGCTTGCCGCCGCAGCGTTATCTGCTGACCTGCAATGGCATTCCCGTGCCGCTGCAACCCACCGGGCGCGTCGGCGAGTTCGTTGCCGGCGTGCGTTACCGCGCCTGGCAACCGGCCAACTGTCTGCAACCGACCATCGCGGTGCATGCGCCGTTGGTATTCGATCTGCTCGACACCTGGATGCAGCGCTCCCTGGGCGGCTGCCAGTACCACGTGGCCCATCCGGGCGGGCGCAACTACGACAGCTTGCCGGTGAATGCCAATGAAGCCGAGAGCCGGCGGATGGCGCGGTTTTTCAGGTTGGGGCATACGCCTGGGAAGCTGCAGGTACCGACGATGATCATCAACGATGAGCTACCGATGACCCTGGATTTACGGCGTTTCCCCAATAAAAATGACTGAACGCGGTTCAAAAAATGTGGGAGCTGGCTTGCCTGCGATAGCGGTGTATCAGCCAGCCAATAAGATGACTGGAAAACCGCTGTCGCAGGCAAGCCAGCTCCCACATTGGATCGCAGTAAATTTGAGTTAATCTGACTTCCCTTGCCTCTGCCGAGCGTTCCATGCCCGACTTGCTCGACCGTTACCCGCTGACTGCGGGCACTTATCACGAACTGCTCGACGACAGCGGCGCGGTGCGTGCCCATTGGCAGCGCCTGCTCGATCACCTGCAGCGCAGCACTCCCGCGCAACTGGCCCAGCGCCAGGCGCTGCTGACCCGGCAGATCCAGGAAAATGGCGTGACCTACAACGTCTACGCCGACCCCAAGGGCGCTGACCGTCCGTGGGAATTGGACCTGTTGCCGCACGTACTGGCTGCCGATGAGTGGCAGCAGCTGGCAGCGGGTATCGCCCAGCGGGCGCGCCTGCTCAATGCGGTGCTGGCTGACCTGTATGGGCCGCAACGCTTGATCACCGAGGGCTTGCTGCCCGCTGAGCTGGTGTTCGGGCACAACAACTTCCTGTGGCCGTGCCAGGGCATCCAGCCGCCGGACGGCGCGTTCCTGCACCTGTATGCGGTGGATCTGGCACGCACCCCGGATGGCCGTTGGTGGGTGACGGCCGACCGCACGCAAGCGCCGTCGGGGGCTGGCTATGCCCTGGAAAACCGTACCATCGTGTCGCGGGCGTTTCCGGACCTGTACCGCGACCTGCAGGTGCAGCACCTCACCGGTTTCTTCCGCACGCTGCAGGAAACCCTGGCCCGCCAGGCGCCCGGCGATGACCAGCCGCCGCTGATCGTGCTGCTCACACCCGGGCGTTTCAACGAGAGCTATTTCGAACACCTCTACCTCGCGCGCCAGCTCGGCTACCCGCTGGTGGAGGGCGGCGACCTCACCGTGCGCGACAGCACCGTCTTCCTCAAGACCCTCAGCGGCCTGCGCCGGGTGCACGCCATCATGCGGCGCCTGGATGACGACTTCTGCGACCCGCTGGAGCTGCGTACCGACTCGGCGCTCGGCGTGCCCGGCCTGCTCGACGCCGTGCGCCAGGGCAATGTGCTGGTGGCCAATGCCCTGGGCAGCGGCGTGCTGGAGTCGCCGGGGTTGCTCGGTTTCCTGCCGAAGATCAACCAGTTCCTGTTTGGCGAAGAGCTGATCCTGCCGTCCATCGCCACTTGGTGGTGCGGTGAAGCGCCGGTGCTGGCCGAAGCCCTGGAGAAATTGCCGGAGCTGCTGATCAAGCCGGCGTTTCCGTCGCAAAGCTTCACCCCGGTATTTGGCCGCGACTTGAATGACGAGCAGCGCCAGGCCCTCGCCGAACGCATGCGCGCGCGGCCTTACGCGTATGTCGCCCAGGAGTTGGCGCAGCTGTCCCAGGCGCCGGTGTGGCACACCGTGGATGATCACCTGCAGCACCGCGCCATCGGCATGCGTGTGTATGCAGTGGCCAGCGAGGATGGCTACCGCGTGCTGCCCGGCGGCCTGACCCGCGTGGCGGCCGAAGCCGATGCCGAGGTGGTATCGATGCAACGCGGTGGCGCCAGCAAGGACACCTGGGTCCTCGGTGAACGGGCTGCCGGTGGCGAGCACTGGCGCGCGCAACGGGCGATTGGCGCGCATGATCTGGTGCGCCGTGACCCGTATCTGCCGTCACGGGTGGTGGAAAACCTGTTCTGGTTCGGGCGTTATTGCGAGCGCTGCGATGACAGTGCGCGCTGGCTGCGCATTGTGCTGGCGCGCTACGTCGATGGCGACGATCCGCTGGCGCTGCAGGCCGCGGTCGAGCTGGGTGAGAACTTGCGTTTGTTGCCGGAGGAAGGCGAGTTGCCCGAGCGCCTGCTCGCGGCGTTGCTCGGCGATGACTGGCCGTCGAGCCTGCGTGCCAACCTGCAGCGCCTGCAGTGGGCAGCGTCGCAGGTGCGCGGCAAGTTGTCCCGCGAGAACTGGCAGGCCTTGGTCGAGCTGCAGCGCGAAGCCTTGGAGCTGGAAAGCGAAAGCCCGGATTTTGGCGAGTTGCTGGATTTTCTCAACCGCCTGGTGATGTCCCTGGCGGCACTGTCCGGCTTTGCGCTGGACGACATGACCCGCGATGAAGGCTGGCGCTTTTTGATGATGGGCCGGCGCATCGAGCGCCTGCAATTTCTCAGCAGCAGCCTGGCGGCATTCCTGCGCGGCGTAGCTGTGTTCGACCAGGCGGGGCTGGAGTGGTTGCTGGAGTTGGGCAACAGCAGCATCACCTATCGCTCGCGCTACCTGGCGGTGCCGCAACTGATCCCGGTGCTGGACTTGTTGCTGCTGGATGAGCAGAACCCCCACGCCGTGCTGTTCCAGCTGAAACTGGTGAGCCGCACCTTGCGTCGCCTCAACGACGACTTCGGCGTACCGCGCGAAACCGGCCTGGCGCCGTTGGTCGAGCGCCTCGCGCGTTTCGACCTGGGCTGCCTGGAAAACCCGCTGTTTGGCGAGTCCAGCGTGCGCGCCGCGCTGGAGGGGCTGGCCGACCTTTTGCAGGCGGTCGCCGATGAAAGCGGGCAAGTGTCGGACCGCCTGGCGTTGCGTCACTTTGCCCATGTGGATGATGTCAGTCAGCAAACGGTGTCGGTGTGATGAGTGCGCGCTACCAGATTTTCCACGATACCCACTACCACTACGACAGCCCGGTGTCCCTGGCCCAGCAGCTGGCGCACCTGTGGCCGCGCCCCTGTGCCTGGCAGCGCTGCAGTGCGCAGCAGCTGGAGATCAGCCCACCGCCGTCTTCGCGTCGCGATGAGCTGGACGTGTTCGGCAACCCGATCACACGGCTGGCGTTCGAGCGGCCCCATGATGAATTGCTGGTGAATGCCGGGCTCACCGTCGAAGTGCTGGCGCGGCCGACGCTGGATTTCCAGCAGTCACCGCCTTGGGACCAGACCCGTGACAGCCTGACCTACAGCAGCCAGCCGCTGTCGCCACAGCTGGTCGAAGCGTGCCGCTATCGCTTCGAATCGCCCTATGTGCACCTGAAGAAAACCTTCGTCGAGTTTTCCGAGAGCTGTTTCCCTCCCGGCAAACCGTTGCTGTTGGGCGTGCAGGCCTTGATGGAAAAGATCTTCAGCGAATTTACCTTCGATGCCGAAGCCACCCAGGTCGCCACGCCGCTGGTGGAAGTGCTGGAGCGCCGGCGCGGCGTGTGCCAGGACTTCGCCCACCTGATGCTCGCGTGCCTGCGCTCGCGAGGCCTGGCGGCGCGGTATATCAGCGGTTACCTGTTGACCCAGCCACCGCCCGGCCAGCCACGGCTGATCGGCGCCGATGCGTCACATGCGTGGGTTTCGGTGTATTGCCCGGTCGCAGGGTGGGTGGATTTTGATCCGACGAACAATGTACAGCCGGCACTGGAACACATCACCCTGGCCTGGGGCCGGGACTTTTCCGATGTATCGCCGTTGCGCGGGGTGATCCTGGGGGGAGGCAGCCATGACCCGGAAGTGCGGGTAACGGTGATGCCGCTGGAGTGAGGACCGGGCTTCTTAATTTGTGGCGAGCGGGCTTGCCCCGCGTTGGGCTGCGCAGCAGCCCTGAAGCCTGAAACTGCGGTCTATCTGAACTAGCGGGGGATAGATTGGGGCCGCTTCGCAGCCCAACGCGGGGCAAGCCCGCTCGCCACAACAAGCCCGCTTGTCACCGCAAGTCCGATAGCCACGACAAGCCCGCTTGCGACCTGGCGCAACAGATCAATTATTCAGCCGGGTCTTTCGGTGTCTCGGTGTCGTCAGTCGCTACTTCGCCTTCGGCATCCGGGTTCAGTGCGCTGGCTTCTTCATCTGCAGCGGCTTTCTTGCGTTGCAGCTTTTCCTCTTTCTTCTGCTCCTTGGCCAAGTCTCTCTGACGTTTGGCGAAGGAGTAATTAGGTTTGGCCATGGGCGATCCTCTAGGGTCGAAGGTGAGGGTGGGCGGCGCGCAGCTGCCTTGGGCCGTCATGGTAGCAGCTTCAAGGGGCGCTTGGCCTTCACTTACCGCAGGCGTACGCGGCCAGCAGGCCGTTGAACAGGTGATTGAGGCGCATGGTTCGGACTCCAAAGGGTGATGGGCCGATCATAGGCAGGTGTCGCTACTTTAGCTGGTAGATTGTGTTGATAAGTCTGATAGCCTAAAGTTGTATACAATCTGTTGATTCAGATCATAAGAATTTACGCCTGCATGAGGCACCCTTGTCGCAATACGCGTTTTTAACCCTGCCTTGGAGATTCACATGTTTGCCAAACTCGTTGCTGTTTCCCTGCTGACTCTGGCGAGCGGCCAGTTGCTTGCTGCAGAGTGCAAGGTCACCGTCGACTCCACTGATCAAATGTCCTTCAACACCAAGGCCATTGAAATCGACAAAAGCTGCAAGACATTCACCGTCGAGCTGACTCACTCCGGCAACCTGCCGAAAAACGTCATGGGCCACAACTGGGTGCTGAGCTCCGCCGCCGACATGCCTGGCGTCGCCAGCGACGGCATGGCTGCCGGCATCGACAAGAACTACCTGAAAGATGGCGACACCCGCATCATCGCCCACACCAAGATCATCGGTGCTGGCGAGAAAGATTCCGTGACCTTCGATGTGTCGAAACTGGCCGCCGGTACGGATTACGCGTTCTTCTGCTCGTTCCCAGGCCACATCTCGATGATGAAAGGCACTGTTGTCGTGAAGTAAGCCGACTCCGGTCGAAAAAAAAGCGCCTTTTCAGGCGCTTTTTTTGTGGGCGGCGAAAACCTGTGGCGAGCGGGCTTGCCCCGCGTTGGGCTGCGAAGCGGCCCCAAAAACTGCCACATGGCTTGTGTGAATGACCGCGTTCAACTCACTGGGGCCGCTGCGCGGCCCAACGCGGGGCAAGCCCGCTCGCCACAGCGGCCCACTCACCACAGTGTTCACGGCGCGAACGGCATGACCCGCTTGTGCTCGGTCTTGCGGTAGGTGTCGCAGATGATCTTGAACGCTTCCTCACGCACCGGCTCACCATGCAGGAACGCATCGATCTCGGCGTAGGTCACCCCATGGGAGGCTTCGTCAGGCTTGCCTGGTGACAGGTCTTCGAGGTCGGCAGTCGGGATTTTCTCGACCAGCGACTCCGGCGCACCAAAGTGCCGCGCAATCGCGCGGACCTGGTTTTTCACCAGGCCACTCAGGGGGGCGAGGTCGCAGGCGCCGTCACCAAACTTGGTGAAAAAGCCCATCACGGCTTCCGCTGCATGGTCGGTGCCGATCACCAGGCCACCGGCCGCGCCGGCGATGGTGTACTGCGCCACCATGCGCATGCGCGCCTTGGTATTGCCCAGTACGAAATCGCGGGACACCGCGGCCTTGCCTTCGAATGCCGCGACTTCATTGGCCAGCGACTTCACCGCCGGGCCGATGTTGACGGTGTGGCGCTCGTCCGGCTCGATAAAGTCCACCGATGCCTGAGCGTCGATTTCATCGAACTGGGTTTCGTAGGGCAGGCGCACCGCGATAAACCGGTAGGCTTCATCCCCGGTGCGGGTGCGCAGTTCCTGCATCGCGCGTTGGGCCAACAGGCCGGCGGTCAGGGAGTCGACGCCGCCGCTGATGCCCAGCACCAATGTCTTGAGCCCGGAATTGCGCAGGCAGTCCTGGATAAATGCCACACGCCTCGCAACTTCGGCTTCAAGGGCCGCCTGGTCTTTGAACGGTGCTTGGACCTTGAGCTGCTGCGCAATCTCACGCTGTACGGCTTGCATGATTCACTCCTTGCTGGAAAGGGCAGGTACTTTGAAAACGTGACGCAAATAGGCGACGAAATTCGGATCGGTGCAGTGGGTCTTGCCCGCTTCATCGGAGATTTTCGCGACGGGCTGGCCATTGCAGGCGGTCATTTTAAGCACGATGCTCATCGGTTCCACCCCTGGAATATCACAGGTCAGGTTAGTGCCGATGCCGAAGCTCACATTGATCCGACCGCGCAGCGCACGGAAAATCTCCAGCGCCTTGGGCAACGACAGGCTGTCGGAGAACACCAGGGTCTTGCTCATCGGCTCGATGCCGAGCTTGTGGTAGTGGGCGATGGCTTTTTCTGCCCACTGCACCGGGTCACCGGAGTCGTGGCGCAGGCCGTCGAAGAGCTTGGCGAAGTACAAGTCGAAGTCGCCTAGGAACGCGTCGGTGGTGATGCAATCGGTCAAGGCGATGCCCAGCAGGCCACGGTATTCGCGGACCCAGCAGTCGAGGGCGGCGATCTGGCTGTCGATCAGGCGCGGGCCCAGTTGCTGGTGGGCCATGATCCATTCATGGGCCATGGTGCCAAGCGGCTTCATGTCGAACTCGCGGGCCAGGTGCACGTTGCTGGTGCCGACAAAACGCCCGGGGAAGTCATGCTTGAGCACGCTGACCACTTCTTCCTGGACTCGGTAGGAAAAGCGCCTGCGCGTGCCGAAGTCGGCCACTTGCAACTCGGACAGCTCGTCGCTGCTGGCGTTGGAGGTCAGCCAGTCGAACTTGCGGTACAGCTGCTCGCGGGCCTGTTCGAGGATCACGGTCTGGTAGCGGTAGCGGTTGCGCACTTCGCTGACGATGGCCAGCATCGGCACTTCAAACAGGATCACATGCAGCCACGGGCCGCGCAGGCGGATAAACAGCTCGCCATTCTCGATACCGGTCTGCACGTAGCGCAGGTTGAAGCGGAACAGCCCGAGGAAGCGCAGGAAATCCGGCTTCATGAAGCTGATGCGCTCCAGGAAGCCCAGTTGGTCCGGGCTCAAGCTCAACTCGGCAAGGCGCTCGATCTGGTAGCGGATCTCCGCCAGGTACGGGCGCAAGTCTTCGCTGTTACGGCAACGAAATTCCCATTCAACTTCCACGTTCGGGTAGTTGTGCAGCACCGCCTGCATCATGGTCAGCTTGTAGAAGTCGGTGTCGAGCAGGTTCTGCACGATGCGATCGGCAAACACACTCTCGCTCATAACGGGAATCTCCAGACGGGTCGGCGATCGGCGCCGACCTTTACGCACAATTAAGGAAGGGGGCTAGTGGCGCATAGACCTGTGGGGTTTTGCCAGCGTTTTTTCATCTTGGGATCTTTGTTGTGGCCACTGGCGCCTTCGCGAGCAAGCCCGCTCCCACATTTGGAATGCATTTTAAATGTGGGAGCGGGCTTGCTCGCGAAGGCGGCATGTCAGGCGACGGGGCTCAAACAGGTTCAACTTGCTCCATCATCCACTTCACAAACTCGCGCACCTTGGGCACCTCCGCCGAGTGCTCGGGGTACGCGAGGTAATACGCATCCTGGCTCGGCATCGCATGCGGCCAGGGGATCACCAGCTTGCCCTCGGCCAGCTCCTCCTCCACCAGAAAGCGCGGCAGCAGGGCCACGCCACAGCCCACCTGCGCGGCGCGGATGCACATATAGAACGTGTCGAAACGCGGCCCGTGGTAGCTGTGCTCGGTGTGGAAACCCTGGCTGGCGAACCAGTCATGCCAGCCCTGGGGCCGCGAGGCGTTCTGCAGCAACACCAGCTCGCTGAGTTGGGTCGGGTCGGTGAAGGGCTGGACCGGCAGGCTCTCCGGCGCGCACACCGGTACCAGTTCTTCGCTGAACAGCTTCAGGCTCTCGGTGCCGGGGCGTGAGCCCTGGCCGAAGTAGAAGGCCATGTCGGCCTTGCCTTGCAGCAACTCGTCCGGCTCCTGCTCGTTGCACAGGTCCAGGTGGATCTGCGGGTGACGCAGGCGCCAGCCCTTGAGGCGCGGCACCAGCCAGCGGGCGCCGAACGTGTATGGCGTGGACACGCGCAGCACTTCGGTCTCGCCGCCGTAGGAGCGCAGGTAGTGCGTGGACATCTCCACCTGCGTGAGGATCTTGCGCACTTCCACCAGGTACAGGTCGCCTGCCGGGGTCATCTGCAAGCGGCGGCGCACCCGGCGAAACAGCAGGTGCTGCAGCAGTTCTTCGAGCTGCGCCACTTGTTTGCTCACCGCGCTTTGCGTGAGGTTCAGCTCCTCGGCGGCGCGGGTGAAGCTCAGGTGACGGGTGGCGGCTTCGAAACACTGCAGGGCGGTGATCGAGGGCAAATGTCTTTTGTTCAGCACGGCACGCCTCTTTTTATTCTTTGCATGAATAAACGGAATGATATCTCGCCTAATCGTCGTTTGTTGGCAAGTCTTGGGCCAGCTACAAATAAGCCCAGGATCGCCGTGTGGGCCGCGGCGCAATTTTTCTGTCTGCAGATTGAAGGAGTGACCCATGGTTGCTGCATTGCTTGATCGTCTCGGGGTAAACCCGGCGCTGTACCAGGCGGGTAAACAACCCGTGCATTCGCCGATTGATGGCAGCCGTATCGGCAGTGTGCACTGGGAGGGCGCCGCCGAGGTGGAGCAGCAGGTCAGTCGCGCCGAGCATGCATTCGAGGCCTGGCGCAAAGTGCCGGCACCGCGTCGTGGTGAGCTGGTGCGCCAGTTCGGTGATGTGCTGCGCGAATACAAGGCCGACCTTGGCGAACTCGTCTCGTGGGAAGCCGGCAAGATCACCCAGGAAGGCCTGGGCGAAGTGCAGGAAATGATCGACATCTGCGACTTCGCCGTCGGCCTGTCCCGCCAGCTGTATGGCTTGACCATCGCCTCCGAGCGCCCCGGCCATCACATGCGTGAAACCTGGCACCCGCTGGGCGTGGTCGGCGTGATCAGCGCCTTCAACTTCCCGGTGGCGGTGTGGGCGTGGAACACCACCCTGGCGCTGGTGTGCGGTAACGCGGTGATCTGGAAACCTTCGGAAAAGACCCCGCTCACCGCCCTGGCCTGCCAGGCGCTGTTCGAGCGCGTGCTGAAAAAATTCACTGACGCCCCGCAATACCTCAGCCAAGTCATCATCGGTGGCCGCGATGCGGGCGCCGCGCTGGTGGACGACCCGCGCGTGGCCCTGATCAGCGCCACCGGCAGCACGCGCATGGGCCGGGAAGTCGCCCCGAAAGTCGCCGCGCGTTTCGCGCGCAGCATCCTCGAACTGGGCGGCAACAACGCGATGATCCTCGGCCCGAGCGCCGACCTGGACATGGCCGTGCGCGCCATCCTGTTCAGTGCGGTGGGCACCGCCGGCCAGCGTTGCACCACACTGCGCCGCCTGATCGCCCACGAGTCGGTCAAGGCAGAAATCGTCACCCGTCTCAAGGCCGCCTATTCCAAGGTGCGCATCGGCCACCCGCTGGAAGGCAACCTGATCGGTCCGCTGATCGACAAGCACGGCTTCGACAACATGCAGGACGCCCTGGAGCAAGCCCTGAGCGAAGGCGGCAAGGTATTCGGCGGCAAGCGCCAGCTGGAAGACACCTTCCCCAACGCCTACTACGTGTCGCCGGCGATTGTGGAAATGCCCGAGCAAAGCGACGTGGTGTGCACCGAAACCTTCGCGCCGATTCTGTACGTGATCGGCTACACCGACTTCGCCGAAGCCCTGCGCCTGAACAACGCCGTGCCGCAAGGCTTGTCGTCGTGCATCTTCACTACCGACGTGCGTGAAGCCGAGCAGTTCATGTCGGCGGTGGGCAGCGACTGCGGGATCGCCAACGTCAACATCGGCCCGAGTGGTGCGGAAATCGGCGGTGCGTTTGGCGGTGAGAAAGAGACCGGCGGCGGCCGTGAGTCGGGTTCGGATGCGTGGCGCGGGTATATGCGTCGCCAGACCAATACCGTGAACTACTCGCTGGAATTGCCGCTGGCCCAAGGCATTACTTTCGACTAAATACCTGCTCGAAGTGAGGTCAATGTGGGAGCTGGCTTGCCTGCGATAGCATCACCCCGGCGTAACTGATGCACCGAGGTGCCTGCATCGCAGGCAAGCCAGCTCCCACATTTGATCGGGTTCGCACAGCAACAATAGTGGTTTGTTAGGTCTCATCGGAGTCTGGCAATGGCATTGCGCGAAACATGTTTGTGGGAACACCTCACCCCCGGCCGGCCGGAGCGTGCGGCGCTGACGGGCGAGGTCAAGGTGGATGTGTGCGTGATCGGCGCCGGGATCACCGGTTTGTCGGCCGCCATTCACTTGCTGGAACAAGGCAAAAGTGTCGCCGTGCTCGAGGCCCATCGCACCGGCCACGGCGGTTCGGGGCGCAACGTCGGGCTGGTGAATGCCGGCATGTGGATTCCACCGGACGAGATCGAAGCCGGTTTCGGCGAGGCGGTGGGCAGCCAGCTCAACCGCATGTTGGGCGCCGCGCCGTCGCTGGTGTTCAGCCTGATCGACAAATACAACATCGATTGCCAATTGCGCCGCGAGGGCACCTTGCACATGGCGCACAACGCCCGGGGCGAGGCGGATCTGCGCAGTCGCGAAGAGCAGTGGAAGCGCCGTGGGGCGCCGGTCGAATTACTCACCGGCCAGGCCTGCGAGCAAGCCACCGGCACCCAGAAGATCGCCGCCGCCCTGCTGGATAGACGCGCCGGCACCCTCAACCCGATGGCCTACACCAGTGGCCTGGCCACTGCGGCGGCGGGTTTGGGCGGACAACTGTTCGACCATTCCCCCGTCACTCAACTGGAGCGCCAAGGCGCGCACTGGTCGGTGCAGACCGCCAACGGTGCGGTGCAGGCTGCACAGGTGGTGATCGCATCCAACGCCTACACCGAAGGCGAATGGACCGAACTGCGCCGCAACTTTTTCCCCGGCTATTACTACCAAGTGGCCTCGGCGCCCCTCACCGACGACGCCGCCAAGCAAATCCTGCCCGGCGGCCAGGGTTCCTGGGACACGCGCCAGGTATTGAGCAGCATCCGCCGCGATGCCGATGGCCGCCTGTTGCTCGGCAGCCTGGGCAACGGGAACCAGAAACCGGCCTGGTTCCTCAAGGCGTGGGCCGATCGGGTGCAGCAGCATTACTTCCCGTACCTCAAATCGGTGCAGTGGGAGTACACCTGGACCGGCTGCATCGCCTTCACCCCGGATCACCTGATGCGCCTGTTCGAACCGGCCCCTGGCCTTGTGGCAGTAACGGGATATAACGGGCGCGGCGTGACCACCGGCAGTGTGGTCGGCAAGGCGTTTGCCGATTACCTGTGTCACCAGAATCCCCAGGCCTTGCCGATTCCGTTCGCGCCCATGCAACCGCTGGCCGGAGTGGGCCTGCGCAGTTGCCTGTATGAAGCCGGATTCTCGCTGTATCACGCCGGACAATGCCTGAGGATCGTGATCTGATCAGCGAAATACTGCTCAGAAGCCTGCATTTTCTTAGCAGGCTACTAATCTGTATTGGTGCAAGTCGTAGCAATCACGCACTGTAAATGTGCAGTTCCGTTACGCACGTTGTTACAGGTGCAGGAACTGTCGTTTATCCGTCTGGTTGCAGGTGCGACCTGCCAAGGTTGTACTTTTTCGATCCACCGGTTGCACCTCTTGACGCTAGAGGGTTGCACGTCCTGGCAAAAGGAGTCGAAACGCCAGCAATCCCAATGACACCGTGTCTTTTTGAAGAATAAAAACGTAATGGCACGCGCCTTGCTCTGGGCTTTCAGTGAAAGGTTTGAATGCAAGTTGTCGTGCCAAAAATCAAAAATATCGGAGCACCACTCATGTCCCAGACGTTTTACAAGAAAGGTTTTCTGGCCCTCGCCGTTGCAGCGGCGCTGGGTGTTTCTACGTTTGTTCAAGCTGATGTGAAGATTGGCGTGGCGGGGCCGATGACGGGCGCCAACGCCGCTTTCGGTGAGCAGTACATGAAGGGTGCCCAGGCGGCAGCCGATGTGGTCAACAAGGCCGGTGGCATCAACGGCGAGAAAATCGTGCTGGTCGCCGGCGACGACGCCTGCGAACCCAAGCAAGCCGTAGCCGTGGCCAACCGCCTGGCAGACCAGGACAAAGTCATCGGCGTGGTCGGGCACTTCTGCTCGTCCAACACCATCCCGGCGTCCGAGGTGTATGACGAGGCGGGCATCATCGCGATCACCCCAGGCTCCACCAACCCACAAGTGACCGAACGCGGCCTGGGCGCCATGTTCCGTATGTGCGGGCGTGACGACCAGCAAGGCATCGTTGCCGGCGACTACATCGTCGACGTGCTCAAGGGCAAGAAAGTCGCGGTCATCAACGACAAGGACACCTACGGCAAAGGCCTGGCCGACGCCACTGCGGCGCAGCTGACCAAGCGCGGCGTCAAGCCGGTGCTTGAAGAAGGCCTGACCCGTGGCGAGAAAGACTTCAGCGCCCTGGTCACCAAGATCCGTTCCACCGGTGCTGACGTCGTGTACTTCGGCGGCCTGCACCCGGAAGCCGGTCCTCTGGTTCGCCAGATCCGTGAAGCCGGCCTCAAGGACGTGAAGTTCATGTCCGATGACGGCGTGGTCACCGACGAACTGGTCGCGACCGCTGGTGGCAAGCAGTACGTGGATGGCGTCTACATGACCTTCGGCGCCGACCCGCGCCTGCTGCCGGACAGCAAGGCTGTGGTTGAAGAGTTCCGCAAAAACGGCACCGAGCCAGAAGGCTACACCCTGTACGCCTACGCCTCGATCCAGGCCCTGGCCGCTGGCTTCAATGGCGCCAAGTCCAACAAGGGCGAAGACGCCGCCAAGTGGCTCAAGGCGCACCCGGTGAAAACCGTGATGGGTGAAAAAGCCTGGGACGCGAAGGGTGACCTGAAAGTCTCCGACTACGTGGTTTACCAGTGGGACAAAGACGGTAAATACCATCAGCTGGAAAAACAGAAGTAAGGCTGGGCACCACAGATCCACTGTGGGAGCGGGCTTGCTCGCGAAAGCGATCTGTCAGCAGTCGATGTGTTGACTGACCCGCCGCCTTCGCGAGCAAGCCCGCTCCCACAGGGAATGGTGCTGTGATGGATATCTGTTTTTTCCTCCAAGAAGAGCCGCACACCGGCAACTGGCGGGTGTGCAGTCTCTCACCGCGTGAGATTGCGTTATGGATGGTATTTTCCTGCAGCAACTGGTCAACGGCCTGACCCTCGGGTCGGTCTATGGCCTGATCGCCATCGGCTACACAATGGTCTATGGCATCATTGGCATGATCAACTTCGCCCATGGCGAGGTTTATATGATTTCCGCTTACCTCGCGGCGATCAGTCTGGCACTGCTGGCTTACTTCGGCATCGAATCCTTCCCGCTGCTCATTCTCGGCACCTTGATCTTCACCGTGGTCGTCACCGGCGTGTACGGTTGGGTCATCGAGCGTGTCGCCTACAAACCGCTGCGCAACTCCACCCGACTGGCTCCGCTGATCAGCGCCATCGGGATCTCCCTGATCCTGCAGAACTACGCGCAGATCGCCCAGGGTGCCAAGCAACAAGGTATTCCAACGCTGCTGGCCGGGGCCTGGCGTGTCGACATCGGCAGCGGGTTCGTCCAGCTCACGTACACCAAGGTCTTCATCCTCGTGGCGGCGTTTGCCGGCATGGCGCTGCTCACCTACATCATCAAGTACACCAAGCTCGGCCGCATGTGCCGCGCCACCCAGCAAGACCGCAAGATGGCCTCGATCCTGGGCATCAACACCGACCGCGTTATCTCCTATGTGTTTGTCATCGGTGCCGCCATGGCGGCCCTGGCCGGTGTGCTGATCACCCTCAACTACGGCACGTTCGACTTCTATGCCGGCTTTATCATCGGCATCAAGGCGTTTACCGCAGCGGTACTCGGCGGCATCGGCTCCCTGCCTGGGGCGATGCTGGGCGGGATCATCCTGGGTATTTCCGAGTCGCTGTTCTCGGGGTTGATCAACTCTGACTACAAAGACGTGTTCAGTTTCTCCCTGCTGGTGGTGATTCTGATTTTCCGTCCCCAGGGCCTGCTTGGTCGCCCACTCGTGGCGAAGGTGTAAACATGTCTGCTGCCAAACCCATCGATATCAAGAAAAGTGTGGTCGATACGGTCCTTGCCGGGCTGATTTCGTTGATCGTGTTCGGTCCGATCGTCGGCGTGGTCCTCGACGGCTACAGCTTCAACCTGGAACCGGCCCGCGTGGCCCTGCTGGTCGCCATCGTGATGGTCGGCCGCTTTGCCATGAGCCTGTTCCTGCAGACCCCCAAGGGCCTGAAGATCCTGCAGGGCTTCGAAAGCAGTGGCTCCGGCGTGCACGTGCTGCCACCGGACTACAAGTCGCGGTTGCGCTGGATCATCCCGGTGCTGATCGTGATCGCCATCGTGTTCCCGATCTTCGCCAACAAGTACCTGCTGACCGTGGTGATCCTCGGCCTGATCTACGTGTTGCTCGGCCTGGGCCTGAACATCGTGGTCGGCCTGGCCGGCCTGCTCGACCTCGGTTACGTGGCGTTCTACGCCATCGGCGCCTACGGCCTGGCGCTGGGTTATCAATACCTCGGCCTGGGTTTCTGGACGGTGCTGCCGCTGGCGGCCATCTGCGCGGCGCTGGCGGGGTGCATACTCGGATTCCCGGTGTTGCGAATGCACGGCGATTATCTCGCCATCGTGACCCTGGGCTTCGGTGAAATCATCCGCCTGGTGCTCAACAACTGGCTGTCGTTCACCGGTGGCCCGAACGGTATGCCGGTGCCGTCGCCGACCTTCCTGGGCCTGGAGTTCGGGCGCAAGGCGAAGGACGGTGGGATTCCATTCCACGAATTCTTCGGCATCGACTACAACCCCAATATCAAATTCCTGTTCATCTACATCGTGCTGTTCCTGGTGGTGCTGGCCGTGCTGTACATCAAGCATCGCCTGACCCGCATGCCGGTCGGCCGCGCCTGGGAAGCCTTGCGCGAAGATGAGATCGCCTGCCGCTCCATGGGCCTGAACCACGTGCTGGTCAAGCTCTCGGCGTTCACCATCGGCGCATCCACCGCCGGTCTGGCCGGGGTGTTCTTTGCCAGTTACCAGGGCTTCGTCAACCCGTCATCGTTCACCTTCTTCGAGTCGGCGCTGATCCTCGCCATCGTGGTGTTGGGCGGCATGGGCTCGACGGTCGGCGTGGTGATTGCGGCGTTCGTCTTGACAGTCGCGCCTGAACTGCTGCGCAGCTTCAGCGAATACCGCGTGCTGCTGTTTGGCGTGCTGATGGTGGTGATGATGATCTGGCGACCGCGCGGCCTGATCCGGATCAGCCGCACCGGTGTGACGCCACGCAAGGGGGTAGCGCCATGAGCAAGGAAGTCGTCCTCTCCGTGGAACACCTGATGATGCACTTCGGTGGCATCAAGGCCTTGAGCGACGTGAGCCTCAAGGTCGAACGCAACTCGATCTTCGCCCTGATCGGCCCTAACGGCGCGGGCAAGACCACCGTGTTCAACTGCCTCACCGGCTTCTACAAAGCCAGCGGCGGCAAGATCGAACTGAACATTCGCGGCAAGCAGACCAACGTGATCCAGTTGCTGGGTGAGCGTTTCAAGGCGGTCGACTTCGTGTCGCCGAAAAGCTTCTTCAGCCGGGTGTTCTACAAGATGTTCGGCGGTACCCACTTGGTCAACCGTGCCGGCCTGGCCCGTACCTTCCAGAACATTCGCCTGTTCAAGGAAATGTCGGTGCTGGAAAACCTGCTGGTCGCCCAGCACATGTGGGTCAACCGCAACATGCTCGCGGGCATCCTCAACACCAAGGGCTATCGCAAGGCCGAGAGCGATGCGCTCGACCATGCCTTCTACTGGCTCGAGGTGGTCGACCTGGTGGATTGCGCCAACCGACTGGCTGGCGAGCTTTCCTACGGCCAGCAGCGCCGCCTGGAAATCGCCCGGGCCATGTGCACCCGGCCGCAGATCATCTGCCTGGACGAACCGGCAGCGGGCCTCAACCCGCAGGAAACCGAAGCCCTCAGCGCGATGATTCGCCTGCTGCGCGACGAACACGACCTCACGGTGGTGCTGATCGAACACGACATGGGCATGGTGATGAGTATTTCCGACCACATCGTGGTGCTGGACCACGGCAACGTGATTGCCGAGGGTGGGCCGGATGCGATCCGCAACGACCCGAAAGTGATTGCCGCCTACCTGGGCGCAGACGAAGAGGAGCTGGTATGAGTACACCTATCCTCGAAATGAAGGACCTGGACGTGTTCTACGGCCCGATCCAGGCCCTGAAAAAAGTCTCGCTGCACATCAATGAAGGCGAAACCGTCAGCCTGATCGGTTCCAACGGCGCGGGTAAATCCACGCTGCTGATGTCGATCTTCGGCCAGCCTCGGGCCGAGTCGGGGCAGATCATCTACAACGGCGTCGACATCACCCACAAGTCGTCCCACTACATCGCTTCCAACGGCATTGCGCAGTCGCCGGAAGGGCGGCGGGTGTTCCCCGACATGACCGTCGAGGAAAACCTGCTGATGGGCACCATCCCGATTGGCGACAAGTTTGCCACGGAGGACATGCAGCGCATGTTCGAGCTGTTCCCACGGCTCAAGGAGCGGCGCAACCAGCGCGCGATGACCATGTCCGGTGGTGAGCAGCAAATGCTCGCCATCGCCCGCGCGCTGATGAGCCGGCCCAAGCTGTTGCTGCTGGACGAACCGAGCCTGGGCCTGGCGCCGATCGTGGTGAAGCAGATCTTCGCCACGCTGCGCGAGCTGGCTTCCACCGGGATGACCATCTTCCTGGTGGAGCAGAACGCCAACCATGCGTTGCGCCTCTCGGACCGTGCGTATGTGATGGTCAACGGCGAGATTCGACTGACTGGCACCGGTAAGGAATTGCTGGTGAATGAAGAGGTGCGCAACGCCTACCTGGGTGGGCACTGATCTGAAAGCTTGATGCAATAACCCATGTGGGAACCGGCTTTATGTGGGAGCTGGCTTGCCTGCGATGCGAACACCTCGGTCTGTCAGGCAAACCGAGGTGAAGCTATCGCGGGCAAGCCCGGCTCCCACATAAAGCCGGTTCCCACATTTGTTTTTGGGGTGTCCACAGGCTCCCCGCCAAATTGTGGAAAACAAATCTGGCCTCCTCTGAAAGCGCGACATATAGCCGCCGCAAATCCCTGTTTTGTCACAGTTTTGACTTGTCCCCATCCGCTGTGGAACCGGCTGTGGGTAACGTGGGTGTAGCTCGCTGCAGGCCTTTATTTACGTGGCTTGCAGCATGGCGGTTGTTTTTTGACCAGCGGCTTTTTGCGGACTGGACGAGGCCTTTGTCAACCTGTTTAAAGACACAGGTATATGACCGAAATATGTCCCTCCGGCCTGTGGATAAGTCTGTGACTAAACTCTGGAAAGACTGCCGCAGAGGCCGGAATGACTGGCCTGGAGCCATCGTCTGGATTTTCTGCGGGGTCATGGGCCTACATACGCCCCGGCCAAGGTCAAGCAAAAAACTTTCTAAAACCGCCTGCAGGCCTTGTACACAGCGGCTTCGGGTGTTTTGTACTTGCCCCCAAAGACTGTGGGCGCAGTTGTGGATAACCTGCGCGCATATGGCTGCAGGCCACGGTTTATATGGCGTTGCTCGTAATGGTCAAAAAATGATCAGCTGTACATGAAGGTGAGTGCATAGCGGTTGCCGCCACCGCGGCGTACGGGCATTCTGCTGGCAACTTTTTCCCCGATCACCGCAAGGAGAACACCATGTCCAACACGCTGTTTATTACTGGCGCAACCTCAGGTTTTGGCGAGGCCTGTGCCCGTCGTTTTGCCGAAGCCGGCTGGAAACTGGTGCTCACCGGTCGTCGTGCCGACCGTTTGAATGCGTTGGTCGAAGAGCTTTCCAAGCAGACCGAAGTGCATGGCCTGGTGGTGGACGTCCGTGACCGCAAAGGCATGGAAGACGCGATCGCCAATCTGCCAGCGTCGTTCGCCACCCTGCGTGGACTGATCAACAACGCCGGCCTGGCCGTGGGCACCGATCCTGCACCCAAGTGCAGCCTCGACGATTGGGAAACCATGGTCGACACCAACATCAAGGGCCTGCTGACCACCACCAGCCTGCTGCTGCCGCGCCTGATCGCCCATGGCCGTGGCGCCGGGATCATCAACCTGGGCTCCATCGCCGGCAGCTACCCGTACCCGGGCAGCCACGTGTATGGCGGCTCCAAGGCGTTCGTGAAGCAGTTCTCGCTGAACCTGCGTTGCGACCTGCAAGGTACCGGCGTGCGTGTGACCAACATCGAGCCAGGCCTGTGCGAAAGCGAGTTCTCGCTGGTGCGCTTCGGCGGCGACCAGGCGCGCTATGACGCCACCTACGCCGGTGCCGAGCCGATCCAGCCGCAGGACATTGCCGACACCATCTTCTGGGTGCTGAACACGCCTGCGCACGTCAACATCAACCGCCTGGAGTTGATGCCGGTGAGCCAGACCTGGGCTGGGTTTGCTATCGAGCGAGGCGCCAAGTAAGGCATTGGTTCGAGTCGTCGGCATCGCCGGCAAACCGGTTCCTGCAGGTGGTCATCTGTAGGAGCCGGCTTGCCGACGATGACGGCAAATCGGCCAAAACACGACATAAGGTACACTCCACCCCTGAAAACCCCTCCGCAGTGTGCGGTTTATAGGTTTTGACAGGAGGAAATGTGAGTAACCGAGGTGAGCAGGCGCTGCTCAAACAATCGACCATCCTGATGTTCGCCGTGGCGATCGCCGGGATTGTCACGGGTGTGGTATCTGGCGCCCAATCCATTCTATTCGACGGCTTTTTCTCGCTGATCGCCACCGCCATCAAGGTGTTGATGCTGATCACGGCCAAGCTGATCGCCAAGAAAAGCAACGAACGCTTCCAGTTCGGCTATTGGCACCTGGAACCCATGGTGCTGCTGATCGAAGGCAGTTTCCTCTTGCTGATCGCCATCTACGCGTTTCTCAACGGTGTGTTCGGCATCATCAATGGCGGGCGCGAGATCGAGTTGGGCCTGGTGATCATTTACGCAGCGGTGTTTACCGTTGTCGAGTTCGCTTATTTCTTCTACGTGCGCTACCGCAACCGTACGCTTAAATCGTCACTGATCCAGTTCGACAACATCAGTTGGCTGGTGGACGCGATGCTGTCGGTGGGTTTGCTGATCAGTTTCCTGGCTGCGCTGCTGCTCAAGTCCCAGGGCTATGGCGAATGGGCGGTGTATGTCGACCCGTTGATCCTGATCCTGCTGGCCCTGAGCATGCTGGCGCCGGCGCTGAAGATTTTGCGCCCGGCATTGCGCGAGGTGCTGGGCATTGCGCCGGATCATCTGGATGACAAAGTGCGTGAAGTGATGGACGCGGCCCAGGCCCGGCATGGTTTCGACGACTACGTGTCCTACGTGCAAAAGCACGGACGCGCACGGTTTATCGAGATTCATGTGGTATTGCCGGCGGATTACCCGGTGGACAACGTCGCCACGCTGGATGCGCTGCGTGAAGAGATATCCACAGGGCTGGGCAAGCCGGATGCGGCGCGTTGGCTGACGATCAGTTTTACCGGGGATCGCAAGTGGATTGCGTGATAGTCAGGTAGACCGAGGTGAGGCTTTCGCGAGCAAGCCCGCTCCCACAATTAACCGCGTCCTGCCTTTGGAATGCGGTTAAATGTGGGAGCGGGCTTGCTCGCGAAAGGGCCCATGAGGTCAGCCCAAATGCTGGACCAACCCCTGATAGCAGGTCGCCAAATGATAAGGCGTGGTAGACGGCATATCCCGCCGGCTGACCTCGCCATGGGCATCCAGGCATTCGTTCCAGCCTTTGGCATGCAGGAATCTTTGCTGCAGCGCCTGCAATTGACGCTGCAGCACGGCTTCACTGTTCGGCCGCAAGGTCAGTGCCCGCAGGTATTCGGCCTGTGCCCAGATACGCTGGGTGCCATCACGCACGCTACCGTCCAGGGCCAGCATGCCGCTGACCGCGCCACTGCTGTTATCCACACCCTGCTGTTCGGCGTAGGCAAATGCGCGCGTCAACGACGCATGCAGCGGCGTGCCGCGCAGCACTGGCGATGACTCCAGCAAAAAGAACCATTCGAACTGGTGGCCGGGCTCAAACCAGTTATCCACAGCGCCCAGCGGTTTTTCCAGCATCACGCCGTGCTCGGGGGCAATAAAGCGCTTCTGCATCGCGTTGGCCAAGTCCAGCAGAGCGTCTTGCGTGATCGGGTCTTCACGCACGGCCAGCGTGGCGAGGAAACCTTCGGCAAGGTGCATCAGCGGGTTTTGCAGTGGGCCGGACTTGAGGGATGACCAGTTGCGCTCCAGCACGGCTTCGTAGAGGCCGTCGCCGCTGGCGAACCGACTGGCGACCACTTCCAGGGCTGCGTCGAGCACCGACTCCACCAGTGGCTCACGCACCTTGGCCCAGTAGTGCGCACAGGCAAAGATGATGAACGCGTGGGTGTAGAGGTCTTTGCGCTTGTCCAGCGGCTGGCCGGCGGGGTCGATGCTGTAGAACCAGCCGCCGTGCTCGGCGTCGTGGAAATGCCGTTGCAGGGAACGGAACAGCGCCGCTGCGCGCTCTTCGGCGAAGGCCGCGCCGGGCTCGCCGATCAGGCTGGCAAACAGGTACAACTGCCGGGCGCAGGCCATGGCGCGGTAGCGTTGCGGGGGCAAGGGGCGGTGATCGGCGTCCAGCGCCTCATAGGGCAATGCCAACTCGGCGTTCCAGCCAGGGCCTTGCCAGAGCGGCACGATCAGGCTGTGGAAGTGCGTGAGCACGGTGTTCAAGGAGGGGTGGGAAGCGCTGGGCATTGGCTGGCGTCGTCACGGCAGGGGTGTTTGCCGCGCATGGTAGCAGGCTTGGGATCTATGGTGTTTGCGCTGGCGCTATCGCGGGCAAGCCCGCTCCCACATTTGGGTGTGTGAAACCGGTCAAATGTGGGCGGCTGGCTTGCCTGCGATGTCGCCCTTATCGGCGCGACAACACTCAGCCCGCCAACAACCACACCCCAGTCGCCGCCGAAGCCGCGCCGGCAATCCGCACCAACGGCGCCGCCGCTGCCGGCAGGAAGCGCACTACCGCATACCCGGCCGCGTGCAACACCGCCGTTGCGCCGACAAAGCCTGCGGCATAGGCCCAAGGGCTTGACATGTCCGGCAACTCCAGGCCATGGGCCACGCCGTGGAACAGCGCAAACAACGCCGTGGCAGCCACGGCCACGAACAGCGGCGGACGCACCGCCAGCGCCACCGCCAGGCCCAGGGCCAATACCGAAGCGGCAATCCCGCTTTCCAGGGCCGGCAGTTCCAGCCCTTCAAAGCCCAGCACGCCGCCGATCAGCATGGTGCCGACAAAGGTGCACGGCAGGGCCCAGCGCGCGGCGCCTTTTTGTTGGGCCGCCCACAGGCCGACCGCAACCATCGCCAGCAAGTGGTCGATGCCGCTGAGGGGATGGCTGATACCGGCCACCAGGCCGTTGTCGCCGTGGCCCGGGTGAGCGAAGGCCAGGGCAGGGGCGAGCAGCAGGGCGGCAGCTGCGAGGAGTTTGTTGAGGCTCATGGACAGGTTCCTTGTGGGTTGATCAGGCGGCGGTCAGCAGGCCCTGGCGTTCGATGAAGGCGACGATGTCGGCCAGGCCGACGCCGGTTTTCTGGTTGCTGAACACAAAGGGTTTACCGTTGCGCATGCGCTGGGTGTCGCTGTTCATCAGCTCCAGCGAGGCGCCGACCATCGGCGCGAGGTCGATCTTGTTGATCACCAGCAGGTCGGATTTGCAAATGCCAGGCCCGCCTTTGCGCGGCAGCTTGTCGCCGGCGGACACATCGATCACGTAGATGGTCAGGTCCGACAGTTCCGGGCTGAAGGTGGCCGAGAGGTTGTCGCCACCGGACTCCACGAGGATCAGGTCCAGGCCGGGGAAGCGGCGGTTGAGCTGGTCCACCGCTTCCAGGTTGATCGAGGCGTCTTCACGGATCGCCGTGTGCGGGCAGCCACCGGTTTCCACGCCGATGATGCGCTCCGGCGCCAGCGCCTGGTTGCGCACCAGGAAATCGGCGTCTTCGCGGGTGTAGATGTCGTTGGTGACGACGGCCAGGTTGTAGCGGTCGCGCAGCGCGAGGCACAGGGCCAGGGTCAGGGCCGTTTTGCCGGAGCCCACCGGGCCGCCGATACCGACGCGCAGGGGTTGTGTGTTCATGTGCTTCTCCACAGTAAAAGGCCTCAGGAACGGAACAGTCGGCTGTACTGGCGCTCATGGGCCATGCACGCCAGGGACAGGCCGAAGGCGGCGCTGCCGAAATGGTTGGGGGCGATATGGCTGGCGTCCTGCTGGGCCTGTTGCAGCAGCGGCAGCAGTTCGCTGGTCAAGCGCTGCGCGGCCTGCTGGCCCAGCGGCAGGGTTTTCATCAATACGGCCAGTTGGTTTTCCAGCCAGCTCCAGAGCCAGGCGGCGAGGGCATCGTCAGGGCTGATAGTCCAGGCCCGCGCCGCCAGCGCCCAGCCCAGGGCCAGGTGCGGCTCTGGCTGGCGGGCGAGGAAATCCTCGGCGGCCTGGTCGAGTTCCGGCAGGCCATTGAGCAGTTGCTGCAAGGAGTAGCCCATCTGCCGGCTCTCCTGATACAGCTCGCGGGTTTCACGGCTGGCGCGGTGCTCTTCGCACAATTGGGTCAGGCGCGGCCAATCGAGTTCGGCAGCGGCGCGGCAATGGGCGAGCAAGAGGGGCGCTTCAAAGCGTGCCAGGTTGAGCAGCAGTTGGTCGCTGATCCAGCGCCGCGCACTGGCCGCGTCGTTGACGCGACCGTTCTCCACGGCCATTTCCAGGCCCTGGGAATAGCTGTAGCCACCAATCGGCAATTGCGGACTGGCCAGACGCAGCAGCGCCCAGGCTGGGTTCATGGACGCACGCCGAACTGGTGCAACTTGGGCGGGTAGTTGAAATCTTCATCGCCATGCCGCGAATGATGGTGGCCGCCGCCGTAGGCACCGTGTTCCGGTTGGAAGGGTGCCTCGATGGTCTCGGTGTGGGCGCCCAGTTGCTCCAGCATGGCCTTGAGCACGTAGTCATCGAGCAGGCGCAACCAACCGTCCCCCACTTGCAACGCCACATGCCGGTTGCCCAGGTGATAGGCGGCGCGGGTCAGTTCGAAGGCGCTGCTGCAGGTGACGTGAAGCAGTTGTTCAGGTCGTGCAACGACGCGTACGACGCGTCCGTCTTCGGCCTGCAGGCATTCGCCATCGTGCAGCGGCGGCTGGCCACGCTCCAGGAACAGGCCGACGTCTTCACCGTCGGCACTGAAACAGCGCAGGCGGCTTTTGCTGCGTGCTTCGAAATTCAGCAGCAACTCGGCGGCCCAGAGGGCTTGGGGGGCGATTCGGCGGTGGATCACCAGCATCAGGAAGCTTCCAGCAATGAGCGATGAGAGTGCTAGAGCAAGGGGCTTGCCAACCCCGGTGAAGGGTAGGAATTGCTTGTAGGCAGTGTAGTAGTGCTACTAAAGAGGGCGTAGGAAGTTTCCAGCGGTGAACCAAAGTGGTGCGCGTGGCAGTAGAGCGCACCTGTCATGGGCGTTTTAGGACTATTCCTACAAGTGATGCGGATTCGGCGTTCAAAACGTTACGCACTGTTTCTTTAGGCTGTGCGCCGTGTTTATCCCATTGCGACGTTCATCATGTTCAAGTCATTTTTTTGTTTAGTGATTGTCAGTCTGTCTTTCGCCATTTCGTCTGCGTCGGCCAATCTACAGCCGCGGCCTATGTTCACGGCGTCTTTTAAAGAAGCGTCCATTGAGGATGTGGTTGACCGTGCCCACCAATTGCTCGGCACACCTTACAAATGGGGCGGTGCCTCGGCGGAGCAGGGCTTCGATTGCAGCAGCTTCCTGGTGTACCTGTTCAAGACCGAAGCCAATATCCAGATTCCGCGCACCACGCTGGCAATGCATCGATCAACGGCGGCGACCATCAAGCGCCATGCACTCAAGCCTGGCGACGCGGTATTTTTCAAAGGTAATGGGCGCGGCCAGGTCAGCCATGTGGGGTTGTACATCGGTGACGGCAAGTTCATTCATTCGCCGCGCGCCGGCAAAAACGTGCGTATCGATTCGCTGAGCAATTCGTACTGGAACAAGCACTACACCACCGCGAAGCGTTTTCACCCGGCGGGGTAAGGCGCTTATTCGGTGCTGCCCAGGCCCTGCCAATGCTTCAGGCCGATAAAGATAAAGCGCAATTGCTGGGTGATTTTCGCCTGGGGCGTGAGGTGGGCAGGCAGCGCCTGGGCGGGCGGGTCGATGATGTCGGGGAGGGTGGCGAACACACTTTTGACGATCAGGTCGGCCATCACGTGCAGGCCTTCGGCATCTAGGTGTTGCAGCTTGGGCATCAGCGTCAGGTCGGCCGCCAGGTCGCGGGTGATGTCTTCGCGCAAGGCGCCGATGGCCTGGCGCACGGCGAGGCAGCCGCCGTATTGCTCGCGGGCCAGGAACAGGAATTGCGAACGGTTGGCCGAGACTACATCGAGAAAGATCCGCACGGAGGCATCAATAATGCCGCCCATCACGAATTCATTGTGGCGCACCAGGCGAATCGTGGCGCGAAAGGTCTGGCCCACTTCACTGACCAATACCAGTCCGAGCTGGTCCATGTCGGCAAAATGACGGTAGAAACCGGTCGGCACGATGCCGGCCGTCTTCGCCACTTCACGCAGGCTCAGGCTGCCAAACCCACGGCCACACTCCATCAGATGGCGGGCTGCATCCATCAGGGCGAGGCGGGTCTGTTGCTTCTGTTCGGCGCGGGGCAGCATTGGCGGGCGGGCTTTTGTCGACAAGTACAGCGCTGCACTCTAGCAAAACAGCTTCGCTGGCGTCGAACTTGACGGGGCAGGCGGGGTGACAGGTGCTATGAAAAGTCAAAAGCCCGATCGGCTGATCGGGCTTTTTTCAGGGCCACCACGGGGTTAGCTCTGTGCTTGATGCAGTTCTTGCAGACGGTCCGAGCCGCCTTCGGCAACGCCTTCAGTGTAAGCGCGTTTGTTGGCTTGTTCAGAACCACCTTCGACCAGGCCTTTCTGTTCCAGGCGATCACGGCCACCTTCAGCAACACCTTCGGTGTAGGCGCGTTTGTTGGCCTGTTCCGAACCGTTTTCAGCCACGCCGCCTTTGGCGTAGTCACGATTCTCTTCTTCTTGCGAACCGCTGCGAGCCAGGGTCTGGCTGGATTGAACGGCTTGGGCTTTGTTCTGTGGGGTTGCCTGTTCGGCTGCTGGCAGGGCAAAGGCACTGGAAGCAAGGACAGACAGCAGGACGGTAGCGAGTACTTGGCGTTTCATGATGGGTTGCTCCTTGGGAGGGCGATAAAGTGGGTACAGGGCTAATGCTACTCTTGATAAGTCGATATAAAAGTTCATAAACACAATGGTAATAATCAACAGAATTGATTGTTCGCCAGAGCCGCTCTAGAACGGGCCTCTCAAGCACGCGCTTTTGCACCGAGGTGGGTATTTTCGACACGAACATGGGTAACAATGGTGCGCCCGTTGATGATCGAATCTGTCTGATCGATCAGGAAAATGGCTTTTTGCGACTAAATCCGCGATCGAGTTAAACCCCCGCGCGGTTTGCCAGTCGTAGCCTTATGAGCTGTAGTTCAGCTATTCGTGTTGAGGAGTCCTGTGCAATGACGCGCACTCGTAAAATCGTCGCCTGGAGCTGCGCCAGCTTCGTTCTGTTAATCGCCATCTTGGTGCTGGTCCTGGTGTTTTTTGACTGGAACCGCATCAAGCCGCCCCTCAATGCCAAGGTTTCCGAAGAGTTGCATCGCCCGTTTGCCATCAATGGCAACCTGGCCGTGGTGTGGGCGCGTGAGCCCGACGAAGGCGGCTGGCGTGCCTGGGTGCCATGGCCCCACGTGATTGCCGAAGACCTGACCCTGGGCAATCCCGATTGGTCGAAACAGCCGCAAATGGTCACGTTGAAGAAGGTCGAGCTGCGCATTTCGCCCCTGGCGCTGCTGGTGCAGCGCGTGGTGATCCCGCGCATCGACCTCACCGAGCCGAGTGCCCAGTTGCAGCGCCTGGCCGACGGCCGCGCCAACTGGACATTCAAGTTCGACCCCAAGGACCCCAACGCCGAACCCTCCAGTTGGGTGGTGGACATTGGCGCCATCGGCTTCGACAAGGGCCACGTCACCCTCGACGACCAGACCCTCAAGACCCAGCTCGACGTGATCATCGACCCCTTGGGCAAGCCGATTCCGTTTGGCGAAATCGTCGGCGACGCCGATGCCAAGAAGGCCCTGGAAAAAGGCTCGGCACCGCAGGACTACGCGTTCGGGCTCAAGGTCAAAGGCCAGTACCATGGCCAGAAACTCGACGGCAGCGGCAAAATCGGTGGCCTGCTGGCCCTGCAGGACGCGGCCAAGCCATTCCCGCTGCAGGCCCAGGTCAAGATCGCCGACACCAGCATCGCGCTGGCCGGCACCCTGACCGACCCGCTGAACCTCGGCGCCCTCGACCTGCGCCTGAAACTCTCCGGCACCAGCCTGGGCAACCTGTACCCGCTGACGGGCGTGACCCTGCCGGACTCACCGGCCTACGCCACTGACGGGCACTTGATCGCCAAACTGCACGAGCCGACGGGTGCGTCTTTCCGGTACGAAAACTTCAACGGCAAGATCGGTGACAGTGACATCCACGGCAACCTCGGCTACGTCGCCAGCCAGCCACGGCCCAAGCTCAGCGGCGCGCTGGTGTCCAATCAATTGCTGATGACCGACCTCGCGCCCCTGATCGGCGCCGATTCCAACGCCAAGCAAAAGGCCCGGGGCGGCGAAAGCAAACAGCCGGCGACCAAAGTGCTGCCGGTGGAAGAGTTCCGCACCGAGCGCTGGCGCGACATGGATGCCGATGTGGAATTCACCGGCAAGCGCATCGTGCACAGTGCCGATCTGCCGTTCACCGACCTCTACACCCACCTGATCCTCAACGACGGCGAACTGAGCCTGGAACCCCTGCGTTTCGGCGTGGCCGGCGGCAAGCTGGACGCGCAGATCCGTTTGAATGGCCGCACCACGCCAATGGAAGGCCGTGCCCGGCTCACTGCGCGCAACTTCAAGCTCAAGCAGCTGTTCCCGACCTTCGAGCCGATGAAAACCAGCTTTGGTGAACTCAACGGCGACGCGGATATTTCCGGGCGCGGCAACTCCGTGGCGGCGCTGCTGGGCACCTCCAACGGTGACCTGAAAATGCTCATCAACGATGGCGCCATCAGCCGTAGCCTGATGGAAATCGCCGGGCTCAACGTCGGCAACTACGTGGTGGGCCGCCTGTTTGGCGACAAGGAAGTGAAGATCAACTGCGCGGCGGCGGACTTCGGCATCAAGACTGGCCTGGCGACTACGCGGCTGTTTGTGTTCGATACTGAGAACGCCATCATCTACATCGATGGCACGGCGAACATGGCCACCGAGCAGCTCGACCTCACCATCACGCCGGAATCCAAGGGCTTCCGCCTGTTCTCCCTGCGTTCCCCGCTGTACGTCAACGGCCCGTTCATCAAGCCGAATGCCGGGGTGAAAGCCATCCCATTGGCGCTGCGTGGTGCAGGCATGGTCGCCCTGGGCGTGATCGCCGGCCCGGCTGCCGGTTTGCTGGCGCTGGTCGCCCCCAGCGGCGATGAGCCGAACCAATGCGCACCGTTGCTCCAGCAGATGAAGGAAGGCAAGGCGCCGAAGACCGTGAAAGGCTGATCCGACACAAAAAAACAGGAGCCGGCTTGCCGGCGATGAGGCCTTGGTTCTCGGTGGAGAGCTTGAGGCCATCATCGCCGGCAAGCCGGCTCCTACAGGGTGTTGCGGGGGTTACAGGCTTTCTAGGATGTCAGCCATGTCGTCTGCGTGCTCTTCTTCCTGGGCGAGGATTTCTTCAAACAGGCGGCGCGTGGTTGGATCCTTGTCGCCGATGTACTGGATGATTTCACGGTAGCTGTCCACCGCGATCCGCTCGGCCACCAGGTCTTCGTAGACCATTTCCTTCAAGCTGTTACCCGCCACGTATTGAGCATGGGAGTTCTTCGACAGCAGGTCCGGGTTGAACTCCGGTTCGCCACCCAGTTGCACGATGCGCTCGGCGAGTTTGTCGGCGTGTTCGGCTTCCTGGGTCGCGTGCTCGAGGAATTCCTCGGCGGCGATCTGGGCCTTGACGCCGCTGGCCATGAAGTAGTGGCGCTTGTAGCGCAGCACGCACACCAGTTCTGTGGCCAACGAGGCATTGAGCAGGCGAATGATCTCTTCGCGGTCGGCGTCGTAACCCTCGGTCACGGCACCGTTTTCGACGTTCTGGCGGGCGCGGCTGCGCAGGGTCGCAACGTCAGTCAAGTTTGCTTCAGTCATCTCAATCTCCTGGTGCTAATCCGGTTTTACGCCACGCTCTACCGGCGTGATCGCTCCAAGTTGTGAGTCCTGCGTGACGCAAAAAGTTTTATCGGATTTCAATGGCGTCGAGCATTTGCAAACCATCGCCTGTTCATGGGGCGGTCATGTCATTTGGTCTAGGATGGTTCAATCGCCCTAACGACCAGGATGTCAGCGTCATGCCCCAACCGCTCGCCACGCGTTATCCCCTGGTGCTGGTACCCGGCATGCTCGGCTTCGTGCGCGTGGGGTTGTTTCCCTATTGGTACGGCATTGTCCCGGCGCTGCGGGCCGGTGGCGCGCAGGTGTTTGCCGTGCAGGTGGCGCCGCTGGATTCCAGCGAGGTGCGCGGTGAGCAACTGCTGACGCAAATCGAACAGATTCGCCGTGACACCGGTGCCGACAAGGTCAACCTGATCGGCCATAGCCAGGGCGCGCTCACCGCCCGCTATGCGGCGGCCAAGCGCCCTGACTGGGTGGCGTCGGTGACGTCGGTGGCCGGGCCCAATCAGGGTTCGGAGCTGGCGGACCATATCCACCTTCATTACCCGGCCGAGAGTGTCAAAGGCCGGATCATGAGCGCGCTGTTCCATCTGGTTGCCTGGGTGATGGGCGTGCTGGAAACCGGCTATCGCGGGCCGCGCTTCAAGGCTGATCTGCAGGCCTCGCACCATTCCCTGACCAGCGCCGGCGTGGCCCTGTTCAATCGCCAGTATCCCCAGGGGTTGCCCGACACCTGGGGTGGACACGGCGCCGAGGTGGTCAATGGCGTGCGCTATTACTCGTGGTCCGGCACTTTGCAGCCGGGCAAGACCGATCGCGGGCGCAACCTGCTGGACGGCACGAACCGCAGTTGCCGCTTGTTCGCGCGCAGTTTTGTGCGGGAAAAGGGCCAGTGTGACGGCATGGTCGGGCGCTACAGTTCGCATTTGGGGCGGGTGATCGGCGATGACTATGCGTTGGACCACTTCGACATCGTCAACCAGTCCATGGGGCTGGTGGGCAAGGGCGCGGAGCCGATCCGCTTGTTCGTCGAGCATGCGCAGCGATTGAAAGCCGACGGGGTTTAGCCGGCTCAATCGCGCAATCGTTTATCGCGCCAAGCCAGCACCCACCAAGCAACGCGGTCCACTGTGGGAGCGGGCTTGCCCGCGATAGCCAGGGCTCAGGCCGCGCTGGCCTCGCGGCGCACCGGCGTGGTCCAGCGCTCCGACAAGATCACCCCGCCCAACGTCAGCAAGCCACCCACCAGGTGATACAGCGCCAACTCCTCCTTCAACACCACGGCTGCAATCAGCGCGGTGATCAGCGGCAGCAGATTGAAAAACAATGTGGTGCGGCTTGGCCCCAGGGTCTTGACCGAATGCATCCACGCCAACGGCGCGAGCATCGACGCCAGCAAGCACGCGTACAGCACCAACGGGATGTTCGCCCAGCCCAGGCCCGCTTTCGCCGAAAACAGGAACAGCGGAAACAGCACCACCACCGCCACCAGCACCTGAAGATAGAGGAGCACCAACGGCGGCAGGCGCAGCTGCCATTTTTTCAGCAGGGTGCTGTAGACCGCATAGGCCAGGGTGGCCACCAGCATCATGCCGTCGCCGAGGTTCACGCCGTGCTGCAGCAGCGCGCCGAGGCTGCCGGCCGAGACCACCACGACCACGCCGGCAAATGACAGCACGGCACCGGTGAGGGCGCCGAAGGTCAGGCGCTGGCCGAGGCTGATGATGGCGGCGGTCAATGCCATCAACGGCATCAGCGAGAGGATGATGCCCATGTTGGTGGCGCTGGTCAGCGTGGCGGCGTAATAGGCCAGGCTCTGGTACACGGCCATGCCCAGCACGCCGAGGATGAAAACCTTGCCCAGGTTCGGGCGGATGATCGACCAGTTGGCAATCACCGGCTTGAGCATGAACGGGGTAAACAGCAGCGCTGCGAGCAACCAGCGATAAAAGCCGATTTCTGCGGGGAAGATCGAGCCCACGGCCAACTTGTTGACTACGGTGTTGCCGGCCCAGATAAAGATAGCCAGCAGCGGATACGCGTATTGCATCGAAAGAAACCAGGTGTGTTGATGAGGCAGGATTATCCCCTTGTCTGGATCGAAGCCTATACTGCGATCCAGACAACCTGCGCCTGTATCCAGACAATATGCCCAGACACATCGTCCGCCTCGCCGATTTCGCCCGGCTGCCCAGCCCGGTGTACTTTCGCTACTCTGATTTTGCCCCGGATACCGAGTGCACGCCGCACCAGCACTTGTGGGGTTCGCTGGATTATTCGGCGAGTGGGGTAATGCGCATGGAAGTGGCCGGCAGCCGCTTCATGTCGCCGCCGCAGTATGCGGTCTGGGTGCCGCCGCAGACCGAGCACAGCTCGTACAACGCCCACGCGATCATCTACCACTCGGTGGGCCTGGCCCCGGAGCTGTGCGAGCAACTGCCGAAGCACCCCTGCACCTTGGCGATCAGCGACATTCTCAAGGCGATCCTCAAGGATTTTGCCCAGCGTGATGTGAATAACCCTCAGAGCGACGCCGACCGCCGTCTGGCTGACGTGGTGGTGGATCAACTCAGGCAGGCGCCGATTCACGATTGCTTCCTGCCCTACGCGCGTCACCCCGGGCTGCTCGGCGTACTCGAAGGCATGCAGGCCGACCCTGGCGACAATCGTCCCCTGGCGCACTGGGCCGAGCAGGTGCATGTCAGCGAGCGCACCCTGGCGCGGCAATTTGTGCGTGAGTTGGGCATGAGTTTCGGCGAATGGCGCCAGCGCCTGCGTTACCTCGCCGCCATCGAAGCTCTCGACAGCGAGCGCAGCGTGCAACATGTGGCCTTCGACCTGGGCTACAGCACCGCCTCGGCCTTCATCGCCATGTTCCAGCGCCATGCCGGCTGCACGCCGGAGCAGTACCGGCGGACAAATATCCGCGGCCGGTGAAGATGTAACAGGCTTTGACTACACTCCTCGGTAGGCCGTGCCCCCCGGCACGGTAACAGGGAGAAAACTCCATGAAGATGCTGCGTATTCCGCTGTTGATGATGGGCCTGCTGCTGTGTTCCCAGGGTTTTGCCGCCACTGCCCAGCAAAATAAAATGACCACCTGCAATGCCGACGCCACCACCAAGGCGCTCAAAGGCGATGAACGCAAAGCCTTTATGAGTACGTGTCTCAAGGCGGCTCCCGCTGCCAACGACGCCAAGACCCTGACGCCCCAGCAGCAGAAGATGAAAGACTGCAATGCCGACGCCAAGACCAAAGCCTTGACCGGCGACGCGCGCAAAACCTTTATGAGCACCTGCCTGAAGAAATAATAGCCCCAGGCCATAGAAGGCTGCGACACTCGCACACAGCCCCCTGTAGGTGCTGGCTTGCCAGCGAAAAAGCGGGAACGCTCACGCGTTTATCCAGACTAAACGCGGTGCCCTTGCGTTTTTCGCCGGCAAGCCGGCTCCTACAACATCCTTTAACGCCGTTCGTTTTGAGGCTGTATGCCAACGTTTTCTCAGCGTCACGTGTTGTTGCTGGTCAGTTGCGTCATCATTTTCGGTGGATTATTGCTGGTCCTGCCGCTGAAGCTGCTGCCCAGCCTGTTGGCCGGCCTGCTGGTGTATGAACTGGTCAACATGCTCACCCCGCAGTTGCAGCGGCTGATCGAAGGTCGGCGCGCGCGCTGGTTGGCCGTGGCCTTGCTCGGCACCTTGATCGTCAGCGTGCTGACCCTGATCTTCGCCGGCGCCATCAGCTTCCTGCTCCACGAAGCAGAAAATCCCGGGGCGTCCCTCGACAAGTTCATGGGCGTGGTCGACCGCGCGCGCGGCCAGCTGCCGCCCTTCCTCGATGCCTACTTGCCCGCCAGCGCCGCCGAGTTCCGCGTGGCCATCGGTGATTGGCTGAGCAAACACCTGAGCGAACTGCAGTTGGTCGGCAAAGACGCCGCGCACATGTTCGTCACCCTGCTGATCGGCATGGTGCTCGGCGCGATCATCGCGCTGCAGCGCGTGCCCGACCTTACCAAGCGCAAGCCGCTCGCCGCTGCGCTGTTCGACCGCCTGCACTTGCTGGTCCAGGCCTTTCGCAACATCGTCTTCGCCCAGATCAAAATCGCCGCGCTGAACACGGCCTTTACCGCGATCTTCCTGGCCGTGGTGCTGCCGCTGTGTGGCATTCACCTGCCGCTGACCAAGACCCTGATCGTGCTGACCTTCCTGCTCGGCCTGCTGCCGGTGATTGGCAACCTGATGTCCAACACGCTGATCACCATCGTCGCGCTGTCGTTGTCGATCTGGGTGGCGGTGGCGGCGCTGGGCTACCTGATCGTGATCCACAAGGTCGAGTATTTCCTCAACGCGCGCATTGTCGGCGGGCAGATCAGTGCCAAATCGTGGGAATTGCTCCTGGCGATGCTGGTGTTTGAAGCCGCGTTTGGCTTGCCGGGCGTGGTGGCGGGGCCGATCTACTACGCGTATTTGAAGAGCGAATTGAAGCTCGCTGGCATGGTTTGATGCAATAACGAGAACGTTAAAGGGACTTAAGGGGAAACTAGCAGTGAGCGACAATCTCTACGCTCCGCCAACGGCGGAGCTGACCGACACAGCGCGGCCGTCAGCCGAGTTTTACGTCATTTCCAAAAAGAAATTGCTGATCCTGAGCCTGCTCAGTTTTGGGCTTTACACCTATGTCTGGGCGTATAAAAACTGGAGCTTGTACAAGCAGGCCAACCAGGCCGATATGTTGCCAGTGGCGCGCGCGTTCTTTTTTATTTTCTTTATCCACAAGCTCTATCGCCTGGCCTACCGGCGCGTAGTCGAGAGCGGCCGCAAGTTCGACTTCGATTTTGAACAGTGGGCGACGGTTTTCGTGGTGCTGACGGTGGGCGCCAATATGTTCGACGCGGCGGCGGCGCGGATCGAGGCGTGGTCTGCATATAAGAACCTGACGATGCTGGCGATTCCGATCTGTGCCTACATCCTGCAGCAGTCCCAAGGCCTGATCAATTTTGCCGCGGGGGATCCTGACGGCGAGAGCAATGATCGTTTCAGCCCATGGAACTACCTGGTGATCGTGCCGGGGGTGGTGGTCTGGGGGCTGACGTTCCTGGGGCTGTGGTCGATTTATTTCCGCTAGGGCGGGTGGGCTTGTCCTGCGATGAGTGGGCTTTTTTGTGGCGAGCGGGCTTGCCCCGCGTTGGGCTGCGAAGCAGCCCCAAAACCATCATCCCAGGCATACCTGAAACACCGCATTCATCCTTGATGGGGCTGCTTCGCAGCCCAACGCGGGGCAAGCCCGCTCGCCACAAGAAGCCCGCTCGCCACAAGAAGCCTGGCAGCCACAATAAGCTCATCAGCCACATCAAGCCTGGCAGCCACAATAAGCTCATCAGCCACATCAAGCCTGGCAGCCACAACAAGCCCATCAGCCATATCAAGCCTGGCAGCCACAATAAGCTCATCAGCCATATCAAACCCTGCAGGCCACAGGAGACTTTGGTTGGCTCATCAAGCCCTGCAGGCCACAAGAGGCTCTGGTTGCCTCAAGAGCCTCCTCTGGCCAGCGTCTCGCTCAACTGCCGTAGCGTTTGCTTGCCTCGATTGCCAGGCCGCTGCCGATGCTGCCGAAGATGTTGCCTTCCACGTGCCGTGCATTCGGCAGCATTGCCGAGATGCTGTGGCGCAGGGCCGGGATGCCGCTCGAACCGCCGGTGAAGAACACCGTGTCCACTTGGGCAACGTCCACCGAGGCGTCGGCCAGCAATTGCGTGACGCTGTTGCGCACGCGCTCCAGCAGGCCGTCGATGGCCGACTCGAACAGGCTGCGGCTCAGGTTCACGCTCAAGCCCGGTTCAACCCGGTCGAGCAGTACGTGGCGGCTGTCTTCGTGGGTCAGCTGGATCTTGGTTTCTTCCACTTCCATCGCCAGCCAGTGGCCGGCGCGCTGTTCGATCAGCTTGAACAGGCGGTCGATGCCGCCGGTGTCTTCGATGTCGTAGCGCATGCTGCCCAGGGCCAGCTGGGATTTCTGCGAGTACACCGAGTTGATGGTGTGCCAGGTGGCCAGGTTCATGTGGTGGCTGGTGGGCATGTAGGCTCCGCTTTTCATGCGGCTGCCGTAGCCGAACAGCGGCATCATGCCGGCCAGCGACAGTTGCTTGTCGAAGTCGGTCCCGCCGATGTGCACACCGCCGGTGGCGAGGATATCGTCGTGGCGGTTGTCGTTGTGACGGCGGTCCGGTGACAGGCGCACCAGCGAGAAGTCGGACGTACCGCCGCCGATGTCGACGATCAGCACCAGCTCTTCCTTCTCGATGGTCGACTCGTAGTCGAAGGCCGCGGCAATCGGTTCGTACTGGAACGAGATGTCCTTGAAGCCGATCTTGCGCGCTACATCCACCAGGGTGTTTTCGGCTTCCTGGTCGGCCATCGGGTCGTCATCGACGAAGAACACCGGACGTCCCAGCACCACTTCCTCGAACTCGCGGCCGGCGGTGGTCTCGGCACGGCTCTTGAGTTGGCCGATAAACAGCGCCAGCAGGTCGGTGAACGGCATGGCCGTGCCCAATACGCTGGTGTCGTGCTTGATCAGCTTGGAACCCAGCAGGCTCTTGAGCGAGCGCATCAGCCGGCCTTCGTAGTTTTCCAGGTACTCGTGCAGGGCCAGGCGACCGTAGACCGGGCGGCGCTCCTCGAAGTTGAAGAACACCACCGACGGCAACGTGATCTTGTCGTCCTCCAGCGCGATAAGCGTCTCCTCGCCAGGGCGGATCCAGCCGACGGTGGAGTTGGACGTGCCAAAGTCGATGCCGCAGGCACGGGCTGGAGATGGGTTTTTCATGTCTATCGGGTTCCGGTTGAAAAACGGCCGCGCAGTGTATGCCAGTCGCAAAGGAATGCGTAGGCCGACTATCCGTTAAATGGTGCTTGAAAGTACGCGTTTCGCCCCCACATCTTGTGCATACGGCTAGCGCCGATAACACTTTGACGCACCCCTAGGCCACAGCACTCAACAGGTGCAATGCAGCGCACGTTGTGCCCCGGGCTGTGCGATCTCGATTAAGGATGGTGAACCTCCGATGGATTTCAAAGACTACTACAAGATTCTGGGTGTCGAGCCGAGCGCCGATGACAAGGAAATCAAGGCCGCCTATCGCAAGCTCGCACGCAAATACCACCCGGATGTCAGCAAGGAAAAAGACGCCGAAGCCAAGTTCAAGGACGCGTCCGAAGCCTATGAAGCGCTTAAAAGCGCGGATAAGCGCGCGGAATACGACGAACTGCGCAAATACGGCCAACATGGCCAGCCATTCCAGGGGCCACCGGGCTGGCAGAGCCGTGGCGGCTTTGGTGGCGGCCAGGACGCGGGCGACTTCTCGGACTTCTTCAGTTCGATCTTCGGCTCGCGTGGCGATGCCTTCGGAGGCGGCCAGCGTCGTCCTGCCGGGCGTAAAGGCCAGGACGTGGAGATGCAGTTGTCGGTGTTCCTCGAGGAGACGCTGTCGACCGAGTCCAAGCAGATCAGCTTCCAGGTGCCGCAATACGACGCCTCGGGCCGGCATGTCAGCAACACCACCAAGAGCCTGAACGTGAAGATCCCTGCCGGCGTGACCGACGGCGAGCGCATCCGCCTCAAGGGCCAGGGCGCACCGGGCATCGGCGGCGGGCCGAATGGCGACCTGTACCTGATCATCAAGTTTGCGCCACACCCCAAGTTCGAGGTGGATGGCGAGAACCTGATCATCAACCTGCCCCTGGCGCCATGGGAATTGGCGTTGGGCACGGAAGTGGCGGTGCCGACCCTGACCGGCAAGATCAACCTCAAGGTGCCAGCCGGCAGCCAGAACGGCCAGCGCATGCGCGCCAAGGGCCATGGCTTGCTGAACAAGGCCGGGCAGCGCGGCTTCCTTTACGTGCAGCTCAAGGCGGTGATGCCACCGGCAGGCGATGACGAGGTGAAAGCGTTGTGGCAGGCGTTGGCGCAGAAAGCGGCCTTCGATCCTCGCGCCAATTTCTGACGCGCCCTTGCAGGAGCCCGGCTTGCCGACGATAGCGTTCTAGAGACTGCTATCGCCGGCAAGCCGGGCTCCTGCACGATTCGGGGTTCAGAACAGGAAATACCGCTGCGCCATCGGCAACACGTCCGCCGGCTCGCACCACAGCAACACCCCATCGGCCTTGACCTGGTAGGTCTGCGGATCCACCTCGATATCCGGCAGGTAATCGTTGTGGATCAGGTCGGTTTTCTGCACGTCGCGACAGCCCTTCACAACCCCAATCTGTTTCTTCAGGCCCAGCGCTTCCGGCAGGCCTGCGTCCATCGCTGCCTGGCTGATAAAGGTCAGGCTGGTGGCGTGCAACGAGCTGCCAAAACTGGCGAACATCGGGCGGTAGTGCACCGGCTGTGGCGTCGGGATCGAGGCGTTGGCGTCGCCCATCAGGCTGGAGGCAATCGCACCGCCCTTGAGGATCAGGCTCGGCTTGATGCCGAAGAACGCCGGGCGCCAGAGCACCAGGTCAGCCCATTTGCCGACTTCGATGGAGCCGACGATATGACTGATGCCATGGGTGATCGCCGGGTTGATGGTGTACTTGGCGATGTAGCGCTTGGCGCGGAAGTTATCGTTGCCCGGACCGTCGCCGGGCAGGGCGCCGCGCTGTTTTTTCATCTTGTCGGCGGTCTGCCAGGTGCGCGTGATGACCTCGCCGACACGGCCCATGGCCTGGCTGTCGGAGCTGATCATCGAGAAGGCGCCGAGGTCGTGCAGGATGTCTTCGGCGGCGATGGTTTCGCGGCGGATGCGGCTTTCGGCGAAGGCCACGTCTTCGGCAATGCTCGGGTCCAGGTGATGGCAGACCATCAACATGTCCAGGTGTTCGTCGATGGTATTGCGCGTGAACGGCCGCGTCGGGTTGGTGGAACTGGGCAGCACGTTGGCAAAGCCGCAGGCCTTGATGATGTCCGGCGCATGGCCGCCACCGGCACCCTCGGTGTGATAGGTGTGAATGGTGCGGCCCTTCAGCGCGGCCAGGGTGGTTTCGACGAAACCCGACTCGTTGAGGGTGTCGCTGTGGATCGCCACTTGCACGTCGTACTGGTCGGCGACGCTCAGGCAGTTGTCGATGCTGGCGGGCGTGGTGCCCCAGTCTTCATGCAGCTTCAAGCCGATGGCGCCGGCCTTGACCTGTTCGATCAGCGGCTCCGGCAGGCTGGCGTTGCCCTTGCCGGTCAAGCCGATGTTCATCGGGAACGAGTCGCTGGCCTGCAGCATGCGCGCCAGGTGCCACGGACCCGAGGTGCAGGTGGTGGCGTTGGTGCCGGTGGCCGGGCCGGTGCCGCCGCCGATCATGGTGGTGACGCCGCTGGTCAGCGCCTCTTCGATCTGCTGCGGGCAGATGAAATGCACATGGGAGTCGATGCCCCCGGCAGTGAGGATCATGCCTTCGCCAGCGATCACTTCGGTGCTGGCGCCGATGGCCATGGTCACACCGGGTTGGATATCCGGGTTGCCGGCCTTGCCGATGGCATGGATGCGGCCATTCTTGAGGCCCACATCGGCCTTGACGATGCCCCAGTGGTCGATGATCAGCGCGTTGGTGATCAGGGTATCGACGACCTCGTGGGCGAGCAGTTGGCTCTGGCCCTGGCCATCGCGGATCACTTTGCCGCCGCCGAATTTCACTTCTTCGCCGTAGACGGTGAAGTCCTGCTCCACTTCGACGAACAGCTCGGTGTCGGCCAGGCGGACCTTGTCGCCGACGGTGGGGCCGTACATGTCGGCGTAGGCTTGTCTGGAAATCTTCATGTGATTGCCTTGGGAATTAAGTGAATGTGGGATCGCGCGCTCGCTTTCGCCGGCTTCCCGGCGATGGGGCCTAGAGGTCGCCCATGATCCGCCCGGCAAAACCAAATACCCGGCGTCCGCCGCTCAAATCGACCAGTTCGATTTCACGGCTTTGCCCAGGCTCGAACCGCACCGCCGTGCCCGCTGGAATATTCAGGCGCATGCCGCGACTCAATGCGCGGTCGAAGGTCAGTGCGTCGTTGGTCTCGAAAAAGTGGTAATGCGAACCCACCTGGATCGGGCGGTCGCCGCTGTTGGCCACGCTCAGGGTGACGGTGCGGCGGCCGACATTGAGTTCGATCTCGCCAGGCTGGATCTGATATTCGCCAGGAATCATGCAGGTTGCCCCAAGGTCTTGAAGTAGATGGCGGTCGGGGTGTAGCGCCCGTCCGGGCTTTGGCAGTAGTCGGGCAGTTCGCCGATCTTGGTGTAGCGCAGGGACTGGTAGAAGGCCTCGGCGCCCGAGCCGGCTTCGGTGTCCAGGTACAACAGGCCGCGCTTGTGCTGGCGCGCGGCGAGTTCCAGGGTGTTCATCAACTGTTGGCCCAGGCCATGGCGTCGCGCGCTGCTGTGCACCAGCAGTTTTTGCACCTCGGCGCGGTTCAGGCCGTTGGCTTTCAGGCACAGCGCCAATTGCACGCTGGCGATCACCTGTTCGTCGCGCACCACCACCCACAGCAGCAGGCTGGCGTCTTCGATGCTGGCGCGCACGCCTTGCAAATAGTCGCGGGCCTGGGCTTCATCGAAGTCGGCCATGAAACCCACCGACGCGCCATGCTTGACCGCGTCGAGCAACAGCTCCACCAAGCCCTGGCGGTAGTGGGCAAAACTTTCAGCATTGACTCGACGCAGATGGGTCGCGCTCATCGATCTCACTCCTTGGGCGGTTGCGCGCCCGGGTTCAATGTCAGTTGCATAAAGGTCAGGTCCAGCCAGCGGCCGAACTTGATGCCCACCTGGGGCATCTGCCCGGTGGTGATGAAGCCCAGGCGTTCATGCAGGCGGATCGAGGCCTGGTTGCCGCTTTCGATGGCGGCGACCATCACGTGTTTGCCACAGCCGCGCGCGCGTTCGATCAGGGCTTGCATCAGCAGGGGGCCAAGGCCTTTGCCGCGCTGGTCGTTGCGCACATATACCGAGTGTTCGACGCTGTAGCGAAAGCCTTCGAAGGGGCGCCAGTCACCGAACGAGGCGTAGCCGATCACTTCATCATTTTCCACCGCGACCAGGATCGGATAGGCCTGGGCCTGGCGCGAACTGAACCAGGCCTGGCGGTTGCCGAGGTCCACCGGTTGTTCGTTCCAGATCGCCGTGGTGTTGAGCACCGCGTCGTTGTAGATATCGCGAATCGCCGGCAGGTCGGCGTGCACGGCGTCACGCAGGGAGATGGACATGCTCGGTCCCTCAAGCAATCGGTTGGTGGACGGTGACCAGCTTGGTGCCGTCCGGGAACGTGGCTTCCACCTGGATATCCGGGATCATTTCCGGGATGCCTTCCATCACTTGCTCACGGCTCAGCAGGGTGGTGCCGTAATGCATCAGGTCGGCCACGGTGCGGCCATCGCGGGCGCCTTCCATCAGGGCGGCGGAAATATACGCGATGGTTTCCGGGTAGTTGAGCTTCACCCCGCGCGCCAGGCGGCGCTCGGCCACCAGGCCGGCGGTAAAGATCAGCAGCTTGTCTTTTTCCCGTGGGGTCAGATCCATGGTTCAAGGTCCTTCAAAACGTTATTCATAAAAACACCGTAGATCCCTGTGCGAAACCTTCGTGACTGCGCCACCGCGATCGCCGGCAAGCCGGCTCCTGCAGTGCGAATCTTCATGTGCTCCAGATTCTCGGTGAAACGGCTTCACGGCCCAGCACCGCCGGGCGTAAGAGTTTCCATAAATCAATCAACCAGCCCCGCGCCAACAGCGCTTCACTGGCCAGGCAGCGGGCGACCAGCAAACCGGGCAGTTGGGTCAGGTCGCCGCGCACGGCGTGGGGCAGGGCGCGGCACTGTTCGAGTAGTTGCGGTTCGATCTCGGCGGTCAGCAACAGCGTGGCGAACACCGGTTGGCCGTCGAGGCCGATGGGCGAGTCGAGCAAACCGTCGGCGCCCACAATGCGCTGGCGCTCATGCCAGAGCAACTGGCCGTCGCGGCGGATATCCAAGTGTGATTGGAAGTGGCCGAGGTCGAAACGCTCGCCACTGGCCGGGCGACCGAGGGCAATGACGTCCCAGTAGAACAGCCGCGCATCGCCGTGCAGTTGGATGCGCGTGGTGAGCTCGGCCTGGGCGGCGCTGAACACGATGGTTTCCTGGGGCAGCCACTCCAGGGTCGCGCCGGCTTCCACGGTCAAGTCCAGTTGCTGAAACGCCGGGCCGCTGGCGCGGTACCACTTGGCCGCGCCGGGGCTGGTCAATTGGGCCCAGGCGCCTGTGCCGACATGCGCGCTGATGTCCAGGCGATCACCACCGGCAATTCCGCCGGGCGGGTGCACGATGATGTGCTGGCACACCTCGGGGCCTTCGGCATACAGGTGCTTCTGCACCCGCAGCGGGCCGAGGTGGCGGCGCATTACCGGACGCGTGGTGTCGCCGAAACGTGCGTAGCCGAGTTCCAGCTCGGCGTGCCAGCTGGGGGTGAACAGGGCGGGGGAGACGGGCAGGTTCATGGTTGAGTGCTTATCATCAGGACGCTACAGATTAGATGGTAACCAGGCCGCGTACACCTTCACGCTCCATATTTTCGCCACGGCCCTGCTGGACGATTTCACCCCGCGACATCACCAGGTACTGGTCAGCCAGCTCGGCGGCGAAGTCGTAGAACTGCTCTACCAGCAGGATCGCCATGTCGCCGCGTGCGGCCAGTTTCTTGATCACTGCGCCGATCTCCTTGATCACCGACGGCTGGATGCCTTCGGTGGGTTCATCGAGGATCAGCAGGCGCGGACGGCTGGCCAGGGCGCGGCCAATCGCCAACTGTTGCTGCTGGCCGCCGGACAGGTCACCGCCGCGCCGGTGCTTCATTTGCAGCAACACCGGGAACAGTTCGTAGATAAAGGCCGGCACTTCCTTGGCCTCGGCACCGGGAAACCGCGACAAGCCCATCAGCAGGTTTTCTTCCACCGTCAGCCGCCCGAAAATCTCCCGACCCTGCGGCACGTAGGCGATCCCGGCGTGCACGCGCTGGTGCGGCTTGAACCCGGTGATGGGTTTGCCTTCCCAATTCACCGCGCCCTCCTTGGCCGGCAGCAGGCCCATCAGGCATTTGAGCAAAGTGGTCTTGCCCACGCCGTTACGGCCCAGCAGGCAGGTGACCTCGCCGATCTTCACATCAAAGGAGAGACCGCGCAGGATGTGGCTACCGCCGTAATACTGATGCAGCTTGTCGACGTGCAGCATGTTCAAAACTCCTCAAATCGTGCAGGTGCCTGGCATGCAGGTGCCTGGTGGCAAGTGCCTGGCGTGCAGGTACCTGGCATCTGTGGTGAGCAGGCTTGCCCTGCGTTGGGCTGCGCAGCAGCCCTAAACCCAGGCGATGCAGTGTGCCTGGCGTAACGCGGCGCTCTTATTGGGGCCGCTTCGCAGCCCAACGCAGGGCAAGCCTGCTCACCACAACAGTGTGTCTGCCGCCGATTTTTCAGCGGCCCAGGTACACCTCGATCACCCGTTCATTTTCCTGCACTTGTTCCAGCGATCCTTCCGCCAGCACGCTGCCCTGGTGCAACACGGTCACGTGGTCGGCAATCGAACCGACGAAGCCCATGTCGTGCTCCACCACCATCAACGAGTGCTTGCCCGCCAGGCGTTTGAACAGTTCGGCGGTGAATTCAGTTTCGGCGTCGGTCATACCCGCTACCGGTTCGTCGAGCAGCAACAGCTGCGGGTCCTGCATCAGCAGCATGCCGATTTCCAGGAACTGCTTTTGCCCGTGGGACAGCAAACCCGCCGGGCGATCCAGTGACGCGGTCAGGCGAATAGTGTCGAGCACTTCATCGATACGGTCTTTCTGCTCGCCACTCAGGCGCGCGCGCAGGCTGGCCCATACCGACTTGTCGGTCTTCTGCGCCAGCTCGAGGTTTTCGAACACGCTGAGGGCTTCGAACACCGTCGGTTTCTGGAACTTGCGGCCAATGCCGGCCTGGGCGATCTGCACTTCGCTCATGCTGGTCAGATCCAGGGTCTCGCCGAACCAGGCCTTGCCGTGGCTGGGGCGGGTCTTGCCGGTGATCACGTCCATCAGCGTGGTCTTGCCGGCGCCGTTGGGGCCGATGATGCAGCGCAATTCACCGACACCGATGTACAAGTTCAAGGCGTTGAGGGCCTTGAAACCGTCGAAGCTGACGCTGATGTCTTCCAGGGTCAGGATCGTGCCGTGGCGGGTGTTCAGGCCGGTGCCGGCGGCCTGGCCAAGGCCGATGGCATCGCGGCCGCTGCCCGCATCGAGAATAGGTTCGAGCATGACGTTCCTCATTTTTTCAGCAGCCCGATCACGCCCTTGGGCAGGTACAGGGTGACGATGATGAACAGCGCGCCGAGGAAGAACAGCCAGTATTCCGGGAAGGCCACGGTGAACCAGCTCTTCATGCCATTGACCACGCCGGCGCCGAGCAACGGCCCGATCAGCGTGCCGCGCCCGCCCAGGGCCACCCACACGGCGGCTTCGATGGAGTTGGTGGGCGACATTTCGCTGGGGTTGATGATGCCCACTTGCGGCACATACAACGCCCCGGCCAAACCGCACAACACCGCGCTCAGCACCCACACGAACAGCTTGAAGCCGCGCGGGTCGTAGCCGCAGAACATCAGGCGGTTCTCGGCGTCACGCAGGGCGGTCAGTACCCGGCCGAACTTGCTGCGTGCCAGCCGCCAGCCGATGAACAGGCTCGCCACCAGCAGCAGGACCGTGGCCACGAACAACACCGCGCGCGTGCCCGGTTCGGTGATGCCGAAACCGAGAATGCTGCGAAAATTGGTGAAGCCGTTGTTGCCGCCGAAGCCCGTCTCGTTGCGAAAGAACAACAGCATCCCGGCGAAGGTCAGGGCCTGGGTCATGATCGAGAAATACACGCCCTTGATCCGCGAGCGGAAGGCGAAGAAACCGAATACCAGCGCCAGCACGCCCGGCGCCAGCACCACCAGGCACAGGGCCCACAGGAAGTGCTCGGTGCCAACCCAATACCAGGGCAGTTCGGTCCACGACAGGAAGGTCATGAACGCCGGCAACTCATCGCCGCTGGCCTGGCGCATCAGGTACATGCCCATCGCATAACCGCCGAGGGCGAAGAACAGGCCGTGGCCGAGCGACAGCATCCCCGCGTAGCCCCACACCAGGTCCAGCGCGAGCGCGACGATGGCATAGCAGAGGATCTTGCCGACCAGTGTCAGGGTGTAGGCGGACACATGCAGCGCACTGTCCGGCGGCAACAACGACAGTAGCGGCAGCGCGAGCAGTACCACAAGGATCAGCGCGCCCACTGCAATCGTGACGGTGGGGCCGGCCTTTTGCGTGGCCGTGAGCATCAATGGCTGGTTCATCAGTCGATCACCCGTCCTTTCAGTGCGAAGAGTCCCTGCGGGCGTTTCTGGATAAACAGAATGATCAGCGCGAGGATCAGGATCTTGCCGAGCACGGCACCGATCTGCGGTTCGAGAATTTTGTTGGCGATCCCCAGGCCGAAGGCCGCCATCACGCTGCCGGCCAACTGGCCGACACCGCCGAGCACCACCACCAGGAACGAATCGATGATGTAGCTCTGGCCCAGGTCCGGGCCGACGTTGCCGATCTGGCTCAGCGCCACGCCGCCCAGGCCGGCGATGCCGGAGCCAAGGCCAAACGCGAGCATGTCCACGCGCCCGGTGGGCACGCCACAGCAGGCAGCCATGTTGCGGTTCTGGGTGACGGCGCGCACGTTGAGGCCCAGGCGCGTCTTGTTCAGCAGCAGCCAGGTCAGCACCACCACAAACAGCGCGAAGGCGATGATCACGATGCGGTTGTACGGCAGCACCAGGTTGGGCAGTACCTGGATCCCGCCGGACAGCCACGCGGGATTGGAGACTTCGACGTTCTGCGCGCCAAACACCAGGCGCACCAACTGGATCAGCATCAGGCTGATGCCCCAGGTGGCGAGCAGGGTTTCCAGCGGCCGGCCGTACAGATGGCGAATCACCGTACGCTCCAGCGCCATGCCGATCGCGGCGGTGACGAAGAACGCCACCGGCAAGGCGATCAACGGGTAGAACTCGATGGCTGCGGGCACGTAGCGCTGCATCAGCAACTGCACCACATAGGTCGAGTAGGCGCCGAGCATGAGCATCTCGCCGTGGGCCATGTTGATCACACCGAGCAGGCCGAACGTGATCGCCAGGCCCAGGGCCGCGAGGAGCAGGATCGACCCCAGGGACATGCCGCTGAAGGCCTGGCCGAGGATCTCGCCGAGCATCAGTTTGCGTTTGACCTGGGCCAGGCTGGTTTCGGCTGCGGTGTGCACGGCGGCGTCGGTTTCCACGCCCGGCGCCAGCAATGCTTCGAGACGGGTGCGCGCCAGCGGATCGCCGGTGCTGCCCAGCAGACGCACCGCAGCGAGGCGCACCAGCGGGTCGGTGTCGACCAGTTGCAGATTGGCCAGCGCCAGGCTGAGGGCGGTGTGCACGTCCTCGTTGGTCTCGGCGGCGACTTGCTGGTCGAGGAATTTGAGCTGCGCAGGCACAGCGGTTTTTTGCAGGGTTTGTGCTGCGGCCAGGCGCACCTTGGGGTCGGCGGCGAGGAGTTGCTGGCTGGCCTGCACGTTGTCGATCAAACCGCGCAGGCGGTTGTTCAGGCGTACGGTCCTGGTTTCACCGTTGACCGTGAGTTGGCCTTGTTGCAGGGCGTCGACCAGTTCGATGCGGGCTGGATTTGGCTGGGCAGCCCAGTCCTGCAGCAGCTTGGCTTGCTGGGTCGGGTTGGCGGCCAGGAAGTCTTCGGCATCGCCTGCGTGTGCGGCCAGCGGCAGCAACAGCAGGGCGGCGAGGATGAAGCGGTAAAGGGCAGTGGGCATACCAAAGTGTCCTGATCATGCGCGGACAGTGTGGGAGCGGGCTTGCTCGCGAATGCGCCGTGTCAGTCGACGCATCCGGAGCTGATCCAGCGCTTTCGCGAGCAAGCCCGCTCCCACATTTAGACCGAGTCGGGCTTAGTTGCTCTTGACGGCGTAATCCGGCTTTTTGTCATTGCCAGGAATGTACGGGCTCCACGGTTGCGCGCGGATCGGCTCCTGGGTCTGCCAGACCACCGAGAACTGCCCGTCCGCCTGGATCTCGCCGATCATCACTGGCTTGTGCAGGTGGTGATTGGTCTTGTCCATGGTCAGGGTGAAGCCCGACGGCGCGGCGAAGGTCTGGCCGGCCAGCGCTTCACGCACTTTGTCGACATCGGTGGACTTGGCTTTCTCGACAGCCTGCGCCCACATATGGATGCCCACGTAGGTGGCTTCCATCGGGTCGTTGGTCACGGCTTTGTCCGCGCCCGGCAGGTTGTGTTTCTTGGCGTAGGCCTTCCAGTCGGCGACGAATTTGGTGTTCACCGGGTTCTCCACCGACTGGAAGTAGTTCCAGGCCGCGAGGTTGCCCACCAGCGGCTTGGTGTCGATGCCGCGCAGCTCTTCTTCACCCACCGAGAACGCCACCACCGGTACGTCGGTGGCCTTCAGGCCCTGGTTGGCCAGCTCTTTGTAGAACGGCACGTTGGAGTCGCCATTCACGGTGGAGATCACTGCCGTCTTGCCGCCGGCGGAGAACTTCTTGATGTTGGCGACGATGGTCTGGTAGTCGGCGTGGCCGAACGGGGTGTAGACCTCTTCGATGTCTTTGTCCGCTACACCTTTGGAATGCAGGAACGAGCGCAGGATCTTGTTGGTGGTGCGTGGGTACACGTAGTCGGTGCCGAGCAGGAAGAAACGCTTGGCGCTGCCGCCTTCTTCGCTCATCAGGTATTCCACCGCCGGGATCGCTTGCTGGTTCGGCGCTGCACCGGTGTAGAACACGTTGGGCGACATCTCCTCACCCTCGTATTGCACCGGGTAGAACAGCAGGCCATTGAGCTCTTCGAACACCGGCAACACCGATTTGCGCGACACCGAGGTCCAGCAGCCGAACACCACGGCGACCTTGTCCTGGGTCAGCAGCTGGCGGCCTTTCTCGGCGAACAGCGGCCAGTTGGAGGCGGGGTCGACGACCACCGGCTCGAGCATCTTGCCGTTCACCCCGCCCTTGGCGTTGATCTCGTCGATGGTCATCAGCGCCATGTCCTTGAGCGACGTTTCGGAGATGGCCATGGTCCCGGACAGCGAATGCAGGATGCCGACCTTGATGGTCTCGGCGGCCTGCACGGTCCAGGTCAGGCCCATGGCGGCAATGGATGCCGACAGGGTGAAAGCCTTGATCAAGCTGCGACGCTTCATGGTGCGATCTCCGTAAACGTTGGATTTTTTCTGAGGGCCAGATATGAACGTTAAAACGGTACTAGCAAAGGCTGTGCCCGATGACGCACCGCCCGGTTTTGCGGGGGCATACCTGCAGCTGGAGGGTTGTGCGCACCAAAAACGAGCGACCAGGCGGTGGCGGTGCAGGTGATGCGCCTAAAGAGTGCCGGGAGGCAAAGGCGCCTTGATAACCAAGCGGCGCCCCTCTTGAGGCTGACCGCGATGAGTTGCAGGCCGCTGTCGCGACAGGGCTGCGTCTTGAACCCTAGCGCTTGCGCATCAGGCCTATAAAGAACAGCCCGCCGATCGCCGCCGTGGCAATGCCGATCGGCAGGTCTTGCGGGGCGATCAGGGTGCGCGCGGCCACATCCACCCACACCAGGAACAAGCTGCCCAGCAACGCGCAGACCGGCAGCAACCGGCGGTGCTCGGCGCCTACCAGGCGCCGGGCGATGTGCGGCACCATCAGCCCGACAAAACCGATGGAGCCGCTCACCGACACCAGTACGCCGGTCATCAATGAGGCGATCAGGAATACCCGCAGGCGCACGTTGCGGGCGTTCAGGCCAAGGGTCACGGCGGTCTGTTCGCCGGCCATCAGCGCATTCAGCGGCCGCGCCATGCCCACCAGCAGCATCAGCCCCAGCACCACCACGGCGGCAGGCACCATCAGCAGTTCCCAACGCGCCAGGCCGAGGCCGCCGAGCATCCAGAACATCACCGCCGACGCGGCGCGGTGGTCGCCCATGAACAGCAGCAGGTTGGCCGTCGCCATCATCACGAACGACACCGCCACACCGCACAGCAACAGGCGATCACTCTCCAGCCGGCCATTGCGACTCGCCACGGCCAGCACCACCAGCATGCTCACCAACGCACCGATAAATGCGGCGATGGGCAAGGTCAGCAGGCCGATGATTTCGCCGACATGCAGCACCACGATCACCGCGCCGAGCGTGGCGCCGGAGGTGACGCCCAGCAGGTGCGGATCCGCCAGCGGGTTGCGGGTGACAGCCTGCAATACCGCGCCGATCAACGCCAGGCCGGCGCCCACCAGCGCCCCGAGCAACATGCGCGGCACCCGGATCAGCCAGACGATGTGCTCCTGCCCGACCGGCCAGTTGACCTCGCCGAGTCCGAAGGCCTTGTACAACAAGACGCGCCACACCACGTCCACCGGCACCCGCGCCGGGCCGAAACCCAGGGAGAGCACGCAGGACACCAGCAACACCGCCCCGAGGGTGGCGAGCAGCAAGGCGTAGCGACGGGTGATCATTCGCCGTGGAACCCCTTGGCCAGGGTTTCGACGGCCAGCACGTTATCGATGCCGGGCGTGGCCTGCACGTAAGGGATCACGATAAAACGCTGGTTCTTGATCGCATCCACCGCCTGCAGTGCCGGGTTATTGAGCAGGAAGGCCTGCTTCTGGTCGGCGCTGACTTCGCTGTAGTCGACGATCACGATGACCTGCGGGTTGCGCTCGACCACGGTCTCCCAGTTGATGCGCGTCCAGCTGGCGTCGACGTCGTCGAGGATATTGCGCCCGCCGGCAGCCTCGATCAGTGCCTGGGGCATGCCCAGGCGGCCGGAGGTCATGGCGCGGTCTTCGCCGCTGTCATAGAGGAACACGCGGGGTGTGTCGGCGGGCAGGTCCTTGCGCACCTCGGCGACCTGCGCCTGCATCTGGGCGATCAGGGCGTTGGCGCGGTCCTGGACGTCGAAGATCTTGCCCAGGTTGCGCAGGTCATTGTAGGTGTCGTCCAGGGTCGCGGCCGGGCGCTTCATGACAAAAGCGCACGACTCGGTCAGCTCATACACGTTGATGCCCAAGGGCTGCAGGGTTTGCGGCGTGAGGTCGCCGCCCACGCGCATGCCGTAGTCCCAGCCGGCGAAGAAGAAATCCACATTGGCGTTGAGCAGGGTTTCCACCGAGGGATACTTGCTAGCCAGCTCCGGCAGGCCATCGAGGGTCTGGGCCATTTGCGCGCTGACCGACTTCCATCCTGTCACACCGCTGTAGCCGGCCATGCGTGGCTTGAGGCCCAGGGCGAGCATCATCTGGGTCATGTTGATGTCGTGGCTCACCGCATGCTGCGGCGCTTCCTGGAAGGTCACGTCGCGGTTGCAACTCTTGATGGTCACCGGGTAATGGGTCGCTTCGGCGAACGCTTGAGCCGTGCCGAACAGCAGGGCGAGAGACAGCAGGGAGCGCAGGATCATGGTTGAGTTATCCAGGTGATTCGGGGGTAGCCGGACAAGGGATGGGTGTCGATCAGCGCCTCGACGCCGAACACGTCGCGCAGCAACTCGGCGGTGAGTACTTGATGGGGCGTGCCACTGGCGACGATGCGCCCGTGGTCGATCACATAGAGGCGGTCGCAAAAGGCGGCGGCCAGGTTCAGGTCGTGGATGCTGGCCAGGGTGCCGATGTTCAGGCGTTTGACCAGCCTTAAAAGCTCAAGCTGGTAGCGCGGGTCGAGGTGGTTGGTCGGCTCGTCGAGGATCAGCAGTTGCGGTTGCTGGGCCAATGCACGGGCCAGGATGACGCGCTGTTTTTCACCGCCCGACAGCGTGCCGAACGCGTGGTCGTCAAAGCCCTGCATGCCCACCGACGCCAGCGCCTGTTGCACCAACTGCTGGTCCTGTTGTGTGTCGCTGTCAAACAAACCCTTGTGGGGTGTGCGGCCCATGGCGACCACTTCATCCACGCGCAGGCCGAAGGCATCCGGAAACTCCTGCAGCACCACGGCAATACGTTGCGCGCACCACTTGGCGCTTTGCTTCCACACGTTCCGATGGTCGAGCCGCACTTCACCGTGTTCCGGTTGGGTGAACCGGTAGGCGCAGCGCAACAGGCTGGTCTTGCCGCTGCCGTTGGGCCCGATCAGCCCGACAAACTCCCCCGCACCGACCTGCAGGCTGGCGTCACGCAGTTGGAACCGGTGATGGCAGCGGTCGTGACCCGGTGGGGTCCAGCCAAGCTGGGCGAGGGTGAGTGAAGTCATCGTTACTCTCTGGATCAACACAATTGAACGGTGGGCGCTGGCTTGCCTGCTATAGCAGTTTGTCTGGTCCAGATGCACTGCCTGAACCGCCGCCATCGCAGGCAAGCCAGCTCCCACATGGGGTTCCGCTAAAAGGTGTAGTCCGCCGTGACGAAGAACGAGCGCGGTTCACCGAGGATCCACTGTTGGCCGTCGTTGTACTGGCTGACGGCGTAGGTACGGTCGAACAGGTTGTTCAACTGCAGGCCCAGGGTGGTGTTGCGCAGTGCTTTCCACGAGACGCTGGCGTCGACCACGGTGTAGCTCGGCAACTCGTTCTGGTTGGCCATGTCGGCATACCGCGCATCGACATAGCGCACACCGGCGCCGGCGCGGATATCGTCGGTCACAGCCTTGCTCAGCCACAGGTTGGCGGTGCGGCGCGGTACGTCCACCGGGCGGTTGCCGTCGCGCGATACCTGTACGCCGTCGACGTCCTGTTTGAAGTCGTCGTACTGCGCCCGCACGAAGGCGGCATTGGCTTGCAGTTGCCAGGCGTTCGGCAGTTGCAGGTCGAGGCTGGCTTCCAGGCCATTGGACGATTGCTGGCCGACCTGCTGCTGTTGGTCGGGGTCGCCCGGCACGTCGGTGAGCAGTTTTTTCTTGACGATATGGTAGGCGGCCAGCGTCCATTCACCGCGTTGGTCCCAGAAGGTTTGCTTGATGCCGATCTCGCTTTGCTTGGCCGTCGACAGGTCGAACTGCTGCTGGCTCTTGCTCAGGGAAATCAAGCCGCCGACGCCGTCGGTGCTGGTGGCGTACTGGCCGTAGACCGACGTGTCCGGGGTGATCGCATACACCAGGCCGGCCTTCCAATTGTTGCCGGTGAGGGTCTTGTCGTTCTGGCTGCCGTCGCGCAAATCATCGCGATCAATGTGCGCGTAGTCACGGCGGATGCCGGTGATCAGCGACAGTTGATCGGTGAGTTGCAGGCGGTTTTCAGCGAAGCCGGCGACGGTCTTGGTGGTGGTGGCGAACACCGGTTTGAACGGGTCGTTACTGGCGAACTGTCCAGGCGCCGGGTGGTTCACGTCGATAGGTTGGCCACCGTTGAAGGTGTCTTCAAACGGGGTGTTGCTGGCCAGGCGGAAGCGGATGCGGTTGTACTCCACGCCGGTCACGGTCTGGCTGTCGAGGCCGAACAGGGTGTGCTTGAAGGTGAAGGTCTGGCGATCACCGACCTGTTCCTGGTTGTGCTTGATGCCGACGTTGCCGCTGCGGGTGAGTTGGCCGTCGGTGAAATTGTAGTTCTCGGCGTTCTGCCAGCGACGCTGGTTCTTCAGGTAGTACAGCTCGTTGGTGGCGCTGACATGGTCGTTGATCTGCCATTCGCTGGTCAGGCGCGTCCACTGGTCGTTGTAGTGCTGGATGTCGTTGCTGACGTTGTAGTTCTTGTCGCGCAGGCCCTTGTGCAATTGGCCGTTGATCAGCGGGGTGCCGAAGTAGTTTTGCGGGCGCTGGTCGCCGTAGTCGCTGGCCAGGGTAAAGCTCAGGTTGTCTGCCGCCTGCCAGCGCAGCGCGCCGCTGACGAAGTCGCTGCTGGAGTCGCCACGGTCGATGAAACCGTTGCTGCGCAGGCGATTGAGGTTCAAGCGATAGCTCAGGGTGTCGGTCAGCGAGCCGCCGCTGTCCAGGGCTTCCTGCTGGCGGTCGTAGGAGCCGTAGCCGAGGCGGATATGGTTTTCGATCTCGCCGCTGAAGGGTTTTTTCGGCACGGTGTTGACCACCGCACCGGTGGCACCTTCGCCGTACAGCACCGAAGCCGGGCCGCGCAAAACGTCCACGCGCTCCACCGACCAGGTGTCCACCGGGAAGGTCGAGGTCCCCATGCCCATGTACATGCGGTTGCCGTCATACAGCTGCATCACCGAACCCTGGCCGGTAAAGCCACGGGCCGAGAGCGACGTGCCGCCGTCACCCGGCGAGCCGGTGCGGCTGATGCCGGTGGCGCGGGAAATCGCATCCTGCACGCTGGCGTCGCCGCGTTCGCGGATCTGCGTGCCGGTCTGGCTCTCGACGCTGCCCGGGGTTTGCAGGGCAGTAAGGTTCAGGCGTGAGCCGGCGGTGGTCGGCGTGTTCAGGTCGACGCGTTCGTCATCCACCGCAGGCGCGGTGACGGGGCTGGCGGGCAGGGTCAGGGCCTGGGCGCTGGTGTGCAGGGCGAGCAGGCACAGGCCGGACGCAAGGTACTTGTTCATCAGACGGAAAATCGCTTCTTCGAGGCGGTGCTCGCCGTAGGGGACGGCGAGCCGGGGTATGCAGTAAGTGTTATAAGTTAACACTTTCTGCGTCGTGGGCGAAAGCCCGCGTAAGACTACATAACGCCTCTAAGTGGGGCATCTCGCCTAATTCATGCCGAACCTGAGGCGGATTCATGTGGGGCGAACAGCCGCGACAGCACCAGGCGATCCACCACCCACACGACGATCAACGACGCGCCCACCAACGGGAAAACAATTGCCAGTCCCAGCATGATGACCATCGCGGTTTTCCACTTCGGCAGGTCATGGCGCAACGGCGGAACCCCCAGGCCGCCTGCAGGCCTGCGCTTCCACCAGATCACCACGCCGCTCACGGCGCTGAGCAGGATCATCAGGCAGATCAGCAGGACCACCAATTGGTTGATCCAGCCGAACATCTTGCCTTCGTGCAGCATCACCCCGGTTTCGGTGGCCCGCGCCACGCCGTTGTAGTGGTCCCAGCGCACATCGGCCAGGACCTTGCCGGTGTACTGGTCCACATGCAGGGTGGCGTCGTTGCGCGGGTCGTTGGCGAATACCGCGACGGTGAACACACCCTCGGCGGTAGTAGGAAAAGTAATGCTGTAGCCGGGCTCGACCTGGCGCGCATTGGCGAGGTCGACCACCTGTTGCAGGCGCAGGGTCGGCGCGGCAGGGCCTGAGTGCAGGCCGGCGTGATTCATGTGTTCGGCATGGTCGCCGGACATCGGCATCGGCGTGTTTTCCATGGCCCAGGGCACGGTCTGCTGGCTGGCGGTGTTGAGCACCCGCGCCTGCTGGTCGGACTGCGGCACGTTGTTCCACATGGCTGCCGGGAACGTGTTCCACAGGTCGGCGTATTGCTTGCCCCAGAAGCCGGTCCAGGTCATGCCGCTGAGCAGCATCACCAGCAAAAACGCCGCGCCCCAGAAGCCCGCGACTGCATGCAGGTCACGCCAGAACACGCGGCCACGGCTATTGAAACGCGGCCACAGCACCCCGGCCGATGACTTGCCACGCGGCCACCACAGGTACAGGCCCGACACCACCAGCATCACGCCCCAGCCGGCAGCGAGTTCCACCAGGCGATCACCGACGGTGCCGATCATCAACTCGCCATGCAGCGCGCGGGCGATGGCTTGCAGGTTGTTTTTTGCATCTTGTTCGCCGAGCACGGTGCCGCGATAGGGATCGACGAACACCGTGACTTCACGCCCACCGTCGTGCATCACGAATTGTGCGCTGCTGGTGGCGTCGGCCGGGGGCAGGTACTTGCTGATCTTGCCCTGGGGGAAAGCGGCCTGGGCGCGTTGCAGTTGCTCGTCTGCGCTCAACGCGTGCTCGGCGCTCTGGACCTTGAGCAGGTCGCCGTACATCAGCGGGTCGAGCTGGGGTTTGAACAGGTAGATGATGCCGGTCAGCGCCAGCAACACCATGAAGGGGGCGACAAACAGGCCGGCGTAGAAATGCCAGCGCCAGGCCAGGTTGTAGAAGGATATCTTTTGAGTGGTCATCAGGTGCTCCGCACAGGCTCGTTATTTATTGGGTGTAAACGCAGGACCTGCAGGCGCCGGCAAGCCGGCTCCTGCAGGGTGTGCGTCAGAAGCTCATGTCCACCTTGGTCCAGAGCGTGCGCCCCGGTTCCTTGATGGCTTGCGGGTCGTTGGCGGGGTAGCCGAAGCCGGCGTTGCCCGCCAGGTTCAGATGCTCGGCGTAGGCCTTGCCAAACAGGTTGTCGACGCCGGTACTGACCTTGAAGTTTTTATTGATGCGGTACGCGGCGTTCAGCGAGAACACGCCGAAACCTGCGCTCTTGTCGAAGTCCTTGCCGACCACATTGCCCTTGTTCCGGTCGATGCGGTTCTGCGCCGCAACCACGCGCCACAGGGCACCGGCGCTCCAGTCATCCTCGCTGTAAGTGAGGCCCAGGCGCGCATCCAGGGGCGGCATTTGCGGCAGGGCCTTGCCGTCGCTGCTGTTCTTGCCCCAGGCGTAGGCCAGGGTCGCGTCGGCCTTCCACTGGCGAGTCAGCTTGTAGGCCGCGCCGAGTTCACCGCCCATGATCCGCGCGTCCACATTGCGTGCCTGGGAGGTGGTGCCTGTCATTCCTGGCTGGTAGTCGAACAAGATGAAATCGCGGACCTGGCCGATGTATCCCGAGGCCCAGGCTTCGAGGTCGGCGGTTTTGTATTGGGCGCCGACGTCGAGTTGGGTGGTCTTCTCCGGCTTTATGCTGTCGAAGGCGTTGACTGAACCGGCCGGGCCGTTGTCCGGGGAAAACAGTTCCCAGTAATCGGCAAAGCGCTCGGCATGGCCCAGGCCTGCGTAGACGGTGGTCGGGCTGTCTGCCAGGTCGTGTTCAAAGCGCACGAAACCTGACGGCAAAGTGTCGGCGCGGGATTTGTCGGCGGTCGGGTTGGGGCTGGGCATCATGCCCGCATCGAGGGTTTGCCGGAAATCCTTGGCTGAGGCGCGGTCCAGGCGCGCCCCGGTGATCAGGCGGTCGCGGTCGGCGGCGTACCAGGTCAGTTCGCCGAATGCGCCGTAGTTGTGGAAGTTGGCGTCCTTGACCTTGGGCAAATCCTTGTAGGTATCGATACCCATGCTGCTGCGCTGGCGATGCTCGTTGGTCTGCGCATCCAGGCCGCCGATCAGTTGCACATCGGCCCAGCGCCAGGTGGCCTTGACCCGCGCACCGAGGGTGCGGCGGTCGACGTTGGCGGCCATGGGCCCGGCCATCATCCCGGTGCCGGAGGGCACGCGCAGGCTGTAGTTATCCATCACATGGTCGGCGTAGTTGTAGTAGACCTGGGCCTCGACCTTGTCCAGCACGGCGCCGATGTTGGACTTCTCGAAGCGCAGCCCCAGGCTTTCGCGCAGGAATTGCGAACCGTCCATGCCGCGTCCGGCGTAGCGCGCTTCGCCATCGCCGCGGCCGGCGGTGAGTTCCAGCAGAGTGTCGGCGTCCGGGGTGAAGCCGACCGCGACGTCGCCATTCCATTTGTCGTAGCGCGAGGCGACGGTGTCGTGATTGCCGTCCTTGTAGTCGTCGGCATGCGCCTGGTTGCCGATCACCCGCACATAGCCGAGGGGCCCGCCGGCCGCCGCATCAATGACCTTGTCGAAGCGCCCGTTGGAGCCGGCCAGCACACTCGCGTTGAGGCGTGTACCGAGTGCGCCGAACTGCTCCGGCTCGCGCTCGAACAACACGGTGCCGGCTGATGCGCCGGGGCCCCACAGCACGGTTTGCGGGCCCTTGATCACGGTGAGCTTGTCGTAGGTTTCCGGCGAAATGTAGGAGGTCGGCGCATCCATCCGACCCGGGCAGGCGCCGAGCATCATGCTGCCGTTGGTGAGGATATTCAGGCGCGAGCCGAACATTCCGCGCAGCACCGGGTCGCCATTGGTGCCGCCGTTGCGCACCAGGGCGAAGCCGGGGATGGTCTTGAGGTAGTCGCCGCCGTCGCTGGCGGGCACTGGCTGGCGCGGGTCCTTGGGGTTGGTGACCACGGTCAGCGGCGAGCTGGGGGCAATCGCGGTGATCACGGTGGGGCTCAGTTCATGCTCGTCGGCCTGGGCCTGTGGCGCCAGGAGTGCGCCGCATAAAACGGCGAGCACAGGGGTACATCCCATACGGGTGTCAGCAGAAAACCTGGACATGACAAATTCCATCAATCAATCGTAAACAACACGGCCAGCAGCCTGCGGCTGTCTGTCTAAAGTCGGCCGGGGTGAAGTAACGGTGCTCGGTGCCTACGAGACGATGGGCGGCGCGCGGCTGCGGGCGCCGGGGAAGATGCTCTGCCGGGCATGACCCAGGCGTGGGGTGGGGGTGAGGGCGTTGGCCGGCGGTGGGTTACCGAGGCTGAGGTAGGACACGCTGCCCGGCAGCGCGGGGCAACTGAACAGCAGGCTGCAATAGCCGCATTTTTCCCAGAGGACGTGGTGTTCGTCGGCGGTTTTTTTCGGTTGCGGCTCGCCATGGCAGCTCGGCATGTCCATGGACATTTCCATGGACATGCCGACGTGATGGTCCATCGGCATCGCCTGGGAAATCAGCGGACCGATAAAGATCATCAGCATGGCGAACAGGCTGATCCAACTGCCGCGCATCACGCGGTGGCGGGGGGACAACCTGGCGCGAGGGGCGCCCATCGAGTGTCTGCCTACTGGGCGTGCTTATGCTCGTTGGGGGCCGTCGGCGGCACTTTTTGCACCGACACTTCGACTTCGACCTTGCCGGCTTTTTCGAAGGTCAGGGTCAGCGGGAACTGTTTGCCATCGGCCAGCAGGCTGCGGTCCTTGAGGCCCAGCAGCATCACGTGATACGCCATCGGCGCGAAGGTCAGGTCGCCCTTGGCCGGCACCGCGACGCTGGGCACTTGCTGCATCTTCATCAAATCGCCCTGCATCACGTGCTCGTGCAACTCGGCTTTTTCCGCCACGGGCGTGTCGACGCTGAGCAGGCGGTCCGGTGTCTCGCCGGTGTTATGAATCACGAAATACGCCGCGACGGTCGGCGCATTCGGCGGCAACTCCTGGGACCAGGGATCGCTGACCAACAGGTCGCCGGCCTTGTAGTCATCGGCATTGGCAGCAACGCACACCGGCAGCAACAAAGCAGCCAGAAGCAGGGAAGATTTGAGCATGGCAGTTCTCCAGAACGGTTCTAAACGCAGTTCACTTGCGAAGAAAATCAGACCGTCGGAGAGGCGCGGGGGTTGAGGCTTGGCCATTGCTGGCGCGGGGTAGGGTTACGCAATACCGGCGGCGGCAGGCTCTGCACCGCCTCGAACCGCGTGACATACAACTGCGGCACATGCCCCGGCAACGCCACCCACGGCGCCGAGCCCGAGCAACACCAGCAATGCTGCATGGTGGAGTGATCGTCCTGCTGCGGCGCTGGAATCTCCAGCTTGCCCAGGGCAATCGTCTTCAGGCTGGCGCCGTTGGACGAACAGAAACTGCCCCACAGCAACTGCTGCACTGGGTCCTGGGATTGTTGCATGGCACTGGCCATCGGCATGGCAAAGGCATTGAACAGCACTGCAAGGCAGGCGATCCAGGCAATTGCAAAGCGTTGACGGGCCATGGCGGACAATCCGTAGGGTTAAACGATCAGGGGGGTATTTAGCCTGATCGGGGGGGATAAGTAAAAAGGGGCGGTGTGGTTTGGTGTCGCAGTGACTAGCTTGAGGATAGACCGGAACCACAGATTGCCAATTTTTCAGACCAGGCGCGAAATCCTGCATGATGCTGAACCCTGTGGGAGCTGGCTTGCCTGCGATGCAGACGACTCGGTCCAGCAGCTGGAGCGAGGTGATGCTATCGCAGGCAAGCCAGCTCCCACAGGTTGGACTATGCCCGACTCGGCTGTGGGGGTCTTCAGCAGAAACGTCCGACAGCTTTTTGAGGTTGTCCCTAGGACACTCAATCTCTAGTCTCCGTACACCGCTGAAAACTCAGCGGACGGGCGTCGCGGCCCGGATTCCTATTGGACACTGAGCGTCATCGTCTGCTTTCAGTTGGCGCTTTTTTATCGTCTACTGTGCGGCGCTATGGCGGCTGTACGCGGGATACCTTCGGGTATGCCGGGTTTCCTGAGGACCGGTCCGCGAACCTGCGTACAGCTGCCACCCCCTATCGCGTCGCGGCGATCAGTGGCAGCTCCATTTCCTTAGGAGTTCCACAATGATCAAACCCACCCCCAATCCTCCCATCCGGCTATTCACCGTGGCCGATGGAATCAGCACTGAAGACCTTTTGGTCAACCTCAGCGAAACACTCGCTTCAGCCAATGCACTGAGTTGCGACATTGCCTTCAACCTGGAAGGCGCACCGCGCGAAGAGTTGCTAGGCGTTGCGCAGTTGATCGAGCTGGCGCAATTGCTCGCTGACCGTGTGCACGATGGTGTCGGACAGGCGACAGCCACGATCAACTGAAGGCCCGCTGCAATCTGTAGGAGCCGGCTTGCCGGCGATGAGGCCATCGAGGCCGGCGGCGGGTTTTCGGGCGTCATCGCTGGCAAGCCAACGCCTACAGTGAATGCAGCGTCTGAAAGGTGAGGCACGCAATCAGAAATTTCCGACAGCTCATTAGGGGGGGGAGGAAGCTAAACCTCTTATATCCGTACACCGCTGCAAACTCAGCAGTCGGGAGTTGCGGTACCCGTACACAAGCGTGATCGTGTGGCCGGCCTTAGACTTCCCAGCTGGCTTCGCGTATGTGATTGAAGTTGACGACATCTACGCAGTGCTGATGAGCAAAACCCGCGACTCTAAGATCGTCAGTCAAAACCAGATAATTATCTTTTGCTGCGGCGACAATACCGACATCGGTAAGGCCATAGGGTGACAACTCATAATCGCGACTTATAGCCAAGGCTGGAATGTGCGTCTCGATTATTGTGGAAAGTGAGTGCGTTAGCGTTTCATAGAAGTCGTGCAACTTGCTTCCATAAAGTCCATTTGTCAGGTTGCTGACTTCAGCGAGAATGTGGGGTGTTGAAACGAGCTTTTCAAATTGATCGATTACTTTAAGCAGAAGTTGATAGTCTTCATTGCTGTAGCCGCGTGTTCTCTTGAATTCCCCGATGCTGGGCGTTCCTCCTATCAGTGCCAGAAGTAGCAAATTAGTGTCAACGATGATTCCTTTTCTTCGATACTTCTTGATGTAAGTATCTATCATATCTCACGGATCTTCATGGAGCGGAACTCGCCAGTCTCCGCGTCAATGATGAAGGTCTTGTATTTTCGTTCAAATATTTCTCCGGAAAGAGCTGCGCCCATTCTCTGGAGTTTGTTAGGGTTTGGGACGTTAAAGCCCAGTGTGATTGCCCAGGCTTTTTTGTTTGGATCTAGTTCTACTTCCTCAAGCATTAAATCGTTCAGCGCCATTTCTTGCCCGAGAAAATCGTTGGCTGCTGCTTTTGCAACTTTAACAGCCTCTTTAACTTCTATCATGTCAGCTCCTGAATATCGGTGGGCCGGGCTTGAACTGCTTCTGGAGTTTAGCACTTCGTGTTGTAGGTTCATCGCCGTCTCTTGAAGGTAAAAATAGATCGGATAGAGGTTGGCGGATGATCCTGATCTATCACATGAACGCTGCCAATGAATCGATTGTTTCTGCGGGCGACAAAAACTCCCGGTCCACCGCAACCAACACCGGCCGCTTCAACACCAAGACCGGCACGCCACGCTCGCGCGCCACTTCCAGTTTCGGCTCGGTGGCGGTGCTACCGCTGTTCTTGCTGATCAACACATCAATCCCGCGCCGTGCAAACAACGCGCGTTCGTCTTCGAGCAGAAACGGCCCACGTGCGCCGATCACTTCGCAACGTTCATTCCCCGGGTACACGTCGAGCGCGCGTAGCGTCCAGAATTGGTCGGCAGGGATTTCATCGAGGTGCTGCAGCGGCTCGCGACCCAGCGTGAACAGCGGCCGCTTGAAGAGTTTCAAAGCGTCGATCAGTTCGGCCCAGTCAGCGACCTCGCGCCAATCATCTCCCGGCTGCGGCTGCCACGCCGGGCGTCGCAGCGCCCAGCAGGGGATGCCGGTGATCTGCGCGGCCTCGGCGGCATTGCGGCTGATCTGCGCCGCATACGGGTGGGTTGCATCGAGGATCAGGCTGATGCCCTCATCCCGGACAAACTGGGCCAAGCCCCCAGCGCCGCCGTAACCGCCAACACGCACGTGGCAGGTCAGGTCAGTGGGCACGCGCCCAACCCCGGCCAAACTGTAGACATGCTCCGGCCCCAAAGTCCGTGCGATAGCCAGCGCTTCGGTCACGCCGCCCAACAGCAAGATGCGTTTCATCGCGGCTTGACCACTTCCAGCAGGGTAATCGGCAGCGCCTGGCGCCACGTATCAAACGCCCCCAACGGCTGGGCCTGGGCCACGTGGATGCGGGTCAGTTCGCCGCCGTGCTCCGCGCGCCAGTTCATCAGGGTCATTTCGCTCTGCAGGGTCACGGCGTTGGCCACCAGCCGACCGCCAGGGCGCAGGTGTTGCCAGCAGGTGTCGAGCACGCCGTCGCGGGTGACGCCGCCGCCGATAAAGATCGCGTCCGGTGCTTCGAGGCCGTTGAGCGCTTGCGGCGCGGTGCCGCGGATCAGTTGCAGGCCGGGCACACCGAGGGCGTCGCGGTTGTGTTCGATCAGGCCCTGGCGGCCTGCGTCGGCTTCAATCGCCAGCGCACGGCAGCTCGGGTGCGCGCGCATCCATTCGATGCCGATGGAGCCGCTGCCCGCGCCCACGTCCCAGAGCAGCTCACCGGGCATCGGCGCGAGGCGGGCGAGGGTCATGGCGCGCACATCGCGCTTGGTCAGTTGGCCATCGTGTTGGAAGGCTGAGTCGGGCAGGCCCGCCAGGCGTGACAGGCGTGGTGTTTCGCTGGAAGCCAGGCAATCGATGGCGACCAGGTTCAAATCGGCGACGCGAGCGTGTTGCCAATCCCCAGCCAGCCCGTCAATGCGCCTTTCATCCGCGCCGCCCAGATGTTCAAACACGCTCAACCGGCTGGGCCCGAACCCGGATTCAGCCAGCGCCGCGGCAATCAATGCAGGACTGCTGCCGTCATTGCTCAATACCAGCAACCGCACGCCGGTCGCCAGATGTGCATTCAGCGCCGCCAAGGGCCGGGCGACCACGGACAGCGTCACCACCTCCTGCAACGGCCAGCCCAACCGCGCCGCCGCCAGGGACACCGATGAAGGCGCCGGCAAAACCAGCAACTCGGCAGCCGCCACCTGCCGCGCCAAACTGGCGCCCACGCCGTAGAACATCGGGTCGCCGCTGGCCAGCACGCACACCGGTTCGCCATGTCGCGCCAGCACCGGCTCCAGGGAGAACGGGCTCGGCCACAACTGTCGCTCGCCGCGAATACACACCGGCAACAGGTCCAGCTGGCGTTGGCCGCCTATAATCCGGGTGGCGCGCAACAGGGCGTGCCGGGCATTCCTGCCCAGCCCCTTGAAGCCGTCTTCACCGATGCCTACAACCGTCAGCCAGGGCGACATATGAATTCCTTGAACGACATCCGACGGGCAGGCTTTTCATGCCGCCGGACAAAGCAGGCATAATACCGCGCCTTGACCCGTTAACCGGTAGCCCCGTGAACCCAACGCCTGCTCTGAATACCTTGCGCCCCTCGGCTTGTCCGGGGTTGCTGCGTATCGTCCAGGCGCTGGACGGCGGCATTTGCCGGATCAAACTGGCCGGCGGTTCGATCACGGCGGCCCAGGCCAACGCTGTGGCAGACGCGGCCCACGCCTATGCCGGCGGGGTGATCGAGGCCACCAACCGCGCCAACCTGCAGATTCGTGGGATCGGCGCCGAGCAGCAAGCCTTGATCGCCCTGCTGCTCGCCGCGGGCCTGGGGCCCAGCAATGCCGCCGGCGACGATGTGCGCAACCTGATGCTCAGCCCCAGCGCGGGTATCGACCCGCAGATGCTGTTCGACACGCGCCCATTGGCAGACCAGATCCTGGCCACCCTGCAAAGCCATCCGCGTTTTCATGAGTTGTCGGCCAAGTTCGCCGTGCAGCTGGATGGCGGGGAGGCCCTGGCGATGCTCGAGCATCATCATGACCTGTGGCTGTCGGCGTTCGTACGCAAGGGCGAGACGCTCCTGGCGTTCGGCCTGGCAGGCTGTCCGGGGCTGGATGCGCCGCGGGCGGCTGTGCCTCTGGCGCAAGGCCATGCACTGGTGGTGGCCGTGCTGGATGCGTTTCTGGACCTCGCCACGCCAGAACAGACGCGCATGCGCTATCTGCCTGTGGATAACTTAATGAGCCGTCTGGATCTGCCGCTGCTGCCAATCGACGGCTTCAAGCGCCCGCCCAGTGGTGCCTTGCTGCATCTCGGCACTTATCCACAGACGCAGAAAAACCAGTTCTACGTCGCTGCCATCGCCCCCTTGGGTCGCCTGAATGCGACGATGCTCAAGGGCGCCGCACAACTCGCCAGTGAGTACGGCGACGGCACCCTGCGTTTCACTCCTTGGCAGGGCGTGCTGTTGCCCAACATCGAAAAGCCCCACGCGGTGACCGAACGCCTGGCGCAGCTGGGCTTCCTCTGCTCGGTCGACCAACCGCTGGCGCACATGATTGCCTGCACCGGCTCCAGCGGCTGCGGCAAGGCCTTGGCCGACACCAAGGCCGACGCGGTGCAACTCGCCGCCTTGCAACCCGGCCATGGCGTGCACCTGTCCGGTTGCCCACGTTCCTGCGCCGCCGCGCACACGGCGCCGGTCACCTTGCTGGCGGTGAGCCCCGGCCACTACGACCTGTATTTTCGCGATGCAGCCCACGCCGGTTTCGGCCGGCTGCACGCGCGCACTCTTTCTATTGAAGCGGCGGGCGCCCTGCTGCGCGCTCGCCCACGGAGCAACACCGATGATTGATTACATCCGCGACGGTCAGGAGATCTATCGCAACTCCTTCGCCATTATTCGCGCGGAAGCCAAATTGGACCGTATCCCGGCTGATCTGGAGAAACTCGCGGTGCGCGTGATTCATGCATGCGGCATGGTCGAGGCCATCGATGGCCTGCAGTTCTCTGAAGGCGCAGGCAAGGCCGGCCGCGATGCACTGGCCGCCGGTGCACCGATTCTGTGTGATGCGCGGATGGTTTCCGAAGGCGTGACCCGCGCGCGGCTGCCGGCCAACAATGCCGTGATCTGCACCCTGCGCGACGACAGCGTGCCGGCGTTGGCGCGCGAGCTGGGCAACACGCGCTCTGCGGCTGCGCTGGAACTGTGGCGTCCACACCTGGAAGGCAGTGTAGTGGTGATCGGCAACGCGCCGACCGCCTTGTTCTACCTGCTGGAAATGCTCGACGCCGGCGCACCGAAGCCGGCATTGATCCTTGGTTTTCCGGTTGGTTTTGTCGGCGCTGCCGAGTCCAAGGCGATGCTGGCCGCCGACAGCCGTGGCGTGCCGTTCGTGATCATGCAAGGCCGCCTGGGCGGCAGTGCGATGGCCGCCGCTGCGGTGAACGCCTTGGCCACGGAGGTCGAATAATGCCGGTACGCGGACGTTTGATTGGCCTGGGTGTGGGCCCCGGTGACCCCGAGTTGATCACCCTCAAGGCCCTGCGCCTGCTGCGTGAATCACCGGTGGTGGCGTACTTCGTGGCCAAGGGCAAGAAGGGCAACGCCTTCGGCATCATCGAAGACCACCTGATCGCGCAGCAGACCCTGATGCCGCTGGTGTACCCGGTGACCACCGAGATACTCCCGGCGCCGCTGTCGTACGAGCAAGTCATCAGCGACTTCTACGACGCTGCCAGCCTCGACGTGGCCGCGCACCTGGATGCCGGCCGCGACGTGGCGGTGATCTGCGAAGGCGACCCGTTCTTCTACGGCTCCTACATGTACCTGCACGACCGCCTGGCCGAGCGGTATGAGGCCCAGGTCATTCCCGGCGTGTGCTCGATGCTCGGCGGTGCCTCGGTACTCGGCGCGCCGCTGGTGTATCGCAACCAGAGCCTGTCGGTGCTCTCGGGCGTGTTGCCCCATGATGACCTCAAGCGCCGCCTGGCAGATGCCGACGCGGCGGTGATCATGAAGCTGGGTCGCAACTTCCCCAAGGTGCGCCAGGTGCTCGAAGAACTCGGCCTGGCCGAGCGCGCGCTGTATGTGGAGCGCGCGACCATGGCCAACCAGAAAATCGTGCCGCTGGATCAGGTAGAGCCGATGTCTTCGCCGTACTTCTCGCTGATCATCGTGCCCGGTGAACGGTGGCAAGGTTGATGAATCCGGCGATTGTCATTTTGGGCCAGGGCAGCCTGGCCACCGCGCGCAGGATCCAGCAGGTTTACCCGGGCGCATTGATCCACGGCCTGGCCGGACGGGTTGAAGGCGCGGACCAGGCATACAGCGAATTCGGCGCGACCCTGCGCCAGTTGTACCAGCAAGGCACGCCGCTGATCGCGCTGTGCGCGGCCGGTATCGTGATCCGGACCCTGGCGCCACTGCTGCTGGAAAAAGGTGAAGAACCCGCCGTGCTGGCGGTGGCCGAAGACGGCAGCGCCGTGGTGCCGCTGCTCGGAGGCCTGGGCGGCGTGAATGTCATGGCCCGTGAAATTGCCAGTGCGTTGCAGGTGTCCGCGGCCATCACCACCAGTGGCGAGCTGCGTTTCGGCACCTGCCTGCTCAACCCGCCTGCGGGATATGAGTTGGCTGACCTGGACCTCGGCAAGCGCTTTGTGTCCGACCTGCTGGCCGGCGCAAGCGTGCGGATTGAGGGGGCGGCGCCCTGGCTGGATGAGGCCAACCTGCCACAGGATCAGCAGGCGCGCCTGGCGATTCACGTCGGCAGTGCCGAGCGCGCGCCGGCTGCCCATGAATTGCTGATCTATCCGAAGACCGTGTGCGTCACCTGCAAACCGGGTCCGCAACTGGCGGCACGTGTGCGCAGCGCGCTGCACGAAGCGGGTATCGCCGTGCAATCGCTGGCTTGCCTGTTGGCCAGCGAGACGCAGATGGCCGATGTGTCGCTGCACGAAGCGGCGGCGCAATTGGCCGTGCCGCTGCGCTTTGCCGTCGTGGAGCAAGACGCGGATATCGCTATCAGCGTCGCCGAACAGCCGCTGGACGTGTCGCAGGTCGGTCGTGTGCGTGGCCGCCTTGCTGTCATCGGCCTCGGCCCTGGCGCCGCCGAGTTGATGGTGCCGGCGGTGAAGGCCGAACTCGCGCGCTGCACCGATGTGCTCGGCTATGAAACCTATGTGCGCATGGCCGGGCCGTTCCGTGACGATCAGGTGCAGCATTGCACCGACAACCGTGAAGAAATGCAGCGCGCCCGCCACGCCTTCGAACTGGCTGCCCTTGGCCGTTCGGTGGTGGTTGTATCGTCCGGCGACCCGGGTGTTTTCGCCATGGCGGCGGCGGTGATCGAAGCGTTGCACGAGTCCAGCGACCCCGCGTGGCACCAGGTCGACCTGCAGATCCTGCCCGGTGTTTCGGCCTCGCTGGCGACCGCCGCCCAGGCGGGTGCGCCGTTGGGGCATGACTTCTGCGTGATGTCGCTGTCGGACAACCTCAAGCCCTGGTCGATCATCGAAAAGCGCCTGGACCTCGCGTCCCAGGCCGACCTGGCCCTGGCGTTCTACAACCCGATCTCGCGTTCGCGGCCGTGGCAGTTGGGGCGCGCCCTGGAAATCGTTGCGCTGCACCGCACCCCCGAAACGCCGGTGGTGCTGGGCCGTGACATCGGTCGCCCCGGCCAGACCCTGCGCACCACGACCCTGGGCCAGCTCACGCCGGAGCAGGTGGACATGCGCACCATGGTGCTGATCGGCTCGTCCACTACCTGCACCTTCCCCCGTGCCGGTGGCGGTGATTGGGTGTACACGCCGCGCTGGTACGGCGAAAAACCCATCGGCTGAAAACGCCTCGACGGCTGCCAGAAAGCTCCGAGTGACCCAGGGAATCACCTGCGGTGACTCGGGGCTTTTTCTTTTTTTATCGATGAAAACCCGAAGGCTGGCACGCATGCCCAGTAATTGCTGGGCTGCGTTTTGCGCGGTGCCCTTGCAAGCGATGTTTGTCGTCTGGCAAGCCGCGCAGCCGCTGGATTAGTGTGAACACATGCCCCATGTGGGGGCTTGTGGAGAACTGAAAATGGAGCGACATCACGCAAGGATCAACAGCAGCAAAAGGCGCAAGTTGATTGCCGCCTACAAGTTGCCGGGGGCACCTGGCAAGCCGCCTGCCGTGCCCCTCGACCCGAACAATCCATGCAATGCGGCGGTGGTCAACAATAGTGTGATTTCGTTTGCCGAGGGCCTGTCCGGGATCAACCGGGAGTACATCCGTAAAAGCTATCTGCTGGCCAGCAGCTACGTCAGCGATGTATTGAAAATGCACCGGGGTACCGAGGCCTGGTACGACGAATTCATCAAGGTCATGATCAGCCTGGGCTGGTTGCCGGTGCGCAGCAGCTTCGAGCGGGTCTCAAGTTCCGGCAAGGGCCTGACCGTGCAATTGGCAGTGCTGAACCTGATCGCCGCCATGCTCGCCTCGACCTCATTGGCCGGGCCACTGCTGGCGTCGCTGCCCAAGTTGGCGGCAGATGCATTGGAGGCCATGAAGCAACACCCCGCTTCCTTCGAGCTGTTCAAGCGCAACACTACGCTGCATCAGGGCGGTGATTTCGGCGTGGCGTCCTGCGCCGAAAACGACGGCGAGGTGATGATGGTGCTGGTGACCTACAGCAGCCGTGGCGTAAGCAAGCAGGTGGGCCTGCCGTTTCTGGAGTGGGACAGTACGTCGTCCGAGGCTTTCAGCGGGCAAACCTGCCTGGTGCTGAATACCTCGGTGGTCAACGAAAAAACCATCCAGTTGATGCGCGAAAGCGCCGGCGACAAGGTGCAGCTGGCAATTGCCCAATACCGGATCTAGGGCACCAGGTAACCGCGTACGCCGGTGAAGATGATTTGCGCGGCCAAGGCGCACACGAACAACCCCATCAACCGACTGACAATCTGCAAGCCCTGGTCACCGAGAATGCGTTCGATCCGGTTGGACAGGTACAGCACCACGCCCACCGTGAGGCTGGCCAGGGCAATGCTGAGGATGGCGGTGATCTTGTCATCCCAGTGTGGCTGGCTGACGCCCATCACCAACAGCGCGCCGATGGTGCCGGGGCCGACGGTGAGGGGGATGGTCAGCGGCACGATCGTCACGTCCTGCTGCACGTTGTCGGTCTGCACTGCGGACTTGCCCTGGGCCATGCCCAAGGCGGAAATGAACAGCACACTGCCGGCGCCGATGCGAAACGCATCCACGGTGATGCCGAACACGCTGAAAATCACCCGGCCGAACAAGTACAGCAACACGCTCGATACCAGGGTGGCGAGAGCCACTTTCCAGGCCAGGCGCCGGCGCTCCTTGCTGGAGTAGCCACGGGTCAGGCTGATAAAGCAGGACAGCACGAAGAACGGGCTGTAGAGCACCAGCATCTTCAGGTAAACGCTGAACAACACGTGGAGCATGGTGGGAGCTCGCAACGAAGGAGGGCGAGCGGGAGTTTATCAGGCCTGTGGCTGAGCGCTATCTGTGATGCGACAACACTCCAATGTGGGAGCGGGCTTGCTCGCGAAAGCGGCGTGTCAGCCAATACATGTTTGACTGATACAGCGCGTTCGCGAGCAAGCCCGCACACATTTTGATCTGCGCCATGCAGGGGTCAGGTAGGTGCGTGCTCTGGCCGCTGTTGACGCTGCGCGACCCAGAACTCCACCAGCTCGCGCAATTGCGAGAGCTCTACCGGCTTGGCCATGTGGCCGTCCATTCCGGCCTGGCGTGCACGTTCTTTGTGCTCCGAGAGGATATGCGCGGTGAGCGCCACCACCGGTGTGCGAATGCGCTGGTGGCTGACTTCCCACGCGCGCAGTTGCTGGGTCGCGGAGAAACCATCGAGGATCGGCATCTCGCAGTCCATCAATACCAGGTCGTAACGCTGGGCCTTCATCGCCTCCAGTGCTTCCTCGCCGTTGCTGGCGGTGTCCGGGTTGAGGTTGAGCTTGCCGAGCATGCCACGGATCACTTTGGTGGAAATGCTGTTGTCTTCGGCCACCAGGATGCGGAAGTCGCTGGGCACGGTGACGGGCGCTGGCGCGATGGGCAGCGCGCGCGCCGGGACGTTGCCCTTGCTGCGTTGAGTCAATTCGTCGGCCAGGGTGGTCTTGAGCGTATAGCCCGCCACGGGCTTGGCGAGAATGCGCTTGATCCCGCAGTTGCGCGCGATGATCTTGCTCGGCGCATTGCTGATGCCGGTGAGCATGATCAACAGAATGTCGTGGTTCAGACTCGGGTCTTCCTTGATCTTCGCCGCCAGTTGCATGCCGGTCATGCCGGGCATGTTCTGGTCGAGCAGCACCACGTCGAAGTAATCACGCAGGTGTGCCTTGGTACGCAGCAGCGCCAGGGCTTCCTTGCCCGACGGCACGGCGCTGACATTCAGGCCCCAGGCGGTGCATTGCTGCACCAGCACTTTGCGGCAGGTGTCGTTGTCGTCCACCACCAGCACGCGCGCGCCCTTGAGCGGGCCATCGAGGTCGGAGGTCGGGTGTTCGAGGCGTTCCGGGTCCAGCGGCAAGGTCAGCCACAGGGTGCTGCCTTGCTGGGCGCCGCTCTTGATGCCGAACTCGCCGTTCATCAACAGGATCAGCTGGCGCGCAATCACCAGGCCCAGGTGGCCGCTCAGGCGCGTGGCCGAGAGGAAGTTCTTGCTGTGCAGTTCGCTGTGCAGCAGGGCGTCGCGCTCGGCGGCTTCCATTGGCAGGCCGCTGTCCTGGACGGCAATGCGCAGGCGCGGCTTGGTGCTGCGGTCATCCAGGGCGACCACGATCAGCACTTCGCCTTCATCGGTTTTCTGCAGGGCGTTTTCCAGCAGGCTCAGCATCGCCTGGCGCAGGCGCGTCGGGTCGCCGCTGATCACGCGCGGTACCTGGGGCTGGATGAAACTGATCAACTCGACGTTTTGCTGCTCGGCCTTGGCGCGGAAGATACTCAGGCAATCTTCGATCAGCGCGTTGAGGTCGAATTGCACATCATCCAGTTCGATCTGTCCGGATTCGAGCTTGGAGATATCGAGGATCTCGTTGATCAACGTGAGCAGTTCATTGCCGGCGCTGTGGATGGTTTGCACGTAGTCGCGCTGTTTCACCGACAGCGGCGTACCCAGCAGCAGCTCGGTCATGCCCAGCACGCCGTTCATGGGGGTGCGGATTTCGTGGCTGATTTTCGCCAGGAACTCGGCCTTGGCCGCGATTTCTGCGTTGCTGGCGGCCAGGTCACGGCTGAGGCTGAAACGCGCCTCGACAATCGCACGCTGGCGTTCGCCCAGGGCCAGGCTCATCAACAGGCCACTGACGCAGATAAATGCCAGCAGTGTGACGATCAGGCCTTGCGGCGAGACCATGGTCAGGCCCAGCAAGGCCGGGAGGATGATCAGCGTACCGATGTTGAACACCACCATCGCCGCCACGAACAAACGTGCGGGGCGGTAGCCTTTCTGCCAGTGGCAGGCCGAGACAAACAGCATGCTCAAGCCGGCCAGGGCGACCAGGGCGTAGGTGATGATGTTCAGCGGCAGGGTGTTGACGAACAACAGCAGCAGGCCGCACAGCACGATAAACAGAATGTCGGCCATCAACAGTTTGTTCAGCGGATGCGGGCCGAGCGGCATGAAGAAACGGTAGGCAAACATCAACCCGCACGGCGCGGTCAGCAGCAGCGCGAGGTAGGCGCCCGGGGTCTGGATCGCATGCCAGTTCGGCAGCCACGGGCCTACCAGGTTGAGCAGCAGCGCCAGGCTGAGCATCAACAGTACTTCGCACGCCGCCAGCCACAGGCTGCTGCGCGAGCGGTGGTAGGCGAAGCGCGTGAGGTTGTGCAGGATCAGCATCAGCAGGCAGCCGAACAGCAGGCCGTAGATCAGCGTCTGGGTCTGGTCGGCGGCGGCGAGCACGGCCGGTTCCAGGGTGATATAGGGGCGTAGTTCGTGTTCGGAGACCAGGCGCAGATAGACATCCAGAGGCTTCTGGCTCTGGGGCATCGGCAGCATGAAGTCACTGCTGGGCAGCGGGCGTTCTGCCTGGGGCTGGCGCGTGCCGGTGCTTTGTTGTTCGACCAGTGTGTCGCCGTCCAGCACGTAGAGGCTCAGGTGCGACAGGTCGGGCGCGAATACCCGCAGCACTTGCTCGTGCTTGCCGGGTTGCAGCTTGAAACGTACCCACAGTGCACCGTCCGGTTCCGCGGCGGTAATGCGGTCCAGTTCAATGGGGCTGAATTGATTGGTGTAGCGTGAAGAGCGGATGTCGCTCAGCTGCAGATCGGCCTGTTCATCAAGCAATACTGCCCAGCCACTGCCTTGCGCGGCGGCCTGGGCCGGGAACAAGCAGAGCAGTGTCAGCAGGCTGACAGTGAAACCTATGGCGATCCTGAGCCAGCGCACGGCGAAATCCCTTCGTAGGTTGATGCACGGGTTAACTATGCGCGGGGTGGCATGAGTACGGCAAGGGCCAGAGGCCCTTACCTAACCGAACGGATAGCGACTTACGAGTGCTCGCCGCGCTCCCGCGCGATGGCGCGATAGCCGATATCAGTGCGGTAGAAGCAGCCTTTCCAGTCGATTTTTGCGGCCAGCTTGTACGCCTGTTGCTGCGCGGCGTCGACACTGGCGCCCATCGCGGTGGCGCACAACACGCGGCCACCCGCAGTGACAACCTTGCCATCCTTGAGCGCGGTGCCCGCGTGGAACACTTTGCCTTCCAGCGTAGCAGCAGCGTCCAGGCCTTCAATCACATCACCCTTGGCGTAGTCGGCAGGGTAGCCACCGGCTGCCAGCACAATGCCGACGCTCGGGCGTGGATCCCATTGCGCTTCGACCTTGTCCAGGGCCTGGGCCAATGCGGCTTCGACCAGCAGCACCAGGCTCGATTGCAGGCGCAGCATCACCGGTTGGGTTTCCGGATCACCGAAGCGGCAGTTGAACTCGATGACTTTCGGGTTACCGGCTTTGTCGATCATCAGGCCGGCGTAGAGGAAACCGGTGTACACATTGCCTTCATCGGCCATGCCGCGCACGGTGGGCCAGATCACCAGGTCCATGACGCGCTTGTGCACGTCGGCGGTGACCACCGGGGCAGGGGAGTAGGCACCCATGCCCCCCGTGTTCGGGCCGCTGTCGCCGTTGCCGACGCGTTTGTGGTCCTGGCTGGTGGCCATCGGCAGCACATTCTTGCCGTCGACCATCACGATGAAGCTGGCTTCTTCGCCGTCGAGGAATTCCTCGATGACCACGCGCGAACCCGCGTCACCAAAGGCGTTGCCGGCGAGCATGTCGCGCACGGCGTCTTCGGCTTCCTGCAGGGTCATGGCGACGATCACGCCTTTGCCAGCGGCCAGGCCGTCGGCCTTGATCACGATCGGCGCACCTTTTTCACGCAAGTAAGCCAGGGCCGGCTCGATCTCGGTGAAGTTCTGGTAGTCGGCGGTCGGGATCTTGTGGCGTGCCAGGAAATCCTTGGTGAACGCCTTGGAACCTTCCAGTTGGGCCGCGCCGGCGGTAGGGCCGAAGCAATCCAGGCCACGACTGCGGAACAGGTCGACGACGCCAGCCACCAACGGCACTTCCGGACCGACGATGGTCAGGGAGACGTTCTTTTCAGCGAAATCCGCCAGTTGCTCGAGCGCCAGCACGTCGATAGCGACGTTCTCGCACTTGGCTTCGATGGCGGTGCCGGCGTTGCCGGGGGCGACGAATACTTTCTGGACGCGAGGGTCCTGGGCAACTTTCCAGGCCAGGGCGTGTTCACGGCCACCGCTGCCAATGATGAGGACGTTCAAGTCAGACTCCTTCGAAGGAAGTTACAAGCTGCAAGCTGCACGTTGAGAGCAATCTGTATCGCTCTGAAGGCAGCCTGCAGCTATGAATTTTAGAGGCTACAACCAGCAGCAAAAGCGAGGCAGCTGTGCTTTTACGTGCTGCTTGCAGCTTGAACCTTGCCGCTTCACGGCAGTGGATCAGTGGCGGAAGTGGCGCATGCCAGTGAAGACCATGGCGATGCCGGCTTCGTCTGCCGCCGCGATGACTTCGGCGTCACGCATCGAACCGCCCGGTTGGATCACCGCGGTCACACCGGCTTTCGCGGCGTTGTCCAGGCCATCGCGGAACGGGAAGAACGCGTCGGATGCCATCACCGAACCGACCACCTGCAAACCGGCGTGTTCGGCCTTGATCGCGGCGATACGCGCCGAGTTCACGCGGCTCATCTGGCCAGCGCCGACACCGATGGTCTGGCGGTTCTTGGCGTAGACGATGGCGTTGGATTTAACGTACTTGGCCACTTTCCAGGCGAAGATCAGGTCGTTGATCTCTTGCTCGGTCGGTGCGCGCTTGGTCACCACTTTCAGGTCCTGGCTGCCGATCATGCCGATGTCGCGGCTCTGTACCAGCAAGCCGCCGTTGACGCGCTTGTAGTCCCAGGCAGCGGCACGTTCAGCCGACCACTCGCCGCAGGCCAGCAGGCGCACGTTGGCCTTGGCTGCCACGATGGCGCGGGCTTCTTCGCTGACGGAAGGGGCGATGATCACTTCGACGAACTGACGCTCGACGATGGCTTTAGCGGTCTCGGCGTCCAGTTCGCGGTTGAACGCGATGATGCCGCCGAATGCGGATTCGGTGTCGGTCGCGTAGGCCAGTTCGTACGCCTGGCGGATGCCGCCTTCAGCGTCCGGGCTCACGGCCACGCCGCACGGGTTGGCGTGCTTGACGATTACGCAGGCTGGCTTGACGAAGCTCTTCACGCACTCAAGCGCGGCGTCGGTGTCGGCCACGTTGTTGTAGGACAGCTCCTTGCCTTGCAGCTGGGTCGCGGTGGCGATGCCCACTTCGGCCGGCTTGGCCTCCACGTAGAACGCCGCGCTCTGGTGCGGGTTCTCGCCGTAGCGCATTTCCTGGGCCTTGATGAACTGGCTGTTGAAGGTGCGCGGGAACTGGCTACGGCCTTCGGTGCTGAGGGTTTCAGCCGCCTGGTTCACGGTGCCCATGTAGTTGGCGATCATGCCGTCGTAGGCGGCGGTGTGTTCGAACGCCTTAAGCATCAGGTCGAAGCGCTGGGCGTAGGTCAGGCCGCCGGCTTTCAGGCTCTCGAGCACTTGGGCGTAGTCGCTGGCGTTGACCACGATGGCCACGTCTTTGTGGTTCTTGGCTGCCGAGCGAACCATGGTCGGGCCGCCGATATCGATGTTTTCGATGGCGGTCGGCAGGTCGCAGCCTGGCTTGTTGATGGTGGCTTCGAACGGGTACAGGTTGACGGCTACCAGATCGATCGGCTTGATGCCGTGCTCGCTCATGATGGCGTCGTCGGTACCGCGACGGCCGAGGATACCGCCGTGGATCTTCGGGTGCAGGGTCTTGACCCGACCGTCCATCATTTCTGCGAAACCGGTGTAGTCCGCCACTTCTACTGCGGCCACGCCGTTGTCCTGCAGCAGTTTGAAGGTCCCGCCCGTGGAGAGGATTTCCACGCCAAGGGCTTCCAGCTCCCGGGCAAATTCGAGGATCCCGGTCTTGTCGGAGACACTGATCAAGGCGCGGCGGATCGGCAGGCGGGTAGTCTGGTCGGTCATTTCAATTTCCATCAAAAGCAAAGGAAGTCAGCAAAAAAGGCGACCGTTTTTACGCGGGCGCCTTTCTGGTTTGATTGAATGCTTACAGCAAATCGTATTGTTTGAGCTTTTTGCGCAAGGTGCCACGGTTGAGGCCCAGCAGCTCACTGGCTTTGGTCTGGTTGCCCTTGACGTAGTTCATCACGCTTTCGAGCAAGGGCGCCTCGACTTCGGAGAGCACCAGGTTGTACACGTCCGTGACGGAAGCGCCCTCAAGGTGGGCGAAATAATTGTGCAGCGCCTTCTCGACACTCCCGCGAAGGGTCTGGCCTTCTTCGCTCGGCGTGTTGAGGTGCTGTTTCAAATTGACGTTGTCGCTCACGGGTGTTGTTCCACTCACTAAAGTCTCGGTCATCATCGTCATGCGGCCACCCCCTCTCCGTCCCCTGTCCCCAGGCTCTTGTAACGCTCGCTGAAGAACTCACGAACGTTGGCGCACTGTGCTTCCGTATCATCCAAACGATTGAAGTGGGCGCGAAACTCCCTGGCGCCCGGCAAGGTTGCGAGATACCAGCCGACATGCTTGCGAGCAATGCGTACTCCCATCACGTCTCCATAGAAGGCGTGCAGGGCGGCCAGATGCTCTAGCAGAATACGTTCCACCTCGATCAACTCCGGTGCCGGCAAGACTTCGCCGGTACGCAGAAAATGCTCGATCTCACGAAAAATCCACGGCCGCCCCTGGGCGGCCCGGCCAATCAACAGGCCATCGGCACCGGTAGCGTGCAGCACGCGCCGGGCTTTCTCGGCTGAGTCGATATCGCCATTGGCAAAGACCGGCATCGACACCGCCTGCTTGATCGCGGCAATGGTGTCGTACTCGGCTTCACCGGTGTACAGATCGGCGCGGGTGCGGCCATGCACCGCCAGCGCTGTAATGCCCGCCTGTTCGGCGATCTTCGCCACCGTCAGGCCATTCTTGTTGTCCCGGTCCCAGCCGGTACGGATCTTCAGGGTGACCGGCACATCCACTGCGGCGACAACGGCCTGCAGGATCTCGGCGACCAACTGCTCATCCTTCAACAAGGCGGAACCGGCGGCCTTGTTGCAGACCTTCTTGGCCGGGCAGCCCATGTTGATATCAATGATCTGTGCGCCCAACTCCACGTTGGCCCGGGCCGCATCCGCCAGCATCTGCGCATCACCGCCGGCGATCTGTACCGAGCGGGGCTCGGGATCACCTTCGTGGATCATGCGCATCCGCGATTTGCGGGTGTTCCACAAGCTCATGTCGCTGGTGACCATTTCCGAGACTACTAGACCCGCGCCCAAACGCTTGCACAGCTGACGAAAGGGCTGGTCGGTGACGCCCGCCATAGGAGCGAGGATCAAGCCGTTCTGCAATGTGTATGGGCCGATGCGTACCGCCGACATAGGACTTCCCTGTTGTGGGGCCGGATCATTAGAGTTCGAAAAAGGGTTGGCATGATACCCGCTCTCGATGACTGGATAAAGGCTGAATTGGATAAAATCTGAACAGCAATTTCTTTATCGCCGCCGGTTTGGTTGCCCGGCGCCTAGTCAAGAATCTGCCGTCAAGCCTCGGTGCATGAACCGATTCACTCGGGCGAATGAAAGCTCAGGCTGTAATTCACGGCTTTATTGCCCGGATCGAGGATATCCAGGGAGATATGGATCGGCGTCTGTGATGGCATTTCGCTCACGCCGGCCAACTCACCGCTGAGGTATTCGGCGGGCTTGAACCGACGACTGGCGATCAGGCTGCCGTTCAAATCGGCAAAACGCAGCTCCAGCAGCGGGAAGGGCTGGGAGAAGGTCGCGCGGTTATAGATGATTGCATCCACCACCAGCGCCCCGGCGAATTCCGGGTGGCTGCGTACCACCAGGTTGCTGCTCTTGATGTGGGCGATATCGACCCGTGACGGCACCGTGCAGCCCAGGGTGGGGCACAGTTGCTGGAACCATGGGCGGTAGGCGTCCTGGCGGGCCAGGTCGTCGAATTGGTAGGCGATGTATTGGCCGGCGAGGCCGGCGGCGGCGATCAGCACCAGCAACAGCCAGAGCAGGCGGCGGCCCCAACCCGACGCACGTTTTTGCGCGTAGAGGTGCAGTGGGTCGTCTTCGAGGTCCTGCAGGACATCGTCGTGAACGCCGGTGGACGGGCGAGGGCGTTTACGTCGAGGTTGCGGGCGTTCTTCGGGTTCCGGTTCCTCGACTGCCTCGATAACGGGCGTGACGGGGGGATCGAGTTCGTCATCCTCGAGTGTCGAGCGCAGCGGCGGTTCGTCGTCGATATCGTCGGTGTGGAACGACATCGACGGTTCGGTGCGCTGCCGGGTCGCAGGTGCCTTGGTCGGTTCAGGGGCTTCGACGACCTGGACGCGTTCTTCCGGTGGTTCGCTGAACAGGCTGGCCGCCCACTTTTCTTCCTCGGCCTTGACCGTATCGCGGCTGGCGCTGAGAGCCTCTTCCTTTTGCCGACGGTCGGAACCGCCCTGGCGACGCTCCGCGCCCGAGGGCTGCGTATGCTGAATCTCGCGGCGTTCCAGCTTGGCCAACTCCACGTCGAGGTCGAGGTTGTCCAGGTCCAGTTCTTCGGCGGTCCACTGTTTCTGGCTGATCGCCCGCGGGGCCTCTGCGGCTGGCTCGACCGGTTCCGGTGCCGGCGTCTGCTGGGCGCGCTGCTCCAGCAGCTGGCGTGCCGCATTGAATACCTGCAGGCACGAGCCGCAGCGCACCACGCCGCGGGCCACGCTCAATTGAGCGTGGTTAACGCGAAAGCGTGCTTGGCAATGCGGGCACTGGGTGACGAAACTGTCGGTCATGCGGCCATCCGATTCAGGCAAGCGCTCATTCTAGCGCCGACGACCGCTGATGCGTACCCAGCCATCACGGTTGGCGATCGGATCCAGCTCGAAATCCTTGGTGTAGGCAGCGGCCACGTCCTCACCCTGCTCGGCAAGGATGCCCGACAGCGCCAGGCGGCCGCCCGGCTTGACCAGGCTCGACAGCTGCGGCGCCAGGGAAACCAGCGGGCCGGCGAGGATGTTCGCCACCAGCACGTCGGCCTGCACCTGGGGCAATTGCTCGGGCAGATAGAGTGGGAATTTATCTTCGGGAATGTGGTTGCGCCCGGCGTTGTCGCGCGAGGCTTCCAGGGCCTGCACGTCGATGTCGGTGCCGACGGCTTCCTTGGCGCCCAGCAGCAGGGCGGCAATCGCCAGGATCCCCGAGCCGCAGCCGAAGTCCAGCACGTGGCTGTCGGTCAGGTCCTGGCCGTCCAGCCATTCCAGGCACAGCGCGGTGGTGGGGTGGGTGCCGGTGCCGAAGGCCAGGCCCGGATCAAGCAGCAGGTTGACTGCGTCCGGCTCCGGCGCGGCGTGCCAGCTCGGCACGATCCACAGGCGCTGGCCGAACCGCATCGGCTGGAAGTTATCCATCCAGCTGCGTTCCCAGTCCTGGTCTTCGATGACTTCGCTGTGGTGCTCGGGCAGCGGGCCGCCGGTGAGCAGTTCCATATGGGCCAGCACGGCGGCGGCATCGGTGCCGTCTTCGAACAGGGCCAGCAGATGGGTGTGGGACCACAGCGGGGTGGTATTGAGTTCGGGTTCGAAGATCGGCTGGTCTTCGGCGTCCATGAAGGTCACCGAGACGGCGCCCACTTCGAGGAAAGCGTCTTCGTAGGTTTCGGCTTGTTCTGGGCTGATGGCGAGACGGACTTGCAGCCAAGGCATGGCGGGCACCTTTGAATAAAATGAATGTGCGACTGCTGGGTCGCGAAAGCGCGCAAGTTTACGCGAGAGCATGACCTGTGGCGAGGGAGCTTGTTGTGGCGAGGGGGCTTGTCCCCCGTTGGGCTGCGTAGCAGCCCCATGAGGTCGCCGGATTTCTGCAAGTCAATCGCAAGATCAGGTTTCGGGGCTGCTGCGCAGCCCAACGGGGGACAAGCCCCCTCGCCACAAGAGCCAATTTCACAGGGCTCACAAACAACAAAGCCGCCCGAAGGCGGCTTTGTTGGGTGGAGCACTTACTGGTTGGCCAGCTTGTGTTCCAGGTAGTGAATGTTCACACCACCTTCGCAGAAGCCTTCATCACGGACCAGTTCCCGGTGCAGCGGGATGTTGGTCTTGATGCCGTCGACCACGATTTCGTCCAGGGCGTTACGCATACGGGCCATGGCCTCGTCGCGGGTCGCGCCCCATGTGATCAGCTTGCCGATCAGCGAGTCGTAGTTGGACGGAACCTTGTAGCCGCTGTACAGGTGCGAATCCACACGGACGCCGTTGCCGCCGGGCGCGTGGAAATGCTTGACCAGGCCAGGGCTTGGGATAAAGGTCTTCGGGTCTTCGGCGTTGATGCGGCACTCCAGGGAGTGGCCGTGCATCTTCACGTCGTCCTGGGTAAAGGACAGCGGGTTGCCGGCGGCGATGCTGAGCATCTCCTTGACGATGTCGATACCGGTGACCATCTCCGAAACCGGGTGCTCTACCTGCACGCGAGTGTTCATCTCGATGAAGTAGAAACGACCGTTCTCGTAGAGGAACTCGAAGGTACCGGCGCCACGGTAGTTGATGTCGATGCACGCCTTGACGCAGCGAGCCAGTACTTCCTGGCGAGCTTTTTCATCCAGGCCCGGTGCCGGAGCTTCTTCCAGTACCTTCTGGTGACGGCGCTGCAGCGAGCAATCGCGGTCGCCCAGGTGGATGGCGTGGCCCTGGCCGTCGGACAATACCTGCACTTCCACGTGACGTGGGTTGGTCAGGTACTTCTCCAGGTAGACCATCGGGTTGCCGAACCAGGCGCCCGCTTCGGAGCGGGTCTGCTTGGCGGCTTCGATCAGGTCTTCTTCCTTGTGCACCACGCGCATGCCGCGACCACCACCGCCACCGGCGGCCTTGATGATCACCGGGTAACCGACTTCGCGACCAATGCGCAGGGCGGTGGCCTCGTCTTCAGGCAGTGGGCCGTCGGAACCTGGAACGGTTGGCACGCCAGCAGCGATCATCGCGTCCTTGGCCGAGACCTTGTCGCCCATCAGGCGAATGGTTTCGGCTTTCGGGCCGATGAAGGCAAACCCGGATTTTTCCACCTGTTCGGCGAAATCGGCGTTTTCCGCGAGGAAGCCGTAGCCCGGGTGGATGCCGTCAGCGCCGGTCACTTCTGCCGCGGCGATGATGTTCGAGACTTTCAGGTACGAGTTCGTGGCCAGTGGCGGGCCGATGCAGATGCTTTCGTCCGCCAGTTTCACGTGCATCAATTCGGTATCGGCCGTCGAGTAAACAGCGACGGTCTTGATGCCCTCTTCCTTACAGGCGCGCAGGATACGCAGCGCGATCTCGCCGCGGTTGGCGATCAGGACTTTTTGCAGTTTCTTCGCAGGTTTCAACATCGAAGGCGCTCCGCGGTTCAAACGATGGTGAACAGCGGCTGGTCGTACTCAACCGGCTGACCGTTTTCTACCAGGATGGATTCGATGACGCCGGCTTTTTCAGCGGTGATGTGGTTCATCATTTTCATCGCTTCGACGATGCAGATGGTGTCGCCCACTTTCACGGTTGCGCCGACTTCAACGAAGGCTGGCGAGGTCGGTGCCGGGGTGCGGTAGAAGGTACCGACCATTGGCGACTTGACCACGAAGCCGTTCAGCACTGGCGCAGCAGGTGCTGCTGGCGCAGCGGCGGCGGCAGGTGCGGCGGCCGGAGCAGCAGCGGCCGGAGCCGGCGCTTGCATTTGTGGCGCGTAGAACTGCTGGGCCGGGGTCTTGCTGTGACGGCTGATCCGTACGGACTCTTCGCCTTCCTTGATTTCCAGCTCGTCGATACCGGATTCTTCCAGCAGTTCGATCAGTTTCTTAACTTTACGGATATCCATGAATCATCAACTCCCAAGGGTCGGTCAGGGGCGCTTGGCCGGTTGTTCAAGCTGTTCCAGGGCGGCCTCCAGGGCCAGTCGGTAACCGCTGGCGCCAAGGCCGCAGATCACTCCTACCGCTACGTCGGAGAAGTAGGAGTGATGGCGGAAAGGTTCGCGTTTGTGCACGTTCGACAAGTGCACTTCGATGAATGGGATGCTCACCGCCAGCAGCGCGTCACGTAATGCAACGCTTGTATGCGTAAAAGCGGCGGGATTGATCAGAATAAAGTCCACGCCTTCGCCGCGCGCGGCATGGATACGATCAATCAGTTCGTACTCGGCATTGCTTTGCAGGTAGAGCAAATGGTGGCCGGCTTCACGCGCCCGTCGTTCCAGGTCGAGGTTGATCTGGTCCAGGGTGACTGCCCCGTAGACGCCCGGTTCGCGGGTGCCGAGCAGGTTCAGGTTGGGTCCGTGAAGAACCAGTAAGGTCGCCATCGGCTGTTCCTTGTTATTGATGTGGGTACGGCAGAACCCGGCGACTATGCCGCAAAGCCTTTGTGACTGTCCAGTTCTATGCAGTAGCCAGCACGATTACCGAGGATAGCGCGAAATTTGTGACTGTGACGGCGAGTTCGGTCAGTGTGGGAGCTGGCTTGCCTGCAATAGCGGTGTGTCAGCACAGGGAGATGTCGCCTGGTTCACCGCCATCGCAGGCAAGCCAGCTCCCCACATTGGGTCGCAACCCACGTTGAGTCCGGTCAGACGCGAAACGCCTGGACCGCCGTATTGAGCTGCCCGCCCAGCACCAGCAGGTGTTCGCCCTGGCTGCGGCCCTGGCCGATGCGCAGCAGATTGTCCTCGCCCAACTGGTGGATCCGCTCGCTGTTGTCGCGAATCTCACTGACGGCGCCACTCTGCTGCGCGGTCACATCGGCGATGCGCACGGCGGTGTCGGCAATGGTCTGGATCGCGCCGACGATTTCATCCAGCGCACCATCTGCCGCCTGGGCCTGCTGGGCGGTGGCTTCGGCGTGTTCGACCTGGGCGCGCATGCCTTGCACCGATTGGTGGGCGGCGCTTTGCAGGCCGGCGATCAGGCCCTGGATTTCAGCGGTGGCGCCGGCGGTGCGCTGGGCCAGGGAGCGCACTTCGTCGGCGACCACCGCAAACCCGCGCCCGGCTTCACCTGCACGGGCGGCCTCGATGGCGGCGTTGAGCGCCAGCAGGTTGGTCTGGTCGGCAATCGAGCGGATCACCGTGAGTACGCCGCCGATGGTGGCGGATTCTTCGGCGAGTTTTTCGATCATCTGCGCGTTCTGCTGCACTTCACCCACCAGCGCGTGCAGCCCGTTCAGGCTCAGGCCGATCACGCGCTGGCCTTGCTCCACCGCCTGGCCCGCACTGCGGCTGGCCCCGGCCGCCTGGCTGGCATCCCCGGCGACTTGCTGGATGGTTGCCTCCAGCTCGCCGAGCGAATCGCGGATCTGCGCGGTGTCCCCGGCCTGGCGTTCAGCGCCGTCGTGCAGGCCGCTGCTCAACTCGGCGAGGGCCCGGCTGCTGCCGGCGACCTCTTCGGCATTCCCGCGAATGGTGCCCACCAGGTCGACCAGATACGCGCGCAAGCGGTTGAGGGAGGCTTCGATATCGTGCAGCTCGCGGTTGGTCTTGCCCAAGGCAATCGGCTGGCTGAAGTCACCTTCGGCCCAGGTCGACAGGGCCGGCGCCAGGTTGGTCAGCACCCGTGCCAGGCGCCGTTGCAGGGTATCGATCAGCAGGGCAATCAGCAGGATCAGGCCGATCATCACGCCTTGCATCAGGCGCACTTCGCCCTGGATCTGGGCATGTTGCGCGCGCACTACCGGCTCCAGGCTGGCAATGGCCTGCTGTACGGCGGCGATTTTCAGGTGGGTGCTTGCGGCCAGGTCGGTGCGTTGCTGGATCTGTTCGCGGGTGCGCTTGAGTTCGCCGGGGTAGCGGGTGAGCAGGCTGTTGAGTTCGCGCTTGAGGTCGACACCGGTGTCCTGGGTCTCGGTCTTCTCGGTGTTCTCCAGGCCCATCAAGGCAGAAAAGTCGTCGGCGCTGGAATCGGCGCTGGCCTTGACGCCGAGCAATGGCAACGGCTCCAGCAGGTCGGCCTGGCTGCGGATATTGCCGACTTCACGCTCCACATCATCGGCCAGTTCCGCGCGCCCGCTGCTCACCAGCTTGTCGCGGGCCAGGGACAGTTTGCCCAAGTGCTGGGACGCGGCCAGCAACGGCGGCAGGTAACGCGCGGCTTGCGGCGAATTGACGCTCAGGGCGTATTGACCCAGTTGCTCCAGGTTCGCGCCCAGTTCGCGTTCGGCTTGCAGTAACAGCGCTTGCGGGTCGCCGGCCAGCTTGCCGGCAGCCAGCAGGTCAGTCTTGCTGAAGGTATCCAGGTCCACCAGGCTGGGGCGCAGGTTCTGCGCGAGGTCGGCGGGCAGTTCATCCAGGTGCTGCAGCAGGTTTTCCAGGCTCTGGCTGGCGCTGCTCAGGCGCAGGGCATCGCCGCTGGCCAGGTAGTCGTCGATATTGCGCGCGGCTTCATTCTGAAAGGTCTGCGACAGGCCCAGGTAGCGTTCCATCAATAGATAGGGACGCTCCAGCGCGCGTTGCGACCACCAGAGCGTGGCCCCGAGGGCCAGGCACACAGCCACCAAGAGGAGGGTATTGAGATTGGTCAGCAGCTTCAGGCGCATGCGGGGTTTCAACCGACAGCAAAAGGTAAGTGCCTGAAGTTATTGCGTTTGCGTTACAGAGTTATGACGGAATCAGTCGATTCCGGTGAAAGGATGGCACTTTGCTTTGACGTGCGCGCCGCTTGTACGCGGTTGCGCCCGGCGTCCTTGGCGCGGTACAGCGCCTCGTCGGCCTGGGCGGCCATCATCAGGCTGTCGGAACCGTCGCACAGCTCCACCAGCCCGGCGCTGAAGGTGCACCACAAATCCTGCGGCTGGGCCGGGTAGTGGATTTCGGCAAAGCGCCCGCGAATTTCATCCAGCACCCTGCAGGCCGACTCCAGGTCGGTGTCGGGCATCACGATGGCGAACTCTTCACCGCCATAGCGCCCGATATAGTCGGTCTTGCGCAGGCGCTGTTTGAGAAACAGCGCCAGGCTCTTGATCACGCGGTCGCCCATGGGATGCCCGTGGCTGTCATTGACCCGCTTGAAGTGGTCGATGTCGAGCATGGCAAAGCTCAGCGGCTTGTTCTCGCGGCGCGCACGGAAGCTGCAGTCTTCGAGCAATTGCAGGATGTGAGTGTGGTTGTACAGGCCGGTCAGGCTGTCGCGCACCATCCGCGCCTTGAGGTTGCGCGCACGGGCGGCGCGGTTGCGCACGGTGGTGATCAGGTGGCGCGGCTTGATCGGCTTGGTGAGGAAGTCGTCGCCGCCTTCGCTCATGGCGTCCAGTTGCTTGTCGAGATCGTCTTCGGCTGACAGGTAGATGATCGGGACGCTGACGTAGCGGTCGTTGTGGCGAATCACCTTAGCCAGTTCGGTACCGGTGCAGGCGGGCATGTACATGTCGAGGATGATCAGGTCGGGCTGGAAATCCGCCAGCTCGGCCATGGCCTGGATCGGCTCGATCAGGGTGCGCGTGACGATGCCGGCACTGTTGAGCAGCCGCTCGGTGTGCAGTGCCTGGGCCCGCGAGTCATCGATGATCAGCACTTTATACGGTTCGTACTGGGCGACGCAGGTGAGCACTTCGATTTTTTCCAGCAGGCTGGACGCCTCCAGTGTTCCGGTGAGGAACTCCTGGCCCCCGGCGCGCACGGCGGCCAGGCGGGTCGGGGTGTCGGTTTCATGCAGGCTGAAAAACAGCAGCGGCAGCTTTTGCTCCAGGCCTTCCTGGGCTTCGGCGGCGAGCTTGAGGCCCAGGCCGGCGCCGCAGAAGTCCACGTCCATCACGATCGCCGAGGGCAGGCGCTCGGCCATGGCGGCGCGAAAGGCTGCCACGCTGTCCAGCGACTGCGCGCTCATGCCGAAGAATTCCAGCTGCTTGGCCAGGCGTTCGGCGCGGTCGTGATCGGCGAGCATCACGTAGATCGGCTTGCGCATCGGCGGCAGGAACGTTTGCTCGAGCTGGTCGCCCTGGCGCAGTCCGGTGCGGGACAGGCGCTGCATCAGGCGGTTGAGTTCGGTGATCAGGTGGCTGCTCAGGCGGCCACGGTTTTCGTCCACCGCCTTGAGGGATTCGCCGATGTGCACGGCGAGCTGGCTGTGTTCCGGCTGTTCGAAACGCTCGGCAAAGCGCAGCAGGCGCAGGTTGGCTTCGCTGAGTTCGGACAGGTCGGCGCCCGACCATTCGCTGCGTTGCAGGCGCTGCCAGATCTCAAGAATTTGACGTGCCTGATGAATTACCCGCTGGGCAAAATGCTGCTTGAGACGCTCACGGCTGGGGTCTTCTGGCTCGGTCATATCCTGACTACTAGTTAGGGTGCATGCTGAGGTCGACTGATGGCTCTATGCTAGCACCTCTTTTCCATGGGATGAGTGTCATATGTCAATTAACTGCGTGTCCCGGGTATTCAGTTATTGACCCGATGGTCGCGCAGCGTAAAAAACCTGCATCCTTTATAGTCGAACCTTCCTCGTCCCCCGTTTGATTAAAAGCACCGCACCGGCGGGCACGATGGGGTAGGGTTGTGGTCGGAGTGTTTGAACGCACCCGGACCATTGAAGTGCATGAACTCAAGTGATTGAAAGGATATCGCCATGCTGGACTGGAAAAACCGTGCAGGCAGTGCCAAAGGCCCCGCCCCTGAGCCCAAGTCGGCCAACCGCAGCTATTTTCGCACGGTGCTGATGAGCCGCGCCGTGCTGAGCGTGCTCGGCCTGTACCTGTTGGTCACCGGTGCCCTGGGTTGGTACTGGAGCGAAGAGCCGGCGCTGTTCCCGGTCCAGCAAAATGCGCAGATTGCCGCTGAAAAAGACGGCAAGCAGATGGTGGTGGGCTTCACCACCGTCGAAACCCTCAAGACCGTGGTCGGCACCCTGCTGAACAAGCCGGGTGGCTACATTTCCAACGACCGCTTCCCGCCGGGCCTGTGGATGGACAACATGCCCAGCTGGGAATACGGCGTGCTGGTGCAGGTACGCGACCTGACCCGCGCCCTGCGTAAAGACTTCGCCCGTTCCCAGTCGCAATCGGCGGAAGACGCTGACTTGGCCAAGGCCGAGCCGCGCTTCAACTTCGACAACAAGAGCTGGGTGCTGCCATCCAGTGAGTCGGAATACCAGGAAGGCATCAATTCCCTGAGCCGCTACGAGGCGCGCCTGTCGGACCCTAACCAGAAAGGCGCGCTGTTTTATGCGCGAGCCGACAACCTGAACAACTGGCTGGGCGATGTCGCTACCCGCCTGGGCTCGCTGTCGCAACGCCTGTCGGCCAGCGTCGGCCGGGTCAAGTTGAACACTGCCCTGAAAACCGAAGCGCTGGCGCCGGGTGAAGTGCCACAGGTCGACGAAGAAGTGGTCGAAACCCCGTGGATGCAGATCGACAACGTGTTCTACGAGGCGCGTGGTCAGGCGTGGGCCCTGTCCCACCTGCTGCGTGCTATCGAAGTCGATTTTGCCGACGTCCTGGCCAAGAAAAACGCCACCGTCAGCGTGCGCCAGATCATTCGTGAACTGGAGGCCTCGCAAGAGCCTGTCTGGAGCCCGATGATCCTCAACGGCAGCGGCTTCGGCGTGCTGGCCAACCATTCGCTGGTCATGGCCAACTACATTTCCCGGGCCAACGCGGCGGTGATCGACTTGCGTCAACTGCTCAACCAGGGTTGATGATGGACGCTGCTCAAAACGAGGCCGCGCACCGTGCGGCCTCCGATGCCGAACTGATCTGCTGGGTCGACGAGCAGGACAACCTGCTCGGCCACCTGGTGCGGTCCGACCTGCGCCAGCGCGGCCTGATTGGCCGGTGCACGTTTATCTTCCTGTTCAACTCCAAGGGCGAGCTGTGCGTGCATCGGCGCACCCTGAGCAAAGCCCTGTATCCCGGTTTCTGGGACACGGCAGCCGGCGGCATGGTCGCGGCAGGCGAGTTGTATGCGGTGTCGGCCGCCCGTGAGTTGGAAGAAGAGCTGGGCGTCGGCGGGGTAGAGTTGGTCGAACATGACCACTTCTATTTCGAAGATGGCGACAGCCGGCTCTGGTGCAAATCCTACTCGGCGACGTGGGACGGGCCGCTCAGCCTGCAGCCCGAAGAAGTCATGGAAGCACGCTTTTTACCGATTGAAACGGTCCTGCAGGAGGCCGAGCAAAAGCCCTACTGCCCGGACGCCCAGGAGGGCTTGCGCCGCTATCTGGCCTCGCGTCGCTAAAGTTGCATAAATTGGCGCCATTTGGCCCTTAGCAAGTCGCGTTTTTGCCGTTACACTGCGCGACTTTTCACCCGTACTACGATTGTTTCACCCGGGTATCACTGTAGGCGCCGGCTTGCCGGCGATGGCTATCTTTAGGACGCCATCGCTGGCAAGCCGGCTGCTACAGGTGGGGTTGAAACAGGGCGGTACGGTAGCGCTGCCCCTGCCTGAGTGGGGCTTCGCGGTCGGTCCGTCTGATCGATCAGTCTTTGTCCTCCCAAGAGGATTGCCGGTGGCCAAAAAAGCCGCATCCTTCGCCGCCCTTGGTGGCCTGGTATTTTCCACCGACGCAGGTCGACACTGCCCGGACTGTCGTCAGCCCGTGGATTCGTGTACCTGCAAACAGACCCTGATCCCTGAAGGCGATGGCATTGCCCGCGTGCGACGCGAGAGCAAGGGCCGTGGCGGCAAGACGGTGACGACCATCACCGGCGTGCCCCTGGCCGAAGATGCCCTGAAGGAGCTGGCCACGACGCTGAAAAAGCGCTGTGGCACCGGTGGCGCGCTCAAAGACGGCGTCATCGAGATCCAGGGCGACCACGTCGAGTTGCTGTTGGCCGAGCTGATCAAGCTGGGTTACAAGGCGAAGAAATCCGGCGGCTAGCAGCCTCTGTGAAACCCACCCCGACCGCCGGTTCGCTGAACGCGAACTGTCGTCTCCATGGGTTTCACAGAGCCTGTTCCTGACCGGTGTCTAAACTCTGTCCTGCGAGTGGGGTCTACCTTCCTTACAGGCAAATCGTCATTTTCATTCTTTAGACTGCGCCAGCCTCAGAGAGAGGCGGCGCCTTCGACTTCATTTATAGGGGACTTCGATGTCCGTACGACGCACACGCAAAGACGATGGCAGCCAATGGACAGTTGCGGACAGCCGCAGTGTTTACGGGATCCGCCATTGGGGGGCCGGGTATTTCGCGATCAATGATGCCGGTCGCGTTGAAGTTCGTCCGAACGGCCCGAACAGCACGCCCGTCGACCTGTACGAGCAAGTCGACGAGCTGCGCAAAAGCGGCCTGTCCTTGCCGTTGCTGGTGCGTTTCCCCGACATCCTGCAAGACCGCGTGCGCCAGCTGACCGGTGCCTTCGATGCCAACATCGAGCGCCTGGAATACCAGAGCCAATACACCGCGCTGTACCCGATCAAGGTGAACCAGCAGGAGGCGGTGATCGAGAACATCATCGCAACCCAGAACGTGTCCATTGGCCTCGAAGCCGGCTCCAAGCCCGAGCTGCTGGCCGTGCTGGCCCTGGCGCCGAAGGGCGGCACCATCGTCTGCAACGGTTACAAGGACCGTGAGTTCATCCGCCTGGCGCTGATGGGCCAGAAGCTCGGCCACAACGTGTTTATCGTGATCGAGAAAGAATCCGAAGTTGAGCTGGTGATCGAAGAGGCTGCCAGCCTCAAGGTCAAGCCGCAGGTCGGCCTGCGCGTGCGCTTGTCGTCCCTGGCCTCGAGCAAGTGGGCGGACACCGGTGGCGAGAAATCCAAATTCGGCCTGTCGGCGGCGCAGCTGCTGTCCGTGGTCGAGCGCTTCCGCGCTGCCGGCCTGGACCAGGGCATCCGCCTGCTGCACTTCCACATGGGTTCGCAGATCGCCAACCTGGCCGACTACCAACACGGGTTCAAGGAAGCCATTCGTTACTACGGCGAGCTGCGCAACCTCGGCCTGCCGGTGGACCACATCGACGTCGGCGGCGGCCTGGGCGTGGACTACGACGGTACCCACTCGCGTAACGCCAGCTCGATCAACTACGACATGGACGACTACGCCGGCGTGGTCGTGGGCATGCTCAAGGAATTCTGCGATGCGCAGAGCCTGCCGCACCCGCACATCTTCTCCGAAAGCGGCCGCTCCCTGACCGCCCACCACGCCATGCTGGTGGTGCAGGTCACTGACGTCGAGAAGCACAACGACGACGTGCCGGAGATCGAAAACAAGGAAAGCCTGCCGGAAACCGTGCAGTGGCTGGTGGACCTGCTGGGCCCGACCGACATCGAGATGGTCACCGAGACCTACTGGCGTGCCACCCACTACATGAGCGACGTGGCCACCCAGTACGCCGATGGCAAGCTGACCCTGGCAGAAAAAGCCCTGGCCGAGCAGTGCTACTTCGCCGTCTGCCGCCGCCTGCACAACTCGTTGAAAGCCCGCCAGCGCTCGCACCGCCAGGTGCTGGACGAACTCAACGACAAGCTGGCCGACAAGTACATCTGCAACTTCTCGGTGTTCCAGAGCCTGCCGGACACTTGGGCCATCGGCCAGGTACTGCCGATCCTGCCGCTGCACCGTCTCGACGAAGAACCGCTGCGCCGCGCGGTCCTGCAGGATTTGACCTGCGACTCCGACGGCAAGATCAAGCAGTACGTCGACGAGCAGAGCATCGAGACCAGCCTGCCGGTGCACGCCTTGAACGAAGGCGAGGACTACCTGCTGGGTATCTTCCTGGTGGGGGCCTACCAGGAAATCCTCGGCGACATGCACAACCTGTTCGGTGACACCGACTCGGTGAACATCTACCAGCGCGAGGATGGTTCGGTGTACAGCGCCGGTATCGAGACCCATGACACCATCGAAGACATGCTGCGCTACGTGCACTTGTCGCCGGAGGAGTTGATGACTCACTACCGTGACAAGTGCGCCAGCGCGAAGATCAGCGCCAATGAGCGTACGCAGTTCCTGGACGCTTTGCGCCTGGGCCTGACGCGGTCTTCGTACCTGTCTTCGTAAGTCGCCGCTTCCCGGCTGAAAAAGATCTCAAAGTGACAGAGATCCAGTGTGGGAGCGGGCTTGCTCGCGAAGGCGTGTATCAGTCAATACAGGTGCCGACTGACACACCGCCTTCGCGAGCAAGCCCGCTCCCACATTTGGACCGCCGCAAGTCCTGCAGTTTTTATAGGGCCTGAGTCATGTCGAAAAAGCTCCTGCAAGTCTGCACCCTGGCCATTGCTGCGCTGCTCGCAGCCTGCTCGCCCATCAAGGTGCTCAACGCACTCACGCCCTCCAGCACTTTCACCAAAACCTCCTCCGTCGCCTACGGCGATGATCCCCGCCAGAAACTCGATATCTACCGCCCGGCCAATGCTTCGCCGAACGCCCCCGTGGTGGTGTTTTTCTATGGCGGCAGCTGGAACAGTGGCTCCAAGGATGATTACGGTTTTGTCGGCGAAGCCCTGGCCTCGCGCGGCATTGTGGTGGTGATCGCCGATTATCGGCTTTACCCGCAAGTGCGTTACCCACTGTTTCTTCAGGACGGTGCCCAAGCGGTCGCCTGGACGTATCAGCACAGTGCTGAATACGGCGGCGATCCCCGCAAGCTGTATGTGATGGGCCACAGTTCCGGCGCCTACAACGCCGCGATGCTGGCGCTGGATGCGCGCTGGCTCAACGAAGCGAACCTGTCGCCGTCGATGCTCAAGGGTTGGATCGGTCTGGCCGGGCCGTATGACTTTTTGCCGATTGAAAACCCCGACGTGAAGCCGGTGTTTTTCTTCCCCCACTCACCCCCGGACTCCCAGCCGATCAACCATGTCAGTGCCGGCGCGCCGCCGAGCCTGTTGATCGCCTCTTCGTCCGACACACTGGTCAACCCCACGCGCAACACCGGCGGGCTGGCCAACGCGTTACGGGCGGCCGGTGTGCCGGTGGAGGAGTTCTACTTCGGCAAGACCAACCACCAGACGCTGGTGGCGGCCATCTCCAAACCGTTGCGCTGGCTGGCACCGTTGCTGGACCGGGTCGTGGATTTCATCCAAGCCACTGATTCTGCCGATTCAGGCGCCAGGCAATCGCCCACAACGTGAGGCTGCGCAATGCCATGAACAGCAGGAAACTTATCCACAGGCCGTGGTTGCCGTAGCCCTGCAACAGCCACGCGAACGGCAGCAGGATCAGCACGGTCAACAGCATCCCATTGCGCATTTCGCGCGCACGCGTGGCGCCGATAAAAAGGCCGTCCAGTAAATAACTCCACACCGCAATCAATGGCAGCACCGCCAGGTATGGCAGGTAGATGTCAGCCGTTTCACGCACGCTGGGGATGTCGGTCTGCATTGCGATAAACAGGTGCCCGGCGAACGTGAACAGCAGGGCGAAGCCGACGCTGGCGATCAGCGACCAACCGCAGGCGACCACCAATGAACGGCGCAGGGCCTGGCGATCATGCGCGCCGATGGCGTGGCCGCACAGCGCTTCGACTGCGTGGGCCAGGCCGTCGAGGGCATGCGCGGTCAGCAGCAGGCCGTTGAGCAGCAGTGCGTTGGCGGCCACGGTGGCGTCACCCAGGCGTGCACCTTGCACAGTGATCATGAAAAACACCGATTGCAGCGCCAGGCTGCGGATAAAAATATCGCGGTTGACCGCCAGCAGCGGCCGCCAGCTTTGCCACACCTTTAGCGCAGCCCAGGCGATGTGCCCTGGGTAGGCGCGCAGGGCTTTTTGCGTCAGGACCAGGCCGAGCAGGGCGCCGGTCCATTCTGCAATGACCGAGGCGCGCGCGGAGCCGACCACACCCCAATCCAGGCCGAGTACGAACCACAGGTTCAAGGCGATATTCACCAGGTTGGTGGTCAGCAGGATCGCCAGCGGCGCGCGGGCGTTTTGCGTGCCGAGGAACCAGCCGACCAGCGCGTAACTGGCCAGCGCGGCGGGCAGGCCAAACAGGCGGGTGTGGAAGAAGTCGCGAGTCAGTTGGTTGAGTTCGGGCGACGGTTGCATCCACTCCAGCGCCAGATGGCTCAGGGGGATGCCGACGGTTCCCAGCAGCATCGCCAACCCCAGTGCCAGCAGCAAACCCTGCAGCAGGATTTGCCGCAGCGCCGCTCCATCATTACGCCCGGCGGCCTGGGCGGCGAATCCGGTGGAACCCATGCGCAGGAAACCCATGGCCCAGGCCAGAAAGGTGTAGAGGCTGGCACCGACCGCCACCGCGCCGAGTTGGTGGGCGTGCGGCAGGTGGCCGATCACCATGCTGTCCACCAGTGCCACCAGCGGCACCGAAATGTTCGACAGGATCATCGGCGCGGCCAGGGCCCAGACGCGGCGGTGAGTGGGGCGGTGGCGCCAGTCGGTGAGCAGGGAATTCATGGAGGCTCCTACGGGGGAGCGGCATTGTAACTGTCCGCAGAACGAATGTCGGCGCCGGCAAGCCGGCCCCCACAGGGAGTTGGTGTTGGTTGTGGGATTTGGCTGGGCTTGAGCCGTTCGAGAACCAAACTGCCCTCCGTCGGTCAATGTGACCAGCGCCACATCGGCTTGGCTGGCGCTGATATATAGTTCACCCCTCGGATCCCTCTCACTACGAGTGCCCCATGCTTAACAAAGGACTGTTCCTGGCCTGTGCGCTGGCCCTGCTGAGCGCTTGCGACTCTTCCGATAAACCGGCAGCCCCGGCCGCTCCAGCAGCGGCGACGAGTACCGCACCGAAGCCGGCCAAGGCGGCGGTGGATGTGGCGGCATTGAAGCAGCGCTATGCCGGGCGTGAGTTGAGCGTGGTGGACGTCTCCGAGGTGCAGCTGGATGGCGCCAGCACCCTGTCGGTGAGTTTTTCGATTCCACTGGATCCCGAACAGAAATTCGCCGACAAACTGCATCTGGTCGATGCCAAGTCCGGCAAGGTCGATGGTGCCTGGGAACTCTCCGATAACCTGATGGAGCTGCGCCTGCGTCACCTGGAGCCGCAGCGCAAGCTGGTGCTCACGGTCGATGCCGGGGTGAAGGCGGTCAACGACAACACACTTGCTGCCGAATACAGCGCGCGCCTGGAAACCCGTGATCTGCAAGCCACTGTCGGCTTCGCCAGCCGTGGCACCTTGCTGCCGACGCGCCTGGCCGAAGGCTTGCCGGTGATCGCGCTGAACGTCGACAAGATCGACGTCGAATTCTTCCGGATCAAGCCTGAATCGCTGCCGTCGTTTCTCGCGCAGTGGGGCCGCAACTCCAGCCTGCAAGGGTATGAATCGCGCGAACTGCTACCTATGGCCGACCTGGTCTACGGCGGGCGTTTCGACCTGAACCCTGCGCGCAATACCCGCGAAACCCTGTTGTTGCCGATCGCCGGCCTCAAGCCATTGCAGCAGCCGGGCGTGTACCTGGCGGTGATGCGCGCCTCGGGCACCTACAACTATTCGCAGCCGGCCACGTTGTTCACCTTGAGTGATATCGGCCTGTCGGTGCACCGCTATGCCAACCGCCTGGATGTGTTCACCCAGGCGCTCGAAGGCGGCAAGGCCCTGGACGGCGTCGACCTCGAAGTGCTGGATGCCAATGGCCGGGTGCTGGGCCAGGGCAAGACCGAGAAGGGTGGTCACGCCGAGTTGCCCCTGCCGAAAAAAGCCCAGGTGCTGCTCGCCAAGCAAGGCGAACAGACTAGCCTGCTGCGCCTCGACAGCGCCGCGCTGGATCTGGCCGAGTTCGACATCGGCGGCCAGCCGTCCCACCCGTTGCAGTTCTTTGTGTTTGGCCCGCGCGATTTGTATCGCCCTGGCGAAACCGTGCTGCTCAACGCCCTGCTGCGCGACAAGGATGGCAACGCGGTCAAGCCGCAGCCGGTGAGCGTCGAAGTGCGTCGCCCGGATGAGCAGGTGAGCCGCAAGTTCGTGTGGGATGCCGATGCGTCCGGCCTGTACCAGTATCAACTGCAACTGGCGGGCGAAGCGCCGACCGGGCGCTGGCAATTGGTATTCGACCTGGGTGACGGCAAGCCGCAGCTGTATGAGTTCCTTGTCGAAGACTTCCTGCCCGAGCGCCTGGCCCTGGAACTCAAGGGCAGCGACACGGCCCTGAGCCCGGCGGATAACCCGGTCATTCACGTCAATGGTCGCTACCTCTACGGCGCGCCGGCCTCGGGCAACCGGGTCAGCGGCCAGGTCTATGTGCGCCCGCTGCGTGAAGCGGTCAAGGCACTGCCGGGCTACCAGTTCGGTTCGGTCACCGAGGAAGAGCTGAGCCAGGATTTCGAGTTGGACGAAAGCGTCCTCGACGCCAAAGGCCAGGAAGACCTCACCCTGGAAAGCAAATGGGCCGACGCCAAGTCGCCGCTGCAATTGATCGTGCAAGCCAGCCTGCAAGAGTCGGGCGGGCGCCCGATCACCCGGCGCCTGGTGCAGCCGATCTGGCCGGCCGAACAGCTGCCGGGTCTGCGCGGGTTGTTTGACGGCAAGGAAACCAACGGCGACGGCCCGGCGGAATTCGAAGTGCTGGTAGCCAATCAGGACGGGCAGAAACTCGCCGCGCAAAACCTCAAGGTGCGCCTGGTGCGCGAACGTCGTGACTACTACTGGAACTACTCCGACAGCGATGGCTGGAGCTATCACTACAACGAAAAATTCCTCAACCTCGACGAACAGACCCTGAACATCAAGGCCGGCGACACCGCCAAGGTCAGCTTCCAGGTGGAGTGGGGGCCTTATCGCGTGGAGGTCGAAGACCCGCAGACCGGCCTGGTCAGCAGCCTGCGTTTCTGGGCCGGTTACCAGGCCCAGGACAATACCGAGGGCGGCGCCGTACGGCCCGACCAGGTCAAGCTGGCGTTGGACAAGCCTGCGTATGGCGACGGCGATACCGCCAACGTCACGGTCACGCCGCCGGCTGCCGGTAAAGGCTACCTGCTGGTGGAGTCCGCTGAAGGGCCGCTGTGGTGGCAGGAAATCGACGTGCCGGCCGAAGGCAAAAGCTTCGCGGTGAAGCTCGACCCGAAATGGTCACGCCATGATCTGTATGTGAGTGCGCTGGTGATTCGCCCCGGCGAGCGCAAAGCCAATATCACCCCTAAACGCGCGGTGGGCCTGCTGCACCTGCCGCTGGACCGCACCCAGCGCAAACTCGGCGTGACCCTGACCGCGCCGGAAAAAATGCGTCCCAAACAACCGCTGACGGTAAAGATTGCCGCGAAGAATGCGGACGGCAGCGTGCCCAAACAGGTGCACGTGCTGGTGGCCGCGGTGGACGTGGGCATCCTCAATATCACCGAATACCCGACACCGGACCCGTACTCCAGCCTGTTCGGTCGCAAGGCCTATGGTGTCGACCAGTTCGACATCTACGGCCAGTTGATCGAAGCCGGACAGGGCCGCCTGGCCAGCCTGGCCTTCGGTGGTGACGCGGCGCTGGCCAAGGGCGGCAAGCGTCCGGATACCAGCGTCACTATCGTTGCGCTGCAAAGCGCACCGGTGACCCTGAATGAGCAAGGCGAGGGCGAAGTCAGCGTCAATATCCCCGACTTCAATGGCGAGTTACGCCTGATGGCCCAGGCCTGGAGCGATGACCGCTACGGCATGGCCGAGGGCAAGACGGTGATTGCCGCACCGCTGATTGCCGAACTGTCGGCTCCGCGCTTTCTCGCCGGAGGTGACCAGACCACGCTGGCGCTGGACTTGTCCAACCTGTCGGGCAAGGCGCAGAAGCTGGATGTACAACTGACTGCCGAAGGGCAATTGGAGCTGGTCAACAGTGGCGCGCAATCCGTCGAACTCAAGCAGGGCCAGCGCACCACGCTGCGCATCCCGGTCAAAGCCTGGGGCGGCCTGGGCCAGGGCAAGGTCAAGGTGACCGTGAATGGCCTGGACCTGCCCGGCGAAAACCTGCCGCCGTTCAGTCGCGAATGGACCCTGGGCGTGCGCCCGGCGTATCCGGCATTGCTCAAGCATTATCGCGCGGTGCTCAAAAGCGAGCCGTGGAGCCTGCCCGCTGGCACGCTGGAGCAGTTCGATGCGTCGGGACGCGAGGCGTTGCTGAGTCTGTCGAGCCGACCGCCGTTGAACCTGGGCGCGCAGATCAGTGCGCTCAAGGCCTACCCCTATGGATGCCTGGAGCAGACCGCGAGTGGCTTGTACCCCTCGCTCTACGCCGACGACGCCTTGCTCAAGCGCCTGGGGGTGAAAGGCGAGCCGGATGCCGCACGCAAACGCAAGATCGAGCTGGGCATCGAGCGCCTGCTGGGCATGCAGCGCTACAACGGCAGCTTTGGGCTGTGGGGCGCCGATGGTGAGGAGGAGTATTGGCTGACCGCGTATGTCACCGACTTCCTGCTGCGCGCCCGTGACCAGGGCTTTGCAGTGCCGCCCGAGGCCTTGAAGAAGGCCAGCGAACGCCTGCTGCGGTATGTGCAGGAACGTAACCTGATCGAAGTCGATTACAGCGACAGCGCCGACCACACGCGTTTCGCCGTGCAGGCCTACGCCGGCATGGTCCTGGCGCGCAGTCAGCAGGCACCGTTGGGCGCGCTGCGGAGTATTTTCGAACGACGCAGCGAAGCACGTTCGGGGCTGCCGCTGGTGCAGCTGTCCATCGCCCTGCAGAAGATGGGCGATCAGCCGCGCGCCGACCAGGCGCTGCAGGCGGGGCTGGCAACCCAGCGCAATGCCAATGAGTGGCTGGCCGATTACGGCAGCCCGCTGCGCGACCAGGCGATGATCCTGGCCTTGCTGGAAGAGAATGACCTGGCCAAGGGCAAGCGTGAGGAGCGCCTGTTCACGCTGTCGGATCAGTTGGCGGCCAGCCCATACCTGTCGACCCAGGAACGTAACTCGCTGTTCCTGGCCGGGCGTCTTGGATTCGCGCAGCCCGAGGCGAACTGGCAGGTGTCGCTTACCGGCAGTGGCGGTGTGCAGGCGTTGAATAACCAGCAGTCGACCCTGGCGCTGGACGGCAAGCAGCTGTCCAGCGACCTGACCTTGAGCAATCAGGGTGACACGCCGGTTTACCAGCAACTGACGCTGTCGGGTTATCCACAAGTGCCGCCGGCAGCCGGTGGCGACAACCTGAGCATCCGCCGCGAATACCTCGGCATGAATGGTCAGCCGCTGAACCTGCGTACGCTGAACAGCGGTGACCTGGTGCTGGTGCACCTGGCGGTGAGCGCCAAGCAACGGGTGCCGGACGCGTTGGTGGTGGACTTGCTGCCCGCGGGCCTGGAGCTGGAAAACCAGAACCTGGCGCAAAGCGCGGCGAGCCTGGAAAACGCCAGCAGCCAGGTCAAGGAGTGGCGTGAGTCGATGCAGAATGCATCGCTCAAGCACCAGGAATTCAGGGATGACCGCTATGTGGCGGCGATGAATCTCGACGGGTATGGCACCACGCACCTGCTGTACCTGGCACGGGCCGTGACGCCGGGGACTTACCGGGTGCCGCCGCCGCAGGTGGAGTCGATGTACCGGCCGAACTGGCAGGCGGTGGGGGAGACGCCGGCGGATCTGGTGATCAAGGGGCGTTGAAGGTCTGAACCTGAAATGCGGACTTAATGTGGGAGCGGGCTTGCTCGCGAAGGCGTAGTGTCAGTCAGCGTATCGGGGACTGACCCAGCGTCTTCGCGGGCAAGCCCGCTCCCACAGGGGTTTTTGGGTTTTGGTTTAGTGGACGACCCAACTGAGGAGCCACAGGCCGAGCATCAGCCAAATGATGCCGAAGATGATCGAGGCGCGCATGAAGGCGCGTACGGCTGAGTACAGGAAGAGCAGGCCGACGATCAGGGTGAGGATGCTGATGATCGACGTGTCCATGCCCAGCGTGCGCGACAGGCCTTCGATAAAGTTGCCGCCCGCGTGGGTCAAGGCGCCGAACAACCCGCTGAGCCCGTCGACGATAAAGCGGATGACGGAGCCGAGCGCCTGGCCCAACCATTCGAAGAAGCTTTCTACCTGCATGTGTGTGTCCTGATAAGAAGGTGGGCGTATCTGTGCGTTGGTTGTTATTGCGACAGGCTAGTTCCGTGAAGCATAGAGGTTTGCAGGTTTAATAATGGGTTTCCTTTGTTTTTGGTGTACGCATTTCAGTATGGGGGCTGGCTTGTCGGGTCGCCGCCTTGCTGCGAGAGCGGTGGGCCTGTGACGCATTTACCCACTGAACCACCGCTCTCGCCGGCAAGCCGGCTCCTACGGGTGTTGCGTTGGGGCTTGGGCGCCGTGGTGTTGCTGGTGGCGCTGCTGTGGCTGGCGGATCGGATCTGGCCGTTGCCGCTGCCCGAGGATGACCTGGCGCGGGTGGTGCTGGCTGAGGATGGCACGCCGTTGTGGCGGTTTGCCGATGCCAATGGTGTATGGCGCTACCCGGTGCAGACCGCCGAAGTGTCGCCGTATTACCTGGACGCATTGCTCACCTACGAAGACCGCTGGTTTTATCAGCACCCCGGGGTGAACCCGCTGGCGCTGGTGCGGGCGACGTGGCAGAACCTGACGGGCGCGCGCGTGGTGTCCGGCGGCAGCACCTTGTCGATGCAGGTCGCGCGCCTGCTCGACCCCCACTCGCGGACTTTCCACGGCAAGCTGCGCCAGTTGTGGCGCACGGCGCAGTTGGAGTGGCACCTGTCCAAGGAACAGATCCTCAACCTGTACCTGAACCGCGCGCCGTTTGGCGGCACGTTGCAGGGCGTGGCTGCCGCCAGTTGGGCGTACCTGGGTAAATCGCCGGCGCAACTGACGCATGCCGAAGCCGCCCTGCTCGCGGTGTTGCCCCAGGCACCCAGCCGCCTGCGTCCCGACCGTCACCCGCAGCGCGCCCAGGAAGCCCGCGACAAGGTGCTGCGTCGCCTTGCCGAATTCCAGGTATGGCCGCAGCCGGCGGTGGACGAAGCCCTCGAAGAACCGTTGCTGCTCGCCCCGCGCCTGGAACCGAGCCTGGCGCCCTTGCTCGCTCGGCGCCTGAACCGTCCGGACAGCCCGCCGCTGATCCGCACCACCCTGGATGCCACCCTGCAACGCCGGCTCGAAGACCTGCTGCTGGGCTGGCGCGCACGCCTGCCGGAACACACCTCCGCCGCCATCCTGGTGGTGGAAGAGGAAACCATGGCCGTGCGCGCCTACCTGGGCTCGGTGGATATCAACGACACCAAGCGCTTCGGCCATGTGGACATGATCAGCGCGCTGCGCTCGCCGGGCTCCACGTTGAAACCCTTCCTGTATGGCATGGCCCTGGACGACGGGCTGATTCATTCCGAATCCCTGTTGCAGGACGTGCCCCGACGTTACGGCGATTACCGGCCGGGCAACTTCTCCATGGGGTTCACCGGCGCGGTGCCGGCGAGCACGGCGCTGTCCAGCTCACTGAATTTGCCCGCGGTGCAGTTGTTGGAAGCCTACGGGCCCAAGCGCTTTGCCGCGCAGATGCGTATCGGCGGTGTGCCCTTGGCCTTGCCGGCGTTGGCCGAGCCCAACCTGGCGTTGATCCTGGGCGGCGCGGGCAGCCGCCTCGAAGACCTGGTCAGTGGCTACAGTGCCTTCGCCCGGGATGGCAAGAGCGCCACTCTCCGTTTACAGCCGGACGATACGCTCAGAGAGCGGCCAATGTTGTCGCCAGGATCCGCCTGGATCATCCGCCGCATCCTCAGCGGCCAGGCACGGCCCGACCGTGACCCGCGCGCCGAACTGGTACAGCGCCCGGTATTGGCCTGGAAAACCGGCACCAGCTACGGTTTTCGCGATGCCTGGGCGATTGGTGTCGGGCCGCGCTATTTGATCGGCGTGTGGATTGGCCGCCCGGACGGCACGCCGGTGCCGGGGCAGTTCGGCCTCGCGTCGGCGGCGCCGTTGATGCTGCAGGTGCACGATGTACTGACCAACCGCGACAGCCAGCGCGGTATCAGCGCACCGGTCAAACCGGTGCCGGCCAATGTCGGCGTGGCCGCGATCTGTTGGCCACTGGGCCAGCCCATGAGCCGCAGCGACCCTAATTGCCGTCGCCAGCGGTTTGCCTGGACGCTGGACAACACCACGCCGCCGACCTTGCAGGCGTTGGATCAACCGTTGAGCGTAGGCTTGATGGAAAGCGTCTGGGTCAATGCCAAGGGCCTGCGAGTGGATGCCCATTGCCCTGGCGCGGTGGCGAAAAACATAGCCTTGTGGCCGGCGCCGCTGGAACCCTGGCTGCCCAGGGCGGAGCGTCGTGAAGCGCGGATTCCGCCGGCCGACCCTGATTGCCCGCCGCCGGCCTTGGCCGCTTCGTCGCCGCTGTCCATCGTCGGCGTGCGCGAAGGTGACCAATTGCGCCTGCCGGCCGCCAGCCAGCAAGCCCTGCGCCTGAAACTCTCCGCCCTGGGCGGCAGTGGCCGGCGCTGGTGGTTCCTCAATGGTGCACCGTTGGGTGACAGCGCCAACCAGGAATTTATCAATGCCAGCTTCGAGCACCTGGGCCGCTACCAGCTCAGCGTTCTCGACGAAGCCGGACAGACCGCCCGGCTCGAATTCAGCGTCGTCGACTGAACCGCCATCGCCGGTAAGCCGGCGCCTACAGGGGAATGCATTCCAAACCGTAGGAGCCGGCTTGCCGGCGATAGCGCGCCAAAGGTTCACTTGCCTTCAAAGCCATTCCCCCCGAAGCTATCCACCTTCAGGAGCCCCCGCATGAACCTCGAACACCTCACCGAACGCCTGCATCGCATCCGCGATACCAACGACTGGAAGCAGTTCCACAGCCCGAAAAACCTGGCCATGGCCGCCAGCGTGGAAATGGCCGAACTGGTCGAAATCTTCCAATGGCTGACCGAAGACCAGTCCCGCCAGTTGCCTGCCGACGCACTCGCCCACGCCGGGCAGGAAGTCGGCGATATCGTGCTGTACCTGTTGTTGCTGTGCAGTGAGCTGGGCCTGGACATGAACGAGGTGGTGCGCGCCAAGCTGGCCGACAGTGAACGGCGGTTCGCCCATGAGTGACCGCCATTTCGACCAGTTGGCCACGCGCTTCGCCGAAAAGATCTACGGCGGCGCCAAAGGCGCGATTCGCCTGGCGGTACTCCAGGCCGACCTGGCCGAAGCGCTGCCGGACCGCCCGCTGCGTGTGCTGGATATCGGCGCGGGCCTTGGGCACATGTCGCTGTGGCTGGCCGAGCGCGGTCATCAGGTGACCCTGGCCGAACCCGCCGAGCCGATGCTCGAGGGCGCACGTCAACGGTTTGCCGAGGCCGGACAAACGGCGACCTTCATCCATGCGCCCTGGCAAGACCTGCTGGGCCAACTGACCGAACCCTACGACCTGGTGCTGTGCCATGCCGTGCTGGAGTGGTTGGCCGAACCCCACGCCATCCTGCCGGTGCTGCACCAGCTCACGGTGCCAGGCGGCTGGCTGTCGCTGGCGTTCTACAACCGTGATGCGCTGATTTATCGCAATCTGCTCAAGGGCCACTTCCGCAAAATGCGCAAGAATGACCTGGCCGGCGAAAAGCAGAGCCTGACCCCGCAACAGCCGCTGGACCCACGTGAGTTGGCGGCGCAACTCGAGGGGCTTTGGCAGGTCGAAAGCCAGAGTGGCGTGCGGGTTTTCCACGACTATATGCCGGTGGAATTCCAGGCCCGCGCGGATTTACAGGACCTTGTAGAGATGGAGCTCGCTCACCGTCGTCACCCAAGCTTTGCCGGACTTGGGCGTTATTTGCACTGGATCTGCCGTCCGGTATAAGCGGCCCAGTCTGCGGAGGTCGAAATGCGTCGTCTCTGTTTGATCCTGTTGTCCCTTGGGCTGGGCGCCTGTTCCAGTCCCAACCCTTATGTGGCTGCTTCAGCGCCGATCCCGCCCGCCCCCGCGCAGGCAGCCAACACCTTCGATGCCAGCGCCTACCCGGCGCCGGTGCGTGACTATGGCGCCTACCGCAATTGGGCCTGGCGCAACGGCCAACTGCCGGCCGGCACAGCCTGGGCGGATTCGGCGCAAATTGCCGAGGCGGTCAGCGGTGCCCTTGACCAGCGCGGCCTGCGGCCCTTGCACGACAGCCGTCCGGCCGACCTGTTCGTGAGCGCCGATGTGCGCCTGGAGAAGCGCCTCAAGCAAGTCCAGGATGACTACGGCTATGGTTACGGCGGCTACAACCGCTATGGCAATGGTTATGGCATGTACAACTCCGTGCCGATCGTGCGCACCTATGAAGTCCAGGTCGTGGTGGTTCGCGTCAATCTGTTCGATGCCCGCACGGGCCAGCCGGTGTGGAGTGCCAGCGCGGAGACGGGCAGCCAGGGAAGCCTCAGTGAGCGCGGGGATGCCTTGCGCCAGGCGGTGCAGAAGGCAATGACGGCCTATCCTCCGAGTTAACAGCTATTCTCATTTCAAGTGCAGGTCGCTCTTTGGAGAACAACCATGTTTCGTCGTATCGCTACGCTCGCGTTTGTTGTGCTGCTGGGCGGTTGCCAGAATACCCAGGTCAACCACGATTTTGATGCCAGCCGGGACTTCGGCGCCTACCGCAGCTGGGCCTGGAAAGACCCGGCGCTGCAATACCGCCCGGATGATCCACGGATCAAGAGCGACCTTACCGAGCAACGCATTCGCCAGGCGGTGGGTGAGCAACTCGACCAGCGCGGCCTGCGCCCGGCTGCGGCAGGCACCAAGGCTGACTTGAGCGTGCAGGCCTATCTCATCGTCGAGGACCGCCAGCAGCAAGTCACCACCAACTACGGCGGCGCCTGGGGTGGCCCCTGGAATGGCTACTGGGGCGGGCCGATGTACAACGAAACCCGCAACGTGACTTACAAAGTCGCCACCATCCAGATCGACCTGCTCGACGGCAAGGACGGCAAGCTGGTGTGGCGCGGCAGTGACGAGCAAATGATGGCCACTTCCCCAAACCCGCAGGATCGCGACAAAGCCATCCGTACCACGGTCAATCGCGTCCTCTCCAGCTATCCCCCTCACTAAAACCACTATCCCATGTGGGAGCAGGCTTGCTCCCACATGAGGCCTGCTGCAGCCGGTGAATTCCCGTTAGTCACCCGGGTGGCGCCGGGCCAGCGCACCCTCCAAGCCTTGTCTACACTTCAAACCAACTACGGAGAGTAAGCGCTAAGGAGTGCCTGATGTCTCCCCGACTTGGTTCCCGGCAGCGTGGTGCAATTGGCTTGATGGCGGCGGGTACCCTGGCGGTAGCCCTGGTGTTCATGCTGTTGGCAGTGGACAGCGGTCGCTTGTATATGGAAAAGCGCCGGCTGCAGTCCATCGCCGACACCGCCGCCCTGGAAGCCGCCGGCCGTGGCGGCTTGTGCACGCCCTCGACTACTGCCAATGACTATGCGGTGCAGAACGCCACCCGCAATGGCTTCACCGTGGTGGCGGGCGACACCAGTCGTGGCTTGGCAGTTACCTGCGGCTCGCTGGTGACCAATGCCAGCAATGTCCGCGTGTTTAGCGCCGACCCCACAAAAAACGATGCCGTGCGGGTGATCGCCACGCGCAGCGTGGTGACCAGTATCGCCAGTGGTCTCTGGAACATGTTCAGCGGCGTGCCGGTGTCCACCCAGATGACCTTGAGCGCGACCGCCGTGGCTGCGTATGCACCGCCGGTGGCACAGCTGACGATCCGCAGCAGCCTGGTGTCGGTGGATTCCACGAAGTCACCGCTATTGAACCTGGTCATCGGCAATCTGCTGGGTGGCAGCTTGTCGATCACCGCAGCCGGCTGGAATGGCATCCTTCAAACCAATGTGAACCTGTTGAGTTACCTCAACCAGTTGGCGATCAACCTGGGCGTGACAGCGGGTGACTACACCACGTTGCTGAACACCGCCGTGTCCGCCACCGACCTGATCAATGCCGCGGTGATGGTGCTGCAGCAGAATGGCTCGGCGGTCCAGGCGGTCGTCAACGACGTGCTATCAATCAAGGCCATCGCCCCCAATAGCAAGGTGCTGACAGTCGGCAGCCTGCTGAATGTGGCGACCGGTACGCCGGCGGCCGCGTTGAATTCCAGCGTGCAGCTGTTTCAACTGCTGGAGACGGTAGCGCAACTGTCCAATAGCAAGACCGCCGTCAGCGTGGCTACGCAGGTGAACATTCCCGTCGTGGGGAGCGTCTCGATTCAGACCCAAGTGATCCAGCCTCCGCAAATGTCGGCGATTGGCAATCCCTTGCTGGCGAAGGCCGGGCTGGCCAACACCCCCCCCACCAATCAGATTTTTGTGCGCACCGCGCAAGTCAGGACATTGGTGGTTGTGCAGGCGCCGATACTCAAGGTGGTCTCCGGGGTTTCCTCGATTCTGAGCGGGCTGACGACACCGGTATCCAAGGTTGTCGGCGGGCTGCTGAATCTGAATCTACCGGCAGTGGTCGGGGGCGTGTTGTGCCTGGTGGCGTGTAATGTCACTGACGTCGATATCACTCAGTCCTTGTCCATCTACATCGAGGCGGCCAGCGCGCAAAGCTACGTGACGGACTTCACCTGCACCACGCCGGCTACCAAGTCGTTGACGGTGAAGACCACCACCTCACTCGCGACCCTGGGTGTGGGCTATGTTGACCCGGTTGCGGCGTTTTCCTCAAAGGCACCGGTCAACGTGCAACCCATCAGGCTGATCGATTTTGGCGAGCGCTATTGCGTGGTCCTGACCCTGCTCTGCGGCCCGCGCACCGCCGGTGTAGGCGGGGGCCTGAATTTAATGGCGCTATCCACGGTGGCTGCGCAAACCAACTCGATGGTGTTTTTACCGGTGGCCGAAATGAACGCGACGCCGACTTACCAAAACGCCCCCGGCACCACCAATATCATCAATAGCTTGGGGGCGACCTTGAGTGGCTTGCAGGTTACCTATGTGCCACCCAGTGGCAGCACGCCCGGCGCGGCGAACGGCACGGTCACCACTGCCCTGGCGAGCATCGTCAGTTCGGTGATCAGCCTGGTCCAGACCGTGTTGGCACCAGTCCTCGACCCCATCGTCAACACGCTGCTCTCGGCCCTCGGCATCAGCCTGGGCAACGCCGAAGTCGGCGCCAACCTCACCTGCCACATGGGCCGCGCCTACCTGGTGATCTAACCTGGCTGAACAACCGGCAGTTCCACACAAAACCGCGCGCCTTGCTCGCCATTGGTGACGCTCAGCCGTCCGCCCATGTTTTCCACAATCCCATAGCTCACCGACAGCCCCAAGCCCGTGCCGACGCCAATGGGCTTGGTGGTAAAAAACGGCTCGAAAATCCGTTCCAGCAAGCGTGGGTCGATGCCGCCGCCGTTGTCCTCGACCCAAATGCGTACGTGCCGGCTGTCGTGCTCGCAGTGCACGGCGATCCAGGGGCGGAACTGCGGGTTGTTTTCACGTTTGCCCAGCAGCGCATCACGGGCGTTGACCATCAGGTTGATCAGCACCTGCTCAAGCTGGTCGGCGTAGCCTTTAACCTGCACGCTGAAGTCGGCCGGGGTGACGCGCAGGTCCACGCCCTTGCCGCGCAGCCCTTCGCCGAGCAGCGACAGCGTGCCCTCCACGGCCTGGGAGGGGTCGAAGGGCTGCTGTTCGATTTCCGAGCGGCGGCCAAACACGCGCATATGATCCACCACACGCGCCGCGCGTTGGACCTGGGCGTCGATGCGCTGGAGCTTTTCCGTCAGGTAGTCGATCTGCGCGTCGCCGTTGCCCAGGCGCTTGAGCACATTGACGATGGCCATGCGCATTACATTCAGCGGCTGGTTGATCTCGTGGGCCAGGCCCGTGGCCATTTCCCCGAGGGTGGCCATCTTCGCGCTCTGGGTCAGTTGTTGCTGGGAGCGACGTACCTCAGTGTTATCGCGGCCAACGGCCTGCACTTCCACCAATACGCCTTGCTCATCGAATACACCACGGTCGGACCACACCCACCAGGCATGTTCCCGACCCGGCAGTTGCAGGCTGATTTCGGCGGTGCTCACCGGGAATTCCGGGGTCAGTTGGCGGATGCGCTGGATAAATGCCTGGCGCTGTTCGTCCGACAACCAATCACCGAGGTGAAGCCCCGGCAGTTGCTCTGGCCGGCACTCCAGGTAGTTGGCCAGTGGCGTGTTGCCGAAGGTCAGGGTCAAGTCCGGGCGATAGCGGCAGATCATCGCCGGCGAGTCTTCCACCAGGATGCGATAGCGTTCTTCGCTCTGCTTGATCTGCTCGGCGGCCAGGGTCGCCTCGGTCACGTCGAGCCACAGCCCGACGGCTTCTACCGGCAGGCCCAGGTCATCGCGCAGCAACTTGGCCTCGTCGAGCAGCCAATGGTAGGCACCCTGCTTGTCACGCACCCGGTAGCGACTGCGCACATTGCCTTCGCGCAGCAGTTGGCGGGTGCGATCAAAGTACAGGTCGCGGTCTTCGGGGTGGATCAGTGCGGCCAGGCTGTCATGGCTGCAATCGTCCAGGGTCCAGCCCAGCACGGGCAGCAGGCTGTCGCTGAAGAAGGCCGGGTGCAACGCGCCGCCGACGTAGCGTTGTACGTAGATCACCGCCGGAGAACTGGCGATCACGTTGTCCAGGCGCGCATGGGCGGCGGCGGCTTGCAGTTGCTGGTTCTTGATGTCGCTGATGTCGAGCATGAAGCCGATCCAGCGCCGACTGTCGCCCGCGCCCAGTACCTGGCCCTGCACGCGATACCAGAGCGGCTGGTCGGCGTCGGTGCGTTGCAGGCGGACGCTGGTCAGCAGGGGTTTGCCCAGGGCCTGCAAATCCTGCAGGCGGCTGTTGAGCTCCTGGCGATCGGCGGGATGAATCAGCTCCAGCCACAGGCCCAGCGCCTGGCGCGTCGCGCCGTCTTCCTGGCCGAGGCTGCGCAACAGGCTCGGCGCGAGTTGGATTTCCTCGGTGGCGGGCAGCAGTTCCCACCAACCGGTGCCGAGCAGGCCTTGCAGGGCTTCCATGCGTTCCAGTTGTTGGTGGTCGCGCTGTTCGCGCAGGCGGCTGAGCAACGGCGCGGCGAGGGCGGCGGCAAGGTCCAGCCAGTCGCGTTCGCGGGTCTGTGGCTCGCCGATGTAGCAACCGCACAACAGCCAGGCGGCAACGCCCTCGGCGTCGCGATACGGCACCAGCAACCCGTCGGCATGGCCGAAGAGGCTGAGCAGGCGCGGGTGATCATTGTGTGTCTTGGCCAGGCTCAGCGATACGTTGGCGTTGACGCCGTCCAGGCCGGTGCCGAGGTGCTGGCCGGTTTGCCACAGGGCCGGTGCGTCATGGGCGGTGTATTGGCTGTAGATCCGCGAACCCCGCGCGTCGTCATCGGGCACTGCCAGGGCAACACAGGGGATTCGCCAATGCTGTGCCAGGTTGCGCAGCTGCTCGGTGACCACGTCGGGCAAGCGACCCAGGCTGCAGACGCGCAACTGCTCGCTCATGCGGCCAGCCAGTTGATGGTTCTGCTCGCGCTGCCCGGCCTGTTGCCTGCCGGTCAGCAAGTCACCGATGTCGAGCAAGCGCAGGATCCAGCCGTCACCCTCTGGCTCGACCCAGCCGCGGGTGTGCAGCACCTGCCCGATGCCCTGGAAATCCAGGTCGAGGCTTTGACGTTGCCAGTCGGCGGGGTGGCCTTCGACGCTCAGCGCGCTGCCGGCACACAGCAGGTCTCGCAATAATGGCCGGGCTTCGGCCACGCCCTGCGCAGCCAATTGCTGGCGCAGCGTGCCGCTGAGGCTGATGACATGGCCTTGGTCATCCAGTCGCACATGCAGCCCAGCAGCCGGCACCGCTTGCGGCTCGAGAACCTGCGGGCGGGTGCGGCCCGACAGGCGCCCGAAAAGGTTATCCCCCGCGGTCAAAACTGGATACTCGAACTGGCCGTCAGGTTGGTCGGCAGGCTCGGTACGTTGCCTATGCCGGGGATCACCAGGGCCGGGAATACGGAGTTGAGGTTGGCACTGGGGTAGGTGATCGCGACGGTCAGCGTGGTGCCGGTGTAGGTGGCACTGACGAAGGAGGGCTGGAACTGGAAGCTTGCGGGGATCCAGCTCAATTGCGCGGCGACGGTATCTTTCGCGCGCTGGGTGACCTGCGTCGGGTAGGCGGTTCCGGCCGCGACCGGGTCTATGGACATGGCCTGGCGCACCGCCTCGGCTGCGGCCTGGTTGAATGACTGCATCAATAACAGCGGCAGGCTATAGCTGACCAACCCATAAAACACGGCAAAGAAGATCCCGAAGACCAGGGCGAACTCGATCGCCGCAGCACCTTTTTGCTTTCTGGGGAGGCCTGTTTTCATGACTGCGTCTACCCTGACGGCTACTACCTGATATCAGCATAGAATCAATCAGCAAAAAGGGATGTTTTTTACGTGATCCATGGCGTGGTGATAGTGCTCTGGCTGGGGCTCTGTGCGGTGCAGGATATGCGTCAGCGACAGATCGCCAATGGGTTGACCTTGGGGGTTGGGCTGCTGGCCTTACTTTATTTGAGCTGGACGGGTGTCACCTGGCTGGGGGCGCCGGCGAAGGAGGGTGGCTGGGCGTTTGCCCTGGCGCTGTTGTTGGGCCTGCCGGGCTATGTGCTGGGACGCTTTGGCGCGGGCGATGTAAAGCTGTTGGCCGCGTTGGGAATGGCCACCACGGTGGACCCTTTGTTGTGGTCGCTGATCGGCGCTGCACCCGTCCTGGGCGCGTGGCTGCTTATCCATCAACGGGTTAGCGCGGGCCACGCGAACCCGGGTGTGGAGGCGTCAACAAAACAGCCTTTTGCGCCGTTTTTATTGACAGGTTTCGCGCTGTATTTATTTTGGATCCATTAGTCGCACAACGCCTCTATCGCTATGTACATAGTCATAAAGTAGGTCTACGTTTATTGAGTAGATGTATAGGATTCTTCGTCGAAAGGGATAGGTCAATCTATTGGCTTGCCAGGCATGGAGTAGCGCGTGAACAAGCTCACATCGGCAGTAAAAGTGCTCGTGGTCGACGATCAGCCGCTGATCGTGGAAGAGCTCTGCGAATTTCTCGAAAACAGTGGTTATCGTTGTGTCCCGTGTGAGTCGAGCCGCCACGCTTTGAAGCGTTTCAGCGAAGACGCCGAGATCGGCTTGGTGCTGTGCGATCTGCACATGCCCGACATGGATGGCATCGAGCTGGTCCAGGCCATGCAAAAGGTCGCCGGCAAGCAGCGCGCGTTCGAAGCGATAATGCTCACCGGGCGTGCCGACAAGCAGGACGTGATCAAGGCCCTGCGCGCGGGCATCTCCGATTACTACCAGAAGCCGATCAACCTCGATGAATTGCTCGAAGGCCTGCAACGCCAGGAAGCGGCGTTGGAGGAGCGGCAAAAAGAGCTGCAACTGGGGCACCTGAACCAGAAGCTGCAGTACCTTTCCGAGTCGATCAATGACTTGTACCAGGACCTCGACAAAGTACGTCGCAGCCCGAATGCAGGGCTGTCCGACGATGGCGAGTCAGCCGAAGAGGCCGGGCCGGTGGAAATCCCGACCATCTTCAATCAGCTCTCGCCCCGTCAGCTGGACGTGGCGCGGCTGGTGGGCAAGGGCCAGACCAACTATCAGATTGCCTGCGAGCTGGGCATCACCGAAAACACGGTCAAGCTGTATGTGTCCCAGGTCTTGCGCCTGACCCATATGCATAACCGCACCCAACTGGCATTGGCGTTGTCGCCGAACAATTCGGCAATGCGCCAGCGGGTGACGGCCCACTGACGCGCGCAGCGTTATTGACTCTTCCCGCCTTTGGATGACGCTTCGAAGAACTCCGGAATCGGATGCTTGTTGCTGTCGAGCCAACGCTGCATGGCCTGCTCCCTTTCGGTGGGCGTGGTCTTTTGCGGTGTCGGCGAGGCGGCTCGGCCATTGATCTGCAGCGCCATCCAGTTCTCCGTCTCTGCCTGCTGTGGAGACGAAGGGCCGGGTGGAATGGCCACTGCGCTCAGCGGCAGCAACGCCAGATAAACCAGGTAATAGGCTTTCATCGTCGACTCCTTATTTGATGGTCACCGGCAGCGCATCACTGACTGCCGCGACGTTGCGTGCTGCCGCGCTGGACTCCTTGAGTTTCACCGCGCGAGCCTGGGCCTCGGTGACCTGTTCGGGGCTCAGGCCCAACTGGCTGACCACTTTGGCCGCTTGCCCCCAGTCATCCTGATAGATCAGCAGGGTCACCAGGTTCACCGCCGCCAACGGTTCGCCCTGCTTGAGTTCGATGGCCGTCATGAACTCGAAGCGCGCGTCTTCCAGGCGCAATTGGTTGAGGTACACCACCCCCAGGTCATTGCGGATTTTTTCGTCGGTAGGTGCCAGGCGTGCAGCCCTTTGCAGGTGGGCCATCGCCTGGCCGTTGTCACCCTTGGCGGCGGCCAGTTGTCCCAGGCCGTGCTCGCCCTCGGCCGTCATGCAGGTGCCTAGCAGGCTGCGGTACAGCGGCTCAGCCTCGCTGCGGCCCAACAAACGGTAGTTACGCGCCTTGCGCTGGCGCACCTGGGGCAAGGTGTCCGGCAGGTTCTGCAGGTTGGCCAGGCTGGCGTGCAGCTTGCCTTCGTTGGCGAGGTCATCGGACAGGTTCAACGCCAGTTCCTGGTCGGCGCTGGGCTTGCTGCAACTGCCGGGCGTGGTCAACGCCGCCCAGGGCGATTGACCGTTGGTGGCGCATCCACCGAGCATCAACAGGGCCAGGCCGGCGATCAGTACTTTCATCAGGGCTTCCTCAAAAGTGGCTCAAGGCGCGGGCGATGCCGATAAAGGCGGGGCCGCCGAGCACGATCAGCAAGGCTGGAAACAGAAACACCATCATCACCACCGACATTTTTGCCGACATCTTCGAAATGTATTCCTGCAGGCGGGTCAGCCGGCGGTCATCCAGCAACTGCTTGAGCGCCAGCAGCGATTTCATCGCGCCGCCGCCTTGCTGGATCAATTGCTGAAGGATGATGCAGGTGTCGGTGAACTCGTCCACTTCAAGCAGGCGGGCGGTCTTACCCAGTTCTTCGCCCAGCTCCAGGCCGGAATCGACCCGGGCCAGGATCAGGCGCAGCTCGTGGGTGAGACTCGGCAGTAAGCGCTGCGCGTCGTTACCCAGCACGCGCAGAGACTGTTCAACCGCCATGCCCGATTCGAACAGGATGCGCAGCAGTGGAATGAAGGTGGCGATCTCTCTGGCGATCCGCTGCTGGCGGTATTTGGCGGCCGCGGCGAGTACCCGCTTGGGCAGCAGGTAGCCGATGCCCAAGGCAACCGCGGGGGCAATCCACACAGGGGCGGCCTGCGGGAAAAACAGCTCCTGGCCGAGGAAGGTCAGGCCCATTAATACAATCGGCACGCCGACCTGAAAGGCTGCAAACAGCGAGCGCTGGCTGGCTTTACGCCAACCGACCCGGTTGAGCAGCACCTGGGTTTCATTGTCCAGGCTGACCGAGCGCTGGGCCAGGCTGCTGCCGCCGAGTTGGCGCATGAACGCGCCGATTTTGTCATCGCTGCCGGTCCGCCCCTGCAACCGTTCGGAGACGCGGCGATCGCGCCGGCGATGCTCAAGGACCTGGCCACCCACCAGCACCAGGGCGGCAAGGAACATCAAGGCGCCAGCCAGAAGCACCATCTCAGACACTCCTCAGCATGCGCCACATGGCGAAGGTGCCTGTCAGGTCCATCGCGAGGGCGACGAACAGCAGGGTGCGCCCGGTGTCGTCGTTCCACATGGTCAACAGGTAGCCAGGGTTGACCAGCATGAAGTAACTCACCAGCAAAACGGGCAAGCCACCCAGCAGGTACGCGGTCATGCGGGTTTCACCGGTCATGGCCTTGAGTTGGCGGGCTCCCTGTTCACGCTCGCGAATCATCTTGATCAGGTTTTCCAGCAGTTCGCTGGCGTTGCCGCCGTAGCGATGGTTGACCTTCAGGCCCAGGGCGAACAGGCGAAATTCGTCCTGTTCGTAGAATTCGGCAAAGTCACTCGCCGAGTCCGGCAGGCTCACGCCCATGCGCACGTTGCGCTGCACCCGGCCCATGGCCTCCTTGAGCGGGTTATCAATATTCTCGATACCGCCCAATACGGCGTCGGCCAGGGTCCTGCCGGATTTCAGGCTGCGTACGCTGTGGTCCAGCAACTGTGGCAACTGTTCGACCATGCGTTGCACCCGCCGCTGGTAACGCCAGCTGATGTAGACGCGCAACAGAAGGGGCGGGCCCAGCACCATCACCGCCAGGCCCAACCCGTCGGCGATCAGGTAGCCGAACAACGCGCCGACGATCCAACCGCTGAGCCACAGGCCCAGTCGATCAGTCGGCTTGCCCAGCCCCGCGCGCAGAAACATGCGCTCAAGGCCGGACCAGCGGGTGGGTTCTTCGCGGGCCTCGGGTTGGCCGTCGCCGAGGCGCTCCAGCACGCGGTCAGTCTGGGCCTTGCGCAGGCCGTGCTGAAACTGCCAGAGCGACAGCCCGATCAGCAGCAGGCAAAAAAGCAGCAACATAGGTCCGGTCATCAGGCGCCCCCTATAACGGCAAGGCCGATTCGCGGCGCAGTTTGTCACCGGCCGGGTTGATGGCTTCGCGCAGGAAGCCGAAGCCGGTGCGCCGGTCCAGCCGGAACAGGGTATTGGTGACGTACACGTCGTCGCGCACGCCCACCACCTCGACGACTTCGCTGACGCAGCGGCGGCCATCGGGCATGCGTGTCAGTTGAATCACCACGTCCAGGGCGGCGCAGATCATCTGGCGCAGGGTTTTTTCCGCGATCACCCGGCCGGTCAGGCCCACCAGGGTTTCCAGGCGCAGCAGGGCATCCTGGGCATTGTTGGCGTGTACGGTGCTCATGGAACCGTCGTGGCCGGTGTTCATCGCCGTCATCACATCGAGCACTTCCACGCCTCGGATTTCGCCGAGGATGATGCGGTCGGGGCGCATCCGCAGAGCGTTGCGGATCAGGTCGCTGGACCGCACTTCACCATGGCCTTCGGCGTTTGGCGGCCGGGTTTCCAGGCGCACCACATGGGGATGGCCCAGTTGCAGTTCGGCGACGTCCTCGATGGTCACCAGGCGCTCGTGCGGGTTGATCAACTGGCTGAGGATGTTCAGCAGCGTGGTCTTGCCGGTGCCGGTACCGCCACTGATGAGAATGTTGCAACGCTTGCCGACGGCCTCCTGAAAGAACTCGAAAATGCTCTGGTCGATGGTCTGCATCGCGACCAGGTCGCTGCTCTTGAGCATGTCCTTGCGAAACTTTCGAATCGACAGGCACGGCCCGTCCAAGGCAATCGGCGGGATGATCGCGTTGACCCGGCTGCCGTCCGGCAGGCGCGCATCCACCATCGGCGAGGACTCGTCCAGGCGCCGTCCCAGCGGCGCGAGAATCCGCTGCATCACGCGCTCGACGTGGTGATCGTCGATAAAGCGCAGGTCGCTCTGATGCAGCAGGCCGTCGCGCTCGATAAACACCCGGTGTGGCCCGTTGACCAGAATCTCGGTCACCGAGGGATCGCGCAGCAGCACTTCCAGCGGGCCGAAACCGGTGAGTTCGTCGACGATTTCTTCGGCCAGGCGTTCCATTTCATAACGCGAGATCGCCAGGCGCATGCGCGTGATGTATTCGGAGACTTTGTCGGTGACAAACTGCGCCAGCGACTGGCGCGTGCCTTCGAGCAGGTTTTTGCCTGACTCCTCGATGGCGTCAATGATGTAGCGGTGCAGCACCAGCTTCAGGCCATCATGGTCGCTGTTGCCGCTGACGCTGCGGGCCGGGCCGCCGAAGAGTTTTTCGCTGGTCATCGTCCCGACCCCAGGAAGCGTTCAAACCAGCGCATCGAGGGTTTTTCCAGACCCTCGGAGCGTTTCGCCAGGCGTTCGCCCAAGGTCCGCACGGCTTGGGTCAGGGGTTCGCGTGGGGCCAGGGCGAACAGGGTCTGGCCCTGGTTCTTGACGTTCAGGCGCAGTTCGGCGCTCAGCGGCAGGACGGCGATGCACTCAAGGCCGAAGCTTTTTTCCAGGGCTTCGGTGTCAGGTGCACAGGATTTGATATAGCGGTCGACCACCAGCTTGGCGTGCTCGAGTTTCATGCCTTTGTCGCGCCAGCGGTTGAGCACCGCCAGGTTGCGCCGACAGTCGAGTACGCTCTGGTCGGTGCACCACAGCAGTTTGTCGCAGTGGCTGACAAAGGTACGCAGCGCCTCGCTGTCCGGTTGCCCGGTAATGTTCACGACGATGTGCTGGAAGTGTTGGCGCAACGCGCTGAGCAGCATGTACAGCTCGGCGGCGCTGGTCAGTTTGAGCGGTTCGTCACCGGTGGCATAGGCCAGGATGCGCAGGCCATCCAGGGCTGTGGTGAAGGCGCTGTTGATCAAGGTGGTATCGAGACGGCGCAGGTGCCGCAATGCATCGCCAAAGTTGAACGTGCTTTCCAGCCCCAGCAGCGCCAGGCTGTCACTGCGTGGCAGGCCCAGGTCGAGCAGCAGGGTTTGCTGCCCGCTTTTTTGCACCACCAGCGCCAGGTGTGTCGCCAGCATCGCCCCATCGGCGTTGCTCTGGGTGCCAAACAGCACGGTGAGGCCGCCCAACTGCGCATTCGAAGTCACCGGCGGCAGGCGCTTGCTCAGGCGCCGCACCAGGCCTGCGACTTCACTGGAGCGCGAGCCATAGGCTACGAAATCCCGTGCGCCGGCCCGCATGGCATTGAGTACCAATTGGTTGTCCATGCCATCGCCGAGGGCGACCACCGCGAGCATCGGCTTGGCCTCCAGGGCCCCTTCGATCAGCGCACTTTGGGCCACCACGTTCTCACGGTCGAGGCCGACGAACACCAGGTTGGCGAACGTCACGTCGACCAGCGCGAGCAACTCATCCAGGCTGCCACCGCCGGCACTGACCACTTGGCCAAGGGGCGCGAGTGCGCCCTGGAGCCATTCCAGGTCGGTGGTGTTGCGGGTAATTGCCAGAAATGTCTGGCTCAGGCTATCGCTCATTGGGAAAGTCCACTGCGACGATCGAAGTTGCCGTTTTCCAGGAAGAACAGGCGGTACCAGTTCGGGTCGTAGGTGCGCAGTTTCTCGCCGGGCAGGGAGGGCAGTTGCGCATTCGCGGCCAGCGGCTGGACCAGGTGCGGCGTGACGATCATCAGCAGCTCTTTTTCTTCGCGGCTGATGTTGGAATCGCGGAAAAACGCGCCGAGGATCGGGATGTCGCCCAGGCCTGGAAACTTGCTGATGGTGGAGCGGTTGGTGCTGCTGATCAGGCCGCTGATCACGAAGCTTTCGCCATCGGCCAGGGACACGCTAGTGTCGGTTCGACGCACGGTCAGGGCGGGCACCTGGATCCCCTGGATCTGCACGGCGTTGCTGTAGTCGAGTTCGCTGACCTCCGGCGCGACCTTGAGGGTGATGCGATTGCGGTCGATCACCGTGGGGGTCAGGGTCAGGCGGATGCCGAACTCCTTGTACTCGATGGAGATACTGTCGCTGCCGCTGCTGGGCACCGGAATGGGCACTTCGCCGCCGGCCAGGAAGGTTGCGCTCTGCCCGCTCAGGGCTACCAGGCTGGGACGCGACAGGGTATAGGCGAAGCCGCTCTGTTCGAGGGCGTTGATCATCGCCGAGATCCGCCCGCCACCGAAACCGATGTTGAAAAAGCCATTATTCACCGCCTGCCCGCGAAAGCTGTTGGCGGTGGTGGCGGGGATCGTGCCATTGCCCGGGCTGCCGAACAGGAAATTGCCACCTTGGCCGAACAATGAGGTACTGGCTTCCTTGAGCTTGGTACGGCTGACCTCGACAAAGCGAATGTCGGTCTGCACCTGGCTGGGCAGCAGTGGGTCCTCGGAAGGCGACAGCGACAAGCTGGTCAGCGCCGAAGTGGCCTTGCCCTTGACGAACACCATGCTCTGGCGCGGCGCGCTGGCGCAGGCGGTCCACACCATCAGGCTGGTCGCGCCGACACCGACGCCGGTCAGCAGGAAGTTACGGTCGCCGTTGACGCGCACATCGGCGATCTTCGGGTCGCCAATCGCCAGGCGGGTTATTGCCACCGGCGATTGCAGTTCCTGTTGCAGGCCTTCTCCCACCTCGACCACGGCGGGCAACTGGCCCAGGGCGCTGCAATTGCCCGGCGCCGCGAAGGCCATGCCCGCCGGCAGGCTCGACAGCATCAGGGTCCAGGCGAGGTGCGTGAACATGGCAGTGTAGCGATGGCTCATTCAAGGCATCCTTGCTCAATCACGGGGTTTGTGGGGCTGCTTGGGCACCGCGGATCACTTCAATGCCACGACGTGCGCCGGGCTCGCCGGCGACTGTGGCTACCCGCTTGGGCGGGCCGATCAGAGCCAGTTGGGTGAATTGATAGAGGTCGCGGTTGGCACTTTCCAGTTTGTCCGGTGCGTCGCTTTCGCCGGCCCAGTAGCGACTGAGCAGCTGTTCGTCGGCGCTGCGCACGGCCAGGCGCAGGGTGCCGGCCTGGGCCGCGAGCATCAGGCGACTCAATAAGGCTTCCGGTACAGCCAGCACTACGGTGCGGGCACCGGCGCGGCGTTGCGCGGCCTGGGCGCGCTCTTCAGGCGTGGCCGGTGGCGGTACCGCAGGCGTGCCGTCATTGGCCAGGCCCATTTGATCGCCGACGCTGAGCAGGCGCATGGCCGGCAGGACGATTTGGGCTGACGGCTCGGTATTGCCGTTGTCCTGGCGCAGGAACAGCAGCACGTCCACGTAGTCGCCTGGGCTCAACTGGCCGGCGACGCCGATGACTTCATCCACCGCGACGGCCAGCGCCCGCTCATCTGGGCGAATCATGCGGGCCAGCGGGCCGCCGGCGTTGAAGCTCTCTTCGTTGAGCCAGGTGCCCGCAGCCAGCATGCGCAGCGGTTTGCGTCCGATCGCCTGGTCCAGTTGCGTCAGGCTGCCGGCGGGTACGGTGCGCAGTTTTTCCACGGCCAGGTCAGCAGCGGTCAGTGGTACGAAAGCAGGGACGTCGTGCACCAGTACCACGACGGGGGTGCGGTTCTGGTCTTCGACGGCAGCGACGGTTTTTTCCACGGAAACGACAGGTGCGGTGGGTGCCGTGACGGGCTCCGGCGAGCGACTCAGTACCAGCCCCCAGTACCCTGCAATCAATGCCCCGATCAGCAACAAGCCGGCCAGGACCATGCTGATACGACTGTTCATGACGGCTCTCCCTTTCCCGTTGCATTACACACTCGTTAATCCAATCGAGTTAATTCGCAACCTGGCTGTGATGAACAACTAACGATTTGGCTATTTGAAGGTAGCTCAGCTAGGACGAAATGCCATTACCTGACAGAAAATTTATCTGCATGCCAAGGCGTTGCCTTTTGAACAGCGGGTTTATGGCGCCAACGTTGTGACTAATACTTTCTGATTAATGCGTTATTACAGTTGTGAGCCTGGGGTTTGTTGACAATGCTCTAGTGGCACGCCGTGATTATCTGGATCTAGAGCCCTTCGGCTTTCAGTGGCGTTCTTAGGGAGAAGTCTTATGTTCCTTGACCTGATGTTGAAGTTCTATGTTCAGACACAACTATTCTTCAAACGCAAAGAGGGCGCGTCAGGTATTGAATACGCCATTATCGTGGCGCTGGTGGCGATTGTTATTGTCGGTGCAGGCTCGGGGCTGGGCACCAAAATCGCCTCGGTGTTCAACGGTATTGCCAACAAGATGACCACGGTGACCTGAGTTAAAGTGTAAAGCCACCCCCTTCATCCACGGGCAGGTACGGTCATGAGCGCATCTTCTTCGGGTCGCCAACAAATCTTATTGGTGGACGATGAAGAAGACGCCCTGATCGAACTTGCCGAGTCCCTCGGTAACGAGGGATTTGTCTGTTTTACCGCCAACTCTGTCACCTTCGCCTTGCAAGAATTGACACTCCACCCTGACATTGCCCTGGTCATCACTGACCTGCGCATGCCCGAGGAAAGTGGCATTTCCTTGATCAAGCGTCTGCGCGAACACACCTCACGCTCGCACCTGCCGGTGATTGTCATGTCGGGCCATGCCGAGATGGACGACGTCAGCGACATGCTGCGTCTGCAAGTGCTCGACCTGTTCCGCAAGCCGATCTACCTGGTGCGGTTGATCGATACCTTGAACAACCTGTTCCCTCTCGCAAAGAAATCCACTGAGTAGCGGCCGTTTTGCCGGCGCTGGCGTCCGTGAGATCGCCCGCGCGGCGAGTCGCGCCCACCCGGTAGGTGGGCGCAGTGCGAGGTTCAGAGTTGGTAACTGAAGCTCAACGTGTAGCGCGGACGCCGATCAAAGTTGTCGAACGCCACTTCCGACATCGGCTTGGCCGCTTCCAGGGAGATGTTGTAGTACTTGGCGTCACCGAAGCGCAGGCCGACGGCAGCCGATGACATGTTGTTGCCCTTGATCGGCAGGTCGTTGAACCAGGTCTTGGCGCGGTCGAACACCACATAAGGCTGCAGGATGCGCACCCATTCGCCGGCGCGGTTGTAGCTGTAGTTGACCTCATACGCCACGCCCCACCCCTTGTCGCCCGAGCCCTGGTCATCGGGGTAGCCACGGGCGAAGTTCTGTCCACCGAAGGTGGCGCGCTCGCTGTCGGGCAGGGTGTCATCACTCCAGTAGAGCGCGCCGGACAGCACGCCTTGCCAGTTATCGAAGAGCTTGTTGCTCTGCACGCCGGACAGGCGCAGGCGGAAGAAATCGAGATCCGGCTTGAGGCCGCCGAAGTCACTGCGGGTCTTGGCGCCCATGCCGTTGATGCCTTGGTACAGGCCAGCGCTGAGGATGCGCAATTGGGTGGTATCGGCCTTGCGCCAATCACCTTCGAACGCCAAGGCGCGCAGGTCGGTTTGCAGCTCCAGGCGCTGGGGGAAACCTTCGAGTTTGTAGCGGGTGGTCTGGTCGACCGCGTAGTAGCGGGCGCCGAGGCTCAGGGACTCGTTGGGCGAGGCGATCACGGGATGGCTGAAGCCGATGGAGTAGCGGTCGATTTCCTGGTGCGGCTTGAGTTCGAAGCCGTCGCCCAATTGCAGGCTGGTGCGTGGGTCGGCGCGGTAGCGCTCGCCCGACAACACCAACTGCGTGCCCTCGGCATTGATGAACTGGCTGTAGGCCGCGCGGTAGTAATGCTCTTTGTCGTCGCCCGGTGGGAACAGCCCGCTGAGGCTCAGTTGTTCCCCCATGGATGTCCACGAATTGCTGGTGGCCGTCAGCAGCGCTTGCGTACCGCCACGGCTGGCCTCGTTCAGGCTCATGCTGGTGGTGAACGGTTTGCGGCTGGCGGTGATTTGCATATGGGTGCCGCCATCAGTGGTGCCGGGCGGCGGCACCTGCGCCTGCAGGGTCACCCCGGGGATGGCGCTCATCAGCGTGGTGTAGCGCTCGAAGGTCTTGCGGGTGAGCGGGCGTTCGGCCTTGAGCTTTTCCGCGAGTTTGTCGACGTAGGCCGACACCGAACCGATGTCGCCTTGCAGGTCGTAATCGCGGATATAACCCTCGACCAGCACCACGTGCACCAGGCCGCCTTCAAAGCGTTGTTCCGGCAGGAAGGCGTAGGACAGCAAATAGCCGTCTTCCTGGTAGCGGCGGGTGATGCTGCGGGTGGCTTCGATCAATTGCGCCAGGTTGGTTTCATGGCCGATCAGGGGTTCGAAGGCCTGGGCGACTTCCTTCAGCGGGTAGACCGTGCCGCCGTCGATCTGCAGCTTGCGAATGGTCACCTTGGTGTCCATCAGCAGGGGTTGCGCGGCGGTGGCAGCGGGGGTGGGCAACTGGGTCTGCGGGGTCGCCGGTCGATACGCATCGGCGGGCAGGTTGGGCACGGGCAGGTTGCGAATGGTGTCGTTGCTATTGAGGAAGCTGGGTAGGGTATCGGCGTGGGCGTAAGCACTGAGGGTGAGCAATAACAACGGCGTCAAAGCGCGCATAGGACACTCCATGGTCAAAACTGCAGCAGCGTATTGCAGGGTCCCGCCGGGCTCTGGGGGCGCGGTTCGGGTGTTTTCAGGGATCGATCATTGACCCATAAAAAAAGACGAGAGACTTATTGGGGTCTCTCGTCTCAACCAAGCGTAGGCGCTGTAGGTGAGGCCGTCTAATCGGCCAGGTGCAATTCTATTTTTTGCCGGTAAGGCCACCGATCAGGCCGCCCAGCAGACCCCCATTTGCACTGGCACCTGCACCTGCGGAGGCGGATGCGCCGGCTCCCAGGTTCAGGCCACCGCCGAGCAAACCACCGCCGGTGTTGGTGCCGCCGGTCACCAGGCCGCCGATCGAGGCCACGGTGCCGCCTACTGCGCTCACGGTACCGCCCAAGGCGTTGGTGACCGGGTTGGCGTTAGTGCCGCTGATTTTGCCGCCCAGGCTGCTGACGGCGCCGCCGACATTGGTCACCAGGCCGTTGACGGGAGCACCCAGGCCGGTGGCGTTGCCGACGGTTTGGGTCAGGCTGGTAACGCCGCTGGTGATAGGGTTCAGGGCGCCGCCGACCTGATTGGTGAGGGCAGCAACCGGTGCGCCTGCCGCGGTGTTCGGTGTGCCGCTGCCACCCAGCAGGGTACCCAGCGATGCCACGGTACCGCCCGCTTTGACGCCAGTGACGCCGGTCGCGCTGACCACGCCATTGCTGCTGCCTGCATCCAGGCCGCTGCCGGCGCCTGCGATCACACCACCGATGAGTTCCGCCAGGCCCAGTTGCCCGGTGCCACCGCCACTGCCACCACCCGTGCCGCCGCCACTGCCGCCACTGCTGTCGTCAGCCGGGTCGACATAGCCGCTGGCTTTACCGACCACGGTGCCCACGCCATTGAGCACATTGCCCACAGCGCCAGTGACAGGGTTGCCGGTGCCGCCGGCATCGGCGACTTTATCGCCCAGGCCGTCAACGGTATCGCCGACTTTTTGCAGCAGGCCGCCGACAGGCGTATCCAGGCCTGTGGTGGTGCCGACTTTGCCGGTGGTTTTTTCCACCAGGGACACCACGGGCACCAGTACTTTCGCGCCGACGGTGTTGGTGACCGAGCCCAGTGGGCCGGTGGTGCTCGCCGTGCTGAGTGTGTCGCCGAGCATGGTTACGGCGTTGCCGACCTTGCCCACTACATTGCCGACTACGGGGGCGGCACCGCTGACAACGGGCACTTGCCCCAGCAGTGTCGCCACATTTTGACCGGTCGTGGAGACACCGGTGCCGAGATCGGCGACTCCGTTGGCCACGCCGGCCACGGTTTTGCCCAGTGCATTGCTGTCGGTACCCAGAGTGCCCAGGCCATCCGAAACGCCCGTGCCGATGCTGCCGACAGCGGTGCCGACAGAGGTCACCAGGCCACCTGCGGTAGCCCCCACGATCGGCAGGCTGCCGAGTGTGGTACCGAGGCTGCTGACAGTGCCGCCGAGGCCGGTTACGGTATCGCCGAGGGTATCGGCCACGTTAGCCGTGACCAGGGTGCTGGTGGTGCCGGTACCGCCACCTCCTGTGCCGCCACCACCAGTACCCCCGCCGCCGGTACCGCCACCGCCAGTGGATGCGTCCGGTGAGGAAGCGGAGCCGCCACTGTGATGCCCACCACCACCGCTGCTGCAGCCGCCGAGCGTCATTGCTACTGCCAGGGCCAGCGCGGTACTTGCTTTCCAAAACACTACTTGAGCTTTCATGATTGAGTTCCTTGCACCTGTACAACCTTGGTTGTCTCAAACGCTCGCTATTTCTAGGGATAGCGATGCGTTTGTCCGTGTGGCTATAACAAGCCCGGGCGCTCTTTCTCACAATGCTCTACTTGGTATTAACGATTTATATACGGCGCGGATGTACCGGTTAAGCGACTAATACCAAGGGTATAAAGGATGGATGTATCAAGATATATATGTATTAAAGATCAAAGAGTTGAATAAAAAAGCGGACTTGAGAAAGTCCGCTATAACCCAGGATGTATATATACAATTAATCAGTGGTTGTTCAGGCGATCGGCTGCCATTTGCCCACCATGTGTTCAATGTCACCCGCGCCTTTCAACACGAACTCCCCGCTGGACCCGGCCGCACTGGCCCATAAGGTGACCTCACTGGGCAGGCGCACCGGCTTCTTGAACTCGACATCTATCTCGATGTTCGCGGCCGGCAGGTGTTCACCCAAGGCCGCCAGGGTGTGCGCCTTGTTCCACAGTCCGTGGGCGATGGCCTGGGGGAAGCCGAACAGCTTGGCCGTGAGCGCACTGAGATGGATCGGGTTGTAGTCGCCGGACACCCGCGCATACCGGCGGCCGATATCGGCGGGGGCTTTCCAGCGGCTCACTTCGCTGACCTGGGTGGGGGGCGATTGCGCCTCGTCGCTCGCTGCGCCTTCCAGTTTCACGCCGCGACAGAGCATGCGACTCTCGGCCTCCCACAGCAGGCCGAGGGAATCCTCGACGGTGGTCACCAGGTCAAACGTTGCGCCCTTCGCATGCGGCTTGAGGTTTTGCGCATGCACACCAATGAACAGGTCGCTGACACCGCCGAGCGGACGATGAATACGGATGCGATTGCTCAGGTGAATCAACCCCAGCAGCGGAAACGGAAACGATTTGGCCGTGAGCAACTGCATCTGCAAGCCGAACGCGAGGATGTGCGGATAAGTCGCCGGCAGCACTGCGCTGTCGGCAAACCCGCAGACCTTGCGATACGCCGCGACCGCTTTGGGATTGACACTGACCCGGCAGCGCAAGCCCTGCTCGGGCAACGCAGTGCCGGTGATCTTGCGCTTGAGCGCGGCGCGCCAGTACAGCGGCGCGAGAAACGGGGGACTGCCCACTGTCTGCCATTGCATGCTCACGCTCCCAATAGACTTTGCCCACACACGCGCAGCGCTTGCCCACTGACCGCTCCTGAGCCCGGCTGGCCAAGCCAGGCCACGGCTTCGGCGACGTCTTGTGGCAAGCCGCCCTGGCCGAGCGAACTCATGCGGCGCCCTGCCTCACGCAGGGCGAACGGAATATGCGCGGTCATCTGGGTCTCAATAAAGCCTGGGGCCACGGCGTTGATACTGATCCCCCGTTCTTTGAGCAGCGGCGCCCAGGCCTGGGCCAGGCCGATCAACCCGGCCTTGCTCGCGGCATAATTGGTTTGCCCGCGATTGCCGGCGATCCCACTGATGGACGCGAGCAGCACCACGCGCGCGTTGTCATGCAGGGTGCCGCTGTCGAGCAGCGCCTTGGTCAGCACTTGCGGGGCAGTCAGGTTGACCGCCAGCACCGCGTCCCAGTACTCCGGGGTCATGTTGGCCAGGGTCTTGTCGCGGGTGATCCCGGCGTTGTGCACCAGGATGTCGAGGCCGTCGGGCAGGTGTTCGATCAACTGGCTGGCGGCGTCTTCGGCGCAGATATCCAGCAGCACGGAACGTGCACCCAGGCGCGCGGCCAGGGCTTCGAGATCGGTCTTGGCCTGGGGCACGTCCAGCAGGATCACCTCGGCCCCGTCGCGGGCCAGGGTTTCGGCGATGGACGCACCAATGCCACGGGCGGCACCGGTGACCAGCGCCTTGCGCCCGGCGAGTGGGCGCGTCCAGTCCTCGACCGGCGTGGCCCAGGCCTGCAGGCGGATAACCTGGCCGGAAATGTAGGCGCTCTTGGGCGACAGGAAAAACCGCAGCGCGCCTTCCAGCTGGTCTTCGGCGCCCTCGCCAACGTAGAGCAATTGCAGCACGCCACCGTTGCGCAACTCTTTGGCCAGTGAACGGCTGAAGCCTTCGAGGGCGCGCTGGGCGCTGGCGGCAAACGGATCGCCGAGGCTTTCCGGCGCGCGACCGAGGATCACCAGGTGCGCACTGTTATCCAGGTTTTTCAGCAGCGGCTGGAAAAACTCACGCAGTTGCTTGAGCTGGTCGGTGTGCTGCAAGTCGCTGGCGTCGAACACCACCGCCTTGAGTTTGGGCCCGTGGCCGGGAATCCACGCCGGGGCGGTCGAGGCGTCGGTGCCGTAGCTGTAGATCGCGTCAGTGAGTTTATTGGCAAACGGCAGCACCTTGGCCGCCAGCGCGCCGCCACCGAGCAACAATGCCCCTTCTACCGGGCGCAGGCGCCCGGCTTGCCAGCGTTCGAGGCGTACCGGTGACGGCAGGCCAATGGCAGCGACCAGGCGATGGCCGAGGCTTGAGTTGGCGAAGTCGATATAACGGTCAGACATGGAACGCTCTCCGAAGACTGGGGTTCAAAGGGTTGACCATCCCAGGGTAGCAGTCGTTCGACTAGGCTCTGTTATCCAGCCCACAGCAGCCAGCCCATAACAGACCGAGGGAGCTTTTCATGACTCAATTGCGCCGTGTAGCGATCATTGGCGGTAACCGCATTCCTTTCGCCCGTTCCAATGGCCCGTATGCCACGGCGAGCAACCAGGCGATGCTGACTGCGGCCCTGGAGGGCTTGATCGAGCGCTACAACCTGCACGGCCTGCGCATGGGCGAAGTGGCTGCCGGTGCGGTGCTCAAGCATTCGCGCGACTTCAACCTCACCCGCGAATGCGTGCTCGGCTCGCGCCTGTCGCCGCAAACCCCGGCCTACGACATTCAACAGGCCTGTGGCACCGGCCTTGAGTCCGCATTGCTGGTGGCCAACAAGATCGCCCTGGGCCAGATCGAATGCGGGATTGCCGGCGGGGTCGACACCACGTCCGACGCTCCGATCGGCGTGAATGAAGGGCTGCGCAAGCTCCTGCTGCAGGCCAATCGCAGCAAGTCCATGGCGGACAAATTAAAACTCCTGTTACAACTTCGTCCTCATCACCTCAAGCCCGAACTGCCGCGCAATGGCGAACCGCGCACCGGTTTGTCCATGGGCCAGCATTGCGAGTTGATGGCGCAGACATGGCAGATCCCACGCGCCGAGCAAGACCAACTGGCGCTGGAAAGTCACCAGAAAATGGCCGCCGCCTACGCCGAAGGCTGGCACAACGACTTGCTGACGCCGTTTCTCGGCCTGACCCGCGACAACAACCTGCGTCCCGACCTGACCCTGGAAAAACTCGCCGCCCTCAAGCCTGCCTTCGAGCGCAGCGAAAAGGGCACGCTCACCGCTGGCAACTCCACGCCGCTCACCGACGGTGCGTCCCTGGTGCTGCTGGGCAGTGAGGCCTGGGCCCAGGAGCGCGGCTTGCCGATCCTCGCGTATTTGCGCGATGGCGAGGCGGCTGCGGTGGATTTCGTCAACGGCGCCGAAGGCTTGTTGATGGCGCCGGTCTACGCGGTACCGCGCCTGCTGGCGAGGAATGGCCTGACGCTGCAGGACTTCGATTACTACGAGATCCACGAAGCCTTCGCTGCCCAAGTGTTGTGCACGCTCAAGGCCTGGGAGGACGCGGACTACTGCAAGACCCGCCTCGGGCTGGATGCGCCGTTGGGCGCCATCGACCGCAGCCGCCTGAACGTCAAGGGCAGCTCCCTGGCAGCCGGCCACCCGTTTGCCGCCACGGGCGGGCGCATTGTCGCCAATCTGGCCAAGTTGCTCGACGCGGCGGGCAAGGGCAGGGGGCTGATTTCGATCTGTGCGGCAGGCGGGCAAGGGGTCACGGCGATCATCGAACGCTGATTGCGATAAAAATTGGCATATTGGATGCATTCTTGACGGGTCAGAGGTCGGTAGCCTCTCCCACCGGCGAGCCGATTGCCGTATAACGAGTGCCATACGCGTATTTGGTAATAAAGGACCCACAATAAAAGCTGATGAAGACTCCTAAACGCATTGAACCCCTGATCGAAGACGGTCTGGTCGACGAAGTGCTGCGCCCACTCATGAGTGGTAAAGAAGCAGCTGTTTATGTGGTGCGCTGCGGCAACGAATTGCGTTGCGCCAAGGTTTACAAGGAGGCGAACAAACGAAGTTTTCGTCAGGCGTCCGAATACCAGGAAGGCCGTAAGGTCCGTAACAGCCGGCAGGCCCGGGCCATGGCCAAGGGCTCCAAGTTCGGCAAGAAAGAAACCGAAGATGCCTGGCAGAACGCTGAAGTGGCGGCGTTGTTCCGCCTGGCCGGTGCGGGCGTTCGCGTGCCCCAGCCGTACGACTTCCTTGAAGGCGTGCTGTTGATGGAGCTGGTAGCCGACGAGTACGGCGATGCCGCTCCGCGTCTGAACGACGTGGTGCTGGAGCCGGATCAGGCGCGCGAATACCACGCCTTCCTGATCTCCCAGATCGTGCTGATGCTGTGTACCGGCCTGGTGCACGGTGACCTGTCCGAGTTCAACGTACTGCTCACGCCAACCGGGCCGGTGATCATCGACCTGCCTCAGGCGGTGGATGCGGCGGGCAACAACCACGCGTTCAGCATGCTGGAGCGTGACGTGGGCAACATGGCGTCCTACTTCGGGCGTTTTGCCCCGGAACTGAAGAAGACCAAGTACGCCAAGGAGATGTGGGCGCTGTACGAAGCCGGCACCTTGCACCCGGCCAGCGTGTTGACCGGCGAGTTCGACGAACCGGAAGAGCTGGCGGATGTCGGGGGAGTGATCCGCGAGATCGAAGCGGCGCGCCTGGATGAAGAGCGTCGCCAGGCGATTCGCGCAGCGGACGATGCGCCACCGAGCAAAGTACCTGACGAGCCACCGCCGCCGCCTTGGCTGCAGTGATCCCGCAAAACTGTGGGAGCAGGCTGGTGTAGACGCTGGCTTGCCGGCGATCGCATCACCTCGGTGTGACTGACATACCGAGGTGCCTGCATCGCGGGCAAGCCCGGCTCCCACACACGCTAGCGCCCACATTTTGTTCTGTCTGGGGCGAGTAAAGCTCAGTCAGGCGCAGCAACTGCCCGAAGCCAACTCCTTGAGAATCGGACAATCCGGCCGATGATCGCCCTGGCAATGTTCTACCAGGTCCTGCAGCGTGTCGCGCAGTTGCCCCAACTCCAGAATTTTCTGATTGAGCTCATCGATGTGCTGGCGCGCCAGGGCTTTCACGTCCGCGCTCGCGCGTTGGCGGTCTTGCCACAGGGCCAGCAACTTGCCAACTTCCTCCAGGGAAAACCCCAGGTCCCGTGAGCGTTTGATAAACGCCAGTGTGTGCAAATCGTCGCCGCTGTAGACGCGGTAGCCGCTGTCGGTGCGGTGGGCGGCTTTCAACAGACCGATGGATTCGTAGTAGCGAATCATCTTGGCGCTCAGCCCGCTCTGGCGGGCGGCTTGGCCGATGTTCATGGGCGTTGATCCTCCAGGTCCTTGGGTTTCCAGGTTTTCAACAGTAAGGCATTGCTGACCACGCTGACGCTGGACAAGGCCATGGCCGCGCCCGCGAGCACCGGGTTGAGCAGGCCGAACGCCGCCAGCGGAATGCCGATCAAGTTATACACAAAGGCCCAGAACAGGTTCTGGCGGATCTTTGCGTAGGTCTTGCGGCTGATCTCCAGGGCGGCGGGCACCAGGCGTGGGTCGCCGCGCATCAAGGTGATACCCGCCGCATGCATCGCCACGTCGGTGCCGCCGCCCATGGCGATGCCAATGTCGGCAGCCGCGAGGGCCGGGGCATCGTTGATGCCGTCGCCGACCATCGCCACCACGCCGGTTTTTTTCAACTCGGCGACGGTGGCGGCTTTTTCGGCGGGCAGCACTTCAGCGTGTACATCCTCGATGCCCAGCGCCTGCGCAACCACGCGGGCGCTGCCGCGATTGTCACCGGTGAGCAGATGACTGCTGATCTGCTGCGCCTTGAGTTGCTGCACGGCCGCAAGCGCACCAGGCTTGAGCGTATCGCCAAAGGCAAACAGCCCGAGCACACGCGGTTGCGGGCCTTGCTCGATCAGCCAGGACAAGGTCCGGCCTTCGGCTTCCCAGGCGGTGGCGGAGCCGGACAGTTCACCGGCGTTCAAACCGCTTTCTTCCAGCAGCCGACGGTTACCCAGCGCCAGTTGCCGGCCCGCCAGGGTGCCGGCAATGCCGCGCCCGGTCAGGGCTTGGCTGGCGCTCACATCGGCGACATCCAGCCCTCGCTCGCGGCAGGCATCCAGCACCGCCTTGGCCAGCGGATGTTCACTGCCGCGCTGCAAGGCACCGGCGTGCTGCAGCAATGATGCTTCGTCGCCATCCACCGCCGCCAGGTGCGCAATTCTTGGCGTGCCGGAGGTGAGGGTGCCGGTCTTGTCGAACACCACGGCGCTCACGGCGTGCGCACGCTCCAGGGCTTCGGCGTCCTTGATCAGGATGCCGTAGCGCGCGGCGACGCCGGTGCCGGCCATGATCGCCGTCGGTGTGGCCAGGCCCAGGGCGCATGGGCAGGCGATCACCAGCACCGCGACCGCGTTGATGATTGCCGTCTCCAGGGAGGCGCCGTACAGCCACCAGCCCACCAGCGTGATCAACGCCAGCACCAGCACCGCCGGCACGAACACTTGGCTGACTTTATCCACCAGCTTCTGGATCGGAGCCTTGGCGGCCTGGGCGTCTTCCACCAGGCGGATGATCCGTGCCAGCACGCTTTCCGCACCCAAGGCGAGGGTGCGCACCAGCAGGCGGCCTTCGCCGTTGATGGCGCCGCCGGTGACCGAGTCGCCCGGCTGCTTTGGCACCGGCAAGCTCTCGCCACTGATCAGCGCTTCGTCGGCGTGGCTTTGGCCGTCGACCACTTCACCGTCCACCGGGAAGCGTTCGCCGGGCTTGACCAGCACCAGGTCGCCGCGCTTCAACGCGCTGATCGCGACATCTTCCTCGCGGCCATCGACCACGCGAATCGCGCGCTCCGGGCGCAGCGCTTCGAGGGCGCGGATGGCGCTGGCGGTCTGGCGTTTGGCGCGGCTTTCCAGGTATTTGCCGAGCAACACCAGGGCAATTACCACGGCCGAGGCCTCGAAGTACAAATGGGGCATGCTGCCGGCCGGTGCGGTGAGCCACTCATAGATGCTCAGGCCGTAGCCGGCGCTGGTGCCGATGGCCACCAGCAAGTCCATATTCCCGGCACCGGCGCGCACGGCTTTCCAGGCGGCGATATAAAAGCGCGCACCGAAGATGAACTGCACCGGCGTCGCCAGCGCGAACTGCACCCAGGCCGGCAGCATCCAGTGCAGGCCGAAAGGCTCCACCAGCATCGGCAGCACCAACGGCAGCGCCAGCAGGATCGCCAGCAGCAATGCCCAGCGCTCGCGGTGCAGGCGCTGGGCCTGGTCGACCTCGGTGGCGGCTTCGCTCTGCGGCAGGCTGGCGCTGTAGCCGGCCTTGTCGACGGCGGCGATCAACACGTTCGGGTCCATCTGGCCGAGCACTTCAACATGCGCGCGTTCGTTGGCCAGGTTGACGCTGACGCTTTGCACCCCCGGCACTTTGCCCAGCGCGCGTTCGACACGCCCGGCGCAGCTGGCGCAGGTCATGCCGCCGATGGGCAGGTCAAAGGTGGTGGATCCATTCATGGGGCAGTCCTCCAGGAGAAGTTGCCCCTAGGATCAACCTTGACCTGTGGGGAAGGTCAAGCGCCTTTAATATTCCAGTGCGGCAGGCTTGAGGTACATACCGTCCGGGCCCTGCGCGATGCGCAATTTGCGTACGTCGCCGACCTTCAGCGTGATGTTCTGCGCCGGTGGCGCGAGCATGCCCGGCAGGCAGCCCGGGGACTGGCCCGGCAACAGCTTCAGGCGTAACGACACGTTGCCGGCGGGCAAGTTGAACGAGGTGGATTGCTCCTGGAACAGCCGGCCTGCCAGCTGGTCCTGGATATATAGGCCGATTTCGCAATTGGTCGGCACTTCCAGGCGTTCGCGGGAAATGATCAGCACCGCATAGTCTTCTGCGGCACTGGCCGTGGGCGCAACGGCAGACAAGCTCATCAGGCCGACAAGGCCAAAAAACGACCAGCGCATGGCGAATGCTCCGTGGATTGAATCAAAGATGAGTGAAGCTTGGCCGACGTCGCCGCCGAATACCAGCCCGGCAGATCATCCTGGAACTTGACCTTGCCATCGTGGCAAGGTCGAGACTGGGTTCAACCTCATCAAAGGAGTCATGTCATGCAAGTATTCAGCGTTGAAGGAATGACCTGCGGCCATTGCGTTCGGGCCGTCACCCAGGCGGTGCAGAACGAGGACCCGGCCGCGAGCGTGAAGGTCGACCTGGCGGCGAAGGAAGTGGGGGTGGAAAGCCGTCTGTCAGCCGAGCAGGTGATCAGCCTGATCAGTGAAGAAGGCTACAGCGCCAAGCTCGCTTGACCCGCTCAAATAGTTAGCGAGCTATCGTGTTAAATGCACCCAAGCGCGGCTAGACTGTCGGGCTGCCGACACACTTGGGTGCCTGATGAACCTCCGTATAATCCTGATTCTGGGTGCCTTGAGCGCCTTCGCGCCGCTGGCGATCGATTTCTATCTGCCGGGCTTTCCAGCCATGGCCACCGCGTTCGCGACCGACGAAAAACACATCCAGCTGACCCTGGCGGTGTATTTCGGCGGTCTGGCCATCGGCCAATTGATCTACGGTCCGCTGGCGGACCGCTTTGGTCGGCGCGGCCCGCTGCTCAGCGGCGTGACCCTGTTTACCCTGGCCTCCTTCGCCTGCGCCTTTGCGCCGTCATTGGAATGGCTGATCGGCGCGCGCTTCGTGCAGGCCCTCGGCGGTTGCGCCGGCATGGTGATTTCCCGCGCGGTGGTCAGCGACAAATGTGATGCGGTGGGCTCAGCGAAAGTGTTTTCCCAACTGATGCTGGTCACCGGCCTGGCGCCGATCCTCGCGCCGTTGGCGGGTGGGCTGATGGTCGGCTTGTGGGGCTGGCAGTCGATTTTCCTGGCGCTGTCGATCTTCAGCGTAATGGCCGCCGTCGCCGTGGCCGTCGGGTTGCCTGAGACGTTCCCGGCCCATCAACCACGCCAGCCTTTGTCTGGATCGCTGCGTCGCTACGGTTCGCTGCTGTCAGACCGGGTCTACCTCGGCTATGCGCTGACCGGCGGCATCTCGATTGCCGGGATGTTTGCCTACATCGCCGGTTCGCCTTTCGTGTTTATCAAGCTGTATGGCGTGCCCGCCGAGCATTACGGCTGGGTCTTCGGTTCCAACGCCGCCGGCTTTATCCTGATGGCCCAGGTGAACGCACGCCTGCTGGCCAAGCGCGGCCCGGCGTTTTTACTGTCGCGCACGGTCTGGCTTTACATGCTGGCCGCGTTGACGCTGCTGGGTATCGCAGCCTTGCGCACCGACGCGCTGTGGCCGCTGCTGGTGCCGCTGTTTATATGCATCGCGAGCCTGGGCTGCATTTTGCCCAACACCTCGGCCTGCGCCATGGCTGGGCAGGGCGCCCGGGCGGGCAGTGCTTCGGCGTTGCTCGGCTGCATCCAGTTTGGCGTGGCGGCGGGCGCCGCGTCGCTGGTCGGCGTGTTGCATGACGGCACGGCGATGCCGATGGCCATGGTCATCAGCTTGTGCGGTGTATTGGCGGTGACGATTGCGATGTCGACCCAGCGCCTGCAACGGGCGAGGGCCGTGCAGGCGCAGGCCTGAAATGCGGGTCAGCCAGCGGCGGAACGTTGCTGGCTGAGCGGGAAGCGGTGGGGCGCCTGGATACGGGCTTGCAGGGTGTCGGCAAAGGCTCGGGCCTCGGCTTCACTGCGAAACGTAAACGCGTCGCCGTCGAGACGAACTTGCCATTTATTGCCTGGGGATTTTGCTAACGCTTTTATCAGGATTTTCATTGCTGACTTCCTCACGTAAAAGAATCGTGGCAAAGGCGGCCAATATAAACCCGAATACGCTCACAAATATGACAAAGATCAACTCTCTGACTAGCGGCGTCGTCCCTTACCTACAGGAATAAGGGACGACGCTGACAGACCGTTTTTAGAAGCCTTCCAGCACGATCTTGCCCTTGGCCTTGCCGCTTTCCAGCAGCGCATGGGCGCGGCGCAGATTCTCGGCGTTGATCACGCCGAAGTGCTCGCCCACCGTAGTTTTCAAGGTGCCGGCGTCGATCAGCTCGGCCACGCGGTTGAGCAGGTTGTGCTGCTCGATCATGTCCGGGGTCTCGAACATCGAGCGCGTGTACATGAACTCCCAGTGCAGCGACAGGCTCTTGCGCTTGAGTGTGCTCACGTCCAGCGCCTTGGGATCGTCAATCAGCGCCAGCTTGCCCTGGGGTTGCAGGGCTTCCACCAGTTGTTCGAGGTGATGGTCGGTCTGGGTCAGGCTGGCAACGTGGGTCACTTGCGGGTGGCCGGCGGCTTTCAGCGCTTCGCTCAGCGGTTGGCTGTGGTCGATCACCAGGTCGGCGCCGAGGTCCTTGGCCCAGGCCTGGGTTTCCGGGCGCGAGGCGGTGCCGATGACTTTCAGTGCTGTCAGTTGGCTGGCCAACTGGGTCAGGATCGAACCCACGCCACCGGCCGCGCCGACGATCAGCAGGCTCTGGCCCTCGTCCTCTTTACTCTCACGGACCTGCAGGCGTTCGAACAGCAGTTCCCAGGCGGTGATGGCGGTCAGGGGCAGCGCGGCGGCCTCGGCAAAACCCAGGCTCTTGGGCATATGGCCGACGATGCGCTCGTCCACAGTGTGCAACTCGCTGTTGCCACCTGGGCGCACCAGGGAGCCGGCGTAGAACACCTTGTCGCCGGCCTTGAACAGTGTCACTTCGCTGCCGACGGCCTTGACCACACCGGCCACATCCCAGCCCAGCACCTTGGCGTCGCCGTTTTCCGGGGCGACGTTCTGGCGGACCTTGGTGTCCACCGGGTTGACCGAGATGGCTTTGACTTCCACCAGCAGGTCGCGTGGACCGGCGACCGGTGCTGGCAGTTCGATGTCTTGCAGGGCGCTGGGATCGTTGATCGGCAGGGATGCGTAGTAGGCAATGGCTTTCATGATGGCTCCGGAAAAGGGCAGTGATCAGGCGAGAAATTTCAGGCGCTTGAGTTCGAAGTGTTCGATCACATCGGCGGCCTTGGCGCGAAAACTCTGGATGTGCGCGCTCTGGTCGTGGTCGGCCAGTGCGGCGTCATCGGCCCAGCGTTCGAGCATGTAGAAGGTCTCGGGGTGTTGCAGGTCCTGGTGCAGGTCGTATTGCTCGCAACCGGCTTCCAGGCGGGTGGGTTCCAGCAGGCCGCGCAGCAGGGTTTCCAGGGTGGCCTGTTGGCCGGGCTTGGCGATCAGCGTGGCAATGACGTTAAAGGCAGTGGACATGGCAACTCCAGACACGTGATGAACGGGATGCACAGATGATTGGCTATTTCCCGTGAAGATAAAAGCGGCTAAAACAGCAGTCTGTTTCAACGAAATTTTGATAATGGATGGGATGCATGCTGCGTTTTGACGATTTGCAGTTGTTTGTTCGCGCAGCCGACCTGGGCAGCCTTTCGGCTGCAGCGCGGGTCATGGACCTGTCGCCCGCCGTGGCCAGCGCGGCACTCAAGCGGATTGAAGAGCAACTGGGCACGCGCCTGCTGGCCCGGTCCACGCGCAGCCTGCGCCTGACTGCCGAAGGCGAGGGTTTCCTCGAATACGCGCGCGCCGCGTTGGGCGCGCTGGATGAGGGGCGGCGCCTGTTGGCCAGCGGCCAGGACCATGTCAGCGGCGTGCTGCAACTGTCGGCGCCGTCGGATTTCGGCCGCAACCAGCTGCTGCCGTGGCTGGATGAGTTCCAGCGTGAACACCCGCAACTCACCGTACGTTTATTGTTGGGTGATCGAATCGCCGACCTGTTCCGCCAGCCGGTGGATATCGCCCTGCGTTATGGCGAGCCTGAAGACTCAAGCCTGATTGCGCTGCCCGTGGCTCCCGAAAATGTCCGAGTGCTGTGTGCCGCGCCCAGCTACCTCGCGCGCCACGGGGAGCCCCGGCACCTGGAACAGTTGGCCCAGCACAACTGCCTGTTGTACATGCTCGGCAGCCGGGTCCACGACCATTGGAGTTTCCACGACGGCAAGCGCGAAGTCAGCCTGACGGTCTCGGGTGATCGTTTCAGCGACGACGCCGACGTGGTGCGACGCTGGGCGGTGGCTGGCGTGGGCATTGCCTACAAGTCATGGCTGGATGTGAGCACCGATGTGCTGGCCGGGCGCCTGCGATTGATCCTGCCGGAGCTGCGCGGCGAGCGAACGCCACTGAATCTGCTGTGCGCGCACCGTGCGCAGTTGAGTAAACCCATCAACCTGCTGCGGGAAATGCTTGTGGCTCGCTGTGCGACATTGACCGCGCAAAGGCCAGAGCGCCCGCGCGCTTCGCAGTAGCCTCCATCAAAGCAGGAAATTTCACTCAGAGCCTGTCCCTATCCGTGCTGTCGGACGTCGCGGAACCGCGGGTTTGCGCACCTATACTTCGGCACCAACCGCAGCAGATAAATGATTCAACAGGGAGTGGATAGATGGAACAGGCACCTTGCATCAGTCAGATCGCCAGCTTGCTCGCCGAGCCCAAGCGTACCGCCATGCTATGGGCATTGATGGACGGCTCGGCCAAGTCTTGCGCCGAACTGGCCTCCCTCGCCGAGCTTTCACCGGCGTCCGCCACTGCACACCTGGCACGGCTGACCGGCAGCGGCCTGCTGCGGGTCGAAGCTCGACGCGGCCAGCGGCTGTTTCGCATGGCGGCAGCGGACGTCAGCAGCGCCATCGATGCCCTGGCCACGACGACCATGGCCAGTGCCGTGCGTTCTGCCCCCGAGTCGTCGCCGCCGGCCTTGATGGCGCCTGCGTCGTTGCGCCACGCACGGTTATGCCACGGTCACCTGGGCGGCGAGCTGGCGGCGGGGGTGTATCAACGGATGATCGACGCAGGGTGGATCGAGCGCGCTGAGCAGCGCACCGACGTCACTTTCAAGGGCGCGCAGCGCTTGGCGAGGCTGGGTATTTTCACGCCGGCGCTGGCGTCACCGCTGGTGTGCGATTGTTTTGACTGGAGCCAGCATCAACCGCACCTGGGAGGGGCGTTGGGTGCGGGGTTGCTACAACTGTTTGTGCAGTCGGGCTGGATTCGCGCGGTCAACGAGTCCCGTGCCTTGCTGGTCAGCGAGACCGGGCTGGCGGAAATCACTCGGCTCGCGGCGCCGGAGCAGGCTTGAGGTGAAGAGGTCGCCGTTGGAGCGGGCTTGCTCGCAAAGGCGGCGTGTCAGTCACTCGGTGTTTGACTGATCTGCCGCCTTCGCCAGCAAGCCCGCGTCCGGCACCGTCAGGGTTTTACCAGTCGCGCGTCCAGGCTGTTCTGCGCCAGGCGTTTGGCCTGGTCCTGGGTCATGCCCAGCGAGGTGTACAGCGCGTGGAAGTTCTCGGTGACATAGCCGCCGAAGTACGCTGGATCATCCGAGTTCACCGTCACCTTCACGCCACGCTCGAGCATGTCGAGGATGTTGTGCTGCGCCATGTCGTCGAACACGCACAGTTTGGTGTTGGACAGCGGGCAGACGGTCAGCGGGATCTGCTCGTCGATGATGCGCTGCATCAGGCGTTCGTCTTCGATGGCGCGCACGCCATGGTCGATACGCTGGATTTTCAGCAGGTCGATGGCTTCCCAGATGTACTCGGGCGGGCCTTCTTCGCCGGCGTGGGCGACAGTGAGGAAGCCTTCGTGGCGGGCGCGGTCGAACACGCGCTGGAACTTGCTCGGCGGGTGGCCCATTTCCGAACTGTCCAGGCCCACGGCCACGAACGCGTCACGGAACGGCAGCGCCTGGTCGAGGGTTTTCTCGGCCTCGGCTTCGCTCAGGTGGCGCAGGAAGCTGAGGATCAAGCCGCTGGTGATCCCCAGTTGCTGCTCGCCATCTTTGAGGGCCGCGGCGATACCGTTGAGCACCACTTCGAACGGGATGCCACGGTCGGTATGGGTCTGCGGGTCGAAGAACGGTTCGGTATGGATCACGTTCTGTTCTTTGCAGCGCAGCAGGTAGGCCCAGGTCAGGTCATAGAAATCCTGGGAGGTGCGCAGCACGTCGGCGCCCTTGTAATACAGGTCGAGAAACTCTTGCAGGTTGTTGAAGGCGTAGGCCTTGCGCAGGGTTTCAACGTCGTTCCACGGCAGCGCGATCTTGTTGCGCTCGGCCAGGGCGAACAGCAGCTCAGGCTCCAGCGAGCCTTCCAGGTGCAGGTGCAATTCAGCCTTGGGCAGGGCGTTGAGCCAATCGTACATTTCTATAATTCTCATCAGGTGCAATGGCGGCATTCTACAGGTCATGACTGAAATAATCGGCAAAACCTGACCGGCAGAAGAGTTTTGGTGGGTTCGCGCAAGGTCCGCGTGAACTAAGGTGTAACGAAACGTTAGCGGCGTGACGCAGTCTGTACCCCATCAATGACTGATTTGCCGTCCTAAAAGGCCCGGAATGCTCACATCCCTCAAGCAAGAAAAATTCATGTTGCTGGCGCTGATTGCCGCCATCGCCGCCTACCCGTTGGAGCACTGGATGCTGCACAGCGGGCAGATGGTCGCGCTGCTGGCCGGCGTGGTGCTGATTGCGTTTATCGTGGTGGCCTCGATGCGCGTGGCGCACCATGCCGAGCAGTTGGCGGAAAAGGTCGGCGACCCCTACGGCACGATGATCCTGACCCTCGCCGCCGTACTGGTGGAAGTGGTGATCCTGGCGATCATGATGAGCAATGAGCCGTCGCCAACCCTGGTGCGCGACACCATCTATTCGGCAGTGATGCTCGATATCAACGGCATCCTCGGCCTGGCGGCGTTGATGGGCGGCATCAAGCATGGCGAACAGTCCTACAACGATGATTCGGCACGCACCTACAGCGTGATGATCCTCACCGCCATGGGCGTGTCGATGGTGGTGCCGGAATTTATCCCCGAGGCCGACTGGAAAATCTACTCGGCCTTCACCATCGGTGCGATGGTGGTGCTCTACACCCTGTTCCTGAGAATGCAGGTAGGGCCGCACAGTTATTTCTTCAGCTACAGCTACCCGGAAAAGCGTCGCAAGAAACTGCCGGAAGAGGAGCAGGCGCCGCCGGTGAACCTGGCGTTCTCCATCGGCACCCTGGTGTTTGGCGTGATTGTGATTGGCGCACTGGCCGAGGTGATGTCCAAGACGCTCGACCTGGGCCTGGAAGGTACGGGAGCACCGCCGGTCATCACTGCGATTGTGGTCGCGGCGATTTCAGCGGCACCGGAAATCCTGACGGCCTTGCGCGCCGCCCTGGCCAACCGCATGCAATCGGTGGTCAACATCGCGTTGGGTGCATCCTTGTCGACGGTGATCCTGACGGTGCCGGTCATGGAGGCCATGGCGCTCTACACCGGCCAGCCGTTCCAGATGGCGATGACGCCGGTGCAGACGGTGATGGTGTTTATCACGCTGATCGTCAGCGCGATCAACCTCAACGATGGCGAAACCAACGCTATCGAAGGGATGACCCACTTTGTGCTGTTTGCGACGTTTATCATGCTGTCGTTGCTGGGTTTGTAAACGGCTCTACAGAGCACCCTGGAAACCAGTGTGGGAGCGGGCTTGCTCGCGAAGGCAGTGTGTCAGTCGATGCATAAGCTGACTGATCTACTGCATTCGCGAGCAAGCCCGCTCCCACATGTTGATGGCGTTTCTTCCGTTAAATTGGGTTGATCAGTTCACGCGCCGCCTGGCTGTGATCGGCAATCAAGCCTTTGAGATCCAGGCCTTCAACCTGCCCGTCGATCACACGCCACTGGCCGCCGATCATCACCCGGTCCGCACGGTCCGCACCGCACAGCAGCAGGGCGGAAATCGGGTCGTGGCTTCCGGAGAAGCGCAGCTCATCGAGCTTGAACAGCGCCAGGTCGGCCTGTTTGCCAACGGCCAGTTCGCCGATATCCGTGCGCCCCAGCAGCTGAGCAGAGCCCTTGGTCGCCCAGCCCAGTACGCCTTCTGGCGTGATCTTCTCGGCACCATAACGCAGGCGCTGGATGTACAGGGCCTGGCGGGTCTCGAGGATCATGTTCGAGGCATCATTGGAGGCCGAGCCGTCCACGCCCAGGCCGATAGGCGCGCCGGCGGCGAGCAGGTCCAGGGTCGGACAGATGCCGGACGCCAGGCGCATATTCGAACTCGGGCAGTGGCAGATGCCGGTACCGGCCTCTCCCAGGCGCGCGATTTCATCCGGGTTGAAGTGAATGCCATGGGCCAGCCAGGTGCGCGGGCCGAGCCAGCCGACACTGTCGAGGTAGTCCACCGTGCGCAGGCCGAAACGCTGCAGGCAGAAGTCTTCTTCATCGAGGGTTTCCGCCAAGTGGGTGTGCAGGCGCACATCGAGTTGGTCGGCCAGTTCGGCGCTGGCGCGCATGATTTCCGGCGTGACGGAAAACGGCGAGCAGGGCGCCAGGCCAATCTGGATCTGCGCGCCGGCGCCCCGCTGGTGGTATTCGCGGATCAGGCGTTGGCTGTCGTCAAGGATCACTTGGCCTTGTTGCACCGTCTGCTGTGGCGGCAGGCCGCCGTCGGCTTCTCCCAGGCTCATGGAGCCGCGGGTGAGCATGGCGCGCATGCCCAGTTCGCGCACGCTTTGCACCTGCACATCGATGGCATTTTCCAGGCCGTCGGGGAACAGGTAGTGGTGATCGGCCGCCGTGGTGCAGCCCGAGAGCAGCAGCTCGGCGAGTGCAACTTTAGTGGCCAGCGCGAGTTTTTCCGGGGTCAGCCGTGCCCATACCGGGTACAGGGTTTTCAACCAGGGAAACAGCGGCTGGTTGACCACCGGCGCCCAGGCGCGGGTCAGGGTCTGGTAGAAATGGTGGTGGGTGTTGATCAGCCCCGGGAGGATCACGTGTTCGCGCGCGTCGAACACCTGCGCGCAGGGTTGTGCGGGGGCTTGGCCCAGGGGCAGCAACTCGGTGATCACACCGTCTTGCAGCACCAGGCCGCCACGGGCGTCGAGGCCGTTGGCAGTGAAAATCGCGAGGGGGTTTTTTAACCAGATACGGGTCGCAGGCATTGGCCGGCTCCTCTGAATGATGGGTTCAGGTTTGCCAGCTCAGTGTTGCCCTGTCTGCTGATCCAGGGTCGCCGGTGAGGGCGAGATGCAGAGTCTACTTGTAGTCTATGTTCGGGTCTATCTGTAGGAGCGCGCTGCCTTTGAGACCATCGCCGGCAAGCGCTCCCACAGTGGAGTGGCGTTACCAGGCGATGGTGTCGCCCTTGTAGTCGATGAAGTGATGGCCGCCCTTGCCGGTGTAGGCGTTCACCTGGTCCACCAGGCCGCGCACGCTGGTGTCGACATCGATATGCGCGTTTTCGCCGCCCATGTCGGTCTTCACCCAGCCCGGATGCAGCGACAGCACGGTGAGCTTGTGGTCACCGAGTTGCGTGATAAAGCTGTTGGTCATCGAGTTGAGCGCGGCCTTGCTCGCCTTGTACAGCGCCAGGTCCGGGCCATCGGGGATGGTCACGCTGCCCAGCACCGAACTCATGAACGCCAGCACACCGCTGTCCTTGCGGATCTGCCCGACAAAGCGCTGGGCCAGGTTGATCGGCGCCACGGCGTTGGTGTAGAACAGCTGGCCGACTTCCGCCAGGGTGGCATGACCAGGTTCCTGATTGGCGGGGCCCTTGACGCCGGCGTTGACGAACAGCAAGTCGAAGGTGCGGTCCTTGAGGCGCTGGTTCAGGGCGATCACGGCTTGTTGATCGTCCATGTCGAGCTTCTCGATCTGCACCGGGCCGACGGCTTTGAGGGCATCGGCCTTGTTCGGATCACGCACGGTGGCGGTCAGGTCCCAGCCATCCTTGAGCAATTGCTTGACCAAGCCAAGGCCCAGCCCGCGCGAGGCGCCGATGATCAGTGCGGTTTTTGGCGTAGACATGAAGGGCTTCCTTTGAAATCGCGGTTCAGGGAATTCAGTACACAACAGTAGCAGTTTCAGCGTTGCAGCAGGATACGTCCTCGGCTCAAGTCGGCGAGCTGGGTTTGCAGGGTGTCGATCTGGGTTTCGCCCAGGGCCAGTTGCAGCTCCACGCCGTTGGCGGTGAAGTTTTCCTCGACGACGAGCCCGCCGAGTTCGGCGACGCGCAGCTTGACCAGGTTCAGTTCGGAGAAGCTGCAGGCGCAACTCAGCGGCACGCGGCTGATCAGCTCGATGCGCTCGGCGGCCTGCAGGCATTTATTCGCGCCGCCGCCATAGGCGCGCGCGAGGCCGCCGGTGCCCAGTTGGATGCCGCCGTACCAGCGGATCACCAGCACGGCGACCTGATCGAATCCTTGTGCCTCGATGGCCGCAAGGATGGGCCGCCCAGCGGTGCCGCCAGGTTCACCGTCGTCATTGCTGCGGTATTGATCGGCGAGCTTCCAGGCCCAGCAGTTGTGCGTGGCGTTCAAGTCGCTGTGTTGCTCGAAAAACGCCTGGGCGTCCTGCGGGCTGGTGATCGGTGCGGCGAGGGTGATAAAGCGGCTTTTGCGAATTTCTTCGCGAAACTCGCAAAGGCCGGTAAGCGTGAAAGGCATAAGTCGCGTCTTCAGGGGGCCGGCTTGACGCCACAGCCTTTGAGAATGATGTGGATCAGGTTGGTCCCGGCTTCTTCCATGTCTTGCTTGGTCAGCTTGGTGCGCCCGGTGACACGGCAGATCTGGGTGGCGAAGTCGGCGTAATGCTGGGTGCTGCCCCACAACAGGAAGATCAGGTGCACCGGGTCGACCGGGTCCATCTTGCCGGCATCCATCCAGGCCTGGAACACCGCCGCCCGGCCGCTGAACCAGGCGCGGTAGTCCTGGCTGAAATATTCGGTCAGGCATTCGCCGCCGCTGATGATCTCCATCGCAAAGATCCGCGAGGCCTGGGGTTGGCGCCGCGAGAATTCCATCTTGGTGCGAATGTAGCGGGTGAGGGCTACAGCCGGGTCATCATCGGCGGTCAGGGCGTTGAAGGTACTGTCCCACAACTCCAGGATATTGCTGAGCACCGCGATATACAGGCCCAGTTTATTGGTGAAGTAGTAATGCAGGTTGGCCTTGGGCAGCCCGGCGCTCGCGGCAATCGTATTCATGCTGGTGCCTTTGTAGCCATGGCGCGCGAACTCATCTTCAGCAGCCTGGAGAATCGCTTGTTCGTTCTTTTGCCGAATGCGGCTGGCGGGTTTACCGGCGGGGTTGCTGTGGGCAGGAACTTCGAGGCTCATGGAGGTTTCCGTGCTGATCGATGATGGCGACGTGTGCACAGATAACCCACCCTCAAGCCTCAGACAAGTCCCGATGCAATAAAACCGTCAAAGCGGTTCCAGGCTGTCGCTTTCCGACGCGCGGTTTGCGGCAACCGAGGTCGCTTTGGTTTCCGGCAGTAATAGGCACAACACAATCGCCGTCAGCCCGCCGCTGATGATGGCCGAGTCGAACAGGTTCTGCACCAGGACGGGCATCAAGTGCAGCAGGTTGGGTTGGGCGGCAATGCCCAGGCCGACGCCGAATGAAGTGGCGATGATCAGCATGCTGCGCCGGTCCAGCGGCGCCTGGGCCAGGATGCGCACGCCGGCGGCGGCCACGCTGCCGAACATCACCAGGGTCGCACCGCCCAGCACCGGCTTGGGGATCTGCTGCAGCACCGCGCCAATCAACGGGAACAGGCCCAGGGCGAACAGCACCACGCCGATGTACAGCCCGACGTAACGGCTGGCCACGCCAGTGAGTTGGATCACGCCGTTGTTCTGCGCAAATGTGGTGTTGGGGAAGGCGCTGAAGGTGGCGGCGATCATGCAGCTGACGCCATCGCCGAGCACGCCGCCTTTAAGCCGGCTTATATAAGCAGGGCCGCTGATGGGTTGACGGGCGATCATGCAGTTGGCCGTGAGGTCGCCCACGGTTTCGATACTGCTGATCAGATAAATCAGCGCGATTGGCAGGAATGCGCTCCAGTCGAAGTTGAAGCCGAAGCGAAACGGTATCGGCAGGCTGACCAGAGGCAAATCGGGCAGGGCGTGTGGCACCAGCTTGCCACTGAACCATGCCGCCAGGCTGCCGAGGGCCAACCCGATAATGATGGCCGAGAGGCGCACCCACGGCGTGTTGGAGCGATTGAGCAGGATGATCGTCAGTACCACGAACAGGCCCAGCGCCAGGTTGGTCGGGGCGCCGAAGTCCGGGGCATTGAAGCCGCCGCCCAAATCCGTGATGCCGACCTTGATCAGGCTGATGCCGATCAGCGTGATGACAATCCCGGTGACCAACGGGGTGATGACCCGGCGCAACTGGCCGATGAAACGACTCAACACGATTTGCACAGCCGCGCCGAAAAAGCACACACCGAAGATCATCGCCAGGATGTCTTCCGGGCTGCCGCCACGTTGCTTGACCAGGAACCCTGCGGACAACACTGCGCCGAGAAACGCAAAGCTGGTGCCCTGCAGGCAGATCATCCCGGCGCCAATGCCGAATGGCCTGCGGGCCTGGATGAAGGTTCCTACGCCGGACACCATCAAAGCCATGCTGATCAGGTAGGGCAAGTGGGCGGTAAGGCCCAGCGTGGACCCGATGATCAGCGGCGGGGTGATGATGCCGACGAAAGCGGCCAACACATGTTGCAAGGCGGCCAGCAGGGAGGGCAGCGGTTTCGGTCGGTCATTCAGGCCGTAGATCAGGTCACTGGGGCTGGTGGATTCTGGTGGCATGGCGGGCAACTCGAGGCGGACGGTTCAAGGTCCTCGTGCCCTTGCAAAAAACTGTCCAACTGCTCAGCTTTTTGCGCAGGCCCCGAGTTAGCGCGTTGCTGCCAGGCTTTCCAGGAAACTTTCCAGCACCAAATGAGGGCGACGTCCCTTGCGCGTGACCGATGCGAGGCTCAAATCGTAAAAACGTGTAGTCGGTTTCAGCGCGCGCAGTCGGCCTTGTTGCACCCACAGGCTGGCGTAGTGGTCGGGCAGGTAGCCGATGTAGCGACCGGTCAGAATCAGGAACGCCATGCCCTCGCGGTCGGAGGCGCTGGCGGTGCAGTTGAGCGCCTGGTAATGAGCCTGGATCTCGGCGGGCAGGCGGAAGGTGGGGGCGATGGCGTCCTGGGTGTCGATGCGCGCGTCGTCGAGTTGCTTGTCATCGGCATAGAACAGCGGGTGGCCGACGGCGCAGTAGAGCAGCGAGCGTTCGCTGTACAACGGCTGGTATTCGAGGCCGGAGAGGGCGCTGGCCTGGGGCACCACGCCGACGTGCAAGCGGCCGTCGAGTACTCCTTGTTCAACTTCATTGGGCGCGATCATGCGGATCTGGATCTGCACGTCCGGGCCGCGTTCCTTCAACTGCGCCAACGCGTGCGTGATGCGCATGTGGGGCAGGGTGACCAGGTTGTCGGTCAGGCCGATGATCAACTCACCGCGCAGGTGCTGGTGCAGGCCGTTGACCTCGGTGCGAAAGCTTTCCAGGGCACTTAATAGCTGCAGCGCCGATTGGTAGACCTCGCGGCCCTCTTCGGTAAGGGAAAAACCGGCGCGGCCGCGCTGACAGAGTCTTAATCCGAGCCGCTGCTCCAGGTCGCTCATCTGCTGGCTGATCGCGGAGCGGCCGATACCGAGTACGGTCTCCGCCGCCGAAAAGCCGCCGCACTCGACCACGCTGCGAAAGATGCGCAGCAGGCGAATATCGAAGTCGCTGACTTGGGCCAGAGGATCGGGTCGACGGCTGCTCATAGTTTAGTAAAGGCCTGACTGAAGGTTAGAAGAGTTGGATTTCACCGACTTTATCCTCGTGGCAATTTAGCTGCAACAACGCTTTTCAATCCCGACGCTGCCTTTTGCCCTGCGAGGTTTTGCTGATGAACATGCCCGAAAACGCCCCTTCGTCCCTGGCCAGCCAACTGAAGTTGGATGCGCACTGGATGCCCTACACGGCCAACCGTAACTTCCAGCGTGACCCACGGCTGATCGTCGCCGCCGAGGGCAGTTGGCTGACGGATGACAAGGGTCGCAAGGTCTACGATTCGCTGTCGGGCCTGTGGACCTGTGGCGCCGGGCACACCCGCAAGGAAATCCAGGAAGCCGTCGCCAAGCAGTTGGGCACCTTGGACTACTCCCCGGGCTTCCAATACGGTCATCCGTTGTCTTTCCAGCTGGCAGAAAAGATCACCGATCTGACCCCGGGCAACCTCAACCACGTGTTCTTCACCGACTCCGGTTCCGAGTGCGCCGACACGGCGGTGAAGATGGTGCGTGCCTACTGGCGCCTGAAGGGCCAGGCCACCAAGACCAAGATGATCGGCCGCGCCCGTGGTTACCACGGGGTAAACATCGCCGGCACCAGCCTGGGCGGCGTCAACGGCAACCGTAAACTGTTTGGCCAGGGCTTGATGGATGTTGACCATCTGCCGCACACCTTGCTGGCGAGCAATGCGTTCTCGCGTGGCATGCCGGAGCAGGGCGGGATTGCCTTGGCCGATGAGCTGCTCAAACTGATCGAATTGCATGACGCGTCGAACATCGCCGCCGTGTTTGTCGAGCCGATGGCCGGTTCCGCCGGCGTGCTGGTACCGCCACAGGGCTACCTCAAGCGTCTGCGTGAGATTTGCGACCAGCACAACATCCTCTTGGTGTTCGACGAAGTGATCACCGGTTTCGGCCGTACCGGCTCAATGTTCGGCGCCGACAGCTTCGGTGTGACCCCGGACCTGATGTGCATCGCCAAGCAAGTCACCAACGGCGCGATCCCGATGGGCGCGGTGATTGCCAGCAGCGAGATCTATCAGACCTTCATGAACCAGGCGACGCCTGAGTACGCGGTGGAATTCCCTCACGGCTACACCTACTCGGCGCACCCGGTAGCCTGCGCTGCCGGCCTTGCGGCATTGGACCTGCTGCAGAAGGAAAACCTGGTGCAGAGCGTAGCCGAAGTCGCCCCGCACTTTGAGAATGCGCTGCACGGCTTGAAGGGCAGCAAGAACGTGATCGACATCCGTAACTATGGCCTGGCCGGTGCGATCCAGATTGCCCCGCGTGACGGTGATGCGATCGTGCGTCCATTCGAGGCCGGCATGGCGTTGTGGAAGGCCGGTTTCTACGTGCGCTTTGGCGGTGACACCCTGCAGTTCGGGCCAACCTTCAACAGCAAGCCGCAGGACCTGGATCGTCTGTTCGATGCGGTCGGCGAAGTGCTGAACAAGATCGACTGATTTCTCCTTCTATATAGAACAACTTTTCAGGAGCCCTGCATGAGCCTTATCCAGCATTTGATCAACGGTGAGTTGGTCAACGACAGCGGTCGAAGTGCCGACGTCTACAACCCATCCACCGGCCAAGTCATTCACCAGGTGCCGTTGGCCAGCCGTGAAACCATTCAACAGGCGATCGACTCGGCCAAGGCGGCGTTTCCAGCCTGGCGTAATACTCCGCCGGCCAAGCGCGCCCAGGTGATGTTCCGGTTCAAGCAATTGCTGGAGCAGAACGAAGCACGCATTTCGCAGTTGATCAGTGAAGAGCACGGCAAGACGCTGGAAGATGCTGCCGGTGAGCTCAAGCGCGGGATCGAGAACGTTGAGTACGCGTGCTCGGCGCCGGAAATTCTCAAGGGTGAGTACAGCCGCAACGTCGGGCCGAACATTGATGCGTGGTCGGACTTCCAGCCGTTGGGTGTGGTGGCGGGCATCACCCCGTTCAACTTCCCGGCGATGGTGCCGCTGTGGATGTACCCACTGGCGATCGTCTGCGGTAACTGTTTCATCCTCAAGCCGTCCGAACGCGACCCGAGTTCGACGCTGCTGATTGCACAACTGCTGCAGGAAGCCGGTTTGCCCAAAGGCGTGCTGAGCGTGGTGCACGGCGACAAGGGCGCGGTGGATGCGTTGATCGAGGCACCGGAAGTCAAGGCGCTGAGCTTTGTCGGTTCGACGCCGATTGCCGAATACATCTATGCCGAGGCGACCAAGCGCGGCAAGCGCGTCCAAGCCCTGGGCGGCGCGAAGAACCATGCGGTGTTGATGCCGGATGCGGACCTGGATAACGCGGTCAGCGCGTTGATGGGCGCGGCCTATGGTTCGTGTGGCGAGCGTTGCATGGCGATCTCGGTGGCGGTGTGCGTGGGTGATCAGGTGGCGGATGCGTTGATCGCCAAACTGGTACCGCAGGTCAAGGCGCTGAAGATTGGTGCGGGCACATCCTGCGGCCTGGATATGGGGCCGTTGGTGACGGGGCAGGCACGGGATAAAGTCAGTGGCTATATAGAAGACGGCGTGGCGTCGGGCGCTGAGCTGGTGGTCGACGGGCGTGGTTTGAGTGTTGCCGGGCATGAAGAGGGCTTCTTCCTGGGCGGTAGCCTGTTCGACCGCGTGACGCCTGAGATGCGTATCTATAAGGAAGAGATCTTCGGGCCGGTGCTGTGCGTGGTCCGGGTGAGCAGCCTGGAAGCGGCGATGCAACTGATCAACGATCACGAATACGGTAATGGCACGTGCATCTTCACTCGCGACGGTGAAGCGGCCCGGCTGTTCTGTGACGAGATTGAAGTGGGCATGGTCGGTGTGAACGTTCCATTGCCGGTGCCGGTGGCGTATCACAGCTTTGGTGGCTGGAAGCGTTCGCTGTTTGGCGACTTGCATGCCTATGGGCCGGATGGCGTGCGCTTCTATACCCGTCGCAAGGCGATTACCCAGCGTTGGCCGCAGCGCGCCAGTCATGAAGCGTCGCAGTTTGCCTTCCCTAGCCTGTAAGGCTGGGTAACTAGAAAGCCGGCCCCTTGGGGCCGGCTTTCGCGTTTTTGGGGGCTTTTTGACCGATATGACAGAAATGTGAAAAAAAGGTGTTGACGGCAGATTCTGGAAGTCTATAATTCGCCCCACTTCCGGCGCAGTCGAAACGGAAAACTCCTTGGTAAACAA
>NZ_JBWKPG010000004.1:549473-761747 GCF_059418125.1 Pseudomonas sp. GW821-FHT09C08 | reverse complement strand
TGGCGTCCCCTAGGGGACTCGAACCCCTGTTACCGCCGTGAAAGGGCGGTGTCCTAGGCCACTAGACGAAGGGGACAAAACCTTCTGTACAACAGATCAGGGCTGAGACCTGATCGATTCAAGGACGGTGTGGCCAGACCTTGAACCTGTAAATTGGTGGAGCTAAACGGGATCGAACCGTTGACCTCTTGCATGCCATGCAAGCGCTCTCCCAGCTGAGCTATAGCCCCTCATCGGTGAGGACGGGGCGAATCTTAATGGCGGTTTGAAAGGCTGTCAAATTTATTTTCAACAATTTTCAAAATTTTTTGCCGGGATAACAATCACTTACCGTTAAAACCCCGGAAAACCGGGGTTTTAACGTTACCGCTCGTTGCTTAAGCGATAGCGCCCAGCAGCTTTTCCCATTCCTTGTTTTCTTTCTTCGAAACACCACCAAGCAAATCAAGGGCTTGGCGCAGACGGAAACGCGTCAGGTCCGGGCCGAGAATTTCCATTGCATCGAGCACCGACACCGAGCTGGCCTGCCCGGTGATCGCGGCAAACATCAGCGGCATCGCATCGCGCAATTTCAGCTCGAGAGACTCGACCACCGCCTGGATTGTCGCGGTAATTGCATCCTTCTCCCACTGGCGCAGGCTTTCCAGCTTCCACAGGATCAACTGCATCAGCTGGCGAACCTGGTCGCCCGAAAGCTTCTTGGATTCAAACAGCTTGGGATCCGGGTTCACGCCGCCGGCAAAGAAGAAACTGGCCAGGGGCGCGACCTGGCTGAACGTCTCCACCCTGCCCTGCACCAGCGGCGCGATCTTCATCATGTACTCAGGGTTCAACGCCCACTGCTGCACACGGCTGGCGAACTCTTCCACCGGCAAGTCACGCAGCCATTGGCCATTGAGCCAGGACAGCTTCTCGATATCGAAGATCGGCCCGCCCAGCGACACGCGGGACAGGTCAAAGTTGTCGACCATTTCCTGCAGCGAGAACTTCTCGCGCTCGTCCGGCATCGACCAGCCCATGCGGCCCAGGTAGTTGAGCATCGCTTCCGGCATGAAGCCCATGCGCTCGTAGAAGGTCACCGAGGTCGGGTTCTTGCGCTTGGACAGCTTGCTCTTGTCCGGGTTACGCAGCAGCGGCATGTAGCACAGCTGCGGCTGCTCCCAGCCGAAGTACTCGTAGAGCAGGATCAATTTGGGCGCCGACGGCAACCACTCTTCGCCACGCAGCACGTGGGTGATGCCCATCAGGTGGTCGTCGACCACGTTGGCGAGGAAGTACGTCGGCAGGCCGTCGGTCTTCATCAGCACCTGCATGTCCATGCGGTCCCACGGGATCTCGACGTCACCGCGCAGCATGTCCGGCACCACGCACACGCCTTCGCTCGGCACTTTCATGCGGATAACATGCGGCTCGCCAGCGGCCAGGCGGCGGGCCACTTCTTCCTTCGACAGCAGCAGTGCACGGCCGTCGTAGCGCGGGGTTTCGCCACGGGCCTGTTGCTCGGCACGCATCTGGTCGAGTTCTTCGGCGGTGCAGAAGCACGGGAACGCGTGGCCCATGTCGACCAGTTGCTGGGTGTATTGCTTGTAGATGTCGCTGCGCTCGCTCTGGCGATACGGGCCGTGCGGGCCGCCAACGTCCGGGCCTTCTGCCCAGGTAATGCCCAACCAGCGCAAGGCATCGAAAATCTGCTGTTCCGACTCGCGGGTCGAACGCAGTTGGTCGGTGTCTTCGATCCGCAGGATGAATTCACCGCCGTGCTGCTTGGCAAAGCAGTAGTTGAACAAGGCGATGTAGGCAGTGCCGACGTGGGGATCCCCAGTAGGCGATGGCGCGATGCGCGTGCGGACGGTGGTCATGGCAGGTCTCGAATGGGCGATATAACTGAAATTGAAACAAGGGGCGAATGGTAACAGCCCCAGGCACCCCGGCTCCAGCACAAGGGCATAGTGGCCAAGCTTCGGTCTGGAGGCGTGCCATGGCTATTTGCCAGATGCGCGGCTGGCTATATTCCATTACCTCTTGTTACAGACATCCTGCCCATGCCTGCCCCACTCAAACGCCGCCTGTTTATCTTTGTGTTTATCGTGACCCTGATTGCCCTGGGTTTCTTCGCCCAGTGGTTCTTCAGGGGCCGCTTCTATGAAAGCACCGACAACGCCTACGTGCAGGGCGAAATCACCCGTGTGTCGAGCCAACTGGGCGCGCGGATTGTCGAGGTGCTGGTCGGCGACAACGAGCACGTGCAAAAAGGCCAGTTGCTGGTGAAGCTCGAAGGCGATGACTTCCACCTGGCCGTTGACCGCGCCAACGCCGCCCTGGCCATGCGTGAAGCCGAGCGCGTCCAGGCGCAGAGCAAGCTCACCCAGCAAGCCAGCCTGATTGCCGCCGGCGCGGCCAAGGTCGCGTCCAGCCAGGCCAGCCTGGGGCGCTCGCAGATTGACTTGTCGCGCGCGCAAACCCTGCGCGGGCCCGGCTACGTCTCGGAAGAACGCGTGACCACCCTCTCCGCCGACAACCACATCGCCCGCTCCCAGGTGAGCATGGCCGAGGCCGATCTGCAGGGCCAGCGCCAGCAGGTGAATGCCCTGAACGCCGAGATCAAGCGCCTCGACGCCATGATCGTCAACGCGAAGACCGACCTTGCCCAGGCCGAACTCAACCTGACCCGCAGCGAAATCCACGCGCCGATCAGCGGCCTGGTCGGCCAGCGCGCCGCGCGCAATGGCCAATACGTGCAGGCCGGCGCCTATCTGCTATCAATCGTCCCCGACCAGGACATCTGGATCCAGGCCAACTTCAAGGAAACCCAGATCGGCCATATGCAACCGGGGCAACACGCCGAGCTGACCTTCGATGCCTATGGCGACACGCCCATCGCGGCGCGGGTCGACAGCCTGTTCGCCGCCTCCGGGGCCCAGTTCAGCCTGTTGCCGCCGGACAATGCCACCGGCAACTTCACCAAAGTCGTCCAACGCATTCCGGTAAAGCTGACGTTTGCGCCGGATAACCCGCTGCAGGGCAAGATTCGCCCTGGCATGTCTGTCACCGTCAAAGTGAACATCAAAGACCAGCCCGATGGCCGGTGATCAACTGCTGCGCCCGGTCGGCGAACCGACCCGGCGCGACTGGATCGCGGTGATGAGCGTGATGCTCGGCGCCTTCATGGCCGTGCTCGACATCCAGATCACCAACTCGTCGCTCAAGGATATCCAGGGTGCGCTGTCAGCCACGCTGGAAGAAGGCTCGTGGATTTCCACCTCCTACCTCGTCGCCGAAATCATCATGATCCCCCTCACCGCCTGGCTGGTGCAGTTGCTCTCGGCACGGCGCCTGGCCGTGTGGGTGTCGGTGGGCTTCCTGATCGCCTCATTGATGTGCTCCATGGCCTGGAGCCTGGAAAGCATGATCGTGTTCCGCGCCTTGCAGGGCTTCACGGGCGGTGCGCTGATCCCGCTGGCGTTCACCCTCACCTTGATCAAGCTGCCCGAGCATCACCGCGCCAAAGGCATGGCGATGTTCGCGATGACGGCCACTTTCGCCCCGTCCATCGGCCCGACCATCGGCGGTTGGCTCACCGAAAACTGGGGCTGGGAGTATATTTTCTACATCAACGTGCCACCGGGCCTGGTGATGATCGCCGGGCTGCTCTATGGCCTGGAGAAAAAGCCGTCGAATTGGGATTTGCTGAAAAGCACCGACTACCTCGGCATCGTCACCCTGGCCATTGGCCTGGGCTGTTTGCAGGTATTTCTGGAAGAGGGTCATCGCAAGGACTGGCTTGAATCGAGCCTGATCGTCAGCCTTGGCAGCGTCGCGCTGCTCAGCCTGATCACCTTTGTCATCGTGCAACTGTCCAAGCCCAACCCACTGATCAACCTGGGCATCCTGGCCAACCGTAATTTCGGCCTCTCGAGCATTTCCAGCCTGGGCATGGGTGTGGGGCTGTATGGCTCGATCTACCTGCTGCCGCTGTACCTGGCGCAGATCCAGAACTACAACGCGCTGCAGATCGGCGAAGTGATCATGTGGATGGGCGTGCCCCAGTTGTTCCTGATTCCGCTGGTGCCTAAGCTGATGAAGTACGTCTCGCCCAAGTGGCTGTGCACGCTAGGCTTTGGCCTGTTCGGCCTGGCGAGTTTTTCCTCGGGGGTGCTCAACCCGGACTTCGCCGGCAGCCAGTTCAACCAGATCCAGATCATCCGCGCCCTCGGCCAGCCGCTGATCATGGTGACCATCTCGCTGATCGCCACCGCCTACATCCTGCCCCAGGACGCGGGCTCGGCGTCGAGCCTGTTCAACATCCTGCGCAACCTCGGCGGCGCCATCGGCATTGCGCTGCTGGCAACCTTGCTGGATGCGCGCACCAAGACCTACTTCGATTATCTACGCGAGGCGATCGTGCCGACCAATCCGCAGGTGGCGGAGCGGATGGCGACACTGACCGAGAAGTTCGGCAACGAGACGGCGGCATTGGGCAAATTGAGTGAGATTGCGCACCAGCAGGCGCAGATCATGGCCTATAACGATGCGTTTCATTTTGTCGGTCTGGCGCTGGGGATCAGCATGCTGGCGATATTGTTGACCAAGGCGTTGCCGGCGGGGCTCAAGGCGGGGGAAGCGCATTAGACCGAGTCGCCGCCTTCGCAGGCAAGCTAGCTCCCACAGTGAAAGCGTCGTCCAGGCGAACGCGGTCAACTGTGGGAGCTGGCTTGCCTGCGATGAGGCCCTTCCAGACGCTACACCTCAAACAGCCAACAAGCGCTCACGCAACTTGCCGATCTCATCACGCGTCTGCGCTGCTGCCTCAAACTCCAGGTCCCGCACGAGCGGGTACAGCTCCCACAGTTAAGTGCGTCGCCCAGGCGAACGCAGTCAACTGTGGGAGCTGGCTTGCCTGCGATGAGGCCCTTCCAGCCGCTGCACCTCAAACAGCCAGCAGACGCTCACGCAACTTGCCGATCTCATCACGCGTCTGCGCCGCAGCCTCGAACTCCAGGTCCCGCGCGAGCTGGTACATCTTCTCTTCCAGCTGCCGGATGCGCTTGGTGATCTCACTCGGCGAGCGCAGTTCGTTTTCGTACTTGGCGCTTTCCTCGGCAGCCTTGGCCATGCCCTTGCGCTTCTTGCTGCGCGAGCCGGGCACCGTGGCGCCTTCCATGATGTCGGCGACATCCTTGAACACGCCCTTGGGGGTGATGCCATTTTCCAGGTTGAACGCAATCTGCTTGTCGCGACGCCGCTGGGTCTCGCCAATCGCGCGCTCCATGGACCCGGTGATGCGGTCCGCGTAGAGAATCGCCCGGCCGTTGAGGTTACGCGCCGCGCGGCCGATGGTCTGGATCAGCGAACGCTCGGAACGCAGGAAGCCCTCCTTGTCGGCATCGAGGATCGCCACCAGCGACACTTCCGGCATGTCCAGGCCTTCACGCAGCAGGTTGATGCCCACCAGCACATCAAAGGTGCCGAGGCGCAGGTCGCGGATGATTTCCACGCGCTCCACGGTATCGATGTCCGAGTGCAGGTAACGCACGCGCACGCCGTGGTCGGCCAGGTAGTCGGTCAAGTCTTCGGACATGCGCTTGGTCAGCGTAGTGACCAATACGCGCTCTTCGAGGGCCACGCGCTTGGTGATTTCCGAAAGCAGGTCGTCGACCTGGGTCAGCGCCGGGCGGATTTCAATTTCCGGGTCGACCAGGCCGGTCGGGCGCACCAGTTGCTCGATCACACGGCCCGCATGCTCGGCCTCGTAGTTGCCCGGCGTTGCCGACACGAAGATGGTCTGCGGGCTGATGCTTTCCCATTCGTCAAAACGCATGGGCCGGTTGTCCAGCGCCGACGGCAGGCGGAAACCGTATTCCACCAGGGTCTCTTTACGCGAACGGTCACCCTTATACATGGCGCCGACCTGCGGCACGCTGACGTGGGATTCGTCGATCACCAGCAGCGCGTCGGCCGGCAGGTAGTCGTACAGCGTCGGCGGAGGCGCACCGGATTCGCGGCCCGAGAGGTAGCGCGAGTAGTTTTCGATGCCGTTGCAGTAGCCCAGCTCCAGGATCATCTCCAGGTCGAAACGGGTGCGCTGCTCCAGGCGCTGGGCTTCCACCAGCTTGTTGTTGGAGCGCAGGTATTCGAGGCGCTCGGCCAGCTCGGTCTTGATGCCTTCGATGGCGCCCAGCAGGGTTTCGCGTGGCGTCACGTAGTGGCTTTTCGGATAGAAGGTAAAACGCGGCAGCTTGCGGATGACTTCGCCGGTCAACGGGTCAAAGGCCGACAGGCTCTCGACTTCATCATCGAACAGCTCGATGCGGATCGCTTCCAGGTCGGATTCGGCCGGGTAGATGTCGATCACATCGCCGCGCACGCGGAAGGTGGCGCGGGCAAAGTCCATGTCGTTGCGGGTGTATTGCAGGTCCGCCAGGCGGCGCAGCAAGGCGCGCTGGTCGAGTTTGTCGCCGCGATCGACGTGCAGCACCATCTTCAGATAGGTTTCCGGGCTGCCCAGGCCGTAGATGCACGACACCGTGGTGACGATGATCGCGTCCTTGCGCTCCAGCAGCGCCTTGGTTGCCGACAGTCGCATCTGCTCGATGTGGTCGTTGATCGAGGCGTCCTTCTCGATAAAGGTATCGGAGGACGGCACATAGGCTTCGGGCTGGTAGTAGTCGTAGTAGGAAACGAAGTACTCCACCGCGTTGTTCGGGAAGAACGCCTTGAACTCGCCATACAACTGCGCGGCCAGGGTCTTGTTCGGCGCCAGCACCAAGGTGGGACGGTTGATCTGCGCGATCACGTTGGCGATGCTGAAGGTCTTGCCTGAACCGGTCACCCCGAGCAAGGTCTGGTGCGCCAGGCCGGCCTCGATGCCTTCGACCATCTGGCGAATGGCCTCGGGCTGGTCGCCAGCAGGTTCAAAGCGGGTGACTAGTTGGAAATCCGACATAACGTACCTCTTGGAGTCACCCCAGACTGTAAACCCGTCGGGGACGAATAAGACCACAACCCGCGAAGATTCAGAGCGGGCCGTAGGAAAAAACCATGATAGCCGTAGAAGTGGTGGCGAATGTGGCGGGTTTCAAGGCAATCATCTGACCTGCCGTCCGAGAGCAATGTTGCAATACGACTAACGGTGGGCAAATAAACCGAAAAACTTGGCCGAAAAGCCGTTTCGGCTGTCGCCCTTGGCGGTGATGGCCTCTATACTAGCTCCCCGTTTGTGCACCGCTCTAGTGCATTCGGCTGGAGCGCGACACGTCCCTCCTTTCCCCCAAAGAGCTGCCGCAAAAATGAGCCTGTTCTCCGCTGTCGAAATGGCACCACGCGATCCAATCCTGGGCCTCAACGAAGCATTCAACGCCGATACACGAACCACCAAGGTCAACCTTGGCGTGGGCGTTTACTGCAACGAGGAGGGGAAAATTCCACTCTTGCGTGCCGTTGCCGAAGCGGAAGCCATTCGCGTGGCGCAACATGCCGCCCGTGGCTACTTGCCGATCGACGGCATCGTGGCTTACGACCAGGCCGTGCAGAAACTGCTGTTCGGCGCTGAGTCGCCGCTGCTGAGCGCCGGCCGCGTCATCACCGCCCAAGCGGTTGGCGGCACCGGCGCCCTGAAGATCGGCGCGGACTTCCTCAAGCAACTGCTGCCCAACGCTGTCGTCGCCATCAGCGACCCAAGCTGGGAAAACCACCAGGCGCTGTTCGAAAAAGCCGGCTTCCCGGTACAGACCTACCGCTACTACGACGCCGCCACCCACGACGTGAACCGTGCCGGCCTGCTCGAAGACCTCAACGCCCTGCCACCACAGTCCATCGTGGTGCTGCACGCGTGCTGCCACAACCCGACCGGCGTCGACCTGAGCCCGGCCGACTGGCAAAACGTGCTGGACGTGGTCAAGGCCAAGAACCTCGTGCCATTCCTCGACATGGCCTACCAAGGCTTTGGCGACGGCATCCACGAAGACGCCGCGGCGGTGCGCCTGTTCGCTGAATCGGGCCTGACCTTCTTTGTGTCCAGCTCGTTCTCCAAGTCGTTCTCGCTGTACGGCGAACGTGTGGGCGCGCTGTCGATCGTCAGCGAATCCAAGGAAGAAAGCGCGCGCATCCTGTCCCAGGTCAAGCGTGTGATCCGCACCAACTACTCCAACCCGCCGACCCACGGCGCGGCAATTGTGGCTGCGGTGCTGAACAACCCTGAGCTGCGCGCCCAGTGGGAAGCCGAACTGGCTGAAATGCGCCTGCGCATCCGTGGCATGCGCGAGCAGATGGTCGCCGAACTGGCCAAGGCTGCTCCGGGCCACGACTTCAGCTTCGTCGGTCGCCAGCGCGGGATGTTCTCCTACTCCGGCCTGACCGTTGAGCAAGTCACCCGCTTGCGCACCGAGTTTGGCATCTACGCGCTGGATACCGGGCGTATCTGCGTGGCAGCGTTGAACCAGTCGAACATTGGTGCCGTGACGAAGGCGATTGTTCAGGTGCTGTAAACCTCAAACGGCTGTGACGAGGGGGAAGCCATTCACGGGCTTCCCCTTTTTTATTGGCTGTGGCGAGCGGGCTTGCAAAAAATTCACTGGCCGCAACACTCAGCCCCTAGACTGAACCCTGACTGCCCCTTTGCTGTGAGAGCCTTATGAGAAACGACGACCTGGACCTGCGCGCCGACCGCGACGAACTGCATGACTACACCCCGCGCGCGCCGCAAGCCAAGCGCCAGAAAAGCCTGGTGCTGCAAGTGGCCCTGGGGGTGTTCCTCGGCGGGTTGGCACTGTGGCTGGTGCAGCTCGGCGCGACAGCTATCATGGCCAAGCTGGCCATGGGCACCCTGCAATTTGGCGGCTGACACGCCCTGTTGGGGCTGGTAAGCCAGCTCCTACAAGGGAACTACGCGTTCTTCCAGCAGCTTCACGAAGCTGTTCAGGCTCTGCGACACCGTGCCTCGGCGCCAGATCAGCCAGGTATTCAGGATGCGGAACGAGTCCGCAAGCGGCCACACACTCACCGCCGCAAACCCCGGCATGCTCTCCAGCATGCTGCGCGGCATGAGCGCCAGCCCGGCACCGGCGCTGACGCAGGCAAGCATGCCGTGGTACGACTCCATCTCGAAGATCCGCCCCGGCACCGCGCCATCCTGTGAAAACCAGCGCTCGAAGTGGTGCCGGTAGGAACAATTCGAGCGAAAGGTGTAGATGCTCTCCCCGTTCACATCCTGGCCGCGCGTGATCGGCGCGTGGTGCAATGGCGCGATCACCACCATCTCCTCCTCGAACACCGCCACGCCTTCCAGGGTCGCGTGCAGCACCGGCCCATCGACAAACGCCGCCGCCAGGCGCCCCGAGAGTACGCCCTCGATCATCGTGCCCGACGGCCCGGTGCTCAGGTCCAGCTCGACCTTGGCGTGCTTCTGGTTATACGCCGCCAGCAATGCCGGAATGCGCACTGCCGCAGTACTTTCCAGCGAGCCGAGGGCAAATGCGCCCTGAGGCTCCTCCCCCGCCACGGTGGCACGCGCCTCTTGGACCAGATCGAGAATGCGCCGCGCGTAGCCGAGGAAATTCCAGCCGGCCGGTGACAGGCGCAGGCGGCTCTTCTCGCGGATAAACAACTCCACTCCCAGGTCCTGCTCCAGTTGCTTGATGCGCGTGGTCAGGTTCGACGGCACCCGATGAATCACCTGCGCGGCGGCACTGATGCTGCCCTGCTCGGCAACGGCCTTGAAGATTTCCAGCTGCACCAGGTCCAAATCATTCTCCAATCGTGAACGTATTGCTTAATATTATTCAGTTTCCAGAAAAGATGCAGCCCCGTAGGCTGGACTCATTCCACTCATTCAGCCGGACGGTGCCATGAACGCTATTTCTCACCAGACCCACGCCCTGTCGATCAACCCCGCCAATGGCGAGACGGTCGGCAGCTACCCTTACGAAACTGCAGCACAACTGGACGCCGCCCTCGACCGGGCCACCGGTGCCTTCCGCACCTGGCGCCGCCAGCCGGTGAGCCAGCGTGCCGAGCTGCTGCTGGCCCTGGCTGGCGCCCTGCGCGAGCAAGCCGAAGACATGGCGCAGATGATCACCCTGGAAATGGGCAAGCCCATCGCCCAGGCGCGGGCCGAAATCGAAAAATGTGCGCAACTCGCCGAATGGTACGCCGCCCACGGCCCGGCCATGCTGGCCCCGGAGCCGACCCTGGTCGACAACGGCAGCGCCCAGATCGAATACCGCCCGCTGGGCCCGATCCTCGCCGTGATGCCGTGGAACTTCCCGGTCTGGCAAGTGCTGCGCGGTGCCGTACCGACCATGCTCGCCGGCAACACCTATGTACTCAAACACGCGCCGAACGTAATGGGCAGCGCCTACCTGATGAAAGCCGCGTTCGACAAAGCCGGCTTCGCTGAAGGCCTGTTCGAAGTGCTCAACGTGACCCAGGATGGCGTATCCAAAGCCATCGCCGACCCCCGCATCGCCGCCGTGACCCTCACCGGCAGCGTGCGTGCCGGCATCGCCATCGGTTCCCAGGCGGGTGCTGCATTGAAAAAATGCGTGTTGGAACTGGGCGGCTCCGACCCGTTCATCGTGCTCAACGACGCCGACCTCGACGCCGCCGTGCAGGCTGCCGTGATCGGTCGCTTCCAGAACAGCGGCCAAGTCTGCGCCGCCGCCAAGCGCCTGATCATCGAAGCAGGCGTGGTGGAAGCGTTCACCGCGAAATTCCTCGAAGCCAGCCGTGCGTTGGTGATGGGCGATCCGACCTCGCCCCACACCTATGTCGGCCCGATGGCGCGCTTCGACCTGCGTGACGAGTTGCACGGCCAGGTCCAGGCGACCCTGGAAGAAGGCGCAACCTTGCTGCTGGGCGGTGACAAAGTACCGGGTGCCGGCAACTACTACGCGCCGACCGTGCTGGCGGGTGTCACCGACCAGATGACTTCGTTCAAGCAGGAACTGTTCGGCCCGGTAGCCTCGATCATCACCGCCCGCGACGCCGACCACGCCGTGGCCCTGGCCAACGACAGCGAGTTCGGCCTGACCGCGAGCATCTTTACCACTGACGCAGCCAAGGCGCGGGAGATCGCCAACCAGCTGGAAACCGGCGGGATCTTCGTCAACGCGTTCAGCGTGTCCGACCCTCGGGTGGCATTTGGTGGGGTGAAAAAGAGCGGCTTCGGGCGCGAGTTGTCGCACTTCGGCGTGCGGGAGTTCTGCAACGCGCAGACAGTTTGGCTGGATCGCAAGTAAGCCGGATCAGCACGACTGCCAGCTTTCGTGGCGAGCCGCCTGGTCGTGGTGAGCAGGCTTGTCGTGGTGAGCAGGCTTGCCCTGCGTTGGGGTGCGAAGCGCCCCCATGAATCCCACCGCATCGTTTCAGGAAATCCGTGGTGTGAGGTTTTAGGGCTGCTTCGCAGCCCAACGCAGGGCAAGCCTGCTCACCACAATTAGCCTGCTGGGCCTACGCATTGGTGCCTGAGTAGTGAATCTGCATACCTTTCAAATCCAACCCATCACAGGCGTTGCCGATCACGGCCATGTCAACGGGTTGTTGTGGTGAGCAGGCTTGCCCTGCGTTGGGGTGCGAAGCGCCCCCATGAATCCCACCGCATCGTTTCAGGCAAACCGCGGTGTGAGGTTTTAGGGCTGCTTCGCAGCCCAACGCAGGGCAAGCCTGCTCACCACAATAACCTGCTCAACCTGCTCAACCTGCTCAACCTGCTTGGCCTGCTTGGCTGCTTAGACTGTTTGGCCTGCTTAGACTGTCTGGCCTGCTTAGCCTGCTGAGCAAGATACGTCCGCATACCCGTACAAGACCGTTTGCGAGCACTGGCCCACTCACTGCCAAAAGGCTGCCTCTACTGCCAGACCCTCACTGCGCATTAATGTAATAAAACTGCGCCTGGGTCTTTTCAACCGCGGTTCGCACTTTATCCTTCTGCGCATCGGTGCCCGAGTAGTAAATCTGCATACCTTTCAGATCCAGCCCTTCACAGGCGTTGCCGATCACGGCCACGTCAACGACAGTGCTGGCGCCGATTATCAGAAAGCCGGTGTCGCCCAGGCTTTTGGCCTTCAACAATTCTTCTTTCAGATACATCGCATTGGCGCCACCGGCCATGGCAAGGGCCAGGTTGTCGGCGATCAAACCATGGCTGGGGATTTTCACACTGTGCAAGCGCACCCTGTTTTCCCCGGAAGGCAGCGACATGACATGCGCGGTGGCGGCTTCGTCAAAAATCTGCTTTTCGCTTTTACCCGGGGTGGCGCAACCGGCGAGCATGGCGATGAGGGCGAGGGCGACGAATGATTTCACTGTGTATTCCTTGTGTGAAGGCTGTCCATGGCCGCGCATCATAGGAGACCCATCCCACAAGAGCTACCGCAGTCTTCTCACCGCGCGCCGTCAGAACTCCCGCTCAACCGCGTGATCGACTACCATACCGCGCCGGTTCCCAAATGGGACTAATAGGGAATCCGAAGCGCGGTATGCCGCGCCAATCGGAACTGCCCCCGCAACTGTAGGTGCCGAGCCTGCTCCTTGATGCCACTGGACCTCGTCCGGGAAGGCCGGAGCGTGGCGACGACGCATCAGTCAGGAGACCTGCCGGCCCAAGCACCAACACTAACCGGCGGGGTGTCCGGGAAGGACATCCTTGCCTGCCTGGCCCGCAGCGTTCGAGGGCGTAATTCCAGACCGTACCTCCCCAGTTCCACGTACGGTTTCAAGGAGATCGCCCCATGCTGCCACGCGTTACCGCCCTGATCACTGGCCTGGGCTTCTGTGCCCTGGCCCACGCCGCGCCCACCGAGTACCCGCTGACTGTGCAGAACTGCGGCAGCACGCTCACCTTCCAGCAGGCACCCGCGCGCAGCGTGACCATCGGCCAGGCCGCCACCGAAATGCTCTACGCCCTCGGCGTGGGCGATAAAGTGGTCGGCACCTCGCTGTGGTTCAACAGCGTCCTGGCGCAGTACAAGGCACAGAACGACACAATCGAACGCCTGGCTGACAACGAGCCCAGTTTCGAGGCGGTGATCGCCAAGCGCCCGCAGCTGGTGGCTGCCGAGCTGGAATGGGTGGTCGGCCCGCAGGGCGTGGTCGGGACCCGCGAGCAATTCCACGAATTGAAGATCCCCACCTACCTGCTGCCCTCCGACTGCGAAGGCAAGGACAACCTGGTCGGCGCCGACGGCACGCGGCTGGAGCCGTTTCGCATCGAGACAATCTATAAAAGCATCAGCCAACTGGCGCAGATTTTCGACGTACAGGATCGCGGCCAACAGCTGAACGACGAGCTCAAGGCGCGCTTGGCCAAATCCGTCGCGACCGTGCAGGGCAAAGGCCTCAAGCAGGCCAGCGCGCTGGTGTGGTTCTCCAGCTCGGAGATGGCCAGCGACCCCTACGTGGCCGGCCACAAGGGCATTCCCGAGTTCATGCTGCAAACCCTGGGGCTGCACAACGTGGTGCAGTCCGATGAAGAATGGCCGGCCGTTGGCTGGGAAACCATTGCCAAGGCCAACCCGACCTTTTTGGTGATCGCGCGCATGGACCGCCGCCGCTACCCCGCCGATGACCATGAAAAGAAACTTGCCTTCCTGCGCAGTGACCCGGTCACCCGCAACATGGACGCGGTGAAAAACAACCGCATCATCATCCTCGACGCCCTGGCGCTGCAGGCCAGCATCCGTATGTTCGATGGCCTGGAACAACTGGCGACAGCCATCGATGGCTACGACTTGCCCAAATGATACGCACCCTACTCGCCCTGTCGCTGCTGATGATCGCCGTGCTCGCCGGCGTGGCCATCGGCGAAACCGCCATCGCACCTAAGGTGGTGCTGCAGGTGCTGGCCAACAAGCTCTGGGCCGCCGGCTACGTGCTGGACCCGATCGATGAGGGCGTGGTGTGGAACTACCGCCTCACGCGCGCGCTGGTCGCTGCCGCATGCGGCGCCGGGCTGGCCACCTGTGGGGTAATTCTGCAATCGCTGTTGCGCAACCCGCTGGCCGATCCGTACCTGCTGGGCATCAGCGCCGGCGCCTCGACGGGCGCGGTGCTGGTGGCGTTGATCGGGGTGGGCGGCGGTTTGATCTCGCTGTCGGCCGGAGCCTTTGTCGGTGCGATGGCCGCATTTGCGCTGGTGATCCTGCTCGCGCGAGCCAGTGGTTCGGCCAGCGGCACCGGGCAGATCATCCTCGCGGGCATCGCCGGTTCGCAGCTGTTCAATGCGCTGACGGCGTTCCTGATCACCAAGTCGGCCAGCTCCGAACAGGCGCGCGGCATCATGTTCTGGCTGCTCGGCAATCTCAGCGGGGTGCGCTGGCCGTCGGTATGGCTGGCGGTGCCGGTGGCAGTTGCAGGGCTTGCTGTGTGCCTGTGGCACCGGCGCGCGCTGGATGCGTTTACCTTCGGCAGCGACTCGGCGGCCTCCCTGGGCATCCCGGTGCGCCGCGTGCAATTTGTGCTGGTGGCCTGCGCCGCACTGGTCACGGCGGTAATGGTGTCGATTGTCGGCTCCATCGGATTTGTCGGCCTGGTGATTCCCCACGCCGTGCGCCTGCTGCTCGGCACCGGGCACTCGCGCCTGCTGCCCGCCAGCGCCTTGGGCGGCGCATTGTTCTTGATTGCAGCCGATGTGTTGTCGCGCACCTTGATCAAGGGCCAGGTCATTCCGGTCGGCGTGGTCACGGCGTTGGTGGGTGCGCCGGTGTTTGCGCTGATCCTGATCGGCCGGAGGAATGCGCGATGACCGTACTGAGCTGCATCGGCCTGGGCTTCAAAGTGCGTGAAGCCACGTTGCTGCGCGACATTCACCTGCAGGTTCAGCGGGGTGAAACCCTGGGCATCGTCGGCCCGAACGGCTCCGGCAAATCCACCCTGCTGAAACTGCTGGCCGGCCTGCGCACCCCGGCCACGGGGGAGGTGCGACTGGGTGAAGTGCGCCTGGGCGACCTGTCCCGTCGTGCCATTGCGCAGCAACTCGCGGTGGTCGAACAACAGGCCGACACCGACGACGCCATCCGCGTGTTCGACGCCGTGGCCCTGGGCCGCACGCCCTGGCTGTCGGCACTCAGCCCCTGGTCCCGCGAGGACGACGCTATCGTGCACCAGGCGCTGCAGGATGTAGACGCCACCCACCTGGGCCAACGTGCGTGGCGCAGCCTCTCGGGCGGTGAACGCCAGCGGGTGCACATCGCCCGTGCGTTGGCGCAACGGCCGCAGATCCTGTTGTTGGATGAGCCGACCAATCACCTGGATATCCAGCATCAACTGGGGATTCTGAAGGGGGTGCAAGGCTTGCCGGTCACCACCTTGATTGCCCTGCATGACCTCAACCAGGCGCTGACCTGCGACCGCTTGGCGGTGCTGGATCATGGGCGGTTGGTGGCGCTGGGCAAGCCGCTGGACGTGCTGACGCCGCAGCGGCTGCAGGCGACGTTCGGGGTGCAGGCGCATTACCTGACAGACCCGTTCGATGGCGCGCAGATACTGCGGCTACGCCCAAACTGATCAGAGCACTCAACGGTCGGAGCCGGCTTGCCGGCGCCTACACTGGTGGTGTCATAGGGTGCGCTGCATATGCGTCGTGCGCCACACCGGGTCCGCGTCCACATCCACCACTTCGAACCCCTGCCGAAGCCAAAAATCAATCGCCCCAGGCAAAAACGGATGGGTGTGCAGGTACATCACCGCGACCCGATCCGCCTTAGCCTGCGCCTCCAACGCAAGGTACAACGCGCGCGCCAGACCAAAGCGGCGAAACGCCGGCAGCACAAACAGGCGCACCACCTCCACGGTCTTTTCGCCTTGGTAATTCAACTGCGGGAAACGACCGTCGTAAGGCAGATAACCAATGGCGGCGACGATCTGGCCTTGATCGCAGGCAACCAGAAATTGCCCATCACCCTGCACATAGATCGACTCGAAATGCGCCAGGTCCGCTGGCATCCCTGTCGCGTCGAGCTTGGGGAAAAGCTCGGCACGGGCCTCCAGCACGAACGCCAGTACCTCAGGGATATCCGCCGTCGTGACCGCCCGAATGATCGGCCTTGGGCTCATGCAACCTCGATCTGCGTAATCCCCACCACCTGCGCCTGCTCGAGAATCTCCTCCGGCGCTGCATCTGCGGGCGGCAGGATCAAGCCGTTTTCCGCATCACCGAAATGCAACTGCAGCAAGTGCAACGCCGCCTCATGCACCGGCAGGTCGGGCTGTTTGAGCTCGAACACATGGGTGCGGGGTTCGTCGTTGAACAAGTAGTTGAGGGTGTATTCGCGCATGGGAGGAGTCCTTGTCATGGAAGAAGAGCTGCTGATTAACCTGACTCATCGATCAAGTTTTAAGTTCAATGGATCAGCATTGGCAACAGCTCCGGCAGCACTTACTGGCGCAACTCACACACTGCATTGCCCTTCATTCCCGACGCATGCACGCTCACATGGCGCACGCGAAAACCCGGCTTCTGGACGAACTTCTTCTCTTCCCAGGTGCTGCCGTTTTCGACCTGGTAGCCGATGGCGCCATCGGCTTGCCAGGTCAGGCGCAGCGTATACACACCGTTTTGATCGGGAGCCCGATGGAAAAACGTGTCGATCACCGGCTCCGCCTTGTTGAAGGTGCGCACCTGGAACAAGCGCAGGTCAGTGTCGGCGGGCGTGTAGCTGGAAAGAAACAACGTATCGTCTTCGGCAGCATCCTCAGCGGCCGCGAGGATCACCGATGGCACCCACTTCTCGCCACGGTCCTGGGTGTCGGTGGTCACCTTGCAGGTCAACTGGCCCTTCTCGGTCACGTCCTGGCGCCAGGCGGTCTCGTAGTAGCCGTAGGGCACGTCGAAGCGCACGGCTTTCTCAGTGACTTGCTCGCAACCGGCCAGCAGGTACAGCGCCGACAAACCGATGAATCCTTGAAGAACCTTCACGTGCTTTCCTTGGCTTGATTGTGGGAGGCGAGAGGTTACCCGGCTTGTCGGAAAAAGGGGATCGTTTTAGCCGGACGGCGTGGCGTGTTATATCTGCGCGCCACCTCTACAACAGGAACGGCCCATGTCCTCCCCCGTCCCCCTCCTCGGCTGCCGGTCGATCATCGACGTGCTGCGCCACATGACCGAAGACGGGCCGGAATGGGCCCACCGTTACGTCACCCTGTGGCTCCAAAACCCTCCGGATGCCTGGGTGTTGGTGTACCCGCTGCAAGACACCACCGAGGCGTATTTTGACTTTATGTACACAGGTACGCAGTCGCCGAAGGCAGCCCTGCCGACGCTGTTGGCCAAGTACCCTCAATGTGACGTCATCGATTGGTCGCCCGGACGCCTGGCATGCATCAGCGCCCCTGCGACAAACATTGAGACACTGGAGGAGATTATCCAGGATCTTGCGCAAGAGGCGTGGGGTGAGCGCGGCACACTGATGAGCGCCTCGTACGAGCAGACGATTAGCGCCTGAACACCTGGCTGAAATGGAGCATCCTGATGGCTGAAAACTCTCTTGTGACCGCGGTTGTTACCGCTGTCCTGACTTCCCTACTCACGCTGGCCGGTACCTACGCCCTGCAATCCCGCCAAGAGGCTCGGGCGCAGGCGAGCCAATTTCTGGACGCGGCACAAAACACGGTGCAAGAAACCGTGGCTATTCTGGATGATGGTTACAACGCGTTGGACAAGTTGATCAACGCAACGCATGAAACCGGGTGGAAAGAGTTCTCCCAAGGCCCTTGGCGCGAATACATGGCATTCGAGCGCCGCTGGCATCAGAGAATGATTGTTCAGCACTTCAAGCTGGAGCGGTACTTCGGCAAAGACATGGCCGATACGCTGATTGACTTGGACGACGTCCCCATGGGCCCGACCCACACAGGCAATGATAAGGAAGACCCGGCAGTCAGGCGCTATAACCTCCAGAAACTCGCGGCCGATACCGAGTACACCGTACGAAGCATGACAGTGACCCAGGACATGATCGACGAAGACATCAAAGCCGGAAAACCTGATGGGTTGATGGAGATGATTTTTGCGGTAAATAGCGACAGGGATACCGCGAGCCGTCAGCTCAAGGAATACGATGCCGGCTCGATCAGACTGCTCAAGGCACTCGACGGAAGGCTGACCGAATTGGGTGCCAGTAAGGTCACAGTCGTGGGTACGAACAAAAAGGACTGAAGATGACTGAACTGCCAATGGCCGACGCGCGCCAGAACGATAAAAACCGCAAGATTATCCACGCCACGGTCGCGGCGAGAAACCTGGCAGGCGCAGCAAACAATACCAAGTGGAACGAACTGATCAGCCACTTCCGCCAACGCCCTGGTTGGCGCCCGTCCTATCGCTCCAAATCCATCAAAGGCCCACGCTCGGATTGGGATGTGGAATGGTTTTACCACCTTCCATTTCCATTTGCGTATGTCGAATGGTTCGACATCGGCTTGTGGGAACTGGCGCCCTCTTTGGGCGTGCTGCTGCCACAAACATACATCGACCATACCGAAGAAATATCGACAGTCGTCGCGCGAATTGGCTTCGAGTTTGAAGTGCAAGCCGATGTGCTAAGGATTTGGGGCTACCTTCCAAAATCCTACGAAGACTTTCCGCCTGCCTAAGACGAAACCTCGATGGTCCGGGTAATCCACCCTCGGCTGTAGGCAAGCACGCCCGCGCCCATTGCCACCGGAAAATGAATAAACCCATGCGCCGACTCCGCCAACAGATGCGCCTCAGCGCCCGGCCACCGCTCAGCGAGCATCAGCGTGTCATCCTTCAACGGGTCCAGCTCCCCGACAAACATCAACGCCGGCGGCAAGCCCTCGAAGTCGCCATACAACGGTGACAGCGGTGGCCGCCGACGCTCGTCATCGCTCAAGCCCGGCGTCAGCATGCGCAATGCCTCGACCATGCCCCGCCCGTCCAGCAGCAACGTGTCCGGCCCCGCCGAGCGTACGCTCGGGGTGCCGGTCAGATCGTAGACACCGTAATACAAGACCGCCCCACTCACCCGCTGGAGCAATTGCGGCGATTCTTTCAACGCCAGCAATGTCGCCGCAGCCAAGTGCCCCCCGGCCGATTCACCGACGACGATCACCGGCAGGTCGGCAAATTCATCGTCGGTGAGCAACCAACGAGCGGCCGTCAGGCAGTCGTCCATCAGCCCTTCGACCGGCGTGTCGACCGCCAGCCGATAATCCACCGACACCACCGCCACGTCGCACGCGTTGACCATGCCCAGATTGAGGTCGTCGTCCATCTGCGCATTGCCGATGACCCAACCGCCGCCGTGGATATCCAGCACCACGCCCTTGGGCTTGCCGCTCGGTCGCAGGATGCGCACGGGCACCGATCCTACAAGCTTGCGCTCTGCATCTGGCGCCTTCTTTAGCGTCTGGCTGACGCGCAGCAGTGCCTGGATCAAGCGCGGCGTGACGCGATTACGGATCTTGAAACGCGGCAACCAGGCGAGCTTCTGATTGAAGCGGCGCATCTGGGCCAGTTCAGCCTCACTGGCAGGCCAAGGTTTGCAGGCCATCAACGGTTATTCCGCAGGATCGAGAAGTTCAGCGCCGCCGCCACACACAGCCACGCCAGGTAAGGGAACAGGATCAACCCGGTGATCAAGTCCAGGCGCACTGCCAGCACCACCATCGTCGCCACGGTGATCCACAGCAACACGATCACCACCATCCCGGCGAGGATGCGATGTGCGCCGAAAAACACCGGCGTCCACAGCGTATTCAAGGCGATCTGCGCCGCCCACAACGCCAGCACTTCCTGGCTGCCGGGGATCAGGCTCAGGCGGTAGCCGGCCCAGGCCAGCAGCAGGTAGATGATCGTCCAAGCCACCGGAAACAACCAATTGGGTGGGGTGAAACCGGGTTTGACCAGGGAGTCGTACCAGGCCCCGGGCTTGAAAATAATGCCGGTACTGGCGGCGGCGGCGCAGGCGAGCAGGAAGATGAAGAAAGTCATGGTCGGTCCTTGGCTGAGCATTTCAAGCTTGGACGTGTCGCACACGGGTAAAAGTTCACTGCCGATATACGGGTGGGCACTGGCAATGCGGGGTACCTTTATCGCCTGACATACCGCTTTCGCAGCCTCGCTGGGGCTCGGCTCCCACAGGGGGGCTGCTGTGCTGCTGCATTCCAGTATGTCTAAAGATGGGATTTCAGCCGTGGCCACGATCAACTGTGAGAGCTGTCGAGCCCCAGCGAGGCTGCGAAGGGATCGCCACGCCCTACCGACCCACACCGTACAAGCATCACCGCCACACTCACGCTAGCCAGGCGCCACAATCTTCAGCCATGGCCAGCGTGCCTGATAACTCCTGGCCTTCTGCGCAAACAACTCAGGCTCCGCATGCAGCGGATTGATCCGCAGCACGCCCTGCGCCACATCCTCCAGCCCGTAAGGCGCATACACCTCACCCGTCGCAATCTCCACGCCGATGCAGGTGCCCGCCACGAGGTAGCGATCAATCCCCTGCTTGGCCGTGTGCAATTGCGGATAGGGCCGGCCAAAGCGCTGCACATACCACAGGTGCACCCGCGCCTGGTTCTTCAACTCGACATGAACGCCAAGGTCCCGGAACAACTGCTCGGCCGCACGAATGACCTTGTCCTCAGCCTCGTAGGACAGGTCGGTGTCGAAATAGAAAACGTCGTAGTCCTTAACGCCCTGATCTGCAGGCAGGTTCGACTGATGATTCCACACCGCCTGAAACAGACAGCCCGCCGTCAGAAAACACTGATCCAGGCCCAGGGCCGGCAGACGCGCGATGATTTCGGCATTGATGGGGTTGGCCATGGCCAGTTCGAGCAGGGTTTCGACGGTCAATGTCATGGAGACTCCTGGGTGATCAACAACCCTTCACCGTTGGCTTTTCGTGACTGAGCGGCCGGCAGCGTCGCCTTCAGTTAACGCCAGGGTAGTGATCCACGTACTGAATAGTGAAATCGGGGTAGTGATCGACGATCTGGATCTTGTAGTCAGGGTAGTGATCGACCGTTTTCCATTTGCCGGCGGAGTCAGGATAGTGATCGACCTGCTGCACCTTGAGGTCGGGGTAGCTGTTCACCACCTTGACCTTATAGTCGGGATAACTATCGACAAACTGGATATTGCCGTAAATCTTCGAGACATCAACGCTCGTCCCCGCCGAAGCACAGACGGAAGCGCTAAACAGCAGTGACGCGACGACAACTTTAAGCATGAGCATTTCATCCTGAAATATAAGGCGCCCAGTCTAGCGGACGTGCGCGCGCAGTGTCCCTGAGAATCAGCCCTTCAACTCGCTGGCCCGGTGACTGGCAGCGTCATCGTAAGCCACATACAACGACTCGGCGATCTGGCTCTTGATGGCCTTGGCGGACTCCAACCCCAACACAAAACCCTCGGCCTTGCCGCCGGCGCGATTGAGTTCTTCATGGGTGGATGCGCCAGTGATGGCGTCGAGGAGCTTGGTGGCGTGGGGACCTACGCCTTTAGGCAGGGAGATCTGGTCGATGGTCATGAGCGGTACCTTTAAGGAAAGAGAACGGTAGCGCGTGAAACCACTGCCGGGGTGGCATGGTAGACCGGATGGGAGAGAAAGGGGCTGATTTCGGCCAATTTCTGCCCTTTGTGAACCGGCTTCGGGCCGAAAACACTCAGTCGTATACCGCAGTAACTGTCCGACCACGGACGCGACCTTTCTGGCAGTCAAATTGAGTTGAACATACCGAGATATGAAATGGTTACCGTACTCTCCGGCAAGCGCACCAGCGGTTCTACTTGGGAAGAGGTCGAACGACGGTCGCCCCAGATGGCATTCGAACCCACAATGATAAAATGCGTGAATTCTCCTGCCTTGGAGGCGATCAGCGCTCTTTCGGACTGACTGCGGATTTGCGCTATGACGTCTTCCGGAGTGCCGGCAAGCTCAACAAAGTCTGAATCCATGTAGAACCCAAGATCTTCCGCTAGTCGCCAGGTTGGATTGCGTTCTTCCCACGCATCGTACTCGGCTTCGCTCGTGCCTTCAGGTGGCTCTGGCTCCCAATGTTCAAACACAAATTTCTGCGCCTCGGCTTCAGTGGCGAAATTGGCACCGAAGAGATGAAAGGGCCAGCAGCCATCTTGCATGACACGATCTCAGTTGTTGATGAGTCGTCAGGATCGTACCTGACTATAGGTGGAGGAGCAGCTTGTCAGGGAACCCCCGACGGGAAAAGATGCGCACAACTCCCCCTTCATCGCTGTGACAAGCTTAAAAGCTACCCGTCCGTGCGGGTGCAATATAGGCTGCACGCCCATTAGCACGCTGAAATATTGCGAGCTCGTAGTCCGAATTCACAATGGTCACGCAGGCTTCCAGAGCACACGCTGGAGCAGCCATCCTTTAGAATACATCGAGCTGATTACCGCCCCCTTTGAGATGTTCTATGAACACTGAATTAACTGAAGAAGAAATGCGTCGTGCTCTATTTGGTACGCCTCAGCCCGAAGAGCAGGTGTCTGCCCCTCTAGTAAAGGCGCCTGTGGAAGACGTTGTGCCCGCGAAACCCGTGGTCGCTCCAGCTACCAAAAAGAAGGTGGCGAAAGCATTTACGCCCAGGCTGAGGGTCACGTTGCGTGTTGGAAACGAGTTTGAGGGAAAAATGATCGAGTTGATTCACGAGGCCGATACGTTGAGCTCGTTGCTTGCTGAGCAGGAGGCGGTGAAGGCCGCAAGGAAGAAGTACAAGTACGTGGATGTGGTATCGGTTAAATCCATGTAGACGACGCCATCGGGCGGCTCGAAATCAGTCAGCTGGATGTACCTATAGATACCGGGGGGCAACTCAGCCTACGGGGTTTTCAGTAGGCTTCATTGCGCCGACTCACAGGCCTTCAACGGCTTCTTGGGGTGCAATGCACAGATGTCGAAACCGTCACGGCGGGTATAGCCCGCGCGCTTCATACATACTAATCGCTGGGCCATTTCTTGGAAGCTGGCCTTGGGATCAACGCCGGAGCCATTTTTTTCACCACACGCCAACATGGAAGCAACCACATCCTGGTGACTGGCGCCGGGTTTCTCCCACACGTCGGCATCGGCCGTGGGGGGCTAGGGGCAAGGACAGTCGCCGGAGGCATCGAGTCGCAGGTTTCGGGTTGGTACATCCATAGATGAGCGACCGCCCCTTTCACCCCCGCGATGTCTTCCATTGAGCGCGCGTTAGTCCGTAACACTTCGCCAAGGCAGGCGCGGCGGATATTTTCAGTTCGGCATCATACAAGTGCACCGCACCCAACTTCATCGTGGCCGTTTGCGAACGAATGTTCGTAGTCGCTATGTGGAAATAGACGATGTCGTAAGCCATGAATGCATGCTCCAGCATCAACTGCTTAAGCTCGCGGTTGGAATTGCCACCCCACTTCGCACGCACCAGAAATGTAAAACCGATGGCAATGCTGTTCGGTAGATCCGGCGGCGTGTAGTAGCTTGATGTGCCAACGATATCCCCCGAGGCAATATCAATGACAGCAAGCGCCTTCTTCGTGGCGAGGAGAGAGGCAAAGTACGCCTCGAACACCTCGCGTTTATAGCGATCCCTGGCGGGATGACCGCCCCAGATGTCTGGATCAGCCGCGGCCTGAAACATACCTTCAAAATCACTGCCCGCCAGAGGTCTAAGCCTCAGGGTACTTCCGCACAGATCGGGTTGGCAGTCGAAGTCGGGGGCGGACATAGGTTTGTTTCCGATTGGCCAAGGGGTAGGAGCCAGTCTAGAGCGGCACTTTGATAAAGAAAGATCCAATGTGACGGGTAATGATGGAGCCATCGCTGTAGGAAAGGAGACGGGGTTATTTTCCGAGTAACAGCTCGTTAGCTGGCCTTCCTGAAAGGCAGGTGTTGGCCGGGAGTAACCATTCATGACAGACCGCTGTCGGCCAGAAGCGGACTGTTCCACATTATTTTAGAAAGCGGGACGATTCTGCGCTACCTATCGCGCCAAGCGAAAGCAATCCTACCTCGAGTTAGATTCGAACTGTGAAGTCAAGCTCGATCCGGTTATTCAAGTGCTGGTCAGGCAATACCACTCCCTGCTTTTACTAGGCTGCTGAAGCAGCAGCTGAATAAATCTTTAGCTAAACCTACCAACAGATAATAATAAGATAATCCAACATATCAAATCCAACGATCTGTGGGAGGCCAGCGCCATTAAGGTATTCTGAGGCGAAATCGAAAAAATTGCCCACTATACTCAGCGCAATGGTACGCTCATGTAAAAATCGAAGGCTACGTCTACTAAAAAGGATTCGCAGAAATGAAATATATCGAGTCACTACATGTGATTAAGGTAAGGAAATTTGAAAAGCTTGATATATTTTTCAACAAGGCTTTTAATTTTATAGCCGGGCCTAATGGCTGCGGAAAAACGTCCGTTCTTGCATGTATTGCGCACTGCTTTAATGTTCACAGTGCTGATCAGTCTAGTATTGGTACAGAGTCGTCATTCTGGACCGACTTAACCGCAGATGATTTTCGATTAAGAATCGGCGCTGGTCGAGGAGTTTACAGTGGGTCCGGCTATAGAACAGGAAAATTTGTAGGCGGGGGTGTAGGACTTCCTGAAGAGGAAGGGCGCACCAACCTACGGTCATGGGATACTGAGTCCAAAAAGTATTGCCCATTATTCATTGGTGCTAGCAGAAGTATTAAATACAAAGTAGTGGGAGGTATGACAAGAGAAACCTCTTCCGAAAAGGCGATAGAGAACTACAGCAGCCAAGCTGTTTCATCCTTGTACGGGGGGGCAACTGCGGATATCAAGCAGTGGCTAGTAAATCGGTATTTTGTGATTGAGAAAGATTGGGCAGAACACGAGCGAGAAAACTTTAATAGGCTAATATCATCTTTGGGGCAAATAGGGCCAAAGGAGAGTGAGTTCTCCTTTGTTGAAATTGGACGTGACTTAGAGCCTGTGTTTTCAATATATGGAAGCAAATGCTATCTTGAAGAGCTGTCCTCTGGATTCCAAGCTGTATTTTTTATAATTGTAGCGATCTTTGAATGGGTCGAATCGACAGGTACTGATAATAGACTTATATCACTTGCAACAGGTACCGTAGTAATTGATGAGCTTGACCTGCACCTACACCCGGAATGGCAATTCACATTGAGGGACGGCCTAACAACCCTATTCCCCCATCTTCAGTTTATTGTAACTACGCACTCGCCCCATTTACTAGCGTCAGCGAAAGATGGCGAAGTCATAGTGATGCCGTCCGAAGGTACGGGAGGCCATATCACGCCTTCACCTAAAAGGTTTTCTGGGTGGTCCACCGATCAAATACTTACCGACATTATGGACGTAAAGAGCATTGAGAATAAGGATTATGAGCGGCTAATCTCGGAAGCTCTAGTGCAATCGGAAGTTCGGTCTTTGGATGGATTACTTGCCGCAATAAATGCACTTGAACAGATATGCCACCCAAGTGATACGATTGTAACTGTCTTAAAAGCAAAATATGCCTCTTTGGTTGCAACAGAAAAATGATAAAATTGACAAGGGGTTTAGAGCCTGTTTTTTTGACTCACAACAAAAAAAATTTGTGGGGCAGCCTCGAAGAGGCAATAATTTTTTATGGTTCGTACAAGTTAATACCGTCAGAGGTGAAAGAAAAGTTGGTTTGCCATTATAGGCACGCAGAAATAAAAGAAGCGCTCGTTGAAAGTTCCAGTGGAAAGTGTGCATTCTGCGAATGCATCCCGTCCGAAGGTGGGAACGTCGAGATTGAACACTTCAAGCCAAAATCAAAATATCCGAAATTTACTTTTGAGTGGAAAAATCTTTTGCCTGCATGTCGACGCTGTAACGGCAGCAAAGATGATCATGACACTGAGGCGGAACCAATTGTTGATCCATATTCCCAAAATCCGGCTGATTTTTTCTTTTACGAATCACTAAATATAAAGCCACTTATCGGGGAGAATTATGAGGTTGCGAGCAGGACCATTGAAGTATGCGGATTAAACACAATCCGCCTTTGGAAGCCGAGATCTCAGATTTTAGTCAGCTTGCATGACTTTGAACAATCATTAGCGGCGGCATTGGAGAATTTTCGCCTGGCGGACACGAGCCGGAAAAAAGCTAATCGCAAGCGGGCCATCGGAGAAGCTTTATCAAGAATTGAAGAGCTTTCAAAGTCTGCTGAAAAATATTCCGCCTTCTGCGGCTTCTTTCTTACAGACTCAGAAATATACATGCAGGCTAAACTGTTAATTGAAAGCGATTCTCTGAATTGACCCGTATTTTGTCGACGGTGAATGACCGCTTTTGGCCGACTACTGCCCTTCGTAACTGGCAGCCACCGGCCAAAAGCTGTCCCTCATAACAAGGCTCTCTCTACTATTTCCACTATAAATTAGATTTAAAAAAAGCAGGGTAGATTTATTTTTCGGATAATAAACCCACGCTCACTTTTGCTACTCGTGTGTAACCGTTTTCAGTCGAATGTTTTTGGTAGCGACGGCAGTTTTCACTGTGGAACGGAATACCAAATCGGGAAGAATCTAGTGGGGATGCACTTACAAACATCAGTTGCCTGTTTCAGCATTAGATACTGATTTAGTATTTTGTCTTGCTTGAGAGTCTGAGATGTAATCAGGGGCAGGAGCGGGGTTGTAGAAGTAAAGAACGAAAAAGGTGGCAGCAGCGCCAGACGCAGTTATCGCGACCCCACCGAATTTAAACTTAGTCTTTATGTAACCCTTAGCAAGTCCAGCAATCAAAAAGCCAGCACCAAGAGATATTAATATTCTTGAGATCCAGTACTGAGTGCCAGTTTCCAAGCCAACAAAGAAAGACAGAACTGTGCCAGCAGTCATTAATACCGAACCAGCAACAGCTTGAGGGATATGTATTCTCACTTGATTGAACCTCAATGATTTATTGTGGTTGAAGCCACTGACTGGTAGATTCAGCGCTGCGTATCTAGACTTTATTTCTTCGGCCTTATGTTTCCGGTAGGTTTTAAGTAACACCTGCGAAGTAAATAAGTAGTTTCCCGCGGGCAAGGTAAAAGGTGCACCTATAAGCTCTGATGCAACTCGAAAAGCCGACCATGAATCCGCACATAAAATCAGCATATTTTCGATGCTAACAAGCATATCTTCGATTTGCGTCTTGGATATATCGATCAAATCCGATGATGCGCTTGTCAGATACTGCTCAAATTTAGTTGCTAAGCCAGACAGCGCCGAAAGTGCATCATTATATGTTTTATTAGTGGGTGATTTATTTAGTATCTCATCAAGCAGGTCTGCCAGGCATGAGTTAAATCTCCCTTTTAGCTCCAGGGTCTCAGCATATTGTGCATCAAGACTTTGGTTTGGCATTGTTCTTTGCAGCTGCAATTATTTGCTGTAGTAGGTTTGTGGTGTCCGTGGTATCAACACTACTAAGGGAAAATACGGTACGCCCGTCTAATACTTCGTGAATTACTCTTTCAGCATCTTCTTCTGAAATCCGACCGCTATTCTTATCCTGTATAGATTTTATCTTGGATAAGATTTTGTCTACGTCCTTAGTGATTATCGGATCTACATAATTATACTCTCTAGCAATTCGCGCAGCTAGTTGTTCTTTTGTCATTTTAGATTCCGATGAGTGATTGGAAAGGCAATGTTAGTTTGGTTTTCATCTAGCGGCTTGGAGGGGGCAGTTTTCTAAACAAAGGCGAAGATATCAAAACGACATCATCAATTCAAGATCGGCGTTTTAAAGAATTTCTTGGAGATCATCACGGGGATGACCATGCTAATTATCACTCAAGCGGCATGGCTACAAAGTGGCCGTTCGCAAAAGCGGTGATTTTGACCAATAGCTGATGACTGCTGAGGTCGATTGCGCTCACTCGCGATCAGCTGCTTTGGATCGAAAATGGCTGCTTGCGACCGTCCGCTTCTGGCCGATTGCTACCCTTCACGACAAGCCGCTTTGTGTCTAAAGCAGCCCGTCCCGACGGCGAATATCTGTCTAAACGCTTTTTCGGCTACTCTACCCTCTGGCCTCTGGACGCCATCCAACTTCGGGGTACTGCATGGAAACTGTCGACACAAACCGCCTGAAGATCTGGCAGGCACTTTCAGAGTTTTTCCTCGATACAGAGATCACCGACTCGACGTTTGACTATGTCGCTCGCGTAGTCGTGGAAACAGGCTATTCGCCCCAGGAAATTCACAGCATCCTATGGAGTGAAGTTTTCCCGGCACTTGAAGCAAACCTCAAATCCATTGCAGGTGAATGGGCGGGATGGACGGATGAGTGGCTGTTAGAGCATTTGTCGGTGTGTGAGGTCTCTACGAAAAAACACGGTGACAGCAGCATTATCAAAGAAATCAGAAGATGCTGGGAGCAAGTGGCAACCCGCCTTCCGCCGGGATATGCCTGACCTGACTTCATCAATGCCCCTGGTGGCTAGCCGAGCGTATCGGCCAGAAGCTACCGATCAACAGAGATAAATTTCGAACGCCCCAACGCTTGGTATGAGCCCCTCTCGTAGCCGCAGCCGCTCAAGGCGTCGCACATTGACCTGTCCGAAGGAAATCTTTAAGCGCCGCCTGATAGAGCGTCAATGGCTGATTGTCCGTATTGAAGAGTGCAAACGGAATCATGGTGAGATGTGAAAACGACGTGGAGTTGATCGAGTAGGTTTTCTGCCTGCAAAAGCGCTGATCCTTATTCAATATAAAATCAAACTTGAAAAGGTTTGTCCGCGTACACCAACTGGGGATCAAGCCCAGGCTCAGGCCCGTCAAGTACTCTTGTCCGCACGCGCCGCCAGATGAAAACTCCGAGATCTTTATTTCTAATGCCGGCAGGGTCGGAGCGGCAAGGCTGAAGCCCGTATCCTGTGCATCGGGAATAACCTTGAGTGTCGCTGCGTAGGCGTCCTTGCCGAAGCGACTGGCTTTCCAGGGGGAGTTTATTGCGTAACTGAAGCTGGAGATGATTTCTTTTGTTTCGGGCTCAGCGTGTGCGTTGATTGTCGGCTGGGACGAATAAGATGTGCAGCCGGAACAGAGTATCGCAATGCTGACAAACACAAACCCATGGGCTATTAAGCGACGCATACTCAGTTTTCCCTAACTATCAATTAGCCGACATTCCTGTCGCTTAATGCCGTATGGCATCTTATCTACACGCCGGATTGCTGAATCAGAATAACAGGGCGGACTGTACGCGCGACACATCGGCACAGAGGAAAGGCAGCCGCCCGGCTTTCTTTGCCCAATCCAATGCGAGCCCGCGAACTTTGAGGGCAAACGCCTGCCCAAACCCCGTCATCAAAGGTTGCGCCACTAACAGGGAGAAAACAATGAAGCAGGACGCCAGCAAGCGCTCATCAATTCATACCGGCTTGGGCACTGTCATCGCACGCCTGGGGCTGTTGCTCATCGTGCCGTTGGCTGTCGGGGGCTGCACCTTCAAGAAAACCGATGTCCAGGACCCGGCCGAGATGGCCAAGTACGACCCCGCCAGTACGGCGCGCATCCGCCTGATCAGCGGGCAAGGGGCCTACGCAGGTTTTGTCTCCGGCCAAAGCTGCGAGCAGTATTTCAACGACACTTATGTAAAAGCGCTGGCGGCCCGCGAACGGCCGCAAGGATGGAATTCTTCGCGTATCGTGCCCAGCGGTCAGAGCAGCGATATCTTCGGCATGTGGCCTTCCGACTACCAGAACAATGTCATCGGCATGCCTCCCTCCCCGGTCAGCGCGAAGATCGATGAGACGCGCAGGTACTTCGATGAACATGTGGTCCCGGCCGGGCAGCCGCTGATCGCGTTTGTGGCGTTCGTCACGTCCGGGTCCAGTTGCTCTTCAGCGCCCGTGAGTTTTGTGCCACGCGCAGGCGCCGACTATGAAATCCGGCAGGCATTCCAGTCGCAAACATTCAAGACAACGTGCCGCAATGAGGTGGTTGAGTTGAAAGCCGGCGAGGAAAAGCCGATTTCCCCCAATTACTGCATCCAGGACGCGTCGGGCGATTATCACACCCGCAACGTGACCCCTGTCAGCCAGGCCGGGCAATAAGCCGACCGGGCCTGGTACACAATGGCTCCTGTGTGTGCAGCCACTTTCGCGCTGGCCCTTTTGCGCTGAAAAAAGGGCGTTCTTGACCGTCAATCCGCAGGGAGCACCTCATGTACACATCGCCGCGCGCGCTTAACTCGCTTGTCGGAATCAGCCTGCTGGCATTGCTCAGCGGGTGTGGAGCGCTGACGGATGTCCGCTCCTTCTCCACTCCCTACTCATCGCCCACCAGCGGCGACACTGCCCGCGTGCGAGTGATCAGCGACGGCATGGTCCGCGCCGTGCCCAAGTCGGACTGCATCAACTTTCGCCTGCCTGGCGCGGGGGTGATGGTGGCGCAGCGCGACGGCTATGCTGATCGCAACGGTGAAAAGCTCGGCATGCAACCCACCGCCGTGCAGTTACCCTCCACCGTGGAGAGCGAGTTGCTGGTGCCCGCCGGGCAGCCCATCGCGTTTCATTACATCGGCAATCGTTGCTACAACATGTTCACTTTTGTGCCTGTTGCTGGCGCGGACTACGAACTGCAGGCGGCCGGGCTTGGTAGCTGCGCGGTGATCCTCAAGAGAATGCAGGTGGGCACACGCTCGTTCAGCTTCGAACCGTTGGGCGACAGCAAGTTGTGCAAATGGGGCGACAACTTCTAAGGCCAACGACCTTCAGCTATGCGCCGGCAAGGCCAGCCCGAACAGCACAAAAAAACCGCCGCAGACTTTATTGAAGCGGCGCCCGGTTCGGGCCAGCCATGGGCGCACTCGGTGCGCGGCGCTGGCGACCAGGTATTCCACCGCGAACTCCACGACGGCGTAGGTCAGCGCGATGGCGGCTGTCTGCGCGATGATGCTGCGGTGCGGGTCGAGGAATGGCGGGATAAATGCGGTGAACAGCAGCAATGCCTTGGGGTTCGAGAGGGCCGAAACCAGCCCCTGGCGAAACAACGGCCAGCGGCGCAGGCTTGGCGTCGCAGTGGTCTCGAGGCTCACCGGCGGCGACCGCCACAGGCCAAACCCCAGCCAGATCAGATACAGCCCGCCGACCACCTTCAAGGCCGTGAACCAGGTGGCCGAGGCCTTGATCAGTGCGCCCAGGCCGAGCGCGCACAGCGTCAGCACCAGGGCAAAGCCGAGCACGCCGCCGCTGATGGTGAATAACGTCCTGCGACTGCCGTGAAGGGCGCCATGGGTCAGCACCAGTAACGCATTGGGTCCTGGCACCACGGCAATGCCGCAGCAGGTCACCAGGTACAGCAGCCATGTGTCGAATGGCATGATCAGATCCTGCAAATAGGGGGCAAGCGCCTATCTTGCGAGTGAACAATCACCCTGAAAAGCGCATTATTCACGTCGCAGCCATTCGATTAACGAATACAGGTAAGCGCAATGCCATCCAACGATCTGCAAATTGATTGGCTCAAATGTTTCGTCGCCGTGGTGGACGCGGGGTCGCTCTCTGGCGCCGCCCAGGAGGTTAACCGGTCGCAGTCCGCCGTCAGCATGCAGATGAAGAAACTCGAAGCCGCACTGGGGCGCCCGATGTTGAACCGTGGCCCGCGGCACCTGCAACTCACCGATGACGGCCAGACGCTGCTGGGCTACGCGCGCCGAATGCTTGCCCTGCACGCCGAGACCCAGGCGGCCTTCAACGGTGAGGCATTGACCGGACGCATCCGCCTTGGCGTTGCAGAGGACTACGCCGCCAGTTACCTGACACCGGTGCTCAAGCGTTTTTCGCCGCGCTACGCAGGGGTCGAAATCGAACTCACCTGTGAGCAGTCGACCACGCTGATCCCGCGTCTACGCAGCGGCGATCTTGACCTTGCGCTGGTGTCCCGCGACTCGTCCCACAGCGGCACCTTTCTGTTCAAGGAGCCGATGGTGTGGGTGGGCTCGCCACAGTTCGAACTGTGGCGCCGAGACCCGCTGCCTATCGCGGTCTACGAAAGTGAAAGCCTGGCGCGGCGTTACGCGGTGAATTCACTGGCCCAGCAGGGGCGCCAATACAAGGTGGTCTACAACAGTTCCAGCCTCGCCGGCCAGGTGGCCGCCGTCGAGGGCGGCCTCGCGATTGCCGCGATCACCCAGTGCACCGTGCAGCCATCGCTGCAGGTGTTAAGCGCCGAGCATGGCCTGGGCACTATCGCGCCGATGGAAGTTTCGATCCTGCGCAGCCGCGCCTCGCGCGGGTCCAAGGCGGTGAATAGCCTGCACGCGTTCATCATCAGCGCATTAAGGGCGCCGGTGTAGTCGACGGCCCGCGCTACAGACGCATTCCCATCTCCAGCGCACGCCTCTCAAACCCCAACTCGGTGTACATGCGCACGGCACGCTCATTGAACGACCACACCGATAGGCGCAAATCCTGCGCGTCATTGTCCAGCGCCCAGTTTTTAACCAGGCCCATAAGGTGGCGGCCAATACCTTGGCCCCAATACGCTTCGGCTACGCACACCGAGCCTACACGCGCGACAGTCTGCGGCTGCATCAGCGGCCCACTGCTGGCTGAGAGGCTGGCGGTAATAAAGGCCACGGCCTCAAGGCCCGCATGCGCGATGAAGACAATCTGGCCCGCCTTTTCGAACCGGCCAGACCAATGGGCAAGATCGCGCGAAAAATCCTCGGTGGGCGCCGCATAGATATCGGGCCGCGCAGCATGGTGCACGTCGCAGAGCACTTGCCCCAGTTCACACAGGCTCAGTGCGTCATCGAGCGTGGCAAGTCGATAGGTAACAGCGTCGTCCATGAGGGGCACTTTCCTTGAAATGGATTTGCACAATGCAACCAGCCCATTAGTCTGGGACCTCCTCGTGAAAAACACATGACATCCCGGAGCCCCGCATGCCCTTGACCCCACGCGAAGCCACGCGCCTGGAACGCCGCCTCGTCGCCACCCTCACCGACGCCTGCGAAACCGCCAAAGCCGAAATCCCCGGCTTCGAGTGGCTGACCCACACCGTCGACTACGCCGCCTTCCCCCAAAGCCTGCGGGTGATCTGGGTGTTCGACACCCGCGCCAGCAAAGACCAGGCCCTCGCCGCCGGCACTGACCAGCGCCTGCGTGAGCTGACCGGCATTGCGCTGGCCGCAGCCGAAGCTGGCGCGGTGCGTCTGGACCGCTGCGTACGCGTTGACAGCGAAGAAGAATGCCGCCTGCAGCACGGCGGTGATTGGCGTGTACGCCTGGGCTGAAAGGCGACACGCTCGACAATGCCTACATTTTGACTGCGCTGGCGCTCAATTTCTGGATAATGCCCACCTCCCCGCCTCGATACGGAAATCCCGCCCGATGAAGTTGCCTGCGTCCGCCCTCGTCCTCGCCTGCGCCCTGCTGGCACCGTCCTTTGCCCACGCCGATGACGCCGCCCTGACCGACACGCTCAAGGCCTTCGCCCGTTGCGACGCGAGTTTCTTCAGCAGCTTGAACACCCATCGCGATGCCTGGCAGGCCTATGCGCCGCTAAAGCAGGAAAAGAACTACACCTGGATCGCGGTGAAAGATCGCACCAACCGCAACGCCAACGCCGTGCCGGTCAGCGCGCCGCCGATCGCCGGGTTGAAACTGCTGGCCTATAACGACGAGGTCGCCGACCTCGGCCCGCTGGGGCTCTACTATTACTGGGGCTTCATTGCGCAGGGCAATATCGATGAGGTGGCTCAGCGCCTGGCGCCGTTGCTGGACCAACCGAATTTCCTGTTCAAAGGCGAACACGAATACACCCGCAGCGAGCTCAAGGTCGGCAACAGCTGGCGCTCGATCAAGCCCCAGCCAGGCAAGGCGCCGGGCACGCGCAATGTCGAGCGCGTGCTGATCATCGAACCGGAAGGCAAGCAAGGCACGCAGTCGCGGATCAGTTGTTCGGTGCAGGGTGGGGTCAACGCGGCGCTGCTGGCGATGTTGCGACCGGACATCGCGCCGGTCGACTACCCGCGTACCCAGGTTGAAACCAGCCTCGGCGATGTCGAGGTGCCGGCGGCCGTGCTGCAACGCCTCGACTCGCCGTTGCTGCAACCCAAGTTCAAGACGCTGAGCTACACCTACCTGTCCAAGAAGGGCGACGGCAGCGAGGATTCGCCGACGTCGGTGACGCTCAAGGCCGAGGGCGGCCTGCTGGTGAAGAACGAGGTCTACGGGCCGGTCTTCAACGTCGACCGCCTGATGCAGGCCGACCTGATCCAGCTGAAATCGAAGATGAACGGCGTGGGTGACGGGCGGGTGCTGCAAACCCGCACAGCCGAGCTGAAGCTGCCGACCAGCTGGACGCCGGGCCAGACGCTGACCGCTCACCTGAGCATGGTCAATGTGCCGGCCAAGCCCACCGACAAACCGCACGACACGACGTTGACCTGCAAGGTCGGCGAGCGTTTCCCGGCGCGCCAGGTGTTTGCCACGCTGACCGGGGACGCCATCCGGCTCGCGTGCGACCAGGGCGACTACAAAACCTCGCGCGCCTTCATCGAGGACCTGGGCGTCGCGTTGACGCTGGAATCGACGTCGAGTGAATTTCACTATGTGAATGAAATTACCGCGTTGGACGTGGTGCGCTGACCGGCAGCTTTATCGGTTGCCGGTGAACCCTTCACCGGCAACGCAAAGCTCGCATCTCGCAAAAAACGCTCCCGGTTTCGCCCAAGCGCACATTGACCGGCCTGACCCCCCCCGCCCCCCATTGTATTTTAGCCGCCGTTGCCCTCAACTAAGCGCCCTCCCTCTCTAGCGAGTATCGACAGTGGAACGTTATGAATCGCTGGTCATCGGCCTGGGCGCCATGGGTGCCGCCACCGTGTACCAATTGGCCAAAGCCGGGGTAAAGGTCGCCGGCATCGACCGTCATCATCCGCCCCATACCTTCGGCTCCAGCCATGGCGACACCCGCATCACGCGGCTGTCGGTGGGTGAAGGCGCGCAGTACGTGCCCATCGTGCGCAACTCGCACCGTATCTGGCGTGAGCTTGAGGCCGCGTCGGGGGAGGCATTGTTCGAACAATCCGGGTTGCTGGTACTGACCTCTCGCGATGATTTCGACCCCAGCGATGAATCGGACTTCACCTTGCGCACCATTGGCCTGGCCAACACCTACGGCATCGAACATGAAGTATTGGACGCGGCGCAGATTCGCCAGCGCTTTGCGCAATTCGCCCACGTGGCGGACAGCGCCATCGGCTATTACGAACCGGGCGGCGGCTTTGTGCGGCCAGAGCGTTGCATCGAGGTGCAGCTCCGGTTGGCTGAACAGCACGGCGCCACGTTGTACAAGGGCGAGACCGTGACCGCTATCCGCGCGGACGATCACGGCGTCACCGTGACCACCGACCGGCGCACGCTGCAGGCCGACAAGCTGGTGGTGAGTGCGGGCAACTGGGCCGGCGGCCTGCTTGGCGCGCCGTTTGATCAACTGCTCAAGGTGTATCGGCAGCAGCTGTTCTGGTTCGAGCTTGAGCCGGGGGCCGACCTCGTGGGGAAATCACCGACCTACATCCTTACGCACGGCCAGGGCGAGGGCAATACCAACTACGGTTTCCCGGCATTGCCCGGCGAGGGCACGTTGAAGATTGCCACGGCGCAGTACCACACCGCGTCCACCCCCGAAACACTCGACCGCACGGTCTCGGCCGCTGAGGAGCAGGCAATGTATGCGCAGCAGGTACGAGGCCGTATTGCCGGGGTCACGTCCAAAGTCGTCAAGTCGGCGGTGTGTGCCTACACGGTGACGCCGGATCACCATTTCATCATCGACCAGCACCCCACACTGCAACACACCCTGGTGGTGTCGCCGTGCTCGGGGCACGGCTTCAAGCACTCGGCTGCACTGGGCGAGGCATTTGCGCAGTGGTGTATCCGCGGTTCGAGCGACCTGGACCTGTCGGCGTTTTCGCTGAAGCGGTTTGCAGGCCAGGCATTAGCGCCGCAGTAAAACGCTGGGGGCGAGGCGGATAGGCCTCGCCTGCGCTGAGTTTATTTGGCAAACGCGTACTCGCCGCCCTGCTCCACCGCCTTGCGGTACGCAGGTCGGGCCTGGAAGCGCTGCACCCACGCCGCCAGGTTCGGGTAGGCCTGGAGCTTGCCCTGGGCCTTGGCGATTTCACCGATGAAGCTCATCTGGATATCCGCGCCGCTCAACTCATCCCCTACCAGGTAAGGCGAATCCGCCAGCACATCGTTCAAATATCCCAGGTAGTTGGCCAGCTCCGACTCGATCCGTGGATGCAACGGCGCGCCCGCCTCACCCAGGCGGCCGACGTAGAGATTGAGCATCAACGGCAGCATCGCCGAGCCTTCGGCGAAGTGCAGCCATTGCACGTACTTGTCGTAGGTGGCCGTGGCAGGATCGGGCTGCAGGCGGCCTGCGCCGTGGCGGCGGATCAGGTAGTCGATGATCGCGGCGGACTCGATCAGGACCAGCGCGCCGTCCTCGATCACCGGGGATTTGCCCAGCGGGTTGATGGCCTTGAGTTCCGGCGGCGCCAGGTTGGTTTTCGGGTCACGCTGGTAGCGCTTGATCTCGTAAGGCAGGCCCAGTTCTTCGAGCAGCCACAGGATGCGCTGTGAGCGCGAGTTGTTGAGGTGGTGGACCGTGATCATGGCAAGCTCCGCAGGACGAGAGTGAGGGGTGTCTAGAACAAGACTACGCCGTCGCCGTGGAGTGCCCTGAATCAAACAGTATTGCATTCATGCCAAACCTGAGGATAACTGAGGGCCTTGCCTTCAACTGGACAGCTCGCCATGTTTGAACTCACCGCGCTCATCACCTATATAGCCGTGGTCATCGGCCTGTTCCTGATCCCCGGCCCTGCCGTGTTGCTGGTAATCACCCGTACCGTCCAGGGCGGACGCAAGGCCGGTATCGCGACCGGGCTGGGGGTGGCCACGGGCGACTTGATCCATACGCTCGGCGCGGCGCTGGGTTTGTCGGCGATCCTGATGACCTCTGCCACCGCGTTCAATCTGGTGAAGTGGGCGGGTGCCTGTTATCTGGTCTACCTGGGGGTTCGCGCGTTCATGGCCAAGACCAGCACCTACGCACGCGCAGACCTGCCGCAGGTGACGCCGACGCAGGCGTTTTTCCAGGCGGTGGGCGCCGAGGTGCTGAACCCGAAAACCGCGATTTTCTTCCTGGCCTTCCTGCCGCAGTTCGTCCACCCGCAATCCGGCTCGTCCCTGCTCCAGTTCGTGGTGCTCGGCCTGATTTTCTCGGGACTCAGCGCGGTCTACACCAGCCTGATTTCACTCTCGATTCGCCCCTTGAGCCGCATGATCAAAGGCCTGGCCCGGCTGCGGCGCTGGGAAGGCAAGATCATCGGCACGCTGTTCATGGGCCTGGGGCTGAAAATCGCCCTGCAACAGCGCTAGACAGGCGTGATCAGCCATTCACCATGGCCCACAACGACGCGCCGACACCGGTGATGCTCTCCCCCGCAATCAACCCGGCGGCGGCGGTAATGGCGAAGCGTTCGGTGAGGCTCGCCCAGCGGCAGCTCACCAGCCAGGTGAGGATGGCGCCGAGCGCCATCATCAGTGACACCGACGCCGGCAACACAAAGGCCAGGCCCAGGGCAGCAGCGCTGGGCAGGTAGCGCGCCCGCTGGGTAGACAGTGTGCTGTCGAGAATGCCCAGCAGTACGCCAACCAGGCCCGCGATGGCAATCGCCCAGCGGATGCTGGTGGACAGCGACTCCAGGCCATGGGTCAGGGTTTGCGCCACGGCTTTCCAGGTGGCGACCGCCGGCGCCGGCCATTCTTCGGTCAGCAGCATGGCGTGCGGGTCCGGAATCAACGCCAGGTAGGCGAACACCCCGACGATGCTGCCGATGAAAATCCCCAGGATCTGCGCGATCACCTGCTTGTGCGGCGTGGCGCCAATCGCCTTGCCCACCTTGAAGTCGTTCATCAGATCCGTGCATTGCCCGGCCGAGCCGCCGGCGGTGTTGGCGCTCATCAGGTTGATCGGCACCTGGCCGGGCGCGACGATGCCAAAGCTCAATTGAGACAGCTGCCCGATGGCGCCGATCGGTGGAATACCGGTGGCGCCCACCACCCGCGCGGCCACGGCGGCCAGGCAGATCGCCAAGGGAATCGTCAACAATGCCATCCACAGGTTGATGCCGAACAACACCGCCTGCAGGCACACGACCAATACGATCGACAACACGAACCCCGCAGCCGGCCCTGGCCGGGGCACGCTCCAGGTGCGCCCGCCCGCCGCCTGGGTGGCGGCGCGCAACGCCCACAAGCGAATCGCCAATGACGCCAAGGTGGAACACACCATCAGGCTCACGCCCGGCCACAGCAACCACTCCACCAACGCTGCGAACTGCGGGCCACTGCTGTCGGCCGGCAACGTCACCAGGTGCTGCGCCAAAAGCCAAGGGCCGAGGCCGCCCCACGCGAGCAAGGCCCCCAGCAACAGGGTCAGGCCCACGCGAATACCGATGATGCCGCCAAAACCCACCAGCAGTAACGACGGGTCGGCGGTGAAGGTCAGGCGCTCCAGCGATGCGCTCGGCGCCCAGCGCGGGATGGCCCACCAAAACGTGTCCACCCACTTCACCAGCCCCGACAGCAGCGCGGCGCCGAGCAGCACTTTCAAGCGTGTCGCGGCCTCGCGCCCGTGGTTGTAGATGTGCAAGAGGGTTTCGAGGGTGGCCATGCCTTCGGGGAATTTCAGTGCCTTGTCATTCAGCAACGAGGGCCGCAGGTACCAGGCGATCCAGATCCCCAGGAAGCTCACCGAGAACACCCAGGCGATCATCGGCAGTGCGTCCAGTTGGTTACCGGTCAGCAGCGTGTAGGCCGGGATCGGCGCGACCAGCCCGCCGGAGATGATCGACGCCGCCGCCGAGGCGACGGTCTGGTTGATATTGCTCTCGTGCAGCGTCCACGGCAGTGGCTCGGCAGTGCGCCGGGCCAGGCCTTGCCAGATGGCATAACCGACCAGCAGGGCAATGATCGACATGTTGAACGACCAACCGATCTTCAACCCGGCGTACACATTGGAGGGCGTCAGCAGGATACCGAGCACGCTCCCGGTGATCACAGCGCGCAGGCTGAGTTCGCGTTCGACAGGGCCGCACGGAGGCAGCGTTGGCGAGGTTGCAGGCATGCGGATTCCTTTCGGCAAGGGAACAGGGCGACCTAACAAGTGAGCCCTGTATCCACCGAAGGTTCAGGTGGCGAACATAACCGGGGGCTGAAAATACCGCTGCTGTGCCGTGGGGGCGGGGTTACTCGCGAACGCGGCGGGTCAGTGAGGGAGGCGGTGGCTGACCCGGCGCATTCGCGGGCAAGCCCGCCCCCACACCGGATCAGGCCAGGCGAAACCGCGCGGTGTTGTCGCTCAAGGCCTGGCTGCCTTTGCTCAGGGTGTCCGCCGCGCGATTGACCGCACGCGCACCGTCCAGCAAGCGCCCTGCCGCCTGGTCGACCTGCTGGATATTGCCGCTGACTTCATCCGCCGTCGCCGCTTGCTCCTCCACCGCCGTGGCGATCTGCGCCAGGGTGTCGGTGACGTTCTGCACTGCGCCGGCAATTTCGCCCAGGCGCGTGCCCAGCCCGGTGACCGACTCGGCATCGGTCAGCGCCTGTTCGCACGCGGCGCCCATCAGGTTCACCGCCTGGCTGACCGTGGCGCGCAGACTGTCCACCGTGCCGGCGATCTGCGCGGTCGAGGCCTGGGTGCGCTGCGACAGGCTGCGCACTTCATCGGCCACCACGGCGAAGCCGCGCCCCTGCTCGCCGGCGCGCGCGGCCTCGATCGCTGCGTTGAGCGCCAGCAGGTTGGTCTGCTCGGCGATGCCCCGAATGGTATCGACCACCGATTGAATCTGCTGGCCCTGCTGGCTGACTTGCTCCAGCGCATCGGCGGTGTCGGTGAGGCGCTGGTTGAGCTGCTGGATACTGGCCGTGGTGCGCTGGCTGTCGCGGCTGCTGTCCTCGGCGATGCGCCGCGTCTGCTGGGCACTGCCCGAGGCCTGTTCGCAACTCTTGGCGACGCCCATTGAGGTCGCGGCCAACTGGGTGGCCGCTGCGGCGATCTGGCTGATCTGCTGTTGCTGGTCCTCGACCTCGGTGAGGGTGCTGCCCGACTGCGTATTGAGGGTGAGCACCGCCGAACCGAGCTGCTGGGTTTCATGGTTGACCCCCAGCAGGCTGGTGCGCAACTGCACCACCGCGACGTTGAGCGCGGTACTGATGGCAGCGAGTTCGTCACGCCCTTCCACCGCCACTTCCACGCACAGGTTGCCGTCGCGCAGGGATTCGGCCAGCGTGGTGATGCCGCTGGCACTGCGGCGAATTGAAGCCTGCAGGCAAATGAACAGGTACAGCGCCGCCAACGCCAGCAAGCTGAAGGTCGCGGCCACCGGGACAAATTTTTGCAGCGAGCGGTCGCGGTAGTAACCGAGGCGCGCGTCCAGCGACGTCAGCGACTGGTTGCGCAGCGCGCCCAGGCCGTCGAGCATCGCGTCGACACTGCCCTCAAAGGCTGCGGTGTCGAGCTTGATGGTGCCGCCGAACACGCCGTCGTCGAGGACTTTGAGCTGGTTATCCAGCTGTTGCAGGCTGTTGTCGTATTGCGCTGTCCAGGGCTCCAGCCCGGCGTATTGCTTGGCCTTGAGCGACGCCGCGGCCTTGACCAGCTGGTCGCGCGCATCGCCGATGCGACCGCGCAGATCGCGCATCTGCAAACGGCTTTGCAGGGTGAACTGCCCCGAGGCGATGGACGACTGGCCGACACTGGCCATGCGGCCGATACGCTCGATCAGGTCGGGGCTGTGCTGGGTGGAAATCTGCATGAGCAAATAGGTTTCCAGCCACGGGTCGAGGATCAGGCCGGCGTCCAGGGTGATCTGCTCGCGCAGGGTTTGCATCGCGGTCAGGGCCGACGTAAAGCGGTCATATCCGTCCGGCCACCAGCCCACGGTGCGCAGCGATTGCGAGTCCATGCCCTTGACGGTGGCTTGCAGCGCCTCGAAGCGCGCCAGGGTGTCGGCGCTGGCGTTCTGGCTTTTCAGCGACTCGCCCAGGGCCTGCAGGCTTTGCAGGATCAGCGGGAAATTCCCATCGACCTTGTCCATCGCCGCCTTCGCCGCGGGGGTGGGGGCGTGCAGGATGTCCGCGGCCTTCCAGCGCGCCGCCAGGTTGCGCTGGGCGGTCAGTTGGGCATCCAGCGCATCGAGGGCCAGTAGTTGCCGAACGCCGGATTGCTCGCTGGAAATCACGGTTAACTTGTCGCGATAGTCCGCCCCAATCATCCACAGGCTGCCCGCCAGGGGCAGCATGAACAGGAAAAACAGGATCTGGAATTTGCGCGCAAAGCCGAAACGCCCGAGCAGGCGGATACCGGGTGACAAGAGGCTGTGCATGTCCGACTACTCCCCAAAAACAACCCACGCGTACAGCGGTGGGCGAAGCCTTGAAATGACTAACGGCAAAATGCCATGTCATTGATTGGGAAGGCACTAGCAAGATACGGGCCGCAGGGAGCGTGCCCCGAAATAGACGGTGTGACGCACAAAGGCAGGTGAGGTGTGCGCGAAAATGGGGCAAAAGCACTCAAGGTCTGGGCACACCTGTAACAGTGAGCTATTTCACCATCATGTACTGGCTGAAATTATTGATGTGATCGTCGAGGTTATCTTCAAGCATCATCCGGTACTGATCGCAGAAATACTTCAACATCGCCTCGCGCGCCTCGGCCATTTCAGCACCGGACTTGAAGTTGCGCGCACTCGCCCAGGCATTGAAACGGGTGGTGCCGAACATCATCGAGGCGCTGACCTCGCCGAGGTTTTCACAGGTCTTGAGTTGCTCGTTCGACAATTCGATATGCGCGTCTGCACGGTCATAGAAGGCTTGGTCAGTGGCGTCTGCCATGGCGGATGTCCAGGATAAGTGAATGATGGCCGCCATTGAACCATACCCCCCGCCAACGTAGGAGCCCGGCCTGGCGCCAGCCTGCTCAAGAACACCACCGACAGCAGGCCCGGCGCCGACCAAAACGCATCAGGCCAGCAGCGAACTGATCCACCGCACCTGCCGCGCAACCTCCTGCACCTTCTCCTGCGGCACTGCCTGCCGCGCCTGCTCGAAACTGGCCAGGGTCTTCTGCTTCTGGCGCAGCATGCGCTGCCACTTGGCCAGGAACTCCGGGCTGCGCGCCTGCATCTGCAGTGGGCCGAAATACAGCTGCTCAGCGGTATAACTCACCGGCGGGGCACGCTCGGCCACAATGATTTCGTAGTAGAAGCGGTTTTCGCGCAGCAGCTCTTCAGTGAGGATCGCGTAACCGTTGTCCATCAACCACTGACGCAACGGCTGCTCGCCGCCATTGGGCTGCAGGACCAGGCGCTCACGGCCGCTCAGGTGTGCCTTGCCACTTTCCAGGATGTCGCGAATCGTCTCGCCGCCCATGCCGCAGAGGCTGATCGCGGTGATCTGGTCCGCCGGCGTTATCGCCGCCAGTCCATCGGCCAGGCGCACGGTAATGTGCTGCTCCAGGCCATTCTCACGCACAGTGCGCACAGCCGCATGGAACGGCGTGGTCGCCACCTCCCCCGCTACCGCCGCGGTGATCAACTCGCGGCGCATCAACGCGACTGGCAGGTAAGCGTGGTCCGAGCCGATATCGGCCAGGCGCGCGCCAGCGGGCACGTTCGCCGCCACGCGCTCCAGGCGCATGGACAATGTATGTGGGTTCAACAGCCGTTCCTTATCAACACAAAATTACTCACCCGAAAACCGATCCCGACTGTTGGTCAGGTGCAGCACCATGGCGGCGCGGGCAGCGTCCGGGTCTTGGCGCTTGATCGCGTTGAAGATCGCCTCATGCTCCAGGTTCGCCAACTGCCCCAGCTGGGCAAAGTCCGCACCGCCACGCTCATCCCCCTTGAGCTGAGTGCGCGGAATCATCGCATTGCCCAGGTGCAGCATGATTTCGGTGAAGAAGGTATTGCCGGTGGCCTCGGCGATCAACTGGTGAAAACGCTTGTCCTCTTCGACGCAGCTGTCGTTGTTGGCCAGCGACGCCTGGTAATCGTCGAGCGCAGTGCGCATGTGCGCCAGGTGTTCGTCGCTCCTGCGTAACGCGGCCAGCGCAACCGCCTGCACCTCCAGGCCCAGGCGCAACTCGAGCATGTTGCGCACACTGGCAACCGTGTCCACGTGCAAACGCAGGCCTTGGCGGGCGTGTTGCGCCAGCACAAAGGTGCCGATGCCATGACGGGTCTCGACGAGACCCGACGCCTGCAGTTTGGAAATGGCCTCGCGCACCACGGTGCGGCTCACGCCATGCTCAAGGACGATGGTGGATTCCGACGGCAGCTTTTCACCGGGCTTCAACTGCCCGAGCAGGATGCGCTGGGTCAGCGCGTCGACCACGCCTTGGGCGAGGTTGTTGGAGCGTCTACGGACGGGCATTCCACTATCAATCGGCATCATTGCGGGTCCACGGGGTTGGGCTGGTGCGAGCTTAACATCCCGCCCGGCGACACGGCTGGGTTGATTTGCCCCAGCTCAACTTGTATGACAACTAATCTTAGCCCTTTATTTACGCATCACCACCAGCGTCAGGCGCTCGCATCATTCCTAGGTACCGACGCCCTCTAAAAGGCAAGCAAACACTGGAACATAACCAAAATAACTTGTCGATCATCGGCCTTATAAGAACAAATTCACTCACGACCGCATTGCAGCCTTCGGAAAATCACTTGTATGATGTCTATCAACAAGACACGCAAACCCGCATAAAAATAAATCAGGGGGAGTTTTGAATTGTGAACAATTCAAGCCATGCATCTGCCGCTCCAGAAAGTGATTCAGTCCTCGCGCGCGCCGTGAGCAAAGTGAAGGGCCACGTGCTCCCACTGTTCGTGATCATGTTCATCCTCAACTACATCGACCGGGTCAACATCGGCTTCGTGCGCATGCACATGGAGCACGACCTCGGCATCGGCGCTGCGGCCTACGGCCTGGGTGCCGGGTTGTTCTTCATCGGCTACGCGCTCTTCGAAGTGCCCTCCAACATGCTGCTGCAGAAGGTCGGCGCGCGCATCTGGCTGACCCGCATCATGTTCACCTGGGGCATCGTCGCCACGCTGATGGCGTTCATCCAGAACGAAACCCAGTTCTACATCCTGCGCTTTTTGCTGGGCGTGGCCGAGGCCGGGTTCTTTCCTGGGGTGATCTACTACTTCACGCGCTGGCTGCCAGGTGTGGAGCGCGGTAAAGCCATCGCGATTTTCCTCAGCGGCTCGGCGGTGGCCTCGTTGATCTCCGGCCCGCTCTCCGGCGCGCTGCTGCAGATCGAAGGGTTCGGCTTTCACGGCTGGCAATGGATGTTCGCCATCGAAGGCCTGGCCTCCGTGGCGCTGGGGTTCTTCGTGTGGTTCTGGCTCGACTCCAACCCCCACGACGCCAAATGGATGACCCGCGAAGAACAGGACGCACTGGTCGGCGCCATCGACCAGGAACAGCGCGAGCGTGAAGCCCTGACCACGGTCAAGCCGACGCTCGGCAAGCTGCTCAAGGATCGCCAGATCCTGCTGTTCTGCGCGTTGTACTTCTGCATCCAGCTGACCATCTACGCCGCGACGTTCTGGCTGCCGAGCATCATCAAAAAGATGGGCGACCTGAGCGATGTGCAGGTCGGTTTCTTCAACTCGATCCCGTGGCTGATCTCGATCATCGCCATGTACGCGTTCGCGTCGTTGTCGAGCAAGTTCAAGTTCCAGCAGGCCTGGGTCGCGGCCGCGCTGTTGATTGCCGCTGCCGGCATGTTCATGTCCACCACCGGCGGGCCGATCTTCGCCTTCGTGGCGATCTGCTTTGCAGCCATCGGCTTCAAGTCGGCGTCTTCGCTGTTCTGGCCGATCCCCCAGGGTTATCTGGATGTGCGCATCGCTGCAGCCGTGATCGCGCTGATCAACTCCATCGGCAACCTGGGGGGCTTCGTCGCACCGACCACCTTCGGCTTCCTCGAACAGACCACCGGCTCGATCCAGGGCGGCCTCTATGGCCTGGCAGGCACATCAGTGCTCGCCGCAATCCTGGTGTTCTTTGCCAAGACCTCACCGTCCGCCGTACTGGCCTCGCCCGGCGCTGTGCCCGTGGGCGCAGCCATCAGCAAACCTCTCTGACCTTATCCAGGAACGTGCCATGAATACCCCAGTAGTCACCCACTTCCAAGTCATCCCCGTGGCCGGCCACGACAGCATGCTGCTCAACCTGAGCGGCGCCCACGGGCCTTACTTCACGCGCAATATCGTCATCCTCAAGGACAGCAGCGGCCGCACCGGTGTGGGTGAAGTGCCCGGCGGCGAACGTATCCGCGAAACCCTGGAGGACGCGCGCAGCCTGGTGATCGGCCAACCGATCGGGCAGTACCAGCGCATCCTCAACCAGATGCGCAGCACCTTTGCCTCACGTGATGCGGGCGGTCGCGGCCTGCAGACGTTCGACCTGCGCATCACCATCCACGCGGTCACGGCGATGGAAGCGGCGCTGCTCGACCTACTGGGTCAATTCCTGGAAGTGCCGGTGGCCGCCTTGCTCGGCGAAGGGCAGCAACGTGATGCGGTGAAAATGCTCGGCTACCTGTTTTATATCGGCGACCGCAACGCAACGAACCTGGCATATCGCAACGAGGCCGAGGCCGATGATGACTGGTTCCGCCTGCGTCACGATACAGCCCTGACAGCGGAGGCCGTAGTCCGCCTGGCCGAAGCCGCCAAAGCCAAGTACGGCTTCAATGATTTCAAGCTCAAGGGCGGCGTGCTGAGCGGTGACGCAGAAATCGAAGCCGTCACCGCACTGGCCGAGCGCTTCCCCGACGCACGCATCACCCTTGACCCGAATGGCGCGTGGTCATTGAAAGAAGCCATCCGCCTGTGCCGCGACCAGCACCACGTGCTCGCCTACGCCGAAGACCCATGCGGTGCCGAAAACGGTTACTCGGGCCGCGAAGTCATGGCCGAATTCCGCCGCGCCACCGGCCTCAAGACCGCCACCAACATGATCGCCACCGACTGGCGCGAAATGGGCCACGCGATCCAGCTGCAATCGGTGGACATCCCGCTGGCCGACCCGCACTTCTGGACCATGCAAGGCTCGGTGCGTGTCGCGCAGATGTGCAACGAGTGGGGCCTGACCTGGGGCTCGCATTCCAACAACCACTTCGATATTTCCCTGGCGATGTTCACCCAGGTGGCCGCCGCCGCACCGGGCGACATCACCGCCATCGACACCCACTGGATCTGGCAGGACGGCCAGCGCCTGACCCACGAGCCATTGAAAATCGAAGGGGGCTACGTGAAGGTGCCCGCCAAGCCCGGCCTGGGCGTGGACATCGACATGGACGCCGTGGCCAAGGCCCATGAAGTGTACAAAGGCATGGGCCTCGGCGCGCGCGATGACAGCGTGGCGATGCAGTTCCTGATCCCGGGCTGGAGCTTCAACAACAAGCAACCGTGCCTGGTGCGCTAGGCACTCACACGCCCGCTCAATGCAGGAGCGGGCTTGCCTGCGATAGCAACTCTGAGGTGGCCTGACCCATCGCCATCGCAGGCAAGCCAGCTCCCACCGGTGATCGTGGTCACTTCGCCGAGTGGGTTCGCTTGATCGGCTGCACCGTCAGCTCCACGCCTAACGCCAGCATCAGTTTCTGCACGGTCTCATAGCGCGTTTTAGACCCGCCCTTGAGCGTCTTGTACAGACTCTCGCGATTCACCCCCGCCGCCGCGGCCACCTTGTTCACACCTTGTGCCTTGGCGACCTCGGCAAGCGCCTTCATGAGGATCTGCGGGTCTTGCGACTTCATGCTTTGCGCAAGGTAAGCACTGATGGTTTCCGGGCTGTCGAGGAAGCGCGAAGCTTCATAGACCTGGGTACCGGAGGTATCCAGATCGAGGATCGGCATGTCCTCTGGCTTGAATGTCGAATTGCTCATTTGGTTAACCTCTCAGGGCATCCAGAATCTCTTTGGCGCGCTTGATGCCTCTTTGCTGGTCGGGTTTGTCACTGCCCCACAGCATCAAGTAGGCGGTGATGCCCGTGCGGACAAAGTAAATCCGGTAGCCGGGCCCGACAAAAATACGCATTTCACTGAGGCCGTTACCGGCAGGCTCGCAATCGCCAAAATTGTTTTCTTCGGCGCGATCCAACCGAGTCAGAACCGCCACTTTTCTACAAACGTCCCTCACTCCATCCAGCCATGTATCAAACTCTGGCGTCCTGCCGATTATGTTGGTCACAGATTCACATGTAGCCTACTGGCTACTACCTGCCGATGCTAGTGATTTTTCAAGCTGCGCAGAGCTCCCCGAAGAAAAAATCCTAGTTCACGCCCGGTACATGGGGCCGGGCGATTCTGTGAGTGCTTGTTTCCCGTCGCGCCGATAGAACCAGCCCGCAGTTCGATAGCAATTTTTCGTATTAAAAACCTCGTCACCGCTGGGTTAGGGTGGCGTCACCAGACCACTGGCCCCGTGCTTCTGACTCTTTTTTTCCAGCCCGACGCGTCCACGCGCAGGCACCGCCAGGTCAACCCATGTCCAATTCTGCCTTGCCTATCTGGGGCGCACCGCCGTCTGCCCGCTACGAACAATTGGCCGCACCGTTGCGCCCACTCTTCGCCCAAATCCTCGCGCAGGCGGCCGAGCACGATCAGACGCGTGCCAGCCTGGCCGGTGTGATCCAGCAACTCACCGCCCTGGGCCTGCCGCGCTGGCGCCTGCCGCCAAGCCATGGCGGTCACGGCGCGACCCTGGTTGAGCTGCTCGCCGTGCTCACCGAACTGTCTGCCGCCGACTCCAACATCACCCAGGCCCTGCGGGGGCATTTTGGTTTTTGCGAAGATGTACTCAGCGCCAAAGACCCCGCCTGGCGCGCCAAGTGGCTCGACCGTCTCGGCGAGGGCGCGCTGCTCTCTCCCGGCAGCACTGAAGTCGGCAACCAGACCCGTGGTGATTTCGAAACCCGTCTGCACCGCGACGCAAGCGGTACCTTGCGCATCAGCGGCCGCAAGTTCTACACCACGGGCGCGCTCTACAGTGACTTGATCAACACGATTGCAACCGGCGAAGACGGCACGACTTACAGCGTGGTTGTCGACCTCAAGGCTGCCGGCGTGCAGGTCGTCGATGACTGGAACGGCTTCGGCCAACGCCTCACCGCCAGCGGCACCTGCATCTTCGACAGCGCGCCGGTGCTGGACAATGAGGCGCGTCCCACCCAACAGCGCTTTGGCCATGGGCAATCGTTTTTCCAGCTTTATCACCTCAGCACCCTCGCCGGCATCGCCCGCCGCGCGGCCTTGAGTGGCGCCGAAGAACTCAGCCAACGCGCCCGCACTTTCACCACGGGCAATGCCGATGTCGCCGGCCAGGATGTGCAATTGCTGCAAGTGATCGGCGAAGTCGCCAGCCAGGCCTACGCCGCCCAGGCCATCGCCCAACAGGCGGCGCAGCGCCTGGAACACACCGCGCAGTATGTGATTGCCCACGACCAGCCCGTGCATGACGACGACCCACAGGTGGCACTCGCCGAGCTGGAAGTGTGCCTGGCCGTCAACCCGGTGGTGGATGCCACACTCGCAGCGACCACCGCGCTATTCGACGCCCTGGGCGCCAGCGCCACCGCCAGCAACAAGGCACTGGACCGGCTATGGCGCAACGCGCGCACATTGGCCAACCACAACCCGCGCGTCTACAAATCGCGGATCGTGGGAAATTACCTGGTAAACGGAACCCTGCCCCCGGCGCAGTGGCGAGTGGGCGTGGCCAAGGCTGGATGAAATCACCAGCCAGCTCCCACATTTGATCTCCATATGCCCGGGGGCCTGAGCTATACCTTGAGGCCTCTGTGGGAGCTCCATATGCTTGGGGGCCTGAGCCATACCTTGAGCCCCCTGTGGGAGCGGGCTTGCTCGCGAAGGCGGTGGGTCAGTTAACTAATTCGTCGACTGACACACCGCCTTCGCAGGCAAGCCAGCTCCCACATTTGATCTCCATACACCCGGGATCCCGAGTCATACCAGGATCCCCCTGTGGGAGCGGGCTTGCTCGCGAAGGCGGTGGGTCAGTTAACTAATTCGTCGACTGACCCACCGCCTTCGCAGGCAAGCCAGCTCCCACATTGATCTCCATATGCTTGGGGGACTGAGCCATGCATTGAGGCCTCTGTGGGAGTGGGCAAGCCAGCTCCCACATTTGATCTCCATATGCCCGGGGGCCTGAGCCATGCCTTGGGGCCTCTGTGGGAGTGGGCTTGCCAGCTCCCACAGTTTGATGAGCACATGGCTTGAGAGGGGTTTATCGGCTCACGAACGCGAGCACCCGTTCCAGCATTCGGTCGCAGGCATTCAGCTGTTCCAGGCTGATGAATTCATCCGGCTTATGCCCCTGCTCCATGCTGCCGGGGCCGCATACCACTGTCGGGATGCCGGCCTGGTCAAACAGCCCGCCTTCAGTCCCGAAGGCCACGGTGCCGTACTCCCGGGAGCCGCAAAACTGCGCGACCCACTCCGCTGCCTGGCTTTGCGGCGAGGTGGCCAACCCTGGGTAGCTGGACAATTCACTGAACTCAATCGCGCAGTGCGCGCTCACTGCCTGCATCGCCGGCAGCAAGGTGTGCTCGGCGTAATCGCGCAGTTGCTGCGCCACCTGCCGGGGATCCTGGGCCGGCAGCGAGCGCACTTCAAAGTCGAACGTGCAGTTTTGCGGGACGATATTCAGCGCCTTGCCGCCGCCGATCACGCCGGTCTGCACCGTGGAAAACGGCGGATCAAAACGCTCGTCGAGCAACGTCGGCGCCTTGAGTGTCTCACCGAGTCGCACCAACTCGCTGATCAGTTGCGCGGCATATTCAATGGCATTCACACCCGACGGCGCATACGCCGAATGGCAGGCCGCGCCGTGCACTTCGCAGCGCACTGCCAGCTTGCCTTTGTGGCCGAGCACCGGCTTGAGCTCGGTAGGTTCGCCGATCACGCACAGCAACGGCTTGACCGCCTGCCCATGGAACCGCTCGATCAATGCGCGCACACCCAGGCAGCCCACCTCTTCGTCGTACGACAGTGCGATATGCACCGGCATGCGCAACGGCGCCTTCACCAGCGCCGGCACACAGGCCAGTACGCAGGCGATATAGCCCTTCATATCGGCGGTGCCGCGCCCGTACAACCGGCCGTGTTTTTCCGTCAGTTCAAACGGCGCCACCGTCCAGCGCTGCCCGTCCACCGGCACCACGTCGGTATGCCCGGACAACACCACGCCAGGCACCTCGGCCGGGCCGATGGTCGCCAGCAGGTTGGCCTTGCTCTTGTGCGCGTTGTAGACCAGCTCGCAAGCCACGCCGTGGTCCTGCAGATAGGTGCGCACAAAGTCGATCAACGCCAGGTTGGATTCGCGGCTGGTGGTATCAAAGCGCACCAGTTGCGCCAGCAGGTCGCGGCTTGTGTTCAACGCTCATCTCCCGGCACGGCATAGCCCGGTGCGACCTGTGGGTTGAGGGCGCGGTCGATGTAGGCCTGCAGTTGCGGGCGATAGGCTTGCCAGAGTTGGTCGAGCGCGCCGATCGGGTCCTCATCGGCCCAGTCGACGCGCAGGTTGACGATCGGCCACAGCAAGTCGTCGACCACCACCAATGCCGCCGAATGCACCGGCCCTGCTTCACCGCCTTCGGCCTGGCCGGCCTGCATCGCCGCCAGCAAACGCTCGGCGAGCGGCCCCGTGGCCATCTCGAACGCGCGCACCATCGCCGCAATCACCCCGGCGTCGGCCAACATATTGCCCGCCGCTACGCACTGCTCGCCGCTCAGCGCGTGATGAATCCCGAGGGTCTGCGCCCCGCTGAAATGCGCGGTGCGCCCCTGGCTATCAATCACGGTGACCTGACGATATTGGCTGTGATCCTGTTCCACCAAGGTCGCCAGCGCCTCGCTCGGTGCCAGGCCCTGCTCGAGCAAATCCAGCAGCTGCGGCCCCAGGCTCGGCAGCGTGATGTTCTGCGACGCCACCGCGCCAACGCCTGGGCGCAGCCAAGGACAACGGGCGCCCACGGCAATGCTCGAAGAGCTGATCGCAATACCCAACTGGCCGGTCTCGGCACACCGGGCGACAACGGAAAAAGTCATGGCGTGCTCCTCAATCGAGTACCGAAGGGTCGGCGTCGATCATCAACTGCTTCATTTCTTCAAAATGCCGGACCGAGAAATCCACAATCCCTTCCCAACCGCGCGCGGTTTTCTCCGCCACGTCATCGGAAAGCACCCGCAGCGGCTGCCCGGTGGACCAGGCCGTCACGAGGACCTGGCAGGCACGCTCCAGGGTCCAGATATCATCGAAGGCCTCGCCGATGGACGTCGCCGTCACCATCACGCCGTGGTTGCCCATCAGCAGGCGGCGCTTGCCGTCGAGCAGCCCGGCCAGGCGTGCGCCTTCGGCCTCGGTGTCGGCCATGCCGCCGTAGAGTTCATCCACCGCCACGCGGTTGAAATAACGCGCGGTGTTCTGGTCGATCGGCGGGATGTGCGGCGTGGCCAGGCACGCCACGGCCGTGGTGTACACCGGGTGCAAATGCAGCACCGCGCGGGTTTGTGGCAACAGCCGGTGGATTTGCCCGTGGATCGACCAGGCGGTGGCGTCCACGTTCGGGTGATCGGCGCAGGCGCTGTCATCGGCGTTCAGCAGCAACAGGTCACTGGCACGGATACGCGAGAAGTGCTTCCACTTCGGGTTGAGCAAAAACTGTTTGCCATCGGCCGACACGGCAGCGCTGAAGTGGTTGGCCACCGCCTCGTGCATGCCCAGGTGGGCGATGATGCGAAAGGTCGCCGCCAGGTCGATGCGCGTCTGTTCTTCGTGGGATAACGCCATGAATCGGTCTCCGCAGGACGCGGCCGCACAGCGGCGGCCGCGTGATTGGGTTACTTGGGCATCAGCGCCGCGAGGTCGGCATCGGTCGGTGCTTCGAAGTTGTACTTCTTCAGCAAGGCCGCGTACTCAGGCGTGGCGCGGTATTTTGCCAGGCCGTCGAGCAAGGCCTGCTTGACCGTGTCATTGCCCTTCTTCACGCCAAAGCCGTTGAGCACCGGGTAGATCAAGGTGTCGGACGAAATCACCACGCGGTTGCCCAACTTGTCGATCACCCCACGGGCCACGGCGGCGTCGGTGATCTGCGCTTCAACCGCGTGCGCCAGCAGGGCCTGGGTGGTCTGCGGGTCGGTGCTGTATTCGCTGATCTGGATCGGCTTCAAGCCCTTGGCCACGCAGTACTCCGTCGACAGTTTGTTCATCTGCGCCAGCCACGAGGTGGCGCCCATGGAGCCGATCTTGTGGCCGCAGAACTCTTCCGGGGTCTTGGGCTGGAAGGCACTGTCCTTGAGGGTCAGGATCGACTCGCCGCTCTTCAGGTAAGGGATCATGTCGATGACCTTGACCCGCTCCGCCGTGATGTACATCGACGAGTTGGTCACATCGAAACGCCCGGCCTGCAGGCCGGTGATCAAGTTGGGAAAGCGTGTGTCGAGGGTCTCGACCTTGCGGCCCATGACCTTGCCCAGGCCGTCCATGAACTCGATATCGAAGCCCGCCGGCTTGTTGTTGTCCATGTATTCATAGGGAAAGAACGTGACGTCGGAGCCGGCGACAATCGTGCCGTCTTTCTGGAAGGCCGAAGCCGCCAACGAAGTCATCGCAACCGCAGCACCCAACAGGCACACGGCAAGGGGGCGAACACTTTTACGAAACGCTGTCATGGTCATTACCTGCAAGGTCTTGGGGGGTGGTTAGGCAGTGGCGGTATCTTGTCCGGCCTGTTGCACGAAGAACGACGCGCCGCGAGGCTTCTGCGGCAAGCGCATGTGGTTGCTGGTGGAGCGCACCAGGCCACTTTCGGCACCGGCCACGAGCAGGCCGGCATGAACGCTGGGCAATGGGTTTTCGCCGAATGGCAGCGCGTCTTCAGCGGCGTAGACACTGATGAACAGCGTGCGCGGCAATTCGGTCTCGTTAGGGCTGGATGCATGCAACAGCCGCGTGTGCATAAAGCACACGGAACCGGCCGGGCCGTAGCAGGCGACCGGTTGCTGGCAGTGCTCTTCAACCACCGCGTCGTCCACCGAACCGGTGAAACGCTGGTTCTGCCAGTGCGACCACAGCGGGCCTTTGTGGCTGCCGGGGATCACATTCAGCGGGCCGTTCTGCGGGGTCACTTCGCTGACCATCAGCAAGGCCGTGACGATGTCGTCATTGCTGTGCGGCGTGAACAGAAAGTCCTGGTGCCACTTCACCTGGGTCGCGGTGTGCGGCAGTTTCGAGTTGATCTTGCTGTGGTGAAACCGTGCACCACTGGCGCCGACCAGCTGCGCGGAAATCGCCGCCATCCGCGAGTGCAACGCCACGCGCTCGTACACCTTGGAAATCTCGGTAGGCGAACTCACCCGGCGCAGCGAGGGATGATCCGCGCGGTGGTCGCCCTCCAGGTCGAACCGCGCGCGGCCATCCACGGTGGCGCCCCAGCCCTGGTCATGGCTGCGGCTCTCTTCTACCCACTGGTCGAAGTCATGCTGCAGCGCGGCCACTTCATCCGCCGACAACACGCCTTCTACCACCAGGAAGCCGTCGCGCTGGAATTGTTCGATGTGTGCTTGCTCGATCATTTTAGTGTTTCCTGAACGTTAAAGAGATCACGCCAGCGAGACGTCCTTGAGGAACGCCTCCACGCGTGGGTTATGGCCGCTGCGCAAGGCATCGGGCGTGTCGTCGCAGACCACGCGCCCCTTCTCCATGAACACGATGCGGTCGGAGACCTTGAAGGCGAAATTCATCTCGTGGGTGACGATCACCATGGTGATGCCCTCCTCGGCCAGGGCCTCGATGACCTGCAGCACTTCGTTGACTTTTTCCGGGTCGAGCGCCGAGGTGGGCTCGTCGAACAGCATGATCTGCGGGCGCATCATCAAGGCGCGGGCGATGGCCACGCGTTGCTGCTGGCCACCGGACAACTGGTGCGGGTACTTCCAGGCGTGATCGAGCATGCCGACCTTGTGCAGCAGCGCGTAGGCCTGCTGCTTGAGTTCGGAGGTCGCGCCCAGGCGGTGGTATTTGGGCGCCATCAGCAGGTTGTCGAGCACGCTCAAATGCGGGAACAGGTTGAAGCTCTGGAACACCATGCCGATGTTCAGGCGATGCTCGGCGTGCTCGATGTACTGGGGTTTCTGCGCGCCGACTTTGTTCAAGTGAATGAACGGCTGGCCGTTGATCTGGATCTCGCCGTTGTCGAGTTGCTCGAGGCCGTTGAGCAGGCGGATCAGCGTGGTCTTGCCGGAGCCGGACGGCCCGATCACCGACACCACTTCACCCGGCTGGATCTGCAGGTTGACCGAGCCCAGCACCTCGATGTCGTTGTAGGCCTTGTGCAACCGCGTGGCTTGCAGCGCGGCGGCGCCGGTGCTGGCCGGGCGCTGCAAGGCGACGCGTTGCTGCGTGGCCAGGGCCAGCACCGCCGCATCCGGCACGCGGGAGACATTGCGTTGGTTGACGTCGAGAAAACGCTCCAGGCGTTTGAGCAGGAAGTCGAACACCGTGACGATAAACACATAGAAGAACGCCACCGCCGCCATGGTCTCGATCACCAGGAAGTTCTGCGAATACAGGCGCTGGCCGACCATCAGGATTTCGGTCAACGAGATCACCGACACCAGTGAGGTGAGCTTGACGATGGAGATGTATTCGTTGGCCAGCGACGGCAACGCCACCCGCAGCGCCTGCGGGATGACCACGCGCCACTGGGTGCCGAAAAACCTCAAGCCCAGCGCCCGCGCCGCTTCGCCCTGGCCCTTGGGAATCGAGAGCAAACCGCCGCGATGGATCTCGGCCACATACGCCGTTTCGCAGATTACCAGCGCCAGCAGGCCGGACCAGAACGGGTCGGCCAGAATCGCCGAGGTGCCCGGCAGCGCCTGGGGCAGGTTGTAGATGAAGATCAGCAGCACCAGCAGCGGCAAGCTGCGGAACAGCCAGATATAGCCACGCGCGGGAACACTCAGCAACGGGTGCCGGGATTGCTTGGCCAGCGCCAGCAGAAAGCCCAGTGCGATACTCAAGACCCACGTCAGGGTACTCAGCTTGATCACCGTCCACGTCGCGCGCCAGAACTCGGCATCGCCCAGCAAACCAAACATGTAATTCCAGTCGAATGTCATCGTCGCTGTGCCCTGCAAAAAAAAAGAAGTTGATCTGCATCGATGGGATGAGAGTCGTGGCGGGAGGTGGTCAGGGTCAATTCGTAAAAGCCGGGGCACTGGGTAGGCAGAGCCTATGCAGCCCCGCAAGCCAGCCAGATCAGCTGTAGGCGCTGGCTTGCCGGCGGTAGCGATCTGTCAGTCAATGACTGGACAGCTGCGCAGCGCCCTCCCGGGCAAGCCAGCGTCTGCAGGTGCGCGCTGCCCAGGCACTGGCCAAAACGGTGCACGCCTGAATGCAGGGCGCGGCACACGCGACCTTTTGGTGCAAGCTCAGCTCACACCACTCAGCACCCGCACCGCGTGTGGGTCAAAAAAGCTCGGCGGGGCCATGCCGGGGATGTATTGGTCGGAGACAAACATGCGGCAGCGCTCGGCAAACGCCGACACCACGCGCGACAGCTGGGTGTTGCTGGCCGTGGCATAGCCCAGCCGCATCGGCCGATGTGCACCGGCCAGGCGCAGGCGGATCACGCGCTTGCCGTCCTGGGACATATTGGATTTGGGCCGCGCATTCGCGAAGGAATAGCCGATCCCGTTGCCGACCATGGCGCGCACCGTTTCGAGGTTGGTGGAGCGCATGATGATGTTCGGCGTGGTGCCCGCCTGGATAAACAGGCTGAGGAAATAGTCGCGGCTCCACGGCGTATCCAGCAGCACCACCGGGTACGCCTCAAGGTCCTGCATGCTCACGGCCGGCAAGCTCGCCAGCGGATGATACTCGCCGACCATCACATACGGCGGCAGCTGCGCCAGGGGTTGGAAATCGATATCCGGGCTGGTCACCAGGTCATAGGTCAGGGCGATGTCCAGCTCGCCGCTGCGCAGTTTTTCCAGCAATTCCTCATGGTTGCCTTCGGCCTGGGTCAGGCGCACGCCGGGAAACGCGCGGCCAAAACCGAACACCAGTTCCGGCGTGATCATCGGCGCCAGCGACTCCAGGCAGCCCACCCGCAACGGCCCGCGCACCGTGTTCAATGACTCCGAGGCGATGGTGTAGAGGTTGGTCATCTGCTCCAGGATCAGCTTGGCCTCCTGCATCACCAGGCGCCCCACTGCCGTCAGCGAAATGCCCTGGGCGTGATGCCGGACAAACAGTTGGATGCCCAGCTCGGCCTCCATATGGGTGATCGCCGCCGAGATCGACGGCGACGACACGTGAATGCGTTCAGCTGCAGCACTGATGCTGCCCGCCTCTCCCGACGCGACGAAATACTCCAGTTGACGCTGAGTAATACGACTGAGCATTACGCCTGCCCCTCAACAATGACTGTACGGGCAGCGTTGCAGGGTTCGTGCCGGGTCCGCCGCGAACCGATGAGGGGCACAGGCTTCGGTTTTTCCTAAGCACTACCCCGCGCAAAAGCTGGTTTCGCCGGAACCGGGGCGGTGTGAAGCTGGATTCATCCCGCTTCCCACGAGTTGCCGTTATGCCTACCCACACCCGCATCCGCATGTTCAACACCCGGCAGACCTACCCCAACCAGGCCCTGGACAACGACCTGTGCCAGGCGGTCCGCGCCGGCAACACCATTTATGTGCGCGGCCAGATCGGCACCGATTTCGACGGCAACCTGGTCGGCCTCGGCGACCCGCGCGCCCAGGCCGAGCAGGCGATGAAAAACGTCAAGCAACTGCTGGAAGAGGCAGGCTCCGACCTCTCGCACATCGTCAAGACCACCACCTATTTGATCGACCCGCGCTATCGCGAGCCGGTGTACCAGGAGGTCGGCAAGTGGCTCAAAGGCGTGTTCCCGATTTCCACCGGGCTGGTGATCTCCGGGTTGGGCCAGCCGGAATGGTTGATGGAAATCGACGTGATCGCCGTCGTGCCGGATGACTGGACCGTATGAAAGCGGTGATCACCCGCGAGCCCGGCGGACCGCAGGTGCTGCAGTCCGTCGAGCGCCCGCTGCCGGATGTACAAGCCGGTGAAGTGCTGATTCGCGTCACGGCTGCCGGGGTCAATCGTCCCGACCTGATGCAACGCAGCGGCGCGCCGATTCCGGCAGGCGTCACCGATGTGCTGGGCCTCGAGGCGGCAGGCATCGTGGTCGCGGTAGGCAGTGGCGTGGATGAGTTCGCGATCGGCGATCGCGTGATGGCCTTGCTCAACGGCGGCGGCTACGCCGAGTACTGCGTGGCCCACGCGGCGCACTGCTTGCCGGTGCCTGCGGGGTTGTCGCTGCTCGATGCCGCCGGGGTGCCGGAAGCGGCCTTTGCCGTGTGGCACAACCTGTTTGAACTGGGGCGCTTGCGCAGCGGCGACAGCGTGCTGATCCACGGCGCCGCCAGCGGTGTCGGCAGCTTCGCCGTGCAATGCGCGCATGCCGCCGGTGCGCGGGTGATCGCCACGGCCGGCGGCCCACTCAAGGTCGCGATGCTGCAAACGCTCGGCGTGTGGCGCGCGGTTGACCGCCACCTTGAAGACTTCGTCGAGGCCGTGCACGACTGCACCGACGGCCGTGGGGTCGACGTGGTGCTGGATAACGTCGGCGGGCCCTATGTGGCACGCAACCTGGCGGCCATGGCCATGGGCGGACGACACGTGAGTTTGTCGTTCCTGCAAGGCGCCCATATCGACTTGGATTTGCAGGTGCTGATGCGCAAGAACCTCAGCCTGACGTCCTCCACCCTGCGCCCGAAAAGCCACGCCGAAAAAGCCCGCCTGGCGGTGTGCATCCGCTCACGCTTGTTGCCGTGGCTGGCGGCCGGCGTGGTGCGCCCGCAGATCCACGCGCGTGTGCCGCTGGCTCAAGCCGCCGAGGCGCACCGCCTGCTGGAAGCCAACGCCAATGTTGGCAAAGTCGTGCTGACCGTCGCTGAATAACCTGGAGCCCTTCATGACCCACCGCGTGTTTTTCCTCAATGGGCCCAACGCCAACCTCTACGGGCTGGATAAAAACGGCACCTACGGCCGCGAGAGCTTCGCCAGCATCCAGGCGCGCTGTGAACGCCACGCCGCCGGGCTGGGCCTGAGCCTGGACTTTCGCCAGAGCAACCACGAAGGCGTGCTGGTGGACTGGATTCAAGCGGCACGCCTTGACGCCGACGCCGTGGTAATCAACGCCGCCGGGCTCAGCTACAGCTCGGTGCCGATCCTCGACGCGCTGCTGGCCTTCGACGGCCCGATCATCGAAGCGCACATGAGCAACCTCTGGAAGCGCGAGAGCTTCCGGCACCACTCCTACGTCTCCAAAGCCGCCACCGGTGTGATCGCAGGGCTGGGCGCACTCGGTTACGAACTGGCACTCACCGCCGTGGCGGCATTGCTACAAGAAACCACCACCAGCGCCCACAGCTGAGACTCGGTGATGCCTACAAAACTCTTACCTCCCAGGAACCGCCCATGTCAGTAGAAACCATCAACACCCTGGTCGTCGGCGCAGGCCAGGCCGGCGTCGCCATGAGCGAACACCTGTCCCTCATGGGCGTCCCCCACATCGTCCTCGAACGCCACCGCATCGCCGAACGCTGGCGCTCCGAGCGCTGGGATTCTCTCGTCGCCAACGGCCCCGCCTGGCACGACCGCTTCCCCGGCCTCACCTTCGAAGACCTCTCCCCCGAAGCCTTCCCGCCCAAGGAGCGCATGGCCGACTACTTCGAAGCCTACGTGGATAAGCTGCAGGCGCCCGTGCGCACCGGTGTAGAAGTCCAGCAAGTGGAACGCCACATCGGCCGCCCGGGCTTCAAAGTCACCACCTCGGCCGGCGTGTTTGAAGCCGCCAACGTGGTCGCCGCCACCGGCCCGTTCCAGCGCCCCTCTATCCCCAACATCGTGCCTGCCAGCGCACCGCTTCACCAACTGCACTCCTCCACCTACAAGAACCCCGACCAACTGCCCGAAGGTGGCGTACTGGTGGTCGGCGCCGGCGCCTCCGGTTCGCAAATCGCCGAAGAACTGCAAAAGGCCGGCAAAACCGTATACCTCTCGGTCGGCGAACATTACCGCCCGCCGCGCGCCTACCGCAGCCGTGACTATTGCTGGTGGCTGGGTGCACTGGGCTTGTGGGACGAAGTCAAAATCCAACCGAAGAAAAAGCACGTGGCCTTTGCCGTCAGTGGCTATGAAGGCGGCAAGACCGTCGACTTCCGCCGCCTCGCGCACCAAGGCATTCAGTTGGTCGGCGTCACCCAGGATTGGCAGGACGGCGTCATGACCTTCCAACCTGGGCTCGCCGAAAACGTGGCCGAAGGCGACCGCGCCTACTTCGATGTACTGCGCGACGCGGATGCCTACATCGAGGCGAACGGGTTGCCGTTCCCCCTGGAGCCTGAAGCCTGGGAACTGCTGCCCGACCCTGAGTGCTTGGTGAACCCCATCCTCAGCCTGGATCTGGCGAAGGCCGGTATCACGACCATCCTCTGGGCCACCGGTTTCAGGTTCGATTTCAGCTGGCTGAAGGTCGATGCGTTCGACGAAAAAGGCGAGCCCTTCCACAAACGTGGGATCTCGGCGGAAAGCGGCATCTACTTCCTGGGCCTGCCCAACCTGGTCAACCGCGCGTCATCGTTCATCTACGGGGTGTGGCACGACGCGAAATACGTCGCCGACCACATCGTGCTGCAAAACGACTACAAGTCCTACAAGAAACCTGAGTGAGGCGGCCGACTACTTTCACACACCTCGGCGCGTCCCTGGGACGCGCCGAAAAACCACACCGCCCACAACCACCACCGCTCCGCCTGTAGGAGCTGTCGAGCCCCAGCGAGGCTGCTAAAACGCGCGCACCGACAATAAAAATCTCACGCCCCCAGCCCCCCACTTTGCGTAAACTGCGCCCCCTACTCGATCAGGACAACACCACCCAGGAGGGGTAACGCTTGAAACTGCTCAACACCGACACACCCATCACCCGACTCACGCTCAAAGACCAACTGACGGTTGACCCCTACAAGGCCTTGGCGCTGCTGGAAACACTCCTGCTGTTTTTCGTCGTGATGGCCCTGGTGCTGTTCGTCGCACACCGCGTCGGCATCACCGACACCTTCAAAAGCGCCCTTCTCTACAGCGGCACCTTCGGCGCATCTATCGGCATGGCGTTCAATATGTACCGCGAGGCCGCCCTGTCGGAGTGGACCTTCGCCGCCCCGGTCAGCCCCATTGCGCTGCAAAACGCCATGCTCAGCTTGAAGTATTCCGAGCGACAGCCAGGCGTGTACGGCCCCAAAAAACCCATGTTCACGCTGTTGCATCGCTGCGATTCGGAAAGAATCACAGTGACGACCCTGAACGGTAAAACGCACTTCACCGGCCCCGCCAACAAACTCAAAGCACTGTCGGCTTTGCCCCTCACTGATACACCCGACGCGCAGTGAGGACATGTCCTACAGCAGGCTTCAGCAGCTTGCCCCATTGCCTACAGTTACGTCAGAATCCGCCGGCTTGTGCGCTTGAGTGGGCGTCTCTAAGGTGGTTCGGTCGCTGAAAAATCAGTGATCGGGTTTAGTAGCCCGGGGTTATTCCAGTCAGTGCATAAGCTCATCAATCGGACGGCCTCGTCCGTGCTTGATGGTGGCTGTGTGCAGGGCGTCCTCGGGCGCGCCGGCTTTCTTGGAATTCCCCGGTCTACTAACCTGCGCACAGCTGCCACCCCTCTGTTTAGTAGCTAAGAGGTGACGGCCCTAAAGTGGGAATTCCAATATGTTCAAAGTCACGCCCAACCCTCCGAACGAGCCGGACCTGAAATTTAACCAGGCTGCGCATCGTGCAATCGATCACTACCTCAATCCAAAAACTGCCCCACCTGTGGCGCCCCTCAGCCTATTCACCGTCGCCGCCAACGCCAGCAACGAAACCCTGATCACCAACAGCTACGAAACCTTCTCCTCAGTAACCGCGTTGCTGCTCGACCTGTCAGAGGACTTGACCGGTAAACAGCGAGATGTGGTCCTGGCGATTCACCAGTTGAGTGAGTTGGGGGTGTTGTTGATGGACAGGCTGATGGAGCGGGAGTCGGCTGTAGCAGGCGGTTAAGCGTTCAGTTTTAGTACCCAAAAAAATCGCCGAGTCGTCGTGATTTCTACATGACGAATCGGCGATTGTGCGACTGAGCGGCTTTGTGGAAGGCATGAACAGACAAGGTATGTATTGGCCGAGCAGTCAGTCATGCCCGACGACTTCCGATCCCTCCCCCCGCCCGTGAATGCTCAGGGCACACCACCCGCCATTCTCAGCAACTGAGAAAACTGGTAGATCGCGAGGTGGATGTCGTCCCTCGTATCACCATCCCACGCCTCGACCGTTTCCAACTCGGCCCTGAGGGATTCGATGCGCCTCTCGATCTCCGCAATTTCCGCCGGCCCGCATTGCGACGCGATCGCTGCCCATTTTTCATGTGGGATTTGCTGTTGGATGGAAAGGGCTGATCGGGCTTGCGTGAATAGTGTTGGGAGTCTGCTCATTGAGTGCTGCGGGCCGGAGGATAAGGAAGGGTCAGCGATTTTAACTGTGTTGACGTCGGGGCTCGGCCAATTGCTGCTGTACACGACAGGCAGCAATCGGCCAAAAACGGACGCTCCATCCCCCCTAAAACGAAGTTGGAGAAGGGGGCCATTTCACTAAATTTGCTTGCTCGTCTTCGCGTCGTATTCGCCGTTATAGAGGCCATCAAACGTGAGAAAAAGACGGTTATTAACCCGCTCAATCCAATCCACCGTGGCCTGAAGATCACTAGTTGAAGCATCGATCCGTTGAAGCCAAAGCCTGAAAGGCTTAATGGTGAATTTTACGATCGGAGCAACGAATCTTATATCAGCTGGGTGGTAACCAGCGAAGGCCGAAAACGTGCCGTCGTCATTTCGCACCAAGCCCCAATCCATAGACTCATTCCAAGAGCCGTGTATCGATTCGGACATCATGCCGTAGGTGGCGGGATAGAGATCATCGTGTTCGATATCAGCGAAAATGTCGCGAAAGCTTTTACCTTGTAAACGCCATCTATTTTTTTTCTGCTCCTCAAAATCATCTCGTGTTAACCCTTCAAAATCCATTTTTTCTACGATTGCGGCTAGCAAACGCTTGCCGGCTTTTGTGTGGAAGAACGGAGAGCCTTCCTCCAAGTTTTTGAGAAGTTTAAGTCGATCTTTGTAGGAGCATTTTCGGTAGTCAGCAATCACTGCATCACCATTCAGCATTAGATAGCTGGCGAGAGTTGTCGCTTCAATGAGGGGACGCTCAAAAATTGCGATTATCTCGGCATTATCCTGTTCGTGGTACTTAACACATTCCTTGAATAACTTGGATATTCGGACCAAAAGCCCAAGGATAGGAGCATCGTTGATCGAATACCCTGTTGGGTTGCGCTGGATGTTAGTTACCCTCGTGAGCGCGTCATAAATTTCTGCGACATCTTTGAAAAACGTTGTCGAAAAAGCATGCAGCCCTTCCAAAGAACTAAAATGATGCTCAATGTAGGACGGCTGGTATTTTTCGGTAATTAGGGAAAATTCCAGCATGCGGGGTCACCATATAAGGCATAAATAATCATGATGTTTGGTTTGGTCGCCGCCACGAGTTCATGTGGGGGCGAACAGATCTTTTGAACACAGCCCGATTCTGGTCAGCTCTGAAGTTCTCTTTCAGCTTGGCACTGCTCAGCATGCCAGTTATTCCAGGCGGACAGATCATTTTTAAAGGTCGTTGGGCAAACTAGTCTTGGCCGGATTAAGTGTATATCACTTGGTTCTTGAGCGAACACGTAGCGATCTGCATGCTCGATGATGATCTTTCGTATCAGCCTGGCAGTTTTAACATCCAGTACGGTACCTCGCGGCCAGACCTTGTTACCAACGCAGGTGTACAGCAGGTGTTTTGGGCTCAAAGGTAGGAGTATGTCGCCGTTCTTGATTCCCCAGCCGCCACCAAAGTCATAGTTTTTTGCATCTTGAAAGTTAAGACGTATCAGCGGATTATCAGATGTCGGCCAAGACAAGCCAGCGGGAGCATGCAGGATAGTCCACCTGTGAGCAGGTAAGCGGCCAAGCGTTTTTGTAAGTACGTGCTTCATCTGCCAGATCCATAATCGCCTTCCAACAATAGTTTCCGCTTTGACTCGGCCGCCGCCACTCGGAAGAGCCTCAACAGATATCTTAAAGAGAGAGAGAGCGTCGTTTTCCTCCGAAGAATATGGTAGTGGCTCATTTCGCCTAGTGGCTTCTTCCATTTCTTGAACGGAGCGCTGCATGGTCTCATTCATCAATGTCTGCAATGTCGCTTTCTGCCGACGCAAGAACTCCCTAAGGCGGGCCGGAGTGCGGACATCTAGAGCAACCGCGAAACGCACCAGCCTTCTCCAGTGTTCTGGAAACATGCGACCTTCTTGAACAACTCGACGTATTGATTCTTCTGCAGGGCTCTCAAACTCACTGTCGAGCCAGCGCTCAAACTCATCCGTCTCTTCTTGACCCACCAGATAAGTGTAAAGATGTTGATGATAAGCAATTCCTTTCAGGGATTGCTTCTTCCAAAGCGGAATGTTTTCGCTAGGAACCAATAATCGGTAAGTAGAAATTTGACCTTCATACGCCCACTGTTTCAGGTAAAGCTTGGGGACGTAGTGGTTGTCTTTACGCAGCTGCTGCATCACCTGACTCCTCGTCAAGAAGGTAAGGTTTCACGAATCATACCTAAATGCGGGCGACTTGTTGCCTGCTATGAGCTAATGAATATCCGACATCCTGTCACAAACAGCGCTTCAGAATTAGATGTAGCTATCGGCCTAGAATCGAATGCGCCCGACCGGCAGCTATGGGGCAATTTTGCCGGTCACGACAGGCATAAAACGGCCAAAAGCCGTCGGTCGCGAACGGCAGCAATCGACCATTGCGGCTTATCACAATAAGCAGAAACCGGGCAATTTCAGTCGCCCACCACGAGAGTCCGATTGTCCCCTCTGACACAGCGACCGACACTTGCTTAGTTGAGAACCTAAAATTTCACTATGTCTCGATTTCTTTCAGTTTCAAACCGTAGGTACCCAATTTTTATCATGCACTCTCACCCCATCCCGAAATGGTCCTAAACCCCAGAGGCAACTGCACTTACCGCGTGCAGTGCTTGTGGTATTGCGCGCTCTTGTTGGACACCGAACAGTACGTAGCCAGTGTTTGGAGTGCTTCACGGATTGCAAACTGATGTCGTATGACAAAGTGCCGCCAGCCTAACTCCTTGATTCCTAATGGCATGACCTCATAGCTTTCAAAATATGATACCGGAGAGAAACCCCAACCGAAATAATAGGGTAACTCTCCTTGCTTTCATCTGAAATGTTATTGATTAGAGTCTGCTTTTAAAGTGCGCCAATCAATAAACAACCTTAAAGACGAGAGAATCAAAAAGACCAAATAACACCCGCTAATTAAAACCAAAATTAATTTCAACAAATAATTTTCCGGGAGAAAATTATTCGCAATGGTAAAAAGCAGAATACATAGTACATATATAGAGCCAGACCAGGATAGAAGTTTATTTCTCCTGCTTTCAGCATGCCAAACTATACGCATGCGGTTTCTATCACTGATCATGTAGCTCGACATAATCATTAGCGCAGGAATAAAGTACAAAACTGAAGAAACTTGAAATTCACCCTGAGCTTGCCGATATCCAATAGCATATAAAGAAAGCCCGCCTAACAAAAAGACAAAAACATTAGAAAATAACGATGGAGTAGCGACCGCCCTTAAGTTAAGCTGACTTAACCACGGCGGAGCGTTAGCCGGAACTGATAACACAACGAGGAAGGTAAACATCACCATCCCTTGAAGAAAGTCTACATATGGAAAACCTAAATCTCGAGAGAAATATAGCAGAACGGATAAACAGGCTGTTACAAAAACGAAAATTCGAGCCCAGTGAGAAGACCATTTCTCTGCATTACACATTAACTCGATAAGTTGCGAAGAATTTTTCCCTCCCTCTTTTTTTGAAACCATCAAAACTCTTTTGGCGAGAACTCTAAATCCATATATATAGGAGAAGCGCATATGCTCAGCCGAGGCAGACTCATCCTTATCTAGAAATGTATCATCCCGTATATAAGGTACACACCCACTTATTATCGAGTAAATTCCCCCAACTCCTCCGCGACCGAACAACAGTCCTTCATCCTCAAGAACCTTATTTAATATCGAGGAAGCTAAGTGTTCAGATTGATCTTTATGTAAGGAAGGAAGTAGCCTCAACAGCTGATTTGTTCGATCTACTGAAAGCCTTGAGGCAATCATATCGATCGCCCTCGTACTTTGTTCGAAATTCCCCCTCTCTATCCATTCCACAAGTAAATTTTCAAAGCTCGTACTGAGATAGCCCACTTCTTTCAAACAAGCGTCCCAAGCCTCGGGATGCTTTGCCAGTACGGCTGTCGCCTGCGGAGTACCGGCTGTTGCTAGGGACAACCCTACCAAGGACAAGATTTCGTCATTAACGCATTTATACCCTAAACGCTTTTCGAGCTCCGTAAGTAATAACTCTTCCTGTCCCGCTTTAACCTTGCGCAAAAGTGTTACAGCAGCGCTTCCAGCGGCCTTTTCCACTGCATCAATAGAGGATAAGCAAACTTCAATTGCCCTATCCTGCATCGCGATAGAAGGTGTAGGGCATTCAGAAACTGCCGAAACAGCCAGCAATGGTGAGCTTAAAAATAGGGCCTCAAGAAGTTCATTTGGGTCTCTTTGCTGAGCAACTGTCAATAGTATTGTTTCCCGCCACCAAGATACTGGACTAAGCGTTGAAACACCTAGCGCACCGACGCTACTAATAACATCTAATGACGCAAAATACTCCTGAAGGCTAAATTGAGCGAATACAACGTTATTACCGCCCTCACGAACAAGAATACCAGTCTTGGTGGCAATGCTATCAATTAATGCCAACCCGTCATCTGCGCTGTACCCAAAGGTTGGAAGCCAATTCTCAAGTAATGTTACACAATCAGAGATACGAAATTCTGATATTTCATTTTTTTGCATATGAAACGCAATCTTAGGAAGAATACGATCATACACTGGTCGGTTGGGATCTGGAGGATGTCCCTGCGCTGCCGCCCAATCTGCGACAAGCCAATTCGCAACTCGCCTTAAATACTCAAATCTTTCTTCTGGTATTCCTTGATTTGATTCTGTGTACTGCATTAACCCGCCAATTAGCAGCAGCGGAGATCTCGCCAATTCAAGGATTTTATTGGCTGCACCTAGATCTCTCCAAAAAGTATCTCTAGATTTTTCTTTTGGGTAATCCAAGGGCCACTTTTCAGCAAAGCGTTTTATTTGCTCGTCAGTTAAAGGGCGCACCTCCCATATTTCCGGCAGATCCAGAGGAATATTTCTGTACGCTTCTTTACGACAACTAACGATCAAGTTAGAAAATGAGCTTTCACTTACGAAATACTTATTGTAAAACTGATTTATATGACCACATATCTCATCTCGCAGGTGCGGCCTAACTTCGTCCAGCCCATCCAGGACGCAAGTAACACCTTTTTGAAGTTCTGATCTCAAAAAAACCTCAGGATCCGGTATACCTGCATCCTTGAACTTCTCAATTAAACACCCCTCAATGCTTTGATATCCATGGTACTCTCTAAGCCTTACAAGAAATGGCAGAGCACTACTATCATTTAATTTGCGGAGCACTATGTTTTTTACAGTGGTCGATTTTCCTGCTCCAGGCCCACCTACCAAAACATATGATCTATTTGGCCTACTCCTTGCGCTGCTATCTGTCTGATTAAGATCAGATCTATAAATATCTAAATCGACATACACATCTGCAATGGCGAAACCACTTCTTCTACCGATTACAATCAAAGAGCTACACTCATCCCGGAGCTTCTTTCTATATTTTTTTATGCCTCGATATAGCTTAAACTTTCTATTAAGGGCATTTAATACACCACCCCACATCAAAAAACCCGTAAAAATAACAGAGGCAATAACACCGTATAAAACCGACATCCAGTCCCATTTTTCAATCGCTAATAATGTAGCATCCATACTCCACTCCATTGAGAATCCTCTATCCGCGCTATGCGAGGCTCAGCAGCCAAAATTTACTTATATTGCTGCTGGTTTTTTTATATCAATCTTTAATATCAAACCAATATTGATTTCAACCTGCCACAAATAAAAATCCAACTCCCCCGTGGGCACCACACCTGTACTTTTCAAATCAGTTATAGACATGTAACTTCCTTGATAGCTTGTAGGGTGGCGTTACGCTATCAGCGTAGTTAGGCATTGTCCATCGAGTACACCGTAGGATGTGGTCCAGTGGGCCGTCTGACCGACTTGCCGGCACCGAGAGGCCGGAATGGGTCGATCTTTAGTCGTCACGAAAGGCAGCTTCTGGCCGAAAGCAACCATTCACAAGCAAGCGACACCGTCCCTACCCGCCGCGTTACCAAAAAGCCCCTAAAGCACGATTCATCTAAGCCTAAATCCAATCGACCACACCAGATCAGCACCCAAAACATTAGAATGCCGCCCTCCCCAACCACAAGGACGTAGGCAGCAATGATAAAACAACGCTTCTCCCTAGCCCTCAGCCTCCTATGGCGCACCTACCTGGCGTATTTCATCTACTCGGTAGTATTCAGCCTGGCGCTGGGGTTCACGATCGGTGCTGAATTGCTTGCCAGCAAGGATTTTCTGCGGTTCGGGCCGCCGTTCACGCTTGGTTTGTTTGCGCTGTTGATCGCCGTCCTGGAACTCGGAGGTCGCGTCAATGTGCTGCAGGCCGTGTTCGGTGCGCGGTTGAAGCGTACACAGGCTCACTGGCGGACCTATGTGCTTCAGTTGTCATTGCTACTGATTGCCCTGGCACTCTTGAATGCCCTGTTCGCACTCTTCGCTCCGTTTGAGGTTTGGGTGTACTACAAAGTCTATGGCGCCCCGTTGCTGTTTGCCGTTGGCATCTTTGTGCTGGGTTGGGCGCAAACGCCCTCCACCGCTGAAACGATCGCGGTACACGCAGAAGAGTCATCACCCACGAGTGCTGCACCTAAGTGGCCATAAACTAAGGGCTTTGGGCTTCAGGGTTTGACCCCGAATCCCTTCGCCGATTTTTCATACCTGCGCCTGGCCCGTTCTCCGCTACGCTTTTCCACATTCACTTCCCCGGTGAGCGGGATAGTTGGCAGTGAAAACGGAAGAGGCTTGGTGTGATGACTCAATCGAGAACGGCCTATGGACATTACGATTTGTCGCAAGCGTGGTTTTTTTGATAGCGCCCATGGGCGACGTGTCCCACTGCTGGTGCTCTTTAACGGCGCGGTTGTCGGCCGTGTTGCAACCGGTGAAGTCTTAGCGCTGACACTGGCGGATGTGGTCGGCACGTTGCAAGTCGGTCTCCTTGACGACAGGAAACCGTCTCGCAGTGGGGATGTGCCTGAGGGCGTTTTCTCTGTCAGTCAGGGCATCAGTATTTCCCCGAGCCCTCAGGTTCAGGCTTTTTCGGTAAAGACCCGCAGTTGGGTGTTGTTTGATGTTTTTGATTGGGTGTATTTTCGGCCACTGGGGCGCTGGGTGTTCGCGGTCCAGAAAGAAGCCACCTAGCGGCCCCTGAATCAGGCTCCGCTCGGGCTTCTCTGGCGCGACGCCCTGTCAGCCCCGCTTCGGCAGCTTCCAATTCGGTCGAATGAAGTGGCAGGTGTAGCCGTTGGGAATCCGCTCCAGGTAATCCTGATGCTCCGGCTCCGCCTCCCAAAACGGGCCTGCTGGCTCGATCTCTGTCACCACCCTTCCCGGCCATAGCTTCGACGCGTCTACATCCGCCGCCGTATCTTCCGCAATATCGCGCTGCTGTTCGCTCAGGTAATAAATCGCCGACCGATAGCTCGGGCCGAGGTCATTGCCCTGCCGGTTAGGCGTGCTCGGGTCGTGGATCTGGAAAAAGAATTCCAGGATCTGCCGGTAACTGATTACCGCCGGGTCAAACACGATTTCAATCGCTTCAGCATGGTTGCCGTGGTTGCGGTAGGTGGCGTTCGGCACGTCGCCGCCGGTGTAGCCGACGCGTGTCTGCAGCACGCCAGGGTAGCGTCGCAACAGGTCTTGCATGCCCCAGAAGCATCCGCCGGCAAGGATGGCGGTTTCGGTTGGGTTGGTCATGGTCTGTCCTTCCGCTCAATGGATACAGGGATAGTTATGGGGCTGGGTTGGCCAATAGCAAGTTGAACGGTGGATTGCCCGAATCAGCCCGCGCGCCTGGCACTGACAGACAACCACTAATCCCGAAGCTTGCGCATTATCTGCAAGACCAACGGTTTCACATATTTCTCACCGGGGTCCGTTTCGGGCGGGTCGTCGCTGCGCCGCCACTCGCCCTGATCGAACGCCTGATACAGCGAAAACGCAGGCTGCGGCAGGTCACGGGACATGCCCACGTCAACGATGGCGTCGATGAGCCCGTTGAGCACGCCGTCGCAGAACGCATAGGTCAAAGTGCCCTGGAGATAGCGCTCGGCAAGGCTGATGGACAGGGTGTTCAGCAGCGCTTGCGGTGTCACGCCGAATTTTTCGCATGGCTCGGCCAGGTCATCCAGCGTCAAGCCGCTGGCTTCGGCTTGTACCAAGAGCCTGTTGAGTTCGGTCTCCGGTAACACACCGCGTGTGAGCAGATTCACCGCGGCGCCGGGGGGTGTGCGGGGCTCACTCATAAAATTTGCCAGCGAATAATATCGCCGCGCAGCGTTGCCACACATTGGGTACCGTTGCTTGCGTTTGGGCAAGCCCGGCGCTGGCCTCTGCCCACGCGGTTGCCGCCTCGAAAAACGCATCGACAGAGCGGTTTTCCCAACCTAGTGCGCCGGGCCCATAGGGCGATGAAGGCGAGGCCTTTTCGATCTCGCGCTCGTGGGCGAAATCGGTACCGAGCGCCTCGATAAAGCGGATGAACGACGGTTCATCGCTGACGTGCGCCAACAACTCATGAAGGTCCACAGGGCTAGGCATAGGGTTCCAGGCAAGGTGCAACGAGTCGGCGCATGCTGCCGCACGGCATCGTCAATGGTCAACTTCGGCGGTGTTGGCCGCTTTTTTGTGGCCAGCCGGGGATGCATTGCGGCAGGTTTCAGGTAATGATGCGTCACCCGAATCAAGGACGATAACAACAATGAAAACTGCCCTGCGCGCCCTGTTCCTGCTGTGCCTGGCCACTCCCGCCGTGGCCGCCGAAAGCCCTGTGGGCTTGCGGACTGCCACCCTGGCGGATGCGAAAAACACTCGCCCACTCGAGCTGGTCGTCTGGTACCCCACCAGCACCTCGGCCACACCTGAGCTGATCGCCGACAACGCGGTGTTCGTCGGCGCGCTCGCCGTCCCCGACGCGCCGCCCGCTGCCGGTGAGCATCCGCTGGTGGTGCTGTCCCACGGGTACGGTGGCAACTGGCTCAATCAGGTATGGCTGGCGAGTGCGTTGGCGCATCGGGGCTTCATCGTGGCGGCGGTCAACCACCCTGGCACCACCAGCAAGGACCGCAGCCCGCAGGCCGCCGCGCAGTTGTGGCAACGCCCAGCCGACCTGAGCCGCGCTATCGACGCGGTGCTGGCTCAACCGACGCAGTTTGGCGCGGTGGCAAAGACGCGGATTGCCGCTGTGGGCCATTCCCTCGGCGGCTGGACCGTGCTGGAAATCGCCGGCGCACGCTTCGACCCCGACCTGTTCAGCCGCGACTGCAGCGCACACCCCAAGCTCGGCGGTTGCATTGGCTACCAGCAGATGAACCCCGCCGGTACGCCTGCCGGCAAAGCCCAACTGGCGGCGGACTTGAGCGACACACGCGTCAGCGCCATTGTGTCCTTGGACCTGGGCCTGTCACGCGGCCTGACCGACGCCAGCCTGGCCGCGCTGCCGGTGCCGGCGCTGGTGATCGCGGGGGGCGTGCCGTCAGAGGATATGGACCCCAACCTGGAGTCCGCCGCCATGGTCAAGCGCCTGCCAAAGGCATCGACGCAGTACGTGGAAATCGGCGACGCCACGCACTTCAGCTTCATGACGATCTGCAAGCCGGGCGGCATGGCGTTGATTGAAGAGGATTCCCCGGGGGATGGCATGATCTGCCGCGACGGCGAGGGCGCACGGCCTCGGGCGCAGATTCAGCAGCAGGTGGTGGCGTTGATCAGTGAGTTTTTGGGACGTACAGCGCCGCAAAAAAGCCTCTGAAGAAATAATTGCATCAAATGCGCTGCATGTTTGATCCGAGCATTTGCTGATAGCTGCCAAATGGCGGTCGGCGATGACGCAGGCCAAGCGTTTGGTGCGGGGTGTCAAGGCTCATCGTGTCTTCCCTGCGGCGTTCAATAGTCGGGGTTTCATGGCCCGATTATTGGCGAAAGACACGGTGATTCAATGCACGGATCGGCGCTAAAAAGCGACCCAGGCAGCGGCTGGCGATTTTTAAACTGGTATCATCGCGGCCTGTATCCACCAGGTAAAAACCGATGAATCGCCAGAAAAAACTCCAGCAGCTGTTCAAGGCCAAGGCCAAGAAGGCCAGCGCCAAATTGGCGCCGAAAAGCAAGGACCGCTATATCAGCAAGGCGGATCGGGAAAAGCTGGCGGCCGAAGCGGCCCAGGAGCCCAGCCTTTCCCCCGAGGCGTGACTCAGCAACCGCTCAACGCCACCTGCGGCCGCTCGCCGGCAAAGAAAAACGGCCGCAGGCGCACGCCCACGCTATTGCCGATAAACGCCGCCACCAGCCACACCCAGCCATGCAGGCTGCCTGAGGCGATGCCGCTGAAGTACGCGCCGATGTTGCAGCCGTAGGCCAGGCGCGAGCCGTAGCCGAGCAGCAGGCCGCCGATCACTGCCGCGACCAGCGAGCGCGCCGGGATTTTCAGGCTGGGGGCAAAACGCCCGGCCAGGCCGGCAGCCAGCAGCGCACCGAGGACGATGCCGATGTCCATGACGCTGGTGATGTCTTCCCACACCGGCGCGGCCAGCGCCTTGGCGTTGCCCGGCATCTGCCAGAACGCCCAGCTGGCCACATCCACGCCCAATCCGCTTGCCACCTTGGCGCCCCACAATGCGAACGCCGAGGTAATCCCCCACGGCCGCCCGGCCAGTGCCAGGGTCGCGTAGTTGAGCAGCGCCAGGCCAATCGCGCCCCACACCAATGGCCACGGCCCGCGCAGGAAACGGCGCAGGCCCTGGTGCTCGCTGGTTGCGCCGGCTTCGAGTTGGCCATGACGGCGTTTTTCCAAGCGCACGGTGACAGCTGCAATCAGGCCGAACACGGCCAGGCTGAGGATCAAGGCCGGCACCACGCCGAAGCTCTTGACGATGGACACGGCCGGGAACGCCGGCAGTGCAAACCACCAGTCGACATGGTGCGTGGCGATCAACGAGCCACAAATGAAGAAGAACAGCGTCACCAGCATGCGCGCATTCCCGCCGCCCACGGTGAACAGCGTGCCGGACGCACACCCGCCGCCCAACTGCATGCCGATGCCGAAAATAAACGCACCAAACACCACGGAAACGCCCGCCGGCGCTACCAGCCCGACCACCGGTTGCCCGAACAACGTGCCCGCCCCCAGCGCCGGGAAGAACAGCAGCACCGCCACCGCAAGCATCACCATTTGCGCACGCAGGCCGGCGCCGCGCCGATCATTGATGAACACCCGCCAGGCCGAGGTGAAACCAAAGGCGGCGTGGTAGAGGGTCAGGCCCAGCGCCGCGCCGACCACCAGCAACAGCACCTGGCGCGAGCCCACGCTGTTTTGCAGGAACAGGGCGCCAAGCACCAGGATGATAAAAGCCACCAACGGCGCAACAGGCGTGCGCGCGGGGGCGAGAGGGAGAGAACTGCTCATGGGGTATCTCGGTGTGAAGGGGTTGAATGCGAGGGGGACGAGTATAAACCCAGGGCACGCGGGGGGCGCGTTGTGCCTGACAGACTTTTTTGTGAGGAGCGATCGTCTTCTGTGGTGAGCGGGCTTGTTGTGGGGAGTGATCATCTTCTGTGGTGAGCAGGCTTGTTGTGATGAGTGCTCATCTTTTGTGGTGAGTGGTCATTCCTTGTGGTGAGTGATCATCCTTTGTGGCGAGCGGGCTTGCCCCGGTACAAACCGGGGACATCGTTTACATTTCTAACCGGGGACATGGTTTACAGGCTAATACGCATGATCAGGAGGTAACTGATCATGCCCTGGAACCAAGAGTCCCCAGCCGACCCCCTGTGGCAAGCGGTCATCCTTCGTGGTGAGCGGGCTTGCCCCGCGTTGGGCTGCGCAGCAGCCCCAATCCAGCAGAATGCGGTGTGTCAGGAACTACTCAGTGGATGGCTTTGGGGCCGCTACGCAGCCCAACGCGGGGCAAGCCCGCTCACCACAGGAAGCTTGCTCGCCACCACAAATCCATTCCCCACAGAGAAACTGCTCGCCCTCCCCGCCCACATGAAAAAAATTTAATACAGCTAAACTGTACAGTTTTCCTGTACCCATGCTACGGTTTCAGCATGACTAAACCACCCTCCACCCCCTCATCGCATTCCGCCGCCCCCCTGGCCGCCGAGCTGCGTATTTCCCTGGGCAAGCTGATCCGCCGCCTGCGCGAGCAAACCCATCCGGATGACTTCACCACCGCGCAAAAGTCCGTACTGCTGCGCCTGGATCGCGATGGACCGAGCACTGTTTCTGCCCTCGCCCGCGCCGAAAGCGTCAAGCCGCAGTCGATGCGCATCACCGTGGCCGGGCTGGAAGTGATGCAGGCCGTGAGCGGCAAGCCGGACCCAAGTGACGGCCGGCAGACGCTGATCAGCCTCACGCCGAGCTTTCGCAAACACCTGAGCGAAAACCGCGCGGCCAAAGACGATTGGCTACTGCGCGCGCTGCAGGAACAACTGTCGCCCCAGGAACAAGACGAACTCGCCGCCGCGGTGAAACTGCTGGAGCGCCTCGCCGACTTTTGACTCTCCCCTACCCGCTTGAGGAAATAGCATGGCTGTCACCTCGCTGGATGCAACAACCGCACTGATCATCGTGGACCTGCAACACGGCATCATCGGCTATCCCTTCATGCACCCGATCGGCGAGGTGGTGCAGCGCTCGCGCGCACTGCTCGATGCCTTCCGCGCGCGCGATTTGCCGGTGGTGCTGGTCAACGTCACAGGCATTGCGCCGGGACGCACCGAGCGACCACGGCGCAGCGATGCCTTGCCGCCCGACTGGGCCGAGCTGATCCCCGAACTCAACCCACAACCCACTGACCTGCGAGTGACCAAACGCAGCTGGGGCGCGTTCGCCAACACCGACCTCGAGGCCCGGCTCAAGGCCCTCGGCGCTACGCAGGTGGTGGTCACCGGCGTGGCCACCGGCACCGGGGTCGAAGCCACCGCGCGCCAGGCCTATGAGTTGGGTTTCAACGTGACGCTCGCCATCGATGCGATGACCGATGCCAACCCCGAGGCCCACGCCTACAGCTTCCAGCACGTGTTCCCGCGCCTGGGCGAGTCGGGCACCACGCAGGCCATCATTGATCTGCTCGACACCCGGGGGAACGAATAACGCCATGAGTTTCCTCGGCACCTTCCGCTCCCTGCGCAGCCCCAACTACCGCATCTGGGCCGCCGGTGCGCTGGTCTCCAACATCGGCACCTGGATGCAGCGCACCGCCCAGGACTGGCTGGTGCTCACCCAGCTCACCCCGCACAACGCCGCCGCTGTCGGTATCGTCATGTCGCTGCAGTTCGGCCCGCAGTTGTTGTTGCTGCCATGGACCGGGTTTGCCGCCGACCACTACGACCAGCGCAAGCTGCTGATCGTCACCCAGGCGGTGATGGGCCTGCTGGCGCTGACGCTGGGGGTGTTCACCATCACCGGGTTTGTCGAGCTGTGGCACGTGTACGTGTTTGCGTTCCTGTCCGGCTGCGCCTCGGCGTTCGATGCGCCCGTGCGGCAGATTTTCGTCGCGGAGCTGGTGGGCGAGAAGGATTTGTCCAACGCCATCGCGCTTAATTCCACCTCGTTCAATATGGCACGCATGATCGGTCCGGCGGTGGCCGGCCTGACCATCGCGTCGGTGGGCACCGGCTGGGCGTTCCTGCTCAATGGCAGCAGTTTTTTTGCGGTGCTGGCCTCGCTGTTCTTCCTGCGGGTGTCGGGGCAGCACGCCAAGGTGCGAGCCTTGCGCACCAAAGGCAGCCTCACCGAAGGCCTGCGCTATGTGTGGGCGCGGCCGGACTTGAAGGCGATCCTGCTGATGCTGTTTCTGATCGGCACCTTCGGCATGAATTTCCCGATTTTCATCTCGACCATGGCCGTGACCGCGTTTCATACCGATGCACGCGGCTACGGCCTGCTGACCTCGACCCTGGCCATCGGCACCATCGCCGGCGCACTGCTGGCCGCCGGTCGCGAAAGGCCGCAGTTCAAGTCCCTGCTCAATGGCGCCGCGATCTTCGGCGTGGGCTGCACCCTGGCGGCCCTGGCGCCGAACTACTGGTTGTTCGCGGTCGCGCTGGTGATCATCGGCGTGGGGGCGATGACCTTCAGCAACACCACCAACAGCCTGATGCAACTCACCACCGAACCGGCGATGCGCGGCCGCGTGATCGCCCTGCGCGTCGGCGTGGCCCTGGGCGGCACGCCCATCGGCGCGCCCATCGTCGGCTGGGTCGCCGACCACCTGGGGCCGCGCTGGGCGCTGGTGGTCGGCGCGGTGTCAGGCATCCTGGCGGTGGGGGTGGCGGTCTACACGATCAAGCGCCAGCTGGATCGGCCCGCCTCGATTACGTCCGCCCCACCGAGCCCGACACCGGGAGATTCCCCAACAACTTGAGCCCGGTGCTCTTCACGAACGTGTCGTAGTCCATCGGCTTCTGGATGCGGGTTTCGGCGTTGGGCAACACGTAGGCCCAGGCACGCTGGCTGGAAGCGTCATACACCAGCTTGAACAGGCGCGTCGGCACCCACACCCGGTTGTCGCCGATGGTGCCGTAGCCTGGATCGAACAGCGGCCCGGTGAACACATACACATCGCCGCCCGCGCGCTTGGCGAATTTGCGCACGTCGGCTTCGACCTTGCTCCAGATCTTGCGGTTGTTGGTCGGGTCCTGCGGGACCATGTTCGACAGCGCGAAGGATTGCGCCATGGCGTGCGCGTTCGGCGCGTCGGCGGCTGGCGCCTGATGGCCACGGTCAACGGCCGGGTGCTGGCTGCGGTAGTCGCTCAACTCCGCACGGCCCCCCTTGGGAATTCGCGGATCGGGGTAGAACTGGTTGGTGCGTTCCTCGCCCTTGGCCTCCTGCAATTGCGCGGCGTTGAGGCGCTCGACCACCACCAGAGGGGTCTTGCTGGTTTGCGAGTACAGCACCGCAAAGGTGTCCGAACACAGCGCCAGCGGTTTCATCGCCGCCGGGACAGTCGCCGTGTTGATCGGATTTTTCGCCGGGAAAAGTTCTGCGCAACCATCAAACGAGGCGCGTTGTTCCGAAGGCGTGTAGGGGTTTGCGGGGGGGCGGGCATCAACGGTGCTGGAGAACAAAAACAGGGCAGACAGCCCGACTGCAATATTGCGTAGGTGCATGGGTAAATCTTCGAAAGGGAATGAAGCGGCAGGCTCCGGCGCGCGGAGCCAAGTGGATGATATTTCGAGGATTATGGACTAACTAAAATCAGATTAGTGCCCGACAGCCGCAGGTTTACCCGCTCCCCGCGCACCCGGTTTGAAGGCATGGGCACGGGCCGCCCAAGTCAGCACCAGCGCCACCCCGATCAACCCCAGCATCGCCCACGGAAACGCCGCCACGCCCCAGCTCTCCAGCAACACCCCCCCGACCACGCCGCTGCCGGCAATCGCGCTGTTCCAGGCCACCACGTTGAGTGATAGCGCCACGTCCGCGCCATCTCCCGCCGCATCGGCCAGGGCGGTCTGCAGCAAGGTCGCGGCGCCGCCGAAGCTCAGGCCCCAGACTGCCACGGCGAGGTAGATCACTGACGGCAGATTGCCCAGCAGGCCGAACACCACACTCACGCCGGCAAACAGCAGCAGGCTCGCCAGCACCGTGTTGCGCAGCAGCGGCTCGACCAGCCGGGCGGTGATCCAGATGCCGGCCAACGCAGCGATGCCGAACACCAGCAACACCAGGTCCACGCGCTCGGCCAGGCCGGCCGGCGCCACGAACGGGGCGATGTAGGTGTAGAGGATGTTGTGGGCGAGCATCCAACTGATCACCACCGCCAGCACCGGCCGCACGCCCGGCGTGGTCAGCACTTTGCCCAGCGACACGCGTTGATGCGCGGGCTGGGGCGCGAAGTCCGGGACTTTCACCAGCACCCAGGCAATCAGCACCAGGCTCACGCCGGACATCAGGCCGAACGTGGTGCGCCAGCCCACCAGGCCGCCGAGCCAAGTGCCGAGCGGCACACCCAGCGACAGCGCAATCGGCGTGCCGACCATCGCCAGTGCGAGTGCCTTGCCCTGTTGGTGCGGCGCGACCATGCGCCGGGCGTAACCGGCCAGCAGGCTCCAGGCCAGCCCCGCCGCGACACCGGCGAAGAAGCGCGCCACCAGCGTCACGCCATAGTGCGACGACCACGCGGTGATGGAGTTGAACAGCAGGAAGCCGACGATGGTCAGCAGCAACACATTGCGCCGGCGCCAGCCAAGGGTGGCGATGGTCATGGGGATCACCGCCAGCACCGAGCCCAGCGCGTAGGCGGTGACCATTTGCCCGGCCATCGACGGCGAAATCGCCAGGCCGTCGCTGATCAGCGGCAACAGGCCGGCAGGCAGGGTTTCGGTGACGATGCAGATGAAGCCGGTCATGGCCAGCGCGAGCAAGGCGCCGATGGGCAAACGTTCGGACGAGGCCGATAGGGTCAGTGAGGGCGTCACGGGATACTCCTGGGGCAAGACTTAGATACTGATCGATATAAATGTTGCGGGCAGTCGCGACGCGTTGTCAACGACTTATGTATCGACTAGTATTTATCTCATTCCCCCACCGGAGACCCGACATGGCACAAATGGGCCGCCCCCGCACTTTCGACCGTGAACAGGCTGTGGAACAGGCCTTGCACCTGTTCTGGCAGCACGGCTACGACGCCACGTCTTTGGCCCAGCTCAAGGCGGGCTTGGGTGGCGGTATCTCCGCGCCAAGTTTCTATGCGGCGTTTGGCTCCAAGGAAGCACTGTTCGATGAGTGCGTGCAGCGCTACCTGGCGACCTACGCCCAGGTCACCGAATGCCTGTGGGACGAAACCCTGTTGCCGCGCAAGGCGGTGGAGACTGCGCTGCGCCAGTCGGTGCGCATGCAGTGTGAAGACGGGCACCCCAAGGGCTGCATGGTCGCGTTGGGCGTGATGAGCGCGCCGAGCCCGGAGAATGCACGCGTGGCCGATGCGTTGACCCAGTCACGGCTGCGCACGCGGGCGGGGATCGTCGCGTGTGTGGAGCGGGCGATGCGGCTCGGCCAGTTGCCGCAGCACACTCAGCCGGCGGTGATGGCGAGCGTGTTTGACAGTTTTCTGCAGGGGGTGTCGATCTTGGCGCGGGACAACGTGCCTCATGCGACCCTCGATGCGGCGATCAGCCAGCTCATGCTGGGCTGGGATGTCGCCGCCTCTATCGCTCCGCCTTTGCATCCCGGTGCTGCATCAGAAAATCCACAAACGCGCGCACCCGGTGCGGCACATAGCGCCCATGGGGATACAGCAGGGTAAACGGCCGCGAACGGCCGCCATACGCCTGCAGCACTTGCACCAGGCTGCCGTCCGCCAATTCCTGCTCGACGATGAACTTGTAGGTCTGGAACAACCCCGCACCATGCTTGGCCAGGGTCACGCCGCCGAGGACATCGTCGGAACAGCTGTACCCCGCCTCCCCCGCGAACTCGTGCGCCTTGCCGTCCACCTGGAACAACCACGGGATGCGGCGCCCATTGCTCGGCAGTTCGTACTGGATGCATTCGTGGGTAGGCAAATCCTCCAGCGTTTGTGGGGTACCGGCGCGTTGCAGGTAGGACGGCGCGGCGACCACCACCAGTTCGGCATCTTCCAGCAGGCGTGCGATCAACGATGAGTCGGGTTGCGCGCGTACGCGCACGGCCAGGTCATAGCCCTCGGCGACGAAGTCGATATTGCGGTTGCTGATGTGGATATCCACCGTGACCTGCGGGTACAGCGCGCGAAACTTCGGCAGCAGCGGCAGCAGGCGATGATGGCCGTAGGTGGTCGGAATGCTGATGCGCAGCAGGCCGGAGGGCACGGACTGCGCGCCCATCACTTCCTGTTGGGCTTCCACCAGTTGGGTCAGGGCTTGGCGGCATTGCTCGAAAAACGTCCGGCCGCTGTCCGTCAGGCGAATGCTGCGGGTGGTGCGCACAAACAGCCGCGAGCCCAGGCGTTCTTCCAGGCGCGAGACGCTGCGGCTCACGGCGGCCGGGGTGACGCCGGCGACCTGCGCGGCGGCGGTGAAACTGCTGGCTTCGGCTGCCAGGCAAAACAGCTCGATACTGCCCAGCTGCAAATCTTCGAAATGACGCTTCATGAGGGAGGCTTCTGACTCAACGGCAGCGAGTAGCGGTTTGATGGATGACACGCCCTGTTTATCAGCAGTGCCAAGATAAATACAGCGTTCGGCACCGGCCACGCTTGCTTTCGCTGATGGCACACCGCTAATCTTGCGAATAATTCTTATCCGCAGACGTATCTTCCATGTCGGCCAGCAACCTTCCCTTGAATCAGGCGGTCCATGCGCTCTACGCCGAGCACCATGGTTGGCTGTTCGGCTGGCTGCGCAAAAAGCTCGGTTGCCCGCAAAACGCTGCGGATCTTTCCCACGATACGTTTCTGCGCATCCTCGCGTCCCGCGATGCCCTCGGCGCAATGCGCGAACCGCGCGCGTTTCTGACCACCACCGCGCGCCACCTGATCATTGACCGCGCGCGCCGGCGCCAGCTGGAAGACGCCTACCTGCGCGAGCTGGCCCTGACCATCGAGATGATGGAGCAGTGCCAGCAGTCGCCGGAAGAGATCCTCGTCACCCTGGAAGCGCTGGAACAGATCGCCTTTGTGCTCGACGGCCTGGCGCTGAATGCGCGGCAGGCGTTCCTGCTGTACTTCCTCGAAGGCCTGCGCCAAAGCGAGATCGCCAGCCGCCTGGGGATTTCCGAGCGCATGGTGCGCAAGCACCTGATGAATGCGCTGATGCACTGCAACCACGCGCTGGACATATGAGCACCGACCTCGACCAGCAGGCCGCGAACTGGGTGATCCGCCTCAATGAGGGCAATCTCAGCGAGCGCGAGCAGCAGCAGTTCGAGCGCTGGCAAGCGGCCGATCCACGCCACGCGGCGGCTTTCGAGCGCCTGCAAGGGTTTGTCGGGCGCGTGCAGGCGTTGCGCCCGCAACAGGCCCCGGTGCAAGCCGCGCTGGAAGCCGCCCGCGTGCGCCGGCGCAACCCGGCCGGGCGCGTGCTGCTGGGGTTGCTGGTGGCATTGCCGGTGGCCCTGGCGTTGCGCGCGTACCCGCCGAGCTACTGGCTGGCCGACCAGCGCACGGCGCCGGCGCAATGGCAGCAGGTCGCCCTGGAAGATGGCTCGCAACTGACCTTGAGCGGCAACAGCGCCGTGGACCTGACCTTCAACGGCCAGCAGCGCCAGGTGCGTTTGCTGCGCGGCGAAATCCTGGTGCAAGTCGCCCACGATGCGACGCGCCCCTTTACGGTGGTGACCGACGACGGCCAGATGCGCGCCCTCGGCACACGTTTTACGGTCAAGCGCGAGGCGCCGGGCACCTTGCTGAGCATGCTTGAATCGACCGTCGCGGCCACCGACGCCGCCCAGCACAAGGCTGTGCACGTCAGCGCCGGCCAACAGGCGCGCATTACCCCGGATGCCGTGAAGGTGCTGGGCAAAATCGACCCGCGCGCCACCGACGATGCCTGGAAACACCATCAATTGGTGGTGCAGGACCGGCCCCTGCCGGAGGTGCTCGACGAACTGGCGCGCCAATACGGCGGCCATGTGCAGTTTGATCGCCAGCAGTTGGCCGACCTGCGCGTGTCTGCCGTATTGCCGCTGGATAACCCGCGCCGTGCGCTGCAATTGATTGCCGATGGCCTGCCGGTGCGCATCCGCGCGTTCAGCCCGTTGTGGCTGCAGATCGAACGCCACGACTTTATCGGCGAGCCCGACTACGACGAAATGAACGGCGAGATGTCGGCGCTGGGCTATGAGTTCGAACACCGCTTCGATGAGCACACACGCATCAGCAACAAGCTGCGCTACTACCAGTCGGATGTGACGTGGCGCTACCTGCAGGTCAACATCGGCGGCCAGAACATCACCAACGCGCAAAACACCGGCATCCTGCAGCGCCAATACAGCGACCGCCGTGAACGCTCGCGGGGCCTGGCCAGCGACACCAATATCGAGAGCAAGTGGCAGTTCGGAGACTGGCAGCACACCTTCCTGCTGGGCTTTGATGGCTACGACACCAGCTACGACTCGCACAATTTCCGCGGCGCCGCCCAGCCGTTGAACCTGGCCACCTACCAGTATGGGCAGCAGGTGGTGGTGAATCGCAACCCGGCCACCGACCGTGGTTCGCAGATCGACACGTTGCAAAAGGGCATCTACTTCCAGGACCAGATCAAGTTCGATGAGCGCTGGATCCTGCTGCTCGGCGGCCGTCATGACTGGGCGGACCAGGACACCGAACTGTTCCGCAATTCGGCCAAGAGCAGCCAGAGCGATGAAGCCACCACCTGGCGCGCGGGGCTGGTGTACAAGGCCGACAATGGCCTGGCACCCTACATCAGCTACAGCGAATCCTTCTTCCCGGTGGCCGGCACCAACAAGGCCGGCGAAAGCTTTGTGCCCACCGAAGGCAAGCAGTATGAAATCGGTATCCGCTACCAACCCGAAGGCAGCGCGACCCTGCTGAGTGCGGCGGTGTACCAGCTGGAGCAGAAAAACGTCCTGAGCCAGGACCGCACCGATATCAACTTTTCGGTACAGGTCGGCGAAGTGCGCTCGCGTGGTTTCGAACTGGAAGCCAAGACCGAAATCACCACCGACCTCAGCCTGATTGCCTCCTACGCCTACATCGACGCGCGCATTACCAAAAGCGATATCGCCCGCGAAATCGGCCAACGCAGCGAAGACACGCCCTACCACCAGGCCGCCCTGTGGGCCGACTATCGCCTGGCGGCGCTGGGAATCCCGCAACTGCGCATCGGCGGCGGCGCCCGCTACAAAGGCACCACCCAGGCCTCCGGCGTGCCTTCCTCCATGCCCGCCTACACCCTGTACGACGCCCGCGCCAGCTACGAAATCGACCCGCACTGGGAAGTCGCGCTCAACGCCAACAACGTCACCAACAAACGCTACACCTACTGCGAGTTCGCAATTTGCCGGTACGGCGACGAGCGCCAGCTGGTCAGCTCGCTGACGTATCGCTGGTAACGGCGCGCCGCCGAGCAAAATGGGGAAGCGGACTGGTTGTGATGAGCAGGCCTGCTTTGTGGTGGACAGGCCCGTTTTTGTGGTGAGCGGGCCTATTTCGTGGAGGACAGGCCTGTTTTCTGTGGTGGACAGATCTGTGTCAGTGGTGAACAGGCCTGTTTTGTGATGGACAGGCCCGTTTTTTGTGGTGAGCAGGTTTGCTTTTTTTTGGTGAGCAGGCCTGTTTTTTGTGGCGAGCGGGCTTGCCCCGCGTTGGGCTGCGCAGCGGCCCCAATAAGACCGCTGCGGTCTTTCAGGTAAATCCGGTTCTCAGGTTTTAGGGGGGCTTCGCCCCCCAACGCGGGGCAAGCCCGCTCACCACAAAGGAAGTGTGCTCATCACAATAGGCTCACCCTTCCCTCTGCGATTCAAACTACTCTGCCAACAAACCCTCACTCAACGCATAAGGCTAGCCCTCGAACAAAATCTCCCACGGCCTGTGTGCTTGTTTATGGCAGCAGCAATTGTTGTGGTGAGCAGACCCACGAGTGAGCAGGCCTTTTTTTGTAGTGAGCAGGCCTGTTTTTTTGTGGCGAGCGGGCTTGCCCCGCGTTGGGCTGCGCAGCAGCCCCAATAAGACCGCTGCGGTTGTTCAGGTAAATCCGGTACTCAGGCTTTAGGGGGGCTTCGCCCCCCAACGCGGGGCAAGCCCGCTCACCACAAAAAAGCCCGCTTGCCACAATAAGCTCGGCCTCATCCCGCGTTTCAGCCCAGTTCTGCCAACCACGCCTCACTCAACCCATGAGGCTCGCCCTCAAACAAAATTTCCCACGGCCTGTGTGCTTGTTTATGGCAGCAGCAATTTTTGTGGTGAGCAGACTCTCGAGTGAGCAGGCCTGTTTTTTGTGGTGAGCGGGCTTGCCCCGCGTTGGGCTGCGCAGCAGCCCCAATAAGACCGCTGCGGTCTTTCAGGTAGATCCGGTACTCAGGTTTTAGGGGGGCTTCGCCCCCCAACGCGGGGCAAGCCCGCTCACCACAAAAAAGCCCGCTTGCCACAATAGGCTCGGCCTCATCCCGCGATTCGGCCCAGTTCTGCCAACAACGCCTCACTCAACGCATGAGGCTCGCCCTTGAACAGAATCTCCAGCGGCGCGCTGGTGTCCAGGTGCCGATACAGCGCGCTGCGCTCGGCAAAGTCGCCTGCCAGGCGCACGGCGGCCGCTATGTACTCTTCATGGGTCTGTGCAATGCACCACGGCGCAAGGCCGACTCGGCGAAACAACCCCTCGTCGATATGCTCGAACACTTGCGGGCCGGTCTTGCAGACGCCCGGCAGGCCGACGGTCAGCGCGTCGATGATGCCGTTGGTGTTGCCGAACGGAAACGGGCTGAGGAACAGGTCGCAGCGGTTCAACGTGGCCATGTAATCGGCATAGGGCTGATGCGGGTACACCGTGGCATCGCCGACATATCGCTCGATCAGCCGCACCAGTTGCGGGAACAGCAGCCCTTGCGCCTGCCCCACCAGGAAGTGAAAACGCACGCGCTTGCCGCAGGTGTGCAACGTGCGCACGGCAATCGCCTCGCACGCGCGCAGGAAGGTCGGGTTGAGTTTCATGGTGGTGGCGGCGATGGCGACGTTGACCCACGGCGCATCCTCGCGCGCCAGCCGTGGCAACTGCACCGGAATTGCCGAGGGCCGATACGGCTGCCCGTTCGCCGGCAGTTGCAGCAGGCGTTCGGTAAAGCACGCGGGGTCGCCGACAAAATCCGCTTCGACGCTGATCAGGTCGATATGCCGCGACGCCGTGGTCGCCGGGTGCCCGAGGGCGGCCACCTGCAGCGGCGCGAAGCGCAGGTTGCTGGCGAACAGGGTGATCTGGAACATGCCGACACTGGGCATGTAGAACACCTCGGGCCGGCGTGCACGGGCGATGGCCGAAATCTGCCGCAGGCAGGCAAACAGGTCATCCGGCTCCGACAGCTCGATAAACTCATCGAACACTGCCCGTCCGAGCTTATCCACGTTCGCCGCATACCCCAGCGCCACCACGTGGAAATCCCGCCGCGCCGCCTGCAACGTCAGCGAGTGCGTGCGGTAGATCGAATGCCCGCCGGAGAACCATTCGAGCAGCACCAGCATCAGCGGTTTGTCACGCACCGGCGCGGCAGCCGGCGGCACGCTGGTGATGCCCACGCTGGCGAGCTTGCGTTCGATCAGCGTATTGATCGAGGCCTTGATGCGATGGCGCTCGGGCAAGTCGGCGTAGCTGCAGTGCATGTACACGTCGTGCAGTACGTTGAGCGGCAGCGTGTCCAGGCTGTCCAGTTGCTCCAGGCGCCCCGGCAGCCAGGCCAGCAAGGCCTCGCGCTTGGAGTGCGCGGCCGGGGTGCCGAGAAAGCGCGGCGACAGCAGTGCCATGCACAGCGCCGCCGCCAGCGTCGGGTTCTGCGCCCACAGCAGGTCCACGTCCAGCGGCAACTGGGATTCCGGCGAATACAACAGGCAGAACTTCACCAGATCCGGCTCGGCCAGGCGGTAGTCACCACCCTCGGGCCCCAGCAGGTTCAGCGCGCGCAGGATGTGATCCGCGTTGACAAAGGCACTCGCGGCAAACAGCGAGGACAGCCAGCGCTGCAGGTTGATCAACTGGCCAAAGCCCCCCGGGCTGAGGCTGAATCCGGGGTCGGAAAACAGTGCGGTGATCGCACAGGTAATGCGCGTCAGCACGTGACTTTCCAGCTCGCCTGGACTGATTGCCGGCGACACGCTGAGGGAAAACTGCTCGGACAATTTGCCGTAGTTGCGGTCGATCAGTTGCAGCAAACGCACCAGTTCACGCGCGCCGCCTTCATGGTCGCGGGTGTAGCACAGGTATTCGAAGCCCTCCAGGGAGAACAGCGGCTCGGTCATAGCGGTCGCTCCACGTCGATCTGCACCTCATCGGCGTCCCGGCTGCGAGCGGTGAGCGGCTGGCTCCAGGCGCCGCCGACCATCTGGCTCTGATGGTATTGGCGCGTCGGTTCGGTACGGGTCTCCAGCAGGTTGTTGTGGATCAAGCCGCCGCGACTGATCAGCACCGCGCCGTTGCCGGTGGCGGTGATCGACGCGGTGCCGTTGCCTTGGTTGAGGTAGTTGCCTGACGGCGTATCGAGGTCCAGGCGCAGGGTGCCGTCCACCACTTGCAGGGTGTTGGTGCCGTTGTCGAAGCTCAAGGCGGCGCCACTGGCACTGCGCGCGGTGACGGTAAGGTTGCCGCTGCCGCCGGTCATCACGTTGTTGAAGCCGCGCGCGTTGGTGGCGTTGAACGATAGCCCCGGCCCCGCCCCTTGTGCGGTGCCTTGCAGGCGAATATCGCCGCTGCTGGAAAGCACATTGACCCCATTGCCCGCACCCGAGGCGCCGCTGCGAATGCTCAGGCCCGGTGCGCTGGAGGCCGGTCCCGAGGTGCCGCTCAAGGTCAGGTCGCCGTCCTGGGTGGTCAGGTTGATCACCGAGCCGGTGCCGGTGGAGTTGACCACCGTGCCGGAGTCACCGGCACTGCGGCCCTCAATGAAGATATCGCCGCCCGCGCCCGCGTTCAGCGTCACTACGCCGGTGGTCGAAGCCGCGAGGAACACACCTCGGCCCGAACCCGCCGCGCCCTGCACCGTCAGGGTGCCGCTGCCGACGCTGAGGGTTTGCGTCGACGTTGTCGCCGTCGAGCACACCAGCACGCCACTACCCGATACGGCGCTGCCGCGCAGGGTGAGGTTGCCGCTGCCGGTGGTGGCGATGGTGTTGCTGGTGCTGAAGATGCGCGTGCCATTGCCGCTGCCGAGGTTGCTGCTGTCGATGTTGATGTTGCCGACACCCGAGGTCTGGAGTGTGCTGCCGCCGGTGAGCACGAAGGCATCGCCGGTGCCGGTGGTGCTGGCCTGGACGGCGGTGATGCTGATATTGCCGCCACCGGCATCCAGGGTGCTGCGGCTGATATTGATCGCGGTCGCCGTGGAGCCTGCGGCCAGGCTCGACGAGGTGGCGCCGCGCAAGGTGATGTCGCCGCCGCTGGTGCTGATGCGCGTACCGTTGGTCAAGGAAATACCCACGCCATTGCTGACGTTGGTGCTGGCCCAGGACGTCGCCGGGTCGACCGCCCCACTGATGGTGAGGTTGCCGCCGTTGGTGCTGATGCTCGCGTTGCTCAGGGCCACCGAGCCGTTGCCGCTGTTGTTGAAGTTGGACACCAGCGACACATTCAGGGTCTTGCCGGTGCCATTGCTGATGCTGGTGTTGGTCATCACGATATTGCGGTGGGCCTGCAGGGTCAGCGTCGCGTTGCCCACGCCTTTGACGTTGGACAGCACGTTGATGTCCCCCGAGGTGCCGGCGCCCGATGAGGTGGTCACCAGGATATTCGCGCCCTCGGACAACGACGCATTGAGCGTCGCCGAACTCAGGTTGGAACTGGCGCCGGCATTCGGCGTGAACGGAGAGCTGGTCGACGTGCCGCTGCTGGCGCCGCTGGTGATGTTGATGTTGAACGGGTCGATCAGCCACGTACCGCCCTGCCCCGACACCGCACTCAGGTCGACGATGCCGGCGATGTCCAGCGCGTGCCCGGAAGTTTCCACCAGCCCGCCACGGCCCTGGCGGCCGGCGCCGCGCACGCTGATGTCGCCGTAAAATTGAGTGTTGTCCTTGGACCACAAGATGACTTTGCCACCGTCGCCGCTGCTCAAGGCATTCGCACTGATGCGCGCGTCACTGCCCATGAAGGTGCTGTCGGCCTGGTGCAGGTTGCCGCTGCCCTGGTAATCGCCGCCCATCAACACCGTGCCGCCGCCGAGGTCGCCGTCGGCATCGATGCGGCCGCTGTCGAACAGGCCGACATACTGCCCGGTCATGGTCACGCTGCCGCCGCGCTCACCCACCTGCTTGCCCGAGACATCGAGCACGCCGCCGTTGACCACCACGCCGCTGTCGCCGCCATCGAGGATGATCCTGCCGTTGCGCTGTTGCAGGCTGCGCGCCTCGATCACGCCCTGGTTGTTCACCACATTGCTGAGCATGGCCTGGGAGTCGCGGGCGGTCATGGTCACCGCACCGCCGTTGGCGCTGAGCAGCCCGCGATTGATCACGCTGGCGCCGATTGCCGGGTCGTTGACCTCGACATTGATCAAGCCGTCGCCGGTGAAATCCAGGGTGATTTTTTCACCGCCACCGAGTACCACCGAGCCCAGCCGCGCAACCACCGTGCCTTCGTTGCGCACCTGGCTGCCGAGCAGCGCCACACTGCCGCCGTCCCGCGCGCGGATAGTGCCCTGGTTGACCACTGCGCCGCCGCCCTGGCCGGCAAACACGTGCTTGCCGGCCATGAAATCGCTGTTGGAAATATTCAGCGAACTGGCGACCAGCCCACCGACATCCACCATGGAGCCGGCACCAAACAGCACGCCCTGGGGGTTGATCAAGAACACCTGGCCGTTGGCATTCAGGTGGCCGAGGATCTGCGAGCCGTCGCTGCCGGTCACCCGGTTGAGCGCCACTGACGACGCGCCAGGCTGGAGGAAATTGACCTGGGCGTTCTTGCCGATATTGAACGTGTCCCACGTGGCGATCAGGCGGTCGCTGCCCTGGTTCACCGTGAGGACATTGCCGTTGCTGGTGATGGTGCCGCTGCCTGCGACCACCTGGCCGTTGGTGGGCAAGGCATTGTTGTCCAGGGCCAGCGCAGGCATCGGCACCAGGCCGTACAAGGCGCAGAGCACGGCAAAACTCAGGGGCTTGAGTACAGGCAGTGCGGTGTGACGGTGTTGTTTGCTCATGGCCTGCTCCTCAGAACGAATAGTTGATGCCAGTGCCGATGGCGCTGATGGTGGTGCCCGCGCCCGGCGAGTAACCGCTGGCCGCGTAGACCCCGGTCAAGGCGAAGTTGTAGTTGGCCAGGGAGTTGTTTTTGAGCAGCACGTACTGGCTGAACACATCGATGTTCTTGGTCAGCTTGTAGTTGGCGCCGATGGCGTACTGGGTGGCGCCCATGCCATGGGTGTCGCAGTCGACGGCGGTGGCGCGGATCATTTCGCACTTGCCGGCCAGCGCCTTGCCGTAGCTGGCCTTCAGGCGCCAGGCGCCGATCTTGTGCGACACGCCGAGCAGGTAGGCACGGCGCCGGTACTCGGAGAGGTCGCTGGAGGTGGTGCTGTTATTGATCACGCCGTCTTCGGAGTACGACAGGTCATCGGCAATCGCCGACACCGTGGTGTTGCCGAAGGTATAGGCCAGGCCGTAGCGGAAGCTGAAGTCATCCGAGGAGGTACCGTCGGTGACATGCGTGCTGCTGCCCACGCCCCGCGCGTTGCGGCTCAGGTTGGTGATGCCGAAGTAGTTGATGTGCCGTTCGGCCGCCACCACGGCGGTGAAGCCTCGGTAGTTCCAGACCAGGCTGCTGCCATAGATGTAGCCCTTGTCGACGTCGCTGGCGGCGCTCATGCCGTTGTTCGAGTAGGCCAGCTTGAGCTGCAGGCCGTTCCACTCCGGTGTCCAGTACTGCACCACGCCGGCCTGGCGCCGGTTGAACGCAGCGTCGCCATTCACCGAGGTGTCGTTGTAGCTTTGCGGGCCGTTGACGTTGGTGGACAAGCCGGCGCTGAAGCCCGGCGAGCCAATGATGTTGAAGTACGCGGCGCTGGTCTTGCCATTGAACGGGTCGAGGCTGGTGGTGGCTTCTTTCATCGGCATGTCCCACACGCCGTAGAGCAAGGTGCCGTAGTCGCCGTTGTTGAAGGCCGCGCCGGTGTTGCGCAACTTGGTGCTGGGCGACGCGGATTTCACCACCGAATCATCGTTGCTCTCGGTGTAGTTCATCGAGATGCCGTATTCGAGTTGCCACAGCAGCTTCCAGTCTTCGCTCAGGCCGTAGCCGCCGTGCACACCGATGGCCGACACGTTGTCGCGGGCGCGCCAGAAGCTGGCCATGTTGCGCCCGTTGGGCGTGGCCAGGCGGCTTTGGTCGTTCGGCCCGGCCGAAGTCGCGCCACGCCGGTCGACGTATTCGGGGACGATGCCGATGCTGCCGTAGAACACCGTGTCGGTCTCGGCCACCTCGAAGTCTTCGCCCTTGGAGCCGATGTCGCTGGCCAAGCCGGCAAACGCCTGCGGCGAACCGGAGATCGAGAACCACAGGCGCTTGGCCGCGCGGTCGTCGCTGGTGGGGTCTTCACCCGGCGAAAACGCCAGGCTGGCGTTCATCACCAGGTCGCGGTGATAGAGGTTCAGGCCCACGCCATAGCCGTAGCGCGTGAGGGTATTTTCGCTGTTGTCCCACGGGTTCTTGTTGACCGTGACCTTGCCCGCATCGGCAAACAGCGTGCCCTCGGCAATCGCCCCGGACACACGCCCCAAGTACTTGCGCAGCTCCAGGCGGCCCAGCAGCCCTTCGTCGCCCGCCACTTCTCCGACCGGATACGCGCGCACGCCGTTGGGGCCACCGAGGCTGAGTTTTTCCGAAGAATCGAGGTTCTTGTCGGCCCACTGGCCGGTCAACGAACCGAACAGCGAGTAGCCGTTACCCAGGTACTGCAGGCGGCTGAAATTCGCATTGGCCTTCTTGTAGCGCCCGGCGGCATTGGCGGTGAGCGCATCCAGCGCGGCGTCGGCAGGGGTGTTTTTATCCAGGTCGCCAATGCCATACGCCAGGCTCCAGGCATTGTTGCCCTGCCAGTCATCGCGCCAGTTGCCGTACAGCGTGGCGCTGCGAAACACCGCGGATTTGTTCACGGTAAAACCGCCGGCCGAGTCTTCGAAACGCCGGTGATCCTCGGCCAGGTTGAAGCTGATGTTGCTGTCGCGCGAGCGCAGCAGCGCGCTGTTGATAAACACCGAGGACACCTCGGCGGTGCCGTCCGCATCCAGGCCCTTGAGGTTCTTGCCGATGCTGTATTCCAGCTCGGCGTAGTTGGCGCCCACCGAAATCCCAGTGGCACCGAGCGGCTGCTGGTAGCCGACGCCCTTGATATCCAGGCCTTCGAAGGAGTTCTGCGAGGTGACGGTAAAACTGTCGCCAATCCCCAGTGCATCGTTGAGGCTGACGCTCGACGTGAGGCGGTTGGTGCCGGTGTAGTAGTTGCCGTAGTTGTCGATGGCGGCGCGGGCGGTCCAGGCGGTCATTTCGCTGAGCTTGAGCACGATGTCGGCCGCGCCCGGCTGTTGCGAGGGGCGCAGGATGGCGTGCACCGACACCCCGGTGATGTCGGACAGGCGCAACAGCACGCGCTCCAGGTCCTGCTCGCGGATGATCGTGCCGGTCGGCAATGCGTTGACGAACTGCTGCTGCACACCGGGGCGCAGGCGCACATTCGCGTCCGGCAAGGCGCTGACCTGGCCGATCACTCCTTCGGAAACGCCCACGATGACCTGGCCATCCTGGATGTCCTGGGCCGGCAGATACGCCCGCGCCACCAGGTAACCCCGCGCCCGGTACAGCGCGGTGACTTGCGCCGCGGCTTCGCGCAGGCCGTCGAGGCCGAGGGTCTTGCCCACATAGGGTTGCAGCACGGCCTGCAACTGGGCATCGCTGAGTTCGCGATTGCCGTTCACCACGAAGCGCTTGACCTGCAGCTGCAAGGTCGAGGCGCTGGCTGTGGGCGCCGGCTCATTACGCTGGCTTTCGATGTGCACACTGCCGGGCGCTGCCGGCTGCGCGTTGTCCGTGGGACGCAGCACCGAGCGGCTGTTATCGAACAGGGTGCCGGACGATGGCAGGGTATCGGCCTGGGCATGGGCGGCGATCAGGGCAGCGGCCAGCAGCGACAACGCGCCAGGCCCCCAGGCGCGCGGCGCCCGGGTATACGGGAGAGGTTGGCTCATACAATGCTCTTATTGTTTTTATCGAGACGCGGCGTCAGGCAGCAGCGTTGAACTCAGGGAAACAGCATCCGCGCGACGGCTTTGTCACCCAGCAGGCGTGCCGCGTTGTGGCCGATCCCCGGGATCGTGTGCTGGGGATGGCGCAGGGGAATCTGCCATTGGCTGGCCAGGAACTGCTCGTAGCTCACGTAGTTCAACTGGCGATCCAGCCGTGTCGCGCCCTGGTAGCTGGCCCCGCAGGAGCTGTCCAGCACACGGCTGGTGGGGTTGTTGTCCTGGGCGCCGACCAGATAGGTGATGTCGCGCGCGGCATAGCGGGCAAACACCTGGCGGCTGGTCAGGTGCTGCTTGAGCAGGTACGCCGGCGCGCCGTCGAGGCCATAGCGGTAGCGGCTGTAGCTGGGGCACATGATGGTCACGACCGGCTTGAACGCGCCGTCCTGCAGGCGGCTGTCTTCGAAATACACGTAGCTCGACGGGCTGGCGACCACGTAGCGAATGCTCAGGCCATGGGCCTTGAGGCCGCCGTCGAGGTCATTCATCACCGCGTAGCGCTGCATCAACTGCGCGCCCGCCGAGTGGCTGACCATCACGATTTCCTTGAGCGCAGGATAACGCTGGCGGTCGGACAAATAGGCGACCAGATCGTCCAGCACCTGGAACGCCGGGATGCCCTTGTGGCCGTACTGCGATTCGATGCCGTGCATCCACTTGTCGCGTGGCCACAGCGGCATGTCATCGCTGATGCCCGAGTCGGTCGGTGTGAGGAAATTCGGCGCCAGCAGCAGCGTGCTGGTGTTCTGCAGGTGCGCATTGCCGAGCAGTTTGCGGCCGGTCTTGAAGTACTCGTCGCCGTCACGCTGCACGCCATGCAGGATCACCACGGCGCGTTCGATGGAACTGGGCGGGTTGTACAGGTCGGCGTTGGCGTAGACCAGGAACGGGTAGGCGTTGCCGTCATGGCCCAGGCGCAGCATCTGGCGCGCATCGGCCTCAGGCTTGTCGACGCTTTCGGTGTGCACATCGACCTTGGCGCAGCTGGTCAGCGTGCCCATCAGGGCCAGGGTGCCCAGCAGGGTGGTGAAGGGTTTCATGGAGGTGGACAGGCGTATGAACATGACCGGGCACTTCTCTTGTTTTTTTACGAGCCTATCAGTGCCGTCCACCTATGAAAAATATCTAAATAACGGGGTTTGGATACTTTAAAAATATGACAGTCACTCGCTCACCGGCACCGGCTCGGCGATGGTCAGCAGCACCAGGAAGCTGGCGAACGAGCCGATGGCCATGAACAGGAACACCTGGGACCAGCCATAACTGTCGAGCAGCAAACCCACCAGGAACGGTGCTGCCGCGCCGCCCAACTGCCCGCCCATGTTGACGATGGAACTGGCAATCGGGAAAGTCTTCTTGGTCGCCAGGCCCATCGGGTAAACCATGTAGGAGGAGTAGCCGATGCTGATCAGCGTGCCGGTGAGGAACAACAGCGCGGCATACAGCGTGGGGTCATTCGGTGAATTGATCAGGGCGTACATGGTGCCGACCGTGGCCAGCGCCGAGAGCATCATCCCCGGCTTGCGCCGCTTGCCCAGCACGCGGTCGGACAGGATCCCGCCGAGCAGGTTGCCGCAAATGGCGCCCACCCACGGCGCGGCCGAAACGAAGCCCATGTGCATGATCGAGAACTGCTTGACCGTCATCAGGTAGGTGGGAATCCACGACAACAGCACCATGGTGATGCCCACCTGGAAGCTGTAGCTCAGCGCGCAACCGACCACGTTCCAGGAGCGAAACAGGCCACGACTGGTGGCGATCGGCGCCACCGGCCGGACCCGGATAAACGTATCCAGGCGCTTGAAGTGGCGCTGGGCGCCTGCGGTTTTCTGGGTGATGACGTTGTTGCTTTCATCGGTGATATACGCCAGCTCGCCGGCGTTCACGAAACGGCTTTGCGCGGGCTGGTTGGCCACCAGGAAATACCAGGCGATGGACAGCAAAATCCCCGGTACGGCGAAGATGTAGAAAATTTCGCGCCAGCCCCACATCGCCACGATCGCCACGCACAACGGCGGTACGATCACCGGGCCGAACTTGACCGCCGCAAGGAAGATACCGGTGGCCGTGCCCTTCTCTTTCGCCGGGAACCACTGGTTGATCGTCGAGGCGATGCCAATCGGCAGCGGGCCTTCGGCAACGCCGAGGGCAAAGCGATAGATCTTCAGCGCCAGCGCCGAATTGACCGTGCCCATCAGCGCAGTGAACACCGACGTGGCAATCATCGAAAACGAGAAAATCCTGCGCACCCCGAAGCGGCTGGAGGCAAAGCCCGAGGGAATCTGCGCCAGGGCGTAGGCCAGCAGAAACACACTCAGCAGCGCCCCGGCCTCGGCGTTGGTCATGGGGTATTCCTCGCGGATAAACGGCAAGGCCACGCCGAGGTTGGCACGGTCGGCCGACGCCACGGTGTACACGAGGAAAAACAGCCCAGCGACGATCCAGCGAAAACGCGACGGTTTTTCAGTGGTGGAGTCCTGAATACTCATACGGAATACCTGATTTTATTATTGGAATGTGCCGTGTGTGCCGAATCCGGGGTGCAGGCTCCCGCTGAGGCGTGTTGAAAGCCTCACGTCAGGTGTTTCTTCGGGTCCTTGTGAATCTCAGGCAGGAGTCATTGCCCGGTCTCGTGGCGCCGACTCTAACGCATATTGTTTTATTTTTGTATTTTTTTATCGACGAACGGGCGACTCGCTGCGGCGTGCCATAAAGCGCAGGTAGGCCATGCGAATATGGGTCTGCATGGCGTGCCGGGCCAGCTCGCCGTCGTTCTGCTCGATGGCGTAGGTGATGTCCAGGTGCTGCTGCAGGCTGCGCTCCAGGTCCGCCGGACGGTAGAGGAAAAACGAGCGAGTGATCACCGGCATGTCGATCAGGGTGGCGAGCATCGACTTGAGCCGTTGCGAGCGCGCGATCTCCAGCACCTGGCCATGAAACGCCCGATTGGCTTCCTGCACACGCAGGGTCACATCCGCACCTTTGCCGGCGATGGCAGCTGCCATCTGCTCGTTGATACGCTGCAACTCGGCCACGTCCTGTGGCGTCGCACGCTGGGCCGCGAGCATTGCCGCATGGGGCTCGAGCAGCTCGCGAAAGCTGAACATCTCTTCCAGATCCCATTGGGTCCAGCCGGCCACGAACACACCACGATTGGCCTCGATCACGGCCAGCCCGTCGTCCACCAGCTTCTTCAGCGACGCGCGCACCGGCGTGCGGCTGAGGCCGAACTCCTTGCCCAGCGGTTCTTCCTTGAGCTGCGTGCCGGGCTCGTACTGGCCGGCAATGATGCGGTTGCGCAAGGTCTCGTAGATGAGATCGTTGGCCATTTTTCCCTTCTGATCATTTGAATTTCAGCGGTTCTACCGTGGACGCCCCTGCCATGCAAGCAGTCGATTTCGTCACCTGCGCCTGGGCACCCTTCCGGCACTTTGTACAAAAATCGTTTGCAATCGGCCAAATTGTATTTTAATTGTATTGCCACCTGAATCCGGAGGCGACATGAAAATAACAATCGTAGGGCTCGGCGAAGTGGGCCGTTGCTATGCCCAGGCCCTGGCCAATACCACCACGGCGCAATTGCTGCTGTGTGAGCAACGCATTGCCCCGGCAGCGCAGACACTGGCGGATAACATCGGCGTGCCGATCCACTCATCCATCGGCGCGTGGCTGGCTGACTCGGACTGCGTCCTGTCCTGCGTGGTGGGCACCCAGTCGCTGGAGGTCACCCGCGAATGCCTGGCGCACCTCAAGCCCGGCGCCCTGTTCGCCGACCTCACCACCGCCGCGCCCGAACGCAAACGGATCGCTGCAGAGCAAGCCGCACAGCAACAGATCGATTACGTCGACGTGGCGATCATGGGCGCCATTGCCTACCTGCGCGAACAGACCCCGCTGCTGTGTGCCGGCGCCAAGGCCGATGCGCTGGTCGAATTGTTGAACGCGGCCGGTGCCCGCGCACGCGCCCTGCCGGCCAGCCAGCCGGGGGATGCGATCACCCTGAAGATCCTGCGCAGCGTGTTCACCAAAGGCATGGAGGCGCTGGCCGTGGAAGTGCTGCTGGCCGCCGAGCGCCAGCAATTGCGGGGGGCGCTGTACGAAGTGCTGGCTGATATAGACCAGGCGCCCCTGCCCGCCTTCCTCGAAATGCTCGTGTCGACCCATGTGGTGCATGCCACGCGGCGCCTGCACGAAGTCGAAGACGCCGAGCGCCAACTCGCCTCGCTGGGCATCGCCAGCAGCGTGCTCGGTGGCGTGCGCCAGCGCTTCAGCCACAGCAGCCAGGGCCTGGCGGTTGAGCCGATCAGCGACGAAAAGCCCAGCCTCGACCAGGCACTCGCCTGGCTGGGCCGCCACACCCCTGCCGCCTGAAAAACCGACCTTCAATAAAAACGGAAAGCATCATGCCTATCACCCAAGACCAACTCGACACCCTCAAGCAATTGGGCACCGCCACCATCCACGAAGCCCAGGGCCAGACAGGCGCGCTGGACAGCGGACTGCGCCCGGTCGACCCGAGACTGCGCCTGGCCGGCCCGGCCCTGACGGTGGATTGCCGCCCCGACGACAACCTGGCCATCCACTACGCCCTGACCAAGGCCAAGCCCGGCGACGTGCTGGTGGTGGACGCGAAGGGCTTCATGGAAGCCGGCCCCTGGGGCGATCTGTTGACCCTGGCCTCGCAGAAACTCGGGATCGTCGGCCTGGTGATGAACGGCGCCGTGCGTGACGCCAACGCCATCATCGAGATGGGCTTCCCGACCTTCTCGCGCGGCCTGAGCATCAAGGGCACCAACAAGTCCCAACCGGGCAAGGTCAACGTACCTATCGTGATCGGCGGCGTGCACATCAACCCAGGCGACATTATTGTCGGCGACCGCGACGGCCTGGTGGTGGTGGAGCAGTCTCGGGTCGAGGAAGTGATTCGCCTGAGCCGCAATCGCGAGGACAAGGAAGAGGGCATTCGTGCGGGGCTGGAAGCCGGCAAAAGCACCGTGGATCTGCTGGGGCTGGCGCCGACGCTGGAAAAATTCGGCATGCGTTGAGGTCGGCCGATTCGCCGCTAAGGCCGGTCAATCGCCAGGCAGAATAAAGGCGCTCCAAGGAGCGCCTTTATTCATTTCACCTTACTGCTCGCCGATGGATTTCACATCGGCCTTGGCAGCACCGCCAATCGCGATGCGTTTCGGCTTGGCCTCCTCCGGCACCACCCTGAGCAGGTCGATGCTCAGCAGGCCATTGGCGAGCTGCGCGCCCTGCACTTCGATGTGGTCGACCAGGCGGAACGACAAACGGAATGCCCGCTGGGCAATACCCTGGTGCAGGTAAGTGATGCCCTCATTGTGTTCGCGCTTGCCGCCGGCGACGGTCAACACACCTTTTTCCACCTGGATGTCCAGGTCGTCCTCCACCAGGCCGGCAGCCGCGATGACAATGCGGTAGTGATCATCACCGTGCTTTTCGACATTGTGCGGTGGGTAGGTCGTACCGGCCTCGCTGCGAAGCGCCGATTCAAAAAGGTCGTTGAAACGATCAAAGCCAACGGAGTGGCGGAACAGTGGGGCCAACGAAAGCGTAGTAGCCATTGCAAAATCTCCTGAGTTTTCTCCAAGTGATTTGAGCCGCGACCCGTCTTCGGCATCGCGTAAAACCTAAATAGGTTCAGGGGGAAAAATTTCAAGCGGCGCCCTGAAAATTTTTTCAGCGGCTTCTCGATGGAGGATTCAGCGCCTTGATTTCGACCACCTGGCGAGGGTGGTGGTGAATCTACTTGCCTTACAAAAGTGAGGCCAAATAAGTGGGTGTATCTCCTGTCTCAGCTCCACTAATCGCGGCCCAAATCGTTAAATATTCTGACAGTCGAATATCGACCTTTCGAGTCGACGAGGTCTCTCAGTGGGTCAGCACAGTAAGACCTTCGCAAACTCATAATAGTGCGAAGGTCCTGCGCGGGAAGATTTCTCGAAGAGATTCGCTAGCTTAGGGTCGAGAACCCTTCCTTACTCCTGACCTTCTTGTAGAAGACATACAGGACTAGCCCAACCAATGTGCTGACAAGAAAGCACATCCAGATCGCCCAAAGCGTCTTTTGTGCGGCCTCGAAAAATGACATCGTACCGTTGTAATCCCGCTGGCTAAGAATGACGTTTGACAACAGATTGGTCGCGAGCCCAGCGCTAAAAAACGGGATCAAATACAGCGCGACCTGATACTGGTCTCTGAGATCCTTGTCCTCTATAGAAGAGTCCGGCAAGAGCCCCAAAATACTCTGAACCATCCCCAAAAAAAGCGCCGCCCACAGAAGCAGAAGAATTGACGCCGCCACATCCATCCATTTGGGAGTCTTTGGGTCACGTATGGCAATCAACATAACAGCTGCGCCTATACCGCCTAGGACAGTTGCACCAATATGGAAATATCTAAATGATTCACTCAAAAGCTTGGTCTCCCTTCCAAATCAACACGTTAGGTTTACGAACGTCTCGATATCGACCACATTGCCTTTAGCTTGAGGTTTGTCTTCTAACTAAGTCAGCGCGCCTCTCAAAATGAATAAAAATCAATAAACCCGAGTCTTTCCATACCAGTTTGTCTGGTGCGCATACCTGTGCGGTTTGACACCGTGTCCCTTTCCTAAATGAGCACACCAGCATGCGCTGCCTGCTGATGCAGCCAATGAAAGCCCCACACATCATTACCCCTTTGCTGATCTCAATTACTCTTGCTGGAGAGGCGCGAACGTTGTTTGCCCAGCCACTCTCGTAGATCACCATTGAAAGGACGCTTACGCCCTCTGTTGCAGCGCGACGAAAACTCACCGCAGCGGGAATCTGCCGCAAAATGGCAGCAGCCCACATCACGCTATGGGTAGAGAGCGCCTCAGAGTTTCAAGATCTTGTGTAGGCATATTGAAGCTTTGCAAAAACAGCATGTTACCGTTTGAAAGCTGCCATTCGTAGAAGTCTGAAAAGTCTCCTATGGCCAGTGCTCTGACTACTTTTGCAACGAAGCCGTGTGCTACAAGCAAAACAGTTTTGGAGGAATATTTAGATTCCAGCTCAGCTAAACCGTCTCGCACTCGTTTCACAACGTCAGAGATCGACTCACCATCGGTCGGCCCAGCATCCCAAAGTCGAGTGATGTTCTGCGACCAGAGTTGCGGATAGCGTTTCTTGGCATCGCCTTGGGTCAAACCCTCGAAAACGCCGACATCCCGCTCTCTGAAGCAGTCCATTATTTCAGGCGAGAGCTTGAGGTGTTCGTTCAGAATACTCGCGGTTTGTACCGCCCTGAGGCGTGGAGAAACGACAAGTACATCAAGGCTTGCGGGCAATTGCTCGCAAAGCCTTTGAGCTTGCTGGCGGCCCAGCGCGGTAAGTTCTGGATCAAGAGATCCAAGGTATCGATGTTCGGCATTAGCCCAGGTTTCACCATGCCGCACGATGTATAAATGCATGAAATCCGTCTCAGCGAAATATAAGAGATAGATTGTACCTTTCCATCGCCAGTGAACGCACCAAGACGGGGTTTTGGGACAGGTGTATTCTCCAGACGCTTACGAAGCAGTTAGCATATAAGCGCTGTAAGGGCGCAGAACCTGATCGTTACCAAAACTATTGGTATAAATTCCCGAGGGGATCATAATTTTTTCGCATCAGCCTGCGGGTGCGAAAATCGCCACCCCCCTACTGCTGCCGAAACCCTGTAGACCAGGGCTGTTGTCCGAAGACAACGTCCCTCAATTTCGGTACGGGCTGTGGCGACAGTCAACTGGTCATCAACCACAGCCTCACTGTTAGTCATTGAATCATTGGGATACGCGGGGCCGCACATTCGACTACCCTCGCTTTTCGGCTGACATCGACCTGATGCGCCAAGGCATCACGAGTACCTGACGCCATCTCGCGCTCAACCTCGTATCTCGCCCGAGTTGACCGGTCACAGCCATGAGCATGAGCCAACAGCAGCTCGTCGCGTTTCGGGCTTTAGGTGGGCTCACACCACAGCAAAGCACCACTCTCTTAATCGGTTTGGTCTGGCTAGTGCCTTGGTCTTCGCCGCTTGGGCGCTCGGTAGCGGCTATCGCGGTTGGACGACGGGCCAGATTTCACAGGCGAAGTTCGTTGGCCTGACAGTGAAGGTAACTCTGATCTACATCCTGCTCACATTCCTGTTACTGCACTGATGCAGCAACAACGTTCACATCGCCATTGGAGGCACACCATGCATTTTCGCCCTATCTTCAAGAACCTCGCTCGCCGCTTCTCGCTCTACTTCATGATCTGCTCCGCCGCTGTGTCTGCCGGCACTTACGCGGCGCTTCCACAAATGGAGGCCCCCAGCCGAGGTGAAGGCAACGGTATTATCCAAACGCTACAGAACCATGGTTCGACATCGTAGGGCTTATCGCCCTGGCCATTGCCGCAGCGGCCTTCTGCGGTGTGGCGTACCACGCCTACGGGACCTATTCCTAACTGCAAAGCGGCAAGAAAACCTGGGTGCAATTCGGATTGACATGCGGTGTGGGCGCCCTACTCCTGGTGATCATCATCTGGCTGCTGACCAAAGGCACAAGCGTGCTGTGAGGCGGACGCTCAATGATAAGAGACTGAGATCAGCAACTGCCTGACGGCACTTTGCGCTTCCTACCCACGCGGCTGAACCGCCAGCCCATTATTGTCTTGAGGCTTAGCCTAGACCTCCTACTTCATCTGGCTCGTCCAATGACTCGGGGACGGTTACCACATCAATCGGTGAACCGCGCACAGCAAGCTTCTCGATCGCCTGGTAAATCAGACGATGATCACGCCTGAAAAAATAGTCCGCGGTAATGACGTCTGCAATGAGGTCCCACGTGGAATTGTCGAGCATCAGGCCACCGAGAACGCCTTGCTCGGCCTCAACTGAATGAGGCTGGGCTAAATCAAGCACGCTCATACTGCCGCTCTCCCTAGCGTTGCCCTCTTCGATAGCATCGACAGGTTCTGGCTCAGCCGCTCTTCACTCAGCGCTTCGAACTTCCAACGCCACTCGGGAAACAGCTCCATAGAGAGGTCTTTGATGACCTTGAACGCGGTTGGTGAACGGCGATGTGTAGGCAGCCGATATTCCAATCGGTGAGCGGGAATACCTTCAGTGGCAGCACGACGAAAACTCACCGCCGCCGGGATTGTTGTGCGGACCATCTGAACCTGGGCATGGTCCGAAAAAGTCTCGGCTAAAGATTGATAAATCAGGTTTGCATCATTCGTTGCGTCAAGCTTGTTGATCACCACATTCAGCGGTGGCGTTACAGCACCAAGCGCTGCCAATGGCTCAAGATCTCGGTAGAGCTGGAGCATCCCGCGGAGAAACTCTCGAGCAGTCAACATATCCGGCGTGATGGGAGAAATAGCCATTTGGGCGCCCAGCAACGCCATCTCCAGGAGGATGGAGCGCGCGCCCTGGGTGTCGATCAAAATCAGATCAAAGTCGCTCTCAAATGCCGGCATCAAATTTTTGAGACGAAGACGGCCGTCAGCTGCGTGCAACAGCAGATTGCTCAACTGGTTGAACGGGTCATTGGAGTGAATCAGCGAGAGATTGGGAATGCAGGTCTGGGAGATGATCTGTTCGGCCCGGGTCTCATTATTCGCGATCAGTTGATAAGTGCCCCCTGGCGCTTCATGCGAAAGCGCGTAGAAAGACGACAGCGACGGCTGATTATCGAGATCAATAAGTTGGGTTCGAAGACCTGCATCGGCGCAGAACGCACCTAGGTTGGCGCCTACCGTGGTTTTACCCGGTCCGCCCTTGGTTGAAACGATTGCTGCGATTTTCATACTGCTTGCCTCTGAATCGAAGGATTAAAGGCAGCTTCATAAAAGTCACGCTATAGACTGATTACCAGGTGAAAAAACCCTGAACGAAAAAAGCCTGCATCTCTGCAGGCTTTTCTCAATGTCTGGCTCCACGACCTGGACTCGAACCAGGGACCCAACGATTAACAGTCATTTGCTAGCTGTTAGGCACATAGGGACCACGAAAAAAGTGGTGGAGAGATGGGATTGCTGCATAGCGTGGGTCGCATGAATGCGTCACGCCAGGAAAGTTAGTCGGGTTGGGCTGGCTTGTCAAAGCGTGACAAAGCAATGACATGTAAGAAAAGGAGGCAGCCGCAGTAAGCTAACGCACTCACTTCAACGCGTGAGATTCAAGACACTTTTAACTCTTCCCTTGCTATCAAAAACCTCAAGATGATTTTTATGCTACCCATCTAAATAATACTTGTCACCTTTCACAATATGATCTCAAATCATCCGGTTTCAGTATCCTTTCCCACAATTTCACTTTAATCTTGCATGGGCTGCGTACGGATCCTGTGCGACCGTACCAACTATATAATTAGAAAAACGCTCAATCATTTTATTCAATTCAACGTCAAACTTTAATGGCAGTAAATCCAAGATATCGTCCAATTCACAACAGTCCATAATAATTCCACACAGCTCTGAAGAAATGCCTTTTTCACCCAGCACCCTTACAGTTCTAGGCGAAAACAATAAACGTTCAGCTTCGGCAAGTGTCATGACTTTATCACTAATCGACTTCAACAACCCAATAGATGTGGCAGCTAAAAATCGAGCGGCCTCCTCTGGCTCATATAGCTCTACGACTAAAACTGGATTTTCCATCAATAATTACTCCAATTTGGCTTAGTTTTCACATTAAAAACTTTCCCACTTTCACTTTGAAAGTAATGAATCGACACTTTATTTCCGACCGCATCATAACCGTCCTTGTAAATCTTAGTCCATTTTCCTGCTTCTACCTGCCGAAGATCGCTAAGCAGTTCGCTATTGTTTACCACATTTTTGGTTGTTGATCCCGCCCGCTCCCTAAAACCTGCAGGAAACTCAGGTGCTTTACGAATGGAATCGTATACATTCTGAATACCTCGATTCTTCCCAACATCACCAACGATGCCCGTTTTGATCCCAGTTCCAGCAGCTCCAGTTTTACCCGCTGTTGAGGAAAAAAGATCCATGCCCGGGTTTAAAGCGTCCATGACAGAAGCAGCGGCATTTCCAGCAATATCACCACTCTTAGCCCGGATGCTTTCGGCAATATTTATGTTGATAGCTTCCTGATTCCTGTCCATCGCTGTCAAGAGTGCTATGGTGCGCCCAGATACATTGTCTACACCAGACTTTCTCAGTTCCTCCACTAAAGCCCAGTTTGAGGGAGTTTCATTTTTAAGTCGCTCATAAACTTGCTCGCACATCGTCGGATTATCACGACATAAACCTGGAAAGCCTTTATTCCTAGTTGCATCCAAGTCGTTGTAATAATCGCGAACTTTTTGACAGGCATCTTCAGTCGCGCACGTATTAAGCTTCCGTTCTTTCTCAACAAGTTCCTCATGAAAAAGATAATTAAATGTAGTGGCCTTTTGAGCGATCACTGAGCCAGTGTTGAGGTTTCCCCCGACAGCAGCAGCTCCCACCAGTCCAGTGAGCTGGGAAAAAACCAACTGCAGCTGTTCATTTTTACCAGCCGCACCGGCCATGACGTTAATCAAGGCCTCGTTCAATCCCGCAGCAACTGCACCAGTTTTGAAGTCACTCCCCGTCAGCTCTGCCAATAGGCCACCCATGATGGCGTGGGCAGCAATTTTCTGGACACTTCCGTTTGGAAAGGTGATTTGGTCCCCAACCCAATTGAAGCCGGTGGCCATGGCCATGTTGCCGGCCTCGCCCAGCAGCGCTGCGTTGAAATTACTACTGAAACTGCCACCACCAATCGCAGTGGATACGCCACTGCTGATAACTGCTCGCGTTACTGTGCGGGTCGCCGCATCAGTCGCATTGCTCCAACGGAATATATCTTTGGATGGGTTAGCTGTGCTTACGACAGCACCATCCACGGGTTGAATACCCTGTGTGGCGGACCCAGCACCATCGGCTGCCGTAAACCATTTATCGTCGGCGTAATCAAGAAACCCAGCAGTAAACCCTGCAATCGCAGCGTTCTTCAGGCTACCCGCGCTGAACGTATCTTTAATCGCCAGACCAAGATTGCCCTTGTTATCAATGGTGCTGGTGACTGCAGTAGTGCTCAAGCTGGCCGCGACAGCCAAGTTAGTCCCACTCAACCCAAGTCCCGCAGGGCCAAGTATGAAAGACATCAGAATTGCGATGGCAATCTTGGCGCCGGCTCCCAGCCCGGACGATTCATACTTGAAGCTGTCGTGAATTTCTTTTACTTGGCGCCAATCGATATCGCCCCGAGCTTCCGCCTGCTTCATCCAAGCAAGGTTCGGATCAGCTTGAACCATCGCGTCGATGGTTTGGCTAACGCTTTGTTGATCGACCTGTTTGATGTCAATACGAATGCCTTCGGCAGCTTTAATGACAAGCTTGCCTTGAGCGATCAGAGCGCTTTGCCGAAGGGTCTCATCCGTTTTCCCTTCGCCTTTCATCTTGTACCAAGCCAAGTCACCCTTGCTCTTGGTATGGCTCTCATCGTGGAAATCCTTCACAGCCTCAAACACGATGCGGCCACCGCTATCCAGCGTCAGGTCCTTTCCGCTTTCCAGGGTTGCCACTTGATAACGTTGATCGCCGCCACTCTTGAGCGTGAGATTGCCGCCCGTCTTGATTTCACTGCCGACGTTTGTGTGCTGCGTCACCTCATCCCGTTTCGCCGCGTTACTCCCCCAACTGCCTTTCTTGGTCATGTCATAAAGGGAGTAGTCGCGATTGAGCTCAGCCAGTAAATTCAGCTGGTTACCGGCAACCAGATACGCCTCATTACCGGCGTTGATTTTGCTGGCCACCATTGTCACGTCGTTCAGCGCAGCGACGTTTACATCTCCACTGGCATCAATCGTCGTACCCTGCTGCCGAATATGGTCTTCATCCTGATTGATCTTCTTGCCGCTGCGTTTATAGCGGTACTCACTTGATTCTTCGTTGGCAGCCGCCAGGAGGTTCACATCCTTGCCAGACAGGTTGACGTCGCTCCCCGCCTTGACATGGCTGGCGACCATCGTCAGCTCATTCGTCGCCACAACATCGAGATCCCCACCGACCTTGATCTCACTGGCATGCTGCACCGTCTGGCTTTGTTCCCAAAAATGCCGTTTGTCCTGACGCATCGACCCGGTTTCTTCGCGAGCCGCCGCAATCACCACATCATTACCCGCGCTTAACTCCGCGTTCTTGCCTGCCGTAATGGCCCCGCCCACATTCAGCAGGTCGCGAGCGGCATGCATCGTCAGGTTGTTTCCGGCTTCAATGCTCGCAGCGCTATCCACAACAGCAGTCTTGGAGCTGAACCCTTTTCCACTGTTTTCAATCGTGGTGATGCTCCGGTCGTTGCGGATATCGCCGGTCAACGTGCTCAGGTCAACATCCTTGCCTTTGAGGATGCCGCCTTGCATATTCACCAGGTCCTTGCCCGCGACCAGCTTGAGCTTTTCACCAGCCTCGACCAGCCTTGTATTCACCAGGTTATTACCCGCCGCTGCCGACAGGCTTTCACTGGCGCGCAAGGTCCCGGCGTTCTTCAAATCCGCACCGGCAATCAGCGTCACATCCTTGCCTTGAATCAGCGCGCCATCCGCCGTCAGGCGGTTGTTCGCCTGGGCCATGTACAACACGGGCACCAACACGTGTTCACCATTGACCACCTGGTCTTCCATCCAGACGATGTCGTGGGTCAGTGCGGCGACTTGTTGTGAGGTGAGGCTTACACCCACGGAAAGGTTGAGTTGATCCTTGCTGGCAATGGCGTTGTTCATCAAGTACTTGAACATGCCTTCATCGGTGGTCTGGTCAGCGATGAAACGTTGGCCGGTTCGGGCAGTGACGGCTTGTTGGATCAGGCGTTGTTCGTAAAGGCCGTCACCCAGGCGTTTCCAACTGGTTTCAGGGTCGTAACCGAGTTTGCCCAACAGGTAATCCGAACTCATAAATTGCTTGAGGTCGGTGAAGGCAGAGTTGGTTTCGACCAGGTATTTAGGGCCAACAAACACGCGACTGGCGTCCGAGCCCTGGATGTTAGCCTTGCTCAGGTCCTGGCTGTTTTTGGCTGCGGCGGCGCTATCGACCACATGGAACAAGCCGTTCGTACCGCTCGGCAACGTAAAGCCTGGTAGGGTGGTCGGGTTGACTTGTTGCTGTGCCAGGTCGGGTGGCAATTGTGGGTTCAGCACGACCACGACGGGTTTGGTCACAGCAGTGGCGCCGCCTTTGTCCGAAACCGGTATAGGCGGTGCGAACTGTACGATGCTGCTGTTTTCCAGCTGTTGGGTCGCCTGGATGCTGATGTTACCGCCCGCTTGAATCACCGAGGCGATCGGGTCGCCGGGGGTCACGTTGGTGGTATCACCTACCAGGTTGAAGGAGTTGAGTGCGCCCACCGGTAGTACCTTGGGGTTACCTTGCGCGTTGTAGGGGTAGATCCAGTTGGCACGAAAGCGCTCGTCTGTACCATCGGTAATACGACCGGTGTTCCACGTACGTGTGCGTGTGCTGGTACCGGTGGTCGCGCCGATGTTGGCGAAGTTGTCAGCAGTGATCAGCAGATCCCCGCCCGAGGCCATGGTGCTGTATTTATTGAGCACGCTTGACCCGTCGACAGTCAGCTTGGCACCACTCTGAATTGAAGAGCTGGCGGAATCCGTTGCCACCACACTCTTGGAGACTTCGTGTGCCACATAGTCGACGTTGTGGTGGTCGCCACCACAGTCGTAGCAGGTCACGCTGAGGTAGCCCGAGACCGCCTCATCGACGGTGCTAAATACGTCCTTGCGGTTGATTACGCTGTCGCTGCGCACCAGCACATCGTTGGTGGCTTCGATATGGCTGGAAATGTTTTCCAACGACGCACTGCGTGCCACGCCGTCGCGAGCCATCACGCTCAGGCCGCCCAGGCTGTAGATATCGGCGTAGTAATTGGTAAGGTTCTTGAAGCGCAGCGCCATGTCGCTGCCGCTGAAGATCAGGCCGTGGTCGTTACGTACAGCTTCGGCGTTCAGATCCACCTTGCCAGCACCACCGAGGGTACCGGTGTTGATGACGTTGGTCGCGGTCAGCGAGAACGCCCCGCTACTGGTGATACGGCCGGCATTGGTCCACGTGTCGCCTTTACCGGTGAAACTCTGGCTGGCAGCAAGCTTGCCGGTGGCTGTTTGGTTGAACTGGCCTACGGTGACGTTGAGCACATCAGCTTGAACGTCGGTGCTGTTGTCCCAGGTCGCGGCATCGACGGTCAGTGTGCCGGCAGTGGCAACGCTTCCGCCGATATTGCTGAACTTCGCCAGATCGACGCCAAAGGTCCCGGTGCCGACGTGCTGGATATTGCCACCCGCGTTATTGAAGCTGGCCATGCGCAGGGACACGTCATGGTTAGCCGCTTCGATCATGCCGCTCTGGTTATCCAGCAATTGCTGGCTGGCCACGCTGGCGGTGCCTTGTTGGCCGAGGGAGCGCAACTTGCCGTTCTGGTTGTTGATGGAGGCGGCGTCGATCAGCAAACCGCTGCTGCCTTCGACCAGGCCTGACTGGTTGTTCAGTGCGCCGGTCAGGCCGAGATCGATGGCGTCGCCAGCCGCGCGGCCTTGGGTGTTGTTGAGGTCGTGAGCGCGCACCACCAGCTGTTGCTTGGCCAGCACGGCGCCGCCCTGGTTGTCGAGGGTGGCGGTGGTGATCAGGGCATCGCCATTCAAGGCAGACACCTGGCCGCCATTGTTGAGGACGGCCTGCTGAGCACCAAGATCGAGCGACTGAGCCTGAATCAGCCCCGCCTCGCCGGGCGTGCTGAGCGACTTGCCGTTATCCAAAACAGACGCCAGGGTGGTCTTGAGTTTGCCCGCGACACTCGCCAAAACGCCCCCACGGCTATCGACGCCGTCGGCATCAATCGTGAGGTCGCCTGTTTGCGTGATGACGCTACCGTCTCGGTTGTTGAGCCCCTCGCTCAACGTAGCGGTAATACCGCGCTGGCTGAGCAGGCTGCCGGTGGTGTTGTCCACCGCACCGCCGTTGATCGTCAGGCCCTGCTGGGTGCTGATAATGCCTTTGCCGGTGTTGATCAATTGCTGGTAGGCCGTAAGGCTCATGGCATTGGCGGACGCGATGTAGCCGTCAAGACTGTTATCGAGGGTGTCGGCTACCAGGGTGAGCTGGCCCTGGCTGATCAACTTGCCGCCTTGCTGGCTGAATGTTTTGGCCGTGGCGAGGATGTCTCCCTGGCTGGTGATTTGGCCCTTGGCGTTTTCAATGGCCATGCCGTCAAGGGTCAGGGTGTTTTTGGCGGTGATCTTGCCGCTGGTGTTGTCGAGACTGGCTAGGTCCAGGCCGAGCGTGTCCTGGCTGCTGATCACGCCATCAGTATTTTTTACCGCCGCAGCGTTCAACGTTTGCTCGCCGCCGCTGGCGAGCGTGCCTTTTTCTCGGTTGTCGAGTGTGCCGCTGAGGGTGGTCTTGACCGCACCCTGACCCGTCAAGGCACCGCCACGGTTGTCCAGATCCTGAGCGTCAAGCGTCAGGAGGGCGTTGGCTGAAAGCGTACCCGCACGGTTGTCGAGTGCTTCGGTGGCGGTTGCCTTGAGGTCACGGCTGGCGACAACGCTCTGGCCACGGTTGTCGATGTTCTTGGCGGTGAGCACCACGTCACCCGTCTGGTTGCGGGTGTTCTCCGGGGTGACGCCCGCTTCGATCATGCCCAGGTTTTCAAGCTGACCCGCACTGGTCAACGCAACGCTGTCTTGGGCAGCGATGGCGCTGCGATTGGTCAACGTACCTTGGGTGGTCGCTTCAACGCGGGTGCCGGCGTAGATCTTGCCCTGGGCGTCCAGGCTCTGTGCCTTGATGACAACCGCTTCGGCGGCGGTGGCTTGCACCAGGCTCAAATGACCATTGGCATCCAGTTGCATGTCGCCGCCACTGGCGAGCATCTTGCCGTCGAGCTTCACGCCTACGCCGGCTTCGCTGCTGACCAGCTTGATTGCGCCGGCGTACATACCGCCCAACGCCGAAGAGTCGATGGCCAGTTGAGGGGCGGTCGCCGGGTCAGCGGCACGTGCCGTAGTTTTCAGGGTCTTGGCATCGACGTCATTGGCGCCGGCGATGATCGTCAGGTTCTTGGCCTGGATCTCGGCATTGATCTTGGCCGAGCGGGTGATGATCTCGAAACGATCGATGTTATTGACGTTGAGCCCGGCGCCTTCGATGGAAACGCTGCCTTGATCGACCTGATAGCGGCCGACCTGGCCGTTTTCAATCACTGCTTTACCGGTGGTCAGCGTCGCCTGCGGCGTGTTGATAAACCCGCAGCCGTTGCAGGTGATGCCGTAGGGGTTGGCGACGATCACATGTGCCGACTGCCCCGCCACTTCGGTGTAGCCGCGTAACTGGCTTGGGCTACCGCCATTGACTTCATTGAGGATGGTGCTGGCGGCGCGACCGTTGAGGTTCGAGTTGCCAAGGATGATCCCGCCCAACTGCGTGGACTCGGTGCGATTCGTCGCGTTGTTGAGGATGAGCCCGTTGGCGCCGACGTTGTAGTCCTTGAACTGGTTGTGCGACAGCCCGCTGCCATTGGGCGCCGCGATATTGACGATCGGCACGCCATTCGCGGCCTGGCCCAGGCCGGTGCCGGGTGCGCTGACCACAATGCCGTCCGCTTGCGCCAACAACGGCTGCCAGAACATGGCGTTGGCCAGCACCAATGCCAACCCGCGTTTGGGCAGCCCCAAGAAGTTGGAACGACTTTTCAGGGCCGCAGAAGGTTGGCACGCAAGGAAGGCAAACTGGCGAACGTCCATGTGATGTCTCGATGCCCGAAGGGCGGTAAAAATTTAAAGGAAGAAATCCAGGCGGAAATAGATCGGCGCTTCACGCTCAGTGATCGGCCCCGGTCTTTCCAAAGAATGTGCAAAGGTCACCGTGGCGGCGACGTTCTGGCCGCGGGCAAACAGGTCGACCGAGTTGCTGCTCATGCGCCCATGCTGCTCGGCGTTGTAACGGCCGTGGCTGATCACGCCCTGGTCGTAGCCGAGGCTGGTGCCGTATTCGCTGAACACCGGCTGCAGCCAGGCCCAGGTCACCGGGCGGCTCCAGCGCAGGTCGTTGCGCCATTAACCGCCGCTGTCGCCGCTGAGGGTCTGGTCCTTGTAGCCACGAATCGATGACTGCCCGCCCAGGCTCATGCGTTGTGGGCTGAAGAGCACGTCTTCGCTGCGCTGGCCGGTCATCAGGCTGCTGAAACTAAACGACTCGCCCCACAGTTTGAACGGGTACAGGTAGCTGAGCGTCGCGGTGTATTTGCGGTAGCGTGCATCCGGCTGGCCCGGGCGCGGGTAGTGATTGGCCTGGGCGTCGAACGCGCCGATGCCGTCCTGCATGCCCAGGTCGATGTTGAGGAACGAACCGCCAATACGTCGACCATGGTTGATGCCGAACTGGGCTTCGCTGAGGCGGTTGCTGCTTAGAGCGAGCTTGCTGTCTTCGATGAAGTTGTTGGTGCGCAGGTAGGCCACGCCGGTGTTGAGGGAGGTTTTGCTCAGGGCGTCACGGTGAATAACCCGTTCCAGGCGTAACTGATGGTTCTGGCTATCGCCCGATTGCTTGAAGTTGAAGCCGCTGGCTTGGGCCAGTGAGCGGTATTCGGTTTCGCTGTAGCTGTAATTGAGGTTCCACCAACCGAACGGCAGGCTGTAGTTGAGCATCGAGTTACGCGAGGTTTTCTGGTGGTCACTGACCGCATCGTGGCCGCCACGCAGCGACAATTGATCGGCGAGACCGAGTGGATTATCCCAATCCAGGCTGGCGCCCCACTGCTGCTCGCCAGTGGCGCGCTGGCCGCCGTTGTGGCGCGACAGGCCGACGCGCCAGGGTTTCTGCGGGGTGTTTTTGACCAGCACTTCGCTGCCGCCCACTTCTTTGCCGGGCGCCAACTCCATCTGGGCCTGGTTCGAGGGCAGACGGTTCAGTTGATCCACCATTTGCTCGATTTCGCGCAGGTTAAGCAGGTCACCCGGTTTGCCTGGGAAGCTCATGGCGAGTTGGCGGTCGGTGATGCCGCTGCCCTCCGCGCCCTTCATGCCTTCCAGACGGCCTTCCACCACTTGCACCTTGAGGTTGCCGCTGGCGAGGCTTTGTTGCGGCAGGTAGGCACGACTGGTGACGAGGCCTTTGGCGAGGTAGTGGTCGGTGATGACCTTGAGCAGATCATTCAGCTGAGGTACGCCCAGGCACTGGCCAATGTACGGCTTGAGCAAGCTGTTGCGCTCGCCTTCGGAGAGGGCGTCGGTACCGGTGAGTTCAATGGTGTTGATGGGGAAGCAGCGGGTGTCGGCAGGTGCTGATGGATTAGCTGGCGCGGCGGTTTTGCCGGGCAGGTCTTTGAGTTCTTCGAGGCGGCGTTGCTGCTCTTCGAGCAGGCGATCCTGACGATCGCGGATCAGGTCGGTAACGCCTGGCGTGTTCTGCGGGGTTGCGCCTTGGGCCGTCCCGGCTAAGCCCAGGCATAAAAAAACGGACAGCAGGCTGAGCCTGGTCCGACGCCTGCAACGCCACATGTGTAGATCCCTCTATATAGCCAAGTGCCATCAATGAGCGGCGATCATATGGTGGCGTTATAGTGGCGTCAATTAAATGTACAAATTTGTTTTCTGGACGATACATGGAAAATTGGGACCGCCGCTCAGCCGTACATGGAGGAAATTGAGACGAGCTCTGTAAATATAGCCAAGCACTCTAATCGCTAGGCCAATCAAAAAACCTGCATGGCTGCAGGCTCTTCTCAAGCTAGGTTCTCAATCCAGACAGTAAATCGCCCGCTACCGCATTGCCTCCAGTGCATGCCTCACCTGCTCAACATCCACATGAACATATTTCAGGGTCGTGGCGATACTTCGGTACCCCAACAGGTCCTAGAAGATGTGAAGGTTGCTCTTGGGTTGCTTCATCAAATCGGTAGCGATCGTATGCCGAAAGCCGACTTAGCACTCGGAGCAGAACGCCTCATGCGTTCATTTCAAGAGCTTCTTGGAGAGGTACGGATGTAACCCAAGACTATTCCCCAGTGCTGTTCTTGATTGGGGGCATTTCCCGAGCGCCCTACGTGATCGATGCGATCAAAGAGGCATTCACGGAATGTGATTTTGCTCCGAGCGACGCATCACTCGGAGTCGTGGACGGTTTATCAGTGTATGCATCACTGACATGAAGGTCTGGTCCTTCAAAACGACTGGAACATTGAACGCCATTATCAATGAGCTTGTAGAACCTCAATATCCAGATCTTCCTTAGCGGCAAGCGAATCACATCCGCGTGTATTGCATCTGTGATAGCCCCAAGACGTTGAATGCTTTACGAATGTTTGCGTCAGTGGGCTCTCTATCCCGTAACCACCTCACAGGTAAGTCGAGATAGCTAGCCCACAGCGCCCCTTGCTTGAAGTCCAGCCACCGATTGGTTTTTGCCATTACCTCCAGATATTGATTCACCAGTGGGTACTGCAGATCCCCAGCTGAATACTTAGCCAACTTGAATGCTTGGGTGTAGTAAATAGAGGAAGCGGCGTAATCGGCTGACCTGTAGAAAACGATCCCCTTAAGCCATTCCACAAGCCATGGCAAACGCCCTGCTATGGAGGCGCAGCTCAACTCTTCGTGGAAAGAATTTACGTCCTCCAAGGTTAAATTTTGGAGGTTCCTCATCACCATGCCTCGCTGCACATACGTGTCAAGATCAGCGGGCTTGTCTAATCTCCAGCGAGAAATAACGTCTGCGCGGATCCGCGCTGCATAGGCGCCGTAGCGCTTCTCCAACCACAAAGTAACATTATCGGGCACATGCCCATCATGGTCTGTGTGTTCCATCATAAGGTCGCTTGCAGTCTGGCATTTAGCTTCAAAGCCCCCCCAAAAGTGAGGTGCCATTTTGATACCTAGACTGACTCTCTTCTTCATGCGGATTGAAGCCTGGCTCTCTAGTCCAAACTTTTTCCCACTCTCGTCGGGTGGCTCAATTTCTGAAGCATGTTCAATAAGGTGTTGATCTAGATTGGCAAGGTATTCCTTGATCTCTACCGCCATCCATCCAGCGTAAAGCCGTGTCTGGCTCAAGGTCTCCTTCAGAAACTCCCTGCCAAAGACCTTTTGAACATCCTGCGTAATGAAGGTGGTGATTCGTGCAATTACAGCGCAGGTAACAATACCGTCTTGGAGCCGTTGCTCAACTGGATTTCCAATCAATGCTTGCGCATTGAAAGAGTCCTCCAAGTTTTTCACCAGCGCAGGAAGGGAAGGTAAATGCTTGCCCGCTTTCCAGTTCCGGGCAGCCCTCTCGTTGCGCTCATATCGACCTATTTCGTCCTGCGTCCCTGCGGGATCATGGAACGTGGAAAGGCGACAGCCACATGCCGCATAGGCCCAAGCCATTACCTTAGCAAGGGGTGTTGTCATATCCCCATCAACGTTTGAGGGCAGGTACCAACACGGCTCCAGAGGCTGAGGAACGGCATAGATATACCCTTGCATCACGATCCAGGTACGAGCCGCAGAGCGCACCGCTATTTCAATGGCATAGCTCGTTAGAAAATAGCGTGTGGTGTCGGCCTTGGTCATGTACGTACCCATCTGTTTAATCAGGGACACGTACGACTCGTGCAGGTCATTGAGTAATTCGCGGATTTGCTCCGCTCGGAACCCACATCGGACATACCGCCCTAGCGTGCTTGTAAGGAGCTTCGCGATATCCTCAAATGTGCTCTGCAAATGGCAGTCCTCCTTCGCCAGGCGCTGCATTCGCTTTTGGTAAGTCTTCGCCATGCTCTGATCGAACTCGGTTTCGTCGAGACGATCATGGGCCTTTCGGGGCATCACGCCAGACGCCGCAACCGCATACTTAACCACGTCGCCTAGAGTGGGTGATGTGTACACTCTTTCCATGATGTGTTTCCCCGAAGTGCCCGCGTGGCTTACTGCTGATTAGGGTTCATTTGCTTACCTCGGTTTCCGTGCACAAGGGAGTTGGTGGTGTTCGAACCATTGGTACCTCGGTTCGTGTTTAACGAGTCAGAACGGTGATTGTTCTGAACGCGCTGGTGGTTGGATGGTTGCTGATTCGACGGTTTGTTCGACATGGTGTTACTCCTGAGTAATGGAGGCGCAGCGTGATTGAGCGCGCTCCTTGGGTGACACCTGCAGATTACTCAGTGCCCCCTCATCACTCCACGTCGAAACTGGCGACGTCCTTTTTATACGTTTGGGAACTTACAGAACGTCAAGGCGCCCCCCCCGTACTATTTTTCTTCAGCGCTAGCAGTCGAACAATTAGGTCTGTCTGAGCGGCATAGTCATCACACCCATAAAGCGCGGCACACTGAATCAGAGATGAATCAATTTCTGGAAAATTGAATCGCCCCGGGTCTCATTATTCGCGATCAGTTGAAAGGTGCCGCCTAGCGCTTCATGCGATAGCGCGTAGAACGACGACAGCGATGGCTGGTTATCAAGATCAATAAGTAGGGTCGAAGACCTGCATCGGCGCAGAACGCGCCTAGATTGGCGCCTACCGTGGTTTTACCCGGTCCGCCCTTGGTTGAAACGATTGCTGCGATTTTCATACTGCTTGCCTCTGAATCGAAGGATTAGAGACAGCTTCATAAAGGTCAAGCTATAGGCTGATTGTCAGGAGAAAACGCCCTGAACGAAAAAAGCCTGCATCTCTGCAGGCTTTTCTCAATGTCTGGCTCCACGACCTGGACTCGAACCAGGGACCCAATGATTAACAGTCATTTGCTCTACCAACTGAGCTATCGCGGAATGCGCCGTATGTTACTGATTGAAAAGGAGAAGTCAAGCTTTCTCTGGTATTTCAAGTGATTAAACCGGATGACCGGTTGCGAGCCGGTGCTCCTTTGCCAGTTCCAGCCAGGCCAGGGCTGCCGGTGGGAGGTGGGCGTTGGTGCGCCAGGCCAGGGCGATGTGCCAGTCGGTGTGGGGTTCGTCCAGGGGGATCAGGGCGATGCCGGGGTGTTGGTGTTTGTGCGCCAGCATGCGCGGCAGGAAGGCGACGCCGAGGCCGGCGGCGACCAGGTCGACGATGAAGTCGATCTGCCCGCTGCGTGCGGTGACCCGCGGCGTGACGCCTTTGCGCTCGCAGGCGGCGAGGATCTTGGCGTTGAGGGCGAAGCCGGCTTCGAAGAGGATGAACGGTGAATCGGCGAGGTCGGTAAAGTCGATGCGTGAGCGCCGCGCCAGCGTGTGGCTGATGGGCAACACCGCCATCAGCGGTTCATTGCGCACGGGCTGGTAGTCGAACGCTTCATCCACCGGCAGCAGCAAGGCGGCGAGATCGACCTCCCCCGCTTCCAGGCATTCGCGCAGGCGTTTGCTGCCGTATTCGGTGAGCTCGATGTCGATGTCCGGGTAGCGGCTGCGGTAGGTGGCGAACATGGTCGCGAACAGCACGCCGCAGCCCACCGGTGGCAGGCCGATGCGCAGTACGCCGCGCTTGAGGCCGCGCAGGTCGTTGATCTCGGCCACCAGGTCGTTGCGTTCGGCGAGCAGCACCAGGGCCCGGCGATAGGCGATTTCGCCGGCGGCGGTGAGTTCGTTGCGGTGGCCCAGGCGGTTGAGCAGCGGCGTGCCCAGTTCGTCCTCCAGGGTCTTGACCGCCTTGCTCACGGTGGACTGGGTCAGGGAGACCACCTCGGCCGCCTGGGAGAAACCGCCCTGGCGGACCACTTCGACAAAGGCGCGCAGTGTTCTGAGGTTCATCGGTATTCCCTTTGCGACTGGATACCAGTGATAAAAGTTGTTTTTATCATGCCATAAATTTCCTTATCCTCAAGCCACCTTGCCTTGTGGAGACACTGTTGATGATCATCTCGTCCGCTTCCGATTACCGCGCCGCCGCCAAACGCAAGCTGCCGCGCTTTCTGTTCGACTACATCGATGGCGGCGCCTACGCCGAGCACACGATGCGCGCGAACAGTTCGGACCTGGCCGAGATCAGCCTGCGCCAGCGCGTCCTGCGCAATGTCGACAACCTGAGCCTGAAAACCAGCGTGTTCGGCCAGGAATTGGCGATGCCGGTGATCCTCAGCCCCGTCGGCCTGACCGGCATGTACGCGCGACGCGGTGAAGTGCAGGCTGCAAAAGCGGCGGCCAAGCAGGGCATTCCCTTCTGCCTGTCGACAGTGTCGGTGTGCTCGATTGAAGAAGTGGCGTCGCAGAGCCCGCAGGCGATCTGGTTCCAGCTGTATGTGCTCAAGGACCGTGGCTTCATGCGCAATGCACTGGAACGCGCCCAGGCGGCCGGGGTCACCACGCTGGTGTTCACGGTCGACATGCCCACACCTGGCGCGCGCTATCGCGATGCGCATTCGGGCATGTCGGGTCCGTTTGCGGCACAGCGGCGCATGCTGCAGGCCGTCACCAAGCCACAATGGGCCTTCGATGTGGGCCTGATGGGACGTCCGCACGACCTCGGCAATATCTCCAGATACCTCGGCAAACCGACGCACCTGGAAGACTACATTGGCTGGCTGGCCAACAACTTCGACCCGTCGATCAGTTGGAAAGACCTGGAGTGGATCCGCGAGTTCTGGAAGGGCCCGATGATCATCAAGGGCATCCTCGACCCGCAGGACGCCAAGGACGCCGTGAGTTTTGGCGCCGATGGCATCGTGGTCTCCAACCATGGTGGCCGCCAGCTCGACGGCGTGCTGTCCACCGCCAAGGCGCTGCCACCGATTGCCGATGCGGTCGGCGATGACCTCACGGTGCTGGTCGACTCCGGCATCCGTTCCGGATTGGACGTGGTGCGCATGCTCGCACTGGGCGCCAAGGCGTGCCTGCTGGGCCGCGCGACTGCCTATGCACTGGCCGCCGATGGCCAGCACGGGGTGGAGAACCTGCTGGATATCTTCGCCAAGGAAATGCGCGTGGCCATGACCCTGACCGGCGTCACTTCGATCGACCAGATCGACCGCACCACCCTGGTCTAGCCCTGCTGCTCGACGATACCGCGCGCCTTGAGGTGCGCCAGTTGCTCAGCCGACAGGCCCAGCCGCTGCCCGAGGATATCGTCGGTGTGCTGCCCCAGCATCGGCGCCGGCCGCACATATTCCACCGGCGTCCCGGACATCTTGATCGGGCTGCCGACCATGGCGAAATCGGGATTCTGCGGGTGGGGGATTTTCACCATCAGGTTGCGCGCGATCACTTGCGGCTCTTCCAGCGATTGCGCGATGGAGTTGATCGCCCCCACCGGCACCTTCGAGGCGTGAATGCACGCCACCCACTCATCGGCCGTACGCCCGAGAAAGTGCGCCGAGAGCAACTCGACGATCTCGGCGCGGTGGGCCACGCGGTCGGCATTGCGGCGAAAGCGCGGGTCATCCGGCAGGTGCGGCAAGCCGATGCTCTGGCACAACGCGACGAACTGGCTGTCGTTGCCACAGGCAATGATGAAGTCGCGGTCGGCCGCCCGGAACACCTGGTAAGGCACGATATTGGCGTGGGCGTTGCCATAGCGCTGCGGCACCTTGCCCGAGGCCAGGTAGTTCATGCTCTGGTTGGCCAAGGTCGCGACCTGCACGTCGAGCAAGGCCATGTCGATATGCTGGCCGACGCCTGTGCGCTCGCGGCTGAGCAGCGCGGCCTGGATCGCCACCGTGGAATACAGGCCGGTCATCAGGTCGGAAAAGGCCACGCCGACTTTTTGCGGGCCGCCGCCCGGCAGATCGTCGCGCTCGCCGGTGATGCTCATCAGGCCACCGATGCCCTGGATGATGAAGTCGTAGCCCGGTTCTTCGGCACGCGGGCCGGTCTGGCCAAAACCGGTGATGGAGCAGTACACCAGGCGTGGATTGATCTCGGCCAGGGTCGCGTAATCCAGGCCGTAGCGCGCCAGGGAACCGGCCTTGTAGTTCTCGATCAACACATCGGAACTCGCCGCCAGTGCCCGTACCAACTCTTGCCCCTCCGGGCTGGCCAGATCGATAGCCACCGACAATTTGCCGCGATTGGTGGACTGGTAATAAGACGCCTGCCCGGACGACTCGCCGGTATCGGTCTTCATCCACGGCGGGCCCCAGCCACGTGTGTCGTCACCGCTTTGCGGCCGTTCGATCTTGATCACTTCCGCGCCGAGGTCCGCCAGCACTTGCCCACACCACGGGCCGGCCAACACACGGCTTAAATCCAGTACCCGCAAACCTGTCAATGCACCCATTGTTCTTATCCTGTGAGGTTGGGAAATCAGCCGACTGCCGGCTCTTCATGGCGTAGGGAAATCCCCAGCAACGCCCGCCGCCGCAACCAGGGACTGGGGCGGTAGCGCGGGTCATGGGTGAGTTCGCTCATGCGCTGCAAAATTGTCAGTATTCTCTGCGGGCCAAGTGCATCGCCCCAGGCCAGCGGGCCGTTGGGATAGCCCAGGCCCAATTGCACCGCCTGGTCGATATCGGCGGGGGTGGCGATCCGTTGCTGCGCGATGTCGCAGCCGAGGTTGACCACCATCGCCAGGGTGCGCTGGGCGACAAAACCGACACTGTCACCGATCACGGTCACCCCGACCCCATCCGCCGCGAGCAAGGCATGCGCGGCATCACGCATGGCGGCAGAGGTCAGCGGGTTTTGCATCAGGGTGCGCTGGCGCGACAGGTCCGTCAGCACATCGATGCACACGGTGCGCGCCGGGTCAGTGTCGAAGTGCACCGACGCGCTGGTCGCGTCCCGCCCATAAGGTGCCAGCAGGCACAGCGCCTCTGCCGACGGTTGTAGCGTGTTTTCCAGCTGGGCACCGAGGCCGATCAGCAAGGCACTGAGGCGCGCATGGTCTTCGCTGTTTTCGGTGGCGATCCACACCGGTGGCTGTTGCCGCACCGTCGGTACGGGCTGAGGCTGCGGGGCGTCCACCACCTGACCGTTTTCATAGCGGTAGAAACCCTGCCCGGTCTTGCGCCCGAGGCGCCCGCCCACCAGCATCTGCCGGGTCAGCGGTGACGGCCGGTAGCGCGGCTCCTGGTAGAACTGGGTGTAGATCGATTCCATCACCGGGTGTGACACGTCCAGGCCGGTGAGGTCGAGCAGTTCCAGCGGCCCCATGCGGAAGCCGGCGCCGTCACGCAGGATGCGGTCGATATCGCCCCGCGCGGCGATGCCCTCGTCGAGCATCTTCAGGGCTTCAGTGCCATAGGCGCGCCCGGCGTGGTTGACGATGAAGCCCGGGGTGTCCTTGGCGCGCACGCCGCGATGGCCCATGCGTGCAACCAATGCGAGCAGCGCGGTGGCGACGTGCGGCGCCGTGGCCAGCCCGTCGATGACTTCCACGACGCGCATCAACGGCACCGGGTTGAAAAAGTGCAGGCCCGCCACGCGTTCCGGGTAGCGGCAGCCGGTGGCGATGGCGGTCACGGACAGCGAGGACGTGTTGGTGGCGAGGATGCAATGCGGGCTGACAATGCCTTCCAGCTGTTGCAGCAGGCCGCGCTTGGCGTCGAGATTTTCGACGATGGCTTCGACCACCAGATCGCAATGCTGCAGGTCATCGATAAGCTCAACCACCTGCACGTTGGCCCACGCCGCATCCATCGCCGCCTGGCTGATCTTGCCCTTGCCCACCAACTTGGCAAACGTGGCGCCGAGGTTGTCGCGGGCCGCTTGCGCAGCGCCGTCGCGGGCATCGAACAGGCGCACCGCCACACCGGCTTGAGCGGCGATCTGCGCAATGCCCGCGCCCATCACACCGGTGCCCACCAGGCCCAACGTATTGAGGGTGTCGGTCATGCTTATTCCCCCCGGTATTCAGGCGTGCGTTTCTCGAAGAACGCCGCAGCGCCCTCCTTCTGGTCCTTTGAATCGAACAACAACTGGAAGGCCTTGCGCTCCAGTACCAGCGCACTTTCCAGCGGCAGGTCGGCACCGGCCAGCATCACTTCCTTGATCTGCTCGACTGCCAGGGGCGGCAGTGCGGCAATCTGCGCCGCCAGCTCCAGCGCCCGAGGCAGGGTCTGGTCGTCGCTGACGACTTCGCTGAGCATGCCCATCGCCAAGGCTTCTCGTGCGCCGACCATGCACCCGGTGAGCGCGATGCGCATCGCCTGGAACTTACCCACTGCGCGGATCAACCGCTGGGTACCGCCCGCCCCCGGCATCAAGCCCAGCTTGACCTCCGGCTGGGCAAACCGCGCCGATTCGCCGGCGACGATCAGGTCGCAATGCATCGCCAACTCGCAACCGCCGCCCAGGGCAAACCCGTTGACCGCGGCAATCACCGGCTTGGGGCAACGGCTGATGGCTTCCCACAGGTACTCGGTGTGGCGTCGATACATATCGATTGCGCCTGCGCTGGCGAACTCTTTGATATCGGCTCCGGCGACAAAAAACTGCGCGCCACCGGTCAGCACAATCGCACGCACCTCGCGGCGCTTGGCGAGTGCCCGAAAATGCTCGGCAAGGGCTTCACGCACCTGGGCATTCAGGGCGTTCTTGACCTCGGGGCGATGAATACGGACCACGGCCACGCCGTTGTCGTGGACGTCGAGGGTTACCACGGGTTGGTCTGCGCTGGTCACATTCACTCCTGCTGCAACGTTCTTGTTAGTCGGCCTGTCACTTGTTTCGCTGTGCGAAATAACATTCCGTATTTAGCCATGATCATAAGTATCGACCCTGCAGGTGTAAACGCAAAAACCCAAATCCATTTGAAAATAGCCGCTAACCCGCTGTTTAAACAGGTGTTATCAGCAAGCGTCGGAAAACCTCAACATCTTGCTTTGTTTCGCTGTGCGGAATAGAATTTTGTTTTGTTGATTTTATAAAAAAATGAGGCTTAACATGCGCCGTCAAAACGCGGACCCGGATAGCTCAGAAGTCCCGGCTGGCAACCACGCTTTCGAGCATGTGTTGATTGATCCGATGAACAACGATGAGGAGGAAGACAAGGACCGCCAGTTTGTCACTGCGCTGGCCCGTGGCCTGGAACTGCTGCGCTGCTTTACGCCCAGCGAGAGTGTGCTGGGCAACCAGGAACTGGCGCGCAAGACCGGGCTGCCGAAACCGACGATCACCCGCATGACCCACACGCTGACCCGCTTGGGTTACCTCAAGCACCTGCCGCAGTCAGGCCGGTACCAGTTGGATGTGGGCGTGATGGCCTTCGGTTACGCGATGCTGTCGAACCTGTCGATCCGGGCCGTGGCCCACCCGTTGATGGAGACGATGGCCAAGTACGCCCAGGCGGCCGTTGCCATGGCCACCCGGGACCGCCTGGACATGGTCTACCTGGACGTGGTCCAGGGCGAAGCGAACATGACGATGCGCCGCCAGGTCGGTACGCGCCTGCCATTGCACTTGAGTTCGGCAGGCCGCGCCTGCCTGGCGGCGATGCCGGAAAACGAGCGCGAGTTCATGCTCGACCATATCCGCCAGCGTCATCTGGAGGACTGGCCGACACTGCGCAAGGGGCTGGAGCGCGCGTTCAGGGACTACACCGACTTCGGCTATTGCATGTCGATCGGAGAGTGGCACCGCGATGTAAACGCCATCGCCGTACCGCTGCTGCACCCACAACATGGCTTGCTGGCGTTCAACTGTGGCGGACCGAGTTTTCACCTTTCCCGGGAAAAACTCGAAGACGACATCGGACCGCGCCTCAAGCACATGGTGAACAATATCGTGGCCGCCACCCGCTAGCAGGATCGGTGTGCGGCCTCGGCAGATTGACGATAACAGGCCCGCTGAACGGGCCGCTGAGGAATGCACATGATCCGAGACCCGCAAACACTTCATATCCTGGTGGATGCCATTGCGCAGTTCGTCAACGAAGCGCTGATCCCACGGGAAAACGAAGTCGCCGAGACCGATGAAATCCCGGCGGACATCGTCAGCCAATTCCAGGAAATGGGCCTGTTCGGCCTGACCATTCCCGAAGCCTACGGCGGCCTGGGGCTGACCATGGAAGAAGAGGTGACCATCGCCTTCGAGCTGGGGCGCACCTCCCCCGCCTTCCGCTCCTACTTCGGCACCAACAACGGTATCGGCTCCATCGGCATCCTGCTCGATGGCACCGAAGCGCAGAAGGCGCATTACCTGCCGTTGCTGGCCAGCGGCGAGCTGCTCAGTTCGTTCTGTCTCACCGAACCGGACTCGGGCTCGGATGCCGCCTCGCTGAAAACCACCGCGGTGCGCGACGGCGATCACTATGTGATCAACGGCACCAAGCGCTTTATCACCAACGCGCCCCACGCCGGGATTTTCACGGTGATGGCCCGCACTGACACGGCGATTCGCGGCTCGGGCGGTATCAGCGCGTTTATCGTCGAACGTGAAACACCGGGGCTGTCGCTGGGCAAGCGCGACCACAAGATGGGCCAGCAAGGTGCGCACACCAGCGATGTGATCTTCGACAACGTGCGCGTTCCGGCCAGCCAATTGATCGGCGGCGTCGAAGGCGTGGGCTTCAAGACCGCGATGAAGGTCCTCGACAAGGGGCGCCTGCACATCGCGGCCGTCAGCGTGGGAGCGGCAGAGCGCATGCTCAACGACGCGCTGAACTACGCCATCGAACGCAAGCAATTCGGCCAGCCGATTGCCGAATTCCAACTGATCCAGGCCATGCTCGCCGACAGCAAGGCCGAGATCTACGCCGCCCGTTGCATGGTGCTCGACGCCGCGCGCAGACGCGACGAAGGCCAGGACATCGGTACAGAAGCCTCGTGCTCGAAGATGTTCGCCACGGAAATGTGCGGGCGGGTAGCCGACCGTTGTGTGCAGATCCATGGGGGTGCCGGCTATATCAGCGAGTACGCCATCGAACGGTTTTACCGGGATGTGCGCCTGTTCCGCCTGTATGAAGGCACCACGCAAATCCAGCAACTGGTGATCGCCCGCAACATGATTCGCGCGGCGCAGCGCTAGGACTCACCGCAATACCCATACCCAATGCCCTAACAACTACAAACAAGGTATCGCTATGGAAGTCGCCGCATCGGCGGGCGCGTTGTCGCCTGCCAAAAACCACCTGTGGATCATCGTATTCATCTTTTGCTTCCTCGGCCTGCTGATCGATGGTGCCGACCTGATGCTGCTGTCCTACAGCCTCAGCAGCCTCAAAGCCGAGTTCGGCCTGAGCAGCGTCGAAGCCGGCAGCCTGGGCAGTTTCACCCTGGCCGGCATGGCCATCGGCGGGATCTACGGCGGCTGGGCCTGTGACCGTTTTGGCCGGGTGAAAACCGTGGTGTGGAGCATCGTGCTGTTCTCTGTCGGCACCGCCATCCTGGGCATGACCCACAGCTATTGGCAGTTTGCGAGCACGCGGTTTTTCGCCTCCCTCGGCCTGGGCGCCCTGTACGTGGCGTGCAACACACTGATGGCCGAATACGTGCCGACGCGCTATCGCACCACCGTCCTCGGCACGCTGCAGGCGGGCTGGTCGGTGGGGTATATCGTCGCCACCTTGCTGGCCGGCTGGATCCTGCCTGAACACGGCTGGCGCTGGCTGTTCTACGTGGCGATCATCCCGGTGATCCTCGCGGTCCTGATGCAACGCCTGGTTCCGGAACCCCAGGCCTGGCTGACGGCCCGCGCCGAACGCGCCCGGCAGAAAGCCGATGGCACCCGGCTCGCGCAGAAGAGCAAGCCCGACGGCATGTTCAAACTGATTTTCAGCGATCCAAAAGCCAGCCGCATGTTCCTGCTCTGGGCCCTCACCGCAGGCTTCCTGCAGTTCGGCTACTACGGCGTGAACAACTGGATGCCGTCGTACCTGGAAAGCGAGCTGGGGATGAACTTCAAGTCGATGACCAGCTACATGGTCGGCACCTACGCGGCGATGATCTTCGGCAAGATCCTCGCCGGCCTGGCGGCGGACCGCCTGGGTCGGCGTACGGTGTTTGCCGTGGGTGCGCTGGGCACCGCGATCTTCCTGCCGGTGATCGTACTGTTCCAAAGCCCCGAGAACATCTTGTGGATGCTGGTGGTGTTCGGCTTCCTGTACGGGATTCCCTATGGCGTCAACGCCACCTACATGACTGAAAGCTTCGAAGCCAAGTTTCGCGGTTCGGCAGTGGGTGGGGCCTACAACATCGGTCGCATCGGTGCCGCCGTGGCGCCAGCCGCCATTGGTTTCCTGGCATCCCACGGCTCCATCGGCGTGGGCTTTCTGGTGATGGGCGGCGCGTACTTTATCTGCGGGGTGATCCCGGCGCTGTTTATCCGCGATAAACAGTTCGATCCACAAAAACAGTAAAGCAGAGCGGGCCGGTGGCAGCGCCGGCCCTTGTTTGCCAAATAACTGGCGTCAGTCTTTGCTTGCCGGTTTAACCTGAAAAGAAGGCGATTGATTTATAAGGGTTTTAATTTAGTTAAAACCAATTGGCATGGATCTGGCTCTAACCTCCTTCAAGCAGGTTACGCGATGACAAGACGTGCGGCAGTGCCCAGGGGTTATAACCCACTGTAAAGCGGTTTAAACTATTCCCATGTTTTACGGAACTGAAGGAACAGTAAGACGCTTGGCACTCGCCACTCTCATCGAGCCTGTAAGACAGCCAAGTGCTTAGAGGCCGATCGTTTATGAAAACACCCACCCAGACCAACGCAATTGACTTCGACAGTGCCAAATTGCAACGCCTGGGCTTTGGTCAGCCGTCCCTCCTGCCGCGCCGTCCCATCACCCTTCTGCAACTTCGCCAGCAACTGGGCATGCAACTGCAGACCAGCCTGGAACCGGAGCGCATCCTCGCGACGTTTTTCCGCGAGATCCAGCGTCTGGTGCCGCTCGACGCCCTGCAATATCGCCACGCTGCCAGCGATCTGCGCCTGGAGTTCGGTCATCGCGGCCACCATTCGATGAGCTATAGCCTGAGCCACGAAGGCGAGCACCTGGGCGAGCTGATTTTCCGGCGCAACCAGCGCCTGCTGGAAGAGGAACTCGGCCAGCTGGAGTCGCTGCTGGCAACCTTGCTCTACCCGATGCGCAACGCCCTGCTCTACCGCGCCGCCACCCGCAGCGCCCTGCGTGACCCGTTGACCGAGACCGGCAACCGGATTGCCATGGACCAGACCCTGCAACGGGAAATCGACATGGCACGTCGTCACCTGAACCCGCTGTCGCTGCTGATGCTGGACATCGACCACTTCAAGAACATCAACGACACCTACGGCCACGCCGCCGGCGATAACGTCCTGCGCGCCGTCGCCGGAGCGATCAAGGCCCAGTTGCGCAATGTCGACATGGTCTTCAGGTTTGGTGGGGAAGAGTTTCTGATCCTGCTGTCGAACACCGGCCGGGATGCAGCCGCAATGGTCGGCGAACGCCTGCGCCAGGCGGCACAGGCCCAGGATTATTCGGCGGAGGGTAAACGGATCGAATTGACGGTGAGCCTCGGCTGCTCGACATTGCTGGCCGCCGAGTCTGCCGAAAGCCTGCTGCGCCGGGCCGATAACGCCTTGTACGTGGCCAAGCGCGAAGGCCGCAACCGCCTGGCGATGGCAGGGTAACCCCCACCACCGCCGTTACATCAGGCTTCGCTGGCCACCCGCGCCGGGCGCTCACGCACCAGCACCGCCGGCTTTTCCTTCTCCAGGCGCATGCAGCTTTCCAGGAACAGGTACATGTAGTCGTAGCTCTTGCACACGGCCTGGCGCAGCTCAACCTGCAAGGCTTTGCTCGGGTTCATGCCGGCCAGGGTGCAGATGATTTCCAGCGCTTCCCACGGGTGGGCGTCATCGTACTGGGCATGCATCTTCAGCCACTTCATCGCGCGCTTGCGGTCTTCCTCGGGGAAAGCCGCCGCGTAGACACCGGTGGAACACACCACCGCCGACCACTCCCCGGTCGCCCCCTCGATCGCGTAGTTGGTCGCGGCGATGGCCACGATCAGCGAATCGGCCGAGCTGGTGTGCCAGCACCAATGGCTGAGCGCGTGCAGCTCCGGCGGCACGTTCTGCGCCTGCAGTTCTTCGAGGCTGACGCCATGCGCACGGGCCCAATGCACCCAATAATCGGCGTGGTTCAGTTCCACGCGAATGTTGCGCATCAGCCAGCGTCGCGCCATATCCTCCCCAGGATGGCGGGCAAACTTGGTCTTGGTGAGGTTCTGTGCCATGTACAAGGCAAACTGTTCCACCACGGGCCAGCCACCGATCAGGTAGTGACGCAGGGTCTTGGCGCTGAGCGTGTTATCGCGCATGCGCTGGTACAGTTCGTGTTCGACAACGCGCCGCTTGCTCTCGCTACAGTCCTGGATCAGTTGTTGCGCCCAGGCGGGGTAACTCGAGGCTTCCATAAGCGGGCCGGTTCTGTTGAATGTGTCGATCACTGTCGGGCTCCTTTTTAAGTGTGATGTACAGACCAGCAAAGGTTTCAGCGGAATGTGCCGGGCGCCTTGAATAACAGGGGCTGCGGCCGCGAAGGTCGACACTGCAGACTATCAAAGGTAAACAACTGCGGTCGTTCGATCAGGTAACCCTGAGCGTAATCCACCCCGATCTCGAGCAACGCCTGTTCGATGTGCGGTGTTTCAACAAACTCTGCAATTGTGCGCTTACCCATGACGTGGCCAATGTGATTGATCACTTCAACCATCGCGCGGTTAATCGGGTCGTCCAGCATATCCTTTACGAAACTTCCATCGATCTTCAGGAAGTCTACAGGTAAATGTTTGAGATAAGCGAATGAGGACATTCCGGCGCAGAAGTCATCCAGCGAGAAATGACAGCCTAAGGCCTTGAGTTCATTAATAAAGCGGATGGCACTGCCCAAGTTTGCAATTGCACTGGTTTCAGTAATTTCAAAACAGATCATGCTGGGTGGAATACTGTAAGTATGAAATTTCTCACGCAAGAATCCGAGGAAGTCATCATCACCGATAGTAATGCCTGACAGATTGATCGCACACATGGCCATCGGACGCCCCGGACGTTCATGCATGCAGGCGGCAATCAGCTTGAAGACATTCTCGACCACCCAGCGGTCCAGGGAGGTCATCAGACCGTAGCGCTCGGCCGCCGGGATAAAGCTGTCCGGCAGGATGATGCGCCCGCCCTCGTCGTGCAGGCGCAGCAGGATTTCTATATGCCCGTTGCCGCCGTCAGTGTGCCCCAGCGGCATGATTTCCTGGGCGTACAGGCAGAAGCGGTTTTCTTCCAACGCCATGTGCAGCCGCTGCACCCAGGCCATTTCGCCAAAGCGCACCGACAGTTCCGAGTCATCGGCGTGGTACACCTGCACGCGGTTGCGGCCTTTTTCCTTGGCCATGTAGCACGCCATGTCAGCCGCCCGCAGCGACGTTTCAAGGGTGGTCGGCGTGTGCCCGATGTGCACCAGGCCGATGCTGACGGTGGTCATGAACGGCCGGCCCTTCCACACGAAGTGCAGGCTTTGCACGGTATGCCGCAGGCTCTCGGCGATTTTCTCCGCCACTGGTGCCGGGCAGTTCTCCAGCAGGATGCCGAACTCATCGCCACCCAGGCGGGCCAGGGTGTCGCCTTCGCGCAGGTCCGACTGCAACAGTGCGCAGATATGCCGCAACAGCTCGTCACCCGCCGCATGGCCGCAGGTGTCGTTGACCAGCTTGAACTGGTCCAGGTCGAGAAACATCAACGCATGCCGCCCGCTCTGCGCGCCCCCGGCCGGGTGCAGCACCTGCTCCAGGCGGAACTCGAACTCGCGGCGGTTGGCCAGGCCGGTCAGGGCGTCATGGGTTGCCTGCCACGACAGGTTGGCGATGTACTGGCGCTCCTGGGTCATGTCGTGCAGCACCAGCACCGCGCCCGTGACCTTGCTCGCGCTGCGGATCGGAGCGCCCACCAGGTTGACCGAAACGGTGCTGCCGTCCAGGCGCTGGATTGTTTTCGAATGCTCGCTGCCGCTGCTGAGCTGGCCCTTGACGATGTGCTCGATCAAGGTGAAACCGTCGGGCTGGGCATTGTCATCCAGCAGGTTGAACAACGCCGCCAGCGGCAGGCCCTGGGCCTGCGCCGTGTTCCAATGGGTCAGCGCCTCGGCCGCCGGGTTCAGGTAGGTGATGCTGCCTTCGACGTCGGTGGTGATCACGCCATCGCCAATCGACTCCAGGGTGATCTGCGCCCGCTCCTTCTCTTCCTGCAGCGCATCGGCAAAGGCATGGCGCTGGGCCAGGAGCTTGTGAGTACGCAGCAGCGCCAGCACGATCAAGCCCAGGGCCGTGGTCAGGTTGGTGATCAGCAGCAGCCGCAGGATCATCCGCGAGCCTTCGCCCAACGCGTCGCTGAACGCCTTGGCGGCGGGTGTCACGCCTTCGTTGATGGCAATGATGTGCGCCTTCCATTGGCGCACATCATTGGCGTTGACCTGGTCACGGCGGATCGCCTGGTGCATCTCCCGGGCCAGGTCATCGAGCTGCATCAGGTAGCCATCGCCCACCGTCCACAGCTCGATGGCTTTTTCCAGGTAGCTGAAATGCCGGAAATTGAGGTACAGCCAGATCAGGCTGGAGACGTCATCGGGGTGGTTGCCGCCCTTGAGGATGCCCAGGCGGGCGGCAGCAAGATCGGGCGTGGGCCGATCCAGGGCGATGCGCAGCTCATGCCCGCCCTGGGGCACGGCAATCGCCTGCTGGTACTTGAGATAGGTGGATTCGTCACGGTTGTCGGCGTAGAGCGTCAGGTAGTAGATCGCGTCTTTCTGGCCCTTCGACCACAGGCTTTCACCGGCCACGTAGCCGCGTACCGCTGAAAGCACGTAGAGACTGACGCAGCCCAACAATGCCTGAAACAGAACGACGGCGATGAAGGGCCACACAATGCCCAACAGCCGAGGCGTTCCGAGAGTCCGCTTTTGCTTCATGAAGTCCCTTACACATGCACTGCCCAATACGCACGCGAAAATCCGCTTCCGATAGCTAAGCCTAGGCTAAATCAACGCACTTGCTGCAAGTGTCCATATAGCTTGGCGTACAGGCCGCCATCGGCAATCAACTGCTGATGATCGCCGTCCTCAGCAATATGACCGCCGTCGAACACTAATACTCGATCCGCTTGCTTAACCGCCGACAAACGGTGAGCAATGATCAGTGTAGTACGGCCGCTGAGAAACCGCGCCAGCGCCTGGTGCAGGTTGTATTCGGTGGCGGCATCGAGGGCGGAGGTCGCCTCGTCGAGGATCACCACTTTCGGCTCGGCGAGGACCATGCGCGCGATCGCCAGGCGCTGGCGCTGCCCGCCGGAAAAGCGCACGCCAGAGCGTCCCACCACACTGTCCAGACCCTGCGGCAGGGCTTTGACGGTGGCGTCCAACTGGGCAATTTCCAGCGCCTGCCAGCAGGCCTGGTCCGTGCGCTCACGCCCCATGGTCAGGTTGGCCCGAACGGTGTCGTTGAACAGCGCCGGGTGTTGCAGCACCACCGCGACGTTCTCGCGAATGGTCTCCAGGCCGATGGCCTGCTGGGTCGCTCCGCCGAAACGGATACTGCCGGCCTGCGGCGTGTACAGCCCGAGCAGCAACTGCACCAGGGTACTTTTGCCGCCGCCGCTGGCGCCGACAATCGCGACCTTCTCACCGGGAGCGATGGCAAGGTTCAACTGGTTGAGCACCAGGTCATCGCCATAGCCGAAGTCCAGGCCGCGGACTTCGATGCCGACGGTTTCGCGGCCGCTGAACGGGTCTTCGCCGCCCGCATATTGCGGCTCGTCGGCACGCGCCAGCAGCTCGTTGATCCGCGTCAGCGCGCCGCCCGCAGCGTAGTAGGCGTATTGCAGGTTGAGCAGTTGCTCCACCGGGCCGATCATGAACCACAAGTAGCTGAATACCGCGAGCATCTGGCCGATGGAAAGGTCGGAAAACAGCACCGTCAGCATCGCCGCCGCCCGGAAGATGTCGATACCGAACTGGAACAGCAAACCACTGGCGCGGCTGGACGCGTCGCTTTTCCATTGCGAATTGATCGCGTAGTCACGCACTTCCTGGGCGCGCTGGCCAAGGCGTCCGAGGAAGAAGCCCTGGCGGTTGCCGGCGCGTACTTCCTGGATCGCGTCCAGGGTTTCGGTCAGCGCCTGGGTGAAGCGCGAAGTGCTGTCGTTTTCGAGCTTCTTCAGGTGTTTGACGCGCTTGCCCAATTGCACCGTGGCGTAGATCACCAGCGGGTTGAACAGCAGGATCAGCAAGGCCAGTTGCCAATGCATCCACACCAGGATGGCCGAGGTGCCGACCAGCGTGAGCATGGCCACCAGGAAGCGGCTGAGGGTTTCGCCGACGAACTTGTCCAGGGTGTCCAGGTCGGTGACCAGGTGCGTGGTCACCGTGCCGCTGCCCAGGCTTTCGTACTCGCCCAGGGAGATGCGCTTGAGGCGTTCGATCAGGCGCACGCGGATGCGGTACACGATGTCCTTGGCCAGCCGCGCAAACAAGCGCGCCTGCACCACGTTGAACACCAGGGCGCCGCACCGCAGCGTCAGCGTCACCAGCAGCATCAGGCCGATATAACCGGCTGCTTTCTGCCAGCCCAGGGGCAGCGCATGGTTCATCACCTTGAGCGCGGCATCGCCGTGGCCCAGTAACACTTCGTCCACCAGCAACGGCAACAGCAAGGGAATGGGCACGCTGCACAGGGTCGCCAGCACGGCAACGCCATTGGCGATCCACAGGGATTTACGGTGCCGCAAGGCCAGGCGGCGAATTTCCGCCCAGGTCAGTCGGTCGACGCGTTTGGGTTGCTCATCGGGCCGGTCATACACAGGCAGCTCGCTCCAGCCAACGGGCGAGCAAGGGCGACAGTTCCGACAGCGGCTGGTAGCCGTTGGTCAGCAACGCGAGCTGGCCATTGCGTTCGGCCAGCAGCGTCGGGAAACCGGCGATGCCCAAATCCTGGACCCAGGTGAAATCGGCGGCGGTCGCGGCGTGCTGCTCGGCACGGTCGAACGCACCGGCAAACTCGATGCGCGGGATGCCGGCCTGCTCGGCCAGCTCCACCAGCACGCTGGCGAGGGTCACATCGCGACCCTCGACATAAAACGCGCGCTGGATCAGCCCCAGCAGTGTCCACGCGCAATCCGGCGCCAGGCTGCGCGCGGTGACGATGGCGCGACAGGCCGGCTCGGTGTCATAGACAAAACCGTCGGGCAACGCACCTTCGCGCTTGAACGGCTGGCCGGTGGCGTCGGTGACGGCTTGCCAGTGCTCCAGGATGTAGCGCCGGGTGGTCGGCTCCAGCGCCGCGCCGCTGCCGGTGCGCAACCCGCCCACCACCAGGTGCAGTTCCACCCCGGCCGCCTGGGCCTGCTCTACCAACGCCTGCGCCACCGGGGCAAAGCCCCAGCACCAGGAACACATCGGGTCCATTACATAGAGCAGGCGCGCGGACATGGGTCAGGCCTCGGAAGGGGTTTGCTTATAGTTGAAGCCAATCGGGTGCGGCATGTTGCGGGCCTTGGCCAGCTCGATCTGCTTTTGCCGGTCGATCGCGCTGCGACGGGTCTTCTCCGGCAGCTTATCCCAGCAATGTGGACAACTGATGCCGGCCACATAGTGCTCGGACGCGCGGTCTTCTACGCTCACCGGTGTGCGGCAGGCATGACATTGATCGTAGTCGCCTTCGCTCAAGTCGTGGCGCACAGTCACGCGATTGTCGAAAACAAAGCAGTCGCCCTGCCATTTGGTTTCTGCCTGGGGCACCTCTTCGAGGTACTTCAGGATGCCGCCCTTGAGATGGTAGACCTCATCGAACCCTTCGCTGAGCATATAGCTCGAGGCCTTCTCGCAACGAATGCCGCCGGTGCAGAACATCGCGACTTTCTTGTGCTTGGCAGGGTCGAAGTTGGCTTTGATATAGTCGGGAAATTCGCGAAAACTGGTGGTTTTCGGATCGATTGCGCCTTCAAAGGTGCCAATCGATACTTCGTAGTCGTTACGCGTGTCGATCAACAGCACTTCCGGATCGCTGATCAGCGCGTTCCAGTCTTGTGGATCAACGTAGGTACCGACTTTTTTGTTCGGGTCGACACCTTCGACACCCAGGGTCACGATCTCTTTCTTGAGCTTGACCTTGGTGCGGTAGAACGGCTGGTCGTCGCAGTACGATTCCTTGTGGTCGATGTCGACCATGCGTGGATCGTTCTTCAGCCACGCCATCAGCCCGTCAATGCCTTCGCGGCTGCCGGAAACGGTGCCGTTGATGCCTTCTTCGGCGATCAGCAAGGTGCCTTTGATGCCGTTGTCGACCATTGCCTGCAGCAATGGCTCGCGCAGGGCGACGTAATCTTCCAGGGTGACGAACTTATACAGTGCCGCCACGACAATCGGTTGAGTCATGGGTGTTCTCTCCAGGTGGCTACCCTCGTAAGGGGTGAACCGGATGTCGGCAGCTACGGGCTTTTAACCGCAAGCTGCCAGTAAACGCAAAAAAAACGCGCCGACTGGGCGGCGCGTTGCGGATTCTAGCAAAACCCCGATGCGACTGCATCGACACTCAATCACCGATATTTCCTTGACGCCCTCACGGCATTGGCTGACCTCGACCCAGACCACCTGCGTGATAGCGTCTTGCGTCGCCCATGGGACCCGCCTTTGGACAGTTTTATTGGAAGATCGATTGATATGGACACCTCAAATCCAAGCAGTCCGCTACTGGCGCAACTGGTGGAACACCCCGTCACTCCTGGCGCAGGGAGGGTCGATTTGAGTACCGCCTTGAATAGACTCAACCTCGCCAGCGTCTTCGACATTGTCGACCAGCCCAAGGCCGAATTCATCCGTCAATTGGCTCAATACACTGATGACGATGGCGCCCAGGCCTATGAAAATGCGCTGTCCTACGCCACCCAGTTGCAATGGCTGCACGACCAACAATCATTAAATCCGCGCCCTGCCCCGTCTCACAGCAAGCGCGACCTGGGTTCAAAGGCGCCCAGCCCGCTCAACGAGGACTGGGGGAATGTCTGTCACCCGGAGGCCATCGCCGCTATCGACTCACCGGTTGCCTACCTGCGCACGCTGTTTCTTTTTGCAACTCAACTGGAAAAAAAAGGCGCGGCAACCAGTAAAAAAAAAATCCTGTTGAGCCAACGGCGTCCGGACCTGGGACGCTTATTGATCGACCACGACACAACCTATTCTCAACGCCCCCTGCTGACACTCATTGATGAGATGTTGCACGTGCAGATCCAGCTCCACCATCCGGATAAGGACCTGCATCAACAACTCAGCAGGGCGCGCTACCCCATGGCGTTGCCTTACCACCATCATCATCGCCAGTGCCAGCTGGCACTCTCGGGAACCCGGTACTCCCTGGGTGAGTTGAATTATCGAATCAGCAAACGCTTGCCGTTTGACGACGCCAGCAGCGCACGCTATGCCACGGTCACAAAGCCCAATGCCAATACCCAGCGGCTGCTGGGTGAACTGAGTCCGGAGCAGCAAAAGCTCTTGGCGCAATCGCTCGTTCCGGAAGACACTTTGTATGAAATCTACTACGGCCGGCCTCGGAAACCGCCGACCCAGATGGCAATCCCACTGGAAAACCTCGACGTCTTCTTGAAAAGTACGGCGTTGAACAGCCTCCAATTGCAGGCACTGTTGGCGCAAAACAGTTTCGCTCCCCACGCCTCTCTCTCGACCAAGGGCCAGACACTGCCGACCTTTGGGGCGCGCTACGTCAACGGTACTGGTGACCCACCCATGACTGTGGAGGGCATCTCCACCAGCAGGCAAACCGCGCAACTGCTGAATACCTCGCACGACCGGTTTGATCGCATGCAACGGATGATCCGCCTGCAACAGTGGGTCAATCTGCCTTTCGCCGAGCTGGACACTTTGATCGTCAGCGCCATGGAGTGTGAGGGCACAGCCAACTCGAGCCTGCGCATCAGCCCCAATACCCTGCGCGCACAAGGCGTCTACCGCTACCTGAGTCGGCACTACGCCCTTAAGCCGTTGGAGTTTTCCGCGTGGCTGCATCGTTTGCCCGTTCAGGCCAGCGCCAATGAGCAGCCGCTGTTCGATCAAGTGTTCAACCGCACAGCGGTGTCCTCGCAACCCCTGCCGCTGGACGACCAGGCCTTCGATTCACACACCCGCCAGCAACTCTGCGCCGCGCTGACGTTGAGGGACACACCGGATTCACTGCAATTGCTCATCGAGGCCACCCCGGCCCCTGTCGCCCGAAACCTTGCCACGTACTCCGCGATCTATCGGCAAGCGCGGATCGCTCAAGTCTTCGGCCTTTCTGTCCTGCACTGCAAACAACTGGCTGACGTGCTCGGCCCGTCGACCTGGGCGTCGCTGGTCACCCCCACATTACGCATCAAGAAAGCCGCTCCGATGGATTTTCTCGATGTGCTGATGCAAATGGACTGGGCCGTCACGTGGCTCAAGGCCTGCGGTACCAGCGTGACGCAGCTGCGCCAGCAATTGCTGCTGGAACCCATTACTGACAGCCCGGCACTGCAACGCGGGGTCGACCTGCTGAGACAAGGGCCGCACTCATGCATCCAACAGTTCCTGGAAAGCCCGGAGCCGGCCGTCTACAGCAATGAGCTGAAACTCTACTACGGCCAACATTTTGTGCCCTTGCCTGAGCCTGAGCCGGCACCGATACACCTGATCCTGCTGGTTCCAGACATCACCACATTGTTGTCCTTGCCAGTTAACGGCACGTCGCTACGTCAATTGCTGCTCAACCCTCATTGGCTGGACAGCGAGATGACAAAAGGGGCGCTGGTCGGGCTGAACCTGGGCACGCTTTATCTATTACAGCGTTTCAGAGACTGCTGCGATACGTATGGCCTGGCACAGGACAGCCTCCTGGCGTTTTTCCAGGGTGCCAACAACAACGGGCCGCAAAACCCCAACGCCCAGCTGAGTCAATGGTTGGGCTGGGACGAACGCGAGCTGCGCGTGCTCACGGCGACCTTGCCCTCAGGCATGGTCAGGTCCATGGACCAACTGGATTGGATCATGCGCTGCCGGCAAGCCTGCACCCTCACCAGACTCTCCAGCCAGACCCTGCTCGACACCAGCGAACTGGATATCCAAAGCGACTTCAGCAGTTGGCAGTCCGTGGGTGAAGCCGTCGTCGCCGCACGTCAATAACGCTGCATCTCAATCAGCAGACTCAAGGAATGACTATGTCTGAGAACCTCGACCAACGGCTTAATGAAGCCAGGCGTGATGCCATGCTGAGCTACTATCTGGCTCACTGCATCAGCGCTGACCTTAAAGACGCGTTGCAGACACCCAACGACCTGTACGACTACTGGCTACTGGACGTACAAGTCAGCGAAGCAGTGCCGACCAGCCCGGTCGCCAGTGCGATCACCAGCCTGCAACACTACATAAACCGCATCCACTCAGGCCTCGAACCGGGTTATGAGACCCCGGGCATGTCGCCACACGAGACCCTGGCCTGGCAGAATTCCCTGCACACTTACCCCCTTTGGAGCGCCAGCCAGCAACTGCGCTATCACCCGCAAAATTTCCTCGACCCCACGCTGCGCGAGGACAAGAGCGACAGCTTTGCGCAACTGGAAAACGAACTCCAACAGCATCGACTCCAACCCGACACCGCACTGAAGGCCGTGCAAGGCTTCCTGTCACGGTTCGAAGAGGTCGCCAGCATTCAAACGCTCAATGGCTACATTGATGGCAATGTCGGACAGTTGGAGACCAGCACTTATTATTTCGTCGGCAAGTCCGCCACCGACAGCATCTATTATTGGCGTTCGCTGGACCTGTCCAAACGCTCAACCGCCAACCCCGACGCGCCCGCACCTCTGGCCTGGACAGACTGGAAACCCATCAACCTGACGTTTGGCGCCGATACACCGGCCCACAGTATCCGTCCCGTCCTGTTCAATCAGCGGCTATTTATGGTTTGGGCCGAGATCATCAAGCCTGCCCCGCACCACTCCTTCAAGGCACAGGGCAATGGCAATGGCGACAACGAAGAGGACGGGGATGAAAAACAACGCCAGGCTGAATGGCTGAACAGCCAGTTCGTGAAGTTTCGTCTGTGCTTTTCCTATAAAAAACTGGATGGCACCTGGAGCTTTGCGCACACGGGACTGGAAGAGCACTGCGTCACGCGGGGTATCAACGCACTCACGCCAGCGCAACTTATCGGCATCACGCAGACCATTGCCGTAGTCGATAGCCGCTCTCCTCACACCCTGTTCCTGGGTATACGCGCCAACACGCTGAATCATGGCAGCGATCAAATGGGCGAATTCTTCCAAGCCATCAGTATCGATCAGTCATTGAGCATAAAAATCGTCGCCAGCGCAGGCAGCCCCGGCCGCTACAAAATCGTGCCAGGTTCAGCCGTAGCCCAGGAAGCCCTCCGATTGCTGGAAGCCTATGAATCCACACAAAACACGCCACTACAGAAAGCGTTGTTGGGCGGCGTCGACAAAGACAACCTGTTTTCCAGCGCGTTACTTCCGCCGTTCGCTCACCAATACTTCCGTCTGTTTTTCGATATAAACAAAGACAACTTACAGTTCAAGACACGCCTGGCGCAGGAACAAGACGAAAGAACGGTAGTCCTGGACGCTCAAACACCCCAGATCGAAGATCAGCGAACGTGGGACTTTGAATCCAAAAGCACAGCCATAGTCGCCACCGATACAGCCACCACCGCCTTTGATCCCGCCACCAACGAATTCGTCTTCACCTCAAGAATCGTCAAGCCCTTTCTGCAGACGTACAGCATCACCCTTGCATCCCGGTACTCCGAGATGAGCATTACCCTGAGCACCCAGTCGGCGTTGCATGACTCGACCTTGGCCGAAGTTGAACTCATCAGCGGTTCGGTCATCAGGATCGACTGCGCGATACATCCCAGTGCAGACGCCACGTATCACTCGATGTTCTTTAAAAACCCCAAGACCGGAAAAAGCTATTCCAATGCCATTTATGACAAAGACTCCATATTGTTCAGGCTTGAGAAAGAGATGAAATCAAGGCCGGACCCGAGACCCGGGCATACCGACCAATACCTTCCCATCTTCGAATACTCCCTGGCAGGGAAGTTTCTCAACAAAAATGCATTCCTCCACTTGTATACCCATCATCAGGATCCCTTCCTGGTGATACTCGACCGTTACAGCGGCTACCACCTGCCAGGTGATGAAGTCGCCAACCCAAAACTGCACTTCGTGAATGACGTGAGGCTGGAGCTGGGTAACACTTCCACGCCGACATTGCGTTTCTACAAGCACGTCATCATGCAATCCAAACTGAAGGACGTGCCCACTCCGCAAGCCATTAATAACAACACTGCCCAAATCCTCAACGACTCGGACCTCGATCACGAGAGTCTGGTAGGCGCCTCCCCCGAACTCGCAGCCGGGCACCTGGCAAGTACGCGGGTAAAGTTACCCAATGAGCAACCCGCATCAGCCATCACGCTGATCCATGGGGTCATCACGCTTGAGAGCAGAGAGAACCAGGTGACTGTCCTCGGCTATGCACTCAAGGCCGTCAAATGCGCCCTTGCCACCTCCGTTGCCGTCGACAAGCCCGCGCATTCCCCACGAATTACGCGCCAACAGCAAAACACCGGAGCGACCCACGAGTGGATTGATTTTTCCACAAGCTTCGCCCCGAGTGTCCCGGCCATCCGACTCAACACCACGGTGGCGAGTCAACTGACCCAACATTCCACGGTCAGCTTCGACCCAGTATTTTTACGCTCCCCCGATGACTGGACGGAACCGGCACTGACTGCGGACGCCGCCCCCGAGCCCCTGGATTTCCAGGGCGCGCACGGTAAAAGTTTGCGCGAACTGTTTATCTACTTACCCTGGACCATCGCCCATTACTTCAACCAGCAGCAGCAATACGCTCACGCCCAGACCTGGTTGCACGCCCTGTTCGACCCACTCCACCCAGACACCGGTGCCCTCAGTGCCCTGCCAGGCAACCCGGTAGAACTGAGCTTCGCCTGCCACCACCCCGAGAGCCCGCATTACCTGGCTCTCAGCTTTCCGACATACCTGCGTAAGGCGCTGTACCACCTCAATGTGGATATCCTGATCAACCGGGGCGACGCGGCTTATCGCCAAGTGAGCCCCGACAGCCTGGCCGAAGCCAAACTCTGGTACATCCAGGCGCAGAACCTGCTCGGCATGCGCCCGACGGTCACACGTGCCGATACCTGGACCTCCCGCACCTTGGACGCACTGGCGACGGTGTCCTCCCAGGCCATCCGCCAGTTGGAACATCAACCCGAATACACCACCGTACTGTCCCGGCACTGCAAGACCACAGGGCAACACACTTGGCTCATGGACAGCCCCTATTTGTTCCGCCCGCTGAACACGCAACTGGTCGCACGCTGGGACATATTGGAAAGTCGCCTGCACGGGCTTCGCCATCATCTGGATATTTCCGGCAAGCCATTGCGCCAGACACTCTTTGCGCCCCCCTTGTCCCCTGCCGCCCTGCTGACGCGAAATGCACAGGGCGCTGCGGGTGACGCCAGTACATTGCCACTGGTCCGCCCTGAAGTGGGTCACTACCGGTTCCAGGTCATGCTGGGGCACGCCTTGAGCGCGGTCGACAGCCTGGCGCAGTTCGGCACCACCCTGCTCACCTTGATCGAGCGCAAGGAACAGGCGCACTACCTTGAGGTGCAACAGCAAAACGCCTGGCAGTTGGCCGAATTGGTGCTGACCCAACAGACCCAGGCCGTTGCCATCGATGAAAAAAACAAAGATGCCCTGCGTCGCAGCCGAGCAATCGTCGAGGGGCGACTGGACTACCTGACACGCCAGCTCAGCGAAGGCATCAGCACCGGTGAAATTTCGGCCGGCCAACACTATCTGGAGAGCGCCGCCTGGGAGAGAAAAGTCGCGATTGCCGGTATAGGCGCCGGCGCCGCTATGCTGTTGCCGAATATCTTCGGCACGTCGTCCGGAGGGATGCGTTGGGAGGGGGCGTTTCATGCCTATCAGGCCTTCGCCCAGGGCGAAGCCAACATCGCCCGCGCCAACGGTAACGAATTGGAGCGCACTGAACAGTTAAATCGTCGCGCTCAAGAATGGGCCCACGCCGAACAACAGGCTCGCCTGGAACTGGCCCAGATCGACACCCTGCTGCTGGTGCATGCCGAGCAGGAAAAAGCCACTCGCCTGCAACTACGCAGTGCCCACACCGCATTGGCCCAGGCCAAGTCAGCCTACCAATTACTCGGCATGCGCTTTACCGGGACACAGCTCTATCAATGGCTCACGGCCCAACTGAGCACGTTCTATTACGCGCTGTATGACAACGTCCACTCCCTGTGCCTGGCCGCTGAAGCCTGCTGGCAGTACGAAACCACCGACAGCCGGCAGTTCTTCCAAGGTGGGGCCTGGCATCACACCTGCCGAGGACTGCTGAGCGCGGAAAGCTTGAAACTGAACCTGGTGAAGATGAACACCGCGTACCTGCAACACACACCTCGCGAGCTGGAAATCAGCAAAACCATGTCACTGCGCCATCGCCTGATCGAGTGTCAGGTCGCGACCGGCCAACAGACCTTCGAAATCACCGCGCCTGCCAAAACCTGGACTGAACATAAAGCGCAATTGGTCAGCAGCGGCACCATCAGCTTCGCCCTGACTCAAGCGCTCCTGGATGAGGACTACCCTGGGCAGACCCTGCGCAGGATCAAGCATGTCAGCGTCACACTACCCGCCTTGCTAGGACCTTATGAAGACATCAAGGCAACACTGACCCAGACCCGAAACGAACTCCAGATGCCCGATGGCACCCTCAGGACCGACTTCAGGGCACACCAGCAAATCGCCTTGTCACGCGGCCTGGACGACAACGGCCTGTTTACGCTCAACTTCGACAACGACCCACGCTACCTGCCGTTTGAATACACGGGGGCGATATCGTGCTGGCGCTTGAACTTTCCCAATCCGCTGCAACAAAAAAACCTGCTTGAATCCATCACCGACATCATCATTCATGTGCGCTACACGGCCAGGCCTGGCAGGAGTGAAACATGAGCACTCAGGCGAATGAATCGCCCCTCAAGGTGCCATCGCTGCCTAAAGCCAGCTCCGCCATCGAGGGCGTCGCCAAAGGCTGGGGCAACGTGGGCGCTGATGGCACGGCGACTTTTGAGGTTGGGTTGCCGATTTCCACTGGCCGTGGTTATGCACCTACGTTGTCGCTGATCTATCGCAGCACGGCGGGTAACAGTGCGTTCGGTTTCGGCTGGGACGTCAATCCGGGTGCCGTCACACGGCGTACCCAGCAGGGCGTCCCCGATTACACCGCAGCCGATACATTCCAGGGTCCGGATGCACAGCAATGGATGCCCGAACGCACCGCCGCAGGCACGCTTGTCCAGACACAACGCGACAGTTTTGACCACGTGCCGCTAGGCCGCCACTACGTCGTCACGCGCTACTTTCCGAGGGTCGAACAGCGCTTCGAGCGCGTCGAGCATTGGCGTTCAGAGGGCGATGCGGCCGGGTTCTGGCTGATCCAGGCGGCTGACGGCAGCCGGCATGTGTACGGCAAAACGCCTGCGGCGCGTATCGCTGATCCCGATAACCTGAGCCATGTGGCGCAATGGCTGCTTGAGGAAAGCCTGAACGCCCATGGCGAGCATATCGGTTACCAGTACCTGGCCGAGACCGATACCCGCACGGAACCCCATGACAGCCGGGCCCAGCGTTATCTGCATAAAGTGTGTTACGGCAACGTCATGGCGAGGGAAAAAGAGACGCTGTATTTGCTCAAGAATGACGATTTGTCCCGTCAGGCGTGGCACTTTTACCTGCTGTTCGACTACGGTCAACGCACCACCGCCAACGACAAGTTGCCTTCCTACGACGCGCTCAACCCGTGGCTTCCACGCGAAGATCCGTTTTCCAGTTTCATCTACGGTTTTGAACTACGGACACTGCGACTGTGTCGGCAAATCCTGATGTTTCACGCCTTTGCAGATGCCCCCGACATGGGCCCCTCCCCCGTCTTGGTCAAACGCCTGCGGTTCGAACACAAAACCTTTCCCAACGGGCTCAACACCTTGCTAGCGGTTCACGAGCAGGCCGTTGACGCCCAGGGAACGCTCACCAGCCTGCCGCCGCAAGAATATCTGTATCAATACTCAGGCCTGAAACTGGATGCCCGCCGCTACCAGCGTTTTGTGGACGTGCCCGGTCTCAATGACGGCCAGCGCTATCAGTTGGTGGATCTATTCGGCGAGGGCTTACCGGGAATCTTGTACCGAGGTGATCAAGCCTGGTACTACCGAGCACCCCAGCGAGATGAGGCGTCTACAGGCGATGGGGTGACGTACGCTCCCGCTCAAGAACTGCCGGCTATTCCCGTGGCGGACGGTTCACGCCCGGTCTATCAGGCCTTGCTCGATATCGATGGTGACGGTCGGCTGGAATGGGTCCTGGCCCGACCGGGCATGAGCGGTTTCTTCAGCCTGGCCCCACAACGTAAAGACGCGGGGTTCGTACGGTTCGATGCGTTCCCGGTGGAGTTCTTGCACACCCATGCGATATTTGCCGACCTGATGAGCAGCGGCTTGGCTGATATCGCACTGGTGGGCCCGCGTAGCGTGCGCCTGTATGCCAACCGGCATAGCGGTTTCCAGCAGGGCATCGAGCAGGCGCACACGATCGACGGCGACGACTTACCGTCCTTCCTCGGTTCTTCCGCCGACTGGGTTGGCTTCAGCGACATACTTGGCAGCGGCCAGCAGCACCTGGTGCGTATACGACACAACGAAATCAAATGCTGGCCCAACCTGGGCCATGGGCGATTCGGCAAAGGGAGAGTATTGGCCACCTTGCCTTTCAGGGAAACGACGTTCAATGCTTCCAACGTGTTGCTGGCGGATCTGGATGGCTGCGGTGCCAGCGACTTGCTGTACCTGACGACCCATGAGGTACGCATTTTCACCAACAAGGGCGGCAATGGCTTTGCCAAAACCTCGTTGGTCTTACCCTGGCCATCAGGCGTTCAGCATGACGCCTTATGCCAGGTGAGCGTGGCGGACCTGCAAGGCAACGGTTACGCCAGCCTGATCATCAGCGTCACGCACCCACACCCTCGCCATTGGCGCTACGATTTTTTTGATAGCAGGCCTTGTCTACTCAGCATTACCAACAACAATCTGGGCGCACAAGTAGAGGTGAGCTACCGCAGCAGTGCCCAGGAATGGCTGGACGAGAAAAGGCAGCACCAGGCCGAAGGCAGGCAGGCCGTCTGCCGATTGCCCTTCGCACTGACCCTGGTTAAACGCCAGAGGCAGCGCGATGAGATCAGTCATCACACACTGACCCAGCATTTCAGCTATCGCCAAGGGTTTTACGACCCCCATGAACGCGCCTTCCAGGGTTTTAGCTTGCTGCTTCAAACCGACATCGAGACCGGCACCCATGACGCGCCCGGAGCAGGGACGCAAACCAAACGCTGGTTTCACACCGGCCAGGCGCTGGATATGCCCAAGGACGACTACAGCGAGCACGACCCTGACGCCATCATGCTCGGCCGCACGTTGCTGGCGACATATGATGCCCCCCAACAGCCGCAACCGACCGACCATCACGACCGCGTGATCGCGTCGCCCACGCCACCGGAGACACGGGCGGCAGCCTATGCGCTCAGGGGCCTGCCGCTGCGGGTGGAAGTGTTCGCCCTTGACCCGGCCAATAGCACACCCTATTCGGTGCAGCAGTACCGCTATCTGGTCCGTCGCTTGCCCCCGGCATCCGGCTCGCAACCCTGGCCGCGAATGCTGCCGCTGACGCTGGAGTCCGTGCATTATCAGTACGAACAGGTGCCCGATGATCCGGTCTGCGAACACCAGGTCAACTTGCGCTGGGATACCTACGCCAGCCTGGTCCACAGCGTTACGGTGCATGGCGCGCGGCGCAAGACGGTCAGTGATACCCCCCCGGCACTGCTCGAGGATGAGCATCAGCGACAATGGTGGCGTGACACCCACGACCCGGCTCAGCAGGTGTTTTATCTGCGCGAAACCTTGGCGCAGTGGATTCATCAACCCAACGACGACCAATGGCGATTGGGATTGCCCTATCGTCAACGCACCAACGCCTGGACCCTGCCTGACGGTCAGCCACCTGCGGGGCTGAACGCATCGGCTATCCGCTACGAGAGTTTGATCGACCGGCTTTCAGGTCCACTGGGGCCACAAGCACCGCGCGAGCTGAGCGGCTTGACGATCCAGCACTACCGCGAACCGGGCGGCAAAGGGCAAACCTTGACGCCCGGAACAGCAAACTTCCAGGGGCTGGCGGATTATCAAGAAAGCGCTGAACTGGCCCCCAAAGCGCTCCAGGCGCTGGAGAAAATTCCCGACATGCCGGGCCAACCGGCCGAAGACCTGCCGAGCCGCCTGGGCCGAATCGGTTACCGGCCCATGGCGCTGTTTTTTCATGCCAATGACCAGGAACGCCAATCGTCCCCCCTCTGGTCGATTCGCCGTCAGTTTCCGCGCTACTTCAACGCCAAACACTTCTTTCGTCTACACACTTGGCGCCTGACTCAGGCCGAGGGCGAAACCACGCTGACCTATGACCCTTACGGGCTTCAGGTCATCCAGGTCAAACAACCCGACGGCTGCATCACCCGCGTCCAGCATGACTACCGCCTGCTCCAGCCGATCAGCATCACCGATCCAAACGGCACGACCGAGCAAGCGCTCTACGATGCGTTCGGTCGCTTGCTCGCGACCAGCATCAACGGGCAAGCATCTGCAACGTCCGTGGGCTTCGGGCCATTGTCCGCGTATCGCCGCCCGGTAGACGCATCCATCGAATCCGCCATTCAAGCACCCGCAACGATCCTCGGCGAGGCAGCAAGTGCCTGGCTCTACGACCCGTTCAGTTGGATGGGTTCGATCGCCTCGACGGACAGGCAGGCGCACTGGGTCACCCAGCGCTATGTCTCACCAGACGGGCACATACGCGCCACCGCCCGGTTGCGCCTGAAAAAAAAGGCCAGCGCCTTGAGTGCGAGCGAGAAAGCCTTGTCCGACTTGATCCAGAAGGCCCAGCGCGAACCGGCACGAAGCCTGATGTTGGCAGCTGATCGCTATACCCACGATCAGGAACAGCTCATCCACATGAGCCTGGTCTCCCATGACGGCTTCGGGCGCATCTTGCAAAGCAAACAACAAGCCGAGCCGGGGCCGGCCTGTGCGGTGGGCGACAACGCGGACCTGACGGTCAAGGACGGCGCCATCCAGACGGTTCACGCTGATCCGCGCTGGTGTGTCAGCGAACACACCGAGTACAGCCCCACGGGGCGGATCATGCGGGTACATCGCACCTATTACGCCGACCGCCACCGGTACATCGACGGTCAGTCCCTGCAGCAGTTCCTGCCTGGCGACAGGCAGTTCCATGACCCCCTCGGCCGCCCCACCCGCACCCTCACAGCCAGGAAAACACTACGGCAAATCACCTACTGGGCCTGGTACACCGTCAGCGAGGATGAAAATGATACGTCTGGAGCGCAGGTAGACCTCTCGGCTGAACACTGAAGCCTGGGGAAGCGTGGCCGTCTCACCGTTGAGAGACGGCCAAACGGCTTTGTTCACTCAACGTGCCGCCGCCCGTGAAGCCCTGGAACTGGCGGGTTTATAGCGACGCCACGCGGAGGAGTCGGACTCCCAAGGGGCGTCGACCCGTTGTTGATGCCGATAGAACGTCACGCGGCCTGCCAGTTGCTGTCGATGCCGATACAGCCAGCGCAGCTCAGAACCCGTGGCAGAAACCGCGGACTTATTGATCACAACGTCCATGTCCAGATCATCCAGAGCAAAGTGCGCCTGGCGCAGGCTCTGAGGGTCCGTCAGCGTCTTCAACGCCGACTTGCTGGCGCGGTTGACCAGCTTGTGCTGAAACGCACTCAAGTTCACATCTATGTAGCCTTCAAGGGTGCGTTCGAAGGAATAGTCACTGGAAGAAAAATCACTGACGAATTTCTTCGCGAACTCCCGGTTGGCGGTGGTCGATGTGCAGCCCGAATACTTGGACACAATAGCGCCATAGAATTGCCGTGCGACCTGCCCGCCTTGCTCTGCGATCGTTTGCTCATACTCGGACTCGCCGATCCTGTCGAGCCCGCGCCGAATATACGCGTCGACACTTACGGCCAGCGCCGCAGTTGCCGCCCCCATCTCCTCGACGCCGAAATAGGCAGCCATTATGTCCCCGCGGGCCGTCAGCTTCGACCAGAAGCTGCGATAGATCCGCACGGTGTTGGCCAAGCCGAAAAGGATATCGCCTCGACTGGGTTGGAATTGCTCGCCAAAAGACACTTGCCCGCCATCAACATCCCTGAACAGCAAGGGGTTGCCCAGGGTCATCGCATACAGGTTCAGGCCGTCCACGTCGCCCAGCGGGTCCGGGCTGATCCAGCGTTGCAGCCACGGCGCGTAATACCGCGATCCGTAGTAATACAACCCTGTCGCATCGCGCTCCTTACCTGCATAGCGGCGAACCTTATAGCGAGCTCGCTGCGTATCGTTGGTAGCCCACCACGCCGTCGCGCCATAAGGATAATAATGCTCCTGGCTCAGCAACTGGGCCTGCTCGTCCAGTTCCAGCAAGCTGCTATTGAGGTGATCGAGGAGGCTGAATTGCACGTGCTCGTCTTTCATATCGCTGGGGCGACCCTGCTCCCATTGCAACACCGTGACATGACCGCCGCCGATATCGATCTCCAGCACGTTCAAGCGCTTGCCTGCTTGTACATGCAGGCGCAAACCCGGCAAGTAGCATGTCAGTTGTGTATGGGGTTTCCCCGCGACCTGCTGGCTTCTGATTTTGGCTGCCCGTTGGCCCTGGCCGTCGTAGAGGTAACTTTCCACATCCGGATCACCCTGCTCACGCCACACCTGAGTCACATGGGTGAGCTGATTCCGCACGTCCCAGCCTAACTGTTGGCCGCTGCCGAGCACGTGTTGGTTGCCATTGGCATCAAACATCATTGCCCATTGCCGCGGTGCACCGTCAGTCACCGGCAAGGCGCGATTGCTGCCCGCAGCGACACGCATGTCCCGGGTATGTCCGGCTCCGCTACTCGGCACATGGCGAAGGCTCGTCAAGTTGCCATGTTCATCGTAACGGTAATGTTGGGTGTAATTGCGCCAGAGCCCGGTGTCAGTTGCACCGAACGTCACCCGTCCCGGCGCCGCCTGGCCACCGCTGTTGCCGGCATTTTCCCGACCGGTCGCCTGTGTCAGCTGGTACAGACTGTCGTACTGGTAGCGGTTGACCGCATCAATACGCGCATTAGTGTGCCATTGCGTCGGCTGCGCCTGGTCGCTGAGGCTGAGGATGTTGCCGACCGGGTCGTACTCATACACAAGGTCCTGTAAAGGCTTGGCGGCATCGCCCTTGCGATGCACCGTCAGTTGCAACAGACGATTATCCTCAGCGGCGTATTTCGCCAGCTTGGTAACGCCATTGCCCATCCGTTCGGAGATCACCAGACCGCTGGGGTTGTACACGCGCTGGTGCGTCAAAACCTGGCGTGAGCCGCCACGGAGGGTCAGCGCAACCTCCTTCAGCCAGCCTTGCTGCCCATAGAGCCAGTGTCGGCGATTGCCCTGGGCGTCGACCTGCTCCAGCTGCGCCCCCGTGGCATCGTAGCGCCAGGTCGTAGTGTGGGCCTTGGGCTCCAGCTGTTCGGCTTGTTCGTCATGACTGGATGGCCAGTCAACTGCCGACGTATCCAAGCGAAACCGTCGAGTCTGCTGGGTGACGCTTCCATCGATCCCGTACTCATCCATCACCAAGACACCGGCCGGGTCCGCGTGGCGAATCAGCCGACCACAACGGTTGACGGCCGCCTCGGCGGGTTCGGCGGCCGCATAGGTCAGGCGCTCGACACAACGCGGCCGTGGCTCATTCGCTGCCTGTTCAAACACGGCCACTGGGCGTAACAGGCGGTCGTAGCGCCGCTCGTGATGAGCTAGACGCGAATCCCAGCGATGCAACAGCTGCCCTGCTTCACCATGTATCAGCAGGCGCCAGCCGGCATCGGCGCTCTCGGTGCGCACAGGCTCGCCCGACAGGCTGTAAATGGTCGATTGTGACGCCACACCCGCAGCGCCGCGCGCAAATTGCCGCGGGTCCCACTGGCTGAGCAAAAGACCATTGGCCCCAAAAACCTGGCGGGTGACCCGTGCCTGCGGAGCCTGCGTCACGCTCTCACGATGATAGTGAACAGCACGCACAGCCAGCCCGCGAGGATCCATGGCCTTCAAGGTCGGTGTATTTCGATGCAAAGAAGTGGACATAAACTCATGACCTGATCAGCTAAGGTCAAAAAAGTCTAGGGAACCCCTTTAGGGCGTGGGGGTACTGCGAGGATGTTTTATGTGTCTAATTACAGGCACAGGATACGGCAACCTGCGAGCGCGAACGCGCCGCGCCCGCAGGCCTTGGGCTGCGGGCTCAGTGCCCGCCGGCGCAGGTCGGCGAGGCCGGGGCTGCGTCGATTTTCGCCCATTCTTCAGGCGTGTAGGTGTGCAGCGCCAGCGCATGAAACTCGCTCATCAGGTCACCCAGGGTGGCGTAGACCTTCTGGTGGCGCTTGACGCGGTTGAGCCCCTCGAACTGCGGGCTGACCAGTACGGCCTTGAAGTGGGTTTGCAGCCCACGGCTGTGCATGTGGCTTTCATCCAGCACGCTCAAGTGGTCCGGGCCCAGGGCGGCAAGTGCCGTTTCGATACGCTGTTGCATGCTCATTCCTGCTTACTTCTTCTTGGCCGGTGCGGCGGCTTTTGGCGTCAGCTCGTTGGTCATGTCTTCCAACAGCTTGTTCACCACCGGTACGGCGCTTTCCAGTTTTTCCTGGGTCATCTGGGCCGATTGCTGGGTCAGCTGCGGCATTTTCTCGAGGACTTTCTTGCCCAGTGGCGACTGGTAGAACGCGACCAGGTCCTTGAGCTCGGATTCGCTGAAGTTGCTGGTGTAGAGCTTGACCATGTCCGGTTTCAGCTTCGGCCAGCCGATGGCCTGGTCGAGGGCGGCGTTGGCCTTGGCCTGGTAGCTGTCCAGTACGGACTGCTTGGCGGCAGGCGCCTTGGTCTGTTCGAAACGCTGGGCGAACATTTGCTGCACTTGCATGTACACCGGGGTACCCAGCTTGTCGGCGTGGGCCAGGGTAAGGAAGGCTTCGGCACTGGCGTTGTGGCTGGCGGTATCGGCAAAAACCTGGCCGCTGGCGCAAACCAGAGCAACCGCGGTACAGATGGCACGAAGACGAGTCATCGAGTTTCCTTTTCTAGCAGGCGAGGTAAGACCCCAAGGGCGCCCATTCTGCGCCTAAAAAACGCTGCGGCTCAACCCCGGGCCTTGTACGGCGTGGATTGGCACGGGATGAATCCGATGAAAAGTCTTTTAGGGAACCCCATAGGCCCATCAAGGCCTAAACTGCGCAAACGAACCTGAAGGAGTGTGCCCGATGAGCCGTATCGAAACCGACAGCCTGGGAGAAGTCGCCGTCCCGGATGACGCTTACTGGGGCGCCCAGACCCAACGTTCGCTGGTGAATTTCGCCATCGGCGAGCAGCGCATGCCGCTGGCGGTGCTGCACGCCCTGGCCCTGGTGAAGAAGGCCGCCGCGCGGGTCAACGACCGTAATGGCGATTTGCCCGCCGACATCGCCCGCCTGATCGAACAGGCCGCCGACGAAGTGCTCGCCGGCCAGCATGATGACCAATTCCCGCTGGTCGTCTGGCAGACCGGCAGCGGCACCCAGAGCAACATGAATGCCAACGAGGTGATCGCCGGCCGTGCCAACGAGCTGTCGGGCAAGACCCGCGGCGGCAAGAGCCCGGTGCACCCCAACGATCACGTCAATCGCTCGCAAAGCTCCAACGACTGCTTCCCCACGGCCATGAGCATTGCGGCCGTGCAGGCGGTACACACCCAGTTGCTGCCGGGCATCGCCAATCTGTCCGGTGGCCTAGCGGAACTCGCCGCGCGGCACATGAAACTGGTGAAGACCGGCCGCACCCATATGATGGACGCCACGCCGATCACCTTTGGCCAGGAACTGTCAGCCTTTATCGCCCAGCTTGACTACGCCGAACGCGCCATCCGCAGCGCCCTGCCCGCCGTGTGCGAGCTGGCCCAGGGTGGCACCGCCGTCGGCACCGGGCTGAATGCGCCGCATGGTTTCGGCGAGGCGATTGCCTCCGAGCTGGCCGCGCTGTCCGGCCTGCCGTTTGTCACGGCGCCCAACAAATTCGCCGCGCTTTCCGGACACGAGCCACTGGTGACCCTGCACGGCGCGCTGAAAACCCTGGCCGTGGCCCTGATGAAAATCGCCAACGACCTGCGCCTGCTGGGCTCGGGCCCACGCGCCGGGCTGGCCGAGGTCAAGCTGCCGGCCAACGAGCCCGGCAGTTCGATCATGCCCGGCAAGGTCAACCCGACCCAGTGCGAGGCGCTGTCGATGCTGGCCTGCCAGGTGTTGGGCAACGATGTGACCATCGGCATTGCCGCCAGCCAAGGGCACTTGCAGTTGAACGTGTACAAGCCGGTGATCATCCACAACCTGCTGGAGTCGATCCGCCTGCTGGCCGACGGCTGCAACAACTTCCAGGAGCACTGCATTGCCGGGCTCGAGCCCGACGCCACGCAAATGGCCGAGCACCTGGAGCGCGGATTGATGCTGGTCACCGCGCTCAACCCGCACATCGGCTACGACAAGTCGGCAGAGATTGCCAAGAAGGCCTACGCCGAAGGGCTGACGCTGCGCGAGGCCGCCCTTGAACTGGGCTACCTCACCGATGCAGAGTTCGACCAGTGGGTTCGCCCGGAAAACATGCTGGGCGCCTAAGACGCCATGCGCAGCCGCCGGGCCTTGAGCCCGGCGAGCAGCGAGGGGGCCAGCGCCACGGCCGCCGAACCGAGCATCACCACCAGCGCGCCGAAATATCCCAGCGCGTTGATTTCTTCTGCCTGCACGTAGTCCGGCCACAGCCAGGCTGCCAGCGCCACCGCGACAAACGTCACCAGCGGCGTCAACGCCAGCGTCGCACTGACCCGCGAGGCCTCCCAATGGGCCAGGGCTTCGGCAAATGCGCCGTAGGCCACCAAGGTATTCATGCAGCACGCCAGTAACAGCCAGCCTTGCAATGGGCTCAGGTCCAGCGCTTCCAGCGGATGCGCCCAGGGAGTGAGCAGCACCGCGCAGGACAGGTAGATCACCATCATCACCTGCAGCGAATTCCACACCGTCAGCAACTGCTTCTGGCCGAGGGCGTAGAACACCCAGATCGAGGTGGCGAGCAGGATGGTCAGCACGCCGGCGGTGTAAGTGCCGACAGACGTGAGCAACTCCTCCAGGCGCTGGTTGAAAAACAGCCCAAACCCCACGATCAACACCACCAATCCAAGCACCTGCCCCCGGCTGAAACGCTCCTTGAACACAAACACGCTGGCGACCATCAGAAAGATCGGCCCCATCTGCACCACCAACTGCGCGGTGCCGGGACTGAGCATGTTCAGGCCCACCAGGTACAACACGTAGTTGCCGACCAGCCCGCACACGGCCATCGCCACCAGCCAGCCGCCCTTGGGGCCGAGCACTTTGCGGCTGGGCAGGCGCTTGGTGGCCGCCAGGTACAGTAACAGGCAACTGCCGGCGACGGTGAGGCGAAACCAGGTGACGGTGACCGGGTCCATCACTTGCAAGACCTGTTTGAGCTTGACCGGGAGGATGCCCCAGAGCAGCGCGGTCAACAGGGTCAGGCAGAAACCGTAGACCCAGCGGCCGGAAGAGATGTGCATGAGTGCCCCAGATGCCAGAGGAAGTGGAACGGGCATTCTAGGGGCAAGCAGAAGGATTGGGCTACGGCGCAATTCAATTGTAGGAGCCGGCAAGCCGGCGCCTACATTGGCGGGTGATCTAGCGGACGGCCTCGAACAGACCGGTGGCGCCCATGCCGCCGCCCACGCACATGGTGACGATGCCGTAGCGCAGGTTGCGCCGCTGCAGTTCCCGCACCAGGTGCCCGACTTGCCGCGAACCGGTCATGCCGAACGGATGGCCGATGGAAATCGAGCCGCCGTTGACGTTGTACTTGGCGTTATCGATTTCCAGGCGATTGCGCGCATACAGGCACTGGGAGGCGAACGCTTCGTTGAGTTCCCACAGGTCGATGTCCGCCACCTGCAAGCCACGCGCCTTGAGCAGCTTGGGCACCGAGAACACCGGGCCGATGCCCATTTCGTCCGGCTCGCAACCGGCCACGGTGAAGCCGCGGAAGAACGCCTTGGGCTTGAGCCCCAGCGCCAGGGCTTTTTCCAGGCTCATCACCAGGGTCATCGAGGCCCCGTCGGACAACTGCGAGGAGTTGCCCGCCGTCACCGAGCCGTCTTCGGCAAACACCGGCTTCAACCCGGCAAGGCTCGCCAGGGTGGTGTCCGGGCGGTTGCAATCATCGCGATCGACCACGCCATCAAGGACCTGCACCGCGCCGGTGTTCTTGTCCTCGACCTTGTACTTGACCGCCATCGACACGATTTCATCGTCGAACAACCCGTCGGCCTGCGCCTGGGCCGTGCGCTGCTGGCTTTGCAGCGCATAGAGGTCCTGGTCTTCGCGGCTGACGTGGTAGCGGCGCGCGACGATTTCGGCGGTCTGGCCCATGGGGAAATAGATCCCCGGCACCTGCTCTTTGAGCAGCGGGTTGATCAGGTTGTCGGTGTTGACGCTTTTCATGGTCAGGCTGATGGACTCGACGCCGCCGGCGACGATGATGTCGCTGCAACCCGAAGCAATCTGGTTGGCCGCAATCGCAATCGCCTGCAGGCCCGACGAGCAGAATCGGTTGAGGGTCATGCCCGCCGTGCCGGTGCCCAGCTGCGAGAGCACTGCCACATTGCGACCGATGTTGTAGCCCTGGGCGCCTTCGTTGGAGCCGGCGCCGACGATGCAATCCTCGACACTGGCCGGGTCGATGCCGTTACGGGTCAGCAGTGCGTTGACGCAATGGGCCGCCATGTCATCCGGGCGGGTCTGGTTGAACTTGCCGCGAAAGGACTTGGCCAGGCCGGTTCGCACACTGTCGACGATCACTACTTCACGCATGGGCTACCTCGATCTTGTCGTTGTTGGGAGATCAATCGAGAATAGATCCGCGCCCGCCCGGCCGCGATGATCATTCACCTGGCATATACAAAAGCATGGGGTGGTGCGCGGGTTTGGAGTGCGGGGGGGTGTTTTACAGAAGTCTAGTTGTGCAGAAGGTTGTTGTGCAGCGGGTTTGTAGTGCAGAGGGTTTGGGTGGCCAGGCCCTTGTGGTGAGCAGGCTTGTCCTGCGTTGGGGCGCGAAGCGGCCCTGACCCCAAGCAATGCGGTGCTTCAGTCAGAAGAGGTGGGCAGGGTTTAGGTGGCCAAGCCCTTGTGGTGAGCAGGCTTGCCCTGCGTTGGGGCGCGAAGCGGCCCTCACCCAGGCAATGCGGTGCTTCAGTCAGAAGAGGTGGGCAGGTTTTGGGGCTGCTGCGCAGCCCAACGCGGGGCAAGCCCGCTCGCCACAAAAAAGCTGGCTCTCCACTGTCCACTAAAAGCTGGCTGTCCACCACGCGGGTTTGGAGTGCAGAGGGTTTGGGTGGCCAGGCTCTTGTGGTGAGCAGGCTTGTCCTGCGTTGGGGCGCGAAGCGGCCCCGGCCCCAGGCACTGCAGGGCTTCAGTTAGAAGAGGTGGGCAGGTTTTGGGGCTGCTGCGCAGCCCAACGCGGGGCAAGCCCGCTCGCCACAAAAAAGCGGGCTCTCCACTGTCCACTAAAAGCTGGCTGTCCACCACGCGGTTTTGGAGTACAGAGAGTTTGTGCGGCCAGGCCCTTGTGGTGAGCAGGCTTGTCCTGCGTTGGGGTGCGAAGCGGCCCTGACCCCAGGCACTGCAGGGCTTCAGTTAGAAGGGGTGGGCAGGTTTTGGGGCTGCTGCGCAGCCAAACGCGGGGCAAGCCCGCTCGCCACAAAAAAGCGGGCTCTCCACTAAATACCAGATCTCCACTACAAGCTGGTTGTCCACCATAGCTGTCCACCACAAGCCAGCTCTCCACCTCAACCCGGCTGCCTCGCGCTTATTTCTTTTTCTTCTTGTCGTGCTTGTCGCTTTTCTCGAACGCTTCTTCCAGCGCGCGGTTGATGGTGCGCAGCACTTTTACTCGCGCCCAGCGCTTGTCATTGGCTTCCACCAATGTCCAGGGCGAGACCTCGGTGCTGGTGCGGTCGACCATGTCGCCGACGGCGGCGCGGTAGTCGTCCCACTTTTCGCGGTTGCGCCAGTCGTCTTCGGTGATCTTGAAGCGTTTGAACGGGATTTCTTCGCGGGCCTGGAAGCGTTCCAATTGGGTTTGCTTGTCGATTGCCAGCCAGAACTTGACCACGATCACCCCCGCATCGCGCAGTTGCTCCTCAAAGTCATTGATCTCGCCGTAGGCGCGCATCCAGTCGGCCGGGGTGCAAAAGCCTTCGATGCGCTCCACCAGCACGCGGCCGTACCACGAGCGGTCGAACACAGTGAACATGCCGCGCGCCGGGATCTTCTGCCAGAACCGCCACAGGTAAGGCTGGGCGCGTTCATCCTCGCTCGGCGCCGCAATCGGCACGATGTGGTACTGACGCGGGTCCAGTGCCGCCGCGACACGCCGGATCGCGCCGCCCTTGCCCGCCGCGTCATTGCCTTCAAATACGGTCACCAGGGCGTGCTTGCGCATGCGCTTGTCGCGCATCAGGCCGGAGAAGCGGGCCTGCTCGGTAATCAGCTGTTCTTCGTAATCGTCCTTGTCCAGGCTCAGCGTCATGTCGAGGCTGTCGAGCAGACTCTTCTGGTCCACCGAAGCCAGCAGCGGCGCCGGGTTCATGCCGCTGGCCTTGCCCTTGGCCTGCTTCAGGGCATTTTGCAGGCTTTCGAGCAGGATCTTGCCCACGGTAAGGCTGCGGTAGTGCGCATCGACGCCTTCGATCACGTGCCACGGCGCGTAGTCGCGGCTGGTGCGGCGCAGGATGCGCTCGCCAAAATGCACGAACTTGTCGTAAGTCGCGGACTGCTGCCAGTCCAGCGGGCTGATGCGCCAGCTGTGCAACGGGTCGTCGGCCAGGGCCTTGAGGCGCGCTTTCATTTGCTTCTTCGACAGGTGGAACCAGAACTTGAAGATCAGCGCGCCTTCATCGCAGAGCATTTTCTCCAGGCGCTCGGCCCCGGCGATGGCCTGGTCGAGCCGCGCGTCCTTGATCTCTCCATGCACCCGGCCCTGCAGCATCTGGCTGTACCAGTTGCCGAAAAAGATGCCCATGCGGCCCTTGGCAGGCAATTGGCGCCAATAGCGCCAGGCCGGTGGGCGGGCCAGTTCTTCGTCGGTCTGCTGGTCGAAGGTGCGCACCTCGATCAGGCGCGGGTCCATCCATTCATTCAGTAGTTTGACCGTCTCGCCCTTGCCGGCCCCTTCAATGCCGTTGATCAGGATGATCACCGGGAAACGCTTTTGCTGCTGCAGCTCGTACTGCACCTCCAGCAACGCTTCGCGCAGGGCCGGGACTTCGGCGTCGTAGGTGTCTTTGTCGATGGCGTGACCAATTTCGGCAGATTCGAACATGGGCGGCTCCGTTCCAGAATTCAGCAAGACTAGCGGATTGGGCAACGACACGCGGGAGGAAATTCCACTGCCGCTTGCCATGGATCAATGCGTTGGTAGTTGATCGGCTAGAATGGCCGCCTTGCCGTTGCCTGCTTCGTTGATGATGAGCCGCCCATGACCCCCGTATTGCCCAACGCCCAGCTCGACTGGGATGACCAAGGTCGCCCGCACTCGCGGGTGTTTGACGACGTGTACTTCTCCGATAAGTCCGGCCTTGAAGAAACCCGCTATGTGTTCCTCGAGCAGAACCGCTTGCAGGAACGCTTTGCGGCCCTGCCGGTGGGCGGGCGGCTGGTGATTGGCGAGACCGGCTTCGGCACCGGCTTGAACTTTCTCTGCGCCTGGCAGTTGTTCGAACAGCACGCCGTGGCCGGTGCGCGCCTGCATTTTGTCAGCGTGGAAAAGTACCCGCTGAGCCACGCCGACCTGCAGCGCGCCCTCGCCCTCTGGCCGCCACTGCAGCCCTTCGCCGAGCAACTGCTGGCCCAGTACATCGCCATCCATCCAGGCTTCCAGCAACTGGTGCTGGATAACGGCCGGGTGACCCTGACCCTGCTGATCGGCGATGTCATGGAGCAATTGCCGCAGCTGGACGCCCAGGTCGACGCGTGGTTTCTCGACGGCTTCGCCCCGGCGAAAAACCCCGAGATGTGGACCGCCGAGCTGTTCGCCGAACTGGCACGCCTGGCAGCCCCCGGCTCGACCATCAGCACCTTCACCAGCACCGGCTGGGTACGGCGCCTGATCAACGCCGCCGGTTTCAAGATGAAGCGCACGCCGGGCATCGGTCATAAATGGGAAATCCTGCGCGGTGAGTTTCTCGGCTGGCCCGCCGAGACGCCCGCGCCGGCTGCGGTCAAACCTTGGTTCGCGCGCCCTCCCGCGCTCCATGGCGAGCGCCACGCCCTGGTGATCGGTGGTGGCCTGGCCGGTTGCGCCAGCGCCGCCAGCCTGGCTGCACGCGGTTGGCGCGTCAGCCTGCTGGAGCGGCATGAGGCCCTGGCCCAGGAGGCCTCCGGCAATCCGCAGGGGGTGCTGTACCTCAAGCTGTCCGCCCACGGCACCGCCTTGTCGCAGATGATTGTCAGCGGCTTCGGGCATACCCGGCGCCTGCTGGAACACCTGCACCGGGGGGTGGATTGGGATGGCTGCGGCGTGCTGCAACTGGCCTTCAATGCCAAGGAGGCCGAACGCCAGGCGCAACTGGCCGGGGCGTTCGCTCCGGACTTGCTGCACCTGCTGGACCGGGATCAGGCCCAGGTGCGCGCCGGGGTTGGCCTGGAGCATGGCGGGCTGTTTTTCCCCGAAGGTGGCTGGGTGCACCCGCCCGCCCTCTGCCAGTGGCAGGCAAGCCACTCCGGGATCAACGTGCTGGCCCATCACGAGGTGCTGGAGCTGCGCAAAGTCGACGACCATTGGCAGGCCTGGGACGGTGAGCAGTTGCTCGCCAGTGCCCCGGTGGTAGTGCTGGCCGGTGCCGCCGAGGTCAAGCGTTTTGCTGCCAGCGCCGCGTTGCCCCTCAAGCGTATTCGCGGGCAAATCACCCGGTTGCCCCAGACCGCCGACAGCCAGGCCTTGGCCACGGTGGTGTGCGCCGAAGGTTATGTGGCGCCGCCACGCCTGGGTGAACACACACTAGGGGCCAGCTTCGATTTCCACAGCGATGACCTCGCCCCCACTGCTGCCGAGCATGCCGGCAACCTCGAGCTGCTGGAGGAAATCTCCCCGGACCTGGCCCGGCGCCTGCAGGCGGCCAGCCTCGCCCCGGATGCCCTGCAAGGCCGCGCTGCATTTCGCTGCACCAGTCCGGATTACCTACCGATTGTCGGCCCGCTCGCCGACCCCGAGGCCTTCGACCTGGCCTACGATGCGCTGCGCAAGGACGCCCGCCACGCCCCGCAAGCCGCCTGCCCGTGGCTGGACGGTCTGTACGTCAACAGCGGCCACGGCTCGCGGGGCCTTATCACCGCGCCGCTGTCCGGCGAGCTACTGGCAGCCTGGCTGGACAACGAGCCGCTGCCCCTGCCGCGCAGTGTGGCCGAGGCCTGCCACCCGAACCGCTTCGCGGTGCGGGCCTTGATTCGCAGCAACGCCGTGAAAAATCCGCGCTGAGCGCAGGCTCAGTGCACCGTTGGCAATGCACAGCCACCCAGGTCATCCAGCCTCAACGCCTCCTGGGTCAGGCGTTCAAGCTCGGCGGACTCCGCCCGTTGCCGGTCGTCACTGATCTGATCGATACGGTTTTTGTAGGTGGCGTCATCCAGGGCTTCACGCTGCTCGAACAGCGTGTCCGAGCGGCTGATGAATGGTTCGTTCAAGGTTTCAAACGAGCCGCTCTGGGTCTTTTTCAAGTAGTTTTGCCACCACGGCAGATTCGCCAGGTACTTCAGAAGCAGCGGCGAAAGCTCAGCCTCCTTGACCTGCGCTTCGGCCATTCTGAGCATGTTCTGGGTGACCCCGCCGAGGCTGGCATAGCGCATGTGGCGAGGCTGCCCCGGCAAGTGCAGGCGCTCGACCAGGCCAGTCCGATAAGCCAGGCTGACCTCCAGCGGGTCGACCGTCGGATGCGCGACACTATGGCGACGGGCGATGGACGCCAGCCGATCGAGACGAAACAAGCCCCTGCCCAAGCGCAGCAGCGGCCGCGTCTGCGCCTCGCCCGTTTCGACCTGTCGCACGGCTTTGCGGACCAGAACCAGTACCTCCACATTACTGAAACTGTCGGCGGCGCTGTCATCACAGTTCAACGGCGTGGCGGCGAGCTCGAACACTTGGCCGCGCAACTCGACATCCTCTGCCATCGCTTCCAACACGTTCCAGACGCGCCGGTGCAGGTCCTCTCGCACGTGCACGCTGTCTGCGGTATCACTCAGCCCTGCCAGCAGCTTGAACAGTCCGTCGCAAGCCGGCTCATCGCGAAGCCCCAGCCAGATCTCGGCTTGCTGCGCGTGCCCCGCCAGCCGTTCATCCCCCAGCCACAGGGCCTTGGCCCGCTGTTCGTGTAACCGGCCAATGTCATCTTCAAAAAAACCCATGCCCACCCCCGTCTCGTCGCGGTAATGGTTCAGTAGCTGGCGGGTGCCGGCATCCAGCGGGTTTTGCTCCAGGTGGATGTTCTCGGGCTTGCGCTGCTCGGTGTCGAACAACCACGGCGGCAAGCTGACGATATCGTTGGCGCGCAGGTCGAGTCGGTTCAGGTGGGGAATGCGCATAATGCCGGTCGGCAGGCTTGTCAGCCGGCAATTGCGCAAGGCCAGGGTCTGCAGATCGAGCATCTTGTAGACCACCGGTGAGTCCAGCAGCGGGTTGTCGTTCAGGTTCAGCACTTGCAGCGCCTTGAGGTCGGCGAGTTTGGTGCGGGTGTACTCGGTCAGTTGCAGTTGATTGTGGTCCAGGTACAAGTGACTGAGCTGCTTCATTTGCTGGAGCACTTCCGGCAGCCGCGTGATGCGGTTACCCGTCAGTTCGAGGAAATTCAGGCCCTTGAAGTGCTTGAGGAAATACCCGACGTCGTCGTTGAGCCCCATCCGCTTCAACGACAACTGCCGGACATGCCCGAAATGGACACCTGGCGGCAGGGTCGGCAAGGCGCCAACGGCCATGCCGTCAAGATTCAGGATCGGGACCTGGCGAGCCGCCACATCCCGACTCAACGTCGCGTATTGCCAACTGCGCTTGATCGCTTCTGCGGCCTGATGGCGCGCCAGGCGCAGGTCAAGCAGGGCCTGGTCGGATTGTGCGACCTTGTCCTTGGTCCACAGCTTCAGGGCCCGATGCAACGCCTCATATTGTTCTTCAAGGGCACGCACGGCTTTGGCGCGGGACAGGTGATCGGAGCCCAGGGCTTGCAGGAAAGTCGCGATGCGCGAGTCATCAAACAAGGGGTAGAGCTTTCTGACCTTGCGCATCAGGCCATGGGGATATTGCTGCCACCCCATCGGCGTGGCCTGCACGCACGACAGGGCCGGTTCCTCAGGCAGCGCTCGTTCCGGCCACAGGTAACGGGCCATCCGGCTGCGCTCATCCTCAGCCTTACCGATAAGGGTGTGGCGCAGGCGACTGGCCATTTCGTTTCCGTCGAGTCCCATTGCCTCGATGTGCTCGGCGGACAGACAGTCGAGCAGGGCCGTGTAAAACCCTTCCGGACCACCGGCCAGCGCCCCCAGCGACACCCCCTGCCCATCGTGGGCGCGAAAGCCCTTCGCCGACTGAACCAGCACACGCGTGGCGGCGGCCTCTGTATCGCCCACCTGGGCGAGAATATCGCCCCGCAAGCGCTCACGGCGCACTTGCAGCACCAGGTCCTCGGGCCAGCCCGGCACCACGCGCAGCAGGCCGGTGGCGATGCGGCGGGTGGCATCGGTGGCCACCTCCGGTACGTACAGGCCCATCAGGGCCTCGTCTTCGTCCAGCGCCTCCTCGGTCGCGCGCGCCCATTGGCGCAGGCGCAGCGGCACGCGCCGGGTATGACGCAAGCGCAGGCGCTCGGCGGTGGAGGCTTCACTCATGACTTCCCAGGCGAGCCGAATAGGCAACTGCGGATGACGGTCCTTGAGCAACCCATGATCCGCCTGCTCGGTGAAGTCGGCATGCGCTCGCAGCCGTTCATACACCGCTCGATGTTGCTGCTTGAGCGATGCTGCGAGGCGCCGCGCCAGGATCGCTTGCGCCTCGCCTGGCTGAAAGGCGCCGCCCAGCAGTGTCACCTTTTCTTCATCGTCCAGGGCGGCCAGCAATGTCGGCAGGATCTGCCCGCTTTTCAGTTGCTGCGTGGTCAGGTGGATGCTCAGGTCTTCGTAGTCGAAAGGCGCAGTGTCAGGGTGACGCTCAAGCACATAGCCTTCGTCGTCCAGCAGTTCGAAAAACCGCCCTTTGGGCCAGCCGTCCATCAACGGCAGCGCCTGCATCTGCACGTGGGAGGTCGTCGCGTCGAGGGGGGCTTGATGGTCCATTTGCCAGATCAGGTCGCGAATACTCTGGTTCTGCCGCATGCGCTGCGCACAATCGCGCAACCGTTCCGGCAATGGCAGGTTGTCCCTGGCCAGTTGCTGCAGGCGGGGCAAGTTCATATCGGTGATGGCGGCGATTTGGCGCAATTGTTCCGGGGTAAAGGACTTCAGGCTCGGGTCGAGCCGCCCCAGGATGTATTCGACACTTTCCCACTCATAGGGACGCTCGAACGAGAACTGCCAGCCGCCCTGGAAGTTGTGGCTCACCGGCGGCTGATACGCCGAGGCACGTCGCGGGTGCAGGGCTCTCCAACGGCCGGTACGGGCATCGAAGGTGATCGAATACACCGCACCGTCGATATTCACGTAGGACTGGCCGTCGACCTGATACACCCCTCGCGGACCGGCAACCCGGCCGTGCAGCGACAGGGACTGCTGATAGGGCTCGGGACGGGTACGCCATAACCGCGTGGATTGGTCCGGCATGCGCACACCTTCGACTTTCTCGTACAGCCGCGACGTGGCAGGGGTAGATCGCCACAGCCGCCCCATCACGCTCGTCCCCGCCGCGAACAAGGCCATGGCGGCCAGGTTTTCAGCGACGTTGGTCAGGTGCCTGAGCGCTTCGTGCTTGTCTTGGTGGACCCAATCGTCCACCCCATCGAAGACCTCCCCAAGAATCTGCCCGACCGCCACGCCCATCATCAGTTGCCCGATGACCGGCACCATCAACCCCGCGACATTCAGCAGGGTCAGGCCGATATCCAGGTAATTCTGGACGCGCTCCTTGCGCGCATCGTCATCGGCCTGGGCGTTGGGCACCGCCAGTACCAGGGCATCGAGGCGTATCTTGCCGACACAGGCATTGAAAAAAAACGTCGACACATTGCTGGTTACCGCCAGCGGCTCCACCCGTATCAACGTTTTGTTCTGGTCAAAGCGCTGAAAAAAATCGAAGCGCTCGGACTCATCCAGATAGCCGGTGAAAAACGTGCGATAGGAGCCGACCTGGAGTTTGAGCGTCAGGTAGACCTTGAACTGCTCCAGGGACTCATAGCGGTACCACGGGCGCACCGGCTCATTGGGCATGTACACCACGATCGGTCCGCGGGAAAGACCCTCGGCCGCCGTGCTGGAAAACACCAGCACGCCCCACAGGCAAGCCCCGTCTATGTTCAAGCCCTGCCAGGTCAACGGTTGGCGGTTGAACCACACGTTTGGAACCTCAGCGGCTGGCAGGTCGAGCCTGACCACGTCGAGCAACAACGCACGGGTGGGGGCGTCGATATCGCCCTTGCCATAGGCCACATGCAGGTCGATCTGCATGTCCAGGCAGCGAGGCTGGCCAACCTCGCTGACCGCCGGGTTATAGCCCCGTCCAATGTCCAGTTGACCCTCACCGGGAGCAGGCAGGTTGAACACTTCACGGATATGCGCCTGATAAGCCGCGCCCAGGTTCAACTCGCGACAGTAACCGACAAAGGTATGCGCGGTGGGGTGTTGCGCAATCGCGCGCTTTGGCCCGATACGCACGACCGCGTTGATCGGTAGCCCGCCCACCGCGGCCGAGGCGTCGGAAAAGTTCTGCATGGCGGCCTGCAACAGGCTGTGCCGCTCCAGGTTGATGGTCTCGATCAGCATGCCGCCAAGGTCTGCACTCACACCGCTGAATGAACGCCGGGGCAGATCCAGGGTGTCATTATCGATGTCCAGTCCAGCCAGGCCTTTGCTCGCCAGGAAGGCGCCGAGCCGTTCGCGGCAAAACTGATCCAGGGGCTTGAGGCGGCGCAGCAGCCGCTGCAGTTTTTCCCGCGGCCGTTCACTCAGCGCATGCGCCCGCTCGATGCCGTGCAGCACCTCGGCATCAGCCTTGACCAACCAGGCCGGCAGTTGCTCATACAGCACTTGCGCCTTGTCCAGGTCGCCGGTGACTCCCAGCAGCGCGGCCATCGTTTCATCCTGAGTCACAGGCGCGACGGCCTGGCTCAAATCAACTGTTTGCGTCATTAACAACGTTCCTTCATTGCGTTGAACAATGACGCAGCACGATAAGCCCACCCTCCTCGCCAAAGGGTTCAAATAGTTGCGCGTTCAAGCACTGGAGCGCCCTGGTTTTTGTACCTGAACGTGATCTGGTTACCGCCACGTTGGCCCACGCCACGCGGGCCGGGGGGCACTTCGCAGGCAGGGGCGGCCGTTTGCCATATAACTTATTGATCTAAAACTCCGCACATGGGCGTGGGGTCAGTCCCTAGGTACCCGCTGTATTGGCGCGTGCATTTCTATCCCTCCCCAACGGAAAAACCGGTAAGGACTCTATGTGCGGATTAGCTGGAGAATTGCGTTTCGATCACCAACCTGCCGACCTGGCAGCGGTGGAACGAATCACCCATCACTTGGCGCCACGCGGACCTGACGCGTGGGGCTTCCATGCCCAAGGGCCGATTGCCCTGGGCCATCGACGCCTGAAAATCATGGACCTGTCGGACGGCTCCGCCCAACCGATGGTCGACGCCCAACTGGGCCTGTCCCTGGCGTTCAACGGCGCGATCTATAACTTCCCGGAATTGCGCCAGGAGCTTGAAGCCCTCGGCTACGCCTTCTACTCCGGTGGCGACACCGAAGTGCTGCTCAAGGGCTATCACGCCTGGGGCGAGGCCCTGCTGCCCAAGCTCAATGGCATGTTTGCATTCGCCATCTGGGAGCGCGATGCCCAGCGCCTGTTCATCGCCCGCGACCGTCTCGGCGTCAAGCCGTTGTACCTGTCGCGTACCGGCCAGCGTTTGCGCTTCGCCTCGGCCTTGCCGGCGCTGCTCAAGGGCGGCGATATCAACCCGATCCTCGATCCGGTGGCGCTCAACCATTACCTGAACTTCCACGCCGTGGTGCCTGCACCACGCACCTTGCTGGCAGGTATCGAAAAACTGCCGCCGGCCAGCTGGATGCGCATCGACGCCGACGGCACCACCGAGCAGAAAACCTGGTGGACCCTGCCCTACGGCCCGCACGAGGATGAGCGCAACCTCACCCTCGAAGACTGGACCGACCGCGTACTCGACAGCACCCGCGAAGCCGTGGCGATTCGTCAACGCGCCGCCGTGGATGTCGGTGTGCTGCTGTCCGGCGGCGTCGACTCGAGCATGCTCGTCGGCCTGCTGCGTGAAGTGGGCGTGCAGGACCTGTCGACCTTCTCCATCGGGTTTGAAGACGCCGGCGGCGAGCGTGGCGACGAATTCCAGTACTCGGACCTGATCGCCAAGCACTACGGCACGCGCCACCATCAGTTGCGCATCGCCGAAAGCGAGATCATCGAACAATTGCCGGCGGCCTTCCGCGCCATGAGCGAGCCGATGGTCAGCCACGACTGCATCGCCTTCTACCTGCTGTCGCGGGAAGTAGCCAAGCATTGCAAGGTGGTGCAGAGCGGCCAGGGTGCCGACGAGCTGTTCGCGGGTTACCACTGGTACCCGCAGGTCGATGGCGCCAGCGATCCGTATGCGGCCTACCGCGAAGCATTCTTTGACCGCAGCTATGACGACTACGCCGCCACCGTCGGGCCGAAATGGCTGACCGCCAACGACGCCGCCGGTGACTTCGTGCGCGAACATTTCGCCATGCCCGGTGCCGATGCGGCCGTGGACAAGGCGCTGCGCCTGGACAGCACCGTGATGCTGGTGGACGACCCGGTCAAACGCGTCGACAACATGACCATGGCCTGGGGCCTGGAAGCGCGTACGCCGTTCCTGGACTACCGCCTGGTGGAACTGTCGGCCCGCGTGCCAGGCAAATTCAAGCTGCCCGACGGCGGCAAGCAAGTGTTGAAGGAAGCGGCGCGCCGGGTGATCCCGAGCGAAGTCATCGACCGCAAGAAAGGTTACTTCCCGGTCCCCGGCCTCAAGCATTTGCAAGGCGACACCCTCAACTGGGTGCGCGAGTTGCTGCTCGACCCGAGCCAGGACCGTGGCCTGTTCAATCCGGCCATGCTCGACCGCCTGCTGACCGATCCGCAAGGCCAACTGACCCCGCTGCGCGGCTCCAAGCTGTGGCAACTGGCGGCGCTGAACCTGTGGCTCAGCGAACAAGGAATCTGATTGATGAAACCCCATGCAGCGGCTTACAGCCAACGCTTGCTCAAGGGCCAGGCGCCAACCTACGAGCGCCTGCAAGCCCGACTGGCCGAAGATGGCAGCCCGCTGGCCGCCGAGCCGATTGCCGTGCATTGCGGCTGGGGCCGGCTGTTGATCGGCCATACCTTTCCCGACCCCGCGAGCCTGGCCGAGGAACTGCTCAACGAGCAGCCTGGTGAGCGCGACATCGCCCTGTACGTGGCGGCGCCGCAGCAGATCCTCGGGATCGATCCGCAGCAGTTGTTTCTCGACCCCTCCGACACCCTGCGCCTGTGGTTCAGCGACTATCGTCCGGCCACCCGGGTGTTTCGCGGTTTCCGCATTCGCCGGGTGCAGACCGAGGCAGACTGGGCGGCAGTCAACCAGCTCTATCAAGGGCGGGGCATGTTGCCGGTCGACGCTGAGCGCCTGACCCCGCGCCATCAAGGTGGCCCGGTGTATTGGTTGGCCGAGGATGAAGACAGCGGCGCGGTGATCGGCAGTGTGATGGGCCTCAATCACCAGAAAGCCTTCCACGACCCGGAAAACGGCTGCAGCCTCTGGTGCCTGGCGGTGGACCCGCACTGTACGCGTCCTGGCGTCGGCGAAGTATTGGTGCGCCACCTGGTCGAGCACTTCATGAGCCGTGGCTTGAGTTACCTCGACCTGTCGGTGCTGCACGATAACCGCCAGGCCAAGAACCTCTACGCCAAGCTCGGCTTTCGCGCGCTGACGACCTTTGCGATCAAGCGCAAGAACGGCATCAACCAGCCGTTGTTCCTCGGCCCGGGTCCGCAGGCGGGGTTCAACCCCTACGCGCGGATCATCGTCGAAGAGGCGCACCGACGCGGCATCGATGTGCAGGTGGATGACGCCGATGCCGGCCTGTTCACCCTGAGCCATGGCGGACGCCGCGTGCGCTGCCGCGAGTCACTGAGCGATTTGACCAGCGCGATCAGCATGACCCTGTGCCAGGACAAAAGCCTGACCCACAAGGTGTTGAAAGCTGCCGGATTGAAACTGCCATCGCAGCAACTTGCGGGCAGCGCCGATGACAACCTGGAGTTCCTCGACGAACACCAGCGCATCGTGGTCAAGCCGCTGGATGGTGAGCAAGGCCAAGGCGTGGCAGTGGATCTGCAGACCATTGAAGAGGTGCAGCAGGCCATCGAAGCGGCGCGCCAGTTCGACAGCCGCGTGTTGCTCGAAAGTTTCCACCAGGGCCTCGACCTGCGCATCCTGGTGATCGGCTTCGAGGTGGTCGCCGCCGCGATCCGCCGCCCTGCCGAAGTCACCGGCGACGGCCAGCATTCCATCGGGGCATTGATCGAAGCCCAGAGTCGGCGGCGCCAGGCGGCCACCGACGGCGAAAGCAAAATCCCCGTGGACGCCGAGACCGAACGCACCCTGCAGGCGGCCGGCTACGACTACAGCAGCATTCTGCCGCGGGGCCAGACCCTGGCCGTGCGCCGCACCGCCAACCTGCACACCGGCGGCTGCCTGGAAGACGTCACCGCCATCCTGCACCCCACGCTGGTCGACGCCGCCGTACGCGCCGCCCGCGCCCTGGACATCCCCATGGTGGGCCTGGACCTGATGGTGCCCGCCGCAGACCAACCGGACTATGTATTTATCGAAGCCAACGAACGCGCCGGCCTGGCCAACCATGAGCCGCAGCCGACGGCGGAGAAGTTTGTGGACTTGTTGTTTCCCCATAGCCAGCCGACCGCTCAATAACCCAGTGGAGAGCCGGGCTGTTGTGGAGAGCATGTGCGTGGTGGCAAGCAGGCTGTGTCTGGCAGGCAGGGCTGTTTTGGCAAGCAGGGCTGTCATGACAGGCAGAACTGTTGTGGCAGGCAGGGCTGTCATGACAGGCAGAACTGTTGTGGCAAGCAGGACTGTTGTGGCGAGCGGGCTTGCCCCGCGTTGGGCTGCGAAGCAGCCCCCATCCAGGCGCCGCGTTTTTCCAGCCAGAACTGACTGGCAGGTTTTGGGGCCGCTTCGCAGCCCAACGCGGGGCAAGCCCGCTCACCACAATTAACTCGCTCACCACAATTAGCCCGCTCGCCACGCCACAACCAGCCCGCTCGCTCCAATAGCGCGCTCACCTCACGAGGAGTTTTCATGACTCGAACCATCCCCGAACCGGACCTCAATTACCTGCAAAAAGTCTTGCTGGAAATGCTCGCCATTCCCAGCCCGACCGGGTTTACCGACACCATCGTGCGCTACGTCGCCGAGCGCCTGGAAGAGCTCGGCATTCCGTTTGAAATGACCCGGCGCGGCACCATTCGCGCCACCCTCAAGGGCCAGAAAAACAGCCCCGACCGCGCCGTCTCCGCACACCTGGATACCATCGGCGCCGCCGTGCGCGCGATCAAGGACAACGGTCGCTTGACCCTGGCGCCGGTAGGTTGCTGGTCGAGCCGCTTTGCCGAAGGCAGCCGCGTCAGCCTGTTCACCGACAACGGCGTGATCCGTGGCAGCGTGCTGCCGTTGATGGCCTCGGGGCATGCGTTCAACACCGCCGTGGATGAAATGCCAGTGAGCTGGGACCACGTCGAATTGCGCCTGGACGCCTACTGCGCGACCCGCGCCGACTGCGATTCCCTGGGCATCAGCATTGGTGACTATGTGGCGTTCGACCCGCTGCCGGAGTTCACCGAGAGCGGGCATATCAGCGCACGTCACCTGGACGACAAGGCCGGCGTCGCCGCCCTGCTCGCGGCCCTCAAGTCCATCGTCGACAGCGGCGAGCCGTTGCTGATCGACTGCCATCCGCTGTTCACCATCACCGAGGAAACCGGCAGCGGCGCCGCGGCTGCCCTGCCCTGGGACGTGAGCGAGTTTGTCGGTATCGATATCGCCCCGGTCGCCCCCGGCCAGCATTCCAGCGAGCATGCCGTGAGCGTGGCGATGCAGGATTCCGGCGGGCCGTATGACTATCACCTGTCGCGGCACCTGTTGCGACTGGCAACCGACAACGAACTGCCGGTGCGCCGTGACCTGTTCCGCTACTACTTCAGTGATGCTCACTCGGCCGTGACCGCCGGCCACGACATCCGCACCGCGTTGCTGGCGTTTGGTTGCGATGCAACCCATGGCTACGAGCGCACGCATATTGACAGCCTCGCCGCCCTGAGCCGGTTGTTGAGCGCCTACATCCTCAGCCCGCCCGTGTTCGCCAGCGACGCCCAGCCGGCCCAGGGCTCACTGGATCGGTTCAGTCACCAGATCGAGCATGAAACACAGATGGAGAGCGATACCCGCGTGCCGTCGGTGGACAGCCTGGTGGGCAACAAGTCCTGAAGACTGGCAACTGGAGTCCCGGCGCAGTAGCATCGCCGGGATTCTCTATGTGAGGCTTGTATGCTGATTCCCTACGACGCGCTTGAAGTCGACACCCTGACCCGCCTCATCGAAGATTTCGTCACCCGTGACGGCACCGACAATGGCGACGACACGCCCCTGGAAACCCGTGTATTGCGCGTGCGCCAGGCGCTGACCAAGGGCCAGGCATTGATCGTGTTCGACCCGGAAAGCGAGCAGTGCCAGTTGATGCTCAAGCACGATGTGCCCAAGCATCTGTTCGACTGACCGAGGTTATTCAGGGGTTGGGCACCAGCACCGGATGGGTGGCAGCGCCTTGGCGCTCGAGGATTTTCTGATAGACCTCGGCACGATGAACATGCACCCCGGTCGGTGCCTCTACCCCGAATTTCACCTGGTTACCGTTCACCTCAAGGATGTGCACGGCGATGGTGTCGCCGATGGAGATGATTTCGTCGACAGTACGGCTTAATACCAGCATGGTCGTTGTCCTTTTTGAGTCTCAGGACCTTGACCATGCGCGCATGGATGGGCGCCATCAATGGCTTGCAAACAAATCAGCCAGCACCTACAAACGTTGGTAATTTGCCTGACAGACCTGACGAAATATTGCCTTCGACAGCACCCTCACCGGCCAGCCTGGGTTCAAGCCTTGGCGCTTTGACCCTGGGCCTTGGCGCGCATCTTGTCGGCCATCACTGTCATCTCGTCGTACAGCAACTGCGGATTCTTCTGCTTCAACGCCCACGCCATCCGCCCCTGCTCATGGGGCAGGATCATGAACTCGCCCGCCGCCACCCGCTGGTAGATGTAGTCGGCAATGTCCGCTGCCGAGATCGGCGAACTCTCGAGCAACTTGCCCACCTGCGCCTTCATTGCCGGGGTCGGTCCGCGGAACGAATCCAACAGGTTGGTCTGGAAGAACGACGGGCACACCACGTGCACCCCGACCTCTTGCTGCTTGAGTTCCACCAGCAGGCTCTCCGACAAGGCCACCACACCGGCCTTGGCCACGTTGTAGTTGCTCATGGCCGGGCCCTGCATCAACGCCGCCATCGACGCGATGTTGATAATGCGGCCCTTGCTCTTTTCCAGCAGCGGCAGAAACGCCTTGCAGCCCTTGACCACCCCCATCAGGTTGATCGCGATCTGCCAATCCCAATCCTCCAGCGACAGCTCGGCGAAGAACCCACCCGAGGCCACGCCCGCATTGTTGACGATCACATCAATGCCGCCCAGCTTCACCTCGCAGGCCTGGGCAAACGCGGTGAGCTGGCTGTAGTCGCGCACGTCGCAGCGCTGGATAAAACCCTCGCCACCGGCCTCTCGCACCAGCCTGAGGGTTTCCTGCAAGCCCGGCTCACTGACGTCCGACAAGGCCAACTGCCAACCCTCACGGGCCCAGCGCAGAGCGATTTCACGACCCAGGCCGGACCCGGCGCCAGTGATCATCATGCGATTTTGCATAGGAAGTAGCCTTGTGGTTCACAGAAGAAGTGACCGGCAGTGTAGCGAAGGTTTTTCCCGCACCCACGCACCATCAGATTGATGAATGCCCCAGGCAAACCGCAGGCCGGGTCGGATGCCGGCGTATAGCCTAAGTTCAATCTTTTTCAACTTATGAGCTGCAGTTGCGAACGCATTAAAAGAAATAAGCCTGTGTGCGAAATGCTTTAAAAAAACACGGAATTTTCTCCGTCGTGGTGCAGTCGGAGTTGTTAAGGCGTCCGAATTTAAATGACGGGCCTCTCGTTTAATAACCGGTCTTTGCAGAAGGCCTATAAGGAAAAAAACTATGAGCCTCATTCTGATCATTATCCTGATCCTGTTGCTGGTCGGTGGTCTGCCAGTGTTCCCTCACTCGCGTAACTGGGGTTATGGCCCGTCGGGTATCCTCGGTGTAGTGCTGGTGGTGCTGTTGGTGCTGTTGCTGCTGGGTCGGATATAACCGCCACCCGGTATTAAAAAAGATGCAAAAAAAAGAGGCCTTGAAAAAGGCCTCTTTTTTATTGCCGGTTAGTTAGTCCGGCTTACCATTCACCACGCCGGCAGTGTTATCCAGCAGGCTCTTGGTGGCGGTTTGCAGGAACGACTCGAGTCGCTGCTTGAGTGCAGCCTCGTCCGGCGATTCAGGGATCACTTTGCCGGTAGGGTTGGCGCCGAGTTCGTATTCCCACAGTTTCGGCGGCATTTCCTTGGGCAATACCAGGATCCGGTCGGCGGTGACCAAGGCTACCGTCTGGTCGCTGCCGGACGGCTTGATCACGCCGAAGCCCTTGTCGCCTTCCGGCAGGTTGAGCAGGTCACGGCCCCAGCACTGGTGCAGGGTGTCGCCACCGAGACGGCCCATGATGGTCGGCACGATGTCGATCTGGGTGCCCACGGTGTGGTCACGCTCGCCGAACTTCTCTTGCATGCCGGGTGCAATCATCAGCATCGGCACGTTGAAGCGGCCCAGGTCCATCTCGGTGATTTGCTGTTCGTTGCCGAAACCGTGGTCGCCGACGATCACGAACAGGGTTTCCTTGAAGTACGGCTCCTTGCGGGCCTTTTCAAAGAACTGGCCCAGGGCCCAGTCGGAGTAACGCATGGCCGTCAAATGCTCGTTGAGGCTGCCACGGTCAGTGACTTTCTCCACCGGCAACGGAGTCGGCAATGCGTACGGGGTGTGGTTGGACAAGGTTTGCAGCAGCGCGTAGAACGGCTTGCCGCCTTCGCGGGCTTTCAACTCTTCCAGGCCACGGTTGAACATGTCCTGGTCGGACACGCCCCAGGTCGGGTCGGAGAACACCGGGTTGACGAAGTCATTGCGGCCGATGAAGTTGGTCATGCCCTGGTTGCTGAAGAAACCCGACTGGTTGTCCCAGGCGAAGTCGCCGTTGTAGACATACACGTCGTCAAACTTGCGCGCACTGAGCAACTGCGGCAGGCCCGACAGCTTGTGACTGCCTTCCGGGGTCTGCATCAGGTATTCGAAGCCCGGCAGGTTCGGGAAGCACGCCATGGTGGCGAACATGCCCTGGTGGGTGTGGGTGCCGTTGGAGAAGAAGCGGTCGAACAGCAGGCCTTCCTTGGACAGTTTGTCGAAGTACGGCGTGATGTTGCCCGGACGCCCCAGCGCGCCGACCGAGTGACCGGCGAAGCTTTCCATCAGGATCACGACCACGTTCTTGATCGGCAGGGTCTTCTCGGCCGGTGGCGTGTAGTCACGGCGCACGGCGGCGATGTCGGCATCCACCAGCTTTTCCTGCGGCAGCACCAGCATGTCACGCACGGTCTGGGTCGCCAGTGGCTGATCCAGGGTCGCCTTCCAGATGTTCGAGCGGTCTTCGGAGAAGCGCGACTTCGCGGCCGCGATCAGCGACAAGGTGCCGTTGAGGCCCAGTTGGTTGGCGAAGTTCGATTCGGTGGTGTAGACATCACCCCAACGCAGCGGCGGGCCCTGGCGCAGGGTGCCACGTGCGGCGACCACGGCGATCAGCAGGCAAACCACGAACACCGCGATGCGGCTGTACCACGGTGCGACCTGGCGGGTGCCGATGCTGCCACCGCTGAACGGGCCGCGCGGGCGAGTGGCGCGGTCGGCGCCCTTGAACGCGATGCTCAGGATCAACGTGCCCACGGCCCATGCCAGCAGGTAGCGCACCACCGGGAAACCGTACCAGAGCATGCTCATCACGGTTTTCGGGTCTTCCTTCACATACTGGAAGACCAGGCCGTTGAGGCGCTGGTGGAACTCGCGGTAGAAGTCCATTTCCATCAGGCCCAGGAACAGCGCGATGCTGGACGCTACGGTCAGCCAGAAACGGAAGAACCCACGTGCCGCCATCGCCCGTACGCTGAACAGCGCCAGCAGCAATGGGATGATCAGGTACACCACCAGGCGCAGGTCCAGACGCAGGCCGTTGGCGAAGGCTTCGAGGAAGGTCGAGGCCGGGGTGTCGAGGATCATCTCGCGGTTGTACACCAGCAGCGCCAGGCGCAGCAGCGAGAACATCACCATCATGACCAGTGCGCAGAGCAGCGTGTAAGCCAGATGGGATTTGACGGTCGGTTGCAGCAGGCGATTAGAAGCTCGCTGCTGACTCAGGGCGTCCGGGTTTGCCATGTCGTTTCAGGACCCATTGGAAGTTTAAGTTGCGAAATAATGCAGTGGCGTCCGTCCCTCGCCCAGGCTGGCTGGGGTAGGCGGTTAACGCGGTGGCGCAAATGGTGCCCGATCAAAGCCGGCAAGGCTATTAATTACTGAACGTGCACCCCTGCCCCGCCTTTAATGGCAGTTGAGATAGAGCCTTTGGCTGGGAGGTTTGAGCGGGCGAATTGTCTTGGATGGGATGTGAAAATTGTGTGCGCAGAATATTTCGAAACATAAATGTGGGAGCGGGCTTGCTCGCGAAGGCGCCAGGCCAGCCACCCTCTGCGGCGACTGACCCACCGCTTTCGCGGGCAAGCCCGCTCCCACAGTTTTGATCGCTGCTCGGGCTTGGGATTCGGGGTGCTACGGCATTTGAGCGGTCGGTACAACTCGCTCCAACCTTGAAATACACCCCAAATGTGGGAGCGGGCTTGCTCGCGAAGGCGGTGGACCAGTCACCCTCTTCAGCGACTGGCAAACCCCTTTCGCGGGCAAGCCCGCTCCCACCTTTATCGTGCCTACTCCAGAGGGAGTGAGGCGCTTAGATCCGCACGTTGCCGCGGGGCCCGGCGATTGCCCAGATGATCAGGCCCAGTACCGGCAACAACAGGATCAGCAGGATCCAGAGCACCTTGGCCCCGGTGCTCGCGCCGCTTTTGAACACGTTGATGATCGCCCAGATATCCAGCGCCAGGATGATCAGCCCGATCAGGCCGTTGAAAGTGGAACCCATGGTGTCGCTCCTAAGTGAGGGCATGCACTTGTAGGATAGTCAGCCCTGGCCGGGGTTCCGTTTTATTTCAGACGTGTACGGCGACTTTCAACGCTTCCAGGGATGGCTCGGCCTTGATGCCGATTTCAGCGCACAACTCGAGCACGCGCGGCAGGTCATTGCCGTAGACCAGCACGGCCTGGATTTCATCATCGAGCAATTGGCTGAAATCCAGCAGCACATAGCCGCCATCTTCCGGGCTCAGGGCGCTCATCTGGATCTGGATACGATTGAGCGCGGTCAGGTCCTCGGTCTTGGCCAACTGCTTGGGCTTGAGGTTGAACGCCACACCCGGGCCGAACGAGGCGACGATCTGCGCAAACAGATCGCCATAGGTATCGGCCTGGAACAGCACCGTGTCCGGCAGGCTGCCAACCACCACCCACTCGCCCAACGGGATCGGGAAGGTGTCGTCGTAGTTGATGTCCGGGTTGGCCGCCAGGAAGGCCACCGGGTCGGCGTAGGCCTGGGCCGCTTCATCGGCGATGCGCGCCACCTCGTCTGCGCCCATGACCCCGGCGCTGATTTTGCTGATGAGTTCGACGAGGGCGGTTTTCATGGGGTGATCCTGTAGCGGGCTGGTTTTCGAGGGCGCACAGCCTACACCAGTTTTTGCAACTGCGCCGCCGTATCCGTGGCCCCCATGGTCTGCGCCGCTGCCAGCGCCGTAGCGCCCTGGGCGTCGGTGGTCTTGGGGTTGGCGCCCTGGCTGAGCAGGTAGTCGACCATTTCCACGCGATTGAACATCGCCGCCATCATCAGCGCGGTGCGGCCGTCAGAGGATGCCGCTTCGACCGGCGTGCCGCCTTCGATCAGCGCCTTGACCACCGGCAGATTGCCCTTGAACGCCGCACCGGCAATCGGCAACTGGTTCTTGTCATTCGCGATCAGCGGGTCGGCCTTGAATTCCAGCAGTACTTTGACCGCTTCGGCGTGGCCGTGGTACGCGGACAGCATCAGCAAGGTGTCGCCGTTGTGGTTACGAAAATTCGCCGGCAAGCCCTTGGCCAGCAGCGCGGCGAGCATGGCGGCATCGCCCTTGCGGGCCACGTCGAAGACTTGCTCGGCAAATTCGGCGGCTTCGTCTTCGGTCATTTGTTTGGCGTGGTCTGACATGTGGGAACTCCGTGTCTGGTACTGAATAGGCGCCAGTGTCGCGACGGAGTTCCCAGCTGTCATGGCTTTTTTGTCAAAAGCGCCCATAGGCAGAATCAATAGCGGAACTGCCCACCCTGGATCTGCGCGAGTAATTGCCCGGTCACCGGCACGTAGCAGTCGGACCCCGGCAGCCACGCGTACACTGGGTCATTGCCGGCCTTGTCCGGGTCAAACGCCTCTTCCTTGAGCCGCACTTTCTGATACTTGAAGGTGCCGGTGGTTTCCATCTTCACCTTGATCCGCAGGAACAGTGGCACCGCATAGTGCGGCAGTTGGCCATGGGCGAATTGCAGCAGCTCGCGCATGTCCAGTGAGGCCAGGGATTCGCTCGGAGTGATAGCGACCATGCCCGCACGGCCATTGGTGTTTTCGATTTCGACCCCATAGGCCACCACCTCGGCGATCTGCGGGTGCTGCAGCAGGACGTTCTCGACCTCGGTGGTGGAGACGTTTTCGCCTTTCCAGCGATAGGTGTCGCCCAGGCGATCGACAAATTGCGCATGGCCGAAGCCGATGCTGCGCAACAAATCGCCGGTGTTGAAGTAGCGGTCGCCCTTTTCGAACACGTCGGTGAGGATCACCTTGCGGTTCTTTTCCGGGTCGGTGTAGCCGTCGAACGGCGATTTATCATCGATCCGCGCCAGCAACAGGCCTTGCCCGCCGGTTTGCACCTTGCGCATGAAGCCATCAGCGCCCCGGATCGGCTCACCGCTGTCGTGGGCGTAGTCCACCAGCGCCCAGTGTTGCAGGCAGAAGCCGATGGTGTTGTCGAAATTCAGCACGTTGGTAAAACCGATGTTGCCGTCGCTGGCCGCGTACAGCTCGCAGATATGCTCCACGCCGTAGCGCGCCTTGAACTGCGCCCACACGCCGGGGCGCAGGCCGTTGCCGACCATCTTGGTGACCTGGTTATCACGATCGAGCCCGCTGGGTGGCTGGTCGAGCAGGTAGCGGCACAACTCGCCCACGTAACCGAGGGTGGTGGCCTTGAACTTGCGCGCGTCATCCCAGAATTGACTGGCGCTGAATTTGCGGCGAATGGCAAAGCCCGACGCGCCGATAATCGCCGACCCCCAGCACACGCACAGGCCGGTGGCGTGGTAGAGCGGCAACGTGCAATAGAGGACGTCTTGCGGGCCCATGTCCAGGGCGATGCTGCCGAAACTCACGGCGGTCTTGGTCCAGCGGCCGTGCTTCATGATGCCGGCCTTGGGCAGGCCGGTGGTGCCGGACGTGTAGATATAGAAGCACGGGTCGTTGAAGAAGATCTGTGCAGTGCTGGCGGGGTTGTCCTCCGCGCACTCGGCGCTCGCGGCCAGCAGGTCGAGGTAGCCCTCGGGCACGGCGGCGGGTTGCTGGTCGGCGACAAACCAGGTACGCCGGGCCTCGATCTGCACCTGCTCACGTACTGCGTCATAGGCTGCTACCAGCTCAGCGCCCACCACCACCGCCACCGGACTCACCAGGTTCAGGCTGTGCACCAGCGCACCCTGAGTCTGCGCGGTATTGAGCATCGCGCAGATGCCGCCGAGCTTGGCCACGGCCAGCACACTCAGCAGCAGTTCCGGGCGGTTTTCGATAAACAGCGCCACCACGTCGCCCTTGCCGATGCCCTCGGCCTGCAGGTGATGGGCGATACGGTTGGCGCGCTGGTTGGCTTCGAGGTAGCTGAGCACGCGGTCGCCATACAACAGCGCCGCGCCGTCGGGGTTGCGCAGGGCCGCTTGCTCGAAGTGCCAGCCCAGTCCGCAGGGCTGTTGGGGATCGGTGACGTTGGCGGCACGCATGCCGCGCACCACCCGTGGCAGGGCTCGAACGATGGCGGGCATCTTACGCAGCATCATGCCCCAGGTGATCATGTCGTTTTGCGGATGGCTCATGGAGGAACGTCCTTTTTCTTATTCTTCGTATGATCCAGAAACACCGACTCTCTTGTAGGCAGAAGGCCGAATGCATTGAAGGAAAATACGTCAGCCTCTCTTTGGCTGTACACGCGGGATTTGAAAAGTTTTGTATCCCGAGGGGCGCGTGCTGAAAAAAGGAATTTAGCCGCGTGCGGGCAGTCTTTATGGATAACGGCACGCGCAATTCGCCGGGTTGAGCAGCGCAAAATGCAGGATGCATGATGGCCATTCATGCAAATTGCACGAAAACGAAAAATCTCTTTTTTTATAAGCCACTGATTTACAACGATATTTTTAAAATGCGGTAGCTGGCACAATCACTGCACCTATCACTCCATGCTTGCCAACTTGAGCCAACGGAGCTGATAGACATGAGCCTGATCCAAGATAAATTCGCTTCAGTATTCTCCAACTACGACGTCACCACCCAGCCACGTCCCGACGGCGGCATCCTGTTGACCCTGCGCAACAGCGAAGGCAAACAGGTCAAGCGTTCGATTTCCTACCAGCAGCTGCACACCGCCGATCAACTCACCTGGGTGATCAGCGCCATTCGCCGCGACCTGGCCGAACAAGCCAGTGAGTTGCCGCAGATCTCGATGCTGCAGAGCCAGAACCGTTTTGCCCTGCCGACTTACCATTCGGCCTGAGCAAGCAACCAAAAAAAGGGCCGCAATGCCGTTGAGCATTGCGGCCCTTTTTCATGGATTCAGCACAGGCCTCGTCGCGCAGCCTCGTTCATCGCCTGCACGCGGTTGGTGACCTCCAACTTGCCGTAGATATTGCGCAAGTGGAATTTCACCGTGGCTTCGGACGTATTGCGTATCTGGCTGATCTCCCAGACCGTCTTGCCTTCCGCGGCCCAGCGCAGGATCTCCAACTCGGTGGGGGTCAAGGGCTTGCCGGACAAGCTCAGCCGCCGCCTGACGGCATCGGGCACGCAGTACGGTGACGATTCCTCTGTGCCTATCATTAAGTTCTCTCCCTTTTATTGGCGGACGCCCTGTCAGCATTCGGATTCCTCCTATTGACAGGTGATATAAACATCGATGCCGCAGAGAGTTACATAACGAATGGTATTAAGGCGTAGGGCCCGCAACAAACAGCCGGGCCTTACAGGAATTTAAGTTTCTTCCCACAGCAACTAACAACTCATCGGGGTTGATGTTTGTAATTCGCCGCAATCAGTCGTCCAATCCGGGGAAACGTCGAGCGATCTCATCTCCCGTGAACGCGGGTACCTGGCCTTGAGCGTTATTGAACAGCCGCAGCGTGACCAGATGCGGGTTCTCGCCAATATCAAACCAGTGTGCAATACCCGCCGGGATCACCAGCAGGTCATGCTTTTCGCAACGTATGGCGTACACATAGTCGCCAATGTGCAGGGTGTACAAGCCTTGGCCGGCGATAAAGAAGCGCACTTCATCGTCACTGTAACGGCGCTCATCGAGGAACTGCGCGCGCAGTGAGTCTTTTTGCGGGTGGTCGCCGGTGACGCTGAACACGTCCACGCGCTCGTAGCCCAGGGCGTCGATCTGCGCCTGGTACGCCGCGATCATTTGCGCGTCGCTGGCCCCCTGCTCGATCGGCGCGGGCTGCCAGCGCTCGAACCGCACACCGTGCTCGGCGAGGGTCGCGGCGATGTCGTCGGCATGGGTCAGGACCTTGTTCGGGGTATCCGGTGAAGTGACGGGGTAGACGGCGACATAGCTCATTGAGGGTTTCCTTGGTTCTGCTCTTGCAATCGAAGACCGATGATAACGGCGGCGGCCAGGGCCGCGACGCTGGCGATGCTGAAAGTCAGGGTCGGCCCCAACAGGTTCCAACTGTAGCCGGAATACAGCGCGCCCAACGCGCCGCCGGTACCCGCCAGCGCGGCATACAGCGCCTGGCCCTGGCCTTGTTGTCTAGCGCCGAAGCTGCGTTGCACAAAGGCGATGGCCGCCGCGTGAAAGCTGCCGAAAGTCGCGGCGTGCATGACCTGCGCCAGCAGCAGCACCCAGAAGTACTCGGCAAACGATCCCAGCAGCAACCAGCGCAGGGCCGCCAGCAGAAAACTGGCCAGCAGCACCCGGCGCAGCGAAAAACGCGTGAGGATGCGGCTCATGCCGAGGAACATCAGCACCTCCGCCACCACTCCCAGCGCCCACAGCATGCCGATCGTGCCACGGCTGTAGCCCAAGTGTTCCAGGTGCAGGGTGAGGAAGGTGTAGTACGGGCCGTGGCTCATTTGCATCAGCGCCACGCAGGCATAAAACGCCAGTACCCCAGGGCTGCGTAACTGCTTGAGGAACCCCTCCCCGGCCAGGCGATTGCCGTGGCTGGCGGGTTGCGCATTCGGCACCCACAGGCTGGCACCGATGATGCCGGCCATGATCACCACGACGACTACCGGGTAGATGTCCAGGCTCAGCCAGTCGAACAGACGGCCCATGATCACCACGGTGAGGATAAAACCGATGGAGCCCCACAGGCGGATCTGGCTGTAGCGCGAGGTCTGTTTTTGCAGGTGCGCCAGGGTGATCACCTCAAACTGCGGCAGCACCGCGTGCCAGAAGAACGCATGCAGTGCCATCACCAGGGCCAGCCAGGCGTAGGTGTGGCTGACGAAGATCAGCGAAAAACTCGCCAACGTACACACCGCGCCAAAGCGCACGATGGCCAGGCGCCGACCGGTGTAGTCGCCGAGCCAACCCCACAGGTTGGGTGCCACGCAGCGCATCAGCATGGGGATGGCCACCAGCTCGCCGATGCGCGCGCTGGAGAACCCCAGATGATCGAAATACAGCGCCAGGAACGGCGCCGTCGCCCCGAGCAGGGCGAAGTAGAACAGGTAGAAGCTGGAGAGGCGCCAGTACGGGAGGGCTGGGGTCATTACCGGGGCTGCATCGCCGCCCGGCAAGAACAAGCGCCCTTGCCACGGCAAGCTCGCTCACCCCTACAGGCGGTCACAGCTGGCCCAGCACCGGGGTGGTCACCTGTACATCAGCGTTTTGCCCACGGTTGCGCAGCAGGTGGTCCATCAGCACGATGGCCATCATCGCCTCGGCAATCGGCGTGGCGCGAATGCCGACACATGGGTCGTGGCGGCCCTTGGTGATCACATCCACCGGGTTGCCGTGCACATCGATCGAACGGCCCGGCGTGGTGATGCTTGACGTGGCCTTGAGCGCCAGGTGCGCAACGATTGGCTGCCCGGAGGAAATACCACCGAGGATGCCGCCGGCGTTGTTGCTGAGGAAGCCTTCCGGGGTCAGCTCATCACGGTGCTCGGTGCCGCGCTGCGACACGCAGGCAAAACCGGCGCCGATTTCCACGCCTTTCACCGCGTTGATGCTCATCAACGCGTGGGCCAGCTCGGCATCGAGGCGGTCGAAGATCGGCTCGCCCAGGCCCGGCTTGACGCCTTCGGCGACCACCGTGATCTTGGCGCCGACGGAATCCTGGTCGCGGCGCAACTGGTCCATATAGGCCTCCAGCTCCGGCACCTTGTCCGGGTCGGGGCTGAAGAAGGCGTTGTCTTCGACGCTGTCCCAGGTCTTGAACGGAATCTCGATCGGGCCCAGTTGGCTCATGTAGCCACGAATGACGATGCCCTGGGTCGCCAGGTATTTCTTCGCGATCGCGCCGGCGGCCACGCGCATGGCGGTTTCGCGGGCCGAGCTGCGGCCACCGCCACGGTAGTCGCGCTCGCCGTATTTGTGATGGTAGGTGTAGTCGGCGTGAGCCGGGCGGAACAGGTCCTTGATCGCCGAGTAGTCCTTGGACTTCTGGTCGGTGTTGCGAATCAGCAGGCCGATGGCGCAGCCGGTGGTGCGGCCTTCGAACACGCCGGAGAGGATCTCGACTTCGTCGGGCTCCTGGCGCTGGGTGGTGTGGCGGCTGGTGCCGGGCTTGCGGCGGTCGAGGTCACGCTGCAAGTCTTCCAGGGACAGCTCGAGGCCAGGCGGGCAGCCGTCGACAATGGCGACCAACGCCGGGCCATGGCTTTCGCCCGCGGTGGTGACAGTGAACAGCTTGCCGAAGGTATTGCCGGACATGCAGAGCGCTCCGTGAAATCAGTTGAATCAAGTCAACCGTAATAACTTAAGGCGGCCAGTATACGCAGGCTAACTCACTAGTTCATCCTCGAAACCTTACCGGTAGACGTTGGTCCAACCGGCACCTTCCCAATGATGGCGCGATGATGCTGCGAGTTCTGCTTTTGACCCTCACCCTGTTTTCCAGCCTTGGCTTCGCCGCCTCCCCTGTCGTCCTGCAACGGCCCATCAGCCTGGACACCGGCAGCGGCGAGCTGTTTGGCTCGCTCCTGTTGCCCAAATCCGACAAGCCGGTACCGGTGGTGTTGATCATCGCCGGCTCCGGTCCCACCGACCGCAACGGCAACAGTGCCGACGGCGCACGCAACGACAGCCTCAAGCGCCTGGCCTGGGTGCTGGCGCGGCACAACATCGCCAGCGTGCGCTACGACAAGCGCGGTGTGGCCGCGAGCCTGGCCGCCACCCCGGATGAACGCAACCTGACCCTGGATGCCTATGTGGCGGACGCCGTGGCCTGGGGCAAGCAGCTCAAGGCCGATGAACGCATGGGCCCGCTGATCCTGCTGGGCCACAGTGAAGGCGCATTGGTGGCTGCCCTGGCGGCACCGCAACTGGACCCGGCCGGGGTGATCTCGCTGTCCGGCAGCGCGCGGCCGGTCGACCAGGTGATTCGCCAGCAACTGGCCGACCACTTGCCACCTGCCCTGTTGCTGCGCAGCAATGAAATCCTTGATCACCTCAAGGCCGGCCAGGTGGATGCCGATGTGCCTGGCCCGCTGGAGGGTATTTTCCGTCCCAGCGTGCAGCCGTATCTGATCAGCCTGTTCCGCGCCGACCCGTCGGCGGCCTTCGCCAAGCTGAACATGCCGGCGCTGATCATCCAGGGCACCAACGACATCCAGGTTGGCGTCGACGATGCCCGCCAACTGAAAAACGCCAAGCCCGACGCGCAATTGACGGTGATCGAAGGCATGAACCACGTCATGCGCATCGTGCCGAATGACGTAAAGCAGCAATTGGCCTCCTACAATGACCCGCAACTGCCGCTCGCCGCCGAGTTGGGCAGCCGCCTGGTGCGCTTTATCGACGGACTTCAACCCCGTTAAGCGACAATTTGCCTCCAGTCCTGCAGAAACCGGCCGATAAGCCCTGAGTCGACAGCAAAAAGACTGTCGACTCGCTGGGCTTGGACAGGATCGCGCCGCATGACAACCACTGAAGCAACACCGGAACCAATCGCCGACACCCCGGCTGAAAAAACCGAGGCCGTCGACGCTGCGCCCCTGCCGTGGGCGGATGTTCAGGCCGAGCATTTCAAGATGCTGCGCCTGGCGCCGCTGGCCACCGACCGCGCCACAGGCGTGCGGCCATTGCGGTTCGTGCAGTTCGGCTATGCCGAGCGCCACGACAAACGCCACAGCCTGTTGCGCATGGTCATCCAGCTGCCGGGGCAGCGCGTGCGCCGTGAGCAGAACCATCTGGATATCTGGGTCGACCATGACACGCACCGCGTGCACTTCGGCCCGGGCAACAGCCTGGAAATCGAACCGGCCAACCGTGGCATCGGTCGCTTCCTGGTGGCCCAAGGCGCCGCCTGGGCGAAAAAGAAGTGGTCGCACTACCGCGTCGACGGCGTCGACCTGGCCAACAAGGACGCCCTCAACGAATCCACGCGCCTGCGCCGCGATCACTTCCTGCGCATCCAGGGGTTTGATGTGGCTTACGCCGATGTGCAGCACCTCAAGGGCAACGTGCAGCCGGGCAAGGTCAGCGACGTGCTCGACAGCTGGAACACCGAGAAAGTGCAGTTCGTGGAAATTCTCGAAGCCGCGCAGATGCTGCAACAGGCCGAGCAGAACCTGGCGGAGCAGGAAGTGAAGCTGCGCAAGGAAGAAGAAAAGGTCACCAAGTTCAAGCGCGAAGACAGCGGCTTGCGCTTCACGATTACTTGCCTGGTGGCGTTTACCGTGTTTCAGGCGGGGTTGTTGATCTGGATTGCCACTCACCGGTAATGCAACTGTAGGCGCCCGGTTTGCCGGCGATGGTGGCCTCAAGAGAGCCATCGCCGGCACGCCGGGCGCCTACAGGGCGTGCTTCACACCCGAGCGGCAAAGACCGCTTGATGCTGGCGGCACTGCTCGGCCGTCAACATGAACACCCCGTGGCCACCGCGCTGGAACTCCAGCCAGGCGAAGTCCACTTCCGGATACAGCGCCTCGACGTGCACCTGGCTGTTGCCCACTTCGACAATCAACAAGCCCTTCTCGGTCAGGTGGTCTGCCGCTTCGGCCAGCATGCGCCGCACCAGGTTCAAGCCATCATCGCCACAGGCCAGGCCCAGCTCCGGTTCGTGCTGGTATTCGTCCGGCATGTCGGCGAAGTCTTCGGCATCCACATACGGTGGGTTCGACACGATCAGGTCGAAGCGCTGGCCCGGAAGGCCGTCGAAGCCGTCGCCCTGCACGGTGTAGACGCGCTCGTCGACACCATGGCGCTCGATGTTCTGGTTCGCCACCTCAAGCGCTTCGAAGGACAAGTCGCCCAGCACTACTTCGGCGTCCTGGAACTCGTAGGCACAGGCAATGCCGATGCAACCGGAGCCGGTGCACAGGTCGAGGATGCGCGCCGGTGGCTGGGCCAGCCAGGGTTCGAAGCGGTTTTCGATCAGTTCGCCAATCGGTGAACGCGGGATCAGCACGCGCTCGTCGACGATAAACGACATACCGCAGAACCAGGCCTCTTTCAGCAGGTAGGCGGTAGGCACGCGCTCGTGGATGCGTCGATGCAGCAAGCGCTGCACGTGGGAGATTTCCTCTTCTTCCAGATTGCAATCCAGGTAGCTGTCGGCGATTTCCCACGGCAGGTGCAAGGCGCCGAGCACCAATTGCCGGGCTTCGTCCCAGGCGTTGTCGGTGCCATGGCCAAAAAACAGGTCTTCCCCATGGAAACGGCTGACAGCCCAACGGATGTGGTCGCGCAAGGTGCGCAGGCGGGAAGTGATCACGGGGGCAGACTCCTGGAAAAAACGACTGGCGATTCTAACAGCCTTCGCCTGTACCGACGATGTACGAAAAGCCCAGGCCATACGTCGGATTTCATCCAAATTGCCATCATTCGGTTAAACAAGCCGCCCACTTGACATGGCTGCACGTCAACAACGGCGTACCTTACGATGGTAGCGATTCACAGAACCGCTCAGCCAGTGGACAATGTCACAAAAGCCCCACTCACAGGAGCCCCCAGAATGTCCGTTCCAAAGACGATGTTTCAACTCAGCGGTCGTGGTTATGCGGCAGCCAACCTTGGCCATGCGACCCTCGTGATCATCGATGCCCAGAAGGAATACCTCAGCGGCCCGCTCGCCCTCTCGGGCATGGACGCGGCGGTCGCCAACATCCAGCAACTGGCCGCTGCCGCGCGCAACGCCGGGCGCCCGATCGTGCATGTGCGTCACCTGGGCACCGTTGGCGGCCTGTTCGACCCGCAAGGCGAGCGCGGCGAATTCATCCCCGGCCTGGAACCTGTCGGCGACGAGACCATCATCGGCAAACTGCTGCCCAGCGCGTTCCACGGCACCGGCCTGGAAAAACACCTGCAGGACCTTGGCTCCCTGGACCTGATCGTCTGCGGTTTCATGAGCCACTCCAGCGTCAGCACCACCGTGCGCGCCGCCAAGAACCTGGGCTTTCGCTGCACCCTGGTGGAAGACGCCTGTGCGACACGCGACCTGCCCTACAAGGGCGGCATCCTCAGCGCCGAGCACGTGCAACAGACCGAAATGGCCATCATGGCCGACAACTTCGCGACCCTCGCGTTGACCAAAGATCTGATCTGATCGACCCATGGGATGAGCGGCGCGGCGTGTTTTATGTCCCGCTCATCTGCAAATGCCTGTCATTTGCTGCAATTACCTCGGGTACAGGAACAACCTGTGTATCTTCCGGTCGAAGGGCCGATACCCTGGAGGAAAGGTCGGAATGAAGATATCCGATGGTTTTGATGCTCGTCGCTTGCGCCCCAAGGGCCCGAGCAACTGGCGTCTGCGCCTGGTGGCCGGCATTGCCGCGCTGCTGGCGATTGTTGGTGTGCTGCTGGCGGGTGCGGGTGCCGCTGGTTTATTCGGTCACTCGCCGGCCCTTGGCGAACTGAATGCCAGCCCCGGTGGCTCGGCGATCTTGGCGGTCGTTGGCCTGCTGGTGCTGTGGCTGGGCGTCTGGCTGTGGCGTCGCAGCCGTCGGAAGATGCGTCAGCCGTTGTCGCTGAACATCGCTTCACACCTGATGAAAAAGCACGACTGATGGCGCTTGGATAGCGTTTCCTGCGCCCTGGCCGCCGCGATTTAGGTAAACTGCCCGCCCTTCGCGGAGGCTGACATGCAAGACGACGATTTTTCCCTGTTCAAAAACGAGCTGCGCGGCGTCAAGCCGATCAAGCACGACCGCGCCGACACCGGCAAACCCAAGGCCGACCGGGCGCAGATCGCCAAACTGCGCCAGGCTGCAACCGTGCGCACCGACGCCACCACCGTGGATGGCCTGTCGGACCAGTTCGTGATCGATGTCGGCCCCGAAGACGAACTCATGTGGGCCCGCGACGGCGTGCAGGAAAGCCAGATGCGCAAGCTCAAGGCCGGCCAGATCCCGTTCGAAGGCAGCCTCGACCTGCACGGCATGACCGTGGAAAAAGCCCGCGAAACCCTGTGGGCCTTCCTCGCCGAAGCCACCAAATTTGAAATCCGCTGCGTGCGCGTCACCCACGGCAAGGCTGTGCGACTGGACGGCAAGCGTCCGATGATCAAAAGCCACGTCAACACCTGGCTGCGCCAGCACACCCAGGTACTCGGCTTCACCTCCTGCCAGGCCCGCCACGGCGGCGCGGGGGCGGTGTATGTGATGCTCAAGCGCACCATGATGGAAGGGCGTGACGAGTAACAAGTGCCATCGTCAGGCTTGCAGCGATGTGCCCGCCACCGTAACCTTGCGCTTTGCGAAAATCCCACAGGTAGTTTCATGTCCCTGGAACAGAATTACACCGCGATCCTCGGCCAACTCGGCGAGGACGTTTCCCGCGAGGGCCTGCTCGACACGCCAAAGCGTGCCGCCAAGGCGATGCAGTACCTTTGCCGCGGCTATGAACAGACCCTGGAAGAAGTCACCAACGGTGCCTTGTTCAGCTCTGACAACAGCGAAATGGTGCTGGTCAAGGACATCGAGTTGTATTCGTTGTGCGAACACCACCTGCTGCCGTTTATCGGCAAGGCGCACGTTGCCTACATCCCGAGCGGCAAAGTGCTGGGCCTGTCGAAGGTCGCGCGGATTGTCGACATGTATGCGCGCCGCCTGCAGATCCAGGAAAACCTCAGCCGCCAGATCGCCGATGCGGTGATGCAAGTGACGGGTGCCCTGGGCGTGGCCGTCGTGATCGAGGCCAAGCACATGTGCATGATGATGCGCGGTGTCGAGAAACAGAATTCCTCGATGATCACCTCGGTGATGCTGGGTGAGTTCCGCGAAAACGCGGCCACCCGCAGCGAATTCCTCAGCCTGATCAAGTAATCGTCTGAGTAGGAAAAAACCGGCGTTCATCGCCGGTTTTTTTTCGCCTGCAGAAATCAGGTAAGCTGCGGCCCCTTCTTCATGGGCAAGAGGTTTCAGCCATGTTCGTCAAAGCACTTCGAGTGGGCCTCGGCCACGTCATCATCGCGGGCGACTTCCTTACCCGTCCGCGTAAAAAGCAGCGCCCCGCCGAACAACAGGCACAGGTCAACGAAGCGGCCAAGGGCCTGACTCTGTATCAATTCCACGCCTGCCCGTTCTGTGTGAAGACTCGCCGCACCCTGCACCGCCTGAATGTGCCGGTGGCGCTCAAGGATGCGAAAAACAACGAGCAGGACCGCCAGACCCTGCTGGAGCAAGGTGGCAAGATCAAAGTGCCGTGCCTGCGCATCGAAGAAAACGGCCAGACCACTTGGATGTATGACTCCAAGGTCATCATCGACTACCTGGACAAGCGCTTCGCCGCGGTCTGACAAACACTGAAGATCGAATGTGGGAGCGGGCTTGCTCGCGAAAGCGGCGGATCAGTCAATTAATCTATCGACTGACAAAGCGCATTCGCGAGCAAGCCCGCACACATTGAGTTCAGATTACCAAGTCAACATCCAGCAGCGCCGAGCCCAGGCATTTGCCATGGGCATCCAGCGCCAGGGAGCGGGTCACGCCACCGCGCAGAATCCCCGGCAAGACGAAGTTCAGCGCCTGGACAGTGGGCAATTCATAACGCCGCACCGGCGCAGCACCCGGTTCCAGCAGGCCGGCAAAGAACTCGGTCACGCGTTCGGCCGTGAGCTGTTCACACAGCAACGGGTAATCCTCGGCGCGATAAGCAATGATCGAGATGTTCGAGGTGTCGCCCTTGTCCCCGGTCCGGGAGTGGGCCAGCGTGTGCAGTTTCATGCTTCGATCCTCGGGTTGACCGCGCTTCGCGGCAGCAGTAATGACGCCACCGCCACCACCTGGCGCACGCTTTTACTGGCACCGCCGCCGCCGGAGGGGCCGTTGGTGTAGAGGGTTTCCACTTCATTGCCGATCCGTACCGCTTCGCCACGCTCCTCGCATCGAGCCGCGACGCGCAAGCGCACTTCCCAAGGCTCGACACTGCTGCGCGGGCCGTGGAGCGAGTCCATGCCGATCAGCTCGGCGCGCACGTCCTGCATCTTCACGCCGGTTAACGCCAGACGCTTGAGTACGACATCCCGCGCCAATTGAGCCCGTGCGACGGCGCCGGGGCCGCCGTAGGACATCTGCCCTTCGCCGATCCAGCCATCCAGATAGCCCACGCTGACCTTCAACTGTTCAGGTCGCGCGCGACCCGCGGCGCCCTGGGCGCGCACACGATCAACCGCTTCCTCGACAAAACCCACCTGGGAAAAATCGGCGGTCACATCAGGGGTCAAATACGCCGCTGGATCATGCACTTCATAAATCAGTTGCTCGGTGCAGGTCGCACGGCTGACCCGTCCACCGGAGCCTGCAACCTTGGTGATCAGCGCTTCGCCCTCGGCATCGATCTCGGCCAAGGGGAATCCCAGGCGCGCCAGGTCATCCACATCCTTGAAGCCCGGGTCGGCAAAATAGCCGCCACTGACTTGCCCGGCGCATTCGAGCAAATGTCCAACTAAAGTGCCGCGACCCAAGCGCTGCCAGTCATCCGCGGCCCAGCCGAACTCGAACATCTGCGGCGCGAGGAACAGCGAGGGGTCGGCGACACGTCCGGTAATTACCACATCGGCGTCGGCGCGCAGGGCTTCAAGGATGCCCTCCACGCCCAGGTAGGCATTGGCGGAAATCAGCCGTTCGCCGAGTGAACCGACGGTCTGGCCGTTATCCAGCACTTGCTCGGGCTGCAACGCAGCCAAGACATCGTCGCCCACCACCGCGACCACCTTGAGGCGCAGGCCCAGCTCGCTGGCGATGCGCCGCACTTCAATCGCCGCCGACACCGGGTTGGCCGCGCCCATGTTGGTGATTACCCGCAGGCGGCGACGCCCGGCGCCCTCCCCCACAAACGGCAACACGCGGCGCATGCGCTCACTGAGCAGCGGGTCATAGCCGCCGTCGGGATCCGTGATCCGCGCCTGTTGCGCCAGGGCAATCGTGCGTTCGGCCAGGCATTCGAAGACCAGGTAATCCAGATCGCCCTGTTCAGCCAGTTCCACGGCAGGTTCGATACGGTCGCCGGAATAACCGGCACCGGAACCGATGCGCAAGGTTTTCATCTCAAATCACTCCCAGGAGCAACGCAGTCAGGGTCATCAACACCGACGCGGCAAACAGAAAAGGAATGGTGAAGCGCTGGTGATCGGCCAATTCGATCTTGCACAGGCCCACCAACAGGAAGGTCGCGGGGGTCAGCGGGCTGACCGGGAAACCGGTGGTGTGCACGCCCAGCAGCGAGGCCTGGGCCACCTGCAACGGGTCGACACCGAGGGCCTTGCCGACTTCGGCGATCACCGGCATCACGCCGAAATAATACGAATCGGGGTCGAACAGCATGCTCAACGGCATGGAAATAAAGCCCACCACCGCCGGGATCAACTTGCCGTGGCCGGCCGGAATCTGCGCCACCGCCACTTCGGCAATCGCCTTGAGCATGCCGGTGCCTTGCATGATGCCGGTGAACACCCCGGCGGCGAGCAGGATACTGGCCATGGTCAGCGCGGTTTTCGCATGGGCGTCGATGCGGGCGCGCTGGGCGTCCACATTCGGGTAGTTGATGCACAGGGCCACCACGGTGCCGAGCATGAACATCACCACCGGGTCGACCCAGCCGGCGATCATCACCACCATCACCAACACAGTCAGCACCAGGTTGACCCAGAACAGCCGAGGCCGGCGCAGCTGGATGTCGGCGTCGCTGAGCACCCGTTGCGGCACGGCATCCACGCTGGAACCGGCGCCCAGGCCCAGGCGTTTTTCCTCGCGGCGGCCGAGCCACCAGGCGCAGGCGAAGACGAAGACCAGGCCGACGATCTGCACCGGGATCAGCGGCTGGAACAGGTCAGCCACCGGCACATGCAGTGCCGCCGAGGAGCGCAGCACCGGGCCGGTCCACGGCAGGAAGTTGACCCCGGCGGCCATCGCGCAGACACAGGCAAGGATACGTTTATCAATGCCCAGCCGCGTATACAGCGGCAGCATCGCCGGCACTGTCACCAGAAAGGTCACCGCGCCGGAACCGTCGAGGTGCACCAACAGGGCCAGGGTCGCGGTACCGACGACAATCCTTGTAGGACGCGTCCCTACCGTGCGCAGGATGCGATCAATGATGGGGTCGAGCATGCCGGCATCGGTCATGATCCCGAAAAACAGGATCGCGAACACAAACATGCCCACCACGGGGGCAACGTTCTTGATACCGGTAATGATGAAGGCGCTGGTTTGCAGGCCGAACCCACCGAGCAACGCGGCGATGATCGGCAAGGCGATCAGGGCCACCAGCGGCGAGAGACGTTTGCTCATGACGGCAGCGAGCAGGCACAGGATGGTGATGACACCCAGGGTAGCGAGCATGGGTTACTCCAGAGCGGCCTTTGCGGCCGGTTATTGTTTTCCCCCGAGTATTGGAATCACGTTACCCTTTGTAAATTGGAATGTTCAGCGAGTCATGTTCGTAAAAACAAAACGCTCGAGAAAAACAACAATGAAAAATTCGATCCAGCATATCCAGGCGTTCCTCGCGGTGGCCCGTACCGGGAGTTTCACCAAGGCGGCCAACGAACTGCACCTGTCACCTTCGGCGCTAACCGTGCAAGTCCAGCAATTGGAGGATTGGCTGGGCGTTGCCCTGCTCGACCGCAGCCCGCGCCATGTGAGCATCACGGCCGCCGGCCAGGACGCGCGCGGGCCCATGGAAAAACTGCTGCTGGACCTGGACAACATTGTCACCGGTTCCCGCGACCTGGCCGCCTTGCGTCGCGGCGTCGTCACCATCGCCGCCCTGCCCTCGGTCTGCGCCGGCACCCTGCCCCCGGCCTTACGGCTGTTTCGCGAACGCTTTGGCGGCATCGAAGTGCGCCTGCACGACCTGGTGGCCCACCGCATTCATGCCCAGGTACGTGCAGGCGAGGTCGATTTCGGCATTGGTGTACGCGCACGGCTCAGTCACGGCCTGGCGTTTGTGCCGGTGCTCAATGATCGACTGTGCGCCTTCGTGCCGCTGGACCATCCCCTCACCCGCCATCGCCAGCTGACCCTGGAGCAACTGGCCGACCAGCCGATCATCCTCACCGGGCGTGACAGCAGTGTGCGTGAGCAAGTGGATGCGTTGTTTGATGAGACGCAGCTGACGATGAACGCAGGCATGGAGGCCAACTATATGTCCACGGTCCTTGCCTTGGTGCGCCAGGGGCTGGGCATCAGTGTGCTGCCGGAGTCGGCGGCGGACAGTTTGGCAGGCTTGAAGCGCATCAACATCGATCATCCCGGCGTGAACCGGGAGATCGGGCTGATCAGCCGCAGCGGCATGAGCCTGAGCCCGGCGGCGCAGCGCTGTTTTGACCTGCTCAAGGCCCAGATGCCCTCCTTGTAGGAGCCCGGCTTGCCGGGCGCCTACAGATTGAGGGCGTTCAGTCGAGCATCGCGATGTGCTTGGGGTGGCTGGCCACACGCGCCAACCACGCCTGCACGCCCGGATACGCATCCAGGTCAAAACCACCTTCCCGGGCCACGTGGGTATAGGCATACAAGGCCACGTCCGCGATGGAGAACTGGTCGCCCACCAGGTACGGCGTCAGTTGCAGCTGGCGTTCCATGACCTTGAGGGCTTTGTAACCGCCCTTGTGCAGCTTCTTGTATTCCTCGAGGCGCTCCTGCGGCAGCCCCAGGTAAAACTGGATGAACCGCGCCACCGCGATGTACGGCTCGTGGCTGTACTGTTCGAAGAACTGCCACTGCAACACCTGCGTGCGCAGGCGCGGCTCGGTGGGCAGGAATTCGCTGCCATCGGCGAGGAAATTCAGGATCGCGTTGGATTCCCACAGGCAGGTGCCGTCTTCGAGCTCCAGCACCGGGATCTTGCCGTTGGGGTTCTTTGCCAGGAATTCGGCGGTCTGCGTGTCACCCCTGAGGATGTCCACATCCACCCATTGGTACGGGATGCCCAGCAGGTTGAGCATCAATTTGACCTTGTAGCAGTTGCCCGACTTGTAATCGCCATAAACCTTGTACATGGGGCTCCCCTTATGCCGCTTGCGCGTGCTGTGCTTGACGGACCACTGCGGCCAGGCGCTTGAGACCTTCGTCCAGACGGGACGGGTCGATATGGCTGAAATTGAGTCGCAGTGAGCCCAGGTGCTGGTCCGGCTCGGAAAAGAACGGTTCACCGGGCATGAACGCGACGTCCTGATCGAGCGCAGGAGCCAACAAGGTGCGGGTGTCGAGCGGCTGTTTCAAGGTCAGCCAGAAGAATAATCCACCCTGGGGCACTTGCCAGTCGGCCAGCTCGCCGAAGTGACGCAGCAATGCCGCCTGGAAGGCATCGCGGCGCTCGCGGTAAAAGCTGCGCAATTGCACCAGGTGCTGCTGGTATTTCTGCGTGCCGATCCACTGCATCGCCTGCCACTGGCCGACGCGGTTGGTGTGCAGGTCCGCCGACTGCTTGAGCTTGAGCAAGTGCGGGAACAGGTCCGGGCTGGCGATCAGGTAACCGACGCGCAGTCCCGGCAGCAAGGTTTTGGAAACCGTGCCGGTGTAGATCCAACTGGCTTTGTTCAGGCGGCCGACGATGGGCTTGGCGCTGCCACCGTCGAAGGTCAGTTCGCGGTAGGGTTCGTCTTCGATCAGGGTGACGCCGAATTCATCGAGCAACGCGGCGACAGCCTCGCGCTTGGCCTCGCTGTAGCGCACGGCGGACGGGTTCTGGAACGTCGGAATCAGGTAGATGAACGCCGGGCGATGACGTTCAAGGTTGGCGCGCAAGCTGGCCAGGTCGGGGCCGTCTGCTTCCAGCTGCACGGTGAGGCAATCGGCGCCGAATAGTTGGAAGATCTGCAACGCGGCCAGGTAGGTCGGGCCTTCCAACAGGATTTTCGTGCCCTTGTCGATATACAACTTCGCCGCCAGGTCGAGGGTTTGCTGCGAGCCGCTGACCACCAGTACCTGGCTCGCCTGGCACGGCACCCCCAGGGCGCGCGCCTCGGCCGCCAGCAACTCGCGCAATTGCGGCTCGCCCTCGCTCATGCCGTATTGGCCGATGTTCAGCGGCATGCCCTCCCACTGCAAGGCCGGCAACATGGCCTCGGCCGGCAGGCCACCGGCGAACGACATCACTTGCGGGCGCTGGGCTGCCGCGAGGATTTCACGGATCAAGGAGCTTTTGAGGCGCGTAACACGTTCAGAGAAGGCCATAAGGTCACCGGTAGCAAAGCCTGTGGGAAATACGTCAAACTGGTTGACCGAAATTACGACAGCTTGAATGGATACGTCAACATGCTTGACCTTAAAAACCAGGGCAGCCAGCAAGAGGCGATGCAAGCGTTCTTCTTCGGCTACCAGGCGTTCACTGCCAAAGCCGATGAAATGCTCGAACGCCGCGGCCTGAGCCGGGTGCACCAGCGCATCGTATTTTTTATCGCGCGCTACCCGGCCTTGAGCGTGAAGGAGTTGCTGGAACTGCTCGGCGTGAGCAAGCAGGCGCTGAACATGCCGTTGCGCCAATTGCAGGAAATGCACCTGGTCAACAGCGTTGCGGCGCAGACCGACAAGCGCAAACGCCTGCTGGAACTGACAGAGGAAGGTATGCGGTTCGAGCAATCACTGCGGCGTGAGCAGGTGAAACTGTTGCAACGCGCGTTCAGTGAAGCCGGGGAGGAAGCCGTGGCGGGCTGGTTGGCGGTGAATCAGGCCCTTGCCGGGCAGCCGTGATTGCTTTGTAGATGTGCTTGTGGCTGTGGCTGGACTTGTGGCAACAACTGGATAGGTGGTTGTGGCAAGGGCTTGTGGCAACAACTGGATCTGTGGCTGTGGCAAGGGCTTGGGGCAACAACTGGATCTGGGGCTGTGGCACTGACTTGTGGCGAGCGGGCTTGCCCCGCGTTGGGGTGCGAAGCAGCCCCAATTCAGTCACTGCATTCTTACAGACAGAACCTGCCAGCAGGTTTTGGGGCTGCTGCGCACCCCAACGCGGGGCAAGCCCGCTCACCACAATTAAGTCCAGTTCACCCCAATAAGCACCAGTTCATCCCAATAAGGCCAGTTCACCCCAATAAGGCCAGTTCACCCCAACAAGCCCAGTTCACCCAACAAGTCCAGTTCACCCCAATAAGGCCAGTTCACCCCAGCAAGTCCAGTTCATCCCAATAAGCCCAGTTCACCCCAATAAACCCAGTTCCCCCCCAACAAGCCCGATCACTCCAACAAACCCAGCTCACCAAAAAACGCGGCTCCCCCCTATCCAGACACCACACCCGTGGCCTTCCATCGACTTTCGCCCCAACAATCGAAAACATTATTTGCTTTATTTGTATACAAAAGCATAATTCGCTTCGTGCGAGTTCCTGACCTATTGGTCAACAAAACCCGCCAGTACCTCAAAGCGCTGCTGCCCACTGTCGTGACCGGCGCTGGAAATAACAATAAAACTCTTGAGGAGTACTCGCTGTGGAAAGCCGCAAATCCGAAGCCCCAACGCTGGATCTTTTACCTGCACGCAGTGGCTGGCTGGAACGCCTGTTCAAACTGCGCCTGCATGGCACCACAGTGAAGACCGAACTGATCGCCGGCCTCACCACGTTCATCACCATGGCCTACATCATCTTCGTCAACCCCAACATCATGGCCGACGCCGGCATCGATCATGGCGCGGCGTTTGTCGCCACGTGCATCGCCGCGGCGCTGGGTTGTCTGTTGATGGGCCTGTACGCCAACTGGCCGGTAGGCCTGGCGCCGGGCATGGGCCTGAACGCGTTTTTCACCTACACCGTGGTCGGCACCATGGGCTATCACTGGGAAACCGCGCTGGGTGCGGTGTTCATTTCCGGCGTGTTGTTCATGGGCCTCACGCTCTCCCGGATCCGCGAGTGGCTGCTCAACAGCATTCCGGTCAGCCTGCGCCACGCCATGGGCGCGGGTGTCGGTCTGTTCCTCGGGGTGATCGGCCTGAAAACCGCCGGGATCATCGTCGACAGCCCGGCCACGCTGATCAAGCTCGGCTCGCTGCATGAGCCGGCGCCGCTGCTGGCGGCGGTGTGTTTCCTGCTGATCGCGATCCTCAGCTATCACCGCGTATTCGGCGCGATCCTCATCAGCATCATCGCCGTGACCCTGGCCGGCTGGGGCCTGGGCCTGGTGCATTACAACGGGATCCTTTCCACCCCACCAAGCCTGGCACCGACCTGGATGGCCATGGATGTGAAAGGTGTGTTCAATGTGAGCATGATAAGTGTGGTATTTGCCTTTCTTTTTGTGCACATGTTCGATACCGCCGGTACACTGATGGGCGTTGCGCAACGCGCCGGGCTGGTCAATGCCGACGGCAGGATCGATAACCTGTCCCGCGCCCTCAAGGCTGACAGTGCCTCCAGTGTGTTCGGCGCCATGGTCGGTGTACCGCCGGTGACCAGCTACGTGGAAAGCGCTGCCGGTGTTGCCGCCGGTGGCCGTACCGGGTTGACGGCGGTCACGGTCGGCGTGCTGTTCGTGGCGGCGATGTTTTTCGCGCCGCTGGCGGGCATGATCCCGGCCTACGCCACGGCGGGTGCGCTGATTTACGTGGCGATGCTGATGATGGCGAGCATGGCCCATATCAATTGGGATGAAGCCACCGACAGCATCCCGGCCATCGTGACCGCGATCATGATGCCGCTGACCTTCTCGGTCGCCGACGGGATCGCCCTGGGCTTTATCACCTATGTGGCGCTCAAGGCCGGCACCGGCAAGTACCGCGAGATCTCCGTGAGCCTGTGGGTGCTGTGCGCGATCTTTATCGCCAAGTTCGTCTTTCTATAAAAAAAGGAGCATGCAATGAGTCTGGAAACCTGGCTGCTGTTCAGTGGCGCTGCACTGGTAGTGATCCTGATCCCGGGGCCGCTGTCGTTGCTGATGATCAGCAACAGCCTGAACTACGGCCTGCGTCGCTCATACCCGGCCTTTCTCGGCGGGGTGATCGCCTCGATCTGCCTGTTGAGCGCGTCGGCCCTGGGCCTGGGCGCATTGCTGCTCGCGTCGGAAAACCTGTTCAGCGCACTGAAGATCGTCGGCGCGCTGTACCTGTTCTATCTCGCCTGGCAGAGCTGGCAGCAATCACGCCAGCCATCCCAGGGCGCGACAGTGCCGCAGGCTGCGCCGGTACCGCGCTTTCGCGCGCTGTTCGGGCGCGCTTTTGTGCTGGGGGCCAGCAACCCCAAGGACATCCTGTTTTTCGCCGCCTTTTTGCCGCAGTTCCTGAGCAGCCAGCAACCTTTCCTGCCGCAGTTGCTGATCATGATCGCCACCTGGACCCTGCTCGACCTGCTGTGCAAGCTGGCCTACGGCCTCGGCGCCCATGGTGCTGCGCGGTACCTGCGCAGTGGCAGCGGTCAAAGCTGGTTCAACCGCGTCAGCGCCGCCCTGTTCGGCAGTGCCGGCGTGGCTTCGCTGATCAAGGCTAGAATGGTTTCACTTTGACGAAATAAACCGTTGGCGGCAGATTGCCCTGGCTGGGCCATTGAATGCCGGTGACGATCGGAACGAGGCGCTGCTCCCTCATGGCGCTTCGGACCATTGCAGCCACGACTGAATCCTGATGCGCGTTGATGGCCGTATTCACCCAGCCATCAGTCAGGCGCATATTCAACTGAACGCTCCCTCGCTCAAGCCACTGATAGGTCATGTAATACAGCTGGCTTGAACGTGGATGCGTCGCCACCAGTTCATGCATCGGAACATGCCCTCGCCTTACCTGCCATTCGTGAAGGCTGAAACCCTGCTGCTCAAGCACTGACCTGACAGCCGCGCGTTGGGCGGTTCTTCTCTCAATCGCCAACGACATGTCACCGGACCGCAGCCGCGCATCCAACGCCACAGGGGGCCTGAAGTCGACACGCGTAAAGCCTGGGGTCTTGCCTTCGTAACCAATGAACACTGACGTCGGCTTCCTTTGCACAGGCCGCAGCATCCTCAGCAAATCATCCGTCTGACCGGGCCTCACCGGATTGGGGGTCATCCAATCGTCCAACGTCGCCCGCAGGTTGAGCAAATGGCTGGCCGTTGCCGAGCGAGAGGAGTCCGAAAGCTCAAGCACCCGGGCCACTGCAAACTTGCGGCTGTGACGCGTCAGCCCTGGGAACGCCCTGCCGACCTCTGCCTCCGGCGGCCCAGTGAACAGAGGGGCATGGAGCTGCCACTCACCGGTGGCGGTACGCGTTGCCGGCAGCGGTTGCTCACCCAGCGCGGTGGTGGTCCATCGTTCAATGTCCACGCTGACCCTGGAAACCAGTGGCTCGTGTTTGCCGATAAACACGAACTCGCTCAGCGGCACGTGATCGCCTTGGTGGAGCAACCGGTAATAACCCGCCGCCGATTGCGTGGGCGTGTCATAGCGCCGGCCCACGTAAATGAGGTCATAGGGAAATCCTGGCGGTTCCAGTGGCACATGGAACACCCCTGAAGCCGCGGAAGCCAGCGACTGCGCGTCGGGGGCGGGTGCACGCCAACTGAACCAGTGATCCGCCGGTGCGGATGACTGGCGGATCCGGTTGTGCGTGGCGATGCGCACACTGGGCGGGCGCCAACTCGGCGGCTGCACCGCTTGCCACGGACTGAGTAGCGCGGAACTCGGACCGGCCACGGGCGCATCCGCCCCCAGCAGCCATTCCTTGGGCGAATAAATCGTCAGGATCAGCTCATCCGTTCCCGGCGCGTCGCTGTTTTTCAGGCGGAAAAACGCTTCGCCCTCACGGCGGTAAACCGGGTAATGGTGCGTGTCTTCCACCAAGAAGTGCTCGCCGCGCCGCACGTGGAGGCCCTTTTCCCCAGGCCCCTGCAACACCACCGTGTTGTGCGGCCTGCCCGGGGCGCGAAACCGTTCCAGGGGCTTGAGCCGCGCGACTGCCGGGGACGATCGCGGCAGGTTGAGGGGCCGACCAAACTGCGCGAGGGTTGAACGATGGATCCGTCCCAGGCTTGCACCTATCGACCGCGTCATCGGGCGAACCACCGCGCCCGCCTTCACCTTTGGGCCGGGCACAAAGCTCAGCAACAGGTCTATCGCCAAAAATACCGAGCCAAATGCCACGTCCACCGCAACCCGAGGATCACCCGTGCGGTGATAGTGCCGCGCGGTCAGCAGCAGCTCATACAGTTGGTTACCCAAGCCAAAAAACGGCAGGACAATCGACAGCAAGGCCCGCCCTCGGCTATCCGCCTCGGCCTCCAGGCGCTGCTCGCGGTAGGTCTCCAGACTTTTGCGCGACTGACTAACGGCCTGCGCCTGACGGTGCAGATCAATTGCCCTCGCCTGATACAGGAGCGCCCTGGCATCACTGTGTGAGGTGGGCACCAAGGCCAGCCAGTGCTGCGGGTCACTGGCAATCTGCTCGAGGATCTGTTTTTCAATGTCCTCGACCCGTGCAGTGGGCACCAGGTGTTTGACGGAGAACGAGCGAACAAACTCGACGCCGCGCCAGAACCCATTCACCAGGGCGTAGTCAGGGCGCAAGTCGGCGGGGTCGAAGGACGTCGCGTGTGTTTGCCCGGGATGCGCGTTGATGGCTTCGAACGCCCAGCCGGGTGCAATGTGCCGTGCCAGTGCGCTGACGTGATCAGGCGATGCCCAGTGACGGTTCAGGTGTTCCTGGGCCGCTTGCAGGTTGGCGTACTCACTGAGGCTCATGCCATCCGGCGCGGCGGGCCAGTAAACCACGCAACGTTGGGAAAGCCGGTCATGAATCACCAGGATGCCCGCGCAATAACGATCATGCTGCAGGGTATGGGCCACCAGATGCACGATGTACAGCTGCAATTGATCGCCATGTTCCAGCAAATCCTGAGGAATGCGTGCGTTCATGGCGGTGTTGAAAAAGCGCTGCGCCTCCAGCGTCAACCCGCGTCGAACCGCCGAATACAGATCTGCGTCGGCACCTGCCCGCAAGACGCGTCTCAAGAGTTGTGGCACACGCATGTCGGTACCGGGCGAATAAAACACACTGTCGATCAATACCGCGTAGCGCCCGCCGATATCCAGCGAGAACACCATATTGATCAAGTAGTCCGCGCTCAGTTGCTGCTTCCACGCGGGTTTGAGGTACTCGGCGTACTTGAAACGCCACCACGTGGGCATCATCTGCGGGTCGAGGTTATGCAGCGCCAACTGCAGCAGGCTGAACCGCGAACGCTCGGGGCTGGGCGTCAGGACTTCCTTGCGATCGCCCACTGTACAACTGCTTTCCCAACCACAGACCTTGCCGTCGACGTGGTCGGGCATGTCGATAAACGGTGTGTCGATATCCAGTTGCGGGAACAGGCCGTCCTCGCGTAAGCGCGCAATCAACCGTTCACGGGCATAGGTGTGCAGATCCGGCAGCCGCTGTTTAAGGTGCTCTTCAAACGCCAGCACGCTGCCCAGGGAGTGGCGCAGCAGGTGCTTGAAGCGCTTGCGCTGCGCCACGCTCGCCTCGCTCAGCCAGGACGGCAGTTTTTTCTTCGCGCTCGCAGCTTTGCGCACCAGCGCCACATGCACCTGCGCCTGGATCAGCGCATCGCTGACCGGCGCATGCAGATGCTGCTCCAGTTCGACCGCCAGCAGCAGGCGGCTCAAGGCAATATCCGCGGTTTCACTGAATACACGGGCGTCGCCATCGAGGCCGCGCTGCAGGGACAGGTAACCCTTGAGCAGCCGTTTGAGCGCCAGCAGCACGGGGTTACCCTCGATGATTTGATAACGCACCGCGAGGGTTTGGTCGGCAGCCTGCTCACGCACACTTTGGCGTTTGGGTCGCTCGACGTAGCGCCCCAGCACCGATTCATCTCGGCTGCCAAGGCTGGCCCTGATCCCCACGGATAATGCGCCAAGGCTGTCAAATACCGTCACGCCGCCGTCTCGCCCGAACGCACACAGCACCGCCGGTTCGCGCCGCTCGGGATCACTGAGCGCCGCCTTGCGGGTCACCGCAAACAGGCTGTGCAACGGAGAATCGGTATCGGGTCCAGCCCTCATTAGAACCGACAGCACGCAGGCCTCGCTGTCCGCTCGCTTGCTGGCCAGCGGCGTATCCAGCACTTCGAGCAGCAGGTCGCGGTGGACCGTGCGGACCAACTTGAGTCGGTGCTGCAACTCGATTTCGCCACGCAGCCAATCGGTCCAGAGTTGGAGGACAGAGGCCAGGCGATGGCGTTCACCGTCGGGTTTTGCCTTCCAGAACGTCACGTCGAACAGTTGCAGTTGCGCCCCCTGCAACAGCGCGGACAAGGTGTCCGCGGCAGTCTTGAGTTGCGCTTCAAGCGTCACGAAATCCCGCAAGGCTTGGGTATCTTCCACAGGGTCCTGCGGGTTCAGCAGTTTCATCAGGCCTTTTTCGTAGCGTTTGACTTGGTGCAGCGCAGTGTCCATCGCCAGCCACGGCGCCGTACTGGCGAAAATGATCTCGTGACGCCGTCGATGCCGGTCCCAGGCCTGCAATGGCTGGCGCATACTCCCCAACCGTGGCGTGCCCACCCAATGTGTTCGGCCGCGCTCGACGTCGGCGAGATAGCGGCCGGCGTCGGTCACTGGAGGCTGTCGCGCACCGGCAAAGACCTGCGCCAGGTTGATCGACACCGCGCACGCCAACTCATTTTCCCATTGGCTCTCCAGCATCGCCTGGGCGCTGAGCACAAACACATCGCTCTTCACCGCTGAACCTTGCCACACCGCTGCAGCGGTCATTTGCGCCGGGCACACCGGGTGCCGACGCCGCAAGGGCAGGCACTGCCACAGCTCATCCAGTGACGTCCCCTGGATCAGCGCCACCAGGCCGCACTGCAATTGGCTGAATGAGCGGTACTCGTAATAGTTGCGCGTCAACCCTGGCAGGTACATCACGTGCGGCGACTGCGCAGGGTCATCCGCGCGATGAATATGCAGCGCACCGGGGATGGGCATCAGCCGCGGGCCCACACCCGGCCACATCAACTGGCTGACCTTGAGGCTGGCCCACGGCTCACCCGCGCGTTGCCGCGCCTGCGCCGTCGGCGCATCTACCAGCACCTGGACCATGGCCCGCCCTGCACTCGATAACTCGTCCAGTTGCCAGGCCACAAAAGCCTGGTCGGCGAACGCCTGCTGGTGCAACTGGGTCCAGCGCTCCTGGCGCGTCAGCCACGATCCCGGCACCAGCGCCTGCCAATAGTCGCTGTATGCCTGGGCAAGCCGCCCAAACAGGTTCAGGGCAATCACTCGTTGCAACGCCTCCAGCGGGGTAAACGGCAGAACGCGGGCGGGATCGTCCTTGAGGCTCAGGGTGGTGTACTGGTTGAGATTGATCGGCACCGAAGGCAGCACCAACAGGCGCAGCGTGCGGTCGGTCAGGCTCTCGACTTTTTGCGCAGCGGCAGGCGGCTTGGGCTCGGTGAGCAGCAGCTTGTCCGGGTCCAGTTCAAAGGCCTTGCGCAACTCGGCGCGAATGACCCGCAAGACCCTGGGCGCTCCGAGGATCAGGCGCGAGCGTAATTTGGCTGATTCGGCACTGCGCAGATCAGCGGCTGCGAGCCAGTTGATCAGCAGGCTGGGATGGGGGCTGGCGTTGATCCGCCGCGTCAATTGAGTACGCATCGCCTGCCATGCATCGTCGTCAGGCACATCGGAATCGTCAGGTAAGGTCACGGCGGTATCTGCGTCGAGGAAAACACCTAGCCTATGCAGCACCCGCCCTGATAAGGCGCTAGATAATTGAACGCGCCCCGGGCAAAAAAAAGCCCGCAGTGTGGGCGGGCGAAAAACCAACGAAGAGCTTTGGGGGTGTGAAGCGAGGTGACGACTCAGCTACCGCGATAGGTGGAGTAGCTGTAAGGCGAAATCAGCAGGGGCACGTGGTAGTGGTCCTGTTCGGCACTGATGCCAAAACGCAGCACCACCACATCGAGGAACGCAGGCTGTGGCAATTGCACGCCGCGGGCGCGGTAATAGTCGCCGGCGCTGAATTGCAATTGGTAGACGCCACTGCGGTAATCCTCCCCTTGCAGCAGCGGCGCGTCGCAGCGACCGTCGCTGTTGGTCACGGCCGTGGCGACCAGCTCCAGTTGCGCGCCTTCGACGCGGTACAGCTCAACCTGGATGGCGCTGCCTGGGCAGCCGTGGGCTGCGTCCAGTACGTGTGTGGTCAGTCGTCCCATGGGTTGGGGCTCCCTTGCGTTGAGTGAAATAGGCCGCCCCCTTATGGGGCATGAAAAAGTCGTGGTTGAGCTGATTAAGACACTTTTAATAAAAATTGTACACAATAAAAATCACAAAGTTTCTGACACCCCTGCCAGCACACGCCCCAGGCTCAAAAACTCAACACCCCTTGCTTTTAAACGACCTTTTATCCATTTACTGACCAACCGGGCAAGTTTCTTGCAGTGTTAAGCTGCGGCAACCGCCGAGAAAAAATGCGGAAATACAGGCTTACAAAGTGATCATCAAGTTGTATACAATCAGCCCATCGCTGTGACGCCACCCAGTCTTTCCGCTGGCCGCCACACACTTGCTACCACGAACAAGAAGGAAGACTGCAGTGAGCGCTGACTACCCACGCGACCTGATCGGTTACGGCAGTAACCCTCCTCACCCCCACTGGCCGGGCAAGGCGCGCATCGCTTTGTCGTTCGTACTCAACTACGAAGAAGGCGGCGAGCGCAACATTTTGCACGGCGACAAAGAGTCCGAAGCCTTCCTTTCGGAAATGGTCTCGGCCCAGCCGCTGCAGGGCGAACGCAACATGAGCATGGAGTCGCTGTACGAGTACGGCAGCCGTGCCGGCGTGTGGCGCATCCTCAAGCTGTTCAAGCAATTCGATATCCCGCTGACCATCTTCGCCGTGGCCATGGCCGCCCAGCGCCACCCGGATGTGATCCGCGCGATGGTCGAGGCCGGCCACGAGATCTGCAGCCACGGCTATCGCTGGATCGACTACCAGTACATGGACGAGGCCCAGGAGCGCGAGCACATGCTCGAAGCCATCCGCATCCTCACCGAACTGACCGGCGAACGCCCACTGGGCTGGTACACCGGGCGCACCGGCCCCAACACCCGGCGGCTGGTGATGGAGGAAGGCGGCTTCCTGTATGACTGCGACACCTACGACGACGACCTGCCCTACTGGGAGCCCAACAACCCGACCGGCAAGCCGCATCTGGTGATCCCCTATACCCTGGACACCAACGACATGCGCTTTACCCAGGTGCAGGGTTTCAACAAGGGCGATGACTTTTTCGAGTACCTCAAGGATGCCTTTGACGTGCTGTACGCCGAGGGCGCCGAGGCGCCGAAGATGCTTTCGATCGGCCTGCACTGCCGCCTGATCGGCCGCCCGGCGCGCCTGGCTGCGTTGAAGCGCTTTATCGAATACGCCAAAAGCCACGAACAGGTGTGGTTCACCCGCCGCGTCGATATCGCCCGTCACTGGCAAGCAACCCACCCGTACACGGGAGCTGCGAAATGACTGCGTTTAAGACATTGAAACCCTCGACCTTGAGCCGCGACGCTTTCGTCGCAGCCTTTGCCGACATCTACGAACATTCGCCATGGGTGGCCGAAAAGGCCTACGACCTGGGCCAGGACACCTCGATCGACCAGATCGAAACCCTGCACCAGCGCATGAGCGACATCCTGTTGAGCGCCGATCATGCCAGCCAACTGGCGCTGATCAACGCTCACCCGGACCTGGCCGGCAAAGCCGCCGTCCAGGGCCAACTGACCGAAGCCAGCACCAATGAACAGGCTGGCGCCGGTATTCACCAATGCACGGCCGAAGAGTTCTCGCGCTTCACCGAGCTGAACGACGCCTACAAGGCCAAGTTCAAGTTTCCCTTCATCATGGCGGTAAAAGGTAGCAACCGGCATCAGATCCTCGCCGCGTTCGAAACGCGCATCCACAACTCGGTGGACACCGAGTTCAAGTGCGCGCTGGACGAGATCAACAAGATCGCGTTGTTCCGATTACTGACTCTTTAAGCAGACCTGGCCCGAGCGGTTCATGAACGCCCAGGGCCTGGCGAGCATCCCAAGCCACTCTATTTAAGGCAGACAAGAAGAATGAAAGCTTACGCCGTACCTTTCGAGAAGTTCGTCAACCTGGCCGACGCCCGCCTGGGCACCAAGATCATCTCCGTCACCGATGACTGGTTCGCCGACGCCAACCGCCTGTTCCAGCCGACCCCGGCCGTGTGGAAGGAGGGCGTTTTCGATGACAACGGCAAGTGGATGGACGGCTGGGAGTCGCGCCGCAAGCGCTTCGAAGGCTACGACAGCGCGGTGATCCGCCTGGGCGTACCGGGCTCGATCAAGGGCGTGGACATCGACACTTCATTCTTCACCGGCAACTACCCGCCATCGGCCTCGCTGGAAGCCTGCTTCCTGGCCTCGGGCGAGCCGGATGAGAATACCCAGTGGGTGGAAGTGCTGTCGGCCGTCGAGCTGCAGGGCAACAGCCACCACTACCACGAAATCAGCAACGACCAGGCGTTCAGCCACCTGCGCTTCAACATCTACCCGGATGGCGGCGTGGCCCGCCTGCGTGTGTACGGCGTGCCGTTCCGCGACTGGTCCGCAATCGGCGACAACGAACAGGTCGACCTGGCTGCCGCGTTGAATGGCGGTCGCGCCCTGGCGTGCTCCGATGAACACTTCGGGCGCATGAGCAACATCCTCAACCCGGGCCGTGGCATCAACATGGGCGACGGCTGGGAAACCGCACGTCGTCGCACGCCAGGCAATGACTGGGTGATCGTCGCGCTGGGTCACCCGGGCGAGATCGAGAAGATCATCGTCGACACCCTGCACTTCAAGGGCAACTACCCGGACACCTGCTCGATCCAGGGCGCTTTCGTGAAGGGCGGCACCGACAGCCAGATCGAAACCCAATCGCTGTTCTGGCGCGAACTGCTGCCGGCACAGAAACTGGAAATGCACGCCGAACACACCTTCGCCGAACAGATCAAGGCACTGGGCCCGATTACCCACATCCGCCTGAACGTGTTCCCGGATGGCGGTGTGAGCCGCCTGCGCGTTCTCGGCAAGGTCGCGAAACAAGGGTGAGCCCAATCGCGGGCAAGCCCGGCTCCCACAGGGGTACGCGGTCAAATGTGGGAGCCGGGCTTGCCCGCGAAAGCGGTAGACCAGACAACATCAAATTCGAAAACTTAAGAAGACAGCCATGCGCACACTGATGATCGAACCCCTGACCAAAGAAGCCTTCGCCCCTTTCGGAGACGTTATCGAAACCGATGGCAGCGATCACTTCATGATCAACAACGGGTCGACCATGCGCTTTCACAAGCTGGCAACGGTAGAAACCGCGCAGCCTGAAGACAGCGCGATCATCAGCATCTTCCGCGCCGACGCGCTGGATATGCCGCTGACCGTGTGCATGCTGGAGAGACACCCGCTGGGCAGCCAGGCTTTCATCCCGCTGCTCGGCAACCCCTTTCTGATCGTGGTCGCGCCACTTGGCGATGCACCTGTATCAGGCTTGGTCCGCGCCTTCGTCACCAACGGCAGGCAGGGCATCAATTACCATCGCGGCGTCTGGCACCACCCGGTGCTGACGATCGAAAAGCGGGATGACTTCCTGGTGGTTGATCGCAGTGGCACAGGCAATAACTGCGATGAGCATTTCTTCAAAGAGGATGAGCGATTGATCCTCGCCCCCCACCAATAAGAGAAGGCCGGATCACCCGACAACAAGGGTGACAGGCGAGAGGTAAAGACTGTGGAAGCACATCTGTTGGAATGGCTGAACCTTAGCGTGCGCTGGGTTCACATGATCACTGGCGTCGCCTGGATCGGCGCTTCGTTCTACTTCGTCTGGCTGGAAAACAACCTCAACCGCGTCAACCCCAAGGACGGCCTGGCCGGTGACTTGTGGGCTATCCACGGTGGCGGTATCTACCACCTGGAAAAATACAAACTGGCCCCGCCGACCATGCCGGACAACCTGCACTGGTTCAAATGGGAAGCCTATTTCACCTGGATGTCAGGCATCGCGCTGCTGTGCGTGGTGTTCTACTCCAACCCGACCTTGTACCTGCTGGCCCCGGGCAGCAGCCTCAGTGGTCCGGAAGGCGTGCTGCTGGGCATCGGCTCACTGTTCGTCGGCTGGTTCATCTACTCCTTCCTCTGCGACTCGGCCCTGGGCAAGCGCCCTGCCCTGCTCGGCTTCATTCTGTTCGTGCTGTTGATTGCCGCCGCGTACGGCTTCAGCAAAGTGTTCAGTGGCCGTGGCGCGTACCTGCACGTGGGCGCCGTGATCGGCACCATCATGGTCGGTAACGTGTTCCGCATCATAATGCCGGCGCAACGCGCGCTGGTGGCGGCAATCGCCGAGAACCGCACGCCGGATCCGGCCCTGCCGGCCAAGGGCTTGCTGCGTTCACGCCACAACAACTACTTCACCCTGCCCGTGCTGTTCATCATGATCAGCAACCACTTCCCGAGCACCTACGGCAGCCAGTACAACTGGCTGATCCTGGCCGGGATCGCGGTGGCGGCAGTGCTGGTGCGGCATTACTTCAACACCCGCCACAACAGCCAGAAGTACGCGTGGACCTTGCCGGTGGGCGCCTTGGCGATGATTTGCCTGGCGTATGTGACCGGGCCCAAGCCCGTTGCGACCGCTCCGGACGTGGCCAAGGCTCCGGCGGCGATCGAGTACCAGCCGCTGCCGGAAACCGCCTTGGGCGGTGGCTTGAAGCCCGCAGCCCCTGCTGCTCCAGCCGCAGAACCTGCACCTGCGCCGGCCCAGGCGACGATTGATTTCGACAAGGTGCACGGGGTGATCCAGGAACGCTGCGCCGTGTGCCATTCGGCCAAGCCCACCAGCCCCCTGTTCAGCACCGCGCCGGCCGGGGTGATGTTCGATACCCCGGCGCAGATCCAGCAGCAGGCGGCGCGCATTCAAGCGCAAGCCGTGGCGAGCCAGATCATGCCGTTGGGCAACATCACCCAGATGACCCAGCAGGAGCGTGACTTGATTGGCACATGGATCAATCAGGGGGCGCGTACCAACTGACAGCCTGACACAGGTCCAAATGTGGGAGCGGGCTTGCTCGCGAATGCGGTGTGTCATCCAACACATCAGTGGCTGAACCACCGCATTCGCGAGCAAGCCCGCTCCCACAGGGGATTTGCTGAGTTTCGAAGATTGCGTTCCAAACAACACAAAAATAAAAAAGATCCGAGGTGTTGCATGTCCCAGTTAGAACCGCAGATCCCTGCCGCGCCCGCGATGGAGCGGCTGCCCCTCTTGCAACTGATTCTGGTAGGCCTGCAACACGTCTTGCTGATGTACGGTGGCGCCGTCGCCGTCCCCCTGATCATTGGCCAGGCCGCCGGCCTGAGCCGTGAAGAAATCGCCTTTCTGATCAACGCCGACCTGCTGGTGGCCGGTATCGCCACCCTGGTGCAGTCGTTCGGCATCGGCCCGGTGGGCATTCGCATGCCGGTGATGATGGGCGCCAGTTTTGCCGCCGTGGGCAGCATGGTCGCGATGGCCGGCATGCCCGGCATCGGTCTGCAGGGAATCTTCGGCGCGACCATCGCCGCCGGTTTCTTTGGCCTGTTGATCGCGCCGTTCATGTCCAAGGTCGTGCGTTTCTTCCCGCCGCTGGTGACCGGCACAGTGATCACCGCGATCGGCCTGTCGCTGTTTCCGGTGGCCGTGAACTGGGCCGGTGGCGGCAGTGCAGCGGCCACCTTCGGCTCGCCGATCTACCTGGCGATTGCCGCCCTGGTGCTGGCCACCATTTTGTTGATCAACCGCTTCATGCGCGGCTTCTGGGTCAATATCTCAGTGCTGATCGGCATGGGCCTGGGGTACGCCTTGTGCGGCGCCATCGGCATGGTCGACCTCGCCGGCCTGGCCCAGGCGCCGTGGGTGCAAGTGGTGACGCCGCTGCATTTCGGCATGCCCAAGTTCGAGCTGGCGCCGATCCTGTCGATGTGCCTGGTGGTGGTGATCATTTTCGTCGAATCCACCGGGATGTTCCTCGCGCTGGGGAAGATCACCGGCCAGGACGTCACGCCGAAGATGCTGCGCCGCGGCCTGCTGTGTGATGCCGGCGCGTCATTCTTCGCCGGTTTCTTCAATACCTTTACCCACTCCTCGTTCGCGCAGAACATCGGCCTGGTGCAGATGACCGGCGTGCGTTGCCGCTCGGTGACCATGATGGCCGGCGCCTTCCTGATCGTACTCAGCCTGTTGCCCAAGGCCGCGTTCCTGGTGGCGTCGATTCCACCGGCGGTCCTCGGCGGCGCGGCGATTGCCATGTTCGGCATGGTCGCGGCCACCGGTATCAAGATCCTCCAGGAAGCCGACATTGCCGACCGCCGCAACCAGTTGCTGGTGGCGGTGAGCATCGGCATGGGCCTGATCCCGGTGGTGCGCCCGGAGTTCTTCGCGCAACTGCCACTGTGGATGAGCCCGATTACCCACAGCGGGATCGCCATGGCCACCCTCAGCGCGTTGTCGCTGAACATATTGTTCAACATACTCGGCGGGGCTGAACGCCCTGTCGTCGCCCACACGCATTGATTCCTTCGTTAAAACAACAATAACAACGAACAGGAAACAGCCCCATGCACGCCATTCACCCGGGGCCGGCCACCCGCCGTGCCCCATTCCTGCCCCATGCGCTCTGTAACGGCGCACTTGAGCCAAGGCTTTGGAGCCAGTATTCTCCGCGCCCGCTCGAATCGACTCAAAAAAAAACAGCCAATGTAAAAGCTGACTGCAAGGCCAACTTACCCCGGCCCAATGTCTGCTGCCAAAGTGCGCAAAAGTTCTCGATATTCGACTGCATCCGATGCAGCCGACGGGGATTTTTTGGCTTTTTAAACACCTTGGCGCAGCTCTTGCTAAAAGCATTAAAGCTGACCGAACAGACGATTTTTGCAGCGAACCAAAAGGCGCCACACCAGAGCGCCTGCGTAGAAGAAAAACCATAAAACTTTAACTCGGGAGCAACCGAATGAAACCTATGTTCAAAGGCCTGATGCTGGCGGGATCCCTGCTGGCCGGTGGCCAGGCCGTGGCCGGTGATCTGTTGCAGTGGCAGAACAACAGCCTGACTTACTTGTGGGGCAAGAGCTTTACCGTCAACCCGCAGATCCAACAAACCGTGACATTCGAACATGCCGACGCCTGGAAGTACGGCGACAACTTCTTCTTCCTCGACCGCATCTTTTACAACGGCAAGGAAGACGGCAATGTCGGCCCCAATACTTATTACGGTGAGTTCAGCCCGCGCCTGTCGTTTGGCAAGATTTTCGACAAGGACTTGTCATTCGGTCCGATCAAGGATGTCCTGCTGGCCTTCACTTATGAGTTCGGCGAAGGCGACAACGAGTCGTACTTGCTCGGCCCAGGCTTTGATTTGAATATCCCCGGTTTCGACTACTTCCAGTTGAACTTCTACCAGCGCCAGACCGAAGGCAATCGCCCGGGTGACGGCGTCTGGCAAATCACCCCGGTATGGTCGTACACCGTGCCGGTCGGCAACTCCGACATCCTCATCGACGGCTTCATGGATTGGGTGACGGACAACGACAAGAACGCGCGCGGCACTTACCACGCCAACCTGCACTTCAACCCACAGGTCAAATATGACCTGGGCAAGGCGCTGCACTGGGGCGACAAGCAGTTGTACGTGGGCTTTGAGTACGACTACTGGAAGAACAAGTACGGCATTGAAGATTCCGGCGCGTTCAAGACCAACCAGGACACCGCGAGCTTCCTGGTCAAGTACCACTTCTAAATAACACTGCAAAACAAATGTGGGAGCGGGCTTGCTCGCGAAGGCGGTGGATCAGTCAGCAGATTCGGTGGCTGACACACCGCTATCGCAGGCAAGCCAGCTCCCACATTTTTAGACCGGTGACAGGCCTAAGAACCTCGACAGTTCCTCGCGCTTGGCCAACGCATCCTTCCTGCCCAACTCAATCAACTCGCTGCAGTACCCCGCCTCGAACAGCAGGTAGCTCAACACCCCCGCCCCGCTCGTCTTGGTCGCCCCCGGCCCGCGCAGGAACAGGCGCAGCGCCGCCGGCAATTCCTGCCGATGACGTGCTGCGATTTCATCGATCGGCTGGCTCGGTGCAATCACCAGCACTTCAACCGGGGCCAGGCCCTGTATCGCAGCATCCGCCGGCAACACGTGGCTGAACTGGTTCAAGCGCTCCAGCAGTTCGATATCACTTTCCAGGCTGTCAATGAACGTGCTGTTGAGCATATGCCCGCCAATCTGCGCCAACGTCGGCTCCTGGCCGGTGTAGGTGCGCTGCGTCGACGGCTCGTTGCCCCGCGGGTTGCCGCTGACGCCGACCACCAGCACTCGGCTGGCGCCCAGGTGCAAGGCCGGGCTGATCGGCGCCGATTGCCGTACGGCGCCGTCACCGAAATATTCCTGGTCGAGTTTCACCGGCGCAAACAACAAGGGGATCGCCGAACTGGCCAGCAGGTGTTCAACCGTCAGTTGCGTCGGCACGCCGATACGCCGATGGCGCAACCACGCGTCGATGGTGCCGCCGCCCTGATAGAAGGTCACGGCCTGCCCGGATTCGTAGCCGAACGCCGTCACCGCGACCGCATGCAAATGCTGGTGGCGGATGGCTGCGTCGATACCGTCCAGGTTCAACCGCTCCTGCAGCAAATCGCGCAGCGGCGCGCTATTGAGCAACGCCACCGGTACCTGGGCGCCGATGCCCAGCAGGCTGTGGATAAAGAACCGGCTCGCCTGGCGAATTACCCCCGGCCAGTCGCTGCGTAACACCCGATGGCTGCGAAAGCCCTGCCAGAACACGGTAAGACGTTGGACTGCGGCGGTGAAGTCCATGGCGCCACTGGCCAGGCTCACCGCATTGATCGCGCCGGCAGAGGTGCCGACGATCACCGGAAAAGGGTTCGGCGCTCCCGGCGGTAACAGCTCGGCAATCGCCGCCAATACCCCCACCTGATACGCCGCTCGCGCCCCGCCGCCGGAAAGAATCAAGCCTGTAACCGGTTCAGCTGGGCGCATCGCATCACTCCGTGTGGGGAAAGCTCGTTCTTTGTGGCGAGGGCGCTTGCTCCCGGAGGACTGCGCAGCCGCCACACGCTCTTATCAACGACGTTTTTCGTACAGTTTAGGCTCGCCTGGTGGCCGGCTCTTGAAGCGGCGATGGGTCCACAGGTATTGCTCGGGGCATTCTCGTACCGAGGCCTCGACCCACTGATTGATGCGCAGGCAATCGACTTCATCGCTTTCGCCGGGGAAGTCGGTCAACGGCGGGTGGATCACCAGGCGGTAACCGCTGCCGTCCGCCAGGCGCTCCTGGGTGAACGGCACCACCAGCGCCTTGCCCAGGCGGGCAAACTTGCTGGTGGCGGTCACCGTGGCGGCCTGGATGCCGAACAACGGCACGAACACGCTTTGCTTGGCGCCGTAGTCCTGATCTGGTGCGTACCAGATAGCGCGGCCGGCGCGCAGCAGCTTGAGCATGCCGCGCACGTCTTCACGCTCGACCGCCAGCGAATCGAGGTTGTGACGCTCGCGACCACGGCGCTGGATGTAGTCGAACAACGGGTTGCCGTGCTCGCGGTACATGCCATCAATGGTGTGTTTCTGCCCCAGCAGGGCCGCGCCGATTTCCAGCGTAGTGAAATGCAGGGCCATGAGGATCACGCCCTTGCCATCCAGCTGGGCCTGCTTGAGGTGTTCAAGGCCTTCGACGTGGGCCAGGCGCGCCAGGCGCTGACGCGACCACCACCAGCTCATGGCCATTTCAAAGAAGGCGATGCCGGTGGAGGCGAAGTTTTCCTTGAGCAGGCGCTTACGCTCCTTGGCGGATTTTTCCGGGAAGCACAGTTCCAGGTTTCGCGCGGCGATACGCCGACGTTCACCGGCCACCCGGTACATGCCCGCTCCCAGCAGGCGACCAATGGTCAGCAGCGCGCGGTACGGCAATTGGGTGACCAGCCACAGCAGGCCGAGTCCCAGCCATAACAGCCAAAAACGCGGGTGAAAAAATACAGCTCGAAAACGCGGGCGATCCATTACAGATTCCGGTAAAGACAGGGCCGCGCATTCTACAACGGTTCGACTCGGCTTGCGGCCAGTGAGTGTTCTCGTTATAAGTCTCGACACTTTTCGTGACAAGCCGCTTTTGCCGACCATGAGCCAAACCGAACCGCTAGACCAAGATCCCGTGTTCCAGCTGAAAGGCAGCATGCTCGCCATCACCGTGCTGGAACTCGCCCGCAACGACCTCGACGCCCTGGATCGCCAGCTCGCCGCCAAGGTCGCCCTGGCGCCGAACTTCTTCAACAATGCCCCGCTGGTGCTGGCCCTGGACAAATTGCCGGCCGGCCAAGGCTCGATTGACCTGCCCGGCCTGATGCGTGTGTGCCGCTCCCATGGCCTGCGTACCCTGGCGATTCGCGCCAGCCGTATCGAAGACATCGCCGCCGCCATCGCCATTGAACTGCCAGTACTGCCGCCATCCGGCGCGCGCGAGCGTCCGCTTGAACCTTTGGTCGGCGAAGTGAAGAAAAAACCGGAAAAACCTCCGGAGCCTACGATCAAGCCTACAAAGATCATCACCTCGCCCGTACGCGGCGGGCAGCAAATTTACGCCCAGGGTGGCGACCTGGTGGTGATCTCCTCGGTCAGTCCGGGGGCGGAACTTCTCGCCGATGGCAATATCCATGTATACGGCCCGATGCGCGGACGTGCCCTCGCCGGCATCAAGGGTGATACCAAAGCGCGTATTTTTTGCCAGCAGTTGACTGCTGAACTAGTGTCCATCGCAGGCCAGTACAAGGTTTCAGAAGATTTGCGCCGTGATCCGCTGTGGGGGGCCGGGGTGCAGGTCAGCCTGTCGGGCGATGTGTTGAACATCATCCGTCTTTAACGGATACTGCCGCATTTTCCAAGCATCTCTAGACTCTGATAGCACAGCGAAACCGGCAAGACTTGCGTAGGAATAATTGAAAGTTGGCGTTTCCCCTACGGAAACCACATCTTTTTCCTACTAGGGCTGCCCGCCTGCAGCGAGTTCCAAGAGATGTTTTTCAGGGACTGAAAAGTCCTTTTTCCTTAGGGGTGAAACACCTTGGCCAAGATTCTCGTGGTTACATCCGGCAAGGGTGGTGTGGGTAAGACCACCACCAGCGCCGCTATCGGTACCGGCCTCGCTCTGCGCGGCCACAAGACAGTCATCGTCGACTTCGACGTCGGTTTGCGTAACCTCGACCTGATCATGGGCTGCGAACGCCGCGTGGTGTACGACTTCGTCAACGTGGTGAACGGCGAAGCCAACCTGCAACAGGCCCTGATCAAGGACAAGCGCCTTGAGAACCTGTACGTGCTGGCCGCCAGCCAGACCCGTGACAAGGATGCACTGACCAAAGAAGGCGTGGGCAAAGTCCTCGCCGAGCTGAAAGAAACCTTCGAATACGTGGTGTGTGATTCGCCGGCGGGTATCGAAACCGGTGCTCACCTGGCGATGTACTTTGCCGATGAAGCCATCGTGGTGACCAACCCGGAAGTGTCCTCGGTACGTGACTCGGACCGCATGCTCGGCCTTCTGGCAAGCAAATCCAAGCGCGCCGAGGAAGGCCAGGACCCGATCAAGGAACACCTGCTGCTGACCCGCTACAACCCTGAGCGCGTCAGCAATGGCGAAATGCTTGGCGTTGAAGACGTCAAGGAAATCCTCGCCGTGACCCTGCTGGGCGTGATCCCGGAATCCCAGGCGGTGCTCAAGGCATCCAACCAGGGCGTGCCGGTGATTCTCGACGACCAGAGCGACGCCGGCCAGGCGTACAGCGATGCCGTTGATCGCTTGCTGGGCAAGACCGTGGAACATCGCTTCCTCGATGTCAAGAAGAAGGGATTCTTCGAGCGTATCTTTGGAGGCAACTAAACAATGAAATTTCTCGACTTCTTTCGCGCCAACAAAAAGCCAAGTACCGCGTCGGTAGCGAAAGAGCGTCTACAGATCATCGTGGCGCACGAACGCGGCCAACGCAGCACTCCGGATTACCTGCCGGCCTTGCAGAAGGAACTGGTCGAGGTGATCCGCAAGTACGTCAATATCGGTAACGATGACGTGCATGTCGCCCTGGAAAATGACGGCAGCTGCTCGATTCTGGAACTCAATATCACCCTGCCTGATCGTTGATCGAACAGGCGGCCGCCACGGCGGCTCGTTCACCCTGACCCGTTTTACGGGCCGGGTGGGCGAGCCGCCGTTGGCGTTTGTTACGAGGCTGTTTAATGCCGCTGTCCACTATTCATATCCTGCACCAGGACGACGCTGTCCTGGTGGTGAACAAGCCGACCCTGCTGCTCTCGGTGCCTGGCCGCGCCGATGACAACAAGGACTGCCTGATCACGCGCCTGCAGGAAAACGGCTACCCCGAAGCCCGCATTGTCCACCGCCTGGACTGGGAAACCTCGGGCATCATCCTGCTCGCCCGGGACGCCGATACGCACCGCGAACTGTCCCGTCAGTTTCACGACCGCGAAACCGAAAAGGCCTACACCGCCCTGGCCTGGGGCCAGCCGGAACTGGACAGCGGCAGCATCGACCTGCCCCTGCGCTACGACCCGCCGACCAAGCCACGCCACGTGGTCGACCACGAATTCGGCAAGCACGCGCTGACCTTCTGGAAGGTGCTGGAGCGCTGCGGCGACTGGTGCCGCGTCGAACTGACGCCGATCACCGGGCGTTCGCATCAGTTGCGCGTGCACATGCTGTCGATCGGGCATCCATTGCTCGGTGATGGGCTCTACGCCCACGACCAAGCCCTGGCCGCCTGGCCGCGCCTGTGCCTGCACGCCAGCATGCTGAGCTTCACCCATCCGCAAAGCGGCGAACGCGCACGCTTCGAGTGCCCTGCACCGTTCTAAGCTGCACACACGCTCAAATGCTGTCGAGCTTTAGCGAGGCTGCGAAGGCGGTGGCACTGACAGTCCTTCTGTGCCTGACACACCGCCTTCGCGGCCTC
>NZ_JBWKPG010000004.1:548918-549373 GCF_059418125.1 Pseudomonas sp. GW821-FHT09C08 | reverse complement strand
GGGCTCGACGGCTCCCACAAGGGGGGCGGCTGTGTGGCTGGGATTGAGCAGGCACCGGGTTTCGCTGATTGCAGTTTGTGCAGAGTGTCGCTGGGTGAGCTGGATCCCAGCGACCGCTAGGTTTCGCTATGTGGCTGAGATTCCAGCCACCACACCGCCCAACTGTGGGAGATGTCGAGCTTTAGCGAGGCTGCGAAGGCGGTGGCACTGACAGTCCTTCTGTGCCTGACACACCGCCTTCGCGGCCTCGCTGGGGCTCGACGGCTCCCACAAGGGGGGCGGCTGTGTGGCTGGGATTGAGCAGGCACCGGGTTTCGCTGATTGCAGTTTCTGCAGAGTGTCGTTGAGTGACCTGGATCCCAGCGGCCACTAGGTTTCGCTATGTGGCTGAGATTCCAGCCACCACTCCGCCCAACTGTGGGAGATGTCGAGCTTTAGCGAGGCTGCGAAGGCGG
>NZ_JBWKPG010000004.1:147134-548819 GCF_059418125.1 Pseudomonas sp. GW821-FHT09C08 | reverse complement strand
GCCCTGATAGCTCCTCTGTGCCTGACACACCGCCTTCGCGGCCTCGCTGGGGCTCGACGGCTCCCACAGGGGGGGCGGCTGTGTGGCTGGGATTGAGCAGGCACCGGGTTTCGCTGATTGCAGTTTCTGCAGAGTGTCGCTGGGTGAGCTGGATCCCAGCGACCGCTAGGTTCCGCTATGTGGCTGAGATTCCAGCCACCACTCCGCCCAACTGTGGGAGATGTCGAGCTTTAGCGAGGCTGCGAAGGCGGTGGCCCTGATAGCTCCTCTGTGCCTGACACACCGCCTTCGCGGCCTCGCTGGGGCTCGACGGCTCCCACAGGGGGGGCGCTGTGTGGCTGGGATTGAGCAAGAACCGGGCGGCTGAGATTCCAGCCACTACACCGCCTAAATGTGGGAGCTGGCTTGCCTGCGATGGCGGTGTGTCAGCCTCAAATCTTTCACTGACAGACAGCCATCGCAGGCAAGCCAGCTCCCACACTGGTTCTGTGTGGTGCTCAAGAAGGCAGCTTCACTTCAAATGTGTAGCCAATACGGTAAACTCCGCGCATTGCTGTCTGGAGCTATTTATGCGCGAAGCGTTGAATCAAGGCCTGATCGACTTCCTCAAGGCCTCCCCTACTCCTTTTCATGCCACCGCCGCCCTGGCCCAGCGCCTCGAAGCCGCCGGCTACCAGCGTCTCGACGAGCGCGAAACCTGGACCACCGAAGCCAACGGTCGCTACTACGTGACCCGCAACGACTCCTCGATCATCGCCTTCAAGCTCGGCCGCCACTCGCCGCTGCTGGGCGGCATCCGCCTGGTCGGCGCCCACACCGACAGCCCGTGCCTGCGCGTCAAGCCACAACCGGAACTGCAGCGCCAGGGTTTCTGGCAGTTGGGCGTCGAAGTCTACGGCGGTGCGCTGCTGGCGCCGTGGTTCGACCGCGACCTGTCCCTGGCGGGCCGTGTCACCTTCCGCCGTGACGGCAAGGTCGAAAGCCAACTGATCGACTTCAAGCTGCCCATCGCCATCATTCCCAACCTGGCCATTCACCTGAACCGTGAAGCCAACCAGGGCTGGGCGATCAATGCGCAGACCGAGCTGCCGCCGATCCTCGCCCAGTTTGCCGGCGATGAGCGCGTGGACTTCCGCGCCGTGCTCACCGAGCAACTGGCCCGCGAACACGGGCTGAACGCCGACGTGGTGCTCGACTACGAGCTGAGCTTCTACGACACCCAGAGCGCCGCCGTGATCGGCCTGAATGGCGACTTCATCGCCGGCGCACGCCTGGACAACCTGTTGTCGTGCTACGCCGGCCTGCAAGCCTTGCTCACCAGCGAGACCGATGAAACGTGCGTGCTGGTGTGCAACGACCACGAAGAAGTCGGTTCCTGCTCGGCCTGCGGCGCCGATGGCCCGATGCTCGAACAGACCCTGCGGCGCTTGTTGCCGGAAGGTGATGAATTCGTACGCACCATTCAGAAATCGCTGTTGGTGTCTGCGGACAATGCTCACGGCGTGCACCCCAACTACGCCGAAAAGCACGACGCCAACCACGGCCCCAAGCTCAACGCCGGCCCGGTGATCAAGGTCAACAGCAACCAGCGCTACGCCACCAACAGCGAAACCGCCGGGTTCTTCCGCCACCTGTGCATGGCCCAGGAAGTACCGGTGCAAAGCTTTGTGGTGCGCAGCGACATGGGCTGCGGCTCCACCATCGGCCCGATCACTGCCAGCCACCTGGGCGTGCGCACCGTGGACATCGGCCTGCCGACGTTTGCCATGCACTCCATCCGTGAACTGTGCGGCAGCCATGACCTGGCGCATCTGGTGAAGGTACTCGGCGCGTTCTACGCGAGCCGCGACCTGCCCTGATCTCGGCAACTGACTGCGGTCAGAACTGTGGGAGCGGGCTTGCTCGCGAAGGCGGTGTGTCAGCCACTGAATCGGCTGACTGATGTATAGCCTTCGCGAGCAAGCCCGCTCCCACATTCATTTCTGCGCACACCTGATCTGTATCACCTGCATTTTCCGCAATCCGGCCTAGACTTGTCAGAATTCCCACTCTGACAAGGCCGTCGCCCGATGATCTCCATGTCCTCCTTCCACGCCATGCTTATCCCTATTGTGATCGGCATGATCATGCTCGCGGTCGGCTTCAACTTTCGTGACAAACCTGCCGGGGTGTTCGGCATGTGGGTGGGCATGCTGCTGATCCTGGGCACCGTGGTGTACAAGATCCTCGCCAAACTGGCCGAATGACAAATGCACTCGCATTGGGCATAGCGGCCTCGTACACTCGGTCAATTCGTCGTTTCCAAGGTTGACCGCCTCGTGCTTTCCCGTCTGTTCGCCCTGCCCTGTTACCTCCTGATCGCTCTGCTCACGCTGCTGCCGCTCGCGCCTGCCCAGGCCGTGAGCCTGCCCGGCCTGCTGGGCAGCACCAACAAGACCCAACCCCAGGCCGAAGTGCCGCTCGGCCAGTCCCTGGACGAGGTGATCAAGACCCTGGAAAACGACCAGCAACGCACCCAGTTGCTGAGCGACCTGAAGAAACTGCGCGAAGCCACGCAAAAGGCCCAGCCGGCCGCCGAACAAGGCGTGCTCGGGTTGATCGGCAGTACGCTGTCGGGCCTTGAGCAGCAGTTCTCCGGTGCCGACAGCCCGCTGGGACGCTGGTCCAATGAAGTCGACCTGGCCAAGGATGAACTCGGTGCGCTGATGCTGCCGGCCAGCGAATGGCTGCCGATCATTTTCGGCTTTGCCTTGATCCTGGCGGTGTGGAGCCTGCTCGCAGCCGCGCTGATCTGGCTGAGCCACCGCGTGCGTGAGCGCTTCGGCCTGCCCGAGGAACTGCCGCAACACCCGCGCACCTGGGACATGCTGCGCTTTGCCCTGCGCAAACTGGGGCCGTGGCTGATCGCGCTGGTGATCACCGTGTACCTGAGCTACGCGCTGCCCTCGTCCCTGGGTAAATCCCTGGCGATGGTGCTGGCCTACGCCCTGGTGGTCGGCACGTGTTTCTCGGCGATCTGCGTCATCGCGTTTTCGGTGCTGGACGGCCCCCACCGTCACCGCGCGCTGTATATCCTGCGCCACCAGGCGTTTCGTCCGCTGTGGCTGATCGGCAGCTTTGCGGCCTTCGGCGAGGCGCTGAGCGACCCACGGATGATGCAGGCCCTGGGACAGCACCTGGCGCACACTGCCGCGACCGTGGCGAATGTGATGGCCGCGCTGTCCACCGGCGTGTTCATCCTGCGCTTTCGTCGTCCGATCGCCCACCTGATCCGCAACCAGCCGCTGTCACGCCGCCTCACGCGCCGCGCCCTCAGCGACACCATCGAAATCATCGGTTCGTTCTGGTACATCCCGGCCTTGCTGCTGGTGGGTATCTCGCTGTTCGCCACCTTCGTATCCGCCGGCGACACCAGTACCGCCCTGCGTCAGTCACTGTTGTGCACGGTGCTGCTGGTGTTGTGCATGGTGATCAACGGCCTGGTCCGCCGCCACGCCCTCAAGCCGCAACGCGGGCACAAGCGCCATGCGCTGTACTCCGAACGTCTGAAAAGCTTCGTCTACACCCTGGCTCACCTGGTGGTGTGGCTGGTGTTTATCGAGCTGGGCCTGCGGGTCTGGGGCCTGTCGCTGATCCGCTTTACCGAAGGCGACGGCCATGAAATCAGCGTCAAGCTGTTCGGCCTGGGCGGCACGCTGCTGTTTGCCTGGCTGATCTGGATCCTCAGCGACACCGCGATCCACCACGCCCTCACCCGCTCGCGCAAAGGCCTGGCGAATGCCCGCGCGCAGACGATGATGCCGCTGATCCGCAACGTGCTGTTCGTGACCATCTTCATCATCGCGGCCATCGTCGCGCTGGCGAACATGGGCATGAACGTCACGCCCCTGCTGGCCGGTGCCGGTGTGATCGGCCTGGCCATCGGTTTCGGTGCACAGTCGCTGGTCGCGGACTTGATCACCGGCCTGTTCATCATCATCGAAGACTCCCTGGCCATCGATGACTACGTGGATGTCGGCGGCCACCTCGGCACGGTCGAAGGCTTGACCATCCGTACCGTGCGCCTGCGCGATATCGACGGCATCGTGCACACCATCCCGTTCAGCGAGATCAAGAGCATCAAGAACTACTCGCGGGAGTTCGGCTACGCGATCTTTCGCGTGGCGATCCCCTACAACATGGAAATCGACGACGCGATCAAGCTGATGCGCGATGTCGGCCAGAAGATGCGCAACGACCCGCTGCAACGCCGCAATATCTGGTCGCCACTGGAGATCCAGGGGGTGGAAAGCTTCGAATCCGGCAGCGCGATCCTGCGCGCGCGGTTCAAGACGGCACCGATCAAGCAATGGGAAGTGTCGCGGGCGTTCAACTTGTCGCTCAAACGCCACCTGGACGAAGCCGGCCTGGACCTGGCCACCCCGCGCTTGAGCGTGCAGGTGGTGACGGGGGCGTCGGGCGGGTTGGAGAAAGAGAAGAACGCGTGAGTGGGAAGGGACTGTGGTGGCCTGAGGTCTTGTTGGGTTGAACGGGGCTGTTGTGGTGAGCGGGCTTGCCCCGCGTTGGGCTGCGTAGCGGCCCCCTCTCAAGAAACACTCAGTGCATCAGGTAAACATCAGCGGCTGGTTTTGGGGCTGCTTCGCAGCCCAACGCGGGGCAAGCCCGCTCACCACAAAAAGGCCTGCTCACCACAATAGCCCTGCTCACCCCAACAAGCTTTGAGGCCACAACAGACCCGCATATCACAACAACCGAGCCTGCTGCAGCGCGGGTTCAGGACAGCGCGGCGCCGTCCATCTTCTGGCGCAGGCTCAACGGACGCATGTCGGTCCAGGTTTCTTCGATGTAGGCCAGGCATTCTTTCTTCAGCCCGCTCTTGCCCACGGTGCGCCAGCCTTCTGGCACCGCCTTGTAGTCGGGCCAGATGGAATACTGTTCTTCATGGTTGACCACTACCTGAAACAGGATGTCGTCGCGGTCAAATACTGAGGTCATTGCTGTTCTCCATCGCTCAAAGGCTGGCTGCGCACCACGCGCAGCGCTGATATCTGTAGAAACGTACCAAAGCGTAAAAAAATTAGAGGCTGGCCACCGCTGCGGCCAGGGCGCGCCCGAAGATCTCGGCCACTCGGTCGACTTCGGCGGCGGTGATCACCAGCGGCGGCAGGAAGCGCACCACGCTGCCATGCCGGCCGCCGAGTTCCAGGATCAGGCCGCGCTTGAGGCATTCACGCTGCACCAGCGGCGCCAATTGGCGATGCACCGGTGGATGGCCCTGGATATCCAGGGTGCCCTCGGGGTCGACCAATTCCACGCCGAGCATCAACCCACGCCCGCGAATGTCGCCAAGGTGCGGGAATTCACGCTGCAGGATTCTCAGGTGTTCACCGAGGCGTTCGCCCATGGCGGCCGCGTGGCCAGCCAGGTCATGTTCCTTGAGGTAGCGCATCACCGCCGAGCCCGCCGCCATGGCCATCTGATTGCCACGGAAGGTCCCGGCATGCGCGCCCGGCAACCAGGTGTCGAGCCAGTCGCGATACACCACCACCGCCAACGGCAGGCTGCCGCCGATGGCCTTGGACATCACCACCACGTCGGGAATGATGCCGGCGTGTTCGAAGGCAAACATCTTGCCGGTACGGCCAAAACCGCTCTGGATTTCATCTACGATCAACGCCACGCCGGCCTGCTCGGTGATCCGTCGCAAACCGCGCAGCCAGTCGAGATCGGCCGGGATCACGCCGCCCTCGCCCTGCACCACCTCGACGATCACCGCCGCCGGCAGCAACACCCCGGCTTCCGGGTCATTGAGCAGGTTCTCCAGATAATGCAGGTTGACCCGCACACCCTCGGCGCCGCCGAGCCCGAACGGGCAACGGTAGTCGTAGGGATACGGCAGGAATTGCACGCCATTGCCGAGCAAGGCGCCCAAGGGTTTCTTCGGCCCCAGGCTGCCCATCAGGCTCAACGCGCCCTGGCTCATGCCGTGGTAGCCGCCCTGGAACGACAACACCGTGCTGCGCCCGGTGGCGGTGCGCACCAGCTTCAACGCGGCTTCCACCGCGTCGGTGCCGGTCGGGCCGCAGAACTGGATCTTGGCTTCGCGCGCCAGCGCAGTCGGCAACAGGCCGAACAGGTCCTGCACGAACTGGTCCTTGACCGGCGTGGTCAGGTCCAGGGTGTGCAGGGGCAGTTCGTCACTGAGCACCTGCTGGATGGCTTCGATCACCACCGGGTGGTTATGCCCCAGCGCCAGGGTGCCGGCGCCGGCCAGGCAGTCGATGAAGCTGCGGCCTTCCACGTCTTCCACGTAGATACCCTTGGCGCGCTTGAGCGCCAGGGGAATGCGCCGCGGGTAGCTGCGCGCGTTGGATTCCTGCTGGCGCTGTCGAGCCAGCAGCGGGGTTTCGTCGAACTGGTAGAGCGTTTCCGCGGGCGCCGGGCTGGCATGCACCGGGGCATCTTCGATACGGCTGATAGCGACTGACATCTCTCGATCCCTCAATACGCTGATGATGGTGACCAAACTGCCGATCCGTTGGCGTCTGGCCCAAGGGCATGCGCACGGATTTCCTGTTCTGGAAACGCACCAGCGAGAAGAGGATTTAGGGGACAGTGACGGTTAACGGATGGATGAGCCTCGCGCCCGGCGTCACAACCCGAGGTATTTTTCGTTCAGCGCATACAAAATCGCGCAGGTCTCCGCGTCCAGGCATCCGCCGTAATCCCGCGGGCGAAAGTGCATCTGGAAGGCGCGCGTGCGCCGCTCGAACATCTGGCGATTCTGCGCCGGTTTATAGCCATAGCGCTGGAACGCCCGCTCCACCTCCACTTCAGGCGGCAACCCCAGGCGAAACCGGCGCTGGTACATGGCCCGCGTCGACTCGTCAAACCACGCGCCCACTCCCGCCTCGAACAACGTGCGCCACGGCAGGCGCGGCCCCGGGTCACTCTTGCGCCAGTAGGCCACGTCCGAGTGCCCCAGCACGTCGGCCGGGCCGATCTGCGGATGGCGCCCCAGGATGTCGCGCATCAGGGCGATGAGCACCTCCACCTGCGCCTGGCCGTACGCGGGAAAGGTAAACACCCCGCCATCGTCGCGCGCCAGGTTGACGATCTCGATGCCGATCGCCCGGCTGTTGAGGTTGTCACGCCCGCCCCAATGGCTGGCCCCGGCATGCCACGCACGCAGGTCCTCGCCCACCAGGCGAAAGACGCGCAACTCTTCATACCCGGCGGCGCGGTAGCCGGGCTCATCGGGATCGGGCAGCAGATAGTGAGCGCTGACCCCGTTCTGCGTCAGGGTCCGCAAGGATGAGGCGAAAGGCGCCGCGGTGTAGTGCAGGACCACCTGGCGCACGGGCTCGCCGCTGCGTTCGTTGAAGTCCCGGGCAGGGAAACTGGTATCGATGACCAACATAAGAACTGTCCTTTTCAGTACAGGCCGAGTCTTTCGGCCCGTTCAAGCGCAAAAAAATTACCGCCATCCTGAAGGGTTGATCTTCAGCAGGGCGGTAACTATTTGGCACATGAGAAAACGGATCAGCGTCGCAACGGCATGCCCAGGTCGACACGCAGGCCATCTGCCTGGCTGTCGAATGTCAATGAGCAGGAACACCGCTGCACGATGGCCTGCACGATCGCCAGGCCCAGGCCACAGCCTTCGCTGTTGCCATTGCGCCAGAAGCGTTGGGTAAGGTACTGCAGGTCCTCGGCGGAAATCTGCGTGCCGTGGTCACGCACGCGGAACACCACCTGATCGCCAGCGTTGAACACATTCAGCTCTACCCGGGTGTCGGCCGGGGTGTGGCGCAAGGCGTTGTCCAGCAGGTTGCGCAGGGCCGCGACGGCCAGGCCCACCGGCATTTCCACCGGAGCGCTGGTGAGGGTGTCTGCCAGGACCAGGTCGATGCGCTGGTTGTCGCCGGCGTTCGCATCCTCGATCGCCAGCCGCGCGACTTCCTCGGCGCTGGACTGCAAGCCATCGTCGAATGACAGGCTGCCCTCCACCCGCGCCAGTAGCAGCAATTGCTCCAGGGTCCGGTGCAGGCGGTCGGCGCCTTCCTCGGCGTGGGCCAGCGACTGGTCGCGCGCCGCGCCCTCGGTCATGCGCGCGACTTGCAGGTGGGTCTTGATCGCGGTCAGCGGGCTACGCAACTCGTGGGCCGCATCACCGGTCAGGCGGCGTTCGCGCTCGATGGTCTTGGCGATGCGCTGCAGCAGTTGGTTCTGCGTATCGAGCAGCGGCTTGAGCTCGCTGGGCAACGGGTGAATCTGCAGCGGCTCGAGGGAATCGGCGCTGCGGCGCATCAGCGCGTCACGCATGCGATTGAGCGGCAACAGGCTCTGGCCGATGCCCAGCCACAATAGGCACAGGCAACCCAGCATCGCCACGCCGACCGGCACCGAGGCAGCCAGCAGGATCGACAGGTTCAGCGCCTCGCGCTCCACCTGGCGGTCGGCGGTGGTGATCAGCAGGTCGCCACGCGACAGGGTAAAACTGCGCCAGCCCACACCGTCGACCACCTGGTCGCGGAAGCCGCTCTTGCGCGACTCCAGGCCCTCTTCCGGGGTGGTATGGCTGCGCGCGAGGATTTCGCCGCGCAAGGAGCTGACCTGGCAGGCCATGCCGCCCGGCACGTGCAGTTGTTCGGCGCTGAAATGCGCGCCGCCGCTGACACTCGCCAGCCCCGGCATTTGCTCGGTCAGCCCGGCCACCATGCGCGCGGACGCCACCAGGCGCTGGTCGAGGGAAAACATCATCTGGTTGCGCAGGTCGTTGAGCATCCAGGCCGCTGCCAGGGCCCAGATCAGCACAAAAGCGGCGCCCAACTTGAAGGTCAGGCGCAGGCGCAGGCTTTTCACGACACGTCCTCTCCCCCGTCCGCCGGCCCGAGGCGGTAGCCCAGGCCACGCACGGTTTCGACGATGCCATTGCCCAATTTGCGCCGCAGGTGGTGGATATGCACGTTGAGGGCGTTGCTTTCCAGTTCGTCGTTGAAGCCGTAGACGCTGTCCTTGAGCTGTTCGCTGGACAGCACCCGGCCCTTGTTATGCAACAGGGCCTGCAGCAGCGCCTGCTCGCGGCGCGACAGGTCGACCGGCTGGCCGCCGAGGAAAGTCTCGCGGCTGCTGGGGTCGTAGGCCAGGCGGCCGTGCTCGATCAGGTTGACGCTGCGCCCCGCCACGCGCCGCAGCAGGGTCTGCAGGCGGGCGGCGAGTTCACGCAGGTCGAATGGCTTGAGCAAATAGTCGTCGGCCCCGGCTTGCAGGCCGTCGACACGATTGGTCACCGAATCTCGCGCGGTGAGGATCAGCACCGGGATCTCCAGCCCCTGGCTGCGCTGCTGCTGCAACAGCTTGAGGCCATCTTCGTCGGGGAGGCCGAGGTCGAGCACCATGATGTCGAACGTGGCCGCCTTGAGCATCGCCCGCGCCGCCGCCGCCGTGGCCACGTGCTCGACGGTAAAGCCCTGGGCGCCAAGGCCGGCGACGATGCCGCTGGCGATCAGCTTGTCGTCTTCACAGACCAGTACGTGCATGGTGAACCCTTCATGAAAGATGGGGAGGATTAAAGGTGTCGCGGATTAAGCGCCGATTATGCCGTGAAAAGAGGCGCGCTCAGTCATCTCCTTCACTTTAGAATAGCGCCCGGTTAATCATCGGTTAATCAACGCCACACATTGTGTGCCTACTTGCATCGAACTAAGGCTTGACCATGCGGCATCTGTTTACCTTTCTGCTGGTGTTGTTCGCGGGATTCGCCCAGGCCGCGCCGGGCAACCCGTTCGAGACCAAACCCGACTTCCTACCGGTGGGCAAGGCGTTCACCTTTACCTCCGAGCGCCTGGAATCCGGTGAGACCCAGCTTTACTGGCAGATTGCCGACGGGTACTACCTGTACAAGCAGCGCATGAAATTCGATGGCCTGGCCGAACAGCCAGTGCTGCCGCAGGGCGAGGCCCATAGCGATGAGTTCTTCGGCGAGCAGGAGGTCTATCGCCAGGGCCTGGAAGTGAAGATCCCCGCCGGCGCCACCGGCCAGGTAAAGCTCGGCTGGCAAGGCTGCGCCGATGCCGGCCTGTGCTACCCACCGCAATCGATCACTGTAGACCTGGGCGGCAACCCCGCCGTTGCCGCTACCTCCGAGGCGCAGGACCAGAGCCTGGCCAGCGGCCTGCAACAACGCAGCCTGGGTTGGAGCCTGCTGGTGTTCTTTGGCCTCGGGCTGCTGCTCGCGTTTGCCCCCTGTTCGTTACCGATGCTGCCGATCCTCGCCGGCCTGGTGGTGGGCAGTGGCGCCAGCCCGCGTCGCGGCTTTGCCCTGGCCAGCAGCTATGTGGTGTGCATGGCCCTGGTGTATGCCGCGCTCGGCGTGTTGGCCGCCCTGCTCGGCGCCAACCTTGCCGCACTGCTGCAAACACCGTGGATCCTCGGCAGTTTCGCCGCGCTGTTCGTGATCCTCGCGCTGCCGATGTTCGGCTTCTTCGAGCTGCAACTGCCGGCCTTCCTGCGTGACCGCCTCGACAACGTCAGCCGCCAGCAAAGCGGTGGCAGCCTGCTGGGCGCCGGGGTTCTCGGCGCGCTGTCGGGCCTATTGGTGGGGCCCTGCATGACCGCGCCCCTGGCCGGCGCCCTGCTGTACATCGCCCAGAGCGGCAATGCCGTGCACGGGGGCTTGATCCTGTTCGCCATGGGCATCGGCATCGGCATTCCGCTATTGCTGCTGGTGACCGTGGGCAACCGCTTCCTGCCCAAGCCGGGTACCTGGATGAACGTGCTCAAGGGCGTCTTCGGCTTCCTGTTCCTGGGCACCGCGGTGCTGATGATTCGCCCGGTGGTCGACGACAGCCTGTGGATCGGCCTGTGGGGCGCATTGGCCTTGGTGATGGCTTACTGCGGCTGGACCCTGGCCCGTGAGTACGGCCTGGCCGCCAAGGTGTTCGGTGCCGGTTCGCTGGTGCTCGGCCTGTGGGGCGCGGTGCTGGTGGTGGGCGCAGCCGGTGGCAGCGATGACCTGTTCCAGCCATTGAAGGTCTACAGCGGTTCGCGAGTCGCCACCGCAACGGACGCCCACGACGCCTTCATGACCATCAAGGATCCAGCCGTGCTGCAAAGCCAGCTCGACAGCGCCAAGGCCCAGGGCCAATGGGTGCTGGTGGACTACTACGCCGACTGGTGCGTGTCGTGCAAAGTCATGGAAAAACAGGTGTTCGGCAAACCCGAGGTCATGGCCGCCCTGAAGGATGTCCGCCTGCTGCGCCTGGACGTCACTGCCGACAACGCCGCCAGCCGTGCGCTGCTCGGCCGCTACAAGGTGCCGGGGCCGCCGAGCTTTGTCTGGATCGGCCCCGACGGTGAGGAGCGCCGTGCCCAACGCATCACTGGCGAAGTGGACGCCGCCGCTTTCCTGCAACGCTGGACCCAGACCCGGGACGCCCTCTGATGCTGACCCTGACCATCGGCACCTTCGCCATCGCCCTGAATCACATCCTGTTGATCGGCGCGCTGATTCTCGCCACCCTGGTGGGTTGGCGCGTGGCCAAGCGTGGCGGTGAAAACCCGGAATCGGTGCTGTTCAGCCTGTTCCTGCTGGGCATGCTGGTGGCCCGCATCAGCTTTGTGCTGATGTACTGGAGTGACTACAGCAACGACTGGCTGCAGATGGTCGACCTGCGCGACGGCGGTTTCCTCGCCTGGCCTGGCGTGGTCGCACTGGTGCTCGGCGCACTGGCCTACGGCTGGCGTCGCCCGGCCCTGCGCAAGCCGCTGAGCGCCGGGGTGATCACCGGCCTGCTGTTCTGGGGCATGGCCACCCTGTCCCTGAGCCTGTACGACAAAGGCACGCAACTGCCGGACATCACCCTGCGCAATGCGAACGGCGAGGTGGTGCAACTGGCCGACTACAAGGGCGGCCCGCTGGTGATCAACCTGTGGGCCACCTGGTGCCCACCGTGCCGGCGGGAAATGCCGGTGCTGGAACGCGCGCAACACCAACGCCCGGACGTGACCTTCCTGTTCGTCAACCAGGCTGAAAGCATGCAGAGCGTCAGCACCTTCCTCGCTACCCAGGGCCTGACCCTCGACAACGTACTCTTCGACGCCAGCGGCCGCCTCGGCCAGGCCGTGGGCTCCATGGCCCTGCCGACCACGTTGTTCTACCGGGCCGACGGGCGCCTGATCAACAGCCACCTGGGCGAGTTGTCCCAGGCCAGCCTGGCCCGTGCCATGGAACCCTTCGACACCGAACCTGCCGCCATAAGGAAACCGACATGCCCCGCCTCCGCCACCTGCTGACCCTGCTGCCGCTGACCTTCCTGTCACTCAGCGCGACAGCCACCCTGGCCCAGGCCGAAGACTGGCCGGCACCGATCAAGCAGATCGAGGCCAAGGGCGCCAAGATCCTCGGCAAGTTCGATGCGCCCAGTGGCCTCACCGGCTACGCCGCGCAATACCAGAATCGCGGCATGGCGCTGTACCTGACCGCCGACGGCAAGAGCGTAATCGCCGGCAACCTGTACGACGCCCAAGGCAATGACTTGAGCAGCGCGCCCCTGGAAAAACTGGTGTACGCGCCGATGGCCAAGGCAGTCTGGGCCAAGATGGAAAACAGCAGCTGGATCCAGGACGGCGACAAAAACGCGCCGCGCACCGTCTACCTGTTCAGCGACCCCAACTGTCCGTACTGCAACATGTTCTGGGAACAGGCGCGGCCATGGGTGAAAGCCGGCAAGGTGCAGTTGCGCCACATCATGGTCGGCATCATCCGCGAAGACAGCCCAGGCAAATCCGCCGCACTGTTCGCCGCCAAGGACCCGCAAAAAGCCCTGGAAGAACACGAGGCCGCCGGCAAAGCCAGCAAGTTGCAGGCGCTGACCAAGATCCCGGCGACTATCGAAGCCAAGCTCGATGCCAACATGAAGTTGATGGATGAGCTGGAACTGTCGGCAACGCCGGCGATTTTCTACCTGGATGACAAGGGCCAATTGCAGCAACAGCAAGGGGCGCCGTCGCCGGAGAAGTTGGTGAAGATTCTTGGGCCTAAGTAAGCAACGCCTGGCCTGACCTCATCGCCGGCAAGCCAACTCCCGTAGGAGCCGGCTTGCCGGCGCTGAGGCCCTGGCAGACCACAACGATCAAAGCCCCTCCAGCTCCGCCATCAAATCACTCAACCGATCCACTTTCTCCGCGCTGATCTCGTTCGCCGCCAGCCCATCAATGTACTCGGCCAGCTCCGCCACCGTGCTGCACTCGAACATGGCTCGCAGTGGTACATCGCGTTGCAGGGACTTCTGCACGCGCGAGGCAATCTGCGTGGCCAGCAACGAGTGCCCGCCCAGCTCGAAGAAGTTGTCCTGCACGCCCACCCGCTCGACTTTCAGTACCTCGGCCCAGATGGCGGCCAGGGTGGTCTCCAGTGCGTTGCGTGGCGCCAGGTAGTCCTGGCTGTGCAACTGGCCGATTTCGAGTGCCGGCAGGGCCTTGCGGTCGAGCTTGCCGTTGGCGTTGAGCGGCAGGCGCTCGAGCCATAACCAGTGCAACGGCACCATGTATTCCGGCAGTTCGGCGCGCAGGCGTTGCTTGATGCGGTCCAGGCGTTCGCTTGAACTCAGCGCTTCATCGGCCGCCACCAGATAGCCGACCAGATGCTTGCCGTTGACGCCTTCCTGCACGCCCACGGCGGCATCACGCACGTACGGCTGCTCGTGCAGGCGCGCTTCGATTTCACCCAGTTCGATGCGGTAACCGCGAATCTTCACCTGATGGTCGATACGCCCGACGTATTCCAGCACGCCATCACTGCGCCGACGCGCGAGGTCGCCGGTGCGGTACAGGCGCTCGCCCGGCGCGCCGAACGGGTTCGGCACAAACACCTGGGCGGTGCGCAGCGGATCGCTGACATAACCGCGGCCCACACCGGTACCGGCCACGCACAGCTCGCCGACTGCACCTTGCGGCACCAACTCCAGCGCGCCATCGAGCAGGTACAGGCGGTTGTTGTCGGTCGGTGTACCGATCGGCAGGTAAGTGCCACGGGTTGACGCCACATCGACGCGGAAGAACGCCACATCGTCCGAGCATTCCGCCGGCCCGTAGGCGTTCACCAGGCCAATCTGCGGGTATCGCTGCAGCCACTGGTGCGCCAGTTCCGGCGGCATCGCTTCGCCGGTCGGCAGCATCCAGCGCAGGCCGTCCAGGCTCATGCGCTCCTGGGCCAGCATGCCCTGGATCAGCGACGGCACGCTTTCCAGCACGGTAATGCCCTGGGCCTGTACATGCGCCAGCAAGCCTTGCGGATCGTGGGCAATGGTGTTCGGCACGATGTCCACCCGCGCGCCGAACAGCGGCGCGGCAAGGAACTGCCACACGGAAATATCGAAGCTTTGCGAGGCAGTCTGGGCGATCACATCCGCCGGCCCGAGGTCCAGGTACGGCACCTTGCTCAACTGGTTGTTGAGCATGCCGCGCTGTTCGACCATCACGCCTTTGGGCAGGCCGGTGGAGCCCGAGGTGTAGATCACGTAGGCGAGGTTGTCCGCTGCACTGTAGATGCCGGGATTGGCACCACGGCCAGGCACTTCTTCCCACACCAGCAGTTGGCAATCAAAGCCCTCCAGCAGTTCGATGGCCTGCTCGCGGCACGCCTCGGTGCACACCAGCAACGGCGTGCGGCTCAGGTCGATGATGCGGCTCAGGCGCTGGCTGGGCAGCCCCGGGTCCAGCGGCAGGTAACCGGCGCCGGCCTTGAAGCTGCCGATGATCATGCCCAGCAGGTCCAGGTTGCGCTCAGCCAGCAACGCCACCGGTTGATCCAGGCCCACACCCGCCGCGATCAACGCGTGGCCGAGGCCGTTACTGCGCCGGTTCAACTCGTCATAGGTCCACTGCTGGTCGAGGCAGCTGGCGGCAATCCGCTGCGGATGCGCGGCCACCTGCGCCTCGAACAACTCGATGTAGCTGCTCTCCAGTGGATAGGCGTGTTCGCTCTGGTTGCAGCCGTCTACCAGGAACTCGCGCTCCTGCTCGCCGATCAGCGGCAAGTCGGCCATGTCGCCATGGAAGCCCTGCACCAGCGCCAGCAGCAGGCGCTTGAATTCGCCAAGCATGCCTTGCACGGTGGTTTCGTCGAAATAACGCTGGTCGTAGGACAGGTGCAAACCAAGGTCATCTCCCGGATAACACACCGCCGTCAGCGGAAAGTTGGTGTGGGTGCGGCCGGAGTCCGAGGTGGCATTCAAGCTTTGTGCACGGTCCAGCACCGAGACTTCCACCGGAGCGTTTTCGAACACGAACAGGCTGTCGAACAGCGGTTGGCCCTTGGGCAGTTCGCTGTGTTCCTGAATAGTCACCAGCGGCAGGTATTCGTACTCGCGCAGCTGCATATTGCTGTCGAGCAGGCCGCTCAACCACTCGCGCACGCTGCAACGCTGGTCGTCCTCGGGCAGCTTCACACGCAGCGCGATGCTGTTGATAAACAGGCCGACGGTGCGTTGCATCTCGGGCATTTCCACCGGGCGCCCGGCCACGGTGACGCCGAACAGCACGTCGCGGTCGCCGCTCAGGCGCCGCAGCACCAACGCCCAGGCTGCCTGGGCAAAGGTGTTGACGGTGAGCTGATGGGCCTGGGCCAATTCGCGCAACTGCGCGCCGTCGCGGGCATCGAGGCGGGTGTAGCAGTCACCCACCACCATGCCGCCACTGTGACCGGCATGTTCACGCAGGAACGGCCGGTCGCTCGGGATCGGCGTGGTGCGCTCGAACCCCTGCAGGTTCTGCTGCCACCACTGGCGCGCTGCGTTCAGGTTCTGGCGTTGCAGCCAGGCGATGTAGTCGCGATAACGCGGCGGCGTGGCCAGTTGCGCCTCACGGCCTTCTCCGAGCGCCGTGTAGAGCTCAAAGAAGTCATTCATCAGCAGCGAGCGGCACCAGGCATCGATGAGGATGTGGTGGTTGCTCATCATGAACCAGTAGCGCGCTTCGCCGACACGGATCAGGCGCAGGTGGAACGGCGCCTGGTTGAGCAGATCGAAACCGGCTTCGCGCTCCTGCTTGAGCAACGCCTGCAGACGCGGCTCCTGCTCGCTCTCCGGGTCGGCGCTCCAGTCCAGATACTCGATTGGCGTGCTGCCGGGTTTGTGGATCACTTGCAGCATGTCTTCGCCGACATTCCAGCAGAATGACGCGCGCAACGCTTCGTGACGGGCAATCACCGCCTGCCAGGCCTGGGCGAAACGCTCGGGGTCGAGCGCGCTGTTGATGCGGTAGCGGTCCTGCATGTAGTAGAGGCCGGTGCCCGGTTCCAGCAGCGTGTGCAGCAGCAGGCCCTCCTGCATCGGGGTCAGCGGGTAGACGTCTTCGATGGCACTGGCCGGCACGGGCAACGCGTCCAGTTGCGACTGGGTCAGGTGGGCCAGCGGGAAATCGGACGGGGTCAGCCCGCCCACGCTGTCCTCAAGGCAATGCGCAACCAGGCTTTGCAGTTCGGCCAGGTAGGCATCGGCCAGCGCCTGGAGGGTCTGCGGGTCGTGGCGTTCACGGCTGAAGGTCCAGCGCAGCACCAGTTCACCGCCGTAGACCTGGCTGTCCACGCTCAGCTCATTGGGCAGCGGCGCGTCCGGGTCATGGGCCAGGCCGGCGGACTCGTCCAGCGGATGGAACAGCGCATCGGCGCCGAAGCTCTGGTCGAACTGGCCGAGGTAGTTGAAGGTGATCGCGGCACTCGGCAACGCGGCCAGGCTGCGCTTGCACAGATCATCCGCCAGGTAGCGCAGCACGCCATAGCCGAGGCCCTTGTGCGGCACGCCGCGCAGTTGCTCCTTGATCGCCTTTATCGAGTCACCCTGCCCGGCTTGTGGGGTCAGGCGCAATGGATAGGCACTGGTGAACCAGCCGACGCTGCGGGTCAGGTCGATGTCGTCGAACAGCGCTTCGCGACCATGCCCTTCGAGTTGGATCAGCGCCGAAGCGTGGCCACTCCAGCGGCACACCACGCGGGCGAGGGCCGTCAGCAGCAGGTCGTTGACCTGGGTGCGGTAGGCGCTCGGCGCTTGTTGCAGCAGTTGGCGGGTGCGTTCGGCATCCAGGCGCACGCTGACGGTGTCGGCATCGCGGTGGCGCAGCGGCCCTTGCGGGCGAGCGACCGGCAACGCCACCGCTGGGCCCGCCAACTGGTCCTGCCACACGCTCAACTCTTCGCGCAGCGACTCGCTGCCGGCATACGCCTGCAGGCGCGCGGCCCAGTCACGCAAGGCACTGGTCTTGGCCGGCAGGTTGACGGATTGGCCGTCGCTCAGTTGCCGGTAAACGGTCTGCAAATCCTCCAGCAATACGCGCCACGACACGCCGTCCACCACCAAGTGATGGATCGCGAGCAAAAGGCGTTGCTGGCCTTGCGGGCCATCCACCAACAAGGCCCGCAGCAGCGGCCCGTGTTCGAGGTCGAGGCTGCGTTGGGTGTCGGTGAACAGCGCGGTGCACTGCGCCATATCACGCACTTTCGCTTGCATCAGCACGCCGCCTTCGGGCACGGCCAGGTGTTCGGCGTGCCACTGCGCATCGCGCGGGGTAAAACTCAGGCGCAGGGCGTCGTGGTGTTCGAGCACCGCCAGCAGCGCCTGCTCGAGGCGATGGGGTTCCAGCAGTTGCAGCGGTTTGAGCAGCAAGGCCTGGTTCCAGTGCTGCCGGTTGGGAATGTCCGTATCGAAGAACCAGTGCTGGATCGGTGTCAGGCCCGAGGGCCCCGTGAGCACGCCCTGCTCGGCGATGACCTGCTCGGAGCGCGTGGCGACGGCGGCCAGGGTTTGCACGGTCTGGTGCTGGAACAGGTCACGCGGGCTGAAGTGAATCCCGGCCTGCCGCGCGCGGCTGACCACCTGGATTGACAGGATCGAGTCGCCGCCCAGTTCAAAGAAGTTATCGTCCAGGCCCACCTGTTGCACGTTCAACACCGCGCACCAGATGGCGGCCAGGGTCTGTTCCAGCTCGTTGCGCGGCGCCACGTACTGTTGGCGGTTGGCCTCGGGGTCGGGTTGCGGCAAGGCGCGGCGGTCGAGTTTGCCATTGGCGGTCAGCGGCATGCTGTCCAGCACGATCAGGTGCGCGGGCACCATGTAGTCCGGCAACTGCGCCTTGAGGTGCGCCTTCAGCGCGTCACGCAAGATGCCGTGGTCGGCGTCGCTGACCAGGTACGCCACCAGTTGCTTGCCGCTCGGCGAATCCAGCGCCAGCACCACCGCTTCGCGCACGGCTTCATGCTCCAGCAGGCGGGTTTCGATCTCGCCCAGCTCGATACGGAAACCACGAATCTTCACTTGATGGTCGATGCGCCCGAGGTACTCCACCAGGCCATCGGCGCGTTGCCGAACCAGGTCGCCGGTGCGATACAGACGCCCACCGTTGGCCGCGAATGGATCCGCGACAAACCGCTCGGCGGTCATGCCTGGACGCTCGTGATACCCCTGGGCCAGGCCCGCACCGCCGACGTACAACTCGCCGGTCGCACCCTGTGGCACCAACGCCAGGTCGGCGTCGAGAATGTAGGCCACGCGGTCACCGATAATGCTGCCGATCGGCACGCTGGCCGCGCCCTCCTCCACGTGCTGCGGCGCCAGGCTGGCGAGCGGCATCACCACGGTTTCGGTCGGGCCATAGGCGTTGAAAAACACGTCGGGCTGGAACGCTGCGCGGATGCGCTGCAGGTGCTCGCCGGTGAGGGCCTCGCCACCGGTGATGCACATGCGCACCGGCAGCGTCTGGTGTTGGGTCGCCAGCCATTGCGCCAACTGGCTGCCATAACTCGGGGTGAAACCAAGGATGTTGATGCGATGGGTGCGGATCAGCGCGCAGATTTCCTCCGCATCCCACTGGCCCTGGGCACGCAACACCACCTGCGCGCCGCTGAGCAGAGGCACCAGCAGGCGCTCGGTGGCGGCGTCGAAGTTGATCGAATAGAAGTGCAGCTCGCAGTCATCCGGGCGCATGCCGAAGCGCTCGATCACCGCCTGGCAGTGCATGGCGATTTCACCGTGGGAGACCACCACGCCTTTCGGCTTGCCGGTGGAGCCGGAGGTGTAGATCAGGTACGCCTGGTGCTGCGCCAGGCTAATGAACGGCAGCGCGCCGGCCGGGTAATTCGCCAGCACCAGCAAGTCATCTTCCAGGCACCAGCAGGCCACGTTGGCCGGCAATTCGCCGAGCGCTGCGAACATCGCCGCATCGCTGAGCAGCAGGCCGATGCCACTGTCTTCGATCATGTAGTGCAGGCGGTCGAGCGGGTATTCCGGATCGAGCGGCACATAGGCGCCGCCCGCCTTGAGGATTGCCAGCAGGCCGATGACCATTTCCAGCGAACGCGGCAACGCCAGGCCGACCCGCACCTGCGGGCCGACGCCGCGCTCGCGCAGCATCCAGGCCAGGCGATTGGCGCGGGCGTCGAGTTCGGCATAGGTGAGGGTCACGCCGGCAAAGGTCAGCGCCGGGGCATCCGCACGCTTGGCCGCCTGTAGGCTGAACAGTTGATGAATGCACTGGTCGAGGCGATGTTCACCGGCCTCGACGCCCAGGCTGTCCTGCAAGGCTCGTTGCTCAACCGCGGTCAGCAACGGCAGCTCGCTGAGGCGCTGCGCGGGATTTGCGATCAGGGCTTCAAGCAGGTTGCGCCAATGTTCGGCCATGCGCGCAATGCGCGGTTCATCGAACAGGTCGGTGCTGTAGGTCAGGCAGCAACCCAGGCGATGGTCGAGGTCGGTGACTTCCAGGTTGAGGTCGAACTTGGTCGCGCGGGCATCGTTGGCCAGGTACTCGACAGTCATGCCGGCGAGTTGGCGGCTCTGCTGGAACTCCCAGCGCTGCACGTTGCACATCACCTGGAACAGCGGGTTGTAGGCTGCGCTGCGGGGCGGTTGCAGGGCTTCGACCAGATGATCGAACGGCAGGTCCTGGTGGGACTGGCCTTCGATCACGGTGTGGCGCACCTGCTCGAACAGCTCAGCGACATTCATCTGCCCATTCAGCTGGCAGCGCAGCACCTGGGTGTTGAGGAACGCACCGATCAGGCCTTCGCTTTCCGGGCGAATCCGGTTGGCCACCGGCGCGCCGATGCGCAGGTCGGTCTGGCCGCTGTAGCGGTAGAGCAACACGGCCAGGGTCGCGGTCATGGTCATGAACAGCGTCAGGCCGCGCTCGGCGTTGAACGCGCGCACGCGGGCGGCCAAGTCGTCGCTCAGGTCGAAGCGGTACAGCTCGCCCTGATGACTTTGCACCGGTGGCCGCGGACGATCACCGGGCAGTTCCAGCAGCGGGTGTTCGCTGCCCAGCTGCGCCGTCCAGTAGTCCAGTTGGCGCTGGCGTTCGCCGCTTTCCAGCCACTGGCGTTGCCACACGCTGTAGTCCAGGTACTGCACCGGCAACGGCGGCAGCGGCGACAGGCGTTCATCGATAAACGCTTCGTACAGGGCGCTGAGTTCACGGGCAAAGATGTCCATGGCCCAGCCTTCGGTGACGATGTGGTGCAGGGTCAGCACCAGGTAGTGCTCCTGATCGCCCGCCTTGACCAGGCACGCACGCAGCAACGGCCCGGTCTCCAGGTTGAACGGGGTGTGGGCCTCCTGATCGGCACGTTGCTGCAGGCGCTGCTGGCGCTCGGTTGCGTCCAGCGCCGAGAGATCCTGCCAGTCCATGCGCAGGCCGGTCTGCGCCGAGACTTTCTGATAGGCCACGCCATCGACACTCGGGAAGGTCGTGCGCAGGGTTTCATGGCGCATGACCAAGGCCTGCAACGCCGCCTCGAATCGCCCCACATCCAGCACACCACGCAGGCGTGCCATGCCGCCGACGTTATAGGCCGGGCTGTCCGGTTCCATCTGCCACAGGAACCACATGCGCTGCTGGGAATAGGACAGCGGCACCTTCTGGCTGCGGTCGACCTGGGCAATTGCCGTCTGCTGGTTGCGCTGGCCGGAGGCCTGGATGAGCGCCACTTGCTCGGCAAAAACGCCCAACTCGCTGGCTTCGAACAACGTGCGCAACGGCAACTCGACGTCGCAGGCCTGGCGGGTGCGGGAGATGATTTGCGTGGCCAGCAACGAATGGCCGCCGAGGGCGAAAAAGTCATCGCGCAGACCCAGGCGTGGCACGCCGAGCACCTCGCGCCAGATCGCCGCGATCTGTTGCTGCAGCGCGGTTTCGGGCTCGATATGGTCGCGGGTTTGCCACACCGGTGCCGGCAAGGCACGGCGGTCGAGCTTGCCGCTGGGGCTCAGGGGCATGGCGTCCAGGCGCATCAACAGCGCGGGCACCATGTACTCCGGCAGTTCGGCGGCCAGCGCGGCCTTGACGTCCTGTTCATCCAGCGCGGTGCTGGCGGTGTAGTAACCGATCAACTGCGCATCGCGCACCAGTACCACGGCCTGGGCGATACCGTCCAGGGCCAGCAGGCGCGCTTCGATCTCTTCGGGCTCCACACGGAAGCCGCGCAGCTTGACCTGCTGATCAAGGCGGCCCAGGTATTCGAGCACGCCGTCGGCGCTCCAGCGCGCGCGGTCACCGGTGCGATACAGGCGTGCGCCGCCCTCGCCCAATGGATCGGCGACAAACCGTTCAGCGGTCAACCCGGCACGTCCGAGATACCCGCGTGCCAGGCCGATGCCGCCGATGCACAGCTCACCCGGCACACCGGCCGGCAACGGATTGAGCTGCTCGTCCAGCACGCGGCAGATCACATTGCCCAGCGGCCGGCCAATCGGCGAGCGCTCGCCGTCTGCGGCCGTGCACTGCCAGTGGGTGACGTTGATCGCGGTCTCGGTCGGGCCATAGCGGTTGTGCAGCTGTACTGCCGGCAACTGTGCCAACACACGGTTGCGCAACTCGGCGGGCAAGGCTTCGCCGCCGGAAAACAGGCGACGCAGGCTGGTGCATTCGACCGCCAGCGGCTCATCGATAAACAGCTGCAACAGCGGCGGCACAAAGTGCAACGTGGTTACGCCGTGCTCCTGCACCAATTGCGCAATGCGATGCGGGTCGCGATGCTCACCGGGGCCGGCCAGTACCAGGCGGCACCCGGTGATCAGCGGCCAGAAGCACTCCCACACCGACACGTCGAAACTGATCGGCGCCTTCTGCATCAGCACATCGGTGTCATTGAGTTGATAAGTCGCCTGCATCCACTGCAAGCGCTCGGCCAGGGCCGCATGGGTATTGCCCACGCCCTTGGGCTGGCCGGTGGAGCCGGAGGTGTAGATCACGTAGGCGAGGTTATCGCCCTCCAGGTGCAGGCCCGGTGGCTGGGTCGGCCAGCTGTCCAGGTGCAGGCTGTCCATGGCAATCACGCACACGCCGGGCGCAGCCGGCACGCGGTCCAGCAATGCAGTCTGGGTCAGCAGCAGGTGTACGCCGCTGTCCTTGAGCATGTAGGCCAGGCGGTCGGCGGGGTAGTCCGGGTCCAGCGGCACATAGGCACCGCCAGCCTTGGTGATCGCCAGCAGGCCGATCAACAGCTGCGGCGAACGCTCGGCGGCGATGGCCACGCACACATCGGGGCCGACGCCTTTGTCGCGCAGGTAGTGGGCCAGGCGGTTGGCCTGGGTGTGCAACTGGGCGAAGGTCAGGCTACCGTCCTGCCAGACCAGCGCGGTGCGGTCCGAGGCCTGCTGGTTGAGCAACTCGGGCAGCCACTGCCGGGCCGGCGCACACGGTGCCGTGCTCCACGCCGGCTGTTCGTCCTGCAGCCTCAACGGCAGGTCGCCGAGGGTTTGCTGCGGCTGCTCGCAGACCGCTTGCAGCAGCTGGATAAAGTGCTCGGCCAGGCGCTGGAGGGTCGCGTGTTCGAACAGTTCATCGGCGTAATCGAAGGACAGGCTCAAGCGCCCGTTACGGTCTTCTTCACTGTGCAGTTGCAGGTCGAACTTGGCTTCGCGGCTGTGCCACGGCAGCTCCTCGGCGAGCATGCCGGGCAAGCGGCGCAAGGCGCTCAAGTCGCGTTGCTGATGGTTGAACATGACCTGGAACAGACCTTGTTCGCGCGCCTGCGGAAAGGCTTCCAGCAGTTGCTCGAATGGCAAGTCCTGATGCGCTTGCGCGCCTAATACCGTCTCGCGAGTCGAGGCCAGCAGTTGGCTGAAGGGCAGGCGCCCGTCCAACTCGGCGCGCAGCACCAGGGTGTTGATGAAGAAGCCGATCAGGCCTTGGGTTTCCTGGCGCGGACGGTTGGCATTCGGCACGCCAATGCGGATATCGCGCTGGCCGCTGTAGCGGTAGAGCAGGCTCTGGAACGCCGCGAGCAACACCATGAACGGCGTGGATTGATTGGCCTGGGCGGTCTGGCGAATCGCTGCGCTGAGGCCGGCACTCAAGCGCACACTGTGGCGCGAGGCGCTGTAGCGTTGCTGCGCCGAGCGTGGGCGATCGGTGGCCAGGCTCAGGGGCGGATGCTCCTCGCCCAGTTGCGCTTTCCAGTACGCCAGTTGCCGCTGGCCTTCGCCCTGGGCCAGCCATTGGCGCTGCCAGCTGCCGTAGTCGGCGTACTGCAGGGTCAGTGGCGGCAAAGTCAGGGCCTGGCCCTGGCTGGCGGCGGCGTACAGGCGCGAGAACTCATCGAGCAGAATATTCAGCGACCAACCGTCGGCGATGATGTGGTGAAGGGTGACCAGCAGTTGGTGATCTTCATCGTCCAGGCGCACCAGGGTTACCCACAGCAACGGGCCTTTTTCCAGGTCGAACTGGGTGCGAGCTTCGTCCTCGCGGATCTGTTGCGCGCGAGCCTCACGCTCGGCGGCAGGCAGGTCACTGAGGTCGATGACTTGCAGCTCGAAATCGGCGTGAGCAGCCACGCGCTGGAAAGCCTGGCCATCGCGTTCGTAGAAACGCGTGCGCAAGGCCTCATGGCGCTGGATCAGTTGCTGGAAGCTCACGCGCACCGCGTCTGCGTCCAACTCGCCCCGCAGGCGCAAGCCACCGGGGATGGTGTAGGCGCTGCTCTGCGGGTCCAGTTGCCAGGTGATCCACAGGCGGTTCTGTGCCAGCGATTGCGGCAGTTCGTCCTGGCGCGACAAGGCAGCAATCGCGCCTTGGGCCAGGCCACCGTCCTGCTGCAGTTGCGCCACACTCGCGGCGAACGCCGACAGCGTCGGCGCTTCGAACAGCAGGCGCAGGTTCAGTTCCAGGCCAAGGGTTTCGCGCAGCCGCGCGACCACCTGGGTGGCGGTGATGGAGTTGCCGCCGAGCAGGAAGAAATGGTCATCGGCGGCCACGCTCGGCACCTGCAATTGCTCACACCAGATCGCTGCGATCCGGCTTTGCAGCTCGGATTCCAACGCCGCATCGCTTGCCTGCACGTGCAGGTCGGGGAACTGCGCATAGCTGTCGAGGCTGCCATCGGCGTGACGCAACGCACACGCGGCACGCTGCACTTTGCCGCTGGAGGTCTTGGGCAAGGCGCCGGGGTTGAGCAACACCACCACGCTCGGCGCTTGCTGACAGGCCTCGGCCACCGCTTGGCGGATCGCCTTGATCAGCGCGTCGGGCGGCAGGATTTTCTGCACGCTGCGGCTGATTTCCGCGGCGATGCCGATCCCTTCCAGGCCCTGGTCATTCACCGCGAACGCCGCAACGCGGCCCTTGCGCACCACCTCGACTTCGCGCTCGATGGTCTGCTCGATATCCTGGGGATACAGGTTGTGGCCACGCACGATCAGCAGGTCTTTGAGGCGCCCGGTGATGTACACCTCGCCGTCTCGGATAAAGCCCAGGTCACCGGTGCGCAGCCACGTACGCCCGGCGTGTTGCACGAAAGTCCTCGCAGTGGCCTCGGGGTTGCGCCAGTAGCCATGGGCGATGCTCGGCCCGGTGGCCCAGAGTTCGCCGACGCAGTTGTCGGCCAGTTCACTCAAGGTCTGTGGGTCGGCGATCAGCACCGCGTGTTCCGGCTGGCTGGTGCCGCAACTCATGATTGCACTGCCCTGCCCAGGCTCGGCGCGATTGGCGGCCAGGGCCTGCTCGTCGACACGCAGCGCCGGGATGCCCTGGCCACGGCGACCACCGGCGACAAACAGGGTCGCCTCGGCCAGCCCGTAGGAGGCGAAGAAATTGTTCGGGGTGAAACCGCAGCTCGCGAATTTCTCGGCGAAGCGTTCCAGGGTGTCGAGGCGAATCGGCTCGGAGCCGGAATAGGCCACGCGCCAGCGGCTCAAGTCCAGGCGTTCCAGCGCGGATTCACTAACCCGCTCGCTGCACAGGCGGTAGGCGAAGTCCGGTCCGCCGCTGATGGTGCCGCCGTATTCGCTGATCGCTTCCAGCCAGCGCAACGGCCGGCCGAGGAAGTATGCCGGCGCCATCAATACGCACGGTACGCCACTGAAGATCGGTTGCAACAGGCCACCGATCAGGCCCATGTCGTGGTACAGCGGCAGCCAGCTGACGATCACGTCGTCGGGGTTCAGGTCGATACCGAAGCCACGGCGGATCAGCACTTCGTTGGCCACCAGGTTGCCGTGGCTGACTTGCACGCCCTTGGGCAACGCCGTGGAGCCGGAAGTGTATTGCAGGAAGGCAATGTCGTCGGGCTGCAGCTCAGGGGCCAGCCAACGCTCGGCGATGCCGGCATCGAGGGTGTCGACACTCAGCACCGGCGGCGCGTTGTCGATCTGGGCCAGGCCATCGCCGAGGCTGGCGACGGTCAGCAGCAGGCGCGGTTCGGCATCGGCGATGATCGACAGCAGGCGCTCCTGATGGTGACGGCGCGTGGACTCCGGCGGATAGGCCGGCACCGCGATCACCCCGGCGTACAGGCACCCAAAGAACGCTGCGACGTAGTCCGGGCCGCTGGGGAACAGCAACACTGCGCGATCGCCCAGCGTCGCCTTGGCCTGCAAGGCGGCGGCGATGGTCCGGGCGCGCTGGTCCAGGTCACGGTAACTGAGTACCACGCTGTGCTCGGCCGACTCGGCGAGGAAGCGCAGGGCCACCTGGTCCGGGGTCTGCGCAGCACGACGTTGAAGGGACTCGACCAGGTTACGGGGAAGTTCGAAGGCGTCCATCATGGGGTTCCTGCCTGAAATCGGCTTACGGGAAATTCGGGAAGTGGGGAGCTGTCAGCCGGCGGCCAGTTGCCGCGCCGCGCCATTGCGCCAGCGGGCCAGGTGTTCATCGGCGTAACGGCGCACGCAGCGCAATACGGCGCTTTCGTGCTGCACAAGGAAGAAGTGGTGACCGTCGAACATGTCGAGGGAAAAGCCGCTGGCGGCATCGAGTTGCCAGTCGAGCAACTGGTCGGCGCGCACGCTGTCCTGCTTGCCGCCGAACACATGGATCGGCATGTCCAGCGGCGTGCGCTGGCCATAGATGAAGCTGCCGCACAGCAGGAAATCGGCGCGCAGGATCGGCAGCATCAACTGCATCAACTCGGGGTTGGCCAGGGCTTCTTCGGCGGTGCCTTGCAGCTCGCGCAGGCGGGCGATCAGTTGCTCATCGGTTTTCTCGATGGCGTATTCGCTGACATCCCGGCGCGCCGGCCCGGCGGTGCCGGAGGCAAACAACGCAAGCGGCGCGGGTACACCGCGGGCCTTCAAGGCGTGCGCCAGTTCGAACGCCAGCAGGCCGCCGAGGCTGTGGCCGAACAAGGCGTAGGGGCCGCTCAAGTCGCGGCTGATCTCTTCCGCGAGCTGCGCCGCCAGGGCCTTGATATCGCGCTGCAGGGGCTCGTCCATGCGCATGCCACGCCCGGGCAATTCCAGCGGGCACACGTGCAGCCATTCCGGCAGGGCTCGGCGCCAACGCGCGTAGACCATGGCGCTGGCACCCGAATAGGGCAGGCAAAACAGGCGCAGTCGCGTCGGCGCAGTCATCGGCCGACGACTCCAAACTGAAACACGCTGTATGCACGATAGAAACCCATTTCGTCCTCCTGCGGGGGCTGATCCTTGGCCGTTTTACTAACGGACCTGTCACCCAGAAGAACGGACGGCACCGGCAAATAATTAGTCGCCGGGGGCGAGCGCGACGTGGTTCACATCTAACAAGAAAGCATAAGATTAGTTCGTCTTCTCATTTGACAATCATTATCATTAAGCATAATTTGTTGCCCGATGTGTAGGAGGCCTCAGCAAGGACGCCCTCCCCTAACCTCTTTTGCGACAAGGTGATTTCCATGACGGAACCAGTAACCACAGGCAGGTGCGACTCACCACTTCTCCAGGCTTTCGTCGACAATCGACTGATATTGGTGAAGATCGCGGCACGCATTACCGGCTGCCGCTCGCGGGCCGAAGACGTAGTGCAGGACGCCTACTTCCGGCTGCAATCCGCGCCGACGATCACCTCGTCGTTCAAGGCCCAGTTGAGCTATCTGTTCCAGATCGTGCGCAACCTGGCGATCGATCACTACCGCAAGCAGGCCCTGGAGCTCAAATACTCCGGGACGGAAGAGGAAGGCTTGAATGTGGTTATTCACGGCGCTTCACCGGAAACCTCGCACATCAACTTCAATACCCTGGAAAACATCGCCGACGCCCTGACGGAGCTGCCGCAGCGCACCCGCTACGCGTTCGAGATGTACCGCCTGCACGGCGTTCCGCAAAAGGACATCGCCAAGGAACTCGGCGTCTCGCCGACCCTGGTGAACTTCATGATCCGCGACGCGTTGGTGCATTGCCGCAAGGTCTCGGGCAGCCACAGCGATACGTTTGCACGCCGGGTCTAAACGTTGATGCGCAAAGGGCCGAGCCGTTGCGCGCCAAGAATCAGCAGCGCCGCGCGTTTATGGGCGAAGTCGAATTCTCGCTGGCAATGGGGGCAACGATTCTGCGCGGTGCCTGCCGCCCCTTCTGCACACTGCGCATCCAGGTAGAAGTAATGCACCATCGCCGCCAACCGCGCATCGAAACGCCGCAGGACTTCACCGTGGGAAAGGCCGCAAAGATCAGTGGGATGTGACATGAAGGGCACTCGCAAACATCGTCAACCGTTGGTTGAGATGACGTGAGCAGCGCTAGGAAATTTAGCCGTCAGGGCGTCGGCATGACGTCAATGCGATAGGGTTCGAAAATCTTCAGCAGCTCGCCGCTGTCACGCAGGCGCTTGAGCAAGGCGGAAAAAGCCGCGCCGGTGATCGGCGCCTTGGGGCGCAGCAAGGCGTAGTGGTGGTAGACCTGGTCGATGCGCTCCGAAACCAGGAACTGCCCGGCCATGTCCGCATTGCGCACCAGGAAATCACTCAGGTAGGAACGCGTGACCAGCGCAATATCCGCACGCCCGCGCACCACCATCAGGAGGTTGCTGTCATGGGAATACGTCAACGTGGCGTTGAACTGCTCGGCCAGGTATTTGGGGTCAGGGTTGAAATGCGCGAAGGCGTAGTGATAGCCGCTGAACACCGCCAGGCGTTTGCCGGTGAGGTCGGTGAAATAGTCCTGGCCGCGATCAAGCTGCCGCTGGGCGACGAAGATTTCCGCGTCTTCCAGGCCCATGTCCACGCTGGTGTGAGGAATTTTCTGCCAGCCCCAGTCGGGGTTTTCGAAAATGGCCATGTCGATACGGCCCTGTTCGAAATCACGAAAACGTCGCGGGATGGAGGTGGGCACCAGTACGAACTGGTAGTCGGCCTGTGAAGCATTGAGCGCTTCGACCAACTGCGGCAGCAGCCCGGTGTCGGCGCCCTGCTCGGGGCGCACGGTGTAGGGTGGAAAGTGCGCGGCGCCGATCCGTACCAATTGCGCAGCCGAAGCCGGCATCCACCACGCGGTGCCCAGTGCCCAAAAAGTAAGTCCTGCAGCCAGCCGCCATGGCGAAAACATCAAGGCACACACCGTTCACTACGTTAATGGCGATAAGCTAGGCGTTTTTGTCTGGCGAGACAACTTTTTCACCGTCAAATGAATAGCTTGCGCCTCAGTCGGGCTTCAACACCATCAGCAGGGCTTCTTCAGCCAACTCTTCCAGCGTCAGGCTGCCCTCGGCGCGAAACCAGGTGGTGGTCCAGGACAGCGCACCGGTGAGGAAACGCCGGGTGATAAACACATCGCCCTTAATGTAGCCCGCCGCCTTGGCCTCACCCAGCACCTGCAGCCAGATCTGTTCATATACATCGCGCAGGGCCAGTACCTGGGCCTGGCCCTCGACCGACAGCGAACGCCATTCATAGACCAACACCGCCATGGCTTCGCCACTGCCGCCCATGATCGACTGCAGCTCGCAACGGATCAGCGCCAGCACGCGTTCGCGCACGGTGGTCGCTTCTTCGAGCGAGGCGCGCATCATCGCCGTGTTGTAATGAATGGTTTCCTCCATCACCGCCCGCAGGATCTCGTCCTTGCTCTTGAAGTGATGAAAGATGCTGCCGGACTGGATGCCCACGGCGCCGGCCAGGTCGCGCACCGTGGTGCGTTCAAATCCCTTGTTGCGAAACAGGTGAGCCGCGGTCTGCAGCAACTTGCCCCGGGCACTGTCGGGGTCAGTCAATTGGCCACCGTCGACCATGGTGCGCATCACCCGCAGGGCTTTTTGCTCATCCATGCTGCTCTCCTCTACTTCTACGGACGTCTTGGCCGGCAATTTAGGCCGTGGCCGCCACCCAAGCAAGCGCTTGGGCAAAACTTGTGTCTGGAGTTTACAAACCAAGCGCTTGCTTGGTAATCTCATTGCCAGCCATTCGAGGAAGGATTTCTCATGAGCAAGACGGTTCGTATCGGCTGCGCCAGCGCCTTCTGGGGCGACACGTGCACGGCCGCCGCCCAATTGGTGCACGGCGGCGCACTGGAGTACCTGGTGTTCGACTACCTGGCGGAAGTCACCCTGTCGATCCTCGCCGGTGCGCGGATCAAAGATCCCCAGGCCGGCTACGCCACGGATTTTGTCGAAGTGTTGACGCCGCTGCTCGGCGAGATCCAGCGCCAGGGCATCCGCGTGATCAGCAACGCCGGCGGCATCCACCCGCAGGCCTGCGCCGCCGCCCTGCAAGCGGCCTGCGACAAGGCCCAGGTCCCGCTGAAAATCGCCGTGTTGCTGGGCGACGACCTGCACCCTCAACTCAAGCACCTGCACGGCATCACCGATATGTTCAACGGCGCGCCGCTGCCGCCCCTGTGCGTGTCGGCCAATGCCTACCTCGGCGCACCCGGAATTGTCCAGGCACTGCAGTTGGGTGCGGATATCGTGATCACCGGTCGCGTGGTCGACAGCGCGGTGGTCAGCGCAGCGCTGGTGCATGCCTTCGACTGGTCCTGGCAGGACTATGACCGCCTGGCCCAGGCGGCACTGGCCGGGCACATCATCGAGTGCGGCGCGCAATGCACCGGCGGCAACTTTACCGATTGGCGCGAGGTGCCGGACTACGAGCACATCGGCTTCCCCATCGTCGAAGTGAGTGCCGACGGCCAGTTCACCGTGAACAAAGTCGATGGCACGGGCGGCCTGATCAGCGAACTCAGCGTGGCCGAGCAACTGCTGTATGAGATCGGCGACCCACGCGCCTACTTCTTGCCCGATGTGATCTGCGATTTCAGCCAGGTCAAATTGCACCAGCAAGGCAAACACAGCGTGCGCCTGCACGGTGCCAAGGGCTTGCCGCCGACCGACCAGTACAAGGTCAGTGCGACTTACCCGGACGGCTTTCGCTGCACCGCCAGTTGCCTGATTGCCGGCATCGACGCGGTGGCCAAGGCCGAGCGCGTCAGCCAGGCGATCATCAACAAGACCGCCGAACTCTTCAGCCAGCGCGGCTGGGCGCCCTACACCGACGTGAACATCGAGCTGCTCGGCAGCGAGGCCACCTACGGCGCCCACGCCCAGCGCCAGGATTGCCGCGAGGTGGTGGTGAAGATGGCGGTGCGGCACCCGAGCAAACAGGCCTTGGTGCTGTTCGCCCGCGAGATCGCCCAGGCGGCTACCGGCATGGCGCCGGGGCTGACCGGCATTGTCGGGGGACGCCCGACCGTGTACCCGCTGATTCGCCTGTTTTCATTCCTGATCGACAAGTCCGCTTGTGAGGTGGTGATCGACTTCCAGGGCGATAAACACGCCTGCACGCTGCCGACCGCCGACGCCCCTCTCCTGCCGGCCGCTGCCGTGGATCCGCCCAAACCCCAAGGCCGCGCCGACGCCAGTGTGCCGTTGGTGAAGCTGGCCGTGGCGCGCTCCGGCGACAAGGGCAACCACAGCAATATCGGCGTGATCGCGCGCGCGCCGGAGTACCTGCCGTGGATCGCCGAGGCGCTGACCCCGGAAGTCATCGTCGACTGGATGGGTCACGTGCTCGACCCCGTGCACGGCCGCGTCGAGCGCTGGTACCTGCCCGGCAGCCACAGCCTCAACTTCCTGCTGGAAAACGCCCTGGGCGGTGGCGGCATCGCCAGCCTGCGCATCGACCCGCAAGGCAAGGCCTTCGCCCAGCAACTGCTGGAAATCCCCATCGCCGTGCCGCAACACATCGCTGATCAACTCACTTAAAGGAGCGTTGCCGTGGCCTTCGATTCGATCTTCAAAGCCGACCTGTTCCAGGGACATACCGTGATCGTCACCGGCGGTGGCAGCGGGATTGGCCGCTGCACCGCACACGAGCTGGCGGCCCTTGGCGCCCGCGTGATCCTGGTCGGACGCAAGCCGGAAAAACTGCAGAAGGTCGCGGCGGAAATTGCCGAAGATGGCGGCACTGCCCATTGGCAGGCCTGCGATATTCGTGATGAAGAGGCGGTGAAAGCGCTGGTCACGCAGATCATTCAAGCACATGGCCCAGTGCATGGCCTGGTGAATAACGCCGGTGGCCAGTACCCGTCGCCGCTCGCGTCGATCAACCAGAAGGGCTTCGAAACCGTGCTGCGCACCAACCTGGTGGGCGGTTTCCTGATGGCGCGGGAAGTGTTCAACCAGTCGATGAGCAAGCATGGCGGTGCCATCGTCAACATGCTTGCCGACATGTGGGGCGGCATGCCCGGCATGGGCCACTCCGGCGCGGCACGCTCGGGCATGGACAACTTCACCAAGACCGCCGCCTTCGAATGGGGGTATGCCGGGGTGCGGGTCAATGCCGTGGCGCCGGGCTGGATCGCCTCCAGTGGCATGGACACGTACGAGGGCGCGTTCAAGGCGGTGATCCCGACCCTGCGTGAACACGTGCCGCTCAAGCGTATCGGCACCGAGTCGGAAGTCAGCGCGGCCATCGTGTTTCTGCTCAGCCCCGCCGCGGCCTTTGTCAGCGGCAGCACCCTGCGCATCGACGGCGCCGCCAGCCTGGGCAGCCGCGCCTGGCCGTTGCACAAGGCCGCGTCGCCGAGTGAACCGTTCAACGGTTTTCACCGCGCGTACCTGCCCGATGTCCTCAAGGCGGAGCGCTGAACCATGCCGGTGATTGAAAGCCTGATCGACGCCCACAGCCCGCAGTTTGCGCAGAACCGCGAAGCCATGCTGGAAGGCATCCAACACCTGCGCCAGCTGGAACACGCGCTGCTCGCCAAGGCGCAGGCGGCCAAACCGAAGTTCGACCAGCGCGGCCAACTGCTGCCACGCGAACGCCTCAATTTGCTGCTGGACCCCGGCGCACCGTTCCTCGAACTGGCGAGCCTGGCCGGCTACAAACTGCATGATGACAAGGACGGCAGCGCCGCCGGTGGCGGCTTGATCGCCGGCATCGGCTACGTCAGCGGCGTGCGCATGCTGGTGGTGGCCAATAACAGCGCAATCAAGGGCGGCACCATTTCCCCCACGGGCCTGAAGAAATCCCTGCGCCTGCAACAGATCGCCATGGAGAACAAACTGCCGGTGGTGACCCTGGCCGAAAGCGGCGGGGCCAACCTCAACTATGCCGCCGAGATTTTCGTCGAAGGCGCGCGCAGCTTCGCCAACCAGGCGCGCATGTCGGCCATGGGCTTGCCGCAGATCACCGTGGTGCACGGCTCGGCCACTGCAGGTGGGGCGTATCAGCCGGGGTTGTCGGACTACGTGGTGGTGGTGCGCGGCAAGGCCAAGCTGTTCCTCGCCGGGCCGCCGCTGCTCAAGGCCGCCACCGGTGAAATCGCCACGGATGAAGAACTGGGCGGCGCCGAGATGCATGCGCAAACCGCCGGCACCGCCGAGTACCTGGCGGAAAACGATGCCGACGGCGTGCGCATCGTGCGCGAGATTGTCAGCCTGTTGCCGTGGGATGAGCGCCTGCCGCCCGCGTCCAGACGGCCGTATGCCGAGCCGCTGTATCCCATCGACGAGCTGTTGGGGTTGATCCCCGATGACCCGAAGAAACCCTATGACGTGCGCGAGATCCTCGCGCGGCTGGCGGACGGCTCGCAGTTCCTCGAGTTCAAGGGCGAGTTCGATGCCCACACGGTCTGCGGCCACCTGCAGATCCAGGGCCGCGCCGTCGGCGTGATCGGCAACAACGGCCCGATCACGCCCAAGGGCGCGAGCAAGGCCGCCCAGTTCATCCAACTGTGCGACCAGAGCCGCACGCCGCTGCTGTTCCTGCACAACACCACCGGGTTCATGGTGGGCACCGAGTCGGAGCAACAAGGCGTGATCAAGCACGGTGCGAAGATGATCCAGGCGGTGGCCAACGCGCGGGTGCCTAAACTCACGGTGGTGGTCGGCGGTTCGTACGGCGCCGGCAACTATGCGATGTGCGGGCGTGGCCTGGACCCGCGGTTTATCTTCGCCTGGCCCAACAGCCGCACGGCGGTCATGGGCGGTGCGCAGGCGGGCAAGGTGCTGCGGATTGTCACCGAGGCCAAGCAGTTGAAGGACGGCCTGGTGCCGGATCCCAAGGTGCTGGACATGCTCGAGCAGGTCACGGCGCAGAAGCTCGACAGCCAATCCACTGCGCTGTATGGCAGTGCGAATCTGTGGGATGACGGGCTGATTGATCCCCGCGATACCCGCACGCTGCTGGGGTTGCTGCTGGATATTTGTCATGAGGCTGATGTGCGGCAGTTGCAGCCCAACAGCTTTGGTGTCGCGCGTTTCTAACGCTCAGGAGAACAACAACAATGATCTTCACCCAGGAACACCAGGCACTGCGCCGCACCGTCCGCGCCTTCGTCGACCGCGAGATCAACCCCCATGTGGATGAATGGGAAAAAGCCGGGCGCTTCCCCATCCACGAGATTTTTCGCAAGGCCGGCGACCTCGGCCTGCTGGGCATCTCCAAGCCGGAACAGTTCGGCGGCATGGGCCTGGACTACAGCTATTCGATCGTCGCCGCCGAAGAGTTCGGCACCATCCGCTGCGGTGGCATCCCCATGTCCATCGGCGTGCAGACCGACATGTGCACCCCCGCCCTCGCCCGCTTCGGTTCCGATGAGCTGCGCGATGAATTCCTGCGCCCAGCCATCAGCGGCGAACGGGTGGGCTGTATCGGCGTGTCGGAAACCGGCGCCGGTTCCGACGTGGCCGGGCTGAAAACCCACGCGCGCAAGGACGGCGACGACTACGTGATCAACGGCAGCAAAATGTGGATCACCAACTCGCCCAGCGCCGATTTTATCTGCCTGCTGGCCAACACTTCCGATGACAAGCCGCACATCAACAAGTCGCTGATCATGGTGCCGATGAACACCCCGGGGATCAGCGTCAGCCCGCCCCTGGAAAAGCTCGGCATGCACAGTTCGGAAACGGCCCAGGTGTTTTTCGATGACGTGCGCGTGCCACAGCGCAACCGCATCGGCCACGAAGGCGCAGGCTTCATGATGCAGATGCTGCAGTTCCAGGAAGAACGGCTGTTTGGCGCGGCCAATATGATCAAGGGCCTGGAGTACTGCATCGACAGCACCATCGCCTACTGCCAGGAGCGCCAGACCTTCGGCAAGGCGCTGATCGACAACCAGGTCATCCACTTTCGCCTGGCCGAACTGGCCACCGAAATCGAATGCCTGCGCGCGCTGGTCTACCAGGCCACCGAGCAATACATCAAAGGCCAGGACGTAACCCGCCTGGCCTCCATGGCCAAGCTCAAGGCCGGGCGCCTGGGCCGTGAAGTCAGCGACAGTTGCCTGCAATACTGGGGCGGCATGGGCTTCATGTGGGACAACCCGGTGGCGCGGGCTTATCGCGATGTGCGCCTGGTCTCGATTGGCGGCGGCGCCGACGAAATCATGCTGGGCATCATCTGCAAACTGATGGGCACCTTGCCGGGGAAAAAAGCATGAACACGCTCTTGCTGGAGCCGCATAACGGCGTGCTGCACATCACCCTCAATCGCCCTGAAAACCGTAATGCGATGAGCCTGGAAATGGTCAATGAACTGCGCGCGGTGCTGGCGCAACTCGACGGCCAGGTACGCGCCTTGGTGATCAGCGGCGCCGGCGGGCATTTCTGCGCCGGGGCCGATGTGAAGGACCTGGTCACGGCGGGCAATCAACTCCAGGCGCTGAACCGGGCGTTTGGCACCTTGTTGCAAGAAGTCGAGGCGGTTCCCCAAGTCGTGATCGTGGTGCTGCAAGGCGCGGTGCTGGGCGGCGGCTTTGGCCTGGCGTGCGTGAGTGATATCGCGATTGCCGATCACCAGGCGCAGTTCGGTTTGCCGGAAACCAGCCTGGGCTTGCTGCCGGCGCAGATTGCGCCGTTCGTGGTCAAGCGTATCGGCCTGACCCAGGCCCGCCGACTGGCACTGACGGCGGCGCGCTTTGACGGCCTTGAAGCCGAGCGGTTGGGCGTCGTGCACTTCACCGAGCGCGACCCGCAGGCATTGGCGGAGCGCCTCGACGAGGTGCTAGGGCAGGTACTGCGCTGCGCGCCGGGAGCGAATGGACGGACCAAATCCCTGTTGCTGGCGAGTGTGGATGAGCCGCTTGAGGCGGTGCTGGATCGCGGCGCGCAGTGGTTTGCCGAGGCGGTGAGAAGTGAAGAAGGGATTGAGGGGACGCAGGCGTTTGTGCAGAAACGCAAACCGCGCTGGTGCAAATGACGTCTTCGCAGGCAAGCCAGCTCCCACAGGGAAATGCATTCCAACGGTGAGAGCGGCGCTGCGACAACCCGACCTGCCCGCAATGAGGCCCGAACCATCACCCCCATCAGTCAAGGGATAAGCCCATGCCCGACTTCACCAAGATCCTGATCGCCAACCGCGGCGAAATCGCCTGCCGTATCCAGCGCACCGCCCAGGCCCTGGGCTACCGCACAGTTGCGGTCTACAGCGACGCCGACGCGCAGGCGCTGCATGTGCAGATGGCCGATGAGGCGGTGAATATCGGGCCCGCGCCGGTGCAGCAGTCCTACCTGAATATCCCGGCGATTATCCACGCGGCCAGGCTCACCGGCGCCGATGCGGTGCATCCCGGCTACGGTTTTCTGTCGGAAAACCCCGCGTTCGCCCGCGCCTGCCAACACGCCGGCCTGACGTTCATCGGCCCCAGCGCCGAGGCCATCGAGCTGATGGGCAGCAAGCGCCTGTCCAAACTCGCCATGCTCGAGGCCGGGGTGCCGTGTATCGCTGGCTACCAGGGCGCGGCCCAGGACGACAGCACACTGCAGCGAGAAGCCGAGCGCATCGGCTATCCCTTGATGATCAAGGCCAGTGCCGGCGGCGGCGGTCGAGGCATGCGCCTGGTGCATCAGCCCGAGGCGCTGTTGGACAACCTGCACACCGCCCGCTCGGAGGCGAAAAACGCCTTCGGCAGTGACGAACTGATCCTCGAACAGGCGTTGATCGAGCCGCGCCACGTCGAAATCCAGGTGTTTGGCGACAGCCACGGCCACCTTATCTACCTGGGTGAGCGTGACTGCTCGATCCAGCGGCGCCATCAGAAAATCATCGAAGAAGCACCCTGTCCGCTGATGACGCCCGCGCTGCGCCAGGCCATGGGCGAAGCCGCACTCAGGGCGGGACGCGCGGTGAATTATGTCGGCGCAGGTACCGTCGAGTTCCTGCTCGATCGCAACGGCCAGTTCTACTTTCTGGAAATGAACACCCGCCTGCAGGTGGAGCATCCGGTCACCGAATTGATCACTGGCCTCGACCTGGTGGACTGGCAACTGCAGATCGCCGCCGGCCACCCCCTGCCGCTGGACCAGGCAGGCGTGACCCTCAGCGGCCACGCCATGGAAGTGCGCCTGTACGCCGAAGACCCGGCGCAGGACTTTCTGCCGCAAACCGGCAAGGTCCTGCATTGGCAACCGGCGGCGGGCGTGCGGGTTGACCATGGCGTGCTGCAGGGCCAGCGCATCAGCCCGTTCTACGACCCGATGCTGGGCAAAATCATCGCCCACGGCGCCACCCGCGAAGAGGCCCGGCGCAAGCTGCTGCGCGCAGTGGAAGACACAGTGCTGTTGGGGGTGGCGAGCAATCAACACCTGCTGGCCGACCTGCTCAAGCACCCGGGGTTTGTCAGTGCTGACTTCAGTACCGGGTTTATTGCCGAACACTTCAGCGAGGTGCCAGCCCTGGCGGCGACCGAGGAACAGCTCGCCGTGGCCGCCGCGCTGTTTTATCAACACAGCGCCGGCCAGCATCGCCAGGGGTTGGCGGGCTGGCGCAACAACGCCACGCTGGCGTGGACCTACCGCCTGGCCGTCCACGACGAGGTCCGCGAAGTCGCGGTCAGCGTGCTGGAGAACGAGCGCCTGCACGCCAACGGCCTCGACATCCACCCCCTTGCCACGGACGGACGCTGGGCCAGCCTGATCATCAATGGCATCCGCCGGCGTATCGCCTACCACCTTGATGGCGACCAGCTGTGGCTGCCCGGCATCACCGTGACCAACCGCACCCAGCAGGTCGTCGAGCGCCAGGCGGACGCCGGCAGCGGCCGGGTCAAGGCCCCGATGGATGGTGCCATCGTCGATGTGCGGGTCAGCGCCGGCGACACCGTGAGCAAAGGCCAGCTGTTGCTGGTGCTGGAGGCGATGAAAATGGAGCACCCGCTGAAGGCCGACAGGGACGGCGTGGTCAAAGGCGTGCAGGTGACTGCCGGCGATCAGGTGCGCAATCGCCAGGTTTTGCTCGAGATCGAATAAGCGCTGGGCGGGAACTACAGGGCCGGGCTACGCTCTATCCCCATCAGTAAGGGATGAGTACGGGAAGCTGCACAATGCCTCATTGGCTGATTATTGACCTTGAAGCCACGACGGATGACGGCGGCTGGCCCGTGACGGAGATGGAAGTCATCGAGATCGGCGCGAGCCTGGTGAACCGCCAGGGCCGCGAGCTGGACCACTTCCAGCGCTTCGTACGGCCCCTGCGTCGGCCCTTGTTGACGCCCTTTTGCCGCAAGCTGACCCACATCACCCAGGCGAATATCGACAGCGCGTTGCCGATGATCGAGGTGTGGTCGCTGTTCGAGCGCTGGCTGGGCCAGCACCAGGCACGCCTGGAAGGCTGGGCCAGCTGGGGTGACTACGACCGTGTGCAACTGGAACTGGAATGGCAGCGCCATGAGCTGGCCAGTGCACTCGCCCACACGCCCCATGTAAACCTCAAGCAGCGCTTCGCCAAGGCGCGGCGCCTGGACAAGCCGCTGGGGCTCAACGCCGCCCTGCAATTGGCGGGAATGCAGTTCCATGGGCAGCAACATCGGGCCCTGGAAGACGCGCGCAACACCGCCCGGCTGCTGCCGCTGATTTTGCCGGTCTAGGCAGCTCCCGAAGGCTTGGGCATACTGGCCAGCCTTTTTGCGTAATCTGCTCTTCCTGCAGGCACCGGCTTGCCGCCGATGAGGCCCTCAAGCCTTGCATCGGGCGCCTGCAGGAAGCAGGAAGCCTTAATCCACTTTCCGAGGAATCGCCCATGTTTAAAGTCAACGAGTACTTCGACGGCACCGTCAAGTCGATCGCTTTCGGCACCGCTGAAGGGCCGGCGACCATCGGCGTCATGGCCCCGGGTGAATACGAATTCGGCACCGCCCAGCGTGAGATCATGCACGTGGTGTCCGGCGCCCTGACCGTCAAGCTGCCCGACGCCAGCGACTGGGAAACCTTCGCCGCCGGCAGCCAGTTCAACGTACCGGCCAATAGCAAGTTCCAGCTGAAGGTCGCCGTGGACACCGCTTACCTGTGCGAATACCGCGGCTAAGCCGTCGACCGGTCAAAAAAATGCCCGTCTCCTGCGAGACGGGCATTTTTTATGCGCGCGGCACCCTATTCAAGCAGCGTCACCGGCATGCCGACTTCAAGCCGGCCCACGCCGTCATTGACCAGGTTCTGGCCAAAAATCGCGCCGTTTTCGGTCTTGCGATATGCCTCGAGGGTCGCGAAAGGCTCGCGGTCGGCACTGCGTTCGCCAGTGTGCGGGTCAATGGTGGTGAGGATGCACCGTGAGCACGGCTTGACCGTGCGGAATTCGACATCGCCAATGCGCAGGCGCTTCCAGCCGTCTTCGGCAAAGGCGTCGCTGCCTTCGATCACAAGGTTGGGGCGAAAGCGCAGCATTTCCATGGGCCGGCCGATGCGCTGCGAGAGGTCGTCCAGGGAGGCCTGGCCGATCAGCAGCAACGGGTAACCATCGGCGAACGCGACCTGGTCGTCATCGCGCCCGTAGCCCGCTTCGGTGTTACGCGCACGTTCAAGGGGAATATGCACCAGCCGGGTCGGCTTGCCGATAAAGTCACTGACCCACGCCGCCGCTTCGTCGCCTGCGTCCGGCACGCGCAGGGTGTCGCGCCAGATGGTCACACCGCGCAACGCGGCGTCGCCGGCCGGCAACGCCACGTCCAGCGGCGCATACCCGGGCGAACTCAAGCTCAGGCCACCGCTGCTGCTCCACAGCGCCGACAACTGGCTCATCTTCGCCACGGCCCGCTGCGTGAGGAAACGCCCACTGGCCTCGTCCACCAGCATCCAGCGTCGATCCCCGTCCAGCCCCAGCTTATCCAGGCCGATGTGTTGCAGGCTCTCGGCCTTGCCGGACTTCAAGGGGTAACGGTACAACGCGCTGAGACGAAGCATGAGCCTGCATTCCTGAGGGGCAAAGCCGTCACCCTAAGGTCAAGCCGGCACTTCGTCCAGCATCAGACGCTGACGCACCACATCGACGAGTTTGTCGGGCTGGAATTTGGACAGGAAGTTGTCGCAACCGACCTTCTTCACCATCGAATCGTTGAAGCTGCCCGACAGCGACGTGTGCAACACCACATACAGCCCACGCAGGCGCGGGTCGTTGCGGATCTCGGTGGTGAGGCGGTAACCGTCCATCTCGGGCATTTCGGCGTCGGTGAAGATCATCAGCAGTTTGTCGGTCATTACCTGGCCGCTGTCGGCCCAGGCCTTGAGCATGTTCAGCGCCTTGAGGCCGTCACTGGCGATGTGCATCTTCACGCCCAACTGGCCGAGGGTGTCGCGCAGTTGCGACAAGGCCACATTGGAGTCGTCGACCAGCAGCACTTCGCGACCACGCGCACGTTCGAGCACCGGATCGTCGAGTTTTTCGCGGGAGACCTTGGCGTTGTATGGCACGATTTCGGCGAGGACTTTTTCCACGTCGATGATCTCCACCAACTGGTCATCGACCTTGCTGATGGCGGTGAGGTAGTGCTGGCGCCCGGCGCTGGTCGGCGGCGGCAGGATAGCCTCCCAGTTCATGTTGACGATGCGGTCCACGCCGCCCACCAGGAACGCCTGCACCGAGCGGTTGTACTCGGTGACGATAATCGTGCTGTTCGGCCCAGGCACCAAGGGGCGCATGCCAATCGCCTGGGACAGGTCGATCACCGGCAGCGTCTGGCCACGCAGGTTGACCACGCCGCACACGAACGGGTGGCGCTGGGGCATCAAGGTCAACTTGGGCAGTTGCAGGACTTCCTGGACCTTGAACACGTTGATCGCGAACAACTGGCGCCCGGCCAGGCGAAACATGAGGATTTCCAGGCGATTCTCACCCACCAGTTGCGTGCGTTGGTCTACCGTGTCGAGAATGCCGGCCATTAAAAGCTCCTGGTGTGCGCTGAAAGTGTGGCGCGAGGGTGAGTGCATTGCATGGAGAGGTTATCGGCGGCGAGCGCCAGACCTTGACCCTGGTAAAATGCCATGTAAATTCATTGATGTCACACTGACATCATGGTTTACTGCGAACGCCGCTCCAGAGGCGGTGCAGCCACGTTGCGCGACATTCAAATCGACGCAAGGTTCCGCTATCTAAGGGATTCCCTTAGACACAATCGGGCCCAACCTGATATTCGCAATATCTAATAGCCATTAATGTGACGCCATTCTCAATGCATGAATGGAGTCAGGCTTTTGTTTGCCATCCCAAGCCCTCGGCCCACGGGCCTTCCAGACCTCCACGCGAGGGTAACTGAAGGTGTGCAACGGACCCCGCTCATGAGGGCCACGCACCGCCGTCGCCATCATTCAAATAAGCGTCCTACTGAAATCTCAGAAGCGACCTACAGATTTCAGTCATATTTCAGCGCTAGTTTTAAGCCATTCACCCGGTGCGACATCTCATCACCCGACCTTAAGTTGTGGAGACTTGCATGATGAACGACGGTAACGAGTGGCAACTTGCACTTCCCGAGTTTCTGCATGAAGCCGAGAAGCTACTGGCCAAGTCCGAAGAGTGCCTCAGTCATCTGCATATGATCCGCAATGACAGCGACGCGATCGACTGCATGAAAATCAGCCTGATCAAGCTGGCCGAAAAGGCCGACGCCCTGGCGCTGCAGGCCATCAGCGAGTTCTCGCGGCACATCCAGTACCTGATCGCGAATGCCGAAAACCCTCTGCACTTGCATGACCAGGCCCTGGATGCGCTGCATGATTGCCTGACGTTACTGGCCTGGCAGCTGGAACTCATCGACGCCAAGACCGGCCAACTGACCCTGGATGAAACCGAGCAAACGACCTTGATTGCCACGGTCATCCTGCAGATCCCACAAAAAGACTTCAGCAGCAAACCGCAACAACGAATGCATCACACGTCCTGAACCAATGACAGGTCGTATTCGCACCCTGAGTTATCTAAAAACGACCGGAATAAATATCAAATAGCCACTAACGGACATATCGATACAAACCAACTTCGATAATACAACTTCCCACTGTTCCAAACTCTGTGGTTACCGCCCGGGTATTTGCCTGGATATAGGCACGGCAAAAGCAAAGTGCCAGGCGACCAACGGTTACAGGGGTGATACTATGCCCCGCTCGAAGTAACTCAACTTCATCATGTATAAAAACGATTCGGCCACGCATTCCACACAAAGCCCTGTCAGCCGCCGTGACCGGTCTTCCCGCAGCGAACCCTCATTGGCTCCATCCGCTATGTACGCCAACTTCAAGTCACTCCTCGCCAGGTCCGTGTCCCGCAGCCATGCTCGACGCCTGGTCCTTGCCTTGTGCCTTGTCTCGCTGCTGCTCAGCCTGTGGACCTACGCCCACGCCGAGCCGATGCCGCTGGTGGTGGTGCTGTTGAACCTGGCGATCGTGGTGGTGGTTGGCCTGCAGCAGTGGCGCTCACGCAAGTCCATCAAGTTCCAGCCCCAGGAACTTGCCGACCGCCTGCTGCAGGTGCAGGAAAACGAGCGCCACCGCCTCAGCCGCGAACTGCATGACGATATCGGCCAGCTACTGACCGCCGCCAAGCTGCAAAGCGAGTGGCTCAAACGCCGCCTGCCGGAAGACCTGCAGAGCCAATGCACGGTGCTGTGCAACACCCTCAACGAAACCCTGGCCAAGGTGCGTGACGTCTCCGCCATCCTCAACCCGCGCCAGCTGGCCAGCCTGGGCCTGGAAGCGAGCCTGCGCGCGCACCTGCTCAAGACCCTGGAAAACACCCCGATTCACTGGAGCCTGGAATGCCAGCAACGGCTGACCGGCATCCCGGAAGAAATGGCCGTGGCGGCCTTTCGCATTACCCAGGAAGCGGTGACCAACATGCTACGCCACGCCCAGGCGCGCAATTTGCTGGTACGCCTGCAACGCCTGCCCGAAGGCCTGTCGCTGTTTATCAGCGATGACGGCCTGGGCTTTTCGCCTGCCATCAACCCCGGCCTGGAAGGTCAACGGGGCATGGCCGGCATGTCGGAGCGGATTGATCAGCTGGGGGGCACCTTGTCCGTCAGCAGCCAGCCAGGCAAAGGGACACGGATCGACGCGCTCTTCCCCTGGGCGCCCCGCGCCCTCGAACGGGCCAGTTCCCCTAAGGTTCTCGAGTGACCTGCAAATTACTCCTGGTGGATGACCATGCACTGATCCGGGCCGGCGTACGCGCGCTGGTCCAGGACATACCCGGCTACACGGTGATCGGCGAAGCCAGCGATGGCGCACAACTGCTGGAGCAGTTCAGCGCGCTGTTGCCGGATATCGTGCTGCTGGACCTGTCGATGAAGCACACCGGCGGCCTGGATGCCTTGCAGCAACTCAAGCGCGGCTACCCCAAGAGCAAAGTGCTGATCCTGTCGATGCACACCGACCCGGAACTGATCATGTGCGCGCTGGAGTCCGGCGCCCATGGCTACCTGCTCAAGGACACTACCGCCAACGAGCTGGAACACGCGCTGCTGGCCTTGCGCAACAACGAGCGCTACCTGAGCCCGGCGATCGCCCACACCGTGATCAACCAGGCGCTGGTGCGCGGCCAGGGCGCCACCACGCCCGCCGGCCACAGCCATAACCTCACTGCCCGGCAGTTGGAGATCCTGCGCTTGATCGTGCGCGGCAAGTCCACCCGTGAAATCGCCCACGGCCTGGGCCTGAGCATCAAGACCGTGGAAGCGCACCGTTCGCAAATCATGAAGCGCCTGCAGATTTTCGACGTGGCGGGCCTGGTGTTATTCGCGGTGCGCGAGCAGATCATCAGCCTGGACGACTAACGGCGAATTCACCGGCAGGTGCACGCGCAAGGCCTTGTGCACGGCCTCGAAATGCAAGTCGTCGCCTTCCAGCGGCTCGCCGTCGAGGTTGATGTACAGGCCCTGTGCAACCTTGATATTGACCCACGGCAGGCGCGCGCGGACGAACATGGTGTCCAGGCCCCAGCCGTTGGTCATCAGCTCGCGCAGGGTGCCGACCACCTCCTGGGGCGCCGGCAGGATGCTGACGTCCAGCAAGCCATCATCGGCCAATGCCTCCGGGCATAGCACATGCCCTCCCCCGGCCTGGCGCCCGTTGCCGATCCCGAGCGCGAGCAGTTCGCCTTTCCAGTGAAAATCCGGGCCTTCCAGCTCGCCATAGGCGGCCTTCAACTCGCTGAAACGGGTCAAGCCGGTGAACAGGTAGGCGGCACCGCCGAGCACTTTCTTCAGGTCCTCGGAGGTGTTGGCGGTGACCTGGCTGCCGAAGCCGCCGGTGGCCATATTGAGGAAGATTTGCCCGCCGACCCGGCCGAGGTCGATCGCCTTGGGCGGCACGTCCAGCAATGCCAGGGCCTGGGCAGGTTCCAGCGGGACCCCGGCGGCGCGGGCGAAGTCGTTGGCGGTGCCCAGGGGCATCAGCACCAGGCTGGCATCGGTGTTGGCCTGGGCCATGGCTTCGGCGACATCGCGCAAGGTGCCGTCGCCGCCGCCGGCGATGATATGCGGGTAGCCGCCGTCCAGCGCTTCATTGACCAGGCGCTGGGCGTCGCCGCCTTCCCATGTGACCCGCACCGCCAGTTCCCAGCCCAGGTCGCGCCGGGCCTGCACGGCCGCGCGCACGTCCTCGTTGAGGGCTTGCTTGCCGTGGAGGATCAACAGTGCCTTGTGGGTGGTCATGGGGGGGTCTCCTGGGTTCTAAGGTGCTTGAAGGATGTTGACCTTTGGTGGGGAGGAAAAAGTCAGTGGGGGGTGGAAATAATTTGGGGGGGGTTGGGGGCTGGGGGGGTCGGGGGTTCGGGGGGCATATCCGTTTTTGCGGTAACGGCGACTTATGGTTCCGCTCTTACAGCGGGTCACTTTTGGAAAAGCCCCAAAAGTAACCAAAAGGGCTCTTGCCCCAACACTCGGCACCTCGCTCACGCTCGGTGTGCCCGTAATCCGACATTGATTTGGGGGGCCGCCGCCACGCGCCATCCATGGCGCGGGGCGGCTAAACCGGCATCCCTGCCGGTTTACCCCCCAAATCAATATCGAATTCCGGCCAGCGTGTTTGATGGGGCGCCTAGATCAAGATCAAAATCAAAAGCACGGCGGCCTTAAAGCCGACCTGAGTGGTTAGATCAAAAGCGGATACGTGTGGGAGCTGGCTTGCCTGCGATGGTCGTTAACGATGACGCGGAAACATCAGAATGTACGCGGCGCACGCGCGTTTTTCGTCGGTAAGCCGGCTCCTACGGAGATCAAAAAGCGTACCTACGATGCGAAGCGAGCCGCTTTTGATCTTGATCCTAGGCGCCCCATTAAACACGCTGGCCGAACGCAGGTTTGAATCCGTGGGTAACCCGGCAGGACGCCGGGTTAGCCGCACTGGGCCAGGGATGGCCCATTGCGGCGGCCCACGGATTCAAGCCGGAGTGAGGGCACACCGAGCCTAGGCGAGGTGCCGAGTGTTGGGGCAAGAGCCCTTTTGGTTACTTTTGGGGCTCCTTTCCAAAAGTGACCCGCCGTAAGGGCGGAACCCATTCCAGCCACGACCCCAAATCCGGATACCCCCCAAGAGGTCAGCCCTTGTGCAACTTACTCATCAACTGCGCCTCAGCCTGGGTCAACCCACACGACTGCGTCAACTCATCCACCGTAGCCCCCATCCCCACCAGCTTGGCAGCCTGGGCAAACGACAGGCTCGACGGATCACGCTGCTCCAGCTGCGCAAGCTTGTCCGGCAACGGCCCGAGGATCGCGCGCAGTTCATGCACCTCATCCCCCACCTTCACTGCACTCTGCTGGAAATGGTCGACACGCTTGACCAGCTCCAGGATGCGCCGGTCACGCACGGCATCCCGCTCGGCCTGCTGCACCACCGACTCACGCTGCTGGCGCACATAGCGCAGCAGGAATGCCAAGGTCCCGGCCCACAACAGGGCCAGGACGATCACTGCGGCCTCAAGGAACAATCAGATGCTCTCCAGTTCCGACCATTCTTCTTCGCTCATCATCTTGTCCAGCTCAACCAGAATCAGCAGCTCGCCGTTCTTGTTGCACACGCCCTGGATGAACTTGGCGGATTCTTCATTACCCACGTTCGGCGCGGTTTCCACTTCCGATTGGCGCAGATAAACCACTTCGGCCACGCTGTCGACCATGATCCCGACCACTTGCTTGTCGGCTTCGATGATGACGATACGGGTGTTGTCGTTGACTTCGGTCGGTACCAGGCCGAAACGCTGGCGGGTGTCGATCACCGTCACCACGTTGCCGCGCAGGTTGATGATACCCAGCACGTAGCTTGGCGCACCCGGGACCGGCGCGATCTCGGTGTAGCGCAGCACTTCCTGCACGCGCATCACGTTAATGCCATAGGACTCGTTGTCCAGTTTGAAGGTAACCCATTGCAGGATCGGATCATCCAAACCTTGTGCGGACGCTGACTTATTCATACCCCTGACCCCTTCAAATGCCGCTTCACACGGCGTGTGTGCTTCGCTGACCGCGCACCCGCGCGGCCCTTATTGTTCAATCAACTGCGTTTATTCACCGGCAGCGTCTTGACCGCGCCGCTGGCGATCAACTCGGCCAGCTCGGCGACGTCGAGCAACGCGCACATGTGTTCGATCACGGTGCCCGCCAGCCAAGGCCGTTGGCCCCGGTGGCTGCGCCATTTGATTTCATTCGGGTCCAGGCGCAACGAGCGGCTGACCTGATGCACTGCCAGCCCCCACTCGTAGCCCTGCACCGAGATCACGTATTGCAGGCCCTGGCGAAAATCATCGCGGTAGCGGTCGGGCATCACCCAGCGCGCGGTGTCCAGCACCTTGAGGTTGCCGGCCTGGCTGGGCAGGATGCCGAGGAACCATTCCGGTTGCCCGAACAGCGGCGTCAGTTCCTGGCCTTCCAGGGAATAGATCGAGCCCAGGCACACCAGCGGCACCGCCAGGGTCAACCCGGCGACGTCGAACAACAGGCATTCGAACGGCTCGGCGGCCCAGGCCGGGCGATCATCGCCGGCCACTGGCGGCGGCGTGATGCTGGGCGGCAGGTGCACTTCCACCACCGGCTCGACCACGACCTGAGCAACGACCACCGGCTCGACCACCACGGGCACGACAACTGCCGGGGCGATCGGCACCACCACCGGCGCGGTCACGACCTGCGCATCGCGGGCCTGCTCTTCCAGCACCGCCAACTGGAATTCATCCAGGGTGCTTTCCGGCGCCAGGGCCGGTTCCAATACCAGTATCGGCTGCTCTTCCTCGGTCGCATCCTGCAGCAGGGCATCCAGGTAGGATTCCAGTGCCAGTTGCGGCCGGGTCTTGAGTTCGATGGGACGGTTCATCACGCCACCTGCGCGACAAGCTGCTGGGACAGCAGGTGCTTGAGCAACGCGCGGTAAGCCAGCACGCCACGGCTTTTACCGTCGAACTGCGACGGGGTCAGGCCGGCGCGGCTGGCGTCACGCAGGCGCGTGTCCACCGGGATGTAGCCATTCCAGATGGTGTCCGGGTAGGCATCGCGCAGCACGCGCAAGGTGCCCAGCGACGCCTGGGTGCGACGGTCGAACAGGGTCGGCACGATGCTGAACGGCAGCGCCTGCTTGCGCGAGCGGTTGATCATCGCCAGGGTACTGACCATGCGCTCCAGGCCTTTGACCGCGAGGTGCTCGGTCTGTACCGGGATCACCAGTTGCTGGCTGGCCGCCAAGGCGTTGACCATCAGTACGCCGAGCAACGGCGGGCTGTCGATGATCGCGTAGTCGAAGTCCTGCCACAGTTGCGCCAGGGTCTTGGCGATCACCAGGCCCAGGCCGCTCTGCCCCGGCGACTGGCGCTCGAGGGTGGCCAGCGCGGTGCTCGACGGCAGCAGGGAAATACTCTCGTTGCTGGTGGGCAACAGCAGTTGCCCGGGCAGGTCGGCCGGCACGCTGCCCTTGTGCAGGAACAGGTCGTAGCAGCTGTGCTCCAGCGCATCCGGGTCGTAGCCGAAATAGCTGGTCATGGAGCCATGCGGGTCCAGGTCCACTACGACCACACGCTTGCCCGCCTCGGCCAGCAAACCGGCTAAGGCGATGGAGGTGGTGGTCTTGCCGACTCCACCTTTTTGATTGGCAACTGCCCAGACTCTCATTCGGATGGTTCCTCCCGGCAGGCACAGGCGCGACCGAGACATTGCATAAGGTTATTGAGCCGGCGACGGAGAATTGACGGCACTCTGACGCACCGGCGGCTTTGCAGGGGCCGGTGCAGTTTGTGTGCCAGCCCGCTTCAAGGCCGCGTCCGGTGTTGCATTGGCGGTGCCGGTACCGGTCAGGCTGCGGCGCACATCCAGGTTGCGCGAGACCACCAGTACCACCCGGCGGTTGCGCGCGCGGCCTTCCACCGTGGCGTTGTTGGCCACCGGCTGGAACTCGCCATAACCCACCGAGGCCAGGCGCCCGGGGTTTACGCCCTGCATCGCGAGCATGCGCACGATGCTCGCGGCCCGCGCCGACGACAGCTCCCAGTTGGTCGGGTACTGCGCGGTGCTGATCGGGAAATTGTCGGTAAAGCCTTCCACGTGGATCGGGTTTTCGAACGGCCTGAGGATCGCCGCCACCTTGTCGATGATGGTGAACGCCTGGTCGCTGGGCATTGCATCGGCGCTGGCGAACAACAGGCTGGAGTTGAGTTCGATCTCCACCCACAACTCATTGCCGCGCACGGTCATCTGGTTGGAACTGATCAGATCGCCGAACGCGGCGCTGATGTCGTCGGCGATGCTTTTCAACGGGTCGCTGGTGCCGCCTACGCCGGCGGCGGTTTCATCGCTGTCATTGACCAACGGCTTGGCCGGGGTCACGGTCTTGGGCCGTTCCTCGCCAATGGGGATCGGCTTGAGGGCGCGGTCGGCGTCGTTGAACACCCCGATCAGCGCCTGGGAAATGACTTTGTACTTGCCTTCGTTGATCGACGAGATGGAGTACATCACCACGAAAAACGCGAACAGCAAGGTGATGAAGTCCGCGTAGGACACCAGCCAGCGTTCGTGGTTGACGTGCTCTTCAGGCTCGCGACGGCGACGGCTCACAGGCTGACACCCCTCTGTACGTAAATCATGTGGCCGCTCGCCACAAGTCAATAGCCATGTTCATCAATCCATGAAGCCCTGGAGCTTCAATTCGATCGACCGCGGGTTCTCACCCTCGGCAATCGACAGGATGCCTTCGAGCAACATCTCGCGGTAACGCGACTGGCGCATGGCGATGGACTTGAGCTTGCTGGCCACCGGCAGCAGTACCAGGTTGGCACTCGCGACACCGTAGATGGTGGCCACGAACGCCACGGCAATGCCGCTGCCCAGTTGCGACGGGTCGGCCAGGTTGCCCATCACGTGGATCAGGCCCATCACCGCACCGATGATGCCGATGGTCGGCGCGTAGCCGCCCATGCTTTCAAAGACTTTGGCAGCGTTGATGTCGCGGCTTTCCTGGGTGTAGAAATCCACTTCCAGGATGCTGCGGATCGCTTCCGGCTCGGCGCCGTCCACCAGCAGTTGCAGGCCTTTGCGCGCGTAGCTGTCGGGCTCGGCATCGGCCACGCCTTCCAGGCCGAGCAGGCCTTCCTTGCGGGCGGTGAGGCTCCAGTTGACCACGCGGTCGATGCCGCCGGGCAGGTCCACGCGTGGCGGGAAAATAATCCACACCAGGATCTGCATGGCGCGCTTGAACGAACTCAAGGGCGACTGCAACAGGGCCGCGCCGACCGTGCCGCCGATCACGATCAAGGCCGCCGGGCCGTTGGCCAGGGCGCCGAGGTGGCCGCCTTCGAGGTAGTTGCCGCCGATGATCGCGACAAACGCCATGATGATGCCGATCAGGCTCAATACATCCATCAGAGGCAGGCCTCCACCAGATGCTTGCCGATCTCGTCCAGGCTGTAGACGGCGTCGGCCAGGTCAGCCTTGACGATCGCCATGGGCATGCCATAGATCACGCAACTGGCTTCGTCCTGGGCCCAGATCGCGCTGCCGCCCTGCTTGAGCAGGCGTGCGCCTTCACGGCCATCAGCGCCCATGCCGGTGAGCACCACCGCCAGAACTTTGTCGCCGTAGGACTTGGCCGCCGAACCGAAGGTGATGTCCACGCACGGCTTGTAGTTGAGGCGCTCGTCGCCCGGCAGGATTTTGATCGCACCACGCCCGTCGACCATCATCTGCTTGCCACCCGGCGCCAGCAGCGCCAGGCCTGGACGCAGGATGTCGCCATCCTCGGCTTCCTTGACGCTGATGCGGCAGAGCTTGTCCAGGCGTTCGGCAAAGGCCTTGGTGAAGGCCGCCGGCATGTGCTGGATCAACACGATCGGCGCCGGGAAGTTGGCCGGCAATTGCGTCAACACGCGCTGCAAGGCCACCGGGCCGCCGGTGGAGGTACCGATGGCGACCAGCTTGTAGGCCTTGCGTTTGGGCGCGGGCGAATGGGCACTGGGCGCCGGAGCGCGGGCCGGGGCCACGGCAGGCCGAGCCACCGGGGCGGGCGCAGGCGCAGGTCGACCAAACGCAGGGGCCGGGGCCGGCGCCGCAACCGGTGCAGGTGCAGGTGCAGGTGCAGGCGTGCTGAACAGGCTGCGACGGTTACTGCGGGAAATGCTGTGGACTTTCTCGCACAGCAGTTGCTTGACCTTCTCGGGGTTGCGCGAGATGTCTTCGAAATTCTTCGGCAGGAAGTCCACCGCGCCGGCATCCAGCGCATCCAGGGTGACCCGGGCGCCTTCGTGGGTGAGCGAGGAGAACATCAACACCGGGGTCGGGCAGCGCTGCATGATGTGACGGACAGCCGTGATGCCATCCATCATCGGCATCTCGTAGTCCATGGTGATCACGTCGGGCTTCAACGCGATAGCCTGATCGATCGCCTCTTTGCCGTTGGTGGCCGTGCCGATCACTTGAATCGTTGGATCGGCGGAAAGAATTTCCGAGACGCGGCGGCGGAAGAAACCCGAATCGTCCACCACCAGGACCTTGACTACCATAAACACTCCGTTAGACGGGGCGGGCAAACCGCCCTGCCCCACCAGAATCAAATACGCCGAGCGGCGTAACGCTTGAGCATGCTCGGAACATCCAGAATCAGCGCGATCCGACCGTCACCGGTGATGGTCGCACCCGACATGCCCGGGGTTCCCTGCAGCATTTTGCCCAAAGGCTTGATGACCACTTCTTCCTGGCCCACCAGTTGATCGACCACGAAGCCGATACGCTGGGTGCCCACGGAGAGAATCACCACATGGCCTTCGCGCTGCTCTTCATGCTTGGCCGATGCCACCAGCCAGCGCTTGAGGTAGAACAGTGGCAACGCCTTGTCGCGCACGATCACCACTTCCTGGCCGTCCACCACGTTGGTGCGCGACAGGTCGAGGTGGAAAATTTCGTTGACGTTGACCAGCGGGAAGGCGAAGGCCTGGTTGCCCAGCATCACCATCAGGGTCGGCATGATCGCCAGGGTCAACGGCACCTTGATGACGATCTTCGAGCCCTGGCCCTTGGTCGAGTAGATGTTGATCGAGCCGTTGAGCTGGCTGATCTTGGTCTTCACCACGTCCATGCCGACGCCACGGCCGGACACGTCGGAAATCTCGGTCTTGGTCGAGAAGCCCGGGGCGAAGATCAGGTTGTAGCACTCGGTGTCGGTCAGGCGGTCGGCGGCGTCCTTGTCCATCACGCCACGCTTGACAGCGATATTGCGCAGGATGGTCGGGTCCATGCCCTTGCCGTCATCGGTGATCGACAGCAGGATGTGGTCACCCTCCTGCTCGGCCGCCAGGATCACTTTGCCGTTGCGCGACTTGCCCGAAGCTTCGCGCTCTTCCGGGGTTTCGACGCCGTGGTCGACGGCGTTGCGCACCAAGTGGACCAGCGGATCGGCCAGGGCCTCGACCAGGTTCTTGTCGAGGTCGGTCTCTTCGCCCACCAGTTCCAGGTTGATCTCTTTCTTGAGCTGGCGTGCCAGGTCGCGAACCAGGCGCGGGAAGCGCCCGAAGACTTTCTTGATCGGCTGCATCCGCGTCTTCATCACGGCGGTCTGCAGGTCGGCGGTGACCACGTCGAGGTTCGACACGGCCTTTTGCATGGCTTCATCGCCACTGCTCAGGCCCAGGCGCACCAGGCGGTTACGCACCAGCACCAGTTCGCCGACCATGTTCATGATGTCGTCCAGGCGCGCGGTATCGACGCGCACGGTGGTTTCGGCTTCACTGGCCGGCTTCTCGGCCACGGCAGCCGCCGGCGCGCGGGCAGCAGCCGGGGCGGCGGCAGGTGCCGGGGCCGGTTTGGCAGCAGCAGGTGCAGCGGCCTTGGCCGGCGCCGGTTTGGCCGCCACCGGAGTGGCGGTCGCGGCAGCTGCCGGAGCCACTTCGCTGAACTTGCCCTTGCCGTGCAATTCGTCGAGCAGGGATTCGAACTCGTGGTCGCTGATCAGACCGTCGCCCGCAGGTTCTGCCGCAGCGGCCGGCGCAGTGGCAGTCGCGGCGACTTCCGGCAAGGCGTCGGCCGCGAAGGTGCCTTTGCCATGCAGTTGGTCGAGCAGTGCTTCGAATTCGTCATCGGTGATGTCGGTGCTGGTCGACGCGGCAGGCGCATCCACAGCGGCGGCAGGCGCCACGGCGTCGGCCGCGAACTGGCCTTTGCCGTGCAACTGGTCGAGCAGGGATTCAAATTCTGCGTCGGTAATGTCTTCGCTGGTCGGCGCTTGTGGCGCGGCGGCTGCAGGCGCTTCAGCCTCGGCTTTCACCGCATTGAGGGAGTTGAGCAACTGCTCGAACTCGCTGTCCGTCACGTCCGCTTCAGGCTCTGCCACAGGCGCAGGCTCAGCTTGCGCCACGGGCGCTGCCGAGGTGTCGGCCGGCTCTGCCAGGCGCGCCAGGGCGGCGAGCAGTTCCGGGGTGGCCGCAGTGATCGGGGCACGTTCGCGGACTTCGCTGAACATGCCGTTGACCGCATCCAGTGCTTCGAGAATCACGTCCATCAATTCCGAGTCAACGTGACGCTCACCCTTGCGCAGGATGTCGAACACGTTCTCGGCGATGTGGCAGCACTCCACCAGCTCATGGAGCTGGAGGAAGCCGGCGCCCCCTTTTACAGTGTGAAAACCGCGAAAAATTGCATTGAGCAGGTTCGCATCATCCGGACGGCTTTCCAGCTCGACCAGTTGCTCGGACAGTTGCTCTAAAATTTCGCCGGCCTCTACAAGGAAATCCTGAAGGATTTCTTCATCGGCGCCGAAGCTCATGTGGGTGCTCCTTAGAAGCCTAAACTGGATAACAGGTCATCTACGTCATCCTGACCTGACACAACGTCTTCACGTTTATCGGCATGAATCTGCGGACCTTCACCCTTGGCGAGATGTTTTTGTGGATCTTTTTCCGAGAGGATCGCTTCACGGTCATGTTCGATGCCGGCAAAACGGTCTACCTGGCCGGCCATGAGCACCAGTTTGAGCAGGTTGCTTTCCACTTCGGTGACCAACTGAGTCACACGCTTGATCACCTGGCCGGTGAGGTCCTGGTAATCCTGGGCCAGCAGAATGTCATTGAGGTTGCTGGAAACCGTGCGGTTTTCCTGCTCGCTGCGTGACAAGAATCCGTCGACCCGACGCGCCAGTTCCCGAAATTCCTCAGCCCCCACCTCGCGGCGCATGAAGCGGCCCCAATCGTGGCTCAGGGCCTGGGCTTCGGTGGCCATGCCATTGACCAGGGGCGTGGCGTTTTCCACCAGGTCCATGGTGCGGTTGGCCGCCGCTTCAGTCAGCCTGACCACATAGGACAGGCGTTCGGTCGCGTCGGTGATTTGCGAAATTTCTTCGGCCTGGGGCATGTGCGGGTCAATCTGGAAATTGACAATCGCACTGTGCAGCTCGCGTGTGAGCTTGCCCACTTCCTGATACAGGCCGCGGTCACGGGTCTGGTTGAGCTCATGGATTAACTGCACCGCGTCGCCGAACTGGCCTTTTTCAAGGCTGTCAACCAACTGGTGAGCATGCTTTTTCAGGGTCGACTCAAAGTCTCCCTGTGACGTTTCTTTATGCTCCATAGCTCCCCCGCGATGGCATTAGCCGTGGATGCGTTCGAAGATTTTTTCGATCTTCTCTTTCAAGGCCAATGCAGTGAATGGCTTGACCACATAACCGTTGACCCCGGCTTGGGCGGCTTCGATGATCTGTTCACGCTTGGCTTCGGCGGTCACCATCAGCACGGGAAGGCTGCGCAGTTTTTCGTCGGCGCGCACATGGCGCAGCAAGTCGATACCGGTCATGCCCGGCATGTTCCAGTCCGTTACCAGAAAGTCGATGCTCCCGCTGTTGAGGATCGGAATCGCCGTAATGCCGTCATCCGCCTCGACCGTGTTAGTGAACCCAAGGTCACGCAACAGGTTTTTTATGATCCGCCGCATCGTTGAGAAGTCATCAACGATGAGGATTTTCATGTTCTTGTCCAATTCGACCTCCAAGCAGTCTTAAACGCGCCCAGCACCTGGACGCGCCATTTCAATCAACAGGCATTACACAAAAAGGACTGCAGGGGGCACCACGGGCCGATCCCGCGAGGGTCAATCACCCTCGCGGTGTGGTTTGCAGTGCTCCCCAACACTGCCTGTCAGCGCGCTCGCCACTCTCCCAAACGCCCCCGCAAGCGGGCTGCGCACTGGCTGTGCAACTGGCTGACCCGCGATTCGCTGACTCCCAGGACCTCACCGATTTCCTTGAGGTTCAGCTCTTCGTCGTAGTACAGCGCCAACACCAGTCGCTCACGCTCCGGCAAATTGGCAATCGCGTCCGCCAACGCCCCCTGGAAGCGTTCATCCTCCAGGTCGCGCGACGGCTCCAGATGAGCACTCGCGCCGTCCTCGTGCAGCCCTTCGTGTTCGCCGTCCTGCAACAGGTCGTCGAAACTGAACAGGCGGCTGCCCAAGGTATCGTTCAAAATCCCGTAGTAATCGTCGAGACTCAATTGGAGTTCGGCCGCAACTTCGTGATCTTTAGCGTCGCGACCGGTTTTTGCTTCAATTGCGCGAATTGCGTCACTGACCATGCGCGTATTGCGATGCACCGAACGCGGCGCCCAGTCACCTTTACGCACTTCATCGAGCATCGCGCCACGGATGCGGATACCCGCATACGTCTCGAAACTCGCGCCCTTGCTCGCGTCGTATTTGGTCGACACTTCGAGCAGGCCGATCATGCCCGCCTGGATCAGGTCTTCGACCTGGACGCTGGCGGGCAGGCGTGCCAGCAAGTGATAAGCGATGCGCTTGACCAGCGGCGCATAGCGCTCGATCAATTCACCCTGGCTGTCACGTGCCGATTTCTTGTAAAGGTTGTAGCCGCTGGATGTCATAGCACCGGTCCTGCGCTCGTCTGATGCACCAATCGCTCGACGAAAAACTCCAGATGCCCCCGAGGGTTGGCAGGCAACGGCCAGGTATCGACCTTCTGGGCAATAGCCTTGAACGCCAAGGCGCATTTGGAACGAGGGAACGCTTCGTAGACTGCACGCTGCTTTTGCACAGCCTTGCGTACACACTCGTCGTAGGGAACTGCGCCGACGTATTGTAAGGCGACATCGAGGAAGCGATCCGTGACCTTGGTCAACTTGGCGAACAGATTGCGCCCTTCCTGTGGACTCTGGGCCATGTTGGCCAGCACGCGGAAGCGGTTCATGCCGTAGTCACGGTTAAGCAATTTGATCAGGGCATAGGCGTCGGTGATCGAGGTGGGTTCATCGCAGACCACCAACAGGACTTCCTGCGCAGCGCGCACGAAGCTGACCACGGACTCGCCGATCCCGGCGGCGGTGTCGATCACCAGCACGTCGAGGTTGTCGCCGATATCGCTGAACGCCTGGATCAGGCCGGCATGCTGCGCCGGGCTCAGGTGCACCATGCTCTGGGTGCCGGAGGCGGCCGGCACGATGCGGATACCGCCAGGGCCCTGCAGCAGCACGTCGCGCAGCTCGCAGCGCCCTTCGATCACATCGGCAAGCGTGTGTTTGGGCGTCAGCCCCAGCAGAACGTCGACGTTCGCCAGCCCCAGGTCAGCATCCAGCAGCATGACGCGACGGCCAAGCTCTGCCAGGGCCAGGGACAAATTCACTGACACGTTAGTTTTCCCGACGCCACCTTTGCCGCCGGTCACCGCGATCACCTGTACGGGATGCATGCTGCCCATTTTATTTCTTTACCTTGTCTTGCTTAGACGCAGGCTACATGGCTTGGCCGCGTGAATCGCTTGCAGACCATCGATGTAGGTACATTTCACGGTGTTCATCCTGCCCTCAACCCACCCGCTTTGCCGGGCTGTGATAGAGGTCGGCGAACATATCGGCCATCGCTTCCTCGCTAGGCTCTTCTTGCATTTGCACGCTGACTGCACGGCTGACCAACTGATGACGGCGCGGCAGATGCAGATCATCCGGAATCCGCGGGCCGTCGGTCAGGTAGGCGACCGGCAACTCATGACTGATGGCCAGGCTCAACACCTCGCCCAGGCTCGCGGTTTCGTCGAGCTTGGTGAGGATGCAGCCGGCCAGGCCGCAGCGTTTGTAGCTATGGTACGCAGCGGTAAGAACCTGTTTCTGGCTGGTGGTTGCAAGCACCAGGTAATTTTTCGACTTGATGCCGCGCCCGGCCAGGCTTTCCAGCTGCATGCGCAACGCAGGGTCGCTGGCTTGCAGGCCGGCGGTATCGATCAACACCACGCGCTTGCGCAGCAGCGGGTCGAGGGCGTTGGCCAGGGATTGGCCCGGGTCGACATGGGTCACCGACACATTGAGGATCCGACCCAAGGTCTTGAGCTGCTCCTGGGCACCGATACGGTAGCTGTCCATGCTCACCAGCGCGATATTCTGCGCGCCGTACTTGAGCACGTAACGGGCGGCCAGCTTGGCCAGGGTGGTGGTCTTGCCCATGCCGGCAGGGCCGACCATGGCGATCACACCGCCCTCTTCCAGCGGCTCGATTTCCGGCGTGACGATCATCCGCGCCAAGTGGGCCAGCAACATGCGCCAGGCCTGGCGAGGTTCTTCGATTTCAGTGGTCAGGGCCAGCAGGTCGCGCGACAACGGGCCGGACAGGCCGATGCGTTGCAGACGACGCCACAGGTTGGCCTGTTGCGGCTTGCTGCCTTGCAGCTGGTTCCAGGCGAGAGAGCCGAGTTGCACTTCCAGCAGCTCGCGCAGGCCATTGAGTTCAAAGCGCATCGAGTCGAACACGCGCTGGTCGACTGCGGCGGCCGGGGCCGGCGCTGCAGGACGCGGGGGTTCAACGAAGGTCGGCTCGACCAGCGGCTCGGCAGCGGTCAGCGGCAGGCCGGCGAACAACTGGCGGTTGGTGGTGGCGTCGCTGTCGCCACGCATGCTCAGTTCGGCCTGGGCCGAGACAATGCGCGAGGCCGTCTTGCGCAGCTCGTCTTCGAGTTCCATGTTCGGGACGCGCGGGGCCAGGGCCTGGGGAGTGTAATCCAGGGCAGCCGTCAGCTCGACACCGCCGGCAATACGACGGTTACCGATAATCGCGGCGTCGGCGCCCAGCTCATCACGAACCAGTTTCATGGCCTGACGCATATCGGCGGCGAAAAAACGCTTAACTTGCATAACCCACTACCCTCAGCCGTTGGGCCCTACTGTCGCGACGATAGTCACTTGCTTGTTGTCAGGAATTTCCTGATAAGCCAAAACGTGCAAATTCGGTACTGCCAGGCGCCCAAACCGCGACAACATCGCCCGGACGGGGCCGGCCACCAGCAGGATCACCGGTTGGCCCTGCATTTCCTGGCGCTGCGCGGCATCGATCAACGAACGCTGCAGCTTCTCAGCCATGCTTGGCTCCAGCAGAACGCCCTCTTCCTGGCCTTGTCCTGCCTTCTGAATACTATTGAGCAATATTTGTTCCAACCTTGGTTCCAAGGTGATCACAGGCAGCTCAGAGTCAAGCCCTACAATGCTTTGGACGATTGCGCGCGACAATCCGACGCGCACTGCAGCCACCAGGGCGGCAGTATCTTGACTCTTGGCGGCATTGTTGGCGATAGCCTCGGCAATGCTGCGGATATCGCGCACCGGCACCTGCTCGGCCAGCAGCGCCTGCAGGACCTTGAGCAGTTGCGACAGCGACAGCACGCCCGGCACCAGTTCTTCGGCGAGTTTTGGCGAGGCTTTGCCGAGCAAACCCATCAATTGCTGGACTTCTTCGTGGCCGATCAGCTCATGGGAGTGCTTGTACAGAATCTGGTTGAGGTGGGTGGCGACCACGGTACTGGCGTCCACCACGGTGTAGCCCAGGGACTGCGCCTGGCTGCGCTGGCTGATTTCGATCCACACCGCGTCCAGGCCAAAAGCCGGATCTTTGGCGGTAATGCCGTTGAGACTGCCGAATACCTGCCCCGGGTTGATCGCCAGTTCGCGATCCGGGTAGATCTCGGCTTCGGCCAGGATCACCCCCATCAGGGTCAGGCGGTAGGCGCTGGGGGCCAGGTCGAGGTTGTCGCGGATATGCACGGTGGGCATCAGGAAGCCCAGGTCCTGCGAGAGCTTCTTGCGCACCCCCTTGATCCGCGCGAGCAGTTGGCCACCCTGGTTGCGGTCGACCAGCGGGATCAGGCGGTAGCCGACTTCCAGGCCGATCATGTCGATCGGGGTCACGTCGTCCCAGCCCAACTCCTTGGTTTCCTGGGCCCGGGCCGGCGACGGCAGCAATTCCTGCTGGCGCGCGATTTCCTGCTGGGCCTGGACCTTGACCGCGTTCTGCTTCTTCCAGAACAGGTAGGCACCGCCGGCCGCCATGGCCGCCATGCTCAGGAACGACACGTGGGGCATGCCCGGCACGATGCCCATGATCGCCATGATGCCCGCCGCCACGGCCAGGGCCTTGGGCGAGGCGAACATCTGGCGACTGATCTGCTTGCCCATGTCTTCGGAGCCCGAAGCACGGGTCACCATGATCGCGGCAGCTGTGGATAACAACAGTGATGGCAATTGCGCCACTAAACCGTCACCAATGGTCAGCAAGGCGTAAACCTTGCCGGCATCGCCGAAGGTCATGCCGTGCTGGAAGATCCCGACCGCCATGCCGCCGATCAGGTTGATGAACAGAATCAGCAGGCCGGCGATGGCGTCACCGCGCACGAATTTGCTGGCACCATCCATGGAACCGTAGAACTCGGCTTCCTGGGCCACTTCCAGACGGCGCGACTTGGCCTGGTTCTGGTCAATGAGGCCGGCGTTGAGGTCGGCGTCGATGGCCATCTGTTTGCCGGGCATGGCGTCGAGGGTAAAGCGCGCGCTCACCTCGGAAATCCGCCCGGCGCCCTTGGTCACCACCACGAAGTTGATGATCATCAGGATCGCGAAGACCACGATACCCACCACGTAGTTGCCGCCGATCACCACCTCACCGAAGGCCTGGATCACCTTACCGGCGGCGGCGTGGCCGTCCTGGCCGTGGAGCATCACCACGCGCGTCGACGCCACGTTGAGCGCCAGGCGCAACAGGGTCGCCACCAGCAGAATGGTCGGGAACACCGCAAAATCCAGCGGTCGCAGGGCGTATACGCAGACCAGCAGCACCACCACGGACAGGGCAATGTTGAAGGTGAAGAACACGTCCAGCAGGAACGGCGGCATCGGCAACATCATCATTGCCAGCATCACCAGCAACAACAACGGCACACCCAGATTGCCCCGCGAGAGGTCAGTCAGGGTCGTACGGGCCGTGCCGAGCATTTGAGAGCGATCCACCACCGGTATTCCTCGTTTCCTTGAAGCAAACTTTTGACGCCGGGAGGCGTCCTGGAGGCGGTATTGCAAGAAGCCTTCCAACTTTGGTTTCAGGGCGACGATCGTCGAGGGGAACGCGTTTCAAATGCAGGAGCTTGCCTGCGGTGGCGGTGTGTAGGTCACCTGAAGCGCCAGGCTGAACTCAGTCATCGCAGGCAAGCCAGCTCCCACATTATTGGTCGGTGGACACACCGCCAACAGCCAGGCATGCATGCCGCTAGATAAGTTTGATATGGAACGCATACACCCCTTGAGGGCAATGGATCCTCACGAACTGCACGCGCAAGCCTTTCTTGAGCCAGATGCCGGCTGAGCCGGTGCGATCCACATGCACCGGCTCGTCATCGCCATCCAGCGCAATCAGGCCTTTTCCGGTTTTTCGGCTGTAGGATTTGATCGTTCCCATCACCGCTTCCATCACTACGCCCTCTGCATCGCTGGATGACCTGTGCACAGTAGGGAGCCATGGAAGCGCGAGAGGACGGCGCTGGCTACTGTCAAAGTTGACAGGTAGACGAGGGTTGCCGACGAGTGGTAGCGGATGAGGCGGGCAGGCTTGTTATGCGAACGCACTCACTGTGGTGAGCGGGCTTACCCCGCGTTGGGCTGCGAAGCAGCCCTGAAACCTGGCGACTCGGTCTGACTGTTGGACCGCGGTGGCTGGATTGGGAGCGCTTCGCACTCCAACGCGGGGCAAGCCCGCTCACCACAAGAAGCCCGCTCGCCACAACAAGCCTTATCACCACAAAAAGCCCGCTACCCACAACAAGCCCGCTCACCACAAAGCGCGCATCAGCCGAGCAGTCAGGAATCGCGGCGCAGCTCCGGCGGAATGGGCAGGTCCTTGAGCGGATCGGGCCGCTTGCCCTTGCCCGCGCGGTACTGGCGAATCTGATAGACATACGCCAACACCTGGGCCACGGCCAGGTACAGCCCGGCGGGGATTTCCTGGTCGAGGTCGGTGGAGTAGAAGATCGATCGCGCCAGCTCCGGCGACTCCAGCAGCAGGATGTCGTTGGCCACGGCGATTTCGCGGATTTTAAGCGCGGTGAAGTCGCTGCCCTTGGCCAGCAGCATCGGCGCGCCGCCCTTCTCCGGGTCGTACTTGAGGGCCACGGCGTAGTGCGTCGGGTTGGTGATGACCACATCGGCGTCGGGCACCGAGGCCATCATCTTGCGCTGCGACATTTCCCGCTGCAGCTGGCGAATGCGCTGCTTGACCTCGGGGCGACCCTCTTGGTCCTTGTGCTCGTCGCGGACTTCCTGCTTGGTCATCAGCAGTTTCTTGTGGCTTTCCCACAGCTGGATCGGCGCATCCACCGCCGCGATGATGATCAACCCGGCCGCCATCCACAGCGCACTCCAGCCGACCACCTGCACACTGTGGATGATTGCCGACTCCAGCGGTTCGTGGGCGATGCGCAGCAAATCGTCGATATCCGAGGACAACACCGTCAAGGCCACGAATAGAATCAGGATGAACTTGGCCAACGCCTTGAGCAGCTCCACCAGCGCCTTGGCGGAAAACATGCGCTTGAGCCCGGCCGCCGGGTTCATCCGGCTGAACTTGGGCGCCATGCTGCCGGCGGCGAACAACCAGCCGCCCAGGGCGACCGGGCCGATCAAGGCGGCCAGCAGCAAGGTGATCAGAATCGGCTGCACCGCCAGGATCGCGATTTTGCCCGAGTGCAGCAGGTATTGACCCATCGAATCGGGATTGAGCAGCACCTCGCGTGGCAAGGTGAAGTTGTGCTTCATCAACTCCAGCAAGTCCAACGCCAGCCCGCCGCCGTAAATCAGCAGGCCGCCCGCGCCGGCCATCATGGTCGCAACGGTATTCAGCTCTTTGGAGCGCGCAATCTCGCCCTTTTCCCTGGAGTCCTTTTTGCGTTTCTCCGTGGGGTCTTCTGTTTTGTCCTGACCACTCTCGCTCTCGGCCATGGCTCAGCGCGCCCGTGCCAGATCACGTAAGAACTGCAGGGCGTCGGTCGCCAGCGGTTGATACTGATTGAGAATGTCAGCCAGGCCGACCCAGAAAATCCCCATGCCCAACACCAGGGTCAACGGGAAGCCGATCGAGAAGATGTTCAGTTGCGGCGCCGCGCGGGTCATCACGCCGAACGCGATGTTGACCACCAGCAACGCGGTGATTGCCGGCAGCACCAGCAACAGCGAGGCGCCCAGCACCCAACCGAGGCGCCCGACCACTTCCCAGAAATGATTGACCACCAGGCCCGAGCCCACCGGCAAGGTGGTGAAGCTTTCGGTTAGCACCTCGAACACCACCAGGTGGCCGTTCATGGCCAGGAACAGCAACGTCACCAGCATGGTCAGGAACTGCCCGATCACCGCTGCCGACACGCCGTTGGTGGGGTCGACCATGGACGCGAAGCCCATGCCCATCTGGATCGAGATGATTTGCCCGGCAATCACGAATGCCTGGAAGAACAGCTGCAGGGAAAAGCCCAGCAACGCGCCGATCAGGATCTGCTCGGCGATCAGCATCAGCGCGCTGAGGTCCAGCGCATTGACCGGGGGCATGGCCGGCAAGCCCGGCGTGATCACCACGGTAATCGCCACCGCAAAGTACAGGCGCACGCGGCGCGGGACCAGGGTGGTGCCGAACACCGGCATGCTCATCAGCACCGCCGTCACACGAAACAGCGGCAGGATGAAGGAGGCCACCCAGGTGCTGATCTGGGTGTCGGTCAATGCCAGCAAAGACTGCATCGGGTCAGCCGATCAACTGCGGAATACTGCCGTACAACTGCAGGATGTATTCCATGAAGGTCTGCACCAGCCAGGGGCCGGCAACGATCAGGGTGATCAGCATCACCAGCAAGCGCGGGAGGAAGCTCAAGGTCTGTTCGTTGATCTGGGTCGCGGCCTGGAACATCGCCACCAGCAGGCCGACCAACAGGCTCGGCACCACCAGCACGGCGACCATCATGGTGGTCAGCCACAGCGCTTCACGGAACAGGTCGACGGCAACTTCTGGGGTCATGGCCCTACACTCCGCCGAAACTGCCGGCCAGGGTGCCGATAATCAGCGCCCAGCCGTCCACCAGCACAAACAGCATGATCTTGAACGGCAACGAGATGATCAGCGGCGACAGCATCATCATCCCCATGGCCATCAGCACGCTCGCCACCACCAGGTCGATGATCAGGAACGGGATAAAGATCATGAAGCCGATCTGGAACGCGGTCTTCAACTCCGACGTGACAAACGCCGGGACCAGGATGGTCAGCGGCGCCTGGTCCGGGGTGGCGATGTCAGTGCGCTTGGACAGGCGCATGAACAGCTCGAGGTCGCTGGAGCGGGTCTGCGACAGCATGAAGTCCTTGATCGGGCCCTGGGCCTTGTCGATCGCGTCCTGGGCGGTCATTTTTTCCGCCAGGTAAGGCTGCAGGGCTTGCTGGTTCACCTTGTCGAACACCGGCGCCATGATGAACAGCGTCAGAAACAAGGCCATGCCGGTGAGGATCTGGTTCGACGGCGTCTGCTGCAGGCCCAGGGCCTGGCGCAGGATCGAGAACACAATGATGATCCGCGTGAAGCTGGTCATCAGCATCACGAACGCCGGGATAAAGCTCAGCGCGGTCATGATCAGCAGGATCTGCAGACTGACCGAATACTCCTGGGCCCCCGCCGCGTTGGTGCCCAGCGTAATCGCCGGGATCGACAACGGGTCGGCGCCGAACGCCAGTGGCGCGGCCAGCAACAGCATGAGCGTCAACAAAACGCGCATTACTTCTTATCCTTCTGATCCTTGCCCAGCAACTCCATCAGGCGCTGGGCGAATTCCGGTGTGGTGGCCTGGGTCTGGGCCACGTCCACCGGCGTCTTGAGCACATGCAACGGGGTGATGCGGCCGGGGGTGAGGCCCAGCAGGATCTGTTCCCCACCGACCTGCACCAGCACCAGCCGATCACGCGGGCCGAGGGCGCGCGAGCCGATCATTTCGATCACCTGGGCGTTGCCCGGCCCGACGTTCTGCACGCGGCGCATCAGCCAGGCCAGCACGAAGATCAGCCCGACCACCAGCAACAACCCCAATACCAACTGGGTCAACTGGCCGCCGATGCCGCTGCTCACCACTGGCGCCGCAGCCGCCGCCTGCGCGACCGGCTCAGCCGCCAGGGCGCTCAATGGCAGCGCCGACAACAGTCCCGCCATCGAATACTTCATCTCAGCGCAACTTCTTGATGCGTTCGCTCGGGCTGATCACGTCGGTCAGGCGGATGCCGAACTTCTCGTTGACCACCACCACTTCGCCGTGGGCGATCAGCGTGCCGTTGACCAGCACGTCCAGGGGCTCACCGGCCAGGCGGTCGAGCTCGATCACCGAGCCCTGGTTGAGCTGCAGCAGGTTGCGGATGTTGATTTCGGTGCTGCCGACTTCCATCGAGATCGAGACCGGGATGTCGAGGATCACATCCAGGTTCGGGCCATCGAGGGTCACCGGGTCGTTGTTCTTCGGCACGCTGCCGAATTCTTCCATCGGCAGGCGATTGCCGACCGGTGCGGTGGCCGCGTCGGCCGCCAGCAGTGCGTCGATATCGTCCTGGCCAACATCGCCGGTTTCTTCCAGGGCAGCTGCCCATTCGTCAGCCAGGGCCTGGTCTTCGGCGGAAGTGTTTTCGTGTTCGGTAGCCATTACATGTCCTCGGCGGAGCAAACATTCATAAATTAGGGATCAGCGACGGTTGATCGGCTCAACCACTTGCAAAGCCAGGTTGCCCTTGTGGGACCCCAGCTTGACCTTGAACGACGGCACGCCATTGGCGCGCATGATCATTTCTTCCGGCAATTCGACCGGGATCACGTCCCCCGGCTGCATGTGCAAAATATCTCGCAGACGCAACTGGCGACGGGCCACGGTGGCGCTCAGGGGCACGTCGACGTCGAGCAGGTCTTCGCGCAGGGCCTTGACCCAGCGTTCGTCCTGGTCGTCGAGGTCGGACTGGAAGCCCGCATCGAGCATCTCGCGCACCGGTTCGATCATCGAGTACGGCATGGTCACGTGCAGGTCGCCGCCACCGCCATCGAGTTCGATGTGGAAGGTCGACACCACGATGGCCTCACTGGGGCCGACGATGTTGGCCATGGCCGGGTTCACTTCCGAGTTGATGTACTCGAAATTGACTTCCATGATCGCCTGCCAGGCTTCCTTCAAGTCGATGAAGGCTTGCTCCAGCACCATGCGCACCACCCGCAGTTCGGTCGGGGTGAATTCACGGCCTTCGATCTTGGCGTGACGGCCGTCGCCGCCGAAGAAGTTGTCCACCAGCTTGAACACCAGCTTGGCGTCGAGGATGAACAGCGCGGTGCCGCGCAGCGGCTTGATCTTGACCAGGTTGAGGCTGGTGGGCACGTACAGCGAGTGCACGTATTCACCGAACTTCATCACCTGCACGCCGCCCACCGCCACGTCCGCCGAGCGGCGCAGCATGTTGAACATGCTGATACGGGTGTAGCGGGCAAAACGCTCGTTGATCATTTCCAGGGTCGGCATGCGTCCACGGACGATGCGATCCTGGCTTGTGAGGTCATAACTTTTGACGCTGCCGGGTTCGGCAGCCATTTCGGTCTGTACCAGACCATCGTCCACGCCATGCAGCAGCGCGTCGATTTCATCCTGGGACAGCAGGTCTTGCACGGCCATGTCGTGATCCTACTGCAATACGAAGTTAGTGAAGAGCGCCTGTTCGACCACCACTTTGCCGAGCTCTTTCTGGGCCACTTCCTGCACGCTGGCAGTGACCTTCTGGCGCAGCATTTCCTGGCCCACCGGGGTGGCCAGGGTGTCGAAGCTCTGTCCGGAGAACAGCATCACCAGGTTGTTGCGGATCACCGGCATATGCACCTTGAGGGCATCCAGGTCCGCCTGGTTACGCGCCAGCAAGGTGATGCTCACCTGCAGGTAGCGTTGACGCCCGTTCTGGTTGAAGTTGGCGACAAAGGCCGGGAGCATCGGCTCGAAGATTGCCGGTTGCTTGACGTTACTGGCGGTTTCGGCGGCGGGTGCCGGTTTGCTTGCACTGCTGTGCATGATGTACCAGGTGCCACCCACCGAGGCGCCGATGGCCAGGAGCAGGCCCAGGACTATCAACAGGATAAGCTTGAGCTTTCCTTTGCCTGCGGGTGCTTTTGCTGCGTCGTCGCTCTTCGCCATGCCAATAATCCGTCACTATTCGGGGATTCATAGATCTACGGAAAGGCAAGAGCAAGTGTTATGCCAGAGTTGTCTGGTAATTCAGGAAGAGAGAACACTGCAAATCAAATGTGGGAGCGGGCTTGCTCGCGAAAGCATGTGTCAGTCAGCACACATGCAAACTGACACACCGCCTTCGCGAGCAAGCCCGCTCCCACATTTTGGCCTGTGCCAGGCTCAGGATCAGGCGTAGTAGTCGACGGCGCTGGAGCCGATCACGGTAGACGTCACCGGCGCGACGGCCTCAGCCACATCGCCGTGACTGGCATTGTCGCCGTTGTCGCCGCCGCGCCCACCCGTGCCACTCACGCCACGGGTCTGGGCCTGCTGTTGCTGCTGCTCCTGGCCACGGGACTGGTCGGACACGTTGACGTCGACCTGGCCCATGCCTTGCTGGGCGAACATCTCCCGCAGGCGGCCGGACTGGCTTTCCAGCGCTTCACGCACCACCGGGTGGGCGCTCATGAAGTTGACCTGGGCCTGCTGGTCGGCCGTCATGTTGACCTTGATGTCCAGGCGGCCGAGTTCGGCCGGCTGCAACTGGATCTCTGCCGACTTGAGGTTGGCGCTGGAGAGGTACATCACGCGGTTGACGATTTCGTCGGTCCAGCCGCTCTGGTGCATGGCCAGCGGCGCATTGGTCGTGGGCGGCAGCGCATTGGCGGTTTTCGGCGTGGCGGCCTGGGTCAGCGCGGCAAGGCGATTGGCGAAGTCATCGACGCGCGTGTCGCTGCTGGCTTCCTTGAGGTCCTTGAGACCGCCTTCGATCAGCCCGCTGAAGGCCTTCTCGCCGCCGGAGTCAGTGCTGTCCTTGGTGGCTTGCTGGTCGACCATGTTGGCCAGGCCGGCGGCAAAGTTCTGCGCAGCCGTCGGCTGGTCCTGGGTCGGCGCCGGGGCGGTTTTTGCCGGTGCCTGGCTGCTGGCCGACACATGCCCGCCCTGCTCCATCGCCAGGCGCACGGCCGGCATCGCATCCAGTGGATCGGCCTCGGGGTCAAACGCCGGCTTGGCTTCCTCGGTGGCCGCGATCGGCGCCGCAACCACCGGCTGGGCACTGTCGTCCTGGGCGGCAGCCGCCGGTGCCGGGGTTTGCACCGGTACCGGCACAACCACCGGCGTGACCGTGGCAATCAACGCCGGATCGACCACCGGGTCGGTCGGGGGCTGCTGCACCAGGGTCGGATCGACCGGCGCGTCGTCATCGGTGCTGGCACTGTCATCGGACTTGGCCGGCGGCGTGGCAGGCAAGGTATTGCCGCTATCGGCAACCGCTGGCGTGCTGGCGGCAGGCTTGTCGCTGCTGGCGACAGGCTTGGCAGAGTTGTCGGAAGGCTTGTCCCGTGTGGGCTTGGCCGAGTTGTCGTCGGCCTTGATCGCGGGCTTGGCGCCTTGGTTGGCGAACACCTGTGCGAAGCCAGGGCCCTTGTCCCGTGGGTCCGCATCCACAACCGGCTGCGGGGCGGCGGACGCTTGAGGCTTGGCCGCGGGGGCAGCCTGAAGGAGCGAATTCGGGGCGACTGGCATAGGTAAAGGTCTCCACTGCATGGGGATCGGGGATGCAGTATCGGGAGATAGAGCAAGAGTCGGGCCAGGTTTTACTTGGCTTTGTTTTTGTTGTGTACCTATCCGTTATTCAGGTAACGGCTGATGGATACGTACACCCCCCAACTACACGCCAAACCGCTGCCGCTCGGTCTCATACAACGGCTTCACCAACGCAAACTCATGATCAATCTGATCCACCAGCGCCCCCAGGTCCGCCGAGGACTCAACCGACTCGACCTCCAGCCGCTGGCACAACTGCGCCAGGCGCACCGCGCCGAGGTTGCCGCTGCTGCCCTTGAAGCTATGGGCGATGCGCCCCAGCGCCTTGGCGTCGTCGCGGGCCTTGCGCAGGGCTTCGACGCGCTTCTGGGAATCATCGAGAAAGGTATCGAGCAGCTTGGGGTACTCGCCTTCCATGACTTCCTGCAAACCCGACAACACGTCAGGGTCCAGATGAATATCAACCACTTGCTCGCTCCTTGATCAAGAATCGGCGGATTATGCCAGAGCCCCCCAGCAAAACTCCACGCAGACACTGCGCCCGCCATCGGACCAGCGTACATCGCTGCTCAACTGGCGCACCAGGCTCAGCCCGCGGCCGGACAGACGGTCGATATCCAACGGGCGGGCCAGCACCTGTTCGACGTCGAACCCCGGCCCGCTGTCTTCCAGGCGCAAGGTCATCTTGCCGCCCGCTTCGGTGGGCACCACCTGCACGTGCACGCGTACATAACCGCTGTTCAGCTGCGCCAGGCGATCGTTGCGCTGGCGGTAATACTCGGTAAACCCCTGGGCATCGCGCTTGAGCCGCGAGTCCAGGCCCAGCACGCCATGCTCCAGCGCGTTGGAATACAGCTCGGCCATCACGCTGTAGAGCGCCCCGCTCTGCTCACGCAGGCCGTGGATCTCCAGCAACAGTTGCAGCAGGTAGGGCAACGGGTTGTAGCGCTTGAGGGTTTCGGCGCGAAACTCGAAACTCACCGACCAATCCAGCGGGCACGACTGGCCGCTGTCGGCATACAATGGCCCGGTCGCGCGCAACGACTGGCCGGGCTGCAGGGTGATTTCCACCATGCTCACGTCATCCCGCGCCTCGCCGCGAAAGGCCGCCAGCGCCTGTTCAATGTCCTCGAACAGCCGATCCGGCTCGCGATTGGCGGCGAACACCTGCTGCAAACGCTCGGCGCCAAACAATTGATCATTCGCGTCAGCGGTGTCCAGCACACCATCGGACAGCAGGAACACGCGGTCGCCCAAGGCCATGGGCCAGACTTCGGTGCGATCATCAAAAGCGTCGGCCGAAAGCACGCCCAACGGCAAATGCCGCGACTGCAGCGGCGTGCGCTGGCCACTGGCGACTTCATGCACATAGCCATCGGGCATGCCGCCGTTCCATACCTCCACCACGCGGCGCTGCGTGCTCAGGCACAACAGGGTGGCGCAGCAGAACATGTCCACCGGCAGGATGCGCTTGAGCTTGGCGTTCATCTCGCGCAGGGTCTGCGCCAGGCCATAGCCCTTGGCGGTCATGCCGTAGAACACTTCCGCCAGCGGCATCGCGCCCACCGCTGCCGGCAGGCCGTGGCCGGTGAAGTCGCCGAGCAGCACGTGCATGTCGCCGGACGGCGTGTAGGCCGCCAGCAGCAAGTCACCGTTGAACAACGCATAGGGCGATTGCAGGTAGCGAATGTTCGGCGCGGCATTGATGCAGCCGGAATGGGCGACCTTGTCGAACACGGCCTTGGCGACCCGCTGCTCATGCAATAGATAGTCGTGGTGCCTGGCGATCAGGTCGCGCTGCTGCAACACGGTGGCCTGCAACCGGCGCAGGCGGTCCATGGCGTTGATCTTCGCGGCCAGGATCAGTTGGTTGTAGGGCTTGGGCAGGAAGTCGTCACCGCCGGCATCCAGGCATTGGGCCAGCGCTTCGCTTTCGCGCAGGGAGGTGAGGAAGATAATCGGCACCAGCGCCTCGCCGGCCAGTTGCTTGATGCGGCGGGCCGCCTCAAAGCCATCCATCACCGGCATCAGCGCATCCATCAGCACCAGCTGCGGACGCTCGCGGGCGAACACCTCAACCGCTTGCGCGCCGTTGGTGGCGGTCAGTACCTGATGGCCCTGACGTCGGATGATCGTCGACAGCAACAACAGGTCGGCGGCGCTGTCTTCGGCGATCAATATGCTCAGCGCTTCAGGAACCGGGGCCAGGACGCTCAAGTGAGGTCGAACAATTTGTCGAAGTTGGAAATGGCGAGGATCTTGCGCACGTCAGAATTACTGTTGATCACCTGAACCTCGGCGTTATCGCCACCGGCATGGTCACGCAGCAGCAGGAGCATGCCCAGGGCCGAGCTGTCCATATAAGTGGTGTGCTTCAAGTCCACCACGTAGATCTCGGGCACTTTGTAAAATCGCTCGTAGGCATCACGAAAGGCTTGGTGGCTACCGAAATCGAACCGCCCCTTGATGGTAATCGTCAATTTCGTCCCATCCAGGGATACTTCTGACTCGACTGACATACGACTGCTTCCTTGTCATTGGCAATGTGCAACAAGGTTTAGCAGGCGAAGCGGATCTGAGCAACACGGCGAATCAAATGCGCGAGCGGATTTGCTCGCGAAAGCAGCCTGCCAGCACCACAGATGCAAACTGACATACCGCCTTCGCGAGCAGGCCCGCTGCCACATTTTTAGAATTGGGATTGACGCGGCAGACGCTGGGACAGTTCGTCGAGCAGCTTCTGCTCACGCTTGTCTTCGATGGCCCGCGCCTCGTCGATGTAGCGCTGCACCAGTTTGCGCAGGCCTTCGACCCGCGCAAACGCCGCTTGCCAGCTCTCGCGGGCTTTATCGAGATTGTTCTGGTGCCAGGCCAGGCTCTGGCGCTGTTGGCCGACGGCGGTTTCCAACTGGTTGAGAAAGCCCTGGTAGCCCATCAGCCACTGGCCGGAAACGCCTTTGCTGCCGCGTTCGATCCATTGCTGCTGGTACTCGCTGCGAAAACGCTCGAGGTCGCCCAGCTTGCTTTCCGCCAGACGCACCTGGCCCTGGAAATACCCCAGGCGCTGCACGGCGGTTTTCTCGGCCTTTTCGGCCATGTCCACCACCGGGGCCAGACGTGAGGAACGCGTGCTGGCCATGGCTTAGCCGCCTGGCGCCGGGGCGAAGATCGAGCCCAGGTGCGCTTCGCTTTCACCCATGCTGATCTTGTCGTTGAGGCCCTGGCGCAGGTAGGTCACCAACTGCGGTTGCAGGGCGATCGCCAGGTCGGTCTCGCGATCACCACCGGCGACATAGGCGCCGACACTGATCAGGTCGCGGCTCTGCTGGTAGCGCGACCACAACTGTTTGAAATGCTGCGCGCGCGCCATGTGCTCCGGCGTGACCACGGCAGGCATCACCCGGCTGATCGACGCCTCGATGTCGATGGCCGGATAGTGCCCCTCTTCCGCCAGGCGCCGCGACAGTACGATGTGGCCGTCGAGTACACCCCGCGCCGAGTCGGCAATCGGGTCCTGCTGGTCATCGCCTTCGGACAACACCGTGTAGAACGCGGTGATCGAGCCCCCACCGGCTTCGGCATTACCGGCGCGCTCCACCAACTTGGGCAGCTTGGCAAACACCGACGGCGGATAGCCCTTGGTGGCCGGCGGCTCACCGATGGCCAGGGCGATTTCCCGCTGGGCCTGGGCAAAACGCGTGAGCGAGTCCATCAGCAACAGGACGTTCTTGCCCTTGTCGCGAAAATATTCGGCGATGCGCGTGCAATACATCGCGGCGCGCAAACGCATCAGCGGTGCATCGTCGGCCGGGGACGCGACCACCACCGAGCGCTTGAGGCCTTCTTCACCGAGGCTGTGCTCGATGAATTCCTTGACCTCACGACCCCGCTCGCCGATCAGCCCCACCACAATGATGTCGGCCTCGGTAAAGCGGGTCATCATGCCGAGCAACACCGACTTACCCACGCCGGTACCGGCGAACAGGCCCAGACGCTGGCCGCGACCGACCGTCAATAATCCGTTGATGCTGCGAATGCCCACGTCCAGCGGCACGCTGATCGGGTTGCGGTTCAGCGGGTTGATGGTCGGGCCGTCCATCGGCACCCAGTCTTCGGCCTTCATCCCGCCCTTGCCGTCCAGCGCGCGACCGGCGCCGTCGAGCACGCGGCCGAGCATGCTCATGCCCATGGGCAGGCGACCGGTATCAGCCAACGGCACCACGCGGGCACCGGGGGCGATGCCGGCCAGGCTGCCGACGGGCATCAGGAAAATCTTGCTGCCGGAAAAGCCCATGACTTCGGCTTCGACCTGCACCGGGTGGTAGCTGTCGTCGTTGATCACCAGGCAGCGGCTGCCCATGGCCGCGCGCAGGCCCTCGGCCTCCAGGGTCAGGCCGACCATGCGCAACAGGCGCCCTTCGAGGATCGGCTGGCCAGCCAACTCAGTGGCTTCGGCATAGCCACCCAGGCGTTTGGCGAAGCTGGTGCGATCAAGGCGCATCAGGGGCGTCCAGGTCCACACTCAGGTCAGGATCGGCCGGGTGCAGGACTTGTTCGTGGAGTTGGTCGAACAGCTTGGCCATGATCTGGCTGATACGGGTTTCCACCGTCGCATCGATGCGGCTGTGCTCGGTCTCGACGCGGCAACCCCCTGGCTGCAGGGAGGCGTCCTCGACGATGCGCCAGGTTTCTTCATGGCGCTCGCGCAGGGCCTTGACCTGTTCGAAATCCTGCGGGTTGATGTACAGCCGCACATTGCCGACGCCCAGCGGCAGCAACTTGAGCGCTTCGCGCATCACGCTTTCGATGTGGCTGGAATCGAGCACCAGCTCACGCTGGATCACCTGGCGGGCGATATGCTCCACCAGGCCGACCATGGCTTTCTCGATCTGCGAATCCTGCTCGGCGATGGGGTCGAACAAGCCGCCCATCAAGCGCTCCAGGCTGGCCAGCTTGACGGCGAGCGCCGCCTCGGCCTCCTGGCGCACCTTGAGGGTGGTGCTGCGAAAACCATCTTTTTCACCGGCGGAAAACCCTTCGTTGTAGGCCTCCTGGCGGATGCTCTCCAACTCTTCCAGGGTCAGTGGCTGGACTTCTTCCAGCGGCACTTCTTCCATTTCCGCAGGCGGCTCTTCCACCGGTTCCGGCTCGGGCTCCGGCACATGCGGATCGAAGCTGGGCAACGACCAGATGTCGAACCCGCCGACATCCCGCGCGCGAATCAGATCGCTGGGAGCCCCATCTTTGTTCGACATGAGTGGCGCCTTAAATCATTTCTTCGCCGCCCTTCCCGCCGAGAACGATTTCTCCGGCTTCGGCCATACGGCGGGCAATGGTGAGGATCTCTTTCTGCGCAGTTTCCACGTCGCTGACGCGCACCGGGCCCTTGGCCTCGAGGTCGTCGCGCAGCAGCTCGGAAGCACGCTTGGACATGTTCTTGAAGATCTTCTCCTTGACGTTCTCGTCGGAGCCCTTGAGCGCCAGCACCAGCACGTCGGAGGACACCTCGCGCAGCAGCGCCTGGATGCCACGGTCGTCGACATCGGAGAGGTTGTTGAACACGAACATGAGGTCTTCGATCTGGCCGGACAGGGTGTCGTCGATCTCGCGGATCGAGTCCATCAACTGGCCTTCGACCGAGCTGTCGAGGAAGTTCATGATGTCGGCCGCGCGCTTGATACCGCCCAAGGTGGTCCGCGAGGCATTCGAGTTGCCCGAGAACTGCTTCTCGAGAATCGTGTTGAGTTCTTTCAAGGCCGCCGGCTGCACGGTGTTCAGCGACGACACGCGCAGGATGATGTCCAGGCGCACCTTATGGTCGAAGTGGCCAAGCACTTCACCGGCCTGGTCCGGGTCGAGGTACGCCACGACGATCGCCTGGATCTGCGGGTGCTCATAGCGGATCACGTCGGCGACGGCGCGCGGCTCCATCCATTTGAGGCTGTCGAGGCCGCTGGTGTTGCCACCCAGCAGGATGCGGTCGATCAGGCCGTTGGCCTTGTCTTCGCCCAGGGCCGAGGTGAGCATCTTGCGGATGTAGCTGTCGGAGCCGACGCCCAGGCTGGTCTGGTCGCCGACGATCTCGACGAACTCACTCATCACCTGCTCGACCTGCTCACGGTGCACATTGCGCATCTGCGCCATGGCCACGCCAACCCGCTGGACTTCTTTAGGGCCCATGTGGCGCAGCACTTGGGCGGCGTCGGTTTCACCCAGCGACAGCAGCAATACAGCGGCTTTGTCGACCTTGGTGAGCTTGGCAACAGCGGCTCGATTATCACTCATCTGCGTTGATCCACTCTTTCACGACCTGGGCCACACGGCCCGGGTCTTCTGCCACCAGACTCTTGATTGCATTCAGCTGAGCGTCATAGCCTTCGCTCGGGCTTGGCAACAGGATGCTTTGCGGGCCTCCGAGGCTGACGCGGTCGTTGGCCAGTTCGCCATCCAGGCCGCCCATGCCACCCAACTCGACGTCGCTGCCACCGAAGGCCGCGAGTTGTTTCTTGCCGTTGCCGGTGATGTTGTTGAGCACCGGACGCAGCACGCCGAACACCAGCACCAGGATGAACAACACACCCAGCACTTGCTTGACGATGTCCCAGAACCACGGCTGCGTGTAGAACGCCGGGTCGGCGATCACTTCGCCACGCTCGGCGGAGAACGGCATGTTGATCACGCTGACGCTGTCGCCACGGCTGGCGTCAAAACCGACGGCGTCCTGCACCAGGCGAGTGAAGCGCGCCAATTCGTCGGCGCTCCAGGGCGCACGGGTAACCGCACCGTCAGCCGGGTTGACCTTGACCTGGTCATCGACCACCACCGACACCGACAGGCGATTGACACGGCCCTGCTGCTGCTTGGTGTGGCTGATGGAACGGTCGAGTTCGAAGTTCTTGGTGGACTGGTTACGCTTGTCCGCCGGGTAAGGGGCGAGCATCGGCTGGCCGGTGGCCGGGTCCATGATCTGCTGGCCGTTGGCGTCCAGCAGCGGCTGCCCAGGTTGCACTGCACCAGCAGTCGCGGCCGCGCCACCGGTGGTTTGCGGCGCGGTTGCCGGTGCCGGTGGCTGGTTGCTCAGGGCACCCGGCACACCTTGCGGGCCATTGCTGGCGGTGCGTTGTTCGCTGGTCGACTGCTCGCTGCGCAAGGCCGGCTGGTCAGGGTTGAACTGCTCGGAGGTCGACTCGACGGCGCTGAAGTCCACATCGGCAGACACTTCAGCCTTGTAGCGGTCGTTGCCCAGCACCGGTTGCAGGATGTTATGCACACGCTGGGTGAGCATGCTTTCCATGCGGCGGCTGTAGTCGAACTGCTTGCCGGCCTGGGTCAGCGCGGAGTTTTCAGCCTGGTCGGACAGCAGGTTGCCCTTCTGGTCGACCACAGTGATTTGCGACTTGCTCAATTCAGGAACGCTGGTGGCCACCAGATTGATGATCGCCAGGACCTGACCAGGCTCCAGGGAGCGGCCGGAAAACAGTTCGACCAGTACCGAGGCGCTTGGCTTGCGCTCATCGCGCACAAACACCGAGCTTTTCGGAATGGCCAAGTGCACGCGGGCGCCCTTGACGTTGTTGAGGCTGGAGATGGTGCGGGCGAGTTCGCCTTCGAGGCCACGACGATAGCGAGTGGCTTCCATGAACTGGCTGGTCCCCAGGCCCTGGTCCTTGTCGAGGATTTCAAAACCGATGTTGCTGTCGGACGGGGTCACGCCAGCCGCCGCGAGTTTCATCCGCGCCCGGGCCACGTCGTCGGCCTTGACCAGCAGAGCGCCGGAGTTGGGCTCCACAGTGTAGGAAATGTCGGCAGCCGACAGGGTTTCCATGATCTGCTTGGAATCCATGCCCGCCAGGCTGCCGTACAGCGGCCGGTAATCGGGTTGCTGCGACCACAACACCACGGCAAAACCAATCGCCACGCTGGCAGCCAGGCCGACCATCAGGCCCACCTGACGCAACATGGTCATTTCCGAGAGGTTTTCCAGGAACGACAGGCCAAACAGCGGCGGCTTGCCGTCTGCCTTGGCGGGTACGTTGTCCACGACTGCTTCTGCCATGACTTAAATCTCGTCCTTAAACCGGCATCTGCATGATGTCTTGGTAGGCTTGAACCAGCTTGTTACGCACTTGGGTCAGGGCCTGGAACGAGACGCTGGCCTTTTGCGAGGCGACCATCACATCGGTGAGGTCCACGCCGCTTTTGCCGATCTCGAACGCATTGGCCAACTGGTTGGAGGCTTGCTGGGTATCACTGACTTTGTTGATGGCTTTGCCGAGCATGTCGGCGAAGCTGCTTTGGCCCAATTCCGGCGCTGGCGCGACGGATTTCGGTTGAGCCATGGCATCCATTTGCATGGAGCGCATATCCAACATCAACCGATTGAACTCAATACCCTGGCTCATGACCTTCTCTCTCCCGACAACCCGCAAATTTTTGACACTACGCAGCAATTACTAGGGGAGGTAGCAACAAGGGTGCCAGCTCTGTAGCAACTCGTAAGAAAAGGCGACAAAGCTTGTCCGCCTTGTTACCGATCAGGTGGCGAAAAGATAAGCCTCGACATCCATCCCGGCGTCGCGCATCTGTGCCAGCTTGTAGCGCAGCGTGCGTGGGCTGATCCCCAGGCGTTCGGCGGCTTCCTTGCGGCGGCCGCGCTCGGCACGCAGGGTGTCGATGATCATCTGGAATTCGCGGCGACGCAGGTCGTCGCCCAGGGCCCCGGCGGTCTCGGTTTCGGCGACTACCGGCACCGGCGCCAGGGTCGGAAGCGGCGCCGCACCACTGCCCATGGCCAGGCAGAAATCCTGGGGCTGGATCAAGCCGCCCTGCTGCAAAATCAGCGCGCGCTGGATGGCGTTGTCCAATTCGCGCACGTTGCCCGGCCATGGATAGCCGATCAGGCACGCCTGGGCCTCGGCCGAGAGCCGCGCCTGGGCATGCTTCATTTTTTTGACGTGGTTGTTCAGCAGGCGCTCGGCCAGTGGAATGATATCCGCCGGGCGTTCGCGCAACGGACGCCAGGCCAGCGGAAACACCGAGAGGCGGTAGAACAGATCCTCACGGAAGCGCCCCGCCGCCACTTCACCGGCAAGGTCTCGGTTGGTGGTGGCTACCACGCGGATATCCAGCTGGATCGGCTTGCGCGCGCCCACACGTTCCACTTCACGCTCCTGCAGCACCCGCAGCAGCTTGGCCTGCAGGCCCAGGGGCATCTCCGAGATCTCATCGAGCAGAATGGTGCCGCCGTCCGCCTGCTCGAACTTGCCCGCCTGGGCCGCGATGGCGCCGGTAAAGGAGCCCTTTTCGTGGCCGAACAGCGTGGCTTCGAGCATGTTGTCGGGGATCGCTGCACAGTTGATGGCGATGAACGGTTGTTTGGCGCGCGTCGATTGCTGGTGGATATAGCGCGCCAGCACCTCTTTACCGGTACCGGACTCGCCGGAAATCAACACGGTCGAATCGCTGCGCGCCACGCGGGCCGCCAGTTCCAGCAACTGCGCACTGGCCGGTTCGAAGGCAATCGGGCCCTCGCCGTCACTGGCCGTGATCACGCCCAGTGCATGCCGCGCCACCAGCTCGATCAGGGCCTTGGGTTCGAAAGGCTTGACCAGGTAATCCGCCGCGCCCTGGCGCATTGCATCCACCGCGCGCTCAACGGCGCCATGGGCGGTCATCAGCAACACCGGCAGTTGCGGCTGGCGCGCACGCAGCAGGCCGAGCAACTGGTGGCCGTCCATGCCGGGCATGTTCACGTCGCTGACCACCAGGCTGAAGGTTTCCTGCTCGACCGCCTCCAAGGCGTCCTCGGCAGAACCGACCGCCCGGTAGTCATGGCCCGCCAGCAACAGCGTGTCAGCCAATGCTTCACGCAGGGCGCGATCGTCTTCCACCAACAGAACCTTGATAGCCATTACTTTTTACTCCGCGCCTGCCGCGCATGAAAACAGCGGCAAGGTCATCAATGCACAGGTGCCACGCCCGACTCGGGAGTGCAGTTGCAATTCTCCCTGATGGGCACGTGCCACCGCCTTGACCACGGTCAGGCCGAGGCCGGTACCGTTGGTCTTGGTGGTAAAAAACGGCTCGCCCAGGCGCTGCAATACGACCGGGTCGATACCGCTGCCGCTGTCGCTGATGCACAGGCGCAGGGTTTGCTCGCGGCTGTACAGGTGCACCTTGAGGCGCGCGCCGGGGCCACTGGCCTGGGTGGCGTTTTCGATCAGGTTGAGCAGCGAGCCGACCAGGGTGTCGCGGTTGCACAGCAGCTCACCGAGGTGGCTGTCGCACTGCCAGCGCACCTGGACGTCTTGAATATGCGTGGCGGCTGCAGCCTGCAGGGCCTGCATCAGCGCGGCCGGAGTGATGCGGTCAGTCAGCGGCAATTCGCCACGGGCAAACACCAGCATGTCGCGCACCTGGTGCTCCAACTCGTGCAAGCGCTCCTTGAGGCGCCCGGCAAATCGCTGGTGGGTGGCAGCGGGCAATTGCTCATCAGTCAAATGACTGGCGTAGATCAACGCCGCCGACAGGGGCGTGCGGATCTGATGCGCCAAAGAAGCGACCATCCGCCCCAGCGACGACAAACGCTCGTGGCGCGCCAGCTGGTCTTGCAGGTGACGGGTTTCGGTCAGGTCGTTGAGCAGCACCAGCTGGCCCGGCTCCGCATCCAGGGAACGGGTGGCAATGGACAAGCGGCGCCCGTCCTTCAGGGAGATTTCGTGGCCGTCGTCTTCGCGCGGCGCAAAGCAGCGCGTGATGACATGGCGCCACAACTCACCTTCCAGCGGCAGGCCGAGCATGTCGCAGGCCGCCGGGTTGGCTTCGCGCACACGGCCCTGATCGTCGATCACGATCACGCCGCCCGGCAACAGCGACAGCAGGTTTTGCAGACGGTTGGCCAGGCGCTCTTTCTCGGCCAGCTCTTCCATGCGCTGGGCACTGACCACCGCCAGCTCGCCTTTAAGCTCGGAGACCCGGGCTTCCAGCAGGCTGTAGGAGTCAGTCAATTGGCTCGACATCTGGTTGAACAGCGAAAAGGCCTGCTCCAGGCCATTGCGGCTGAGTTCTTCTACAGACGGGGCAGGCCCCTGCAGGACAGGGACCGAAGATAGTTGGGCGGCGTGGGGCATCATGCTCTCTCGCTTGGCTGACCGTCAGTTAAACGGAACGTTGCGAGGGCTGTAGCAATAGTTGTGCCGAAAAAAAACCGCTGAAATTTCAGCGGTTTGGAAAACAGGCGTCAATCATCCGCCTGTTCATCACCTTCTTTGCGGCTCATGCCGTACTTGCGCATCTTCTCAACCAGGGTGGTTCGGCGGATGCGCAGGCGCTCGGCAGCCCGTGCGACGATGCCATTGGCGTCGTCCAACGCCTGCTGGATCAGCCCCTGTTCGAGGTTGCCGAGGTAGTCCTTGAGATCAAGGCCTTCGGGCGGCAGCATGGCGGTGGAGCCGAAGTCCGGGGTGTGGCCGTTGATGGCGACCCGCTCTTCCATGTCACTGCGCAGGCTGTCGACCAGTTGCTCGTCTTCATCGTCGACGTAGCGGAATTTCTTCGGCAACTCGACCACGCCGATCACGCCGTAGGGGTGCATGATCGCCATGCGCTCCACCAGGTTGGCCAGCTCGCGGACGTTACCCGGCCAGCCGTGGCGGCACAGGGACATGATCGCCGCCGAGTTGAAACGGATCGAGCCGCGCTTTTCGTGTTCCATGCGCGAGATCAGTTCGTTCATCAGCAGCGGGATGTCTTCCACGCGCTCGCGCAGCGGGGCCATCTCGATCGGGAATACGTTGAGGCGGTAGTACAAGTCTTCGCGGAAGCTGCCCACCTCGATCATGCTTTCGAGGTTCTTGTGGGTGGCCGCGATGATGCGCACGTCGACGCTTTGGGTCTTGTTGCTGCCCACGCGCTCGAAGGTACGTTCCTGCAGCACGCGCAGCAGCTTGACCTGCATCGGCAGCGGCATGTCGCCGATTTCGTCGAGGAACAGCGTGCCGCCGTTGGCCAGTTCGAAACGCCCGGCACGGCTGGTGATCGCCCCGGTAAAGGCGCCCTTCTCATGGCCGAACAATTCGCTTTCCAGCAGCTCGGCCGGAATCGCCCCGCAGTTGACCGGCACAAAAGGCCCGTCGCGGCGCTTGGAGTGATAGTGCAGGTTGCGCGCGACCACTTCCTTGCCGGTGCCCGACTCGCCGAGGATCAGCACGCTGGCGTCGGTGTCGGCCACTTGCTGCATCATCTGGCGCACGTGCTGGATCGCACGGCTGGTGCCGACGAGGCTGCGGAACAGGTTGGGTTCGCGGTGGCGACCGCGCTCGCGCGCCTGGTCATACATCTCGCGATAGACCTGGGCACGGTGCAGGGAGTCGAGCAATTTGCTGTAGCTGGGCGGCATTTCCAGGGTGGACAGCACGCGGCGGCGCTGGTCTTCAGGCAGGTCGATGGAAGAAATATCGCCCATCAGCAACACCGGAAGGAACTCATCCCAGGTTGACAGTGTCTTTAACAAGCCCAAAACAGCGCCAGGAGCGTTCACCGTCCCGATCAGCACACAAATGACTTCACGGCTCGATGACAATGAGCTGACCGCCTGCTGCCAATCATGGCTGCCGCAGGGCAAATTTTCTTCGCCAAGAAAATTCAAAATCACCGCTAAATCGCGGCGGCGGACGCTATCGTCATCAATCAGCAGAATTTTGGTTTCACGCCACATGCAATAGCAACTTCCCTAGTAAAACGCTCTGCCCCAAGAGTGAGGGCAATCGAGACGCCTGTAAGACTTCATGCCTTACTAGACGTCTGAAATCTGAAAACAGCACTAGTTAAGTCAAAAATGCTGGCACAGTCAAATATATGACGCGCCGTTCGGATTAACTGAGCTCATTCAGCCGAACAGATGGTAAACCTTTGACGCATTTTTCGCTTGGTTGATCTGCGACATCTCTTCGAAAATCGCCTGCCGCTCGCCCGTCGTCACCTCAAGCAATTGCTGGTAAACCGCGAGCAGGCTCTCAAGCTTCTCACGCAACGCATTCTCGTCGACCGGCGCCTCACTGAGCACCTGCTCGATCACGTCGCGACACCCCATGTCGAGCTCGCCAATCGCGTCCCAGTTACGGTCCGCCAGCGCGCCCATCAGCGCCTCACGGGTTTCATCAATGCGTTGCAGTGCTTGGCTCATCACATAGTCCTCAAGGCCCTCAGGCCCTTCTCTGCTGCGCCTTACTCGGTTACAGCCTGTGGCGCGGCGATGGCATCCCAGCCTTCTTTCACGGTAATCAACAAACGCGCCACTTCGTCGATCATGTCGGCGTCGTTATGCAGGTTCGCCTCCATCAAGCGGTTGGTCATGTACGCGTACAGACTTTCCAACTGCTGGACGTAAGCCGGGTTATCACTTTTTTCTGCATCCAGGCCGTCACGCAGCCCGATCACGATATCGATAGCCTTGCCGAGCATCAGGCCCTTCTGTGCGATGTCACCACGCGCCAGCGCACCTTTGGCCTGGGCCATGCGGTCCAGCCCGCCTTCCATCAGCATCTGCACCAGGCGATGAGGGCTGGCTTCGGAGATCTGAGCATGGGAATTGACCTTCTGGTATTGGCGAAGGGCTCTCATGGGATTCATGTTTCTACCTCGTGACAGGCGACAGCGAAAAGGGTTTCAGTAACCAATATGTCGACGGGTTCGCAAAAAGCTTTAGCGCCAGTCGTCTCTCGATAAAAAAAGGCCAGGCAGGTTGCCTGGCCTTTTTTTATTCGCAGCGATCAACTATTGGTCTTTGGGTTGTTCAGCGCATTGAGCGTGGTCATCACACTGGTGCTTTGCTGGCGCAACTGGGCAACCAGGGTGTCCATGGCGTTGTACTTGTCCGAGAGGCTCTTGGTCAGCAGGTCCATGCGCTCGTCCAGGGAGGACTGTTGCTTGGTCAGGTCCTTGAGCGTGTCAGACAACGAGGTGGAGCGCGTTGCCAGGATGCCGGTGGTGGACTTGGCGTAGTCGTCGGTGGCGCTTTTCATGCGCGCCAGCATGCCGCTTGGGCCGGTGAACATGCTGTTGATATCGGCAGCGTTGGTTTTTACCGCGGCGTCCCACTTTTTGTCGTCGATGCTCAGCAGACTGGTGCTCGAGTTGGTGACCACACCGAATTGAGCCAGGGACTTGAACTGACCAGTGCCCGACAGCGCGTTGAACTCATTACGAATCGCCGCCTGGAGCGAACGCATGGTGGAGTCGCCCGTCAGGGTCGCCCCCGTGGTGCTGCCATCGAGGTTGGTGGTGACCTTTGTTTCGGCGTTCATGGCGGTGATCAGGGCGTTGTAGGTGTCGATGAAACCCTTGACCCCAGACTTGAGCGCGGTGTTGTTGGTGCTGACGGTGATGAGGGTCGCGTTTCGCTCAGGGTTTGTACTGGTATCCCCCGCAGTCTTGAGCGCCGAAACCGATACCAACTTGATATTCACGCCGCTCAACGCGCCTTCGATGTTGTTGGTTTTGGAAACAGACGCAACGCCGTCAATGGTGTACAGCGCATCCAATGGTTTATCAACGACCGTCGAGCCAGTGTCCAATCCCGAATTACCCGACAACTTCAGGTCCGATCCCGTGCCCATGGTGGTCGAGGTCAGGATCAACCGCGAGCCGTTGGAGTCGGTTTGGATGTTCGCACTCAAACCCGATGTGCCGAACTGGGTATTGATCGAGTCACGCACCTGCTGCAAGGTTGCGCCAACGGGGATACTGACGTCGTAGTTCTTGCCGGACTGGCTGATAGTCAATGTCGTCGGCTTGTCAGTGGTATTCACCACCGTCGATGTGCCGCCCTTGAAGTTTTGGGTCGACAGCTTCGAGGCCTGTGCAAGCTGACTGACAATCAACCGAAAGCTGCCGTTGGAAGCCGTGTTGCTCGCCGTCATGGTCGCAACTTTTTCATCCGAGGACGAACCGGTCAAACCCGTGAAGCTGGAACTCGCCGTCATAGTATCCAGCGCACCACGAAACGCATCCAGCGCCGCCTGAATCTTGCCGATCGAAGACAGCGTGGTGGTCGCCTTCTGGGACGCGGTATTGATCTGCGTCTGCTTGGGCACCTTTTCGGCGTTGACCAAGGATGTCACGATCGCTTGCGTATCGATGTTCGAACCGATACCACTTACCGTTGAACCCGCCATCATCTATCTCCTGTTCGGTGGCTGCCGTTATCTTGACTTATTACGCCTCAAGACAACTCAGCAACAAGTTTCATGCCAGCTCAAGCCTTGTCGTCAAACAACACGTGGCTTGCGCTGGAGAGGCTCTGTGCCAGTTTCAATGCCGTTTCCGACGGAATCTGGCGAATCACTTCACCATTGTCGGTATTGATGACCTTGACCACCACACGGTGAGTCGTGTCATCAATGGAAAAATCCAGGCTGCGCTGGGCAGCTTGTACGAATTCGCGAATATCGGTTACCGCTTTTTCCAGGTCCGCACGCTCAGGCTGTTTGCCGATGGCGGGGGCTTCCTGGACTTGGGTGGTGCTTTTGTCGGCTGCCACCTGAACAGGCGCGCTCTGAGGTGCAACCGGCGGATAAGACTGGTTCAGCTTTACACTCATGTCCATGTCCAATCTCCTCTAAACCGAAAAAACGGAAGGGCACGTAGACGCGCCCTTCCGTTAGTTACCAAGCGCTGGGATTACTGAAGCAGTTTCAGTACAGCGGATGGCAGCTGGTTAGCCTGCGACAGGATCGCGGTGGAAGCCGACTGCAGGGTTTGTTGCTTGGTCAGTTCGGCGGTTTCGGAAGCGAAGTCGACGTCCTGAACGGTGGAACGTGCAGCGGTGGAGTTCTTCTGAATGTTCTGCAGGTTGTCTGCAGTGGTAGTCAGACGGTTCTGGGTAGCACCCAGGCCCGAACGAACGCTGTCGATGGTGCCGATGGCCTTGTCGATTACAGCCAGGGCGTTCTGGGCAGAAGAAGCGTCGGTCACGGTGGTGTCAGAGATGGTGGTCTTCTCTGCCACAACGCTGGCTTTACCGAACAGACCAGTTACACCATCAGCAGTACCGGCAGCCAGGGAGTAGCCTTTAGCCGAATCAAGCGATACCTGACCGGTAACGGTAGATGCTACGGTAGCAGACAGGGCAGTGAACTTCTCAGCAGGTGGAGTAGCGGTATCGAACGTGTACTCACCCTTACCGTTTTTGGCGTTAACCGAAACAGCGTCAGCGCCGGTACCAGCACCAAATACCAGGTTCTCGCCAGAATCGGATTTGATTTCCAGGGTGTCGTTAACTTCATCGTAGTTGACGCTGATACCCAGTTTAGCGGAGTTGGATTTCAGCTGGTCAGCCAGGCTGGCGTTATCAGTAACACCGATGAAGCTTACTTCTTTGCCATCACCAACGGTGAGCTTGAAGTTGGCAGAAGCAGGAGGTGTAGCACCAGTGGTCTTAGTGGTATCAACCTTCAGTTTGACTTCGGTGCTGGCGCTTGCAGTCAGGCCACCGATCGAACCATTGAGCTGGGCAGCGATGCTTTTTGCGGAAGCGCCTTCAAGGTAGCTTACGGTTTTGGTCTGGCCGTTACCTGTTACAGTAATGTCGCCTGCAGCCAAACCTTTCTCGGTGATAGCAACGTCAGAACTTTTAACCTGCTGCGAACCAATTTTGTTGGCCGCAACGTTTTCCAGGCTCAGGTTGATGGTTTCGTTGGCGTTGGCGCCAACCTGGATAGCTTTGGTACCGTACGAACCGTCCAGCAGCTTCTGGCCACCGAAGGTGGTGGTGTTGGAGATACGGGTCAGTTCCGAAGTCAGAGCCTGGTATTCGTCGTTGTTCGACTTACGGTCGTCAGCGCTGAGGGAGCCAGTAGCGGAGGACAGAGCCAGGGTACGCATTTTCTGCAGGATGTCGGTCGAAGCCTGCATCGCGCCTTCAGCGGTCTGAGCGATGGAGATACCGTCGTTCACGTTTTTTACTGCTTGGCCCAGGCCGTTGATTTGGCTGGTCAGGCGGTTAGCGATCTGCAGGCCGGCAGCGTCGTCTTTAGCGCTGTTGATACGCAGGCCGGAAGACAGGCGCTGCATGGAAGTGGCCAGGGCGCCGCCAGCTTTGTTCAGGTTGCCCTGAGTAGTGATCGAAGCAATGTTGGTGTTTACTGTTAAAGCCATGACGAAATCCTCGTTGGATGGATACTGCGGCTTCCGGCCCTGGCAACCGCCGGGTGTGGCCTGAGAACCTACGTAATAGTTATCGTCGTGGTAGCCGGTTGCTTGAGGATTTTTTTGATTTTTTTTACTGGCGCCGTGCCACCCCTTGCAATTCAAGGGTTTACGCCTGCACAAAACCCAACAAACATTGGCTTTTCTGGCGCCAAATAAAAAACGCCGATGATCTTTCGATCATCGGCGTTTTTGTTTGTCGCTATTAAAGCGTCACGGGCGATAGAGAATCGCCGAACCCCACGACAGGCCAACCCCGAAACCGCTGATGGCCACGCGTTTCCAGGTAGCGTCCATCACGTGCTTTTCCAACAGCAGCGGAATGCTCGACGACACGGTGTTGCCGGTCTCGACCATGTCCTTGATGAACTTGTCGACCGGCGCATCTTCGAAACGACGCGCTACGGCGTCGACAATCGCCGCACTGCCCTGGTGAATACAGAATGCATCGATGTCATCGGCCTTGAGCTGCGACTCATCGAGCAGCTCGTGCAAATGCGCCGGCACCTTGAGCAAGGCGAAGTTGAACACCTGGCGACCATTCATGAAGAACACGCCATCGCTGACCTTCAGGTGCGGCGCGCCGGAACCGTCGGTGCCGAACTTGGACTTGCCGAGCAACCACGGTGCGTCTTCGCCCATCCAGGTAGCGGTGGCGGCATCACCGAACAGCATGGTGGTGTTGCGGTCTTCCGGGTCGACGATCTTCGAATACGGGTCGGCGGTGATCAGCAGGCCGTTTTTCAGGCCGGCGGCTTCCATGAAGCCCTTCATCGCGTAGATGCCGTAGACATAGCCGGAGCAGCCCAGGGAGATATCAAAGGCGGCGACGTGAGTCGGCAGGCCCAGTTTGTCCTGGACGATGGCGGCAGTGTGGGGCAGGCCCTCTTCATCGCCGTTCTGGGTGACGACGATCAGCGCGTCGATGGACTCGCGCTTCAAATCCGGGTTGTTGGCAAACAAAGCGTTGACCGCCTCGACACACAGGTCAGAGGTTTCCTGCGCCGCTTCCTTGCGCGGCAGGAAGGCCGAGCCGATCTTGCCAATGATGAACTCTTCATCCTTGGCGAATTTGGCACCCTGGGCGTAGTTATCGATCCCGTCTGCCGGCACGTAACTGGCGATGCTTTTTATGCCAATCATTGTGGCTTCCCAATACTAAATAGCTGGAGAACACCCCCGGACCACGCCTGGGGTGCTGACAATAAAGGGGATAACCCCATAAAAATCTCGCTGAAAGCCGCCCCGCACGGACCCTGTGACGACTTATCCTTTTCACACGATACAGTGAAGATGCGCTTTATGACTCACAGGTCACTCAATTTTGTGTGCTTTATGCAAAACCTTCAAACAATTAAATCCCAGAAACGACAACGGCCCAGCCTGTTTCCAGGCTGGGCCGCTTGACATGCCAGCGCTTACATCTTGTTGAACAGGCTCAACTGCGAGACTTTCACAAACGCCAGTTGCGAGGCTTCCAGCATGGTTTGCTGCAAGGTCAGGTTGATCGCCGCCTCGCCCATGTCGACGTTGGCCAGCGCACTCATGGTGCTGGTATTGGCCAGGCCGACGCTGGTGTTTTCGCTGGCCTGCACCGTCAGCGCGTTCTGCCGCGCGCCGATGGAACCGCGCACGTTGTCGACCTGGTCGGACGAACTGGTCAGGTTGGCGACCGCCGCGTTCAAGGCGTCCTGGAGCTTGACCCGCGCGCCCGGGATACCGTCTGCCGGCTGTTGCAGGGCCTGGCGCAGTTGGCCCAGGGTGTCGAGGGCGTTCTGGGTTTTCTGGGTGCTGTTGCCGATTGAGAACTGATCGCCAACATTCGGCGTGCCGCTCACCTCGAAGGTGACCCCCGCCGCGGTGATCGTGTTCGGAGCCGGTGGAGTGCCCGCGTTGATCACGCCCTCGCCAATCGACTTGCTGTTGGCGGTGTACGGCTGGGCATAGACTTTGTAAGCCGTCGCGTCAGTGTCATCGAACTTGATCAACACACCGCTGTTCGGAAAGGTACTGGCGTAGCCGGCCGCGCTGCTGACCTGGCCATTGGTCAATTGCGCCGACGAGGTGTTGCTCGGGGTGCGCGAGGTGTTGAAGGCGTCCGGCTTGGCGCTCAGGCTGAATTCGCGCCCGGCGACCAGCGCATCGGCATCAGGCCCGGTGGCGGTATCGGTGAGGTCGACGGTGATATCGAACTTCACCCCGCGGATGTTGATGCTGGCACTGCCTTCCTTGGTGGAATCGAACGTGCCATTACCTGGCAGCTGCGAGGTAATGTTGTTGTTGTCCTTGTCCGTCACCACGTACTGGGTGCTGCTGGTAAAGGTCACCTTGTACGGCTGGCCATCGGCGAACTGCTTGGTGTAGTCGATGCCCGAACCCACCAGGCCCGCCGAAATCGCGACCTTGTGATCATCCACCAGCGGCGGCGAAATCGCCGGCGGCACAGGCGCAGTCGCAGGTGCGAGGTAATTGGACTGGGTACGACTGGTGTTGACCGCCCCTTCGAGGATGGTCTTGCCGGTGTCGCCGGTGCGCACATTGAGCGTCTCGGAGACTTGCAGGCTCAGCTCGTTTTCGTCGCCCTGATAGCTATAAGTGCCATCGTTGTTGCGCGAGTACGGCGGTGTATCGGTCTTGGAGCCGGAGAACAGGTAGTTGCCCGCCGAATCCTTGCTGTTGAGCAAGCCCAGCAGTTGATCTTCAAGCGCGCCCACCTCGACCGCAATCGACTTGCGGTCGGCATCACTGGTCACGCCACCGGCGCGCAGTGCCAGCTGGCTACCGGCCTGGATCGTGTTACTGATCGCAGTCAGGACGCTTTCTTCGTTGGTCAGCGTATTTTGAATGCTGGTGATATTGCCGCTGAACTGGGCCAGCATGTCTTTCTGCTGTTGCAGCATCAGCAGGCGCTGGGCGGCAACGGGATCATCCGCGGCGGTTTGCACACGCACGCCGGAGCTCGCCTGCTGCTGCGCCTTGACCACGCTGGAGTAGTTATCCGTATAGCGCGTGGCACTGGTGTCGAAGTACTGCTGTGTAGAAATGCGCATCGTCCCAGGCTCCCTTAAAGACTATTGATCAGCGTACTGAAGGTTTCTTGCGCAGCCTTGATGATCTGCGACGACGCGGTGTAGTACTGCTGGAACTTGATCATGTCGCCCGCCTCTTCGTCCAGGTTGACCTGGGACACCGAGTTGCGCGCGTTCTTGTTGGCCGTCAACAGCGCGGTGGTAGCCGTGGTGTCGGTGGTGGCTGCAGCGGCCTTGGCGCCGACGGTCGACACCAACTTGCTGTTGGCCCCCACCAGGCTGAGCCCGCCACTGCCATCCGCCCCAACACCGACGGTCGCCTTGGTCTGCAGACCGATCAGCGCCTGGGCGTTGCGGTTGTCGGACTTGCCGGTGGCATTGAACGAGAACGAGGTGCTGTCACCGCTGGTCGGCGAACCGGCCACGGTGGTGTCGAAGCTGAAGCTCTTGGCCGGATCGAGCAATGTGCCGCTGGCATCGCGCATCGGCACATTGATAGTGATCTTGTTGGCTTGGCCCGGAACGATAGTGCCCGTGCCGATAGGCTCACCCTTGGCGTTACTCAGGGTGTAGCTCTGGGTGCCATCGGCGGCTTTGTCGCCGAATACCATTTTCACCGGCATCGAGTTGGCGATGCCGACGCGCAGCTGCGCGGCGTCAGCCCCGCCCTCGATGTCGATGGGCACCGTCAGGGTCGGTGGCGTAAACGTGCCGGTGCCCTGGTTGCTCTTGCCGGCCTCGCCCTGCAACGGCGCGGCAAACGCGATCTTGCTCGGGTCGGTCAGCACGGTGCCGATTTCCTTGGCGCCGTTGGCGGTCGGGCTGACCTTGAAGCTGTCACCCTCTTTTACCCCGGCCGCGCCGTTCTTGATCGTCAGGGTAACCCCGTCGATTACCGGCGGCGGCGTGGCGCTCAGATCGTAGGTACCCATGGCCTTGCCGTCGGAACGCAGCACGGTGACCTTGTTGAGGTTGGTGCCATCGTTGAACGAGACCTTGTAGTCGAAATTGGTCAGCTTGCTGCTGTCCGCAATCGTCACGCCCAGGCTGGAGTCACCCGTGTTGCCTTGTGCCGCCTGGCTGCGCAGGGCGACGGACGCCGCGTTGTTGATGTCCTTGAACATCGAGGCGCCGAACTCACCGTTGAGGTCCACGCCCTGGCCCAACTGGCTGTTGATCGCGTCGGCGGTGACGATTGCAATCCGACCCAGGTCGTTGATCGCCGGCATCAGCACGTCGCTGCGATAGCGCAACAGGCCGCCGATGCTGCCGCCGCTGATCACGTTGCCCAGGTCGACGGCGGTGTTCCCGGCCATGTTGAGCTGGATCGTGTATTGGCTGGTGTCGCCTTTGCTCGGTACTGCAGAAATCGTGTTGGACTGGTCACCCAGCACCAGCGATTGACCGCTGCCGGTGCTGACACTGAACACGCCGTTTTTCTCGCTGGCGGTCACGCCAATCAACTCGTTCAGCGAGCGCACGGCCTCGGCACGCGCATCCAGCAGGTTGGCCGGCGTGGTGTTCGACGAACCCTGGACCTGGTTGATCTGCTTGTTCAGGGAAGCAATCGACGACGTCAGCTGATTGACCTGGTCGGCCATCGAGGTCAGCTGGCTGTTGATGGTTTCTTTCTGCTGGCCCAACTGGTTGGAGATCGAGTTGAACCGGTTGCTCAAGGTCTGGGCGTTGGTGAGCAGAATCTGGCGGGCCGACGTATCGTTGGGGTTGGCCGACGCCGTCTGCACGGCAGCGAAGAACGAACTGAGCACGGCCGACATGCCGGTGGTCTTGTCCGACAGCGTCTTGTCGACGGCACTGACCTGGTCCAGGTAAGCCGCGGCATCGCTATTGAGCGCGGTGCTGTTCTGGTAGGCGGTGTCCAGGTACTCGTTGTACACCCGACGCACGTCAGCCAGGGTCGTACCGCTGCCGATAAACACGCCGCCGTACGGGTTCGACGCATTGGCGCTCTGGGTGGTCTGCTGACGCGAATAGCCCGCGGTATTGGCGTTGGCAATGTTATTACTCAAGACCGACAACGATCCTTGAGCGGCGTTAAGCCCTGACATCCCGATACTGAGCAAACTCATGGTTCAGACCTTATAAATGTGTGGTTGCGCCAGCGGCAGCGTAGTTCTGGTAACTGTTCATCGTTTTGGCGATCTGCGAAATCTTGCTGGCGTAGTCCGGATCGGTTGCGTATCCGGCTTTTTGCAACTCGCGTACAAACTGTTCCGGGTTGTCGGCCGACTTCACAACTTCTTTATAGCGATCATTGCTTTGCAGCAATGTCACCAGGTCATGGAAGCTGTCCTGGTAGGAATTGTAGGAACGGAACTGTGCCGTCTCCTTGACCATCGCCCCATCCCGAAACTCGCTGGTGATTGCGCGCGCCTGGCCGCCTTGCCAACTCTGGCCGGCCTTGATGCCGAACAGGTTGTGGCTGCTGCTGCCGTCTTCGGCGCGCATCACCGACTTGCCCCAACCGGTTTCCAGGGCGGCCTGGGCCACCAGGTATTTGGGGTCGACGCCAATACGCGCGGCGGCCGCCTTGGCCATCGGCAACATGGTCGCGACAAATTCATCCTGCGAGCTGAAGGCCTTCTTCGCCGGCGCCAACGGTGGCTGGGCGACGGCGCGGCCGTACACCTGCATGCGCCCGCTGGGCACGGCAAAGGTGCGTGCGCTGCTGTTGATAACGTTGTCGGCAGCCGCGCTGTTACGCAGCGGCGCGGCCTGGGCCACGGTGGTTGCGTCGGTGCTCGGCACGATGCCGGCCAGCAGGCGATCGGTCAGTTTGCTCGGCAAGGCGATACGGCGCTGGTTCATCAACTCCATATCGTTGGCATGCGCGCTGGCGCCCTCGGGGACCGCCACGCGGTAAGCCCAGAGTGGGCGCTGGCCATTGGAACGGCCCAGCGGACCTTCGGCCTGGGTGCCGGCGGCAATCTCGGTTGGCACTGCGGCTTTCTTCACCGGCTCGGCTGCCGCCGGGCCCTGCAAGGTGGCCGCCTGGGCGTCCACCGGCTTGTTCTTCTGCATCTGGCGCATCAGCACGTCGGCCAGGCCGATACCACCGCCCTCGCGGGACATCGAGACCGCCAGTTGCTGGTCGTACATTTCCTGATACTGCTTGGCTGCCGGGGTGTTCAGCGGGTTGTCCTTGCCCAGCGCTTCAGTGGCCGAACGCATCGACTTGAGCATCTCGCTCAAGAACAGCGACTCGAACTCCTGCGCCACTTTGCGCATGTTGCCTTCGCTGTTCTTGTCGTCACCGACCTTGAGCTGGTTAAGCCGGTTCAGGTCGGAGTAGGACCCCGAGTCCGCCGTGCTGCTGATCCCGCTCTTGCGCATATCCATGGCCATGGCCTCAGATCACGATCAGGTCGGCTTGCAAGGCGCCGGCCTGTTTCAGTGCTTCGAGGATCGCCATCAAGTCGCCGGGGGCTGCGCCCACCTGGTTCACCGCGCGGACAATCTCATCCAGGGTGGTGCCGGGGCCGAACTTGAACATCGGCTTGGCTTCTTGCTGGGCATTGACGCGCGAACGCGGTACCACTGCGGTCTGGCCGTTGGACAACGGGCCAGGCTGGCTGACGATAGGGTCTTCGGTGATGGTCACGGTCAGGCTGCCGTGGGTCACTGCCGCTGGCGAGACCTTGACGTTCTGGCCGATCACAATGGTGCCGGTCCGCGAGTTGATGATGACCTTGGCCACGGCCTGGCCCGGATCGACTTCCAGGTTTTCCAGGATCGACAGGTAGTCGACGCGCTGGCTTGGGTCGAGCGGCGCGGTGACGCGGATCGAGCCGCCGTCGATGGCCTGGGCCACGCCAGGACCGAGCATGTCGTTGATCTTGTCGACCACGCGCTTGGCGGTGGTGAAGTCGGAGCGATTGAGGTTCAGGGTCAGGCTGTTGCCCTGGTTGAAACCACTCGGCACGGTCCGCTCGACCGTGGCGCCCCCGGGAATACGCCCGGCCGACGGCACGTTGACGGTGATCTTCGAACCGTCGCGACCTTCGGCATCAAAACCGCCGACCACCAGGTTGCCCTGGGCGATGGCGTAGACGTTGCCGTCGATACCCTTCAGGGGCGTCATCAACAGGGTGCCGCCACGCAGGCTTTTCGAGTTACCGATGGACGACACGGTGATGTCTACCACCTGGCCCGGCTTGGAAAACGCCGGCAAGTCGGCACTGATCGATACGGCAGCGACGTTCTTGAGCTGCACGTTGCCTGAGCCCGCCGGCACCTTGATGCCGAACTGCGAGAGCATGTTGTTGAAGGTCTGCAAGGTGAACGGGGTCTGGGTGGTCTGGTCACCCGTGCCATTGAGCCCCACCACCAGGCCGTAGCCGATCAACTGGTTGGAACGCACGCCGGAAATACTGGCGATGTCCTTCAGGCGTTCGGCCTGGGCGACGGCGCTCAGGGACAGCAGGAGTGCCGCCGCCATCAGCTGTTTGAGTTTCAAAGTGGCCACCTAGAAAGGGAACAGCGGGCTAAGGAAGAAACGGTCGAACCAGCCCGGCTGACTCGCATCAGCAAACGAACCCGTACCCGAGTAGGTAATGCGCGCATCGGCAATCCGCGTCGACGGCACGGTGTTGTCGGTGGAAATATCATCGGCGCGGACCATGCCGGCGATGCGCACCAGCTCATCGCCGGTGTTGAGGGTCATCCACTTTTCACCCCGTACGGCGATGATGCCGTTGGGCAACACGTCAGCCACGGTCACGGTGATCGAGCCGGTCAGGCTGTTGCCCTGCCCTGCCGCGCTCTTGCCGTTGGTGGCACGGTCGCCGCTGTAGCCGGCGTCAAGGCTCAGGTCACCGCTGCCCAACGGGTTGTTGGTGTTGGGCACGCCGCCGAACAGCGAAGTCAGGCCAATGCTGGTCTTGCTGGTCTTGCCGATCTGCGAGTTGGCATTCTTGCTGGCCTGGGTCTTCTCGTTCAGGGTGATGGTGATGATGTCACCCACGCGGAACGCCTTGCGGTCGCTGTACAGGTTCTGTTCGAAACCGGCCTGGTAGATCGAGCCATTGTTGGCCGCCGCCGGCAGCGGCGTGCGTGGCAACACCGGCGCGTAGTACGGGTCATTGGGTTTTGGCGTCGGGGCGACACAGCCCGCGAGCACGGCAATCCCACTCAATGCCAGAACGGAAACATAGCGATTCATGACCCTTACCTCACGGTGTTGCAGGCGCCCTCAAGAGCGCCCCATAGACTTGATTACAGATTCTGCGTTACGAACGAAAGCATCTGGTCGGCGGTGGAAATCACCTTGGAGTTCATCTCGTAGGCGCGCTGGGTGGTGATCATGTTGACCATCTCCTCAACCGTGCTCACGTTGGAAGTTTCCAGGGTGCTTTGCAGCGTGGTGCCGAAACCGTTGAGGCCAGGGGTGCCGATTTGCGGCGCGCCGCTGGAGGCGGTTTCCAGGAACAGGTTGTTCCCCATGGCCTGCAGGCCGGCCGGGTTGATGAAGTCGGCGGTCTGCAGGTTGCCGATCACTTGCGACGCCGGGTTGCCGGCGACGGTGATCGATACGGTGCCGTCGTTGCCGACGGTGAAGGTCTTGGCATCCGCTGGGACGACCACAGCCGGCTCCAGGGCAAAACCGTTGGCCGTCACGATCTGGCCGTTGGAGTCCAGGTGGAAAGTACCGTCACGGGTGTAGGAAGTAGTGCCATCCGGCTGCAGGATCTGGAAGAAGCCACGGCCGTTGATGGCCATGTCCAGCGGTTGGCCGGTCTGCTGCAGGTTACCGGCGCTGAAGTTCTTCTGGGTGCCGACGATCTGCACACCGGTACCCAGTTGCAGGCCCGACGGCAGCTCGCTGTCCTGGGTCGACTGGGCGCCCGGCTGTTTCTTGATCTGATAGAGCAAGTCCTGGAACTCGGCACGGTCACGTTTGAAACCCGTGGTCGACACGTTGGCCAAGTTGTTGGAAATGGTGGTCAGGTTGGTGTCCTGGGCGGACAGACCTGTTTTGGCAACCCATAGAGCCGGAAGCATGCTGTTCTCCTTCGTGCGCCTGTTTGTTGGCGCCGCATCACAAATTAGTTAGGGCTGTTATCAGCTCATCTGCATGACGCGAGTCATGGCCTGATCGTCTTCTTTAGCGCTGTTCATCATCTTGATGTGCAGCTCGAACTGCTTGGAAAGCGCCAGCACTGCGGTCATTTCTTCCACCGCATTCACGTTGCTCGCCTGCAGGAAACCCGAGGTCAGGGTCACGTTCGCGTCGGCCTGGGCCGGCTGGCCATCCTTGGTGTGGATGGTGCCGTCCAGGCCTTTATTCATATTCTTGAGGTCCGGCTGGACCAGCTTGATGCGGTCCACTTCGGCCATCACACGCGGGCCTTCGCCCATGGCGCGGATGCTGATGGTGCCGTCGGAACCCACTTCGATTTTTTGCTGCGGCGGCACGGCGATCGGACCACCATTGCCCATCACCGGCATACCGTTGCCGGCCCGCAGCACGCCCAATGCATCGACGTTCATGCTGGCGCTGCGTACGTAGGCTTCGCTGCCGTCCGGGGTCTGCACGGCCAACCAGCCGTTGCCGTTGACGGCCACATCAAGGTCGCGACCGGTTTCGATCATCGCGCCGGGGCTGAAGTCGGTGGCTGGGCGCTCGGTCATGGCAAAGGCGCGCGCCGGAAAGCTGTCACCAAACACCGGCATCGAACGCGCCTGCTCCAGGTCGCGTTGGAAACCATTGGTGGAAATGTTCGCCAGGTTGTTGGCATGGGCCTTCTGCGCCAGAGCATTCTGGCTGGCGCCGGTCATTGCCACATAAAGGTACTTGTCCACGCTCTTTCCTCTTTCTGACGGACGCTTGCCGCCCACCGCTGTACTGATGAGGCTTAAGCAATTTGCGAACCAACTTTTTAAAATGAGGGAAAGACCAGGCAGGGCAAGGGTTTGCGGCTGGGTGACGGGAAATGGGCGGTGAGTAAGAGTCGAAAAAACGGCGGACTTATGCCGCTTACGGCAACGACACAATCAAATGAGGGAGCGGGCTTGCTCGCGAAGGCGCTGTGTCAGCCAGCACATAAGGTGACTGATCCACCGCATTCGCGAGCAAGCCCGCTCCCACATTTTGACCCAGTTGCGTCAGGTAGTTACTTGTCGGTCTTGAGAATTTCGTAATCGCGTAACTTATTGGCGATGGTGGTGTGGGACACCCCCAGGCGCTTGCCCAGTTGCCGGCTGCTGGAATGCTCGGTATACAGGCTTTCCAGTACCGCCTTCTCAAAGCGTCCAACGATCTCTTCCAAGCCGCCCTCCAGGGAGAAATCGCCAAGCGGCTGACGCACGCCGTAATCCGGCAAGCGAATATGCTCAGCCTTGACCGTGCCGCCCTCGCACAACGACACCGCCTGGAACAGCACGTTTTCCAGCTGCCGCACGTTGCCCGGCCAGTGGTAGTGGCTCAGGCGATCCATCGCGGCAGGCGCCAGCTTGGGCAGCGGGCAGCCAATCTGGCGGCTGGCCTGATCGAGAAAGTGCTCGACCAGCGGCGCCAGGCCATCCAGGCATTCGCGCAGCGGCGGGATATGCAGGGACAATACATTGAGGCGGTGATACAGGTCCTGGCGGAATTCGCCCCGGGCACACAGCTCGGACAAATCCACCTGGGTGGCGCAGATCACGCGCACATCCAGGTACACCTCTTCATCACTGCCGACCCGGCGAAAGCAACCGTCCTGCAGAAAGCGCAGCAATTTCACCTGCAACCGCGCGCTCATTTCACCGACACCATCGAGAAACAGCGTACCGCCCGCCGTCAACTCCAGCAGCCCGAGCTTGCCCTCGGCCCGCGCACCTTCAAACGCACCGGGACCGTAGCCGAACAGTTCGGTCTCGGCCATGGACTCCGGCAGACCGGCGCAATTGAGCGCCATCAGCGGCGACTGCCCGCGTGGGCTGGCCAGGTGACAGGCACGCGCCAGCAGCTCTTTGCCGGTGCCGGTTTCGCCTTCTATTAATAGAGGCGCATCCAGCGGCGCCATACGCCGGGCTTCACGCACCACCGCGGCCATGACCTTGGAGCTTTGGAAAATACTGTCGAAGCCGCGCAGCTCTTGCTTGCGCACATTGTAGATACGCTCGCCCACGCGGTCGGCGCGGTGCAGGGTCAGCACGGCCCCGGCCATGGCCTCGCTGTCATCATGCTCGGAAGATTGCAGCGGCGCGATGTCCGCCAGGAACACGTCACCCTTGACCTTGACCCGCAGGCCATTGATCCGCGACTTGCTCGCGCGCACCAACTCGGGCAAGTCGAAGTCTTCGGCGTAGCGCGACAGCGGAATCCCCGGCACCTCATCCACCCGCACCCCGAGCAACTGCGCCGCAGCACGGTTGGCGGCGACAATGGAACCGCCCATGTCGATCGACAACACCGGAAACTCCAGGGCGCCGAGCAAGGCATTGAGCTCCATATGCCGCCGCTCGCTGGGCATCAGCCCGACCCGCTTGACGCCAAACACCCCGGCAATCGCCTCGAACTGCGGGCGCAACGCCTGGAACTGCATGTTCACCAGGTTCGGGCAATACAGGTAGATGGCGTTGCCATGCTCGCCGCCGACCTCGCCCTTGGCGACGTTGACGCCATATTCCACCAGCAGGTTGAGGATGTCCCGCAGGATGCCGATGCGGTTCTGGCAGTGCACTTTGATACGCATGAAAAGGCCCGAAGAGTGGGGAGGCGCCGCGTCTTTTTGCCGCTGGGCGCAGATAGTCGTCAAGATTATGTGACAGTCACCGCCCTTTTTACAGCCCGCCGACGCCACCGGCCCATAAGCGTAACGAATACTTTACACAATTCGGTAAATTTTCCTACAGATAGCTGCCGCGGGTGGATGGCATCGGCGCCGCGCCTCGGTATCAATAGAGGCATCGCAGGACATAACAAGAACGAATGCCTAGCAGGAGAGCCGTATGAAGCAGACGCAATACGTGGCCCGCGAGCCCGATGCGCAAGGTTTTATCCACTATCCGCCGGAAGAACACGCGGTGTGGAACACCCTGATCACGCGCCAGTTGAAAGTGATCGAAGGCCGTGCCTGCCAGGAATACCTGGACGGCATCGACAAGCTCGGCCTGCCACTGGACCGCATTCCGCAATTGGGCGAGATCAATAAAGTGCTGGCCGAGACCACAGGCTGGCAAGTCGCCCGCGTCCCCGCACTGATCCCCTTCCAGACCTTTTTCGAATTGCTCGCCAACAAGCAGTTCCCGGTGGCGACCTTTATTCGTACCCGTGAAGAGCTGGACTACCTGCAAGAGCCGGATATTTTCCACGAGATCTTTGGTCACTGCCCGTTGCTGACCAACCCCTGGTTCGCCGAATTCACCCACACCTACGGCAAGCTCGGCCTGGCGGCCACCAAAGAGCAGCGCGTGTACCTGGCGCGCCTGTACTGGATGACCATCGAGTTCGGCCTGGTGGATACGCCCGCCGGCCTGCGCATCTACGGTGGCGGCATTTTGTCGTCGCCCAAGGAGACGGTGTACAGCCTGTCGTCCGAGCCCGAGCACCAAGCCTTCGACCCACTGGAAGCAATGCGCACGCCGTACCGCATCGACATCCTGCAGCCGTTGTACTTCGTGCTGCCGGACCTGAAGCGCCTGTTCGACGTGGCGCAGGAAGACATCATGGGCATGGTCGAACGCGGGATGCAGCTGGGTCTGCATGCACCGAAATTCCCGCCAAAGCCCAAGGCTGCTTGAACCTTACATCTTGAGGCCAGGTGAGTCTGTTCCCTGGCCGCGCGTTGCTTTAGGGTAACGCTACTGACCTTCATACATTCGAATTCAGGACACCCCCATGACCACCTTGAACCAAGCCCATTGCGAAGCCTGCCGCGCCGACGCTCCACAAGTCAGCGATGAAGAACTGCCGGTGCTGCTCAAGCAGATTCCCGACTGGAACATCGAAGTGCGCGACGGCGTGATGCAACTGGAGAAGGTCTTCCTGTTCAAGAACTTCAAGTTTGCCCTGGCCTTCACCAACGCCATGGGTGAAATCTCCGAAGCCGAAGGCCATCACCCAGGCCTGCTGACCGAATGGGGCAAGGTCACCGTGACCTGGTGGAGCCACTCCATCAAGGGCCTGCACCGCAATGACTTCATCATGGCCGCGCGCACCGACGAAGTGGCCAAGGACGCCGAGGGCCGCAAGTAATGCACTTCGATGCCATTGGCCGTGTGCCCGGCGACCCGATCCTCGGGCTGATGGACCTGTACGCCCAGGACCCCAACCCGAACAAATTCGACCTCGGCGTGGGCGTGTACAAGGACGACCAGGGCCTGACGCCGATTCCGCACTCGGTGAAGCTCGCCGAGCAGCGCCTGGTCGACACCCAGACCACCAAGACCTACATCGGCGGCCATGGCAACGCGGCCTTCGGCACGCTGATCAGCGCCTTGGTGCTCGGCGCCGATTCGGCCCTGATCCACGCCCGCCGCGCCGGTGCGACCCAGACGCCGGGCGGCACCGGTGCCTTGCGCCTGAGTGCCGACTTCATCGCCCACAGCCTGCCCGGCCGTGGCGTGTGGTTGAGCAACCCGACCTGGCCGATCCACGAAACCATCTTCGCCAAGGCCGGCCTCAAGGTCAGTCATTATCCTTACGTGGGCACCGACAACCGCCTGGATGTGGCGGCGATGCTGGCGACCCTCGCTACCATCCCCAAGGGCGACGTGGTGCTGCTGCACGCCTGCTGCCACAACCCGACGGGTTTCGACCTGTCCCAGGATGACTGGCGCCAGGTCCTGCAGATCGTGCGCGAGCGCCAACTGCTGCCGCTGATCGACTTCGCCTACCAGGGCTTCGGCGACGGCCTGGAGCAGGATGCCTGGGCGGTGCGCCTGTTTGCGGCCGAGTTGCCGGAAGTCCTGGTCACCAGCTCCTGCTCGAAGAACTTCGGCCTGTACAGCGACCGCGTCGGCGCGTTGATCGTGTGCGCGGCGGATGCCGAGAAGCTGACGGATGTGCGCAGCCAACTGGCGAATATCGCACGCAACCTCTGGTCGACGCCGCCGGATCATGGCGCGGCGGTGGTCGCGACGATCCTGGGGGATGCCGAGCTGAAAAAACGCTGGAGCGACGAGGTCGAAGCCATGCGTTCACGCATTGCACACCTGCGTTCCGGGCTGGTAGAAGCATTGGCGCCCCATGGCCTGTCGGCGCGGTTCGCGCACATCGGCACACAGCGCGGGATGTTTTCCTATACCGGCCTGAGTGCCGAGCAGGTGAAACAGCTGCGGGAGAAACACAGCGTGTACATGGTGAGTTCGGGCCGGGCTAACGTCGCGGGCATCGATGCCACGCGCCTGACGCTGCTGGCCGAAGCCATCGCCGACGTCTCCAACTGACGACACCGACTCAAACTATAGGAGCTGGCGTGCCTGCGATGTCGGTGTATCAGTCACTGAACAAGCTGACTGAACACCGCTATCGCCGGCACGCCAGCGCCAACAGGTGGAAGGTGTCGGGCCCTTAGCCCGCCACCATTTCAGCCTTGAGCAGTGCCTCTTTCGCCTGCGCATCCGCCAACCGATACAACTCGATACTCCCATCCCAGTGCTCGATCAACGCCGTGCACGACTCCACCCAATCCCCACAGTTGAGGTAGTCCACCTCGCCCACCTTGCGAATCTCCGCATGGTGGATATGCCCACACACCACGCCGTGCAGCTCGCGCTTGGTCACTTCATGGGCGATGGCCTCTTCGAAATCACTGATGAAACTCACCGCGGTCTTGACCTTGTGCTTGAGGTACGCCGACAACGACCAGTAGCCATAGCCATAACGCGCACGCCAGTGATTGAGCCAGCGGTTCAGGGTGAGGGTGAACTCGTAGGCCGAGTCGCCGAGGAACGCCAGCCAGCGGTGATACCGGGTGATCACATCGAACTGGTCGCCATGGATCACCAGCAAATGACGACCATCGGCGGTGACATGCACGGCCTCGTCCACCAGTTGGATGTTGCCCAGGATCAGCTTGGAATAGCGGCGCAGGAATTCGTCGTGGTTGCCGGTGACGTAGATCACTTCGGTACCGCGCTTGGCCATGGTCAACAGGCGGCGGATCACGTTGGTATGGGCCTGCGGCCAATACATGCCACCGCGCATTTTCCAACCATCGATGATATCGCCGACCAGGTACACCTTGTCGGCGTGATACCCCTTGAGGAACTGCGACAAATGTTCGGCCTGGCAATCCCGAGTGCCCAGGTGCACATCAGAAATCCACAGGGTACGAACCCGCTGCTTGCGGCTGGGCTTGGCGAACTCGGCACTGGTCATGGGCATCCCTCGACGGTGTTTTCGCGAGCTTGCGCCCTGGCGATTAATAGCCCATGACAGTCGTGCGTCACTCTGATGACAGCGCCGGCGCGCCGCAAAGCGTTGTAGACTGGCACGCTGCAACCCTGGAGACCGCGATGAGAGCCGCCCTCACGCTACGCCACTACCTCGAAGCGCCGCTCGCCCACAGCCATGACCACGCGCAGTTGGTGTTCGGCCTGTCCGGGCACCTGGACCTGGAAGTGGATGGCCGTGGCAGCCAGGTGCGCGAAAGCAGCGTGATGGTGCTGCCCTTCTCCGCTCACCACGCGTGCGGCAGTCGTGATGGCAGCCGGTGCCTGGTGCTGGATGTGCCCACCGAACATTGGCTGCTGCAATCCCTGGGCGAGCATGCGGACGCCAGCCGCCGCCTGCTCGACCAGCCCGCGCGCCTGGCCCTCGACTCGCGGCAACATCAACTGGTGCAATGGCTGGCGCACAGCCCGGTGGACGATCCGCTGATCGTCCAGCAGGGCGCGGTGTTGCTGCTGGCCAGCCTCAATCATTCCCTCGCGCCACCGTTGCCGGGCCGACGCCTGCCGTATGCGGCGTTCAATGCGCATATCGAGCGACACGTGGCGCACCCGCTGCAAGTCGCCGATCTGGCCCGTATCGCCGAGCTGTCGGTGGCGCGCCTGCACGCGCGATTCGTCGCCGAGTGTGGGCAGACGCCGATGGACTACATCCGCAGCCGCCGCCTGCACAAGGCCCTGGGCCTGCTGCGCGAGACGCCACTGGCGATCGGCGAGATAGCCGCGCGCGTCGGCTATGCGTCGCAGAGTGCCTTCGCGGCGGCGATGCTGCGTGAATTTGGCGCTTCCCCCACCGCCTTGCGCGTGGGCGAGAGTCCTGCGCTATAAATCGCGAGCCCCACGACAGACACCCTCGCCCGCAACCCTCTAGACTGCGAGCCTGTCACTCCCGTTGGTTTCAAGGATCGCAATGACTCCCCGCTCAGCCCTCGGCGCCCTGCATATCGGCGCACTGATGTTTGGCCTCACCGGCGTATTCGGCAAACTGGCGGCCGCTTCACCCGCCATCATCGTGTTCGGCCGTGCCGCGTTTGCGGTGCTGGCGTTGGCAGTGTTTGCACGCTTTGCCAGCAACACCACCTGGAAGCGCCTGGCGTTGCGCGACTGGCGCCGGCTGGTGATCAGCGGCGTGCTGCTCGCAGCGCATTGGGTGACATTTTTCATCGCGGTCAAGGTGGCTGGCGTGGCCGTGGCAACGCTGGGGTTCACCGCGTTCCCGGCGTTTACCGTGATCCTCGAAGGGCTGATCTTCCGCGAGCGCATTCGCGCCAATGAAGTGCTGCTGGTGGCGCTGGTCACCGTCGGCCTGGTGCTGGTGACACCGGATTTCAATCTCGCCAGCGAAGCCACCGGCGGCCTGCTCTGGGGGATCGTCTCGGGGTTGCTGTTCTCGTTGCTGTCGCTGAACAATCGCGCCAGCTCCGGGCGGATTCCGGCGGTGCAGGCGGCGCTGTGCCAGAACCTGGTAGTCGCGGCCTGCCTGCTGCCCGTGGCGGCTCCGGGGTTGGCCGAGGTTCGTGCGCTGGACTGGCTATGGATCGGCCTGCTCGGCGTGTTCTGCACCGGCCTGGCCCACAGCCTGTTCGTCGCCAGCCTCGCGGTGATCAAGGCGCGCACCGCCTCCGTGGTATTTGCCATGGAACCGGTGTACGGCATCACCGTGGCCTGGCTGCTGTTCGCCGAAACCCCGACACTGCGCATGCTGATGGGCGGCGCGCTGATCATCGTCGCCATCGTGCTGTCCGGGTTGATGGGCAGCGCCAGCCAAGCCAAACAGCCCGCAGCGAGTGCCTGATCTATACTCTGGTCATCCGCAACAGTCTGTCGTCGTTCAACGGATAAAGACTCCTCGACGACAGCCCTGATGCTTGAAGTTGCTGCAAGCGAGAGGTCACTCGATTAACGCTATGCAGGGGTTTCATCATGGAAATGTTCATCAGCTTGCTGGTGCAGATCATCAGCGGCGCCATCGGCGGCAACATCGCCGGCATGACCAAAGAGGGCCTGGGCACCGGGCTCAATACACTGATCGGCGGCGTGGGCGGACTGGTACTGGGCCAGATAGTCGCGGCACTGACCGGCACCAGCAGCGGCGAAGCGCTGGATGTCGCGGCAGTCGGCGGCAATATCCTCGGTGGCGGTATCGGCGGCCTGGTGCTGACCTGGGTCGTAGGCTTCATCAAAAGCAAAATGGCCGCCAAATAGCTGCCGGCACCAGTCACCGTCCTGCAGTGGCGGTGACTGTCAGGGCTTGCGCTCGTTGTGCCCGAGGTCGCGCTGTGGGTCGATCTGGTCGCGCACGCGCTGCTTGAGCACCTTGGCCTCGGGGAAGCCCCCGTCCGCCTTGCGCTCCCAGATCTGCACGCCCTCGCAGGTGATGCGAAACGCCCCGCCCGTGGCCGGCTCCAGCGACACTTTGCCCAAGTCATCGGCAAACGTACTCAACAGTTCCTGCGCCAGCCATGCGGCGCGCAGCAGCCACTGGCACTGGGTGCAATAGGTGATGACGATCTCGGGTTTATCAGCGGACATAATTTGAGAGGCTCCTGACGTAACGGGCTCGGCGGATCGGGTGGCTATAATACCGGCCTTTATCGCCCAGCCTCGAGATTCATGATGCGCCGCCTGTTGTCCTGCCTGTTCCTGTGCCTGCTCCCTCTTCTCGCCGACGCCCTCGAAACGCCACGCCCGAAAATCGGCCTGGTGCTGTCCGGCGGCGCCGCCCGTGGCCTCGCCCACATCGGCGTGCTCAAGGCACTGGAAGAACAAGGCATCCATATCGATGCGATTGCCGGCACCAGCATGGGTGCCGTCATCGGCGGCCTGTATGCATCGGGCTACAAGATCGACGAGCTGGAAAAGCTCGCGCTCGGCATCGACTGGCAGCAGGCCCTGTCCGACGCGCCACCGCGTGAAGACGTGCCGTTCCGGCGCAAGCAGGATGACCGCGATTTCCTGGTCAAGCAGAAACTGAGCTTTCGCGATGACGGCAGCCTCGGCCTGCCCCTCGGGGTGATCCAGGGCCAGAACCTGGCGCTGCTGCTGGAAAGCATGTTCGCCCACAGCAGCAATACGCGTAATTTCGACAAGCTGCCGATCCCCTTTCGCGCCGTGGCCACCGACATCACCACCGGTGAAAAGGTGGTGTTCAGCAAAGGCCACCTGCCCCAGGTGATCCGCGCCAGCATGTCGATCCCGGCGGTGTTCGCCCCGGTGGAACTGGACGGCCGGCTGCTGGTGGACGGCGGCATGACTGACAACATCCCGCTGGACGTGGCGCGGGAGATGGGCGTCGACATCGCTATCGTCGTGGATATCGGCACCCCGCTGCGCTCGCGTAAGCAACTGGCCACGGTGGTGGACGTGCTCAACCAGTCCATCACCCTGATGACCCGACGCAACTCCGAAGAACAACTCAAGGCCCTGCACCCCAAGGATGTGCTGATCCAGCCGCCGCTGGCCGCCTATGGCGTGACCGACTTCGGCCGGGCCAAGGACATGATCGACGCCGGCTACCGCGCCACCCGTGCCCTCGATGTGCGCCTGGCGCACCTGCGCCCGGCCGAGCCGATCGACCCGCAGCTGGTGGCCGCGCGCACGCCGGGTGAGCGCACCCCGGTCATCACCGCGATCAACGTGGAGAACGACTCGAAAGTCAGCGACGACGTGATCCGCTACTACATCCGCCAACCCCTGGGCGAGCCGCTGAACCTGGGTCGCCTGCAAACGGACATGGGCACCCTGTACGGCCTGGATTACTTCGAGCAGGTGCAGTACCGCGTAGTCAAGAAAGGCCAGGACAACACCCTGGTGATCAGCGCACGCGGCAAGCGCAGCGGCACCGACTACCTGCGCCTGGGCCTGAGCCTGTCGGACGACATGCGCGGCGACAGCGCCTTCAACCTCGGCGCCAGCTACCGCATGAATGGCATCAACCGCCTCGGCGCCGAATGGCTGACGCGCGTGCAGATCGGTGATCGCCAGGAGCTGTACAGCGAGTTCTACCAGCCGATGGACACCGGTTCGCGCTACTTCGTCGCCCCCTACCTGAGTGCCCAGGCACAGAACGTCGAACTGATCCTGGACAACGACCCGATCTCCGAATACCGCCTGGAACGCTACGGCTTCGGCCTGAACGTGGGGCGCCAGATCGGCAACAGCGGCGAGATCCGCTTCGGCGTCGGCGAAGCCTGGGGCAAGGCCGATGTGCGCATCGGCGATCGCAGCTTGCCCAGCGTGAGCTTCAGCGAAGGCTTCTATGAACTGAAGTACTCCTTCGATTCCCTGGACAACGTGTACTTCCCGCATACCGGCGAAGACATCGGCCTGGCCTACCGCGAATTCGAACCGGGGCTGGGCTCGGACCAGCGCTATCGCCAATGGGAATTCAAGCTGGACAAGGCCATGAGCCACGGCCCGGACACGCTGGTGCTGGGCGGTCGCTACGGGCGCACCCTGGATGATTCGGACGTGGTGATTTCCAGCTTCCTGCTCGGCGGTGCACGGCAGCTATCGGGCTTTCGCCAGGATGCGATCTCGGGGCAGAACATCAGCCTGATGCGTGCCGTGTACTACCGCAGGCTGACGCCGCGCTCGTACCTGCCGCTGGATTTCCCGCTGTACCTGGGGGCGTCGCTGGAACGCGGCCGGGCGTGGAACAACGACAATGAGTTCGACAGTGGCTATATCAACGCGGCGAGTATTTTCCTCGGCTTTGACACACCGTTGGGGCCGCTGAATTTCAGCTACGGGTTCAACGATGACAATCAGAAAGCGGTGTACCTGAACCTCGGGCAGACATTCTGACACGCACTTCACAGGCGCCCGGCTTGCCGGCGATGGCAGCGATATTCGCTGCATGGCTCCAGGGCCTCATCGCCGGCAAGCCGACTCCTACGGGGGCTGTCGTTTCTGGAGGTCAGGACTTTTCCAGGTTTGCCAGGATGTGCCCATGCACGCGCATGCACACGCTCAAGTCAGCTTCGTCCACACCCACAAACAACTCATGGCGCAGGGCGGTGGCGATGGTTTCGATCTGTTCGATCAGGGGGCGGGCGGTGTCACACAGCAGAATGCGTTTGGCACGACGATCTTCCACGACGGCTTGGCGTTGCACCAAACCCTGGCCTTCCAGGCTGTCGAGCAAGCGTGCGAGTGTCGGCCCTTCGACGCCGACGCTTTGCGCCAGCTCGCGTTGCGTCGGCGCGTCCTGGAAACGGGCCAGGTGCAGCAGCACCAGCCAGCGCGCCTGGGACAGGCCCAGCCCCGCCAGACGGCGGTCCAACTCGGCGCGCCAACCTCGGGACATTTGCGCCAGTTGCATGCCAAAACGGTGTTGATCGGTTAACGGCATAAAAAACTCATGGTTTAGACTGAAAATAAAGTGTGGCTAATTATTAGTCAGCTAAGCATGAGCCATGCCAGTAGGCAAGAGTTGCTATGTACTGATTCGTTACATTGTCATAATCAACGCACTAAATTTCGAATTCAGACTGCAAAGCAGCGCGTACGCAGTACAAAACGCCCTCCGGAACACGCCCGGTAAACAGCGGCGCGATCTCGGCAACCGGTGGCAATTCGCCTTCTCCGTCGAGGAAGGCATCCTGGATTTCACCGAGCAGATCCTCCGGCAAATCCAGCGCCTGCTCCAGCGACAACTGTTGCTTGCCGATGGACTCGGCCAGCAAGGTGTACACATTTTTTTCCGAGCATTGCAGCTGGCCGGCGATCTGGATCGGAGTCATCCCGGCGCGCGCCAGGCTGATCAGTTCGTGGCGAATATCGGCAACTTCCTTGGGGGCTTCGGCCTGGCCGCCGAGCACTTCGAGGAAGGCCTGGCCGTAACGCTCCAGCTTGCGCGCGCCGACACCGCTGACCCGCGCCATTTCGGCCATCGTGGTCGGCTGCTCGCGCAGCATTTCCAGCAGGGTCGAGTCGGGGAAAATAACGTACGGCGGCACACTGTGTTCCTGTGCCAGTTTGCGCCGCAGGGTGCGCAAGGCTTCCCACTGCTCGCGCTCTTCGCCGCGCACCAGTTGGCTGGCCTGGCTGGTACTGCTCTTGGCGGTGGTCTGCGGCTTGAGGTCGCGTCGCAGCTCCAGGCTCACTTCGCCCTTGAGCAATGGCCGGCAACTGTCGTTGAGGCGCAGCCCGCCATAGCCTTCCAGGTCGATATCCACCAGGCCGCGCGCGACCATCTGCCGGAACAGCGAGCGCCACTCGCCCTCGGCGCGGGCCTTGCCGACGCCGTAGACCGACAGTTTCTCGTGGCCGAAGCTGCGCACCTTTTCGTTGTCCTTGCCCAGCAGCACATCCACCAGGTGACCGACGCCGTAGCGTTGGCCGGTGCGGTAGATCGCCGACAACGCCTGGCGCGCAGGCTCGGTGGCGTCCCAGGTCTGCACGCCGTCGACGCAGTTGTCGCAGTGGCCGCACGGCTCGGGCATATCCTCGTCGAAGTACGCCAGCAGCGTCTGGCGACGGCAGCGGGTTTCTTCACACAGCGAGAGCATGGCGTCGAGCTTGTGCTGCTCCAGGCGCTTGTGGCGCTCATCGCCTTCGGAGTTCTGCAGCATCTGCTTGAGCATCACCACATCTTGCAGGCCATAGACCATCCAGGCATCGGCCGGCAGGCCATCACGGCCGGCACGTCCGGTTTCCTGGTAATACGCCTCGAGGGACTTGGGCAGATCCATGTGTGCCACGAAGCGCACGTTGGATTTATCGATGCCCATGCCGAACGCGATGGTCGCCACCATGATCAGGCCTTCCTCGTTGAGGAAGCGCTTCTGGTGGTAGGCACGCAAATCATTCGGCAGGCCGGCGTGATAGGGCAGCGCCGGGTAGCCTTGTTCGCAGAGGAACGCGGCGACCTCATCGACCTTCTTGCGCGACAGGCAGTACACGATGCCCGCATCGCTGCGCCGCTCGGAGAGGAACGCCAGCAACTGCTTGCGCGGCTGCTCCTTGGGTACGATGCGGTAGAAGATGTTCGGGCGGTCGAAGCTCGAGAGGAAGCGCTCGGCATTCTGCAAATGCAGGCGCTCGACGATCTCTTCGCGGGTGCGCTTGTCGGCGGTGGCGGTCAGGGCGATGCGCGGCACGTCAGGAAACAGCTCCGCCAATTGGCCCAGCTGCAGATACTCGCGACGGAAATCATGCCCCCATTGCGACACGCAGTGGGCTTCATCGATGGCAAACAGCGCGATTTCCAGGCTCTGCAAAAACGCCAGCATGCGCGGCTGCACCAGGCGCTCGGGGGCCAGGTAGAGCATCTTGACTTCACCACGCTTGATGCGGGCGGCCAGGTCGCGCTGCTGCTCGGCGCTGAGGGTGGAGTTCAGGGAGGCGGCGGCGACGCCAAGTTCTTCGAGGGTCGCCACCTGGTCGTCCATCAACGCGATCAGCGGCGACACCACCACGGCCAGGCCGTTGCGCAACAGCGCCGGTACCTGGAAGCACAACGATTTGCCGCCGCCGGTAGGCATCAGGACCAGCGCGTCACCGCCACTGGCCACGCGCTCAATGATCGCACCCTGGCGGCCACGAAAACTGTCGTAGCCGAAGATGTCCTTGAGGACGCGTTGAGCCTGCTCGAGCATGTAAAACTCCAAATAGTGCCGAAATCCCTCTGTACAGGCTGGCCGAAAAAATACGTTTTCACGGAGAATAATCCGTAAGCGAAGTTTTCGCGGACGGGCGCCTAACCTGCAGGGGCATCACAAAACGCGGCAGTATACCCGAGCGACACTCGGCAAAGGGCGCGACTGACGAATAGACGCCCGTCTCTAAAACCCGGCAAATATGCCTTGCAGCTGGCCTGGGCGCTCAAGAAAGCCTAGAATTCAGCATCGTTTATTCCCAAGGTAGCCCTTCAATGTCCTTCGCTGAGCAACTAACCCGCCTGCAAGCCTTCCTCGACGCCGATGAGCTGCATGACGAGGCGCTGGACTACGTGGCCGCCCACGGCTACCTGACCGCCCTGTCCATCTGCTCCGAGGCCGTGCCGGACCGTGAGTGGATCGACGCCTTGTTCGCCGAAGAGCCGCACTACACCGACGCGGCCCAGCGTGAAGAAATCGAATCGACCCTGCTCGCCCTCAAGGCCCATATCGGTCGCCAGTTGGCCTCCGACGAGGAATTCGAGTTGCCGTGCGACCTGGACCTGGGCGAAGAGCCGGATGACTCCGACCTGCGCGGCTGGTGCATCGGTTTCATGGAAGGTGTGTTCCTGCGCGAAGCCGCCTGGTTCGAAACCGCCGAGGAAGAAGTCAGCGAAATGCTGCTGCCGATCATGGTCGGTTCGGGCCTGTTCGACGATCAGCCGGAATTCTCCGACATCGCCGCCGACGCCAACCTGATGGACGACATGATCGTACAGATCCCCGAAGCACTGACCGCGCTGTACCTGCTGTGCAACGCCCCTGACGAAAAACCGGCGATCCTCAAGCCACGTCACCACTGAGTCAGTTGCCCGTGACACCCATGGGCAATCGCTCGCTGCTCCTGCGCTACCTGCTGCTGGCCATCGGCTGGCTCAGCGTAGCGTTGGGCGTCATCGGCATCTTCCTGCCGGTGCTGCCGACCACGCCCTTCCTGCTGCTCGCCGCCGCCTGCTTCGCCCGAAGCTCCCCGCGTTTCTACCACTGGCTGGTGGAACACCCGCGCCTGGGTCCGTGGATCAAGGACTACCTGGACGGCAATGGCATCCCGCTCAAAGGCAAGGTCTACGCCATTGGCTTGATGTGGCTGAGCATCGGTGTCTCCTGCTACCTGGTACCGCTGCCGTGGGCCCGTGGTTTCATGCTGACCAGCGCCGTGCTGGTGACGATCTACATCCTGCGCCAGAAAACCCTGCCGCCACGTTGATCACTGCCTGCGACATTAGCGCCCACACGACCTTGGTCGACACTGACTAACCCCAGGCATCATGCGAGACTGTCCAACCGGGCCTGGAATGCCTGGGTGTTCTTATGCTCGGAGTTACCATGACGCTGTCCAGCGGGCTGATCGCCGCCGTTGCCCTGGCCTATATGGCCATTATGTTTGCCATCGCCTTCTACGGTGACCGCCGCCGTGCGCCGCTGCCACCGCGCATGCGCGCGTGGGTGTATAGCCTGTCGCTGGCGGTCTACTGCACCAGCTGGACGTTCTTCGGCGCCGTAGGCCAGGCCGCCGAACAGTTGTGGGCGTTTTTACCGATCTACCTGGGACCCGTGCTGCTGCTGGTGCTGGCACCCTGGGTGCTGCAGAAGATGATTCTGATCAGCAAGCAGGAAAACATTACCTCGATCGCCGACTTTATCGCCGCACGCTACGGGAAATCCCAATCGCTGGCCGTGGTCGTGGCACTGATCTGCCTGGTTGGCGTGCTACCCTATATCGCCCTGCAACTCAAAGGCATCGTGCTGGGCGTCAACCTGCTGATCGGTGCGGGTGCCGACACCACGGGCACCCGCGCCCAGGACACGGCACTGATCGTGTCGCTGGTGCTCGCGCTGTTCACCATCGTCTTCGGTACGCGCAACCTCGACGCCACGGAGCACCACCGTGGCATGGTGCTGGCGATTGCCTTTGAATCGCTGGTCAAGCTGTTCGCGTTTCTCGCCGTCGGCGCGTTCGTGACCTACGGCCTGTACGACGGTTTCGGCGACTTGTTCAGCCAGGCCATGCTCGCGCCGAGGCTGGAGGAATACTGGAAAGAAACCGTCAACTGGCCATCGATGGTGGTACAGACCGGCGTGGCGATGATGGCGATCATCTGCTTGCCGCGGCAATTCCACGTCACCGTGGTCGAGAATATCGACCCGCAGGACCTGCGCCTGGCCAAATGGGTGTTCCCGGCCTACCTGATCCTCGCCGCCCTGTTTGTGATCCCTATCGCCCTCGGCGGCAAAATGATGCTGCCCGGCTCGGTGATGCCGGACTCCTATGTCATCAGCCTGCCACTCGCCGAAGCCCATCCGGCCCTCGCCGTACTGGCGTTTATCGGCGGTGCGTCGGCGGCCACCGGCATGGTGATCGTGGCGAGCATCGCGCTGTCGACCATGGTCTCCAACGACATGCTGCTGCCGTGGTTGCTGCGTCGCTCCAGTGCCGAGCGGCCGTTCGAAGTGTTCCGCCACTGGATGCTGTCGGTGCGCCGGGTCAGCATCGTGATCATCCTGCTGCTGGCGTATGTCAGCTACCGCTTGCTCGGCTCGAGTGCCAGCCTGGCGACCATCGGCCAGATCGCCTTTGCCGCCGTGACCCAATTGGCGCCGGCGATGCTCGGTGCGCTGTATTGGAAACAGGCGAACCGGCGCGGCGTATTTGCCGGATTGGCGGCGGGCACCTTCCTGTGGTTCTACACCCTGGTCCTACCGGTGACGGCGAAAAGCCTGGGCTGGTCCCTCAGCCTTTTCCCTGGGCTGACGTGGATGCATTCGCACCCGCTGGGTTTGTCCGTGACGTCATTGACCTTGGGCACCGTGTTCTCGCTGGCGGGTAACTTCACGCTGTTTGTGTGGGTGTCGATGCTGTCGCGCACGCGCGTATCGGAACACTGGCAGGCCGGACGCTTCATTGGCCAGGAAATCAGCCAACGCGCCAGCGCCCGTTCGATGCTCTCGGTACAAATCAGCGACCTGCTCAGTTTGGCCGCGCGCTTCGTCGGGGATGAGCGGGCCCAGCAGAGCTTTATCCGCTTTGCCTACCGGCAGGGCAAAGGCTTCAACCCCAACCAGAATGCCGACAACGACTGGATCGCTCACACCGAGCGATTGCTGGCAGGTGTACTCGGTGCATCGTCGACGCGGGCGGTGGTGAAAGCCGCCATCGAAGGGCGCGAAATGCAACTGGAGGACGTGGTACGGATCGCCGACGAAGCCTCCGAAGTGCTGCAATTCAACCGGGCACTGCTGCAGGGCGCCATCGAGAACATCACCCAGGGCATCAGCGTGGTGGACCAGTCCCTCAAGCTGGTGGCCTGGAACCGCCGCTACCTGGAGCTGTTCAACTACCCGGACGGGCTGATCAGCGTGGGGCGGCCGATTGCCGACATCATCCGCTACAACGCCGAGCGCGGCTTGTGTGGCCCAGGCGAGGCCGAGGTGCATGTGGCGCGCCGTCTGCACTGGATGCGCCAGGGCCGCGCGCACACGTCCGAACGCTTGTTCCCGAACGGGCGGGTGATCGAGCTGATTGGCAACCCGATGCCCGGTGGCGGTTTCGTCATGAGTTTTACCGACATTACTGCGTTCCGCGAAGCCGAACAGGCCCTCACTGAAGCCAACGAGGGCCTGGAGCAACGGGTCACCGAGCGTACCCATGAGCTGTCGCAACTGAATGTGGCGCTCACCGACGCCAAGGGTGTGGCCGAGTCTGCCAGCCAGTCGAAGACACGCTTTCTTGCCGCCGTCAGTCATGACTTGATGCAGCCGTTGAACGCCGCGCGCCTGTTCTCCGCCGCCCTCTCCCACCAGCACGACGGCCTGTCGAGTGAAGCGCGGCAACTGGTGCAACACCTGGACAGTTCGCTGCGCTCCGCCGAAGACTTGATCAGCGATTTGCTGGATATCTCGCGCCTGGAAAACGGCAAGATCAATCCACAACGCCAGCCGTTCGTGCTCAACGAGCTGTTCGATACCCTCGGCGCCGAATTCAAGGCGCTGGCCCACGAGCAGGGCTTGCGCTTCCGACTGCGTGGCAGCCGATTGCGGGTGGACAGTGATATCAAGTTGCTGCGGCGGATTTTGCAGAATTTCCTGACCAACGCTTTCCGCTATGCCGACGGCCCGGTGCTGCTTGGCGTTCGCCGTCGCAAGGGCGAACTGTGCCTGGAAGTGTGGGACCGAGGGCCCGGCATCCCGCTGGACAAACAGAAAGTGATCTTCGAAGAATTCAAACGCCTGGACAGCCACCAGACCCGTGCTGAAAAAGGCCTGGGGCTGGGCCTGGCGATCGCCGACGGCCTGTGCCGGGTGCTCGATCACCGATTGAGCGTGCGCTCCTGGCCAGGCAAGGGCAGCGTGTTCAGTGTGCGCGTGCCGCTGGCGCGCAACCAGGCCAGCCCGCAGATCAAGGCTGCGCCGGAAAACGGCCTGCCGCTGAGCGGCGCGCAGGTACTGTGCGTGGATAATGAAGAAAGCATCCTGATCGGCATGCGCAGCCTGCTGACGCGCTGGGGCTGCGAGGTGTGGACCGCCACCGACCAGGCACAATGCGCAGCGCTGCTCGCCGAGGGCGTGCGCCCGCAACTGGCCTTGGTGGACTACCACCTCGACCATGGCGAAACCGGCACCGAACTGATGGGATGGCTGCGAGCGCAACTGGCGGAGCCGATTCCAGGCGTGGTGATCAGCGCCGATGGCCGCCCGGAGATGGTCGCCCAGGTGCATGCGGCAGGGTTGGATTACCTGGCCAAGCCGGTCAAGCCTGCGGCGTTGCGCGCGCTGCTGAGCCGGCACCTACCGCTGTAACCGGCCCGACTCGGTCCCCTGTAGGAGCCGGCTTGCCGGCGAAGCGGGCCTCCAGCGTGGCGCCGATTTTACCGACGCCATCGCCAGCAATCACTCGGGCAGGTGCGCCACACCGTCGGAGTCGGTCATCGCCCGCTCCAGCAGATCGGCCGGCAAGCTTTTACTGGCACGCGCACCGAGCAGTCTTAATTGCTCGGTGCGGCTGACCAGGTTTCCGCGTCCATCTGTCAGCTTGTTCCGCGCAGCACTGTAAGCCTTGTCCAACTGCTGCAGACGGTTGCCCACTTCATCCAGGTCCTGGATAAACAGTACAAACTTGTCGTACAGCCATCCCGCACGCTCGGCGATCTCCCGGGCATTCTGGCTTTGGCGTTCCTGCTTCCACAGGCTGTCGATCACCCGCAGGGTGGCGAGCAACGTCGTCGGGCTGACGATGACGATATGCCGGTCGAAAGCTTCCTGGAACAGGTTGGGTTCGGCCTGCAGCGCCGCCGAAAATGCCGCTTCGATGGGCACGAACAGCAGGACAAAGTCCAGGCTGTGCAGGCCCTCCAGGCGTTTGTAATCCTTGCTGGCCAAGCCTTTGACATGATTGCGCAGCGACAGCACGTGCTGCTTCAGCGCTGCCTGGCCGATCACTTCATCATCGGCGGCGACGAATTGCTGATACGCGGTCAGGCTGACCTTGGAATCGACCACCACCTGCTTGTCACCGGGCAACATGATCAGTACATCAGGCTGGAAACGCTCGCCATCCGGGCCCTTGAGACTGACCTGGGTCTGGTACTCGCGGCCCTTCTCCAGGCCGGCGTGCTCCAGCACCCGCTCAAGGATCAGTTCGCCCCAGTTGCCCTGGGTTTTCTGGCCCTTGAGTGCGCGGGTCAGGTTGGTGGCTTCGTCTGACAGACGCAGGTTCAATTGCTGCAGGCGCTCAAGCTCCTTGGCCAGGGAAAAGCGCTCGCGCGCCTCGTTCTGATAGCTTTCTTCCACGCGTTTTTCGAACGACTGGATGCGCTCCTTGAGCGGGTCGAGCAATTGGCCCAGGCGCTCCTGGCTGGTTTCGGCAAAGCGCTGCTCGCGTTCATCGAAGATCTTGCCGGCCAGCTCGGCGAACTGCGCACGCAGCTCGTCGCGTGAGCCCTGAAGGTCGGCGAGGCGCTGCTGATGGCTGTCCTGTTGCTCGCGCAGTTCGGCGCGCAAGGCCGCTGCCAGCGCATCGAGGCGACGCAATTCGGTTTCCTTGGCGCTGCGGTCGAGGTTCCAGGCGTGGGCCGCATCGCGAGCGTTGTCGCGGTCGATCTGCAGCAGCTCGACTTCGCGGCGGACGGCGGCCAGGTCGGCCTGCTTGGCGGCGTTGGCCTGGCTCAAGTCGCTGATCTCGTCGCGACTGGCATCCAGCTGGGCGGCGAGGCCTTCCTGGGCCAGTTGCGCAGTGGCCAGGCGCTCTTCGAGCAGCTCCCAACCGGCCATGCGCGCAGTCAGTCGTCGCTGAATCTGCCAGCACACCGCCAATAAAGGCACTGCGGCACCCGCTAGGCCCAGGGCGATACTGGTCCAGTCAAAAACCATAGCCATTTCTGCCATTACCGAAAAAGAGCAAGGTTAACCAAGCACAGGGCTGGAGGACAGCTCAGTCTTCGACCTGGCCGAGTTCGCGTTGGGCGCGGCGGTCGCCCGCGCGGGCGGCCAGGCGCAACAGATCGTGGCCAATGCGACGGTCGCGGGCGTTGCCGCATTCACGGCACATCAATTGGCCCAGGCGGCTCTGTGCCGCGACCACACCTTCACGGGCAGGCTGCTTGAGCAAACGTCCGGCAAAGTGTTTGACGTTGGTGTTGTGACCCAGGCGTGGACTGTCGAGCAACCACAAGGCAACTTTCATAGAGAAACGCTTGGGTGCGGTAACAGTCTGAGGGGTATCGGTAACAGAAGGTGATACTGAGCGAAACTTCATAAAGCACTGTGGGACAGAACGGAAGGCGCGCCACTCTACTCTTTTTTTCGTACAGGTAAAGCTGAAAAAACCCTGCACGCCCGTTCTAGAGCAAGCGCTCGGGACAATCCACAGAAGCTGTGGATAACTCAGTGGACAACCCCCCTTTAACTCGCGCAAAGCCCCATGGAATGGGGGCCGCAGTCAAACTGACGATTTTTTCACCAATAAAAAAAAGCCAGATTTTTCATTGACTTAAATTTCCATTGCAGGCAAATGGCGGCCGAGCGAAGCAGTTGACAGCGCGGTTACACATGCGGCAACTAATGTGCACAAGTACCCATCCATTGGTTATATCGCCGGCGTTTTTTGAAGCGACCGCCGCCAAAAATGTTACCGACAGGCCAGGTCGGGACTTTTCAAAACTTTCCGCGCTCGCCACACTGCCCGACCGACAGCACAACAGTGGGTGGGTCGATGAAAGGCATTCTGCTGTTCGCGCTGCTGTTACTGGCGATCTGCGCCCTTTCCCTGGGAATCAACGCGGCCCTGCCGTCGCCGGACGGCGCCTTGTTTGCCATTGCCATTCTGCTGTCGGCCGCCTTCACGGCCGTGTGCCTGTGCATCGAACTGGGTGAAGGTCGCATCGATGACATGGGCGATGTGATCAACGTGATCGAGACCGGTCGGTCCATGCGCCTGACATTGGCGGCCTATGCCCTGGGTTGCTCGCTGGCGGCGGCGATCACGGTGCTGGTCTACCGTGGCCTGCTGAGCGCCTGATTGGAGTTTTTTGGCTAGCACACTTCCCTTCCCTGTTTCAATCCGTTACTATCCGCGGCGTTAGTACCAAGCTGAAAGTCAATTCTGGTCGAACAACTCCCCTGAACAACACGGGATCGACCACCTCGATGGTTTCCAGGTATCACTTGCGACGACACTGCCTTTGAACAAGCAAAGGGTGTCGCGAAGTCTCAATACTCTGACCGAACCAACCTGCAAATTGATCAGGATCTTCACCCCGGGCCCAGAACCTTTGCCCCTGTTGTGTTGCCTGCCCTCCTAAGTACCTACCTGCCAGCCCAAGCGCGCCTAACTTATCAGCGCTTCAAACTGGCTGCTTTGTTCCAGTCGGGTTCTTCGTTCGATCAATGGTGATCAACGTCACTGGAACGTTTTAACGTTGCACGGTTCTTAACCGTGTCATTTGTAGGAACACCAATAATATGTCGACTATCCACACTCAGGATGCCATTCGCACCCTCACCAACGCTTTTGCTCCAATGAACTGCCTGATCATGGCCGCTCGCAAAGGCTGCTTCAGCTTCACCCTGGTCAACGAACACGGCATCGCTCGTCACAGCGAACGCCTGTACCCCGATCAATACTCCAGCGCAGAACCGCTGCAGGCCGTGATCGAGCGTACCCGTCAGGCACTGGTTGCCTGATCGACCCGAGTCGCTGAAACACCAAAAACCCTGTCTGAAAAACAGGGTTTTTTATTGCCCGGAATTCGGCCATTGAGCTTTTGCACTAAGTTCAAATAGATATAACCGTTATAACTGCATAGCGAAGATGTTTTAAAAACAGTCCTTTACATCACAAATATGACACTACACTTCAACTCAAGCGGCATGATCCGCTTGCGACGCGCCTGAGATCCGATCCACTGCTGCCAAGCCCCCACCCTTCTCAGGCCCGTCGCCCACTTCCACGGATTGAGGCTTGTATGGGTATCGCCGCCAGCGAATTGTGTCGTTATGTGATCCGGCCGACGTTGATGTACCTGGGCCGACACGATCAAACGGCTGAGTCCCTGCTGCTGGGCATCGCCGCCAGTCAATCGGAGCTCGGCTCCGCCTTGCACGACCGCCGCGGCCACGGCCTGTACAGCATCACCGAACCCCGCCACCGCGCCTTATGGGACAACTACCTGGCGCTGGACCCGGAACGCGCCAGCCTGGTACGCGGGCTCGCCAGCCAACACGCGTTTCTCAGCGCACCCCAGCTTGAGCTGACGGTCAACCTGCGTTACGCCACGGCCATCGCCTGGCTACTGGTGGAACAGCACCGTCCGGCACTGCCGGAACCGGGTGATGTCTTGGCCATGGCGCGTATCTGGAAAGAAATTTTTCATCCACAAGGACGGCTGCGTGATTTCACTCAAGCCTGGCAAACCTGTGTTTCACCCATGAATCACGTGGTTTGCTGACCGGGCATTTTGCAAGATTCGCCAAAAATCGCGAATTTTGGTCGGATTGTCCTACAAAACCGCTCTATCTCCTGCATTTCAGCCTATAGCGCGATCTTAAAATTATTGTTACTTTCCGCAGCGGTGATCACCACGGAGTTCTAATAATGAAAAAAGTAATGCTCAAGACCACACTTAGCCTCGCCGTTGCCATGGCCTCTTCCAGCATCTTCGCAAGCGGCTTCGCCCTTAACGAACAAGATGTCGCCGGGATGGGTACAGGTTTCGCAGGTCGCTCTTCTTCTGCCGATAACGCAAGCACCGTTTATGGTAACCCTGCCGGTATGGCTCGCCTTGAAGGCCAGCAGATTACGGGTGGCGTTGCAGCGATTGATGCTTCGACTGATATCAAAGATGCCAGCGGCCGCTCCAGCGGCAGTAACAAAGGCGATATGGTGCCTTTCACCGCAGTCCCCTTTGGTTTCTACACCAACAAACTCAATGACCAGTGGGCAATCGGCTTCGGTGTCTACGCGCCGTTCGGCCTGAAGACCGACTACGAAAGTGGTTTCCAAGGTCGTGCGTTTGGCAGCAAGAGCGAAGTGTCGGTTATCACCTTCCAGCCGACCGTCAGCTACGCCTTCAATGACAAAGTCTCGATCGGTTTCGGCCCAACTATTAACCGTATCGACGGCACCCTGGAATCGCAGCCAAACCTGGGCTTTGTGCCACTTCCAGGCCTGGCTGGCACCGGCGACGCCAAAATCAAAGTCAAGGGCGACGACACCGCTATCGGCTTCAACGCCGGTATCCTCGTGCAAGCCACCGACACCACTCGTGTAGGTCTGACTTACCACTCGAAAGTGAAATACAAGCTCGAAGGCCACACCGAAGTCACGCCAGGAGCGCGAGTTCCAGCGCCCTACCTGATTGGCGCCCGTTACGATGCCTCGCTGAAAGTTGACACCCCTGAATCCTGGGATGCCTCGGTCACCCAAGACCTGAGCGATGCCTGGAAGGTGTATGGCGGTGCTACCTGGACTCGCTGGAGCCGCCTGAAAGACATCACTGTCAACAACGAAGGTGTCACGGCAGCTAACGGTGGCGGCCTGGCGCCTCAGATCGTCGGCAAGATCACCGAGCCACAGAACTGGCACGACACCTGGGCCTACGCCCTGGGTACTTCGTACCAGATCACCAAGCAAGTGGTACTGCGTACCGGCCTGACATTCGACCAGTCGCCAACCAACAACACTGACCGTTCGCCGCGTATTCCTACCGGTGACCGGACCATCTTCAGTGTCGGCTTGGGTTACGCGGTAATGGACAACATGACCGTCGACCTGGCTTATTCCTACCTGAAGGAAGAGCCTGTCAAAGTTAACAAACAGAACGCGCTGGGCCAGACCTACGCTTCCAAGTACGAAAACAGCGCCAACGGTTTCGGCTTGGGTGTAACGTACAAGTTCTGATTCAACGCCGCATAAAAAAGCCCCGCTCTCCTGCGAAGGAGGCGGGGCTTTTTAGTGGCCGCTGATCAGGGCTTAGAAGCGATTGCCTCCTCTACCGCCTTGATCAGCTCCGGACTGTCCGGCTTGGTCAGGCTGGAGAAATTGGCAATCACCTTGCCCTGGCGATCGACCACATATTTGTAGAAATTCCACTTCGGCGGCGCGTCGGTCTGCTGTGCCAGCACCTTGAACAAGTGCACCGCGTCCGGCCCCTTGACCTTCTGTGGCTCGGTCATGGTAAAGGTCACGCCGTAATTCACATAGCAGACCTTGGCGGTTTCCTCGCCGGTCTTGGCCTCCTGCTTGAAGTCATCGGACGGTACGCCAATGACCTCCAGCCCTTCACCCTTGTAGCGCTGGTACAAGGCCTCAAGGCCTTTGAATTGCGGGGCAAACCCACAGAAACTCGCAGTATTGACGATCACCAAGGGCTTGCCGGCAAAGCGCTGGCACAGGTCGATGGATTCCTTGGCGCGCAACTTGGGTAATTGGCCTTCGAGCAACGGTGGGCAATCGGCGGCCATCGCCACACCGCCAAAAGCAGCCATCAGCACGGGAACTGCAAGCCAGCGCATCTGCATGTCGAAAAGTCCTTTAAAGAGTTCAGACCACGAACTTAACAGATCGACATACCCAGTTGCATCAACGCCAGGCCACCGCGTTGCCAGCCCCACCACGCCAGCAGCAACAGCAGTGCCACCGTCCCAGCCCCGACGAGCCAATACCCGTTGAAACTCATGCCGCCTCCATCTGCGCCTGCAAGCGCGCCACTGGTCGCTCACGCACCGGCCAGTTGAGGGCCGCGGCGAGCAGGCTCAAGAGAATTGCTACCTGCCAGATCAAATCGTAGTTGCCGGTTCGATCATAGACCACCCCGCCCAACCAGCCGCCGAGGAACGAGCCGAGCTGGTGGAACAGGAATACGATCCCGCCGAGCATCGAGAGGTTGCGCACCCCAAACAGCGTGGCGACCGTGCCATTGGTCAGTGGCACCGTGGACAACCACAAAAAGCCCATGGCCATGCCGAAGAGGTAAGCCGTGACTTCAGTGACCGGTGCCCACAGGAACCACACGATCACCACGGCGCGCAGCAAGTACAGGCCCGTCAGCAGGCGTGGCTTGGACATGCGCCCGCCCAGCCAGCCGGCGGTGTAGGTGCCGAAGATATTGAACAGGCCGATCAGTGCCAGCACCGTGGTGCCCACCGTGGCCGGCAAGTGCTGGTCGACCAGATAGGCCGGCAGGTGCACACCAATAAATACCACCTGGAAACCGCAGACGAAAAAGCCGAAGGCCAGCAGCCAGAAACCCGAGTGCGAGCAGGCCTCCTTGAGCGCTTCACGCAGGGTTTGCTGGCCGGCCACTACCGGCAGCGGGCGGTCCTTGAGCATCGCCACCAGCGGCAGGATCAACGCCACCATCAAGCCCAGCGCCAGCAGCGCTGCCGACCAGCCCAACCAACTGATCAGGCCCAGGGTGCCTGGCACCATGGCGAACTGGCCGAACGAGCCGGCAGCGCTGGCAATGCCCATGGCCATGCTGCGTTTTTCCGGCGCCACGGCGCGCCCGACCACACCCAGGATCACCGAGAACGAGGTGCCGGACAGGCCGATACCAATCAACAGGCCGGCACTCAGCGACAACGACCACGCCGAATCCGACATGCCCATCAGCACCAGGCCCGCGGCGTACAGTACACCGCCGACAAACACTGCCTTGGTCGCGCCGAAGCGGTCGGCCAGCGCGCCGGTGAACGGCTGCGCCAGACCCCAGATCAGGTTCTGCAAGGCGATGGCAAAGGCAAAGGTCTCACGGCCCCAGCCAAATTCGCTGCTCATCGGCGCCAGGAACAGGCCGAAACCGTGCCGCACACCCAATGACAACGCCAGGATCAGCGCACTTCCTACAAGAATCCAGCCACTGGTGCGCCACATCGAGGTCATTTCTTATTCTCCGTTCGCGGGTATATACCCGCTTGTAGTCGAACAAACCCGCCGTCAGGCGAGTTCATCCAGCAAGGCCAACAAGGTTTCGCGTTTTTCCGCGCCGAGTTGATTGATCAATTTCTGTTGCGCCGCTTCCCAGGCGGGTAACGCTGCGGCCAGTCGCTCCTCACCGGCTGTGGTCAACAGCACCAGGCGGTTGCGCAGGTCATCGCCCTCGACCAACTGCACCAGGCCCTCGCCTTCCAGCACCCGCAGGTTGCGCCCCAACGTACTGCGATCCAGGCCCATGGCTTCCGCCAGGCTGGAAATGCTCGGTTGATCAAGGCGCTGCAGGTTGCACAGCAGAGAATACTGGGCGACGTTGATCCCGAAGCCGTCGAGAGCGCCGTCGTAATGCCTGCTGACGCCACGGGCGGCACGTCGCAGGTTGGTACATAAACATTGGGAGGCAAGCATGGAACGTGTATATACCCGCGATTAAGGAAATGCAAGAAAGTGTTACAGCGCCAGGCCGACCAATACCGCGACTTCCAGCAGCTCCAGCAACGCGCCCGCCGTGTCGCCGGTGGTGCCACCCAGGCGGTTGATCATCAGCTGGCGCAGGCCGACAAAGCACAGGGCCGCCAGCAACACCGCGATCCCGCCACTGAAACCTCCGACCAGGAGGCATGCCAAGCCACTCAGGATCAGCACCTGCTGGCCGACGATGCGCGGCAAGTGATCCGACAGCGCCTGGCCCAATCCCCCGGCACGCACGTAACGCGTGGTGAGGAACAACGCCAGCATCGACGCCCGGCCGATCAGGGGTGCCAGGATCAGCGCCGCGCCATTGTGCTGTTCAATCAAGGCCACCAACGCAGTGAACTTGAGCAGCAACACCAGGCCGAGAGTGACCACGGCAATCGGTCCGCTACGCGGGTCTTTCATGATGGCAAGGGTACGCTCGCGATCGCCGAAGCCACCCAGCCAGGCGTCGGCGCTGTCCGCCAGGCCGTCCAGGTGCAGGCCGCCACTGAGCAGCACCCAAACAGTCAGCAGCAACGCGGCGTGCAGCAACAGCGGTGCGCCCATCAGCGCCGAATTCAGCGCCCACAACAGCACGCCGAATAACAGGCCAACCAGCGGATAAAACAGCAGCGAACGTCCCAGCTCCTGAGGTTGCGGCATGCCCGGCAGGCGAATCGGCAGACTGCTGAGAAATTGCAGGGCAATCCAGAAGGGCAACATGCTCAATCCACTTCCTTCAATACGCCGTCAGCCGCGACCTGCAGACTGAACAATCCACCGTGCCCGACCTCGACGTTCAGCAACTGCTCCCGGGGCAATCCCCGCGCCCGGGCCAACAGCAGGCGCATCACACCACCGTGGCTGATCAACAGCACCCGTTGGCCAGCATAGGCTTGGTGCAAGCGTGAGACGGCGCCCAGGACACGGTCGGAAAAATCGCTGACACGCTCCCCCTCCGGCGGTGTGAAGCTGTAGGGATCGGCCCAGAACAGCCCCAATCCTTCGGCATCGGTTTCCATCAACGCCGCCGCGCTCTGGCCTTCCCAGGCACCGAAATGCAGCTCCTGCAGATCTTTTTCGAGGCTGACCGGCACATTGAGGCGCGCGCCCAGCTCATCGGCAAAGCGCGCACAGCGTTGCAGCGGCGAGCTGATCAAGCGGTCCCACGGCCCGCGCGCCTCGACGGCGGCGCGCATCTGCTCCCACCCCTGGGCAGTCAGTGCATCGTCCAGGCTGCCGCGCAGGCCGCCGCCCAGTTCGGTTTCGCCGTGACGCAACAGGTCCAGGTGCAGATTCATGCGGGGCGGTCTGCCACGGCCGCTTCGGCGAAGGTCGCCATCTGCCCGTGCAACGCACACGCCAGGCGCAGCAACGGCACCGCCAGCGCCGCCCCACTGCCCTCGCCCAAGCGCAGGCCGAGTTCCAGCAAGGGCTGCGCGTCGAGGCTCTGCAGCACATGACGATGGCCCGGCTCGGCGCCACGATGGCCAAACAGCAACCACTCGCGACAGGCCGGATTCAACCGCGTGGCAACCAGTGCAGCGACGCTGCAGATAAACCCGTCGACCAGCACCACGATGCCTTCCTGGGCACAGGCCAGATAGGCGCCCACCAGCGCCGCGATCTCAAAGCCGCCCAGGTTGAACAGGGTTTGCAACGCATCACCGCGCTGCCCGGCATGCACGGCCAGCGCGCGCTCGATCACCGCCACCTTGTGACTGACGCCCTGGGCATTCAGCCCGGTGCCCGGCCCGGTCAGGTCACTGACCTGGCAATCGAGCAAGGCACACGCCAGTGCACTGGCGGCAGTGGTGTTGCCGATGCCCATCTCGCCGCCGATAAACAGCTGTGCGCCGCTTTCGCGCGCGCGCAACACACTCTCACGCCCGGCCTGCAGGGCCAGGCGCCCTTGGGCTGCGGTCATTGCCGGGCCGTTGACGAAGTTGGCCGTGCCCGCGCCGAGGTTCAAGTGACGAACCCCGGGCAAATCCAGCGACGGCGTGACGGTGCCGAGGTCGACCACTTCCAGTTGCGCCTCCAACTGCCGCGCCAATACGCTGATCGCCGCGCCGCCGCTGACGAAATTGAGCAGCATCTGCCCGGTCACTTCCTGGGGAAACGCCGACACGCCTTCGGCTACCACACCGTGATCACCGGCAAAAATCGCAATCCATAGCTGCTCGACCGAGGGTTTGACCTGGCCCTGCAGGCCGGCCAATTGCACCGCCAGCGCTTCGAGCTGGCCAAGGGAGCCCGCCGGCTTGGTCAATTGTTGCTGGCGTGCCAAGGCTTGTTCATGCGCTTGAGCGTCAATCGCCTTACAGGGGTTGAGCCACCAGGTGTCAGTCATATCGCAGTACCTTTCAAAGTCAGGGGCAGGCCGGCAACCGTCAGGACCACACGCTGACACCGCTCGGCCAAAGCTTGATGCAGCCAACCGGCTTCATCCACATAGCGGCGAGTCAATTCGCCCAGCGGCACGACACCCAATCCGGTCTCGTTGCTGACAAAAATGATCTGCCCCGGCAGCGCGGCCAGGGTTTCCAGCAATTGATCGCGCTCGAACGCCAGGCGGTCGGCGTCTTCGAGCATCAGCAGATTGGTCAGCCACAGCGTCAGGCAATCCACCAGCAGGCAACGATCCGGCGCGGCATTTTCGCGCAGCACCCGCGCCAGTTCTACGGGTTCTTCGATCAAGCCCCATTGGTCGGGGCGGCGCTGGCGATGCAGGGCCACGCGCGCGTTCATTTCACCGTCCAGCGGCTGGCTGGTGGCGATGTAGATGACGGGCAACGCGCTGTCAGCGGCGAGCTTTTCCGCCAGGCGGCTTTTGCCGGAGCGAGCGCCGCCGAGAATCAGTTGGTGCATGGGACACTCCCTCTATTTACCACCCGCTCAACTGTGGGCACGGGTTTGCCTGCGATGGCGCCAACCGGGGTTTGCTGATTCAACGAGGTGCCTAGCCAGCGCCGACAGGGAGAGTGCGTGCGCACCGTCAAATCCCACATAGCGTGCGCAGCAGTTCGGTATCCAGATGGTTTTCCACCAAGTCGGCCAACCGCTCGATATCGCGCTCGCGCAGGGCGTGGTAATCCACCTCCTGCACATCCTGCAAGCCGGCCCAGCGCAGCAAGGCGCTGCACGCCGCCGGCGTCTCGAACAGGCCATGCAGGTAAGTGCCAAGAATCTGCCCGTCGGCACTTTGCGCGCCATCACTGCGGCCGTCATCGAGCAGGACCGCGGCGGTCGACAGCGCGTCGCCGGACGTCACGCCCGCGTGAATTTCATAGCCACTGACCTCGGCGTTCTCCAGCAACAAACGCCCGCGCACATTGCGCAATTGCTTCTCTTCTTCCAACGTCGTGCTGAATGCCAGCAGCCCCAGGCCAGGGCTGGAGCCGGCCGGCCCTTCGAGGCCCAGCGGGTCATGCACCTGCTCCCCGAGCATCTGCAGGCCACCGCAAATCCCCAGCACTTTGCCGCCGTAGCGCAAATGCCGGGCCACGGCGCTGTCCCAACCATTGGCGCGCAGGTAGGCAAGGTCACTGCGCACGCTTTTCGAGCCTGGGAGGATGATCAGGTCGGCGGCTGGGATCGGCTGGCCCGGCCCGATGAACTGCAAATCCACCTGGGGGTGCAGGCGCAACGGGTCGAAATCCGTGTGATTGCTGATGCGCGGCAGTACCGGCACCACCACCTTGAGCACTTGCGCGGCCTTGTCGATCTGGCGCTGGTCGATGCCGTCTTCGGCTTCCAGGTGCAGGTCCATCACGTAGGGCAACACGCCCACCACCGGTTTGCCGGTGCGTGCTTCGAGCCAATCCAGGCCCGGTTGCAACAGCCTGATGTCGCCGCGAAAACGGTTGATGATGAAACCCTTGACCCGCGCCTGTTCGCTCGGGGACAGCAGTTCCAGGGTGCCGACCAGATGGGCGAACACGCCGCCGCGATTGATGTCGGCGATCAGCAGCACCGGGCAGTCCACCGCCTCGGCGAACCCCATGTTGGCGATGTCATTGGCGCGCAGGTTGATTTCCGCCGGCGAGCCCGCGCCCTCGACCATCACCACCGGGAAGCGTTCGCTCAACCGCGCGTGGGAGGCCAGCACCGCTTGCATCGCGATGGCTTTGTAGTCGTGGTAGGCCACGGCGTTCATGCTGGTCACGGCGCGGCCGTGGATGATCACCTGGGAGCCGGTGTCGCTGTTGGGTTTGAGCAGCACCGGGTTCATGTCGGTGTGGGGTGCGAGGTTGGCAGCCTGCGCCTGCACCGCCTGGGCGCGGCCGATTTCGCCACCCTCGGCGGTCACGGCACTGTTGAGCGCCATGTTCTGCGGCTTGAACGGCGCCACCCCCACGCCTTGGCGCACCAGCCAACGGCACAGCGCGGTCACCAGGGTACTTTTACCGGCGTCGGAGGTGGTGCCTTGCACCATCAGCGTAGTCATGCAGCTTCCTTGTAGGCGCCCAGGGCCTCGTCGAGGCGCAGCCAGTCCGCCTCGGTGTCGGGCAAGCCAAAGCGCAGGCTGCTGTCGTGGACAAACAGGCGCAGCAGAATGCCGCGCTGGGCCATGAATTCGTGCATGCGCTCGGCATGCGGTGTGATCAGCCATTGAAACAGCGCGCAGCCGCCCTGGGGCTGGAAACCATGGCGCTTGAGCAAGGCGTAGAGGCGCTGGCCAGCCTCGATGCAGTGCGCACGTTGTCGCGCGTGCCCGGCGGTGTCGCGCAGGCAGGCCTGGCCCAGCACGCGCGTCGGCCCGCTGACGGCCCAGGGCCCGACCTGTTCGGCGAGCAGCTTGAGCAGTTTGCGTTCGGCCAGCACGAAGCCCAGGCGCACACCGGCCAGGCCGAAAAACTTGCCGAATGAGCGCAGCACGATCAAACCGACCTGATGGGCCTGGCTGGCCAGGCTCAGTTGCGGGGTGACATCCATGAACGCTTCGTCCACCACCAGCCAACCGCCGCGCTGGGCCAGCCGGGTGTGCCAGTCGAGCAGGCGTTGCGGCGCCAGGCTCAGGCCGGTGGGATTGTTGGGATTGACCACCACCAGCACGTCGAGGCCATCAAGGAAGAAGTCGACTTCCTGCTCCTGCACCTCGCGCACCACATAACCGGCGCGGCGCCAGGCTTCGGCGTGTTCGGCATAGCACGGCGACAACACGCCGACCTTGCCCGCACGGCGCAAGCGCGGCAGCAGCTGGATCGCCGCCTGGGAACCGGCCACCGGCAACAGATGCGCAGCGCCGTAATACTCGCTGGCGGCCTGCTCCAGGCCGTCGTCGGTTTCCGGCAGGCGCGCCCAGGCTCGCAGCGGGATCTCGGGGATTGGCCAGGGCCACGGCGCCAGGCCGCTGGAGAGGTCGAGCCAATCAGCCTCGGCAATCCCGTACTGCATCGCCGCCTTGCGCAGCCGGCCACCGTGTTCAAGCATAGAATTGCGCCCCCGCACATAGGATCAGCAGCCATAACCATACGCCGCGCTGCACCAGTTGCCAGCCCCGGTCGATGGAATCGGCATCCGCCGCCGGGCCTTCGCCCAGTGGCGGCCGTTGATGCACCTCGCCGTGGTAGATCGCCGCGCCGCCCAGCTCCACGCCCAAGGCGCCAGCACCGGCGGCCATCACCGGGCCAGCGTTGGGGCTGTCCCACGTCGGGCCCTGGGTACGCCAGCATTTGAGCGCCAGGCGGGTTTTGCCCAGCACTGCGTAGGTCAACGCCACCAGACGTGCCGGAATGTAGTTCAGCAGATCGTCGATTTTTGCCGCAGCCCAGCCGAAGCGTTCGAAGCGTTCGTTGCGATAGCCCCACATCGCGTCGAGGGTGTTGCTGAGGCGGTAAAGCACCACGCCCGGCACGCCGGCAACGACGAACCAGAACAGCGCGGCAAACACCGCATCGCTGCCGTTTTCGAGTACCGACTCAGTGGCGGCGCGGGCAACTTCGGTGCGATCCAGTTCACTGGTCTGGCGGCTGACCAGGTAGCTCACGCGCTGGCGGGCTTCTTCCAGGTCATCGCTGCGCAGCGCCTGGGCCACCGGGATCACGTGTTCGCCAAGGCTGCGCATGCCGAGGGCACAGTACAGCGCGAGGATCTCCAGCACCCAGCCGATATACGGCGCCCACGACAGGGCGGTCGCCAGCAGGGTCAGCGGCACCACCGCGATAAACCACGCGGTCACCCCATGGCTGCGCCAGCCACGGCCACCGCTGTTGAAACGTTGCTCGATACGCCCGGCAAAATTGCCGAACGCCACCAGCGGATGCCAGCGCCTGGGTTCACCCAGCAGCGCATCCAGCGCCACTGCGGCGACACACAGCAAGGCCACACTCATTGACTCACTCCCCACACATTCTCATACAACATGTCACTCAGCGGCCGTGGTTCGGTCCAGCCTTCGAGCTGCAACATCGGTGCCGGATAGAACTCGGCCACCGGCCCCAGGCACAACACCGCCAGGGGTTTCGCGCCGGGCGGCAGGCCCAGCAGGTCGGCCAGGGCCTGGGGCTCGAACAGCGAGACCCAGCCCATGCCCAGCCCTTCGACGCGAGCCGCCAGCCACAGGTTCTGGATCGCACAGGACAGCGAGGCCATGTCCATTTCCGGCAAGGTGCGCCGGCCGAAGATATGCCGCTCGCGATCATCCATCAGCGCTGCCACCAGCACTTCGGCGCAGTCATGGATGCCTTCGACCTTGAGTTTCATGAACTCATCGGAACGCTCGCCCAACGCCTCGGCAGTGCGCACGCGTTCTTCTTCCACCAATTGCTGGATCTGCCCACGCAGTTGGCGGTCGCTGATGCGGATAAAGCGCCACGGCTGCATCAGCCCGACACTCGGCGCCTGGTGTGCAGCCTGGAGCAAGCGGTGCAGCAACTCGGGGGCCACGCTGCCGCCGCTGAAGTGGCGCATGTCGCGGCGCTCGGCGATGGCGCGGTAGACGGCGTCGCGGTCGGCCTGGGGGAAGGCGTTGTCGGTCATGGCCGCATCGGGGGCAAGCCCGCTCCCACAGTGGATGGGGATTCAACGCGGTCAATGGTGGGAGCCGGCTTGCCGGCGCTGGCCACCTCAGGGTCGGGCGCAAACAAGGCCGCCACCGCCCTCGGGTTGGACGGGAAATAGAAGTGCACGTAGGACGCGGTCATACGCCCTTGTCGGAACACCGCCTCGGCGCCGCGCCCACCATTGGGGCTGACGCCACGGGCAATCGGCTGCCACTCGGTGCTGGTCAGGGAATGGTGATAAGTGTGCCCACGCAGCACGCCTTCCGGCAGCTCGACGTTTTGCAGGGCCAGGGCCGCAAGTTTCTTTTGCATCACCGCATCGCCCTGCAGCAGGCCGACCAGTTCGGCGCGGGTGCCGTCGACGTCGGTCAGCGAGTCCAGCAGGTAGAGCATGCCGCCACATTCAGCGAGCAAGGGTTTGCCGGCCGCGTGATGGGCGCGGATGGCATCGAGCATCGAGGTATTTTCCGACAGCGCCTGGTGGTGCAGTTCCGGATAGCCGCCGGGCAGATACAGACTGTCGGCGTCAGGCAATTCGCGGTCATGGATCGGCGAGAAAAAGCGCAGCTCGGCGCCCATCGCCCGCAACAGGTCGAGGCTGGCACCGTAGGTGAAGGCAAACGCTTCGTCACGGGCCACCGCAATGCGCACACCGGCCAGCAACGGCTCGGCCTCGATCACTTCGGGGGCGGCGAAGGTCACCGGCGGCGGCAAGGCAACTTCACAACTGCTGCCCAGTGCCTGCGCAGCAGCATCCAGGCGCAGGTCGAGGTCATTCAGCTCGCTGGCTTGCACCAGCCCCAGGTGGCGGCTCGGCAGTTCGATCCCGGTTTCACGGGACAGCGCGCCATACCAGCGCAGGCCTTCGGTGAGACTGCCTTCGAGGAGTTGCGCATGGCGCAAGGTGCCGACGCGATTGGCCAGCACGCCCGCGAACGGCAAATCCGGCTGATAACGCGCGAGGCCCAAGGCCAGGGCGCCAAACGTCTGCGCCATCGCAGTGCCGTCGATCACACCCAATACCGGCACGCCGAAATGCCGCGCCAGGTCGGCGCTGGACGGCGTGCCGTCGAACAGCCCCATCACCCCTTCGATGAGGATCAGGTCGGCCTCAGCGGCGGCTTCCCACAACAGGCGGCGACTTTCCTGCTCGCCCACCATCCACATGTCCAATTGATACACCGGCGCACCACTGGCGCGCTCGTGGATCATCGGATCAAGAAAGTCCGGGCCGCATTTGAACACGCGGACTTTGCGCCCCAGATTGCGGTGCAAACGGGCGAGCGCGGCGGTGACGGTGGTTTTGCCCTGGCCGGACGCCGGTGCGGCGATCAAGACAGCCGGGCAATGACGGGGCTGATTCAAAGTTCGACGCCCTTCTGTGCCTTGATACCGGCCTGGAACGCGTGCTTGAGCATGCCCATCTCGGTGACGGTGTCGCCCATTTCGATCAACTCGGGCTTAGCGCCACGGCCAGTCACCACCACGTGCTGCATTGGCGGGCGCGCCTGCAGGTCGCTGAGTACCTGGTCGAGGTCGAGATAGCCGTGCTTGAGGGCGATGTTCAGCTCGTCCAGCACCACCAGGCCGATGGACGGGTCTTGCAGCAACTCGCGCGACACCGCCCACGCGGCTTCGGCGGCGGCGATATCGCGCTGGCGGTCCTGGGTTTCCCAGGTAAAGCCTTCGCCCATCACATGAAAACGCACCTGCTCGGGAAAGCGGCGGAAGAACAACTCTTCACCGGTGCTGTTGCGCCCCTTGATGAACTGCACCACCCCGCACTGCATGCCGTGGCCCATGGCGCGGGCGAGCATGCCGAATGCCGAACTGCTCTTGCCTTTGCCGTTGCCGGTGAGCACCAGCAGCAGGCCGCATTCGTTGGGGGAGTTGGCGATGCGCTCATCGATCACGGCTTTTTTGCGCAGCATGCGCGCCAGGTGGCGTTCGTCGCGGTCGGGGGAATCGGTCATGGCAGCTCTCCGTTGGGGCTGGACAAAAACGGCGGGCAGGAAAAAGGATAAACAGACAGCCAAGCATCGCCCACCGTGATGCTGTTGGATGAACCAGGCCGGTCTCCGGACTCATGAGTGGCGCCCTGGCTCTTTATAAAGAGAGCACTCGGACAGGCCGACAGCGCGCCTTCCCATATCGCACGCGATACAGTGGCAAAAAGCACCGTCTTGACTCATTTACCGTTGCGGGGGCAGCGCCGGAATCGCGGCAGCACTGTGTACAAGTGCGCTCACTCACCGGCTTCCCTGTTTCACTCCGTCGACCCATGGGTCACAGAGCACCTGGAACAAGCCGCGAAGGTTAGTGGGTTGGGGGTGGAGCGTCAATTAAAGCTGGCCTTGCACTTGAACCATCCTACGGCCGGCCTCCTCTACCCTTACAGGTATTAAGGAGAACACCATGCACAAAACCAGACTCGCCCTGCTTATCATGCTCGCCGGCACCCTCGCTGCCTGCGGGGAAAGCTCTACCTTGCAGGTCTCCGATGGCACCGGGCCGTCGCCCAAGTTGCCGGAGCCAAACAAGACCCTGATCCCGACCGTGAATATCGCCCCGGCGATTGGCTGGCCGGACGGCGCCAAGCCCACCGCCGCTGCCGGCACCCAGGTGGCGGCGTTCGCCGAAGGCCTGGACCATCCGCGCTGGCTGTATGTATTGCCCAATGGCGACGTGCTGGTGGCGGAAACCAACGCGCCACCCAAGCCGGATGACGCCAAGGGTATTCGCGGCTGGGTCATGGAGAAAGTCATGGGCCGTGCCGGCGCCGCTGTGCCGAGCCCGAACCGCATCACCTTGCTGCGTGACGCCGACCACGATGGCGTCGCCGAAACGCGCACGGTGTTCCTGGAAAACCTCAATTCGCCGTTTGGCATGACTCTGGTCGGTAATGATCTGTACGTGGCCGACTCGGACAAGCTGTTGCGCTTCCCCTATCAACCGGGTGAAACCGCGATCAAGGAGGCCGGCACCAAAGTCGTCGACCTGCCGGGCGGCAGCATCAATCACCACTGGACCAAGAACGTGGTGGCGAGCAAGGACGGCAGCAAACTGTATGTGAGCGTCGGTTCCAACAGCAATGTCGGTGAAAACGGCCTGGAAGCGGAACAAGGCCGGGCGGCCATCTGGGAAGTCGATCGTGCCAGCGGCGAGCACCGCATCTTCGCCTCCGGCCTGCGCAACCCCAACGGCATGGCCTGGGAACCACAAAGCGGCAAGCTGTGGACGGCAGTGAACGAACGCGATGAAATCGGCAGCGACCTGGTGCCGGACTACATCACCTCAGTCAAGGACGGCGCATTCTATGGCTGGCCCTTCAGCTACTACGGGCAGCATGTGGACGTGCGCGTCAGCCCGCAGAACCTGGACTTGGTCGCCAAGGCGATCGCGCCGGATTATGCAGTGGGCCCGCACACCGCCTCCCTGGGATTGACGTTTGCCGAGGGCAGCAAACTGCCCGCCCAGTTCAGCAACGGCGCGTTCATCGGCCAGCATGGGTCGTGGAACCGCAAGCCGCACAGTGGCTACAAGGTGATCTTCGTCCCGTTCGAGGCTGGCCAGCCCAAGGGGCAGCCCGTGGACGTGCTGACCGGTTTCCTCGACAAGGATGAGAAAGCCATGGGCCGGCCGGTGGGCGTGGTGATTGATCAGCAGGGGGGTTTGCTGGTGGCAGATGATGTGGGGAACAAGGTGTGGCGGGTGTCGGCCGCTAAATGATGGGTAGGAGCCGGCTTGCCGGCTCCTACAGTGATACGGTCCGTCAGGGGTTACGCGCCAGATTGCCTGGCAATACGCGCTTGGCACTCAGGTAGGCATTCTGCCAATACGCCTTGGACAAGGTATCCAGCTTTACCGTACCGCCGGTCTGTGGCGCGTGCACGAAGCGGCCCTCTCCCACATAGATCCCGGCGTGGCTGACCTGGGAACCGCCACCGGTGGCGAAGAACAACAGGTCGCCGGTTTGCAGGTTCTGCTCGCTGACATCCTGCGCGCGCATCACGATCAGCTCACGGGTGGTACGCGGCAGGGAAATACCGGCCGCATCGCGAAACACAAAGCCGATCAAGCCACTGCAGTCAAACCCTGAGTCCGGCGTGTTGCCGCCCCATCGATAAGGCGTGCCAACCAGGCCCAAGGCACGGAAGAGCACATCTTCGGCAGCAGGCGAAAAATTCTGTGTGGAGTAGTTGAACACCGGCTTGGGTTTCACCGCTACGGGAGCGGGCGGCGGTGGACGGCTGGCGCAGGCGCTGAGCAGCGCGGCGCAAACAATGAGAATCAGGCGGGCCGAGGTCGACATGTGCAGAACAATCCTGGTCTGGATGCGGCTTTCGCTGCCGAACGCTGAAAACCAGAACGCGCAAGCAAAGCTCGCGCGAACGGATTCCAACAATATCCAGGGATTCTAGCGCTTACACGTCAAACTTCAAGTATCACTTTAAGTTTACTTGCTAGCGGTAACCGTCGTCGGGGCCATGGCGAGTGCGCGCTTGGCTTCGATGAAGGTTTTGCTCCAGTAGCTGTCACCCAGGTTGTCGACTCGAACACCGCCACTGCGACGGCTGCTGGAGTGGATAAACTGGTTATCGCCCAGGTAGATACCGGCATGGCTGACGCGACCACGACCCGCTGTACTGAAGAAAAGCAGATCACCGGGCTTGAGGTTGTTGCGTGCGACCAACGGTGCATTCACGTTGATCATTTCGCGCGTGGAGCGTGGCAGGTTCATGCCAGCTTCTTCACGAAACAGATAACCGATGAAGCCGCTGCAGTCGAAACCGGCTTCAGAGGTACCGCCGAAACGGTAACGGGTACCGATCAGGGACATGCCGCGTTCGAGGATACTGTCGGCGAGGACTGGAAGCTGGTAAGGCTTGTTGCCGGCGAAGTCGGCCAGTTCCTTTTCAGTTGCCACTTCTTCCTCATAAACAGTGGAAGACTGTGCAGCAACGAATTTTGCCTGATTTTGAACCTGTGGTTTTTGCTGTTCTGCCACCTGTTGAGGGTGGGAGGCGCAACCAAACAACAGGGTAACGAGTGCGAGAGGCACGAGGGGTGCGAAGCGATTTAGCATGGGCACGACCGTGGCTGATATGTAAAGAAGTCGAGACTATGCCTTCTATCACATCGATTTGCAAATTCAATCGTGATCTATGTGACTTCTTGTTTGGACTATGACATCTAAGCCCTTAACACCCCTTACCCGCCTTTCGCGTGGCCAAAACGGCCCAAACGCGGGTTTTCTGACGCCTGGAAATTGCCGAAAGTCCTGAAAACAAAGGGCCGGCTACCAGCCAAGGGTTTCCTTGAGGAAGGGAATGGTCAGCTTGCGCTGGGCTTGCAAAGAGGCCTGGTCGAGCTGTTCGAGCAAATCGAACAACGCGCTCATGCTGCGCGTACCGCGAGTCAGAATGAAGTGTCCGACCTCGTCGGTCAGGTGCAGGCCGCGACGGGATGCGCGCAACTGCAGGGCACGCAATTTGTCTTCGTCGGACAGGGGGCGCATCTGGAAGATCAACGCCAGGGTCAGGCGCGACTTGAGGTCTGCCAGCTTCACCGGCAATTCACGCGGCGACGTCGAGGCGGCGATCAGCAGGCGCCGGCCACTGTCGCGCAGGCGGTTGAACAGATGAAACAGCGCTTCTTCCCACTCCGCCTTGCCGGCAATCGCCTGCAGGTCGTCCAGGCACACCAGCTCGTATTGCTCGAGGTGGTCGAAGATGCCGATACCGCGGTCCATCAACTCTGCCAATGGCAGGTACACCGCCGGCTCGCCCATCTGCTCGAAACGCAGGCATGCGGCCTGCAACAGGTGGGTACGCCCTACGCCGTGCTTGCCCCACAGATAGATCAGGCTTTCGGTCCACCCGGCGTCGGCTTCGCAGAGCCGCTCGACATAGCCGAGTGCAGCGGCATTGGCGCCTGGGTAGTAGTTGATAAAGGTGGCGTCATCACGCAGACGCACACCCAAGGGCAGCTGAATCGGTTTCATGCTGACTGAACGGCTCCAAACGAACCGTTAGTGGCCTCTGTGTAAAGTTTGCAAAGTTTATACCCGTGACGCCGGGCGCACAATGCAGCAGACCACAAGCAAAATCAAAGGTTTGCGTTAACTTGGCGGTTTTTCGCAGATTGTTTGACGCCCTGCCCCCAGAAACAACAAACCCGGCTCAGGCCGGGTTTGTGATGAAACGGTTACAGGTCCGGGTCTTCGACCCCGGTATACGCATCCGAATCCTTGTACAGATCGTGCACATGGCGCACCAGCACCATGATCACCGCCGCCACCGGCAGCGCCAGCAGGATGCCGGTAAAACCGAACAGCTCACCGCCCGCCAGGATCGCAAAGATCACCGCCACCGGGTGCAGGCCGATCCGGTCGCCCACCAGCAACGGCGTGAGCACCATGCCTTCCAGGGCCTGGCCAACCATGAACACCGCGACAATCCCCAGCATCGGGTACAGGTCGCCGCCAAACTGGAACAACCCGGCAACCAGCGCCGCGCCGATCCCGATCACAAAACCCATGTACGGCACGATAGCCGCCAGGCCGGCGATCAGGCCGATCAACAGGCCCAGCTCCAGGCCGATCGCCATCAAGCCTGCCGCGTAGATGATCCCCAGGGCCAGCATCACCAGCAACTGCCCCCGTACGAAGGCCCCCAGCACCTCATGGCATTCGCCAGCCAGGGCCACGATGCGCTCTTCGCGGTTGCGTGGCAGCAGGCTGCGGATCTTGGCCATCATAATGTCCCAGTCGCGCAGCAGGTAGAACGCCACCACCGGGATCAACACCAGGTTGGTCAGCCAGCCGATCAGCGCCAGGCTGGATGCGGTGGCCTGACTGAGCACCACCCCGACAATGTCGGTGGTCTGGCCCATGTGCTCGCTGATCGCAGCCTTGACCTTGTCGAACTTCCAGAAGCCATCCGCCAACCCCAGCTTGGTCTGCACCCACGGCATCGCCGTGTGTTGCAGCCAGTCAAGCATTTGCGGCGCCAGCTCGTACAAGCGAAACAGTTGCTTGGCCAGCATCGGCACCAGCACCAGCACCAATGCAGTGATGATCAACGTGAACAGGGCAAACACCGTCACCACGCCCAGGGTCCGCGACAGTCCGGCTTTTTCCAGGCGATCCACCACGGGATCGAACAGATAGGCGAGCAGCAACGCCACCAGGAACGGCGTCAGGATCGAATGCAGCAAGAATACAAAAGCGCACAGCAGGACCAGCCCGCCAAGCCACACCCAACGACGCGTATCCGCCATAAACCACTCCATCTGTCTTTGCTTCTATATAAAGGAAGAACGTTTACCAGCGAAAACGCAGCTGCGCCTGCGGCTCAGGAGCGGGCGCCGGCTGGGTGCCATCACCCACTGGCTGCTGCATAGGCGCCTCGCCGGCCGGCACCTCCTGCAACTTGGCCAGGCTCAACTGGGTACGCAACTGGTCGGCGCTGCCGTTGACGCGATACACAATGCGATTGCCATCCACCCGCAGCGGATGGCCACCAAACGGCTCGAGCAGATGACCCAGGGCCGCGTAGCGCTCCAGGTTCATGCCCTGCACTTCCAACAGTTGTTCGGCGCTCGCACCGGGCTTGACCGCAAAACGCGGCGCCAGCTTCTGGCTGACGGCCAACATCACCGCATCGGCCACGGCGGCGGTGTCGGCGCCTTGCGCAGTGCCCTGATCGCTCTTGTCGCCCAGCCACAGGCGCCATTTGGCCTGCCACTGATTGCCTTCCTGGCGCGCGTGCACGGCGAGCAAGGCATCGGCGCCGTAGCGTTCGGAAGCGGCGCGCAATGGCGTGGCATCGGCGCTTTCAAGGTTCGGCGCGGTGGCAACGACCTGCTCATCCAGATCGCCCAGCGGCAGGCGCAACGGCAAGCCACGGTGTTGTGCCGCACGGCGCAGCGCCTGGGCGATAGTCTGACCATCACCCACCAGGCTGCTGCCTTCGGTGGAGTCGTTCAGCCACCAACCGAGGATCGAGGGCCGATTGCTGCCCCAGATCGACAGGCCGGCGTCACGCAGGGCGCGATCGGTGCTGACTGGGTCGAAATCGACTTGCAGGCTTTCCGGCGGGCCGGCGTCGTAGCCGTATTGACTGATGATTTGCTGCGGATCCTTGCGCACCGCCGCCAGGCCCGGGCCATCGGCGGCCTTGGCATCGCCGGTGAGGCGGATCACCAGCGTCTGCACGGCGCGCTGGGTGGCCTGGTCGCGCTCCTGCGGGGACTGACTGCTGACCGGTTCAAGTACTTGATAAAGACCATTGAGGGTTTCGGCATGACTCGCCAGGCTGACCCAAGACAGGCAGCCCACAAAAAAGAATTTACACAGACGCATGGAAGATTCCCGAACGACAAATTTAGCGGCTGGAACAGACCGCGTGAACTCGGCTTGGCAAGGCTGTGACCACAGCGACCGGTAAAACATTCACAGGGTCTCGGTAAGTTTTCGTACTGTCATAACGATAGCGGATTAAAGGCTATACCTTAATACGCAGCATGGCAGACCCGATTAGCATTTTTTTAACCGGCTTTTTTCAGATATGCAGCCCTGCCCGTCGGCCCGAGGATGGCCGCTGCCCCTCAAGCCTGATAAAATCGCGCGCCTTCGCAGACCGTCAACGGCTGGGCCGCTGTTCAAAAGCCCCTGCCCGCTCGGTCGTTACCCAGAAATCCCCCCTAAAGGCCTGGATCATGAGCAAGCAACCCTCCCTGAGCTACAAGGACGCCGGTGTAGACATCGACGCCGGTGAAGCATTGGTCGAACGCATCAAGAGCGTCGCCAAGCGCACTGCGCGCCCCGAAGTCATGGGCGGCCTGGGCGGTTTTGGCGCCCTCTGCGAAATCCCGGCCGGCTACAAGCAGCCTGTGCTGGTTTCCGGCACCGACGGCGTGGGCACCAAGCTGCGCCTGGCGCTGAACCTGAACAAGCACGACAGCATCGGCATCGACCTGGTGGCCATGTGCGTCAACGACCTGGTGGTGTGCGGCGCCGAGCCGTTGTTCTTCCTGGACTACTACGCCACCGGCAAGCTCAACGTCGAGACCGCCACCCAGGTAGTCACCGGCATCGGCGCCGGCTGCGAACTGTCGGGTTGCTCTCTGGTCGGCGGCGAAACCGCTGAAATGCCAGGCATGTACGAAGGCGAAGACTACGACCTGGCCGGCTTCTGCGTCGGCGTCGTGGAAAAAGCCGAGATCATCGACGGCTCCAAAGTCGCCGCGGGTGACGCCCTGCTCGCCCTGCCTTCTTCCGGCCCGCACTCCAACGGCTACTCGCTGATCCGCAAGATCATCGAAGTGTCCGGCGCCGATATCGAGAACATCCAGCTCGACGGCAAGCCACTGACCGACCTGCTGATGGCCCCGACGCGCATCTACGTCAAGCCACTGCTCAAGCTGATCAAGGACACTGGCGCGGTCAAGGCCATGGCCCACATCACCGGCGGCGGCCTGCTGGACAACATCCCGCGCGTGCTGCCAAAAGGTGCCCAGGCAATCGTCGACGTGGCCAGCTGGCAGCGTCCTGCAGTGTTCGACTGGCTGCAAGAGAAAGGCAACGTCAACGAAACCGAAATGCACCGCGTGCTGAACTGCGGCGTGGGCATGGTCATCTGCGTGGCACAAGAGCACGTGGAAACCGCGCTGAATGTACTGCGTGAAGCCGGCGAGCAGCCATGGGTCATCGGCCAGATCGCCACTGCCCCGGAAGGCGCAGCCCAGGTTGAACTGAAGAACCTCAAGGCGCATTGATGTCCCAGACCTGTGATGTCGTGGTGCTGCTTTCCGGCACCGGCAGTAACTTGCAGGCCCTGATCGACAGCACGCGCACCGGCGACAGCCCGGTGCGCATCGCTGCGGTGATCTCCAACCGCAGCGACGCCTACGGCCTGCAACGCGCCAGGGACGCGGGCATCGAAACCCGCTCCCTGGATCACAAGGCTTTCGAAGGCCGCGAGGCCTTCGACAGTGCCCTGGTCGACCTGATCGACGCTTTCAACCCCAAACTTGTGGTACTCGCCGGCTTCATGCGCATCCTCAGCGCGGATTTCGTGCGGCACTACGAAGGGCGCCTGCTCAATATCCACCCTTCCCTGCTCCCCAAGTACAAAGGCATGCACACGCACCAGCGCGCACTCGACGCCGGTGACAGCGAGCATGGCTGCAGTGTGCACTTCGTCACCGAGGAACTCGATGGCGGGCCTCTGGTCGTACAGGCAGTGGTTCCGGTAGAGTCTGACGACTCGGCGCAGACGCTTGCGCAACGGGTTCACACCCAGGAACACAGGATTTACCCGCTGGCGGTTCGCTGGTTTGCCGAGGGGCGGTTGATTCTTGGCGACCAGGGTGCATTATTGGACGGTCAGTTACTTGCGGCCAGCGGCCACTTGATTCGAACCTAGGAGATTTTATGCGTCGCGCCTTGCTCTTCGCTTTTGCGCTGTTCGCCTTGCCTGCCGTGCAAGCAGCAGACCTTCACCCTTTCTCCGCGAGCTACACCGCCGACTGGAAACAGTTGCCCATGAGTGGTTCGGCTGAGCGCAGCCTGACCAAGAACGGCGACGGCACCTGGACCTTGAATTTCAAGGCTTCCATGATGATCGCCAGCCTGACCGAAACCAGCGTGATCCAGTTTGACAAGGATGCCCTGCAACCGAAGAGCTACACCTTCGAGCGCGGCGGCCTGGGCAAGGCCAAGAAGATCAACCTGGACTTCGACCAGGCGGCCAAGAAAGTCACCGGTTTCGAGAACAAGGACCCGGTCAATGTGCCCTTGCAAAGCGGCATGCTTGACAAGTCCACCTACCAGTTGGCGCTGCAGCGCGACGTGGCAGCGGGCAAGAAGAGCATGAGCTACAACGTGGTGGAAGGCACTGACGTCGACACCTACGACTTCCGCGTGATCGGCCCGGAAAAGGTCCAGACCAAGGTCGGCTCCATCGACGCGATCAAGGTCGAGCGCGTGCGTGACCCGACGCAGAGCAAGCGCATCACCCAGATGTGGTTTGCCAAGGACCAGGGTGGCATCCTCGTTGCCCTGCGCCAGGTCGAGACCGACGGCAAGGAATACAACATCATGCTGCAGGACGGTACCGTTGACGGCAAGGCTGTCAAAGGTAGCTGATCGGTAGATGGAACAAAGAGCCTCGCGAATGCGGGGCTTTTTTTCGCCTTGGATGTGTGGCGGCTCGTAGAACGCCATCGCCGGCGAGGCCAATAAAGGGCTAAAAAGCCTCACTCGAACATGAAACTTTTGTCATATAACTCAGCACCCTGCGGCGCAATGTCGCGGTTTTCGCGGCCTGCAGCACTGTTGCGTTTTGCGCAATGATTTGTTGCGTGCAAAATCGGTTTACTTAGCAAGCTAACAAAACATATAACAAAGGCCTGCGACGACTTGCCGCAGATCCACCAGAGATTGGAGCAAGCAGATGACTGTAAAAGTAACTGAACGCGACGACGAACATATGTCCCACGAAGCACTGGGCCATGGGATTCACATCTGGGATGTACACCAACAAGATATGTTGGTCGGCATGTTTCACAATGAGAGCGACGCTCATAATTATAAAAACGAGCTTGAAGCCCTTGAAATGAGAAGCCAGGCGCAAGGCTCCTGAGACTCTGAAATCCTGTAGGCATCCCAGCCCCACGCAGCTGGGGTGCCTATAAACAAAAACCCCGCCTTTTGAGCGGGGTTTGTGTTTTGTTGGCTTGGTTTTTTTGGGCTTGGTTTTTTTTGGGGGCGCTTCGCACCCCAACGCAGGGCAAGCCTGCTCGCCACAACACACCTGTCACTCTGACAAGCCTGCTTGCCACGACACACCTGTCACTCTGACAAACCTGCTTGCCACGACACTCCTGTCATCCTCACAAGCCTGCTTGCCACGACACACCTGTCACCCTGACAAGTCTGCTTGCCACGACACACCTGTCACTCTGACGAGCCTGCTTGCCACGACACTCCTGTCATCCTCACAAGCCTGCTTGCCACGACACACCTGTGACCCTGACAAGCCTGCTTGCCACGACACACCTGCCATCCTGACAAGCCTGCTTGCCACGACACACCTGTCACCCTGACAAGCCTGCTTGCCACGACACACCTGTCACCCTGACAAGCCTGCTTGCCACGACACGCCTGTCATCCTCTCAAGCCTGCTTGCCACGACACGCCTGCCATTCTCACAAGCCTGTGTGCCACGGCGACGCTGCAGCTCCTCACAATCGGGTCATTGCAATGCTTTGACCCCTTACCACATCAGATCGTCAGGGATCTGGTACGCGGCGTACGGATCATCCTCGTCCGGCACCTGGCTTTCGGTGAGGATGTTGAGCTGCACGATACGCTCCGGGGCGCGTTCCTGGATCTTCAGGGCGGCCTCGCGCGGGATCACCTCGTAGCCGCCGCCGTGGTGCACGATGGCCAGGGAGCCGTTGCTCAGCTTGTTGCGCATCAATGTGTTGACCGACAGGCGCTTGACCTTCTTGTCATCCACGAAGTTGTAGTAGTCCTCGGTGGTCAGCTTGGGCAGGCGCGAGGTCTCGATCAGTTGCTTGACCTGGGCCGTGCGGGCCTTGGCCTCGGCTTTTTCCTGCTGCTGGCGGTTCAGCTCCTGGTCGCGCTTGACCTTCTCGGCCTGCGCCTCGGCAGCCAGGCGAGCCTGGGTATCATCGGCCTCGATCTGGCCCTTGTGGACCAGGCGCTGCTGTTTCTGTTTCTCTTTGCCGACCTGCTTGGCCTGCTTTTGGTTGACCAGACCTGCTTTGAGCAACTGGTCGCGAAGGGAAAGGCTCATGGTGCTTACTCACTTAGGCAACTGCTCAACCGCAGCTGGACACATTCTTTTCCTGACGTTTGGCTTCGCCCCACAGGGCGTCCAACTCTTCGAGGGTGCAATCTTCTATGGGTTGGTGCGTGTCGCGCAATGCCTGTTCGATAAATCGGAAACGGCGTTCGAACTTGGCGTTGGCGCCACGCAGCGCGGTTTCGGGGTCGACCTTGAGATGACGGGCCAGGTTGACTGCCGCAAACAGCAGGTCACCGACCTCGTCGGCGATAGCCACCGGGTCGTTATCGGCCATGGCTTCGAGCACTTCATCCAGCTCTTCGCGCACGTTGTCGACCACCGGCAAGGCCGATGGCCAATCGAACCCGACCTGGCTGGCGCGCTTCTGCAATTTGGCGGCACGCGACAACGATGGCAACGCGGTCGGCACATCGTCCAGCAGCGAGAGCTGCTCCGGTGCGTCGGATTTTTCCGCGCGCTCCTCGGCCTTGATCTGCTCCCAGCGCTCCTTGACCTGCTCCTCGCTTAACTGCGGAATATCCAGCGGCGCGTACAAATCACCGGTCGGGAACACATGCGGATGGCGACGGATCAACTTGCGGGTGATGCTGTCGATCACCCCGGCAAATTCGAAGCGCCCTTCTTCGCGCGCCAGCTGGCTGTAATACACCACCTGGAACAACAGGTCACCCAGCTCGCCCTGCAGGTGATCGAAATCCCCGCGCTCGATGGCGTCGGCGACTTCGTAGGCTTCTTCCAGGGTGTGCGGGACGATGGTTGCGTAGGTTTGCTTGAGGTCCCACGGGCAGCCGTATTGCGGGTCCCGCAGGCGCTTCATGAGGTGCAGCAGGTCTTCAAGTGAATACATCAGTCAATCTCTGCCCATTGTCTGGAACCGCTGAAAATCTACTGTGGGAGCTGGCTTGCCTGCGATGGCCTCCACTCGGTCTGTCAGTCAGACCGAGTCGCCTGCATCGCGGGCAAGCCCGGCTCCCACAGACAGCAGCCCTTATACATTTTCAGACCGCATTACGGGGTGCGATTACGCCGGGTTTCAATGATGTTCGGCAACTGGGAAATCCGCCCCAGCAACCGCCCCAGCGCATCCAGTCCCGGGATCTCGATGGTCAGGGACATCAACGCGGTGTTGTCCTCTTTATTCGAGCGGGTGTTGACCGCCAATACGTTGATCCGCTCGTTGAGCAGCACTTGCGAAACGTCACGCAGCAGACCGGACCGGTCGTAGGCGCGGATCACGATGTCCACCGGGTAGGTGAGCACCGGCACCGGGCCCCAGCTGACCTGGATGATCCGCTCCGGCTCGCGCCCGCCCAACTGCAGCACCGAGGCGCAGTCCTGGCGGTGAATGCTCACGCCACGGCCCTGGGTGATGTAGCCGACAATGGCATCGCCTGGCAGAGGCTGGCAGCAGCCGGCCATCTGGGTCAGCAGGTTGCCCACGCCCTGGATCTGGATATCGCCGCGCTTGCCCGGCTTGTAGCCCGTGGCCTTGCGCGGGATCAGCTCCAGCTGCTCGTTGCCGCGTTCCGGCTCGACCAGTTGCTGGGCCAGGTTGACCAGCTGCGCCAGGCGCAGGTCGCCGGCACCGAGGGCGGCGAACATGTCTTCGGCGATCTTCATGTTGGCTTTTTCGGCCAACTTGTCGAAGTCCACCTGCGGCAGGCCCAGGCGCGCCAGTTCGCGTTCGAGCAGGGTCTTGCCGGCGGCGACGTTCTGGTCGCGCGCCTGCAGCTTGAACCAGTGGACAATCTTCGCCCGCGCCCGCGACGTGGTGATGTAGCCCAGGTTCGGGTTCAACCAGTCGCGGCTCGGCGTGCCATGCTTGCTGGTGATGATCTCGACCTGTTCGCCGGTCTGCAGGCTGTAGTTGAGCGGCACGATACGCCCGTTGATCTTGGCGCCACGGCAGTTGTGGCCGATCTCGGTGTGTACGCGGTACGCAAAGTCCAGCGGCGTGGCGCCCTTGGGCAGGTCGATGGCGTGGCCGTCGGGAGTGAAGATGTAGACCCGGTCCGGCTCGATATCCACCCGCAGCTGTTCCGCCAGGCCGCCGATGTCGCCAAGCTCTTCGTGCCATTCCAGCACCTGGCGCAGCCAGGAGATTTTCTCTTCGTACTGGTTGGACCCGGCCTTGACGTCGGTGCCCTTGTAGCGCCAGTGCGCGCACACCCCCAGCTCCGCCTCTTCGTGCATGGCGTGGGTGCGGATCTGCACTTCCAGCACCTTGCCCTCGGGGCCGATCACCGCCGTGTGCAGCGAGCGATAGCCGTTTTCCTTGGGGTTGGCGATGTAGTCGTCGAATTCCTTGGGAATGTGCCGCCACAGGGTGTGGACGATGCCGAGCGCGGTGTAGCAATCGCGCATTTCCGGCACCAGCACGCGCACCGCACGCACGTCGTAGATCTGGCTGAAGGCCAGGCCCTTGCGCTGCATTTTGCGCCAGATGGAATAGATGTGTTTGGCGCGGCCGCTGATGTCGGCATCCACACCGGTGGCCTGCAGCTCGGAACGCAGCTGGCCCATCACGTCGGTGATGAAGCGCTCACGGTCGAGGCGCCGCTCGTGCAGCAGGGTGGCGATCTGTTTGTATTGATCGGGTTCGAGGTAGCGGAAGGACAGGTCCTCCAGCTCCCACTTGATATGGCCGATGCCCAGGCGGTGCGCCAGTGGCGCGTAGATGTCGAACACCTCGCGGGCCACGCGGTTGCGCTTTTCGTCGTCAGCGGTCTTTACCGCACGGATCGCGCAGGTGCGTTCGGCCAGCTTGATCAGGGCGACGCGCACGTCGTCGACCATCGCCACCAGCATCTTGCGCAGGTTTTCGACCTGGCCCTGGGTGCCCAGCACCATCGACTGGCGCGGGCTCAGGCTGGCACTGATGGCAGCCATGCGCAGCACGCCGTCGATCAGTTTGGCCACCACCGCGCCGAAGCGCTGGCTGACCGTCGGCAACGGAATGTGCCCTTCACGCACGCCGCGATAGAGCACGGCGGCGATCAGCGAATCCTGGTCCAGCTTGAGATCGGCGAGGATCTCGGCGATTTCCAACCCGGTGCGAAAGCTTGAAGTGCCTTCGGCCCACAGGTTCTTGGCCGCATTGTCTTGCTGTTCAGACTCACGAGCGAACTCGCAGGCTGCTTTCAAGGCTTCACGGTCCAGTGCCGGGTCGACACTGATGGCATGATCCAGCCATGCCTCGAGATTGATACTGCCGTCGGTGTTGATCGGCTGGTGTGCTCTCACCTGTACCATCTTGCTTACCTTCCCTACGACGCACCTTCGGTGCGCCAATATCATCGCCGACCTTTTACTGCAGACTCCCTGGCAGATCACAGGCCTTGGAGAATGCAGGCCAGTCGGATTAAACGGGCATCCTAGCCCGCCTCAAATAACGCCATGGCCTCGACATGCGCTGTTTGCGGAAACATGTCGAGGATCCCGGCACGTTTTAGCCGGTAGCCTTGCTTGACCAACTCAACCGTGTCCCGCGCCAGCGTGGCCGGGTTGCAGGACACATACACCAGGCGCTTGGCCCCAAGGGTGGCGAGCTTGCGCACAACCTCCAGGGCACCGTCACGGGGTGGGTCCAAGAGTACCGCAGAAAAGCCCTGTTTGGCCCATTCCGCGTCAGTCAAAGGCTGGGACAAATCGGCCTGAAAAAACTGCACATTATGCAAATTGTTGCTGACGGCGTTGAGTGCCGCGCGGTCCACCATGGTTTGCACGCCTTCCACCGCCACCACTTCACGCACCTGGCGCGCCAGTGGCAGGGCGAAGTTGCCCAGGCCGCAAAACAGATCCAGCACCCGCTCGTCGGGTTGTGGCGCCAGCCATTCCAGGGCCTGGGCGACCATCGCCTCGTTGACGCCGGCGTTGACCTGGACAAAATCCCCTGGCCGGTACGCCAGCTCCAAGTCCCATGCGTCGAGTCGAAAACCGAGTGGCAGATCAGCCTCGACGGGTTCCGGCTGGCCCTCGCCATGCAGCCACAATTGGGCTTCATGGAACGCGCAGAATTCTTTCAGGATCAGCAGATCCGCATCCGACAACGGCGCCATATGCCGCAGCAGCACGGCGACGGACGAGCCACTGAACAGCTCCACATGGCCCAGGGCCTGTGGCTTGCTCAGGCGGCGCAGCATGTTGGGCAGGCGCTGCATGATCGGCTGCAAGGCCTGTACCAGCACCGGGCAATCATCGATGGCAATGATGTCCTGGCTGGCCACAGCGCGGAAACCCACCTCGAGTTTTTTCGCCTTGGCATCCCAGCGCACAGCCACGCGGGCGCGGCGCCGGTAGCCGAATTCCGGCCCGCTCAACGGGGCTACCCACTCCAGCGGTTCGACCGCCGCCACGCGGGACAGCTGCTCGGCGAGCATGCGCTGTTTCAGGGCAAGTTGTTCGTCATGGGGCAGGTGCTGCACGCTGCAGCCACCGCAGCGGCCGAAGTGCGCGCACGGCGCAGGGCGGCGCAGTTCGCTGGCCTTGAAGACTCTTTCGGTGCGCGCCTCGACCACTTTGCCATGGGCGCCCAACACCCGCGCTTCAACCTCTTCGCCGGCGAGCGCGCCGTTGACGAACCAGGTGCGACCTTCAAAGAACACGATGCCACGGCCATCGTTGGCCAGGCGCTCGATGGTCAGGCGCTGTTTCTTGCCCACGGGAATCTGTGGGGCCCGGCTGCCGCCCGTCGGTTGGAAGCGCAGGCCTCTCTCGTGCTTGGCCATCAGTTGGGCGCGTCGAAGATGCCGGTCGACAGGTAGCGGTCGCCTCGGTCACAGATGATCGCGACGATCACCGCGTTTTCCACTTCCCGGGACAGGCGCAACATGCCCGCCACCGCGCCACCGGAGGACACGCCGCAGAAGATGCCTTCTTCACGCGCCAGGCGGCGGGTGGTGTCTTCGGCTTCACGCTGGGCCATGTCGATGATGCGATCCACGCGCGTCGAGTTGTAGATCTTCGGCAGGTACTCTTCGGGCCAGCGGCGGATGCCGGGGATGGCCGAGCCTTCCATCGGTTGCAGGCCGATGATCTGGATGTCGGGGTTCTGCTCCTTGAGGTAGCGCGAATTGCCCATGATGGTGCCGGTGGTGCCCATCGAACTGACGAAATGGGTGATGGTGCCCTGGGTCTGGCGCCAGATTTCCGGACCGGTGGAGGTGTAGTGCGCCTCGGGGTTATCGCCGTTGGCAAACTGGTCCAACACCAGGCCACGACCTTCGGCGGCCATGCGCTCGGCGAGGTCACGCGCGCCTTCCATGCCTTCTTCCTGGGTGACCAGGATCAGCTCGGCGCCATAGGCGGTCATCGCTGCCTTGCGCTCCGCGCTGCCGTTGTCGGGCATGATCAGGACCATCTTGTAGCCCTTGATCGCGGCGGCCATGGCCAAGGCGATCCCGGTGTTGCCGGAAGTGGCTTCGATCAGGGTGTCGCCGGGCTGGATCTGCCCACGCAACTCGGCGCGGGTGATCATCGACAGCGCCGGGCGGTCTTTTACCGACCCGGCCGGGTTGTTGCCTTCGAGCTTGAGCAACAGGGTATTGCTGGTTTCACCCGCCATGCGTTGCAAGCGGACCAGGGGCGTGTTGCCGACGCAATCGGCGATTGTAGGGTACTGCAAGGTCATGGCGTATTCGCAATCCAGACTGCGGGGGCGAACATCATACCGGGAAAGGCTGGCGGGCCATATCACGCAAAGTGCGGTGCTTATGGCGTAAAGGAATAAGCACGCACTGTGTGGACGCGCGCCTACAGGAAATGTGCGGGCTCGCCGGCGATGGCCGCGCCCCGGTCAATAGCCTACCCGCCCTGTCCGTCGCCATGATTCTTGCGAAACACCTCCTCCCCCATCGCCGCAATCTGCCCCTCGATCAACGCTTCAAAAGGTTTGAGCAACGGTTCGAAGGAGGTTGGCGCCTCCAGCACCTGTAACGCCTGCATAATCGCCTCGACCGTCGACAGCGCACCCGGCCCCGGCGCCTTGCGCAATCGATAGCGGGAAACCGCGCCTTCGGCCAGCGTCACCCTTGGCAACGCCGCCAGCAACGGATTGAGGTGCAGCAGCTTGCGCGCCTTGCGCCACGTGCCGTCGGGGACTACCAGCAACAGCGGTTGATCCCCAGACGCGTAGGCTTGCAACGGCTGGGCATCGTCAGCCGGAAACAGCAACCGCGCCTGATAGCCGGGCGGGTTCAATAATGTCGACAGGTCGTCGAATACCTCACCCACGACCAACTGCGCGTTGTTCAACCCCAACGCCGCCAGCCGCGCAGTGTTCAGCGCATGGTTGACCTCACTCGGATGCTGCAACAGCAACACCCGCGTGCGGCTGTCGAGGCTCGGGATCAGCGCACACAGGCAGTGAGTGGCGGGCCTCAGGCAGGTGGGGCATTGGGGTCTGGACATGATTATCAGGCCTGGTTGAGCTGAGCTTTGAGCAGATCGCGGAAAGTCTGGATCAGCGGTTCGCGGCTGCGACCGCGGCGCATGATCATCGAGAACGGCGCCTGGTAGCCGAAGGTGGCCGGCAACAGGACGCGCAGGTCGCCCTTGTCGGCCCAGGCCTGGGCGTAGTGCTCGGGCAGATAGCCGATGTAGGCACCGGACAGCACCAGGATCAGTTGCGCCTCCATACTTTCCACGGTCGCCGCGCTGTGCTTGAAGCCATGGCGCGCCAGCTCGGCCTGGCTCCAGTAGCCGCGTCCGACCATGCGTTGCTGGGTGATCACCTGTTCGGGGATGCGTCGCTCGTTGAACAGCGGATGCCGGGTACTGCAATACAACCAGTGCTGCTCACGGTACAGCGGCATGTAGATCAGCCCGCTCATGCGGTTGGAAAAGGCGCCGATGGCCAGGTCCAGGCGGTTGTCCTGCACGCCGAGCTGCAGTTCGTACGGGCTCATCACCGACAGGTGCAGGTGCACCGCCGGATGCTCGAGGCTGTAGGCGCCGATCACTTCGGCGAACGGCAGGGCCTTGTCGCTGACGGTGGAGTCGAGCACGCCCAGCTTGAGCGTACCGCGCAGCTCGCCCTTGAGCGCGGCGGCGTATTGCTCGAAGCCTTCCAGCTCGCCCAATAGACGCAAGGTTTCCTGATGAAACAACTCGCCTTTGCTGGTCAGGCTGAACCCGCCCCGGCCACGATGGCACAGCACCAGGCCCAGTGCGCTTTCCAACTGGCTCATATAGGTCGAGATGGCCGAGGTGGACAGGTTGAGTTCGTGCTGCGCGTTGGCAAACCCCTGGTGGCGCACGACGCTGACAAAGATGCGCAGGAGTTTCAGGTCGGGCAAGGCGTTGGCCATCGGGTCTCCGGGTGTCTCGTGGCAAGCGGGCTAGTTTTGGTGCACAGGCTTGTCGTGTTGCAGAGGCTTGTTGTGTTGCACAGGCTTGTTGTGTTGCACAGGCTTGTTGTGTTGCACAGGCCTGTTGTGTTGCACAAGCTTATTGTGGCGAGCAGGCTTGCCCTGCGTTGGGCCGCGCAGCGGCCCCGAAACCTGACGACTCATTACTTCTGGAAAACCACAGTGTGTTCTGGGGGCTGCTTCGCCCCCCAACGCAGGGCAAGCCTGCTCACCACAACAAGCCTGCTCACCACAGAAAACCTGATCACCACAGAAAGCCCGCTCACAACAGAACCCCCGCTCATCACAGAGAACCTGCTCATCACAGTCTACCTGCTGGCATTAGTTTAGAAAAATCTGAACTAAGTATTTGCCCCTGCCGATTCTTCCCGTCCCGGGCTTTTCGCAGAATCGGTCTCTAATAAACAAAACAACGATGAGGCAATCCCGTGGACAAGATTTTCCACCAACCACTGGGCGGCAACGAAATGCCGCGCTTCGCCGGCATCGCCACCATGATGCGTCTTCCCCACCTGCAAACGGCCAAGGGCCTGGATGCCGCCTTCGTTGGCGTGCCCCTGGACATCGGCACCTCGCTGCGCGCCGGCACCCGCTTCGGGCCGCGTGAAATCCGCGCCGAGTCCGTGATGATCCGCCCGTACAACATGGCCACCGGCGCCGCACCGTTCGACTCGCTGTCGGTGGCGGATATCGGTGATGTGGCGATCAACACCTTCAACCTGCTCGACGCCGTGCGCATCATCGAAGAAGCCTACGATGAGATCCTCGAGCACGACGTGATCCCGCTGACGCTCGGCGGCGACCACACCATCACCCTGCCGATCCTGCGGGCGATCCACAAGAAACACGGCAAGGTCGGGCTGGTGCACATCGATGCCCACGCCGACGTCAACGACCATATGTTCGGCGAGAAAATCGCCCACGGCACCACTTTCCGCCGCGCCGTGGAAGAAGGCCTGCTCGATTGCGACCGCGTGGTGCAGATCGGCCTGCGTGCCCAGGGCTACACCGCCGAAGACTTCAACTGGAGCCGCAAACAGGGCTTCCGTGTGGTCCAGGCCGAAGAATGCTGGCACCACTCTCTCGCGCCATTGATGGCCGAAGTGCGTGAGAAAGTCGGCGGCGGCCCGGTGTACCTGAGCTTCGATATCGATGGCATCGACCCGGCCTGGGCGCCCGGCACCGGCACCCCGGAAATCGGCGGGCTGACCACCATCCAGGCCATCGAGATCATCCGTGGCTGCCAGGGCCTCGACCTGATTGGTTGCGATCTGGTAGAAGTTTCGCCGCCCTACGACACCACCGGCAACACCTCGTTGCTGGGCGCCAACCTGCTGTACGAGATGCTCTGCGTACTGCCCGGCGTGGCGCACCGCTGATGAGCGCGCAAGCCGAGGTACTGACTGCCGCCGCCGATCTGGTGGCGGCCTTCGCGCGCAATGACCGCGAGGCCTATTTCGGCGCGTTCACCCACGATGCCAGCTTTGTGTTCTACACCCTCCCTCAGCCGCTGCTCAGTCGCGATGCCTACCAGGCGTTGTGGGACAGCTGGCGTCGGGACGAGGGATTCGAGGTGCTGTCCTGCACCTCGAGCAATGCCTTCGTCAGCCTGCAGGGTGACGTGGCGATATTTATTCATGACGTGGCCACCGAGTTGCGCATGAACGGGGAGCAATTTCATAGCCAGGAACGCGAGACCATTGTCTTCAAACGGCAAGGGTCTGGCGCAGAACAACAAGGCCTGTGGCTGGCCTGTCACGAACATTTGTCCGCTATGCCGGAAGGGCTGCCGCCCCATTAGCCAATGTGATCGGAGCAGATCATGAATAATAAAAACAACGAAAACAGTATTCGCAAAATAGAAACCAACGGGGTCGAACAGATCCCGGACCACGAGCGTACCGCCGGCCCCAAGGATCTGTTTCGACTGATCTTCGGCGGTGCCAATACCTTTGCCACCGCCGTGCTGGGTGCCTTTCCGGTGTTGTTCGGCTTGTCGTTCCAGGCCGGAGTCTGGGCGATCGTGCTGGGCGTGCTGGTGGGTGCGCTGATCCTGGCGCCGATGGGCCTGTTCGGGCCGATCAATGGCACCAACAACGCCGTGTCTTCCGGTGCGCACTTTGGTGTGCACGGGCGGATTGTCGGCTCGTTCCTGTCGCTGCTGACGGCGATTGCGTTCTTCTCACTGTCGGTGTGGAGTTCAGGCGATGCGCTGGTAGGCGGTGCGAAACGCCTGGTGGGCTTGCCTGAAACTGACCTGACCCTGGGCCTGGCCTACGGGCTGTTTGCGCTGCTCGTCCTCACCGTCTGCATCTACGGCTTTCGCTTCATGCTGTGGGTCAACCGCATCGCGGTGTGGGCGGCGAGCCTGTTGTTCCTGCTGGGGATCTTCGCCTTCGCGCCGGCCTTCGACAGCCACTTCGCCGGCACCGTCGCCATGGGCCAGGCCGGGTTCTGGGCGGCCTTCATCGGCGCCGCGCTGGTAGCCATGAGCAACCCGATTTCCTTCGGTGCATTCCTCGGCGACTGGTCGCGCTACATCCCGCGTGAGACGCCGAAAATGCGCATCATGCTGGCGGTGGTCCTCGCGCAGATCGCCACGCTGATCCCGTTCCTGTTCGGCCTGGCCACCGCGACCATCGTGGCGGTCAAGGCACCGGACTACATCGCGGCCAACAACTACGTCGGCGGCCTGCTGGCGGTTGCGCCCAGCTGGTTCTTCCTGCCGGTGTGCCTGATCGCGGTGATCGGCGGCATGTCCACCGGCACTACCTCGCTGTATGGCACGGGGCTGGACATGTCCAGCGTGTTCCCGCGCCTGCTGTCGCGGGTCAAGGCCACGCTGCTGATCGGGGTGATGTCGATTGCCTTCATCTTTATCGGACGTTTCGCCGCCAACCTGGTGCAGAGCGTGTCGACCTTCGCCGTGCTGATCATCACCTGCACCACGCCGTGGATGGTGATGATGATCATCGGCCTGATCGTGCGTCGCGGCTTCTACTGCCCGGATGACCTGCAGGTCTTCACCCGCGGTGAAACCGGCGGCCGCTACTGGTTCAGCCATGGCTGGAACTGGCGCGGGCTGGGGGCCTGGATCCCGAGCGCGCTGGTCGGCCTGTGCTTCGTCAACCTGCCTGGGCAGTTTGTCGGGCCGCTGGGCAACCTGGCCGACGGGATTGATATCAGCCTGCCGGTGACGCTGGGACTGGCTTCGGTGGTGTACCTGACCTTGCTGCGTGTGTTCCCGGAACCAGCGGCCGTTTATGGCCCCAGGGAGCTGCTGCACAGCCCCACGGGAGCAAGCTCCCCCGCCACAAAAAGCGCCTCAATAGCCTAAAAAAATAATCGGAGAACCGCCGTCATGGCTTTGGATTTATTCGTCGTACTCATCTACGCCGCCGGCATGCTCGTGCTCGGCTATTACGGCATGCGCCGCGCCAAGACCCACGAAGACTACCTGGTGGCTGGCCGCAACCTGGGCCCGTCGCTGTACATGGGCACCATGGCCGCCACAGTGTTGGGCGGGGCGTCCACCGTCGGCACCGTGCGCCTGGGTTACGTGCACGGCATCTCCGGCTTCTGGCTGTGTGCCGCGCTGGGCATGGGCATCATTGCGCTGAACCTGTTCCTGGCCAAGCCGCTGCTGAAGCTGAAGATCTTCACCGTGACCCAGGTCCTGGAAAAACGCTACAACCCCATGGCCCGCCAGGCCAGTGCGGTGATCATGCTGGCCTACGCGCTGATGATCGGCGTGACCTCGATCCTGGCTATCGGCACGGTGCTGCAGGTGCTGTTCGGCCTGCCGTTCTGGATCTCGGTGCTGCTTGGTGGTGGCGTGGTGGTGGTGTACTCGACCATCGGCGGCATGTGGTCGCTGACCCTAACCGACATCGTGCAATTCGTGATCAAGACCGTCGGCCTGATGTTTATCCTGCTGCCGATCTGCCTCTACCGCGTGGGCGGCTGGGATGAACTGGTGGCCAAGCTGCCGGCATCCAGCTTCAGCTTCACCGCGATCGGCTGGGACACGATCATTACCTACTTCATGATCTACTTCTTCGGCATCCTGATCGGCCAGGACATCTGGCAACGAGTATTCACCGCCCGTGACGAAAAGGTCGCCAAGTACGCAGGTACGTTCGCCGGCTTCTACTGCATCCTCTACGGCTTGGCCTGTGCACTGATCGGCATGGCCGCCCATGTGCTGATTCCGGACCTGGACAACGTCAACAACGCCTTTGCGGCCATCGTCAAAATGTCGCTGCCGGACGGCATTCGTGGCCTGGTGATCGCCGCTGCACTGGCAGCGATGATGTCCACCGCCAGCGCCGGCCTGCTGGCCGCCTCTACCGTGCTGACCGAAGACCTGCTGCCGCGCCTGCGCGGTGGCAAGCAGTCGAGCCTGAGCATCAACCGCCTCTTCACGATGCTGACCGGCATTGCCGTGCTGGGTATCGCGCTGGTGGTGAGCGATGTGATCAGCGCCCTGACCCTGGCCTACAACCTGTTGGTGGGCGGCATGCTGATCCCGCTGATCGGTGCGATCTTCTGGAAACGCGCGACCACCTCGGGGGCGATTACGTCCATGACCCTGGGCTTTGTGACAGCGCTGGTGTTCATGATCAAGGATGGCTTGGATGCCAACACGCCGATCTACTACAGCCTGGCGGTAGGGCTGGTGAGCTTCGTGCTGGTGAGTTTGTTGTCGCGCCGGCCAGCGGGTGTGACGGCCAGCGCGGTTTGAGATACAGCGGAATTTAGAGCGGTTTCTTCAGCGGGCGCGACGTCGGATGTCGCGCCCGTTTTTTTATTGATACATTGCCGAAACGACAGGCGCTTTTGTCAGGATGATTTCCTGGACCAGAGAGGCCCAGACCAATCCCTGTGTCGTTCCCCCGGCATAAGTCCCTCCGGCCGCAATTAGGTTGTAGGCGGCGCAATAAACGATTGATAGCCCATCCGCAGTCCCGGGCCTCGCACATTCAATAATTTGCAAGTCACCATTTTCGATCGCCCTGCGATAGGACTTTGGAAAGTGACGAGAAACGGCGGCCTGACATGCCGCCAGTATCTGCGCCTTGTACTCGGGCGTGGAATCGGGCGGAACCTGCCCGCCGGAGACAAGAATGAAGTCCCCGTCCAAGCGGCAATTCATTACGCCAATGGGCAGATCGTACTGCAGCTTGAGTCCGCGAAGTCCGACAGCTTCATTACCAACAGCGCTCATCTTAAAAAACCAGCCAATGATCGCAATGACTTCTTCTTGCTCGACTCCCATTGCAGTGACGACGAAGTGTTCCCTGCTTAAGTCAGCAATTTGGATCGAGCTTAGATGCCGGGGTAGGAACTGAACCCCAGAGCGCGCCAATAGCGCCACTATCTCATCCCTTAGCTGTACAAATTCCAGATCGTAGCCCGATACCTCAAGAGCCCGACCAATCCCAGGGACGCCATAACTTGTCTGGAATTGCAGTGGAGTGATCTCTGCAAGCTCACATCCCGGCTTGCCACTCGGCCAAGGCCTTTTTTCGATATCGCGTTGCTCGCGGATCGCGACTTCTACTTCACTGGCGTCGTCCATGTAGGCTCGCACCAGCCGCGACCGTGCGAATCGTGCCAGCGAAGGGTTATCGACCAGGAGCTTTTCAAACAGCTCAATGCCCGCGCGATTGCACTCAACCGTCAAATACTGATTTCCAGGTGTCAGATAATCGTTACCTAGCGGCTTTGCAGTCGTCTCCGTGGCTGACAGATGGCGCATGTTCACTTGCTTATGACTGGCCCCATCGCTTTGCTGATTTCCTCCGTAGACTGACACCTGATAATTGGCCAAGCGGAACATCACGGCCTGAAACAGACCATTGATGCCCCTGCCGATAATCGACACGCGCGGCGCGTCGGCTTCTGCCCGCTGCGTGGGGATCATTAACGAGTGGGCAAGTTTGCGCCTGACAAGGCCGCGCAAGGCGGTCAAGCTGAGTTGAATCGAGACGGCATAGTCAAGATCGCAATGGCAGGCTTCGGTAGTTGCCGCCTGGGTAGTCAGCGTCGCCGGTTTGCGCCATTTGGAGACAGTGCAACCGAGCACCTGTGCGCGCACTCGAAAGGCATCCAACGTCTCAAACCCGTAGTCCAGGACCAGTTGGATGTCGTCAGCCGTTGCCAGGGCCTGCAAAGCGTCATCACTGAAGACATCCGGCTTGGCGACACACACAAGGCGAGCTTGCCTGTGCAGACATTGAATGAGGGCGCAATCAATGCGATGCATCGACTCATCGTTCAGGGGCACACATATCGCCACAGCACGGCTCCCCTCCAGCGCTTCAAACCAGTCCACGCCAAAGGACACTCTGGTGTCGGAACAGGCATTGCCGAAAGTGTCCGGTGCTCGTCCGTGTCGATCCAATACCTTGATCCGAACATCCGGATCTCGATCAAGCAACAACTCGACCAGCTCTCTACCCACATTGCCGTATCCCAGTACGCAGATGTCACGAGGCAGGGAGCCGTCGGCCATGGTCAGCCAGCGCGCAATATAGGCAGCGACATGCGGCGCGTTAACCCCTGGCGTATTGATCACGCGAATGTCGTTGGAGCCGCAAAGATCCAGTCGCACCTTATCCAAGCTCGTACCTCTGCGGAGCAAATGGAGGTCGCCAAATGGATGAGAGATGCGCCATTGGGCAATGACGTCGGCATCGATCGCTTGATCCCCGACAACAATCGCCACTGGGCTGAGGAGGCCGATCTGTATCAGCAGGTCCTGTTTGGTCAATGTCGGGGGGAGGAACACTACGTTGCTGGGTGCATGGGCCTTCCAGGCTCTCGATACCGGTGCGATATGGAGAATATTTCCGGTGATGGCGATGAGTGACGTGGCGACTGGCGGAATGGAAGAGGGCCTCATAGCGTTGTCTCCAACAATTCTGACTGACTAATGCCTCACATAACGCAACCTACGCTCATCTTTTGAATTGAATAAGCCAGCCGATTCCGATGAACAAGTAGCCTTATTCCGACACTTAAACGTCAAAAGCCTGATTGACATGCATGCGCTTGGACTACTTACCCGAATGATCGTGGAGCGACCCAGCAGGCGTTTCCTGGAACCAGGCGTTGTCATCCGTACAAATGCTCAGGTCATTTGGGCGGATGTGTGATGAGGGGAGGTGCGGTTATGCAAGCCTGAGGCGATAGTGGCTCAAGCGGAGGGCGGTGCGACTGGCCTTAGTGCGCATTGTTGGGCAGATGCGGCGTCAGATATCACGACCGTAGTCTGCGCCTAACACAAACAACTGTGGGAGCGGGCTTGCTCGCGAATACGGTGGGTCAGTCAATATTAACCTTAACTGACACACTGTATTCGCGAGCAAGCCCGCTCCCACTTTTAATCCTGTTGCGACCGGAGATTACCTGCGACGTGGACGACGCTGCTCATCGTCGGTGCGGATCGGCACCGGCTGCAGTGGCGGCTCGATCAAGCCCAGTGCAACACCGAGGTCGTGGAGCCAGTTCTGGATTTTCTCTTTCATGGTTGCCCCCTTTGAGGGTAATGCTGGTAGGCGCAAGTTCTGTCGCCCTTTCCTACACTGATAGTAGCCCGAAGTCCTACGTATTGCTTGAACGAAACCACAACGAACTATTACTGGATTGATCAAAATCCTGACAGATCGTTCAAGCGATTGCGCGCGTGTCCGGCAGGAACTCGGCCTTGCCCTCTTGCTGCAGGTCAATCCACGCATTGAGGTTAGCGCCGAGCATACCCTTTCGCCACATCAGCCAAGTGGTAGCAGTGGCGAAAGGCCCTGTCAGCGGATGAACGGACACGCTGTCCTTGCCCGGCAGGCTGTCGAGCATGGATTCAGACATCAGCGCCACGCCGGAGCCTGCGATCACGCAGGCGAGCATGCCTTGATAGGATTCGATCTCAATCGCCCGACCCATGGCCACGCGCTCGTGGGAAAACCAAGTTTCCAACCGCGCCCGGTAGGCGCAACTGCGTCGGAAGGTGAACACTGCGCGGCCGGCGACATCCTGCGGCCCGCGCACTGGCGGATGGTCGGCTTCGCAAATCAGCACCAGGCGCTCTTCACACAAGGCCACGCCGTCCAGCGTGGCGATCGTGATCGGGCCGTCCACAAATGCAGCATCCAGGCGACCGGTAATCAGACCTTCAAGCAACTCGCCACTGGGCGCCGATTGCACCTGCAGGTTCACCATCGGGTAAGCCTTGTGATAACGCGCGAGCAGCTTCGGCAAATGCACGGCAGCCGTGCTGTACATGCTGCCGAGTACAAAATCACCCGCCGGCTGCCCGCCTTGCACGGCGCCATGGGCTTCATCATGCAGAGCCAGCAGGCGCGTGCTGTAGTCCAACAACACTTTACCTGCAGGAGAAAGCTGCAAACGCTGGCGCTCGCGCACGAACAGCTCTACGCCGAGCTGCTCCTCCATTTGCTTGAGGCGCGTAGACAGGTTTGACGGCACCCGGTGCAACCGGTCAGCCGCCCGCGTGATGGAGCCCTCTTCCGCCACGGCCTGGAAGATGCGCAATTGACTGAACTCCATACCTTTCTCCAAAACTGAACAAGTTACTCACTATTATTCATTTTTACAGAAAGTCAATCCGCTTTAGCCTGAGGGTATTCGCTGACCCGCAGGAAACCTGACCATGTCCCCTTTGATCCGCTTACTTGCCAGCTTTGTCGCCTTGATGATGGCGATGGGCATCGGTCGCTTCGCCCTCACCCCGCAAATGCCGCATCTGCTCAGCGAGGGGCAGATCGACTTGACCGGCGCCGGACTGATCGCTGCCGCCAATTACCTGGGCTACTTTGTCGGCGCGGTGGATTCGATCTTCGCGCGCAGCCATCACCACGTACGCGGTCGCTTGTACGGCGGGCTGTGGCTGTGTGTGCTGCTGACGCTGGCGTCGTACTGGGCCCACGGGTTCTGGCCGCACCTGCTGCTGCGTTTCGGCACGGGTGTGGCAAGCGCCTGGGCGCTGGTGATGATCACCAGCCTGAGCCAGCCGCTGGCGATTGCCGCCGGCCGCCCACGCCCCGGGGCCCTGGTGTTTGCCGGGCCGGGGCTGGGGATTCTGCTGACCGGGTTGCTGGCGCTGGGCTCGAACCTGCTGGGCCAAAACTCCGCAACGCTGTGGCTGGTGTATGGCGGGGTGGCATTGGTGATGCTGCTGGCCATCCTGCCGTTTTTGCCCAAGCCTTCCGCCGCCAGCGCGCCCGTTTCCAGCCATACCGAGGTGGCCAGTAATGGCAGCATCACGCACCTGTGCTGGATCTACGTGCTGTACGGCCTGGGCTACATCATTCCGGCGACGTTTCTGTCACAGATGGCCAGCGCGCAATTCAAGGGCGCCTGGCAGGCCGATCTGTTCTGGCCCTGCTTTGGCCTGGCCGCGGCGATTGGCGTGGTGGCCGCGAGCCTGCGCCGCAAGGACCCGCACACCACCCGTCGCTGGTTGATGGCGACCCTGTGGTTGCAAGCGGCCGGGGTGTTCGCCTGCCTGCTGGGCAATGGCTGGGGGTTGGCGCTGGGCGTACTGCTGTGCGGCGGGCCGTTCCTGGCGTGCATGCAGTTGGTGATGGCGCGCTTGCGCGAAGTCGCCCCCCACGGCTACCAGCGCAGCACCGGGCTGTTGACCGCGAGCTTTGCGATCGGCCAACTGAGCGGGCCATTGCTGGCGTCGGTCAGCAGCCAACTCAGCGGCGGCCTGCAACCGGCGCTGGTAGTCGCCGGTGCGGGCCTGCTGGTAGCGGGCGGGGTGTTGGTCAGCCGGCAACCATCGGCGCAGGCACTCGCACCTGTTCGCGCCGCGACAACACCAGGAAAAACAGCCCACCCAGGAAGCATCCGGTAAACCAGGCAAAATTGGCCATGCCCTGCAACGCCGGGGTGAAGGTGATCGCGACGCCCACCAGCGTCGCCGGCACCAGCGCCTTGACCGCCGTCCCATTCACACCGCCGTCGAAGTAATAGCGCCCGCCTGGGCTGTCATCGAACAGCGCATCGACATCGATCTTCTGCTTTTTGATCAGGTAGAAATCCACCAACAGAATCCCGAACAACGGCCCGATGAAGGCGGCGAGGATGTCCAGGGTGTAGTGAATCATCAGCGGGTTGTTGAACAAGTTCCAGGGGGTGATGAAGATCGATGCCACGGCCGCGATCATCCCGCCGGCGCGCCAGCTGATTTTGCTCGGTGCGACGTTGGCGAAGTCAAACGCCGGGGAGACGAAGTTGGCGACGATATTGATGCCGATGGTCGCCGTGACAAAGGCAAAGGCGCCCAGCAACACCGCCATGCTGTTATCGATGCGCGAAACCGTCGCGATCGGGTCATGGAGCATTTCACCAAACACCGGCAAAGTGCCCGAGACGATCACCACGGTGACCAGGGAAAACGCCAGGAAATTCACCGGCAGCCCCCAGAAGTTGCCGCGCCGCACGTCGCGCATGCTGCGGCAGTAACGGCTGAAGTCGCCAAAATTCAGGGTCGGCCCGGAAAAGTACGACACCACCAGCGCCGTCGCCACGATCACCTGACCGAACGCCTGCCAGCCCGACAGCGACTTTTCTGCCAGGGTGAAGCTGATATTCGCCCAGCCGGCCTTCCACACAATCCATCCAGCCAGGGCAAACATCACCGCGTAGACCACCGGACCGGCCCAGTCGATGAAGCGGCGAATCGACTCCATGCCGGCCCAGAAGACCGCTGCCTGCAGCACCCACAGGCTGAGGAAACCAAACCAGCCCAAGTACGACAAGCCTGCGAAATGCGGCTCTGCATACACCGCCATCTGTGGGAAAAAGCGCAGCACCACGATGATCAAGGCACTCGACGCCAGGTACGTCTGAATCCCGTACCAGGCCACGGCGATCAGGCCGCGAATCACCGCGGGAATATTCGCTCCGAATACGCCAAAGGCCAGCCGGCAGATCACCGGATAAGGCACTGCCGCTTGCTGGCTCGGTTTGGCCACCAGGTTGGCGATCAATTGCACGATGCAGATGCCGGCGAGCAAGGCAATCAAGACCTGCCAACTGGCCAACCCCAACGCGAACAGGCTGGCAGCGAACACGTAGCCGCCGACGCTGTGCACGTCACTCATCCAGAAGGCAAAAATGTTGTACCAGGTCCACTTCTGCGGCAGCGGCCCCAGGTCCTGGTTGTACAGGCGTGGGCTGTAGCCTTTGGGCAAGTGTTCGGTCATCGCTGGGCTCCTCGAAATACCTGCCTGCGCTACCGTAGCGGGTGCATACGGAAGGCGGCATAGTTTGTATACGAGGCATTCAGCAGAATACATGCCAATGGCACACAATCCCTGTGTGACGGCGTTCCAAAGGGGTTTATCAGCGGTTCGCGACTGGGTTTCGCTCAGTAACGGTGCACGTAAATCCTGTACACAATCATTGGTGCACTCGATGTGCACACAGGTATCCCACGGTGCAGCAGGCCGCCGTCAGGAAGGTGCCCCACGCCATGTCCATGATCGCAAGAGCGGCCGACCAGCCGTGCAGCGTGGCCCAATTGCTCAGGTCATAGGTGCCGTAGGCGACCAGCCCAAGCAAGGCGCCAAGGCGCGCGGCGCGTTGCCAGCTGGCGCTGGGCAAGACCACGAAGACGACACAACCGAGGGCATAAAGGAGGTAAAACAGCACCGCGGGCAACAGGCGCGGCTGATCAAGCATCAGCGGGCCCAGCAAGGATTTGTAGGTCGGGCCCATCAGGACGCCGAGCCAAAGACCGTCAAGGACGAGAAACGCGAACAACGTGCCGAGGTAGGCGAACAGCGATCGTTTGGACATTGCAGTGACCTTCTGTAGGCGCTGGCTGGCCAGCGACGGCGTGTGAGGAAACACCTTAAAGGCCACTGGCCTCATCGCCGGCAAGCCGGCGCCTACAGGAGAGCAAATCGCACTCAGCTTAGTTCAATGCGATCCGCATGAATCACGATCTGGCCCTGCTTGTAGAGCGCACCGATGGCTTTCTTGAAGTTGCCCTTGCTCACGCCGAACAAGTTGCTGATCACCGCCGGGTCGCTCTTGTCGCTGACCGGCAGGGTGCCATTGTTTTCACGCAACTTGGCGAGGATCTTGGAGTTGAGGCTGGACGCCGCTTCCTGGCCGACCGGCTGCAGGCTCAGGCTGATGTTGCCATCGGCGCGGATCTCTTTGATAAAGCCTTTCTCTTCCTTGCCCGGGCGCAGGAACTTGAACACTTCGTTCTTGTGGATCAAGCCCCAATGCTTGTTGTTGATGATCGCCTTGAAGCCCATGTCGGTGGCTTCTGCGACCAGCAGGTCGACTTCCTGGCCCACCTGGTAGTTGGCAGGCGTCTTGTCGAGGTAGCGATCAAGCCGCGCAGTGGCGGTAATGCGCTTGGTGTGTTTGTCGAGATAAACATGCACCACGCAGTATTCACCGGCGCTCAACTGGCGTTTTTCTTCCGAATACGGCAGCAACAGATCCTTGGGCAAGCCCCAGTCGAGGAACACGCCGATACTGTTGACTTCAACAACTTTCAAACTGGCAAACTCGCCAACTTGAACTTTGGGTTTTTCGGTCGTGGCGATAAGTTTGTCATCGCTGTCCAGATAAATGAAAACGTTAAGCCAGTCTTCATCTTCACTGGGAATATCTTTGGGGATGTACCGATTAGGCAAGAGGATCTCACCGTCTTGCGCACCGTCCAGGTACAAACCGAAGTTCGTGTGTTTAACTACTTGCAAGCTGTTGTAGCGCCCGACTAAAGCCATTTCCAAATACCCTCATTGCGTGGGCGGCATTCTACGCGAGTTGCGCTCGCCACGCGCGCGCGCGCCTGAAAAATCGCGGCGTGCGTGGCGTTCTACTGGCACCGCCCCGCTCGTCCGATCATTCGGCTGAATTTCGGCGCGCCCGTCACGCCTCACAGCCCACTGGTTTCCAGTTAAAACAGTAAGTTAGGGGGTTAATTCAAAAACCAAGTTTGCGCATTTCCCGCCTCACGACTTATTCCCGGGGGATATTTGCCAAGCAATTGTCAAGTATTTCCTGTACGATGCCTGGCCAAGTTAATTTTCTACAGGTTAGTGGCCGCCATGCGCGTAAAAGCATCCAACAGCAAAGCAAAGCCAGCTCCCGCCGTTGAAACCAGCGAATCGATCAACAGCCAGATTGCTGCTTTCCTCAAGTCCGGTGGCGAAATCCAGCAAATTGCCAAGGGCGTCAGCGGCCAGACTTTCGGCCCGTCCAAGCAGATCAGCCTGGGTAAAAAGTAACACCGCGCAACACACCTGGTCCCTAAGCGCCTTGCCATCAAGGCGCTAGGACTAGAGCCGCAAATTCCCTCTTAAACACACTCAATCTCGCGCCAATCGACGAACGGGGCTCAGCTCCTGGCATTCGCCGGTATGCTTGCACACGTCTAGCACGGGCATCTCCCCGACTTTCTTCGTCACTGCTCCTCGCTTTTCACGGAGTGAAGCATGTTCAAACCCTGCATTTTCCTGGTCGCAGCCCTGGCCGCCAGCCCCCTCGCCGAAGCGCAGATCTTCCAGCGCGACCTGGGCGACTTCGACCTCAAATTGGGCACCACACCTACCCGCAGCATGGCACAGGGCCTGGTCAAGCCGACTTCTCCCGGCAGCGACTCGTTCCACGGCGGGCTGGACCTGAGCCACGACAGCGGCCTGTATGTCGGCCAGTTTTCGCCGAACATGGGACTGTCCTCGACCAGCAATCTTGAGGTCGACTCGTACATGGGCTTCAAACACCCCTTCGACCAGACCCTGGGTTATGAAGTGGGCCTGATCCATTACAGCTATCCCAAGCTCAGCCCTCTCGACAGTCAGGAGTTCTACGGTGGCCTGAACCTGCTGGGCAACCGCTTCGGTGCGTCGTTCAGCAATGATCCGGACCGCCAGGACAGCACGCTGTTCGCCGACCTCGGCGGCACGCAGCCGTTCGGCATCGGTGTGAGCATGAAATACACCACCCATCAGTTGGGCACCCCGGTCTCGGTGGAGGGCGGCTCCATCAGCACGTTCAGCGACTGGTCGGTACAGTTCTCCCGCCAGTGGATGGGCGTGGACCTGAACCTGATCTACAGCGACTCCAGCCTCAGCGGCGGCGACTGCTCGGCGTACTCCGGACACAACTCGCAATGCGACGGCCTGTTGACCTTGAAGGCCGCGCGGTCGTTTTATTGACGGGCTGAACTGTCGCGCCTGCCGCGGGTTCACATGCACTAACCCCCTCAGCGCAAGGACCCGCCCATGCTGCGTCGGCTCAAACTACTGGTGGTATTGCTGACCCTGAGCCTGGTGCTCGCCGGCTGCAATCGCGTGGGCCTGGCCTATCGCAACCTCGACGTCATCATCCCGTGGACCCTCAACGACTACCTGGACATGAATGCCGGGCAGAAGACCTGGTTCAACGACAAACTCAAGGAACACCTGGCCTGGCACTGCACCACGCAACTGCCGGGTTACCTGGATTGGCTGGACCGCCTGCAGCAGATGGTCGACACCAACCAGGTCACCGACGCCGCTTTGCAGACGCGTACCGCCGAAGCCAAACAGGCCATTGCCGATGTCGCCCGCGAGATTACCCCGTCGGCCATCGAACTGCTCAAGGGGCTGGACGACCAACAGGTCAAGGACATGAACGATGCGCTGGCCAAAGACCTGCGCAAGCGTCAGGACGAGTACCTCAAGCCGCCGCTTGAGCAGCAGATCAAGGAACGCGCCCAACGCATGAGCAAGCGCCTGGACGCCTGGATGGGCCCGCTGAGTGCCAGCCAGCAGAATCGCGTGACCGCCTGGTCCATCGCCCTGGGTGAACAAAACCAGGAATGGATCGGCAACCGCGCGCATTGGCAGGCGCAATTTATCGAAGCGGTGAAGCAGCGCCAGAGCCCCGACTTCCCGCAGAAAATGCAGCAACTGCTGGTAGATCGCGAAAGCCTGTGGACCCCGCAATACCGCACGGCCTATGCCCAGACCGAAGCGGCTGCGCGCAGCTTGATTGTCGACCTGATGGCTGAGAGCACCGTGCAGCAGCGACTGAAGCTGAGGCAAAAAATCGACGGCGTGCGCAGTGACTTCAAGGCGCTCAAATGCCTGAAGGGTGCTGCGAGCTAGAAATGTGGCAGCTGGTGTGCTCGCGAAGGCGGTGGATCAGCCAACATCTTCGTTGACTGACACACCGTATTCGCGAGCAAGCCCGCTCCCACAGGGAGAGAGGCGTTGTCCACGCCTGCGGTGCAAGGCCCGACTATTCCAGCCACGCCGCCAAACCCCAGGCTTCACCGCGATCAAAAATGTGGCAGTGGGTTTGCTCGCGAAGGCGGTGGATCAGCCCGCATATTCGTTGACTGACACACCGTATTCGCGAGCAAGCCCGCTCCCACATTTGGGATGTATTTCAAGGCTAAACCGAGTTGTACCAGCAGCGCGAATGTTGGCGAACCTAACCAAATCCCAATTCGGAAGCGCGATCAAAAATGTGGGAGCGGGCTTGCTCGCGAAGGCGGTGGATCAGCCCGCATATTCGTTGACTGACACACCGTATTCGCGAACAAGCCCGCTCCCACATTCGGGATGTATTTAAAGGCTAAACCGAGTTGTATCGCCAGCGCGAATGTTGGCGAAACGAACCAGATCCCAACTCGAAAGCACGATCAAAAATGTGGGAGCCGGCTTGCCCGCGAAGGCGGCGTATCAGTCACTGAAATATCGACTGACACACCTCTTTCGAGGACAAATCCGCACGTTGGCCGCTCAGGCAATCTGGGCCTTCGAAGCCACCTCGGCAAACGTTGCCGGGTCCAGCGCATCCGCTTGCTCATCGAGCACCTGGCGCGGGTGATCATTGCCGGGTATCGAGCTGTCGATCAGCGCCAGCAGTTGCGCGCCGAGCGCGGTCAGGATGAAATTCTCACCATTGCCGCCCTCCTCCTCAGGCCGCGACTCAATAAACCCTCGCTTGAACAGCAGCGCTTCGTAATCGGCAGCGGTCTTTTTCAGCGCATCCAGATTGCCCGTGAATTCGCCCGCCGTGGCCTTCTCGGCGGCTTCCTGCTCGGCATATTTGCGCGGGGCAAAGCTGCCTTCGCCGTTCTGCACTTCATGCAGCAGACGTTCGATCAAATCCCAGTTGTAAGTCGTCATCCTGATTCCTCCTGCAGGCCTAAGGAAAGTAGCCCGTCTAAAGGTGTGACACGCCACGCCACTCGCCGTTCAGCCGACCGGACGGGCGTGATTTCTCTGAACTTTCCAGACGTTCGCCCCCTCAACTGAGCATAACCGCCAAGGAGGTCCCCCATGAAAACCCTGATGAACCTGGCCATCGCCGCCACGCTCCTGACCGCCCTGCCCGCCTGGGCCTGCACGCCCGAAGAGGCCACCGCCAAGCGCGAGCAACTCGCCCAGGAAGTGGCCAAGCTCACCGAGCAGAACCCGACCAAGGCCAAGGAAATGAATGATGAATTGCAGAAAATGAACCTGGACACGGAAAGCGCGGAGTTCCCCGACAAGTGCCAGCTGATCGACGCCCGCTTGAAAGAATTGAAGGAAGCCGCCGCCAAGGCGAAAAACTGAAGGCATAAAAAAACCGGACATTGTCCGGTTTTTTCATATCAGCCCTGAATCACTCAGCAGCCGGTGCTTCTGGCTTGCGGCGCTTGAGGGGTGCCATGCCGTCCTTGCTGACCAACGACAGGTTGTCGGTCTTCGGGCGGTTGGCAATCTTGCGCTTGGTCGGCGACTTGGCACCGGCCTTTTTCTTGTCGCCCTTGGCGTCGGTCTTTTTCTTCTTCACGCCCACGGCCTTGCCCGACGCCTTGACCTTCTTCGGCCCGGTGTAGGTGCCTTTGACCTCCTTGATGGTACGGCGCTCGAACGACTGCTTGAGGTAGCGCTCGATGCTCGACATCAGGTTCCAGTCGCCGTGGCAGATCAGCGAGATCGCCAGGCCATCGTTGCCGGCACGCCCGGTACGGCCAATACGGTGCACGTACTCGTCGCCGCTGCGGGGCATGTCGAAGTTGATGACCATGTCCAGGCCGTCCACGTCCAGGCCGCGAGCCGCGACATCGGTGGCCACCAGGATCTTCACGCCACCGGCCTTCAGGCGGTCGATGGCTAGCTTGCGGTCTTTCTGGTCTTTTTCGCCGTGCAGCACGAACGCTTTGTAATCCTGGGCCACCAGGCGACCGTAGATACGGTCGGCCGCTGCACGGGTGTTGGTGAACACAATGGCTTTCTGGTAGGTCTCGTTGGCCAGCAGCCAGTTGAGAATCTGCTCTTTGTGCACATTGTGGTCGGCGGTGACGATCTGCTGGCGCGTGGTCGCGTTCAGGTCGCTGACGTTGTTGACTTGCAGATGCTCAGGATTGTTCAGGACCTTGGCGACCATGTCGCGCAGGGTCGAACCGCCGGTGGTGGCGGAGAACAGCATGGTCTGCTGGCGGTTGACGCATTCGCCGACCAGACGCTGCACGTCGTCGGCAAAGCCCATGTCGAGCATGCGGTCGGCTTCGTCGAGTACCAGCACTTCGACTTCCTTGAGGTCGAGGTTGCCGGCATTCAGTTGCTCGATCATGCGGCCCGGGGTGCCGATCAAGATGTCCGGCACCTTGCGCAGCATGGCGGCCTGGACCTTGAAGTCTTCGCCACCGGTGATCAGGCCGGACTTGATGAAGGTGAACTGCGAGAAGCGTTCCACTTCCTTCAAGGTCTGCTGGGCCAGCTCGCGGGTCGGCAGCAGGATCAGGGTCTTGATGCTGACGCGGACTTTGGCCGGGCCGATCAGACGGTGAAGAATCGGCAGGACGAAAGCGGCGGTCTTGCCACTCCCGGTTTGAGCCGTCACCCGCAGGTCACGCCCTTCGAGCGCGAGCGGGATGGCCGCTGCTTGCACAGGCGTAGGCTCGACAAATTTAAGCTCGGCCACGGCTTTGAGCAGGCGTTCGTGCAGGGCGAATTGGGAAAACACGGGTGCTACCTCGAAGAAATACAAAAAATCAGCTGCATAGGGTACCGGTTTCGGGCGTCCAAACCGAGTGTCTTTACGCGAACGGTGCTAATCAGCTGCTTTTTTGTCAGGGCATTTGTCCGGAACATCAACTTTGTTGCACTTAAATGCTCTAATCGCCTCGTCTTGTCTTACAGAAGAATCGGTTTCACCCATGGATATCAAACAGCTCTGGCTCAACGCCCAGGACCTCTGGGGCGCCCTCGATCAACACCCGCTGCTGCACGCCAGCCTGGGCTTGCTGGTGTTGCTGGTAGTGGCGCTGCTGCTCGGACGGGTGGCGCGCTACCTCATCCTCCACGCCGTCAAATTGCTCGGCCGGCAGCCGGCGCTGCACTGGCTCAACGACCTGCGGCACAACAAAGTCTTCCACCGCCTGGCGCAGATGACGCCGTCGCTGGTGATCCAGTTCGGCCTGTACCTGGTGCCGGACCTGAGCAAGACCGCCATCCTGTTCATCGGCAACGTGGCCCTGGCGCTGACCATCCTGTTCCTGGTGCTGGCGATCAGCGCGCTGCTCAGTGCACTGCTGGACATCTACGCGCGCACCGAACACGCCCGCACCCGCTCGATCAAGGGCTACGTGCAACTGGCGAAAATGGTGCTGTTCGTGTTCGGCGCAATCATCATCGTCGCCACCCTGATCGACCGCTCGCCGCTGTTGCTGCTGTCGGGCCTGGGTGCGATGTCGGCGGTGATCCTGTTGGTGTACAAGGACACGCTGCTGTCGTTCGTCGCCAGCGTGCAACTGACCAGCAACGACATGCTGCGCGTCGGCGACTGGATCGAAATGCCCCAGGTCGGCGCCGACGGTGACGTGGTGGACATCACCCTGCACACGGTCAAGGTGCAGAACTTCGACAAGACCATCGTCTCGATTCCCACCTGGCGCCTGATGTCCGAGTCGTTCAAGAACTGGCGCGGCATGCAGGCTTCCGGCGGGCGGCGGATCAAGCGCAGCTTGTTTATCGACGCCAGCGGCGTGCGCTTCCTGCGTGACGATGAAGAACTGCGCATGACCCAGGTGCACCTGCTCACCGACTACATCGGGCGCAAGCAAGCTGAACTCAAGGCCTGGAACGAAGCCCAGGGCAACAGCGCGCAACTGTCGGCCAACCGCCGCCGCATGACCAACCTCGGCACCTTTCGCGCCTACGCCCTGGCCTATCTGAAAAGCCACCCGGACATCCAGCCGAACATGACCTGCATGGTTCGCCAGATGCAGACCACCGCCCAGGGCGTGCCGCTGGAGATCTACTGCTTTACCCGCACCACCGCGTGGGCGGATTACGAGCGGATCCAGGGGGATATCTTCGATTACCTGCTGGCCGTGCTGCCGGAGTTTGGCTTGAGCCTGTATCAACAGCCGAGTGGCAGTGATTTGCGCGCGGGGATGTTGCCGGCGGTGCTGGGGGCCAGCCATTTGCCGGCCCCGGAAAGTCGCGCGATTTAAGCCATGGAGCGGTTGGGCGGTTTTACGCCCAACCGACTGATCCACACCGCCCCCACGATCACCAGCCCGCCCAACGCCAGCCGTCCCAGCGGCTCATGCTGGTTCCAGATCAGCAAATTCAGCAGCAGGCCCACCGGCACATGGAGGTTGTTCATCACCGCCAGGGTGCCGCCCTGCACCAGGCAGGCGCCCTTGTTCCACCAGTACATGCCCAGCGCAGTGCTGACCAACCCGAGGAACACCAGCACGCCCCACTGCAGCGGTGCGTCGGGGAGGAAGTCGGCTTTGCCGAACAGCAGGAATGCCGGCAGCACTACCAGCAGCGCTCCCACGTAGAAATAACCGAAACGTCGGTAGTGCGGCAGATCGCTCGGATAACGCGCCACCAGGTGCTTGTACATCACCTGCCCGGCGGCGTAGGTGAAGTTGGCCAATTGCAGCAGCAAAAAGCCCATGAGGAAGTGCGGCGTGATCTGGTCGAAACGAATCACCGCCGCGCCCGCTACCGCCACCAGCGCGGCGATCAGCGCCCAGGGATTGAAGCGGCGGTTGAGGGCGTCTTCGATCAGGGTCACATGCAGCGGCGTGAGGATGGTGAACAGCAGCACCTCCGGCACCGTCAGCACGCGAAAGCTCAGGTACAGGCACACGTAGGTCACGCCAAACTGCAAGGCGCCGATCAGCAGCATGCCACGCATGAAGGCCGGCTCCACCGAGCGCCAGCGGGTCAGTGGGATAAACACCAGCCCGGCCAGCACCACGCGCACCAGCACCGCGAAGTAGCTGTCGACGTGACCGGCGAGGTATTCGCCGATCAAGCTGAAGGAAAAAGCCTGAATCAGGGTGACAACCAGTAGATAGCCCATGCGCGCCTCGTTTCGAATGGGCGGGACATTAAAGGTTTTCGGCGATTGACGAAACTCAAGGCAAAAAAAACCCGACCTCGCTAAAGCGTCAGTCGGGCAGGAGCACTCAGGAGCAAAAGTGCAAAGGGAGGTTCGTTACGCGTACTTGAAGGGTTTGCGTGGCACTAGATAAACACCGCGCGATTATCTGGCGATTAACGGATCAGGCCACCTGTGCCAACAAGGCCTTGGCGTGGTTGATGCCCTTTTCCTGGAAGTCCCCGCTCAGGTTCACTCCTTCGGCGTGGATGAAGGTCACGTCGTGAATCCCGATAAACGCCATGACCTGGCGCAGGTACGGTTCCTGGTGATCGGAGCTGGCGCCGGTGTGGATGCCGCCGCGAGCGGTCAACACTATCGCGCGCTTGCCGGTGAGCAAACCCTGCGGGCCGGTAGCGGTGTACTTGAAGGTCACACCGGCGCGCAACACGTGGTCCAGCCAGGCCTTGAGGGTGCTTGGGATGGCGAAGTTGTACATCGGCGCAGCCATCACCAGCACATCGGCGGCGAGTAATTCGTGGGTCAATTCATCGGAGCGGTCGAGCGACACCTGCTCATCGTCGTTGCGCTGCTCGGCAGGCTTCATCCAGCCGCCGAGCAGGTTGGCGTCCAGGTGCGGAACCGGGTTGAGGGCCACGTCGCGCACGGTGATCTGGTCTGCCGGATGGGCGGCCTGCCATTGGCTGATGAACTGGCGGGTCAGTTGGCGGGAAATCGAATCCTGCTGGCGAGCGCTGCTTTCGATGATCAGAACATTGGACATGGCTTCGTAGGCTCCATCTGTAAATGCTGTAAGGCGATGGAGAAAAGGTTAACCAGGGCTCATTCGATTAAAAAGCGCAAAAAACTGCTATAACCCATCTATAAATTTGTTTATATGTGCAGTGGTCCTGTCGACCTGCTCTGCTGCTTTATTTCGGCGCACAGTCCAAGGCGATTCGCATCTTGATGATGGCGCGGTTGAACTTGACCGTGGTGTTGGTGCTTTTGCCGGCGGGCACCGTCACCGTACGGCGACGTGGGGACTCCGGACCGTTGGTGAAGGTTACCGAACACACGGCATCCTGGGTGCCGTAGTTATTGAGCTGGATCGAGCTGATGTCGCCGTCCACATCGGAAGCGGTGTAATCGATTTGTACCCCATTGATCTTTTTAGTCACGTCGATGGGGTAGGCAAACGCGGTCATCGGCAGCAGTGCCAGCAACACGCAACAGAATTTTCTCATTCGGCAGTCTCCAATAAGGACTGTCAGCTTAGGACAAGAGGAGCCCATCTTGAAAGCGCCCCGCGTTACCCTCGATCAATGGCGCACGCTGCAGGCCGTGGTCGACCACGGCGGCTTCGCCCAGGCGGCTGAAGCGCTGCACCGTTCGCAGTCCTCGGTGAGCTACACCGTGGCCCGCATGCAAGACCAGCTCGGCGTGCCCTTGCTGCGCATCGATGGGCGCAAGGCGGTGCTCACCGACGCCGGAGAAGTGCTGTTGCGCCGCTCCCGGCAACTGGTGAAAAACGCCAGCCAATTGGAAGACCTCGCCCACCACATGGAACAGGGCTGGGAGGCCGAGGTCCGCCTGGTGGTGGACGCTGCTTACCCCAACGCGCGCCTGGTCCGTGCCCTCACCGCCTTTATGCCGCAGAGTCGCGGTTGCCGCGTGCGACTGCGCGAAGAGGTGCTGTCGGGCGTTGAAGAACTGTTGCTCGATGGCATGGCCGACCTGGCCATCAGTGGGTTCATCATCCCGGGTTACCTGGGCACGGAAATGAGCGACGTGGAATTCATCGCCGTGGCTCACCCCGATCACCCCCTGCATCGGCTCAACCGCGAACTGAGCTTCCAGGACCTCGAAAGCCAGATGCAGGTGGTGATCCGCGATTCCGGCCGCCAGCAACCGCGGGATGTAGGTTGGCTCGGCGCCGAACAGCGCTGGACCGTCGGCAGCCTGGCCACCGCCGCCACGTTCGTCAGCAGCGGCCTGGGCTTTGCCTGGTTGCCCCGCCACCTGATCGAGCGCGAGCTCAAGGAGGGCCTGCTCAAGCAACTGCCCCTGGAAAAGGGCGGGAGCCGCAACCCGACGTTCTACCTCTACTCGAACAAAGACAAACCCTTGGGCCCGGCCACGCAGATCCTCGTGGAACTGCTGCGCACCTTTGACACTGCGCCGCTGGACGCACCGTTCGCGGCCCCCCAGCAAGCCTGAAACGGAGTTCACCCATGGCCTGGTTCGAACATGAAGGATGCAACCTGCACTACGCGCAATACGGTCGCGGCAGCCCGCTGATCCTGATCCACGGCCTGGGCTCCAGCAGCCAGGATTGGGAGCTGCAGGTCCCGGTGCTGGCCCGCCACTATCGGCTGATCGTGGTGGATGTACGTGGCCACGGCCGTTCGGACAAACCCCGCGAGCGCTACAGCATCCAGGGCTTCACCAACGACCTGCTCGCGCTCATCGAGCATCTGGACCTGCCCGCCGCGCACGTGGTGGGGCTGTCCATGGGTGGCATGATCGCGTTTCAACTTGCGGTGGACGAACCCGCACGGGTCAAGAGCCTGTGCATCGTCAACAGCGCGCCCGAGGTCAAGGTGCGCAGTCTCCAGGAATACGGGTGGTGGGCCAAGCGCTGGACGCTCGCCCGGGTGCTCAGCCTCGCGACCATCGGCAAGGCCCTCGGCGACCGGTTGTTCCCCAAGCCGGAACAGGCCGACCTGCGGCGCAAGATGGCCGAACGCTGGGCAAAAAACGACAAACGTGCTTATCTCGCCAGCTTCGATGCGATTGTGGGCTGGGGCGTACAGGAACGACTTTCGAGAATTACCTGTCCAACCCTGGTCATCAGCGCCGACCACGACTACACCCCCGTGGCGCACAAAGAAAACTATGTAAAACTGCTGCCCGATGCGCGGCTGGTGGTGATCGAAGATTCACGCCATGCCACGCCCTTGGATCAACCCGAAGTCTTTAATACCACCCTGCTCGATTTTCTAGAGACAGTCGAAACCACTACCCAGGATCACTGACCCATGCTGAAAAAAATCGCCTTCTTTGCCGGTTCCGTTCTGTTCGCTGCCAACCTGATGGCCGCCGAGCCCGCCAAGGCGCCTCACGTGCTGATCACCACCACCAACGGCGAGATTGAAATCGAACTGGACCCGGTCAAGGCGCCGATCAGTACCAAGAACTTCCTGGCCTATGTCGACAAGGGCTTCTACACCAACACGATTTTCCACCGTGTGATCCCGGGCTTCATGGTTCAGGGTGGTGGCTTTACCCAGTCGATGTCGCAAAAGCCGACCGAAGCCCCGATCAAGAACGAAGCCAGCAACGGCCTGCATAACGTGCGTGGCACCTTGTCCATGGCGCGTACCAATGACCCGAACTCGGCCACCAGCCAGTTCTTCATCAACGTGGCCGACAATGCCTTCCTCGACCCAGGCCGCGATGCCGGTTACGCCGTATTCGCCAAAGTGGTCAAGGGCATGGACGTAGTCGACATCATCGTCAACTCGCAGACCACCACCAAACAAGGCATGCAGAACGTGCCAATCGATCCTGTCCTGATCAAGTCGGCCAAGCGCATCGACTGAGGTCTGCAGGTAGTTCCGCGCGCGGCCCACGAGGCGGCGCGCGCATTTGAACAGGAGAGCCCGCCAGGCGGGCGTCAACCTAATGCTCTATCGTCGTTTTGAAAAGCTGATCGATATTTTCCGCGACGCGCCCAGCGCCGCCCCTCCCGATAAAGTCCTGCCCTTCTACCTCTACTACCTGCGCCAGGTGTGGCCAAGTTTTGCCGCATTGCTGGTGGTGGGCCTGATCGGTGCGCTGATCGAAGTCGCGCTGTTCAGCTACCTGAGCCGCATCATCGACCTGGCCCAAGGCACGCCGCCGGCGAACTTCTTCCAGCTGCACAGCACCGAGCTGATCTGGATGGCCGTGGTCGCCCTGCTGCTGCGCCCGATCTTCGGCGCCCTGCATGACCTGCTGGTACACCAGACCATCAGCCCGGGCATGACCAGCCTGATTCGCTGGCAGAACCATAGCTATGTGCTCAAGCAGAGCCTGAATTTCTTCCAGAACGACTTCGCCGGGCGCATCGCCCAGCGCATCATGCAGACCGGCAATTCCCTGCGCGACTCCGCCGTGGCGGCGGTCGATGCGATCTGGCACGTGGCGATCTACGCCATCAGCTCCCTGGTGCTGTTTGCCGAGGCCGACTGGCGCCTGATGATCCCGCTGGTGACCTGGATCATCGGCTACAGCCTGGCGCTGCGCTACTTCGTGCCACGGGTGAAGGAACGCTCGGTGATCTCATCCGAGGCGCGCTCCAAGCTGATGGGCCGCATCGTCGACGGCTACACCAACATCACCACCCTGAAGCTGTTCGCGCACACTCAATACGAGCAGGAATACGCCAAGGAAGCGATCATCGAGCAGACCGAAAAAACCCAGCTGGCCAGCCGCGTGGTCACCAGCATGGACGTGGTGATCACCACCATGAACGGCCTGCTGATCGTCACCACCACCGGCCTGGCCCTGTGGCTGTGGACCCAGTCGCTGATCTCCGTGGGCGCCATCGCCCTGGCCACCGGCCTGGTGATTCGGATCGTCAACATGTCCGGCTGGATCATGTGGGTGGTCAACGGTATTTTCGAAAACATCGGCATGGTGCAGGACGGCCTGAAGACCATCGCCCAACCGCTCGCCGTAATCGACCGTGACCAGGCCCCGCGCCTGAGCGTGCCGCACGGCGAAGTGCGCTTCGAGCAGGTGGATTTTCACTACGGCAAGAAGAGCGGGATCATTGGCGGCCTGAACCTGACCATCAAGGCCGGGGAGAAAATCGGCTTGATCGGCCCTTCCGGCGCGGGCAAATCGACCCTGGTCAACTTGCTGCTGCGCCTGTACGACCTGCAAGGCGGGCGCATCCTGATCGATGGCCAGGACATCGCCGAGGTGGCCCAGGAAACCCTGCGCGAACAGATCGGCATGATCACCCAGGACACCTCGCTGCTGCACCGCTCGATCCGCGACAACCTGCGGTATGGCAAGCCGGACGCCACCGATGAAGAACTCTGGGCCGCCGTGCGCAAGGCGCGGGCCGATGAATTCATCCCGCTGCTGTCCGACTCCGAAGGCCGCACCGGGCTGGATGCACATGTGGGTGAGCGCGGGGTCAAACTCTCGGGCGGACAACGCCAGCGCATTGCGATTGCGCGCGTGTTGCTCAAGGATGCGCCGATTCTGATCATGGACGAAGCCACCTCAGCGCTTGACTCGGAAGTGGAAGCGGCGATCCAGGAAAGCCTGGAGACCCTGATGCAAGGCAAGACGGTGATTGCGATTGCGCACCGGTTGTCGACCATCGCGCGCATGGACCGCCTGGTGGTGCTGGAGAAAGGCCAGATTGCCGAAAGTGGCAGCCATGCCGAACTGCTGGCCCATGGCGGGTTGTATGCGCGGTTGTGGCAGCACCAGACCGGCGGTTTTGTCGGCATCGACTGAGACAACACCGTTAACTCCCCGTAGGAACCGGCTTGCCGGGATGAGGCCCAAAAGATCACCGAGGTGTTTGAGGGCGCCATCACCGGCAAGCCGACTCAGGTTAAAACGGCGCCAGCCCTCTGTTTCAAAGGGCTGGCGCTTTTTTTTCGCCTGGATTTGTGCCGTATCCGTGCTGTACTTCAGAGCAGTGCCCAGACGGGCGCTGAAGTAAATCTGCAGGGAGCATCACTGATTTACGGATTGGGTAGAGCGATCTATCAAGGACGGGTTGCATGTCTTTGTTCAAGCGTTCAGTCACAGAGGGGTTAGGTACGTTTTGGCTGGTGTTGGGCGGTTGCGGGAGTGCGGTGTTGGCCGCAGCGTTTCCTGCAGTCGGGATCGGATTGTTGGGGGTGGCCCTGGCGTTCGGGCTCACGGTGCTGACCATGGCAGTCGCCATCGGGCACATCAGTGGTTGTCACCTCAACCCGGCGGTCTCGGTGGGGCTGGTCGTGGGCGGAAGATTTCCGGCCAGGGAGTTACCGGCGTACATCGTGGCTCAAGTCATTGGCGGCACACTCGCCGCCGCCTTGCTGTATTTCATTGCCAGCGGCAAACCGGGGTTTGAACTCGCGTCGGGCCTGGCCTCCAACGGCTATGGCGAGCATTCGCCGGGCGGCTATTCAATGGCAGCGGGGTTTGTCTGTGAGCTGGTGATGACAGCCATGTTCCTGCTGATCATCCTCGGCGCCACCGACCACCGCGCGCCCAAGGGCCTCGCGCCCATCGCCATTGGCCTGGCCTTGACCTTGATCCACCTGATCTCCATCCCCGTGACCAACACCTCGGTCAACCCGGCCCGCAGTACGGGCCCGGCGCTGATCGTGGGCGGGTGGGCGATCCAGCAGTTGTGGATGTTCTGGCTCGCGCCATTGCTGGGTGCTGCGATAGCCGGCGTGGCCTATCGATGGCTGGGCAAGGAGGAACCGGCTTAAGGCAAACCGGTCAGCCCTGCCGATACGGCAGGGCTGACCTTGCTTCTTCGGCATACGCCAGGATTCCCACCTGTTCGCGTGCCAGGAAGTCCTCGACCGCATTCTTCAACCCCGGATGACGCAAGTAGTGCCATGAGCGGGTAATCACCGGCTCGAACCCGCGAATCAGCTTGTGCTCGCCCTGGGCGCCGGCGTCGAAGCGTTGCAGACCGTGGGCAATGGCGTAGTCCATGCCCTGGTAGAAACAGGTTTCGAAATGCAGTCGATCAAACTCGGCCAGGCAGCCCCAGTAGCGGCCGTAGAAGCTGTCGCCACCGATCAGGCTGAAGGCCATGGCCACCGGGCGACTACCTTGCTTGGCCAGCACCACTCGGATCGCCTCGGGCATGCGTTCGGCCAGCAGGCTGAAAAACGCGCGGGTCAGGTAGGGCGATTGGCGGCGTACCGCGTAGGTATTGGCGTAGCAGGCGTAGACAAAATCCCATTGCGCTTCGCTCAGCTCATGGCCTTGCAGCCACTCGAAGTCGATGCCCTGCCCCGCCACCTGTTCGCGTTCTTTGCGCATCTGTTTGCGCTTGCGCGAACTGAGCGCGTCGAGGAAATCCTGGAAGTCGCGATAGCCACGGTTCTGCCAGTGAAACTGACACCCCAGGCGCTGCAACCAGCCGGGTTGCCGGGCCAGCGCATCATCGGCCAACGCGTCGGTGAAATTGATATGGGCGCTGGAGAGGCCCTCGATTTCCAGATAGCCCGGCAGGCTGTTGAGCAGCTCAAACCCGTCCTCGGCATTGGCCGCCAGCAGGCGCGGCCCGCTGACCGGACTGAACGGCACGGCCGTCAGCAGCTTGGGGTAATAGTCGATGCCCGCCCGCTCACAGGCATCCGCCCAGCCGTGGTCGAACACGTACTCGCCATAGGAATGCCACTTGCGATAACTGGGCAAAGCGGCCACCAGCCGATCGCCCTCCCAGTGCAACAAGTGCTCCGGTTGCCAGCCCGATTGGGGGCCCAGGCTGGCGCTGTCTTCCAGCGCGCTGAGGAAGGCGTGTCGCACGAAAGGTTGGGCCTGCGGCACCAGTGCATCCCAAACCTGCGGGGCGATTTCGGACAGGCTGTCCAGGCGTTGCAACGGCATCGGCATCCTCACTACGTCATGGCGTGAAAGCCTCGCGAGTATCGCTTATCGCCGAGCCCAGCACACCCTCAAATCGCCGGACAAGGCTCTAAACCGATAGTTCCATTCTTAAATAATTTGTCATCTAGATGACATCACTTCGCCACTGTTGCGTCATAAACGATCGTGATACTGACGCCTGTTTTTAGAGCGCCTGGTTCTAACAGGTGGTTATTTTTCCGTCCGTCATCGGTCGGTTGTGTCCTGGATGGTTTGCCATCCCTCCTCACTTTCGGAGATTGATATGCGTCTTGCTTCCACTAAAACTGCGGCGGTCCTGTGCGGCGGCCTGTTACTGGCCCTGAGCGTTCCGGCCAGCGCTGCAGTCGACGCTAAATTGCTCGACATGCTCAAGGCCAATGGCCAGATCACTGCGGCGCAGTACACCGAGCTGCAAGCGGAACTGGCCAAGGATCAGAAAGAAAAGCAGATCGCACAGCAAGCTCAACAAGAGACCAACGAACAGATCGCGGCCACCGCGAAAAAAACCAACGACCTCAGCGTGTTCGACCAGAAGCTGGCCTGGGCCGCCAAGACTCAGCTCAAGGGTGATGTGCGTTTCCGCCAGGAAACCGTCAAGATCGACGGCACTCCCAACAACGGTGGCAAGGACAAGGATCGCCAGCGCATCCGTGCCCGCCTGGGCGCCTATACCGAAATCAACTCGCAAGTCGACACCGGTATCCGTATCGCCACCGGCAACAGCGAAGACGCGCGCTCCACCAACCAGGACCTGGACAGCTACTTCAACAAGAAGTCGCTGTGGCTGGACCTCGGCTACATCGACTATCACCCGGACCAGATCAAGAACCTGCACGTGATTGGCGGCAAGATGTTGCAACCCTGGGTCAGCATGGGCGATGTGATCTGGGACAGCGATGTCAACCCGGAAGGCCTGGCGGTGACCTACAAATACCCATTGGGCACCAGCGCCGAGCTGTTCGGCAGCCTGGGTAACTACACCCTCAAGGACAACGTCAACGGCGAAGGCGTGCAATTTCGCAATGACCTGCGCATGACGGCCGGCCAGTTGGGCTCGCGTTTCTCCCTCACCGACAACCTGAAAGTCACCCTGGGTGGCAGCGTCTACGCCTTTCAGAACGACCAGGACAGCCGCTGCCCCACCGCTGGCTCGACTCAATGCCTGACGCCGGCCGAAACCATTGCCAACACCGCAGCCGGCAATGCCAGCGAGTACCGTTTGTATGAAGGCTTCAGCCAAGTCGATATCGGCGGCCTGGCCGTACCGTTGTCGTTCTACGGTCAATACGTGAAGAACAACGAAGCCACTCAGAAAGATCAGGACACTGCCTGGTTGCTGGGTGCCAAGTCCAAGGTGTTCGGCTTCAACCTGGACTACAACTACCGCGACGTACAGCGCTACGCAGTGGTCGGCGCCTTCACCGACTCCGATTTCGCCGGCGGCTTCACCGGTGCGCGCGGTCACAAGTTCAAGGTCGGCTACGACATCGACAAGAACTTCGCCATCGGCGCCACGTACTTCCTGACCAAGGCCGATTACGCCAGCGCCCCGGGCTACCGCGACGCGAACGCCAATACCCTGCAGCTGGATGCAGAAGCCAAGTTCTAAGTGTCAGCGTTGAACACCTTGGGCCAGGACGGCCCGAGGTGGTTGTAACAGTCTTGCGTGGGCGGGGAGATCCCCATCATCCGTTCGCCCCACCCACGCGAGCCTGCCTATTCCCTGTCTTTCTGATCCTTGAGTCGCTCGTCAGCCAGGCGCTGCGCCAAGGCATCCACATCCTGTACCGGCGCTTGCGGCATGATCTTCAGCGTCGCCTGCATCAGGCGCATCTGACGGATGAACCGTCGGCAGTTCGGGCAGAACATCAAGTGATGACGCACCAGCAGACGCTCGCGAAAGGTCAATTGCCCGTCGAGATAGTCACTGGACCGCGCCACTTGCTCTTTACAGGTCAACATTCGCCCGTTTCCTCAAAATGCTCCACCGTGGCGAAGACTTTAAGCCGTGCTCGATGCAACAGCACACGGACATTGGAGAGCGAGAGTGTCAGAAGATTACAGATCTCTTCCAACTCCAGGCCCTGGCGTTCGCGCAATACCAGCACGCTGCTTTGCAAATCAGACAGGTTCAGCAACGTATGCTCCAGGCACTTGCGCAGTTCATCCTCGGTCAGCAAGGCTTCGGGGGTGTCCTGGTGCCAGGCGTAGGGCGCGACGGCCCAGTGGCCATCATCGGGGGTAAAACGGTCGTCGCCAATGGTGCCATGGGGCGAAGGCAGGTCGTCGAGCAGCACTTCCCGGCGATTCTGCTTATAGCGACCCTTGGCGGCGTTGGCCGTAATGGTCAGCAGCCAGGTCTTGAGGCTGGAGCGCCCCTCGAACCGGGCCAGGTTGCGTACCACCGACAGCCAGGCGTCCTGCACCACCTCATCGGCATGGCGCTGCCCGACAATGGCATAGGCCACCGCGCGCATCGCGCTTTGATAGGTGGTGACCAATTCCTTGTAGGCCCGCTGCTCACCCTTGAGCAAACGTTCAAGCAGGTGCGCGTCGTCCGCTGCTGCCATGTCTACCTCGATTCCACTGTGCAAACCCGCTAATGCAGCAACCAGGCCTGGTAAGAGCTGGCTTGCCAGCGATGCAGGCACCTGGGTGATTCAGTCGCACCGCGCTGATGCGATCGCTGGCAAGCCGTCGCCTACAGGGACGGCGTTACCCCGGTAGATCAGCGCTTGCGCAGGATCACGCTACCGATCGAATAGCCTGCGCCAAACGAACTGAGTACCGCGACGGCGCCCTTGGGCAGATCGTCCTGGTAGGTGTGGAACGCAATCACCGAGCCGGCCGAGCTGGTGTTGGCGTAAGTATCGAGAATCACCGGCGCTTCTTCCACCGAGGCTTCGCGGCCCAGCAGTTTCTTCACAATCAGGTGGTTCATGCTCAGGTTGGCCTGGTGCAGCCAGAAGCGCTTCACGTCTGCCACGTTCAACTGGTTTTCTTCCAGGTGCACACCGATCAGCTCGGCGACCATCGGGCAGACATCGCGGAACACTTTGCGGCCTTCCTGCACGAACAGCTTGTCGGGCGCGCCGATGCCCTCTTCCGCCGCGCGGTTGAGGAAACCGAAGTTGTTGCGGATGTTGTTCGAGAACTTGGTCAGCAGCTTGGTGCTGACCACGTCGAACTGGTGCTCGGAGGTGGCCAGGTCGGCACGCTCGAGGATCACCGCGGTGGCGGCGTCGCCGAAGATGAAGTGGCTGTCGCGGTCACGGAAATTCAGGTGGCCGGTGCAGACTTCCGGGTTGACCATCAGGATCGCCCGCGCCTGGCCCAGCTGAATGCTGTTGGCGGCGTTCTGGATGCCAAAGGTCGCCGAGGAACACGCCACGTTCATGTCGAAACCGAACCCTTCGATGCCCAGGGCTTCTTGGACTTCGATGGCAATGGCCGGATAGGCGCGCTGCAGGTTGGAGCAGGCGACGATCACGCCGTCGATGTCGGCGGCGGTCTTGCCGGCGCGCTGCAGGGCCTGTTCGGCAGCGCCGACGGCCATCTGGCAAAGCACCGACCACTCGTCATTGCTGCGCTCGGGCAGACGCGGGGCCATGCGCTGCGGGTCGAGAATGCCGTCCTTGTCCATGACAAAGCGGCTCTTGATGCCCGAGGCTTTTTCGATAAAGGCGGCGCTGGATTCGGTCAGCGGCTGAACGTCACCACGCTCGATGGCGGCGGCGTTGTCGGCGTTGAACTGCTGCACGTAGGTATTGAAAGACTGCACCAGCTCTTCGTTGGAGATGCTGTTGGCCGGGGTATACAGGCCAGTGCCGCTGATGACGACGTTATGCACGGTCGTTCCTCTAAATCTGTCAGGCAGAAGATATTGGTACCGTCGTACCAAACTGTAAGTCGTTCGATTCCGTCCAGCGGCATCAAACTGGCAACGCTTTATTCCATCGCGCCGTGGCTGTACGCCAGCCCATCCCGACGATCCCGGCATTTATAACCGCGAAGTTTGCCACAAACCCTGGGATTTGGCGCCATGTGCCCGATAAACCTGCTGTGCAGTGGTGTTGGCCCTGTGGCAAGCAGGCTTGTCTTGATGAGCGGCCTTGTTGTGGCTGGCGAGCCTGTGGTGGCAAGCAGACTTTTTGTGGTGAGCAGGCTTGTTGTGGCGAGCAGGCTTGCCCTGCGTTGGGCTGCGCAGCAGCCCCAGTCCAACCTCCTCGGTCTGCCAGATAGATCCGGTGAGCTGGTTTTAGGGCTGCTTCGCAGCCCAACGCAGGGCAAGCCTGCTCACCACAAAAAGCCCGCCAGCCACAACAAGCCTGCTCACCTCAACAGGCCTACTCACCACACAGGGCTGCTCACCCCAACAAGCCTGCTCACCACAAAAAGGCCACTCACCACCAAGAAAACCCATCTGCCCCAACAAGCCCACCAGCCTTAGCAAGCCCGCTCACCACAATTTCAAGCCTCGACCAGGCTCCATTGCTTGCTCAGGCGCTTGTCGGAAATCGGCACTTTGGTGCCGAGCTGCTGGGCGAACAACGACACCCGATACTCCTCCAGCCACCAGCGATAGAGCTCCAGCTGCGGGTCGCGCTTGCCTTCCTGGGTGTGTTTGTTCAGGCGGTTCTGGTATTGCGCCCACAGGCCGCTCAGTTCGGTGCTCCACACCCGATCCTTTTGCACCTGGCTCGGCAGTTTCTCCACACGCAATTCGATGGCCTTGAGGAATCGCGGCAGCTCCTTGAACCACTGCGCCGGGGTTTCGCGCACAAAACCGGGATACACCAGGTTACTCAATTGTTGCTTGATGTCGTTGAGGGCCACCGCCTGGGCCAGGTCGATCTTGCCCTTGAAGCGCTTTTGCAGGCCATGCCAGAGTTTCAACACCTCCAGGGTCAAGCGTGCCAGGCGTTCGGCATGTTCGGTCCAACTGCCACGCTTGCGTTCGGCCAACGCGGCGAGGCCGGCGCCGTCACGCGGCAAGCTGGCTTCGCCTTCCAGCACGCAGCTGTCGAGGCTGGCCAGCAGGATGTCTTCGACCAGCGCGTCGATGCGCCCCAGTTCGCGGTACATCAGGCCCAATTCAGTGAGGCCGGGCAATTTGCCGCGCAGGAATTTCGCCGGTTCCGCCAGTTGCTGCATCAGCAGGCGCTGCAACGCGCGGCGATGCTGGAACTCGGCTTCGGCAGCGGTGGAGAAACGCCCTTCCTTGACCGTGCCGTTTTCCTCCACGAGCGCCGGGTAGACGGTCATCGACAGGCCGGCGATGTTCTGCTGGGTCTTCTCGGCCACCGCGGCGAACACCTTGGCCTCCACCGGCTGCTGGCTTTTCGCGGTCTTCGGTACCGCCAAGGCCGCTTGGCTGGCTTGCGCAAAACGTGCCGTCAGCTCCGCCAGGTCGCGGCCTTCGCCGAGGAACTTACCCTCGCCATCGACCACTTCCAGGTTCATCTTCAGGTGGCTGTCCACCTGCTGCGCGGCCTCGGCCCAGGCTTCATCGCTGACTCGTGCGCCGGTCATGCGCAACAGTTCCCGGCCCAGGGCCTGGGGCAGCGAGCCCTGGCCGAATTCAATGCGCTGCAACGCCGCCTTGACGAAATCCGGCACCGGTACGAAGTTCTTGCGCAACGCCTTCGGCAAGTTGCGCACCAGGGCGATACATTTGGCTTCGATCACCCCGGGCACCAGCCATTCCAGGCGCTCCGGCGGCAACGCCGGCAGCAGCGGAGCGGGGACGCGCAGGGTTACGCCGTCGCGTGGATGATTGGGCTCGAAGTGGTAACTCAAGGCCAGCGCCAGGTCGCCCAGGTGCAGGGTGTCCGGATAATGCGCGGCGGTGACCTCGCTGGCCTCGCGGGCCAGCACATCTTCTTCGCGCATGATCAGCAGTTGCGGGTCTTTCTGGCTGTTGACCTTGTACCAGCTGTCGAACGTGGCGGTCTGGTGGATCTCCGCCGGCAGGCGCGCATCGTAGAAGGCGTACAGGGTTTCTTCGTCGGCGAGGATATCCCGACGGCGCGCCTTGGCCTCCAGCTCATCGAGCTGTTCAAGCAGTTGCTGATTGGCCGTGAGGCACTTGGCCCGCGACTGAATTTCGCCACGCACCAGGCCTTCGCGGATAAACAGCTCGCGCGACACCACCGGGTCAATCGGCCCGTAATGCACCGGACGACGCCCGACCACGATCAGCCCGAAGAGGGTGATCTGTTCAAAGGCGACGACCTGGCCGCGCTTCTTTTCCCAATGCGGTTCGAAGTGGTTTTTCTTGATCAGGTGCCCGGCCAGCGGCTCGATCCAGTCGGCATCGATCTTCGCCACCATGCGCGCGTAGAGCTTGGTGGTTTCCACCAGCTCGGCGGTCATCAGCCATTGCGGGCGCTTTTTGCCGATGCCCGAGGACGGGTGAATCCAGAAGCGTCGCTGGCGTGCACCGAGGTAATCGCCCTCTTCAGTCTTCTGGCCGATCTGGCTGAGCAGGCCGGACAGCACCGCCTTGTGCAGTTTCGGGAAGTCCGCCGGTTCTTTATTGACGGTCAGCTGCATGTCGCGGCAGATCAGGCTCAACTGGCGGTGGGAATCACGCCACTCGCGCAGGCGCAGATAATTCAGGAAGTTCTTGCGGCACCAGTTGCGCAGCGGGCTGGCGGTCAATGCCTGGCGCTGCTCTTCAAAGCCGCGCCACAGATTGACCAACCCAGCGAAGTCCGAGTCGGCGTCTTTCCACTGGGCGTGCGCCTGGTCGGCGGCTTGCTGGCGTTCCGGCGGACGCTCGCGCGGGTCCTGGATCGACATGGCGCTGGCGACAATCAACACTTCCTGCAGGCTGCCGAGCTTGGCCGCTTCCAGCAGCATGCGGCCCATGCGCGGGTCCACCGGCAGGCGCGCCAGTTGGCGGCCCAGCGGCGTCAGCTGGCTGTTGCGGTCTACCGCCGAGAGTTCTTGCAGCAAATTGAAACCGTCGCTGATCGCCTTGCCATCCGGCGGTTCGATAAACGGAAAATCGGTGATTTCGCCCAGGCGCAGGTGCAGCATCTGCAGGATCACGGCGGCGAGGTTGGTGCGCAGGATCTCCGGGTCGGTGAATTCCGGACGGGCGATAAAATCTTCTTCGCTGTACAAGCGCACGCAGATGCCCGGCTCAACCCGCCCGCACCGGCCTTTACGCTGGTTGGCACTGGCCTGGGAAATCGCCTCGATCGGCAGGCGCTGCACTTTGGCGCGGTAACTGTAGCGGCTGATGCGCGCGGTGCCGCTGTCGATGACATAGCGGATGCCCGGCACGGTCAGCGAGGTTTCGGCGACGTTGGTCGCCAGTACCACGCGCCGTCCAGGGTGGGACTGGAAAATCCGCTGCTGTTCGGCCGGTGACAGCCGCGCGTACAACGGCAAAATTTCGGTGTGCTTGAGTTGGGCCTTGCGCAGCATCTCGGCAGCGTCACGGATCTCGCGCTCGCCGGGCAAAAACACCAGTACGTCGCCGGGGCTGCGGCGCTCGCTGCGCTCATAGGCGGCAATTTCATCGAGGGTGGCGAGGATCGCCTGGTCGACTGTCAAGTCGTCCTCGACGCGGTTGCCCTCCTCGTCTTGCTCCAGGGTCAGTGGGCGGTACCAGGTATCGACCGGGAAGGTGCGACCCGAGACTTCGACAATCGGTGCATCGTCGAAATGTTTGGAGAAACGCTCCAGGTCGATGGTCGCCGACGTGATGATGACTTTCAGGTCGGGGCGACGCGGCAGCAGGGTTTTCAGGTAACCCAGCAGGAAGTCGATATTGAGGCTGCGTTCGTGGGCTTCGTCGACGATGATCGTGTCGTAGCGTTCCAGATACCGATCGTTCTGGGTTTCGGCGAGCAGGATGCCATCGGTCATCAGCTTGATCAGGGTGTTGGAATCGCTCTGGTCTTCAAAGCGCACCTGATAACCGACCAGCGCGCCCAACGGCGTCGCCAACTCTTCGGCAACCCGGCTGGCAACGCTGCGCGCGGCAATCCGGCGCGGCTGGGTGTGGCCGATCAGGCCGTACTGGCCGCGGCCGATTTCCAGGCAGATCTTCGGCAACTGGGTGGTTTTACCCGAACCGGTTTCACCGGCAATGATCAGCACCTGATGCTTGTTCAGCGCATCCTTGATCTCGTCACGCTTGGCCGCAATCGGCAGGCTGTCGTCGTAACGAATCACCGGCAGGCTGGCGCGCCGCGCCGTCACCTGGGCACAGGACGCCTGCATGCGCGTCACCCACTGCGCCAACTTCTCCTCGTCGGGTTTCTTGCGCAGCTCGAGCAACTGCCGCCGCAAGCGATGGCGGTCGGCGAGCATGGCGTGATCGAGGTTTTTCAGCAGTTGGTCGATAGCGGGCGCTTGGTCAGTCATCAGGGCGGCAAGGGTCTTTTGGGTGAGGCAGGTGAGGCCTGCGCAGCGTAAGTCATCAGAGAGGATGGGGATTGTCGCAGATTTCGACAAGTAGGGAGATGGTCAGTCAATCATGACTGAGGTGACCTACCGCTTACGGCGACATTTACTACGACATTGAGTGGATCATTCGGCGTTTTTAACAGCAGAAGTCCGATGGGGTGGAGGGCATAGGAAAGGTTAAATGAGACTTCCAGACAACAGCTTCTATTTTTTAACGTGAACCGGAGCTTCCATGCTGATCCCGCCGACCACTACGCGCCCAGATAAACCGCCCTCTTACGCTGAAGCAATGCGCCCTGAGAGCCCGCCGCCCTATGAACCTGCGCAAGCAACAGGCATTCAGCCTTCGCCCCGTAATAGCCATGATCCATCCGCGCCGGCCACCAACCTGACGGCGAATCGAATCGCAAACAGCGTTACGAACGGACTGATGAGCTTATTGTCTCGCGTTTAAAATGACGGCTCGGATGAGCAGCGCAGATCCACACTAGAAAACACAGAGGTGCCCTCTATTTCATTTAAAGGCTATTTAATGACTATGACCCCGAGCCAGGCAAATCGAGAAATAAATTTCATGTTCGCTCTATAGCCGAGCGATTCACGGTGATGCACCACTAGACATATCGAGCTCGCTCGTTAAAGGACCTTAGTATGCCCATTGACTCCGGTCGTTATAGCTACAGCCCCAGCGACTACGCTGGACGATACGCCACTAAACACCAAAGTATCGCGCCTGAAACCTACAGACGAAAAAGCTCCTGGGAGCAGGACACCCCCGCTACCAGTAGCAGCTCGTGGACCCCTCTCATCGCCAAACAGCCACACTCAGCAATGAGTCCGGCCAAGCAAAAAGAACTTGATCAATTAAAGAAGACCAAAGAAACGCTGGAGGGAATGGCGAATAAGTACTCGCGCCCGGATCTACCTAAGGAGCTTTTCCAGAAGCCGACCAATTTACTGGAACAAATCATCAGAAAAAGTGAAGACACGCCGGAAAGTAAAAATCCACTGAAGAAAATAACTAATTCACATGCACACAAACAACTTGACGCCGAATACAATAAGTCAATGATGGGCTTATATAGACAAGCGGAAAGGACGGCTTTTAAGACTGAACTAATTCCTGATTGGGAGAAACAAAAACTCAAACAGCCAGAAGCAAAAGTCAACGGAGCAGATGGCGAGATAGCCCTCGAGGCCTTAACGCTGATGGGTCGTGGCACGCCTTGGTTTGGCGAAATACGCAAGGAAAACCGCAAAACATAATGTCCTGCCCGGGCGAAATTTAAATAACGACACAAGGAACGCTGCTGTTTTCGTCCACAGGCGCACTCACTCTTCAGGAGTGAGTGCGTTCTTTACGCCGATACGGAAACACATCAATCACCTTCCCCGCGCGAATCGCGTCCTGCAAACCTTTCCAGTAATCGGCGTTGTACAACTCGCCATGCAGTTCATTGAACAACTTGCGCTGGCCCGCATCGGCGAACAGGAACGGCGGAAATTCTTCCGGGAACACGTCCAGCGGGCCGATGGAGTACCAGGGTTCAGAGGCCATTTCGTCCTCGGGCGTGCGCGGCGCAGGAATATGGCGGAAGTTGGCTTCGGTGAGAAAGCAGATTTCGTCGTAGTCGTAGAACACCACGCGGCCGTGGCGGGTGACGCCGAAGTTCTTCAGCAGCATGTCGCCAGGGAAGATATTCGCCGCCGCCAGTTGCTTGATCGCCAGGCCGTAGTCTTCCAGGGCTTCGCGCACCTGGGCGTCGTTGGCGTTGTCGAGATATAGGTTGAGCGGGGTCATGCGCCGTTCGGTCCAGCAGTGGCGAATCAGCACAGTGTCGCCTTCGACTTCGACGGTGCCGGCGGCGACTTCGAGCAACTCGGCCAGGCACTCCGGCTCGAATTTGCTCAAGGGGAAGCGGAAGTCGGCGAATTCCTGGGTGTCGGCCATGCGCCCGACGCGGTCGACGCTTTTGACCAGGCGGTACTTCTCGATCACCGTGGCGCGGTTGACATTTTTCGACGGCGAAAAGCGGTCCTTGATGATCTTGAACACGGTGTTGAAGCCGGGCAGCGTAAACACGCTCATGACCATGCCACGAACGCCGGGGGCCATGATAAAGCGGTCGTCGGTGGTCGCCAGGTGGTTGATCAGCGCGCGGTAGAACTCGGATTTGCCGTGCTTGTAGAAGCCGATGGAGGTGTACAGCTCGGCAATGTGCTTGCCCGGCAGGATGCGCTTGAGAAAACCGATGAATTCCGCCGGCACCGGCACGTCGACCATGAAGTAGGAACGGGTAAACGAAAAGATGATCGACACATCGGCTTCGTCGGTGATCAGTGCATCAATCTGGATGCCCTGCCCTTCACGGTGCAGCAGCGGGATCACCAACGGCCACTGCTCGTCGCGGGTGTAGATACGTCCTACAAGGTAGGCGCCCTTGTTGCGGTAAAGCACCGAGGAAAACAGCTCGACATTGAGGTCCGGGTCCTTGCACACCCAGTCCGGCAGGTTTTCGCGCAGTTGCACTTCGAGGCGATGCAGGTCGGCGGCGAGGTCCGCGTAGGGTTCGCTGAAACGGTAATCGGCGAAGATCTGCGCCAGCATCTCGGCGATCTGGCCGCCCGGCGTATACGTGCGCGTCTGCGCCGCCCGTGCCCGGCGCAGGCTGGGCCGGGTGGTGTGGATAAACATGCAGCCATCGCTGATCAGGTCATGGCTGAATAGGCCGCAGAAAATCGAGTTGTACCAGGTCTCGGACAGCTCATCGTCGAAACGCAGGTCGATCAGGCCGATGTAGGCGCTTTTCACCAACGGCCACACCTCGATATCGAGCAATGCCGCGTCGGCAAAATTTGCCCGCAGGCGTGCGGTCACCTCGCCGACCTTCTCTTCATACAGGTTGATACGCGCCGCCGAGGCCGCCTGCCCCAATTGCCACTGGGCCTTTTCGAAACGCTCGCGGGCACCGTCGGTGATCTGGCGAAAGTGCTCACGGTAGTCGTCGAACCCTTCAAGGATCGTGCGGGCAATGGCGAGTGCGGGCGTGGTGAGCGACATGCGGGAAACCTCGAACGGGCATCGGGAAGCCCTGAGCTTAGCCAGTGTAGGGAGACAGGAGAAGGGCCACTTTCAGCGCCCTGTTGTACAACTTCGTTCACTTTGTACATTTATTTTCAATTTATTTATTTCGACTGTACGGTCAATAAACGCACCAAAAAGTCGCACGCCGTTTTCACCCCAGGCCTTCATCGACGTGGCCTGCCAGCGTGAGCCAGGAAAATCGCGCGGCGCCTCGAGGGTACATACCCCTAGCAGAGCTTTGGATCCAACTAAGGGAAACCCTGATTACCACCTTGATGGCACTTTGATATATAGCGCGCCCTTTCCCACCCTAACAAGGTCCAAAGACCGATCCGGGATCAGGTTTTAATTGCCCAAGGAGCATTGAGATGTCATTGAGGAATATGAAAATCGGCCTGCGTGCCGGATTGAGCTTTGGGGTATTGGCCAGTCTGCTGGTAATTGTCGGCCTGTTTGGCCTGGGCCAGATGGCCAAGCTGCGCGAGAGCGCGCTGGTCATCGAAGACGCGTGGATGCCGAGCATCGAGAACGCCCACGACATCGCCGCCTACGTCGCCAACATTCGCCTGGAAGGCCTGCGCCTGGTCACCACCGACGAATCGCGGATACGCGACACCAGCAGGGCCTTGATCACGCGCAACACCAGTGAATTGCAAGCGCTGCTGGAGCGTCACGAAAGCCTGCTGAACAACGATGCAGAGCGTGAAATGCTCCAGCAGGCAAAAAGCAATGTGGCGACCTACCTGGGCACCGTCGGCCAGATGGTTGCTCTGGTCGACAAGGACCAGCAACAAGACGCCATCGACCTGCTGAACGTGCGCCTGGCGCCCCAGGGCATGGCCCTCAACCAGAACCTGGAAGACCTGATCGCGTTCAACCAGAAAGGTGTCGAAGCGGCAGCCGACGCGGCTGCCGAGACCTATTCGAGCGCGCAGTGGGTTGTCGGGCTGATCATCGTGGTCGCGCTGATTGCCACCTTGCTGCTGGCGTGGCTGCTGACCCGCAGCATCACCGCGCCGCTCGGCCAGGCGTTGATCGTGGCGCGTACCATCGCCGGCGGCGACCTCAGCCAGCCGATCGTGGTGCACGGCCATGACGAGCCGGCGCAACTGCTGGGCGCCCTGGCGACCATGCAGGAACAGTTGCAAAGCACCATTCGTGGCATCAGTGAATCCGCCCAACAACTGGCTTCCGCCGCCGAAGAGATGAGCTCGGTGATGGAGCAGAGCACCCGTGGCCTGCAGGCACAGAACGACGAGATCGAGCAGGCCGCGACGGCCGTGACCGAAATGAGTTCGGCAGTGGACGAGGTGGCCGGCAACGCAGTGTCCAGCGCCGAAGCCTCCAAGGCTTCCGATGAAGACAGCAAGCACGGCCACTACCAGATCAGCGAAACCATCAGTTCGATCCAGAACCTGGTGGATGAAGTGCTCGGCGCGTCGAACAAGGCCGAAGGCCTGGCCGTGCAGGCCCAGGACATCAGCAAAGTGCTGGAAGTGATTCGTGGCATCGCCGGGCAAACCAACCTGCTGGCGCTCAACGCCGCCATCGAAGCCGCCCGTGCGGGTGAGGCCGGGCGTGGTTTTGCAGTGGTCGCCGACGAAGTGCGCTCGCTGGCGCAGCGCACCCAGGACTCCACCGAAGAAATCGAGCAGATGATCACCGGCATCCAGCAAGGCACCCAGGACACCGTCGACGCGCTCAACAGCAGTGCCGAACACGCCGGCCAGACGCTGCAGCGGGCCAACAGTGCGGGTAGCGCGCTGGAAAAAATCACCGCGGCGATTTCGCAGATCAGCGAGCGCAACCTGGTCATTGCCAGTGCCGCCGAGCAGCAAGCGCTGGTGGCGCGCGATGTGGACCGCAGCCTGGTGAACATTCGCGACCTGTCCACCCAGACCGCCGCCGGCGCCACGCAGACCTCGGCGGCCAGCCAGGAACTGTCGCGCCTGGCGGTGGACCTCAATGGCATGGTGACGCGGTTTATCCTTTAAACAGTGATTGTGCAGGGCCAAGTCACTGGGCACACTCGCGGCCTTGTTCGCATAGGAGTTTTCCGTGAGACCTGTCGACACCCTGTATTTGCTCGGGCTCGCCGCCATCTGGGGCGCGAGCTTTCTGTTCATGCGCATCATCGCGCCGGAGATCGGCAGCGTGCCGACCGCGTTTTTCCGCGTGTCGATTGCCGCCGCCGGGTTGCTGGTCATCCTGGCGCTGATGCGGGTGAGCTGGGATTTCCAGGGCAAGCTCAAGACGGTCCTGCTGCTGGGGGTGATCAACTCCGGGATCCCGGCGACCATGTACTCGGTGGCGGCCCAGGTGCTGCCGGCGGGTTACTCGGCGATCTTCAATGCCACCACGCCGCTGATGGGCGTGCTGATTGGCGGGCTGTTCTTCAGCGAGCGCCTCACGCCTTCGAAAGTCGCCGGGGTGTCCCTGGGCCTGCTGGGCGTGGGCGTGCTGACCCGCGCGGGGCCGGTGGCGTTCGACCTGGAGTTGTTGATGGGCGCGCTGGCCTGCCTGCTGGCGACGACCTGTTATGGGTTTGCCGGGTTCCTGGCACGGCGCTGGCTGGATCAGCGCGGTGGCCTGGACAGCCGCCTGTCGGCCCTGGGCAGCATGCTCGGCGCCACCCTGTTCCTGTTGCCGTTCTTTGCCTACAGCGCGATCAGCCAGCCGCCCGCCAGTTGGGGTGGGTGGCAGGTGTGGTTGTCGTTGCTGGGGTTGGGACTGGTGTGCACGGCACTTGCCTACATCCTCTATTTCCGGCTGCTGTCATCCATCGGGCCGGTCAAGTCGATGACCGTAACCTTCATGATTCCGCCATTCGGCGTGCTGTGGGGCGCGTTGCTGCTGGATGAGCCGCTGTCGATGGCGCACGTGTATGGCGGGGTGTTGATCGCGGGGGCGCTGTGGCTGGTCTTGCGGCCGAAAAAAATCCTGTAGGAACCCGGCTTGCCGACGATGGTGTTCATCGCCGGCAAGCCGGGCGCCTACAGGACGGGGCGGTGTCAGGCCTTACGGAAGACGAACACCAGGCCGATGATGATCAATCCCATCCCCAGCAGGCTCAGCAGCGCGAGCCGGTTGCCGAAGATCAGGTAGTCCATCACCGCCGTTACCGCCGGCACCAGGTAGAACAGGCTGGTGACATTCACCAGGTTGCCGCGGGCGATCAAGCGGTACAGCAAAAGTGTCGCCAATAACGACACCACCACGCCCATCCACAGTACCGGCAGGTAAAAGCCGGCGCTGTGTTCAAAATGGAACGGCTGGAACGGCACAAACACCGAACACAGCAGCAAGCCCGCCAGGTACTGCACGGGCAGCGTGCCCAATGGGTTGTCGGTGATGCGCTTTTGCATGATCGAGCCAAAGGTCATGCTCGCCAGGGCCAGCAGCCCGAACAGCATCCCGGCCAGGGACATGCCCGCCAGCCCGATGCCCTGGTAGACCACCATGATCAACCCCGCCAGGCCCAGCCCGAGGCCGAACAGCCGCCGCCAGGAACGCTGGCGCTCGATCAGCACCACCGTGAGGATCGGCTGCACGCCCATGATGGTGGCCATCATTCCGGGTGTGACTTTGAGGTCCAGGGCCAGCAGGTAGAAAATCTGGTACGCCCCCAACAACACCAGCCCGGTCGCCGCCGCGTACAGCATCGGCTTGCCGGGGCGCGGCCATTGCAACTTGAGGATCGGCACCAGGAACACCAGACCCACCAGGGCGATGGCAAAACGGATGAGCAAAAACGCAAAGGGCGAAGCATGGGCCAGGCCCAGCTTGGAGAAGATCGCCCCACTGCTCCAGAGCAGGACGAACAAGCTCGTCGAGGCCGCCGCGGCCACGGATTGTTTCGAAATGACAGACATGGTTACCACCTGTAATCAGGCAAAAAAGCCAATTCAGCTGAAGCTGAAACTCAGTAGGTTTTTTTCAGGCAGGCAGAGGGACACAGCGAATCGCTGATCAGCCCGAAATGCCAACACCCGGCGGTGATACGACTGCGTACACCGGCGTGCTACTGACAGGTGGGGGGTAGTGGCTGATCTGCGCAGGCTGCTTGTCCTCGCACGGCACGACCGCAGCGTTGACCGCTGAATCGACTACCGCTATGTGCAAGGAAGCTGGCATGTGCTGATCTTTTTGAAGGGATAAAGACGCGCCGACTATACCCAGCCGGCGACAGGTATGGCAATGACTTGGCCAACGCGTTTTTGCCTGGCGCAGTTTTCACAGTGATGGCGTGGGGGCGTCGCTATAATGCGCCCGATTTTTTTCCAAGGATTTCCCATGCTCGCATTGCCCTGGCTGTACCTGGCGCTTCTTTCCATTGGCTATGTGATGGCCCTGGCCTACGGGCAACTCGGCGCGCTGGCGCTGGTGTCCGTGGCCCTGCTGCTGATCGCCGGGTACGCGGTACGCCAGCAGCGCACGCCGTGGGCCCGTTACCTCGGTCATGGTTTGTTTATCGTCCTCGCCGTGAGCCTGGCCATGCACTGGCTGCCGGGGTTCTACAACGGGCGCGGCATCGGCTCGCAGCAATTCACCCCCGACGCCGTGCCCTTCTCGATGTACCTGAACCAGGACAAACCGCTGATCGGCTTCTGGCTGCTGTTGGCCTGCCCGTGGATTGTGGCGCGGCGCAGCCTGCGCCTGTCGCTGTGTGTCACGGCCCTGGCCCTGACCCTCACGGCCATTGCTGCACTCGGTGGCGCCGCCTTGCTGGGGGTGATCAGTTGGGCGCCGAAATGGCCGGAACAGGCCTGGCTGTGGGTGCTCAACAACCTGCTGCTGGTGACCCTGGTGGAAGAGGCACTGTTTCGTGGCTACATCCAGGGCGGCCTGCGCCAGCGCTTCCAGCATCTGCCTTACGGCGAGAACCTGGCGCTGTTGCTGGCTTCACTGCTGTTCGGCCTGGTGCACCTGGGCGCGGGCTGGCACTGGGTGTTGCTGGCGAGCATTGCCGGGGTCGGTTATGGCCTGGCCTATCGCTTCGGTGGCCTGGGTGCAGCGATTGCCACGCACTTTGGCTTGAACCTGCTTCACTTCGGGTTGTTTACCTACCCGATGCTGGCGGGATGATTGTTGCAAAAATAAGTTAAATAAATGCCCGCCATGGCCGATACCCCCTGAAAGCCTTGCGGATTGAACAATCATGCGTAATAACCAACCCGTTACCCAGCGCGAACGTACCTTCCCCGCTCAGCAACGGTTGATCTCCACCACGGATGCCAAGGGTGTGATCACCTACTGTAACGACGCGTTTGTCGAGATCAGTGGGTTCACCCGCGAAGAGCTGCTTCGCGCGCCGCACAACCTGGTGCGTCACCCGGATGTACCGGCAGCGGTGTTCGCGCACATGTGGTCCACGCTCAAACAAGGCTTGCCATGGATGGGCATCGTCAAGAACCGCTGCAAGAGCGGCGATCACTACTGGGTCAACGCCTATGTGACGCCGGTCTTCGAAGGCAACCAGGTGGTCGGCTACGAATCGGTGCGCATCAAGCCCACCTCCGAGCAGATCCGCCGTGCCGAAGCGCTCTATCAACGCATCAACCAGGGCAAGTCGGCCATTCCCCAGCGCGACAAGTGGCTGCCGGTGCTGCAGGACTGGCTGCCATTTATCCTGGTGAGCCAGCTGAGCTTCATGATCGGCGCCTCGCTCAACTCCCACTGGGGCTTCGCCTTGGCGGCCGGGCTGTCGGTGCCGTTGGGCCTGCTGGGCCTGAGCTGGCAACAACGCGGCCTCAAGCGCCTGCTGCGCCTGGCCGAGCAGACCACGTCCGACCCGCTGATCGCGCAGATGTACACCGACAGCCGGGGTGCCCAGGCGCGTCTGGAGATGTCGATCCTCAGCCAGGAGGCGCGCCTGAAGACCTGCCTCACGCGCTTGCAGGACACGGCCGAGCACCTCAACGACCAGGCTGCACAGTCCAATACCCTGGCGCATAACAGCTCTACCGGCCTGGAGCGCCAGCGCGTGGAAACCGAGCAGGTGGCCACGGCAGTCAACCAGATGGCCGCGACCACCCAGGAAGTCGCCAGCCACGTGCAGCGCACCGCCGATGCCACCCAGGAAGCCAATCGCCTGACCGGCCGCGGCCGCGATATCGCCGGGGAAACCCGCGAGGCGATCCAGCGCCTGTCGGTGGCCGTGGGCGAGACCGGCGTGACCGTCACCCAACTGGCCAAGGACAGCGATGAAATCGGCGGCGTGGTCGACGTGATCAAAGGCATCGCCGACCAGACCAACCTGCTGGCGCTGAACGCCGCCATCGAAGCGGCCCGCGCCGGTGAGATGGGCCGTGGTTTTGCCGTCGTGGCGGATGAAGTCCGTCAGTTGGCGCAACGCACCGCCGAATCCACCGGGCAGATCCATGCCCTGATCGCCAAGCTGCAGCAAACCGCCGCGGCCGCCGTGCAAACCATGGACGCCGGGCATCGCCAGGCCGAAGAAGGTGTGGCACGGGTGATGGAAGCGGACCAGGCGCTGGTCGGCATCAGCGAAGCCGTGGCGCACATCACCGACATGACCACCCAGATCGCCGCCGCGACCGAAGAGCAAAGCTCGGTGGCCGAAGAGATCAGCCGCAATATCAGCACCATTGCGCTGCTGGCGGACCAGACCTCGGAGCAGGCGTTGAACTCGGCGCAGTTGAGTGAAGAGCTGACGCATACCGCCAATACCCAGTACTCGCTGGTAGAGCGGTTTAACCGATAGATCGCTATCGCAGGCAAGCCAGGTCCCACATTCGACGGTGTTCACACATCAAAATGTGGGAGCTGGCTTACCTGCGATGAGGCCCTAAAGGCCAGCAAGAAAGCTTGAGACCTTCACCGCCGCTGCCTCCAGATGCTGCTCATGACTGAACCCCGATGCCTTCAACGGCTTCAAGTCATGATCCCCCGCCACCAGCCACATCACCTCGATGCTCGGCGACAAGCCATACCCCTCCACCGCCGCCCGATTGCCCAACGCATCGCGCTCGCCCTGCACGATCAAGGTCGGCGTCTTCAGCCCGGCCAAGTGCTCGACCCGTGGCTTCTCTGGCTTGCCCACCGCATAAAACGGATAACCCAGGCACACCAGCCCATCGGCGCCCAGTTCATCCGCGACTAAACTGGCCATGCGCCCGCCCATGGATTTGCCGCCAATCGCCAGTTTCCCAGCGACATGACGTCGCACCTCGGCATGCACCTCGCGCCACGCCTCCTGCAGTTTCGGCGCCGGGTTCGGCGGGCGTTTAACGCCGTCTACCCGGCGCTGGGCCATGTACGCAAATTCGAAGCGCAACACGTTCACGCCGTGCCCGGCAAGGCGTGCAGCCATGTCGTTCATGAACGATGAGTCCATCGGTGCGCCGGCGCCGTGGGCCAGGATCAACGTGACAGGCGCCCCCGACGCCTCGCCCGCCGCGACATCCCACAGCCAGCCGCGTTCGCGCACACAGTGCGCCCATTGATCCCCGTCAATACTGGCCTTGTGCTCTTTGCCCATGCTTGCCTCGCTTTTTAGTCTGCCTATAACTCCAGCCCAAGTGCCGCATCTGCTTGGGTTGAACCGTGGATGGGGAACCATGAACACTACTTTAAGTACCGCCTATAACTACAAGGTGGTCCGCCAATTCGCCATTATGACGGTGGTGTGGGGCATCGTCGGCATGGGGCTCGGGGTTTTTCTCGCTGCCCAATTGGTTTGGCCTGCGCTCAACTTCGACCTGCCCTGGACCAGCTTCGGCCGCTTGCGCCCGCTGCACACCAACGCGGTGATCTTCGCCTTCGGCGGCTGTGCGCTGTTCGCCAGCTCCTTCTACTCGGTGCAACGCACCTGCCAGACGCAGCTGTTCGCGCCGAAAATCGCCGCGTTCTGCTTCTGGGGCTGGCAATTGGTGATCCTGCTGGCCGCGATCACGTTGCCGCTGGGCTACACCAGTTCCAAGGAATACGCCGAGCTGGAATGGCCGATCGACATCCTCATCACCATCGTCTGGGTGGCCTACGCCATCGTGTTTTTCGGCACGGTGATGAAGCGCAACACCAAGCACATCTACGTCGGCAACTGGTTCTTCGGTGCGTTCATCATCACCGTGGCCATCCTGCACATTGTCAACAACCTGGAAATCCCGGTCAGCCTGACCAAGTCCTACTCGCTGTACGGCGGTGCGACGGATGCCATGGTGCAGTGGTGGTACGGACACAACGCGGTAGGTTTCTTCCTCACTGCGGGCTTCCTGGGGATGATGTACTACTTCGTGCCCAAGCAGGCCGAGCGTCCGGTGTACTCCTATCGCCTGTCCATCGTGCACTTCTGGGCGCTGATCACCCTGTACATCTGGGCCGGCCCGCACCACCTGCACTACACCGCGCTGCCGGACTGGGCACAGTCGCTGGGCATGGTGATGTCGCTGGTCCTGCTGGCACCGAGCTGGGGCGGCATGATCAACGGCATGATGACCCTGTCGGGCGCCTGGCATAAATTGCGCAGCGACCCGATCCTGCGCTTCCTGGTGGTCTCCCTGGCGTTCTACGGCATGTCGACCTTCGAAGGCCCGATGATGGCGATCAAGACCGTCAACGCCCTCTCCCACTACACCGACTGGACCATCGGCCACGTACACGCCGGCGCCCTCGGCTGGGTGGCGATGATCTCCATCGGCGCGCTGTACCACATGATCCCGAAAATCTTCGGTCGCGAGCAGATGTACAGCCTCGGCCTGATCAACGCGCACTTCTGGCTGGCCACCATCGGCACCGTGCTCTACATCGCCTCGATGTGGGTCAACGGTATCGCCCAGGGCCTGATGTGGCGTGCGGTCAACGAAGACGGCACCCTGACCTACTCCTTCGTCGAAACCCTGGTGGCCAGCCACCCTGGCTTCATCGTGCGGCTGGTAGGCGGTGCGGTGTTCCTCAGCGGCATGTTCCTGATGGCTTACAACACATGGCGCACCGTGCGCTCGGCGCAACCCGCCGAAGCCGCCACCACTGCGCAGCTGGCCTGAGGAGTCTGTGATGAAACACGAAACGATTGAAAAGAACGTCGGCCTGTTGATGCTGCTCATGGTGCTCGCCGTCAGCATCGGCGGCCTGACCCAGATCGTCCCGCTGTTCTTCCAGGACGTGACCAACAAGCCGGTCGAGGGCATGAAGCCCTATACCGCGCTGCAACTGGAAGGTCGCGACATCTACATCCGCGAAGGCTGCGTACAGTGCCACTCGCAGATGATCCGCCCGTTCCGCGCCGAGACCGAACGCTACGGCCACTACTCGGTCGCCGGCGAAAGCGTGTGGGACCACCCGTTCCTGTGGGGTTCCAAGCGCACCGGCCCGGACCTGGCGCGCGTCGGCGCACGCTACTCGGACGACTGGCACCGCGCGCACTTGTACAACCCGCGCAACGTGGTGCCCGAGTCGAAGATGCCGGCCTATCCGTGGCTGGTCACCGCTCCCGTCGACAGCAGCCACACCGAGACCAAGCTGAAAGTGATGCGCACCCTCGGCGTGCCGTACACCGACGACGACATCAGTGGTGCGGTCGCCAGCCTCAAGGGCAAGACCGAGATGGACGCACTAGTTTCGTACCTGCAAGTGCTCGGCACCGCCATCAAGAGCAAGAGGTGAGCCATGGGATTTGAATTCGATGCAGGCACCATCCGCGGCCTCGGCACGCTGGTGGTCGCCATCGCCTTTATCGGCTTGTCGCTGTGGGTGTTCAACAACCGGCGCAATGCGGAATTCGAGCAGGCGCGCCTGCTGCCCTTCGCCGATGAACCCACTCCATCCGACGCTCAAGAAGAGCTTGCAACAAGGAGCAACCGGCCATGACCCTATTCTGGAGTACATGGATCTGCGTACTGACCCTCGGCAGCCTGATCGGCCTGACCTGGCTGTTGATCGGCACCCGCAAGGGCGAGACCAAGGGCAGCGTCGACCAGACGATGGGCCACGCCTTCGATGGCATCGAGGAATACGACAACCCGCTGCCCCAGTGGTGGTTCATGCTGTTCGCCGGCACCCTGGTGTTTGCCGTCGGCTACCTGATCCTCTACCCGGGCCTGGGCAACTGGAAAGGTGTGCTGCCGGGCTATGAAGACGGCTGGACCCAGACCAAGGAATGGGACAAGGAAATGGCCAGGGCCGACGCCAAGTTCGGGCCGATCTTCGCCAAATTCTCGGCCATGCCGCTGGAAGAGGTCGCCAAGGACCCGCAGGCGCTGAAGATGGGCGCACGCCTGTTCGCCTCCAACTGCGCGGTGTGCCACGGCTCGGATGCCAAGGGCGCGTTCGGCTTCCCGAACCTGGCCGACAACATCTGGCGCTGGGGCGGTTCGGCCGAGGCGATCAAGACCACCATCCTCAACGGCCGCCACGCGGCGATGCCGGCCTGGGGTGACATGCTGGGTGACGAGGGGGTGAAAAACGTCGCCGCCTATGTGCGTCACGACCTGGCCAAGTTGCCCTTGCCGGCCGACAGCAGTGCCGACCTGGCTGCGGGCCAAACCGCGTTCAACACCACCTGTGTCGCCTGCCACGGACCGCAAGGCCACGGCATGGAAGCGATGGGCGCGCCTGACCTGACCAAACCGGCCGGCTACATCTACGGTACCAGCCTCGCACAGTTGCAGCAGACCATCCGTCACGGCCGTCAGGGCCAGATGCCGGCACAGGAAGTGCTGCAGGGCAATGACAAGGTGCACCTGCTGGCGGCATACGTGTATAGCCTGTCCCATCAATAGCAGTCGGTGAGCGGGAAGCTTCAAGCTTCAGGCTGCAAGAGAAGAGTTCCCAACTTGGATCTTGCAGCCGTTTTTTCCTGCGGCATGCAACTTGCCGCTTATAGCTGCCGCTCTGCGTCAGTTCGTCACACCCTTCCAAAGCACCACTTTCCCCCCCTGCCAATCGGGTCTACGCTTCCTTGCACAGTGGACCGGTTCAGAGCGCACGGCGTTGCCCGCTGCGGCCTGTGAAAATTCTTGTCCACTTGATCAGCTTTCGATTTCGGATTTTGTCCCTACGCAAAACATGGAAAGGGCGCAGAATCTGGCGTGGAACGCATTGATACAGGTCAGTCATTGCGTTGCAATGGCCCCTCGCTTTCTACATACTTGCGGCCGATTTTACCTATAAAAAAACCTAAACCGTGGAACCTTAGAATGAGCACAGCAATCAGTCCGACTGCTTATAACTATAAGGTAGTCCGCCAGTTCGCCATCATGACGGTGGTCTGGGGGATCCTTGGCATGGGGCTCGGGGTGTTCATCGCCTCGCAACTGGTCTGGCCGGAATTGAATTTCGGCTTGCCCTGGACGACCTTCGGCCGCCTGCGCCCGCTGCACACCAACCTGGTGATTTTCGCCTTCGGCGGATGTGCATTGTTTGCCACCTCCTATTATGTCGTGCAGCGCACCTGCCAGACGCGACTGATCTCCGACAGTCTCGCGGCCTTCACCTTCTGGGGTTGGCAAGCGGTCATCGTCAGCGCCATTGTCACCCTGCCGCTGGGCTACACCACCACCAAGGAATACGCCGAGCTGGAATGGCCGATCGCGATCCTGCTCGCCATCGTCTGGGTGACCTATGCGGTGGTGTTCTTCGGCACCATCGTCAAGCGCAAGACCAAGCACATCTATGTCGGTAACTGGTTCTACGGTGCCTTCATCCTGGTCACGGCGATGCTGCACATCGTCAACCACGCTTCGTTGCCGGTGAACCTGTTCAAGTCCTACTCGGCCTACGCCGGGGCGACGGATGCGATGATCCAGTGGTGGTACGGCCACAACGCCGTGGGTTTCTTCCTGACCACCGGTTTCCTCGGGATGATGTATTACTTCGTGCCGAAACAGGCCGAACGTCCTATTTACTCGTACCGCCTGTCCATCGTGCACTTCTGGGCGCTGATCACCCTGTACATCTGGGCCGGCCCGCACCACCTGCACTACACCGCGCTGCCGGACTGGGCGCAGTCGCTGGGCATGGCGATGTCGATCATCCTCCTGGCCCCGAGCTGGGGCGGCATGATCAACGGCATGATGACCCTGTCGGGCGCCTGGCATAAGTTGCGCACCGACCCGATCCTGCGTTTTCTCGTGGTCTCGCTGGCGTTCTACGGCATGTCGACCTTCGAAGGGCCGATGATGGCAATCAAGACCGTCAACTCGCTCTCCCACTACACCGACTGGACCATCGGCCACGTTCATGCCGGCGCCCTCGGCTGGGTAGCTATGATCTCCATCGGCGCGCTGTACCACATGATCCCGAAACTGTTCGGCCGTGCGCAGATGCACAGCGTCGGGCTGATCAACACGCACTTCTGGCTGGCCACCATCGGCACCGTGCTCTACATCGCCTCGATGTGGGTCAACGGCATCACCCAGGGCCTGATGTGGCGTGCGATCAACGATGACGGCACCCTCACCTACTCCTTCGTCGAAGCGCTGCAAGCCAGCCACCCGGGCTACATCGTCCGCGCCCTGGGCGGTACGTTCTTTGCCGCCGGCATGCTGTTCATGGCCTACAACGTCTGGCGCACCGTGCGCGCCTCCGACCCTGCAGAAGCCGAAGCCGCCGCCAAGATCGCCGTTGTGGGAGCCCACTGATGAAGCATGAAGTAGTCGAGAAGAATATCGGCCTGCTGGCCTTCTTCATGGTCATCGCCGTGAGCATCGGCGGCCTGACCCAGATCGTCCCGCTGTTTTTCCAGGACGTGACCAACAAGCCGGTCGAAGGCATGAAGCCGCGCACCGCACTTGAACTGGAAGGCCGCGACGTCTACATCGCCAACGGCTGTGTCGGCTGCCACTCGCAGATGATCCGCCCGTTCCGCGCCGAGACCGAACGCTACGGCCACTACTCGGTTGCCGGCGAAAGCGTATGGGACCACCCGTTCCTGTGGGGTTCCAAGCGCACCGGCCCGGACCTGGCCCGTGTCGGCGGGCGTTACTCCGATGACTGGCAACGTGCGCACTTGTACAACCCGCGCAACGTGGTGCCTGAGTCGAAAATGCCAGCGTACCCGTTCCTCGTGGAAAACAAGCTCGACGGCAAGGACACCGCGAAGAAGATGGAAGTCTTGCGCACCCTGGGCGTGCCCTACACCGACGAAGACATCGCCGGTGCCGCTGCAGCCGTGAAGGGCAAGACTGAAATGGACGCATTGGTGGCCTACCTGCAAGGCCTTGGCACCATCATCAAAAGCAAACGGTGACCTACATGGATATCGGGATGATTCGAGGCCTGGGCACCGTTGTAGTGATGGTGGCCTTTGTCGGCCTGGCGCTGTGGGTATTCAGCCCGCGACGCAAGTCGGAGTTTGACGACGCGACCATGCTGCCCTTTGCGGATGATCCCGAAGCCATCAAGCACGTCGAGCAAGCTTCTAGGAGTAACAAAGAATGACTACGTTCTGGAGTCTGTACGTCACAGTCCTCAGTCTGGGTACCATCTTCGCCCTGACCTGGCTGCTGCTGTCGACCCGCAAGGGCCAGCGCGCCGAGCAGACCGACGAGACCGTCGGCCACTCGTTCGACGGCATCGAGGAGTACGACAACCCGCTGCCCAAGTGGTGGTTCATGCTGTTCGTCGGCACCATCATTTTCGCCCTCGGTTACCTGGCGCTCTACCCCGGCCTGGGCAACTGGAAAGGCCTGCTGCCGGGCTACAACTACCTCGACAACGACAAGCAAACCCCCTTCGCCAACGGCCAGACCGGCTGGACCGGCGTGCACGAATGGGAAAAGGAAATGGCCAGGTCGGACGCCAAGTTCGGGCCGATCTTCGCCAAATTCGCGTCGATGCCAATTGAGGAAGTCGCCAAGGACCCACAGGCCCTGAAGATGGGTGGCCGCCTGTTCGCCTCCAACTGCTCGGTCTGCCACGGCTCCGACGCCAAGGGTGCCTATGGCTTCCCCAACCTGACCGACGCCGACTGGCGTTGGGGTGGCGAGCCGGCCACCATCAAGGAAACCATCATGAAGGGCCGCCATGCGGTGATGCCGGCCTGGCTGGATATCCTCAAGGAACAGGGCGTGGCCGATGTGGCTGCCTTCGTCGTCACCAACCTCGATGGGCGCAAGCTGCCGGAAGGCACCAAGGCCGACGTGGCCAACGGCGAGAAACTCTTCGCCGCCAACTGCGTGGCCTGCCACGGCCCGGCCGGCAAAGGTACCCCCGCCATGGGCGCACCCGACCTGACTCACCCGGGCGCGTTCATCTACGGCTCGAGCTTCGCGCAACTGCAGCAGACCATCCGCTGGGGCCGCCAGGGCCAGATGCCTGCGCAGGAGCAACTGCAGGGCAACGACAAGGTGCACCTGCTGGCGGCGTATGTGTACAGCTTGTCCCATGGGGACAAGAAGACTGAAGAGCAGTAAGCCTTAGTCATGACAAAGCCCCGAATCACGGGGCTTTGTCGTTTCTGGCTGCTGCCATTTCAACGGCCGAATGCTCAACCGCTCGTAATATCGAGCTTGTCGCCCACCGCCACAAAGTAGTAACGTAACTACATTAAATCTACCGAAGGGGGGATGCCCATGACTATCACCACCATTTCCAGTCGGGAATTCAACCAAGACACAAGCGGTGCCAAAAAAGCCGCCCGTCAGGGGCCGGTTTTTATCACTGATCGCGGCAAGCCAGCCCATGTACTGCTAAGCATTGAGGACTACCAGAAACTGACAGGTCTGAATGTCGACATCGTTGACCTGTTGGTGATGCCGGAAGCGGCCGAAATCGACTTTGAAACCGAACGTGCCGTGGTCACTCACCGCCCCGTGGACTTCTCTTGAATGTACCTACTCGACACCAACGTAATCTCTGAACTTCGTAAACCTCAGGCTGACGCAAGAGTGGTCGCCTGGGCAAAAAGCGTTATCGCCCCGCGCATGTTTATCTCAGCAATTACGCTGAAAGAACTGGAAACCGGCGTACTGCGGATGGAGCGCCGAGACCCGGCCCAGGGGAAAGTGCTGCGTACGTGGCTCAAACGTCATGTAATGCCAGCGTTCGATGCCAGAATATTGCCGGTTGATGCCGCCGTTGCGCTGCGTTGCGCCCATCTTCAGGTGCCGGACCAAGCTAACGAAAGTGACGCATTGATTGCCGCAACTGCGCTGGTGCATGGGCTCACCGTGGTGACGCGTAACATCAGCGACTTCAAGTCCAGCGGTGTTGCCCTGATAAATCCGTGGGACGAATGACCTGCTCACCGGCAAAAACCGTCCATACTTCTCAAGTCAATTGATCCAGGTCACGTACACCATCAATTGATTTCCCCCAACGCGACCAAAGGTCGCACCCTTTGCGCACTGTCGGGGGCGTATCATTAGACCACTGCAACACCCTTAATTTGACCCCGGTTGGCACGTACTGGCCGAGGCAAATCTCCACCGCCGTGGGATGCAATGATGAGCAACCAGATACCGGTACATGACGTTACCCCGCCTGCCAAAAACGCCAGTCAATCCGTCGACCTTTATGCGTCGCGAGAGAAAATCTACACCCGCGCCTTCACCGGCCTGTTCCGCAACTTGCGCATGCTCGGTGGCGCCGGCCTGTTCCTGCTCTACTTCGGCACGGTGTGGCTGAACTGGGGCGGACACCAGGCAGTGTGGTGGAACCTGCCGGAGCGCAAGTTCTTCATTTTTGGCGCAACCTTCTGGCCCCAGGACTTCATCCTGCTCTCGGGCATCCTCATCGTGGCGGCGTTTGGCCTGTTCTTCATCACGGTGTACGCCGGCCGCGTGTGGTGTGGTTATACCTGCCCGCAAAGCGTGTGGACGTGGATCTTCATGTGGTGCGAAAAAGTCACCGAAGGCGACCGCAACCAGCGCATCAAGCTCGATAAAGCGCCAATGGGCATCAACAAGTTCCTGCGCAAATTCAGCAAGCACACCCTGTGGCTGTTGATCGGGTTTGTCACTGGCATGACCTTTGTCGGCTACTTCTCGCCGATCCGCGAACTGGTGTTCGACTTCTTCACCGGCCAGGCCGATGGCTGGTCGTATTTCTGGGTCGGGTTCTTCACCCTCGCCACCTACGGCAATGCCGGCTGGCTGCGCGAACAGGTGTGTATCTACATGTGCCCGTATGCGCGCTTCCAGAGCGTGATGTTCGACAAGGACACCCTGATCGTCTCCTACGACCCCCGCCGTGGCGAAGTGCGTGGCCCGCGTAAAAAGGGTGTCGACTACAAGGCCCAGGGCCTCGGCGATTGCATCGACTGCACGATGTGCGTGCAGGTCTGCCCCACCGGCATCGACATCCGCGACGGCCTGCAAATCGAGTGCATCGGTTGCGCCGCCTGCATCGATGCCTGCGACAACATCATGGACAAGATGGAGTACCCGCGCGGGCTGATCAGCTACACCACCGAGCACAATCTGTCCGGGCAGAAGACCCACAAATTGCGCCCGCGCCTGATCGGTTACGCGCTGGTGTTGCTGGCGATGATAGGGCTGCTGGTCGGGGCATTTTTCATGCGCTCGCTGGTGGGTTTCGACGTCAGCAAAGACCGCGTGCTGTACCGCGAAAACGCCGAGGGCCGGATCGAAAACGTCTACAGCCTGAAGATCATGAACAAGGACCAGCGCGACCACACCTACCTGCTCGACGCCGCCGGCCTGCCGGATCTCAAGCTGCAGGGCCGGCGCGAAATCAAGGTGGCCGCCGGCGATATCGTCAGCATGCCGGTGGAGTTGTCGAGTGCACCGGAGCAGTTGCCGTCGAGCACCAACGAGGTGACCTTCATCCTGCGCGATGCTGATGACACCAGCGTCCAGATCGAAGCCAAGAGCCGATTCATCGGCCCACAAGTCCGTTAAACAGAGAGCATGAGAATGTCCGTAGCTACTGCCGCAAGCCCCTGGTACAAGCACCTCTGGCCCTGGATCATCATTGGGATCCTGGCCTGCTCGGTGACCTTGACCTTGTCCATGGTGACCATCGCGGTGAACAACCCGGACAACCTGGTCAACGACAACTACTACGAGGCCGGCAAAGGCATCAACCGCTCACTGGACCGCGAACTGCTGGCCCAGACCCTGCAACTGCGCGCCAAGGTGCATCTGGACGAACTGACCGGCGAAGTCGACGTGCACCTGACCGGCAACAGCAACCCGGCGACCCTGGAACTGAACCTGATCTCCCCGACCCAGCCGGAAAAGGATCGCAAGATCAACCTGGCCCGCAGCGACAGCGAAGCCGGCCGCTACATCGGCCAGGTCACCGACAAAGTCGAAGGCCGTCGTTTCGTCGAGTTGCTCGGCGTGGAAGGTGACCGCACCTGGCGCATGTTCGAAGAAGAACAGGTCAGCCACGACAAGGACTTGCTGTTGGGTGATGAGCCACTGCAGGGTGCCGAAGACCTGAAAAAATAATCCACCTGCGCTTCGCGCATCGCCGGCAAGCCGGCGCCTACAGGCCTGACGCGTTACCCTGCAGGAGCCGGCTTGCCGGCGATGCGGCCCTTCCAGCCGGCTAGAATCCCTACCCATGACCAGCCCAACCCCCTGCTACCACTGCGCCCTCCCCGTCCCGCCCGGCAGCCGCTTCACGGCGGTGATCCTCGGCGAGCGCCGCGAGCTGTGCTGCCCCGGCTGCCAGGCCGTGGCCGAAGCCATCGTGGCCGGGGGCCTGGAAAGCTATTACCAGCACCGCAGCGAAGCCTCGGCCAACCCCGAGGCGCTGCCCGTGCAACTGGTCGACGAACTGGCGCTGTATGACCGCGCCGACGTGCAAAAACCCTTCGTGCGCCACGACGGCGATCTCGCCGAAGCGACGCTGTTGATGGAAGGCATCAGTTGCGCCGCCTGTGGCTGGCTGATCGAAAAACACCTGCGCAGCCTGCCCGCCGTCGCCGAGGCGCGGTTGAACCTGTCCAACCATCGCCTGCAGGTGCGCTGGGCCGATGGCCAGTTGCCGTTGAGCCAACTGCTCAGCGAACTGCGCCACATCGGCTACGCCGCGCACCCGTATCAGGCCGACCGTGCCGCCGAGCAATTGGCCAGCGAAAACCGCCTGGCCCTGCGCCAATTGGGCGTGGCCGGCTTGCTGTGGTTCCAGGCGATGATGGCGACCATGGCCACCTGGCCGGAATTCAATATCGACCTGAGCCCCGAGCTGCACGTGATCCTGCGTTGGGTGGCGATGTTTCTGACAACACCCATCGTGTTCTACAGCTGTGCGCCGTTTTTCAAAGGCGCCCTGCGCGATCTGCGCACGCGCCACCTGACCATGGATGTATCGGTCTCCCTGGCGATTGGCGGGGCCTATCTGGCCGGTATCTGGACGGCGATCACCGGGGTCGGCGAGTTGTACTTCGACGCCGTCGGCATGTTCGCCCTGTTCCTGCTCGCCGGGCGTTACCTGGAGCGCCGCGCACGCGAGCGGACGGCGGCGGCCACCGCGCAATTGGTCAACCTGCTGCCGGCCTCGTGCCTGCGCCTCAAGGGGGATGGCCAGAGCGAGCGCATCCTCTTGAGCGAACTGGCGGTGGGCGACCGGGTGCTGGTGCATCCTGGCGCGGTACTGCCTGCGGACGGGGTGATCCTCGACGGTCAATCGAGCATCGATGAGTCGCTGCTCACCGGCGAATACCTGCCGCAACCCCGGCGCACGGGCGATGCGGTGACTGCCGGCACCCTGAATGTCGAAGGCGCCCTGAAGGTCGAGGTGCGGGCCTTGGGCCACGACACGCGCCTGTCCGCCATCGTGCGCCTGCTGGAGCGAGCCCAGGCCGAGAAACCGCGCCTGGCGCAGATCGCCGACCGCGCCGCGCAGTGGTTCCTGTTGTGCTCGCTGATCGCCGCGGCGGTGATCGGCCTGGTGTGGTGGGAGCTGGATGCGTCGCGGGCGTTCTGGATCGTGCTGGCGATGCTGGTTGCGACCTGCCCGTGCGCGCTGTCCCTGGCCACGCCGACCGCCCTCACCGCCGCCACCGGCACCCTGCACAAACTCGGCCTGCTGCTGACCCGGGGCCACGTGCTCGAAGGCTTGAACCAGATCGACACGGTGATTTTCGACAAGACCGGCACCCTCACTGAAGGCCGCCTGGCACTCAAAGCCATCCGCACCTTGGGCGCCACCAGCAGCGACTTGTGCCTGGCCCTCGCCGCCGCCCTCGAAAATCGCTCCGAACACCCGATTGCCCGCGCGTTTGGCCGCGCGCCCATGGCCGCCGATGAAGTGCTGAGTTTCCCCGGGCTCGGCCTGGAAGGCCGCGTCGGTGAAAGCCTGCTGCGCATCGGCCAGCCGGGGTTTGTCTGCGAACTCAGTGGCTGCCCGATGCCGGCCTCGCCGAACGAAGCCGGCCAATGGCTGCTGCTCGGTGACCGTGACGGCGCCCTCGCCTGGTTCGTGCTGGACGACCGCCTGCGCAGCGACGCACCCGCGTTGCTGGCCGCGTGCAAGGCGCGTGGCTGGCGCACGCTGCTGCTGTCGGGGGACACCTCGCCGATGGTCGCGAGTGTCGCCGCTGAGCTGGGCATCGACGAAGCCCACGGCGGCCTGCGCCCCGACGACAAACTGCAGGTGTTGCAACGCTTGCACCAGCAAGGCCGCACGGTGCTGATGCTCGGCGATGGCGTCAACGATGTGCCGGTGCTCGCCGCTGCCGATATCAGCGTGGCCATGGGCTCGGCCACTGATCTGGCCAAAACCAGCGCCGATGCGGTGTTGCTCTCCAACCGCCTCGACGCGCTGGTGCAAGCCTTCAGCCTGGCGCGGCGCACCCGCCGGGTAATCATTGAGAACCTGCTGTGGGCCGGGCTGTACAATGGCCTGATGCTGCCGTTTGCCGCCCTCGGTTGGATCACCCCGATCTGGGCGGCGATCGGCATGTCCCTCAGTTCGTTGACCGTGGTGCTCAACGCCCTGCGCCTGACTCGCCTGCCGAGCGCGCCGGCCCACAGCGCCCCCTCAGTAACCCGCCCGCTGCCGGCTTGAGCCGCGCGGGCATGGAGTGCAGATGCCAGCTCTATACGTGATGATTCCGGCGGCGCTGCTGTTAGTCGGTGTCGCTATCTACGTCTTCTTCTGGGCGGTGGACAGCGGCCAGTACGATGACCTCGACGGCCCGGCCCACAGCGTGCTGTTCGACGATCAGGACCCCAACCACCTGGCCGCCATCGACGAGGCCAACGGCCCCGAGCAGCCGCCCGCGCCCAAAGATCCGCCCCATGCTTGAACTCGCGCCGCTGCTGGTCTCCGCGCTGATTCTCGGCCTGCTGGGCGGTGGCCACTGCCTGGGCATGTGCGGCGGGCTGATGGGCGCGCTGACCCTGGCGATTCCCAAGGAGCAACGCAGCCGCCGCTTTCGCCTGCTGCTGGCGTACAACCTGGGGCGCATTCTCAGCTATGCCACGGCGGGGTTGTTGATCGGCCTGGCCGGCTGGGCCGTGGCCAACAGCCCGGCGGCGATGTTCATGCGAGTACTCGCAGGGTTGCTGTTGATCAGCATGGGGTTGTACCTGGCCGGCTGGTGGAGCGGCCTGACGCGCATCGAAAGCCTCGGACGCGGCCTGTGGCGCTATATACAGCCGGTGGCGAACCGTTTGCTGCCGGTGTCCAGCCTGCCCCGCGCATTGCTGCTGGGCGCGCTGTGGGGCTGGTTGCCGTGCGGGTTGGTCTACAGCACCCTGCTGTGGGCGGCGAGCCAGGGCAATGCGCTGGACAGCGCGTTGCTGATGCTGGCATTCGGCTTGGGCACCTGGCCAGTGCTGCTGGCCACCGGCCTGGCAGCGGAACGGGTCACTTCGTTATTGCGCAAACGCAGTGTGCGCATGGCCGGCGGCTTGCTGGTGATCCTGTTCGGCGTCTGGACATTGCCCGGCCCGCATCAGCACTGGCTAATGGGCCATTAAAAGGCCATGTGGCATAGCGCCGCTCCCCGTTGATGCAAATCAACATGCCCTCCAGGTCACACCCCTAGACTCGGCCCACTAGCCTATCCGGGGGAACGCCCGCATGCTCGACGCCATTCGTTGGGACACCGATCTGATTCACCGCTACGACCTGGCGGGACCGCGCTACACGTCCTACCCCACCGCCGTACAATTCGACAGCCAGGTCGGCACTTTCGACCTGCTCCACGCCCTGCGCGACAGCCGCAAGGCGGTGCGCCCGCTGTCGCTGTATGTGCATGTGCCGTTCTGCGCGAACATTTGCTACTACTGCGCCTGCAACAAGGTGATCACCAAGGACCGTGGCCGCGCCCAGGCGTACCTGCAACGCCTGGAGCAGGAGATCCAACTGGTGGCCTGCCACCTCGACCCCAAGCAGCCGGTGGAACAACTGCACCTGGGCGGCGGCACTCCGACCTTTCTCAGCCACGACGAACTGCGCCAGGTCATGGGCAGCCTGCGCCGGCACTTCAATCTGCTTGACGATGACTCCGGCGACTACGGCATCGAGATCGACCCGCGCGAGGCCGACTGGGCGACCATGGGCCTGCTGCGCGAACTGGGCTTCAACCGCGTCAGCATCGGCGTGCAGGACCTCGACCCGGACGTGCAGCGCGCGGTCAACCGCCTGCAAAGCCTGGAAGAGACCCGCGCGGTGATCGATGCGGCGCGCACCCTGCAGTTTCGCTCGATCAATATCGACCTGATCTACGGCCTGCCCAAGCAGACGCCGATCAATTTCGCGCGCACCGTGGAGGAAGTGATCAGGCTGCAACCGGACCGCCTGTCGGTATTCAACTATGCCCACCTGCCTGAGCGCTTCATGCCCCAGCGGCGGATCAACACCGACGAACTGCCGTCACCGGCGTCCAAGTTGCTGATGCTGCAAACCACCATCGAACAACTGACCCAGGCCGGCTATCGCTACATCGGCATGGACCACTTCGCCCTGCCGGACGACGAACTCGCCGTCGCCCAGGAAGAAGGCACCCTGCAGCGCAACTTCCAGGGCTACACCACCCATGGGCACTGCGACCTGATCGGGCTCGGCGTGTCCGCCATCAGCCAGATCGGTGACCTGTACTGCCAGAACACCAGCGACCTCAATGGCTACCAGAACACCCTCGCCGGCGCTCAACTGGCCACCAGCCGTGGCTTGCTGTGCACCACCGATGATCGGCTGCGACGCGAGGTGATTCAGCAATTGATCTGCAATTTCAGCCTGGCCTTCGATCGGGTCGAGCAGGCTTTCAACATTGATTTTCGCGGTTATTTTGACGACGTCTGGCCCCAACTCGAGACCATGGCGCAGGACGGCCTGATCGAACTGGACGCGCAGGGCATCCGCGTGCTGCCGGCTGGCAGGCTGTTGGTACGCTCAGTGTGCATGGTGTTCGATGCCTATCTGGAACATCAGAACAGGCAGCGATTTTCGCGGGTGATCTGAGCGGGCGCTACTTCGATGCCAGGCTCATGGCTTGCATCTGCGCGTCGGCTGGCTCGTCCTTCAAGGCCTTGCCCAGTTGCATCTGGGCCATCGTCAGGCCGCTTTGCAAGGCCGCCAGCGAGGCCTGCAGGTTGCCGACCCGCGCCTGGCGCGCTTCGGGGGTCAAGGAGTTATCCGCCGAAGCCGCCGCGATTTCGGCCATCTTGTCGGCAATCTGCTTCTTCAGCTCACGAATCATTTTCAGCAGTTGCTTGATGCTGTCCTTCAGGTTGCTGTCGTCGATGTCCTTGTTGGAATCGGCTTTGGCAGCCTGGAAACCGGCACTGGAAATCTTCACCGCCACACCCTCGACCGCCTTGGTTTCAGCAGCAGGCGCGGGGGCTTCGGCCTTTTCATCGGCCCCTGCGGCAGGTTTCGTATCCGGCACGATCGGCAGGCGGATGGCAGGGTTGTTGGCAGCGATAACGGACATGTTCTGAGCTCCGGCTCATGGAGGTACACCACTGTATCGACCCTGTTACAAAAACCTTTATACCGCTGCCGGTTTTTTGTACAGGCTGGCCTCGGCGCCCCCCAGTGCGTTACCCTTACGTCTTATGTGTGTTTTCCCACAAGGATTTAAGAAATGTCCGAGCCAGTTAAACTGCGCGCTCACAGCCAGGCTCATTGCAAGGATTGCAGCCTGGCCCCCCTCTGCCTGCCACTTTCGCTGAATCTGGAAGACATGGATGCGCTGGACGAGATCGTTAAACGCGGTCGCCCACTGAAAAAAGGCGAGTTTCTGTTTCGCCAGGGCGACAAGTTCGACTCCGTCTATGCAGTACGGTCGGGCGCCCTGAAGACGTTCAGCCTGAGCGACGGCGGCGAGGAACAGATCACCGGTTTCCACCTGCCCAGCGAACTGGTCGGCTTGTCGGGCATGGACACCGAGATTCACCCTGTGTCGGCCCAGGCGCTGGAGACGACGTCGGTGTGCGAAATTCCCTTCGAGCGCCTCGACGAATTGGCCCTGCAGTTGCCGCAACTGCGCCGCCAGTTGATGCGCGTGATGAGCCGCGAGATTCGCGACGACCAGCAAATGATGCTGCTGTTGTCGAAGAAAACCGCCGACGAGCGTATCGCCACGTTCCTGGTCAACCTGTCAGCACGTTTTCGCGCCAGGGGTTTCTCGGCCAACCAGTTCCGCCTGAGCATGTCGCGCAATGAAATCGGCAACTACCTGGGCCTCGCCGTGGAAACCGTGTCTCGCGTGTTTACCCGCTTCCAGCAGAACGAGCTGATCGCCGCCGAAGGCAAGGAAGTGCATATCCTCGATCCGATCCAGTTGTGCGCACTCGCCGGTGGCTCCCTGGAGACCTGAGGCAGACGCCTGCGGCCGCGCCAATTGGCAAGGCCGCAGGTATACTTGGCGTCCGTTTTCCACGCCCAGGACTCTGCGCCGATGACCTTCGATTCGTTCGACATCAAATCCCTGATCCGTCCCGTCATCGACTTCCCCAAGCCTGGGGTGATCTTTCGTGACATCACGCCCTTGTTCCAATCGCCCAAGGCCCTGCGCCTGGTGGCCGACACCTTTGCTCACCGTTACGTCGAGGCCGATTTCAGCCATATCGGCGCGATGGATGCGCGGGGCTTCCTGATCGGTTCGATCATCGCCTATCAACTGAACAAACCGCTGATCCTGTTCCGCAAGCAGGGCAAGCTGCCGGCTGACGTCCTGGCCGAGGGTTACCAGACGGAATACGGCGAAGCGTTCCTGGAAGTCCACGCCGACAGCCTCTGCGAGGGCGACTCGGTACTGATGTTCGATGACCTGATCGCCACCGGTGGCACCCTGATTGCGGCGGCCAACCTGGTGCGGCGCATGGGGGCGAAGATCTTCGAAGCGGCGGCGATCATCGACCTGCCGGAGCTGGGTGGGTCGCAACGCCTGGAAGACATGGGTATCCCGACCTTCTGCCTGACGCGGTTCGCGTTGGACGAACGTTAATCGCTGCCTGCACCGGCCTCATCGCGGGCAAGCCCGGCTCCCACGTTGGCATGCGCCTACCCGTAGGCGCTGGCTTGCCAGCGATAGCGCTCGAGAGAGTACCCATGATCACAACCCCATCTGCTTGCTGATGATCTCATTCATCACCTCGCGGGTGCCCCCGCCGATGGACAGGATGCGGTTGTCGCGGTACAGCCGCTCCACCAGGTTGCCGCGCATGTAGCCCTGGCCGCCGAGGATTTGCACAGCGTCATAGGTGACGCGGTCGGCGGTGTCGGTGGCGAGGTTCTTGGCCATGGAGATTTCCTTGATCACACTTTTGCCGGCCGCCATCTTCGCCGCCTGGCGGTAGGTGAACTCGCGGGACACCTCCACAGCGGTAGCCATTTCCGCCAGGCGATGCTTGAGCACCTGGAACTTGCCGATGGGTTTGCCGAATGCTTCGCGCTGGGAAGCCCACTTGAGGCTTTCCTCCAGCGCCATCTGCGCAGTCATGTTGGCCATCAATGCCAGCGCCAGGCGTTCGCTCTGAAAGTTGCCCATGATGCAGGCGAAGCCCATGTTCTCGGCGCCAATCAGATTGCCTACGGGCACGCGGCAATCGTCGAAGAATAATTCAGCGGTGTCCGACGCCCACCAGCCCATTTTCTTCAGGGGCTGGCCAACGGTGAAACCGGCGGTGTTTTTCTCGATCAGCAGCAGGCTGATACCGGCAAAGCCCGGCCCGCCGGTGCGTACGGCAACGGTGTAGAAGTCGGCACGGCTGCCGCTGGTGATAAAGGTCTTGCTGCCGCTGACGCGGTAATGCTCGCCCTCCCGAATGGCCCGGGTCTGCAGGCTGGCCACATCGGAGCCGCCGCCCGGCTCGGTCACCGCCAGGGCGATGATCTTCTCGCCCGACAGCACCTGGGGTGCCACCCGGTCGCGCACCGATGGCAACGCCCATTTGACTATCGGCGGCAAGCCGATATCCAACGACCCCAAGCCCGCCACTACCCCGCCGGAACCGCAGCGCATCAGCTCCTCGCTGGCTGCCACCTTGGCGAACAGGTCACCTTCATGGCTACCGCCAAGGGCCTCGGGATAACCAATCCCCAGGATTCCCGCCGCACCGGCCTTGAGGTACAGCTCACGGGGAAAGCTGTGGGCCTCCTCCCATTGCTCGATGTCCGGCAGCATTTCGCGCTCGACAAAACGGCGCACGCTGTCGCGGACCATTTGGTGGCTGGGGTCGAAGTAGTCCTGGTAGGCAGACATCGGCAAGCTCCACGGTGAGGTGGAGCGAACTTACCAAGCGCTTGCTTGGTTATCAAGTTATGCGCACATTCTGCTGACAATACAAAACCACTGTGGGAGCGGGCTTGCTCGCGAAAGCAGTGGAACAGTCAGTGCATTTGGCACTGACAGACCGCTTTCACGAGCAAGCCCGCTCCCACATTTTGAGCTGCGGTGTTTTTTACAGCGCGATCGGCTTGCGACCTGCGAACGAGTGAGCCAGCGTCCCGCCATCCACCAGCTCCAGCTCGCCACCCAGCGGCACGCCGTGGGCGATGCGCGAGGTGATCAGGCCTTTGTTGGTCAACAGTTGCGCGATGTAATGCGCCGTGGCTTCACCTTCCACCGTAGGGTTGGTCGCCAGGATCACCTCGGTAAAGGTGCCCTGCTCTTCAATGCGCGCCACCAGTTGCGGAATGCCGATGGCCTCCGGGCCCAGGCCGTCCAGCGGCGACAGATGGCCCTTGAGCACAAAGTAGCGCCCGCGATAGCCGGTCTGTTCCACCGCGTACACATCCATCGGCCCTTCCACCACGCACAGCAGGGTGTCATCGCGGCGCGGGTCGGCGCATTGCGGGCAAAGTTCTTCTTCGGTGAGGGTGCGGCACTGGCGGCAGTGACCCACGCCAGTCATGGCCTGGCTCAGGGCCTGGGCCAGCCGGGTGCCGCCGCTGCGGTCACGCTCCAGCAGCTGCAGCGCCATGCGTTGGGCGGTTTTCTGGCCAACGCCCGGCAATGTGCGCAAGGCGTCGATCAGTTGGCGAATCAGAGGGCTGAAGCTCATGGGGCAATGGTCCGACAAAACAACGAGACGCGGTTTATACCCGCGCCCCGGATGAGCGTCAAATCCTCAATCCTGCGCGACACGTACCACCAACTTGCCGAAGTTGCGTCCCTCCAGCAAACCGATAAACGCTTCGGGCGCCTGCTCCAGGCCATCGACCACGTCTTCGCGAAATTTCACTTTGCCCTCGCGCACCCATGGCGCCATGGCACTGATGAACTCCGGATGGCGATCACCGTAGTCGTCGAACACGATAAAGCCCTGGATACGCACCCGCTTGGTCAGCAAGGTCCGCTGCAGCGCCGGCAGACGGTCAGGACCACTCGGCAGTTCATGCGCGTTATAACCGGCAATCAGCCCACACAGCGGAATCCGCGCCTTGGGGTTGAGCAGCGGCACGACCGCGTCAAACACCTTGCCGCCGACGTTCTCGAAATAGATGTCCACACCTTTGAAGCACGCCAGGGCCAACTCGTTGGCAAAATCCGCGCTCTTGTGGTCAATGCAGGCGTCAAAACCCAACTCCTCGACCACGTAGCGGCACTTGTCCGCGCCTCCCGCCACACCTACCACACGCAAGCCCTTGAGCTTGGCCACCTGCCCCACCACCGAGCCCACGGCGCCGGACGCTGCCGCCACCACCAGGGTTTCGCCGGCCTGTGGCTGGCCAATGTCCGTGAGACCCATGTACGCGGTCATGCCCGGCATGCCCAGCACCCCAAGGGCCATGGACGGGCTGGCCAGGCCCTTCGGCACCGGCATCAGGTTGCGGCCATCGGAAATGCTGTGGCTCTGCCAGCCGGTGGAACCGACGACGAGGTCGCCCACTTCAAATTTCGGATTACGCGACTGCTCGACACGGCTGACAGCACCACCGGTCATCACCTCGTCGATTTCCACCGGCGCGGCGTAGGACGGTGCATCGCTCATGCGGCCACGCATGTAGGGGTCGAGGGACAGGTACAGGGTTTTCAGGAGAACCTGGCCGTCTGCCAACTCCGGCAGGTTCACGCGTTCCAGGCGGAAATTTTCCGGGGTCGGGGCGCCCTGCGGGCGTGAGACCAGGACGATGCGCTGGTTAAGAATCGGTTCTTGAGGCATCAGGGGGCTCCTTTATCGAATTCATCGGTATAGGGTGCAGACCATGGTAGAGCGCTTGCGGTTCGATGTTTCGTCTATCGCCCCGCCGCGTGTGCATCGCAGCGGCGTGGCAAACCGACGTCACACCCAAAAAAAATGCCAGGCACGAGGCCTGGCACTGGAGTCTAGCTAAAGCTCGCCGATCAGAACGGCAGCTTCATGCCCGGTGGCAATTGCATGCCAGCGGTCACGCCGGACATTTTGTCCTGGCTGTTGGCTTCGATCTTGCGCACGGCGTCGTTGACGGCCGCGGCGAACAGCGCCTCGAGCATTTCCAGGTCATCTTCGCCCACGCCTGGCAACACGCTTGGGTCGATGCTCACGCGCTTGATATCGTGACGACCGGTCATCACCACGCTGACCATATCGCCACCGGCTTTACCGGTGACTTCGGCGTTGGCCAGTTCTTCCTGCATCTTGGCCATCTTTTCCTGCATCTGCTGCGCCTGCTTCATCAGGCCGGCCATGCCACCTTTCATCATGGGAATCACCTCAAAGTACGTGGATCAATTTAGTAGCCCGGTGTCAGGACGCCTGGGGCACCGGGGCTTCGACAGGTTCAATTGTATCGTGGCGAACGACGGCGCCGAACTGTTGCATCATTTGCTGGATGAGCGGATCAGCCTGGATCGAGTCCTCGGCTTCGCGCTGGCGGTTGATGCGCCGGCGGGTCGCGGCCTGGGCCGGGGTTTCCTGCTCAGGCTTGATCAGCTCGATGGCGACGGTCAGCGTGCGCTCATGGTACTGGTTCAGGGCATCGTTGAGGCGACGTTGCTGGGTCGCGTTGAACAGGGCACTGTGGGCCGGGTCCAGGTGCAACAGCCAGTGGTCGCCCTCGATGGAAATCAGGGTGCAGTTGGCGGCAATACTGCCGGTCATGCCGGAGATCGGCAACTTCGGGAACAGCTCCAGCCATTGCAGGGCCAGGCCGGTGGCCGGCGCCGCAGCGGGCTCGGCCTCGGGCTCCGGGGCCGGCTCGGCGGTGTGCTCGCTGGCCAGGTCGTCCAGGTAGCTGTAGGCCGAATCCATGTCCGGCTCGATGTAGTCTTCGTCCAGCGGCGGCTCGTCATCCAGGTCGATCCCTGGAACGGCGGCCTCGACCTGAGCGACGGTCGGTTCCGGCACAGGCGCGGCGACCCACTCCGGCGCATCCGGCACCACGCTGTCAGGGGTCGGCGTGGGCATCGGCGTCAGTTCCGGCTGCTCGCCGGCCGTTTCCAGCACGGGCTCCACCGCAGGCTGCAGTTCGGGCTCGACTTCAGGCTCTACCGGATCATTCCAGGGCAGGTCGACAACAGGCGCAGACTCGGGCTCGGGCTCGGCCACCGGAGGCGGCGTAACCACCGGCGCTGCCACCACGGGCGCAGGCTCAGGCGCCGGCGCAACAGGTGCAGCAACCACTGGCGCAACCACCGCCGCGCCAGCCACTGGTTTGGCGGAATCAACTGTGGCCTGGCTGATCCCCACTGGCTTTAGCGGCTGTCTCGGTGCGTCCGCCGAGTCAGCGGGCCGGAAGGCCAGCATTCGCAGCATGACCATCTCGAAGCCACCTCGCGGGTCCGGCGCCAGCGGCAGGTCGCGGCGCCCGATCAGGCCCATCTGGTAGTAGAACTGCACGTCTTCGGCCGGCAGCGCCTGGGCCAGCGCCAACACGCGGTCGCGGTCGCCATGGCCGTTGTCGACACCTTCCGGCAACGCCTGGGCGATGGCAACGCGGTGCAACACATTGAGGATTTCCGAGAGCACGCCGTTCCAGTCCGGGCCTTGCTCCGACAAGTGGCGCACGGCTTCGAGCAACGCCTTGGCGTCGCCTTCGATCAGCGCGTGCAGCACGTCGAACACCTGGCCGTGGTCCAGGGTACCGAGCATGGCGCGCACATCGGCGGCCATGACCTTGCCTTCACCAAAGGCGATGGCCTGGTCGGTGAGGCTCATGGCGTCGCGCATCGAACCATCCGCCGCACGGCCGAGCAGCCACAGTGCGTCGTCTTCGAACGGCACGTTCTCGACGCCCAGCACGTGGGTCAGATGCTCGACCACACGCTCGGGGGTCATGTTTTTCAGGGAGAACTGCAGGCACCGCGACAGAATCGTTGCAGGGAGTTTCTGCGGATCGGTGGTGGCCAGGATGAACTTGACGTAGGGCGGCGGCTCTTCCAGCGTCTTCAACAGGGCGTTGAAAGAGTGGCTGGAAAGCATGTGCACTTCGTCGATCAAGTAGACCTTGAAACGACCACGGCTCGGCGCGTACTGCACGTTGTCGAGCAGCTCGCGGGTGTCTTCGACCTTGGTGCGGCTCGCGGCGTCGATCTCGATCAGGTCGACAAAACGCCCTTCGTCGATTTCCCGGCACACCGAACACGTGCCACAGGGCGTGGAAGTGATACCGGTTTCACAGTTCAGGCATTTGGCGATGATGCGCGCAATGGTGGTCTTGCCCACCCCGCGAGTACCGGTGAACAGGTAGGCGTGGTGCAGCCGTTGGCTGTCCAAGGCATTGATCAGAGCCTTGAGCACATGGGTCTGGCCGACCATTTCGCGGAACGAGCGCGGACGCCATTTACGTGCAAGAACCTGATAACTCATCGAAAACCGTCGCAACTGGGAAGCGGGAGCCGGTAATGCTAGCGGAGCAAGGGGGAAATTGCATCCGGCACGCTCGTCTAATCTGACTAAGCTCTGCTGATTGGCCCCGAAAAGGCCTGAACCCGGAGAGTCTATGCGCGTAGTCCTGGGCGCTTTATGGATGATTGCCTCGGCCAGCCTGGCGGCGCCCGCACCGCTGCGCTTCTCGGTTTCCGACAGCTGGGCGATGCCCATGGTGCAACTGGAGGACGGCCGGCCCACCCAGGGGATTTTGTATGACTTGATGTTGAGCCTGGCCACCCAGGTCGGCCGACCGGCGCAATTCCACGTGCTGGCACGGGCGCGTATCTCGGCGGCCATGGAACACGGCGAGATCGACGTGCGCTGTTATGTCACCCAGGCCTGGTTCGATAACCTGTCCGGTGATTACACCTGGAGCATCCCGCTGATGGTGCAGCGCAACCTGCTGGTCAGCACCCAGGTGCCCGCGCAACCGGTCCATGTAAAGCAGTTGCCGGCGCAATCGATCGGCACGGTGCTCAACTATCGCTATGCCACGCTCGACCCGCTGTTTGCCAGCGGCCAACTCACCCGCGACGATGCGCGCAGCGAAGAACAGGTGCTGCACAAACTGGTGGCCGGGCGCTTCAAGTTTGCGGTGATCAACGAATGGATTCTCGACCGTTTCAACCAGCGCATGCCGATCGGCCAAAAGCTGCACAAGGTCGCGGTGATCGATGAGCAGAACCTCGGCTGCACCGTGCGCAATGACCCGGACGTGCCGGTGCAGCGCATCCTGCGCACGCTGCTGCGGATGAAGATGTCGGGCGAGATCGATGACATCATCCAGCTGTACACCGGGGAAGGCGCGCAGCCCCTGCACACTCCTGACAGGAACTGACAGTACCGCCTTATAGACTGGCCCCACTCAAACGCCCGTCCTCAAGGAGCCAGCATGCACACCGTCGCTCATTATTTCCTGCTGTACGTCGACAGCCCGGCCACAAGCGCCAACTTCTATAGCCGCCTGCTGGACCAGCCGCCGGTGGAACTCAACCCGACGTTTGCCCTGTTCATTCTGGGCAATGGCGTGAAACTCGGGCTGTGGTCGCGTCATACCGTGGCGCCGGCAGCGCAGTTGACCGGCGGCGGTGGTGAAGTGGGCTTCTCGCTGCCCGACACCGGCGCCGTGGACGCGTTGCACGACGTGTGGGTCGAACGTGGCGCGACGATCATTCAATCACCGACCGCCGTGGATTTCGGCTACACCTTTGTCGCCCAGGACCTCGACGGCCACCGCCTGCGTGCGTTCAGCCTGAACGACTGAGCGCCAGCGCCCTTCCAGGCTGATGGCCGCGACGCTGGCCAGCACGATCACCGCGCCGAGCATCACTTGCACGGCAATGTGCTCGCCCAGCAGCGTCGCGGCCATCACCATGGCCACCGGTGGAATCAGGTACATCGCCACCGACGCACGGCTGACCTCGACATGCTTCAACACGTAGCCCCAGGCCAGGTAGGCCAGGGCGCTGGGGAAGATACCCAGGACCAGCACCGCCAGGTTTTCCGCCAACGGTGCCTGCGCCACGGCGGCGGGCAGGCCCGGCAGGTTCACGCACAGCATCAGCGTGCCGGCCCACACCATGTAGCACGCCATGGTCAGCGGGCTGTAGCGGTGGGCATAGTGTTTCTGGATGGCGAAATACACGCTCCACGACACTGCCGCGAGCAGTATCAGCAAGCCTCGCGGGTCGATATCACTGATGCCCTGGTCACCCCAGATCACCACCAGCACGCCGAGCAATCCCAGCAAGACGCAGCTCCAACGCCACAGGCTGACCCGCTCCTTGAGACAGACAAACGCGATCAGCACGCTGAACAATGGCGCCGACTGCGCCAGCACACTGGAGGCTGCCGCCGTCACCCATTGCTGCCCATAATTGAGGCTGGTGTGGTGCAGGAACACCCCGAAGAACCCCAGCACCAGCAACCACGGCACATCCCGCAGGCGCGGCCGGCCGATGCCCAGCACCAGGGCTACAGCGCCCATGAACACCGAGGCAATCAAGAACCGCAGCAACGCCAACTGGCCGGGGCTGTAGCTGTGCAGCCCCATGTGCACGCCAATCGGCGAATAGGCCCAACAGAGGATGACGCTGGCGATGACTAGCGTAAGCTTTACGGGTGACGGGGTATTCATCGACGGCATCCGGAACTGAGAAGGAATGCCGTCAGTCTTGGCCCGGCCAAGGCGCAGGACAATTAACCGTTTCTGACTTCTGAAATCACTGGAACTGAGCGATGGAACTGGCCCAACTGAAAATGGTGCGAGCCGTGGCGCAAACCGGCAGCGTGGCCCAGGCCGCCCTGCAATTGCACTGCGTGCCGTCCAATATCACCACGCGCATCAAGCAACTGGAGAGCGAGCTGGGCACCCCGCTGTTCATCCGCGCCGGGCGCGGGCTGGCGATCAGCGCGGCCGGTGAGATCTTCCTCGAATACTGCGAGCGCATCCTCGCCCTGGTGGATGAATCCAAACGCGCCGTGGACGCGAATGCCATCCCGCGTGGGACCTTGCGGATCGGGGCGGTGGAGTCCAGCGCCAGCGGCCGCTTGCCGCCGCTGCTGGCGGAATATCATCGACGCTACCCGGAGGTCAGCCTGGAACTGGTGACCGGTGCCTGGGGCCAGCTGCTCGATGACCTGCAGCACCACCGCCTGGACGTGGCACTGGTGGCCTCGGGCAATAAACGCGCGAAGCTGGAACACAGCGTGGTCTACAGCGAGCGCCTGGTGCTGATCGCCAGTGCCTCCAGCGCCCCCATCCAGAGCGCCCAGGACCTGGCCGGGCGCACCTTGCTGGTCTGGCCACCCGGCTGCCCCTACCGCGCGGCACTCGAAAATTGGGTCAAGCCCCATGACTTCAAGCCGACCATCGCCAGTTACGCCAGCTGGGGCACGATTATCGGCTGCGTCAGCGCCGGGATTGGCGTGGCACTCGCGCCCGAAGGCATCCTGGCCCGCTATGAGCAGGCCAACCAGTTGGCGTCGTACCGGTTCGAGGAACTGCAGGCCGTGGACAACCTGCTGTTCTGGCATAAGGACACCCAGCGGCACCTGGCACGGGACGCCTTCGCCGGGCTGCTGCGCGAGACGTTTGGCTAACCCGTAGCAGCTATTTCGTATTATCCTCCCGCGAAATTAATTCAAAATGTAAGGGACTACCATGAATTACTTCCGCCTGTTACTGGCGGCGGCCGCCCTGAGCCTGCCTGTCGCCCCCGCTTTCGCAGCCGCCCCACCTGCCCCCGTAGAAGCCAGCGCCCCCGCGGAAACGGCTGAGCACTTTCTTGCATCACTCAAGCAGAAGACCGGCACCATCAGCCTGCCCAGCGGCATCGCCACGCTCAAGCTCAACGACGAGTTCTACTACCTCGACCCGGCTGACACCGAGCGTCTGCTGACCGATGGCTGGGGCAACCCGCCAGGCTTCAAGACCCTGGGCATGATCGTGCCGAAAGCCGTCAGCCCGCTGTCGGAGCGCGGCTGGGGCGTGATCGTCAGCTACAAGGCCGACGGGCACATTTCCGACGAGGATGCGGCGAAAATCGACTACGCCGACCTGCTCAAGCAAATGCAGGAAGAAGACGAAGCCGAGAACCAGGAACGCCAGAAACAAGGCTACGCGGGCCTGCACCTGCTGGGCTGGGCCGAGCCGCCGCGCTACGACGACACCACCCACAAGATGTACTGGGCCCGCGAACTGAAGGCCGACGACGCCGAGCAAACCACGCTCAACTACAGCATCCGTGTGCTGGGCCGTGAAGGCGTGCTGGAACTCAATGCCGTCGCCGCGATGGCCGACCTGTCCACGATCAAGCAGGAAATGCCCAAGGTCCTGGCCTTCACCAACTTCACCGACGGCAACCTCTACACCGACTTCAACCCGAAAACCGACAAGCTGGCCACTTACGGCCTCGCGGCATTGGTAGCCGGCGGGATTGCCGCCAAGGCCGGCTTGTTCGCCAAGATCGGCATCTTCCTGCTGGCGGCGAAGAAGTTTCTGGTGATCGGCGTCGTGGCGCTGCTCGCCGGTGTGCGCAAGCTGTTCAACCGCAACAAGGCCTGAAACCCGGACACAAAAACGCCGCTGCGTGCCAGGCACGCAGCGGCGTTGGGGAGGTCTCAGCGCGGCGGCGCGAGACGGCTGTATTGGCCCTGGCTGATCCAGCCGCTGAACGAACGGTCCTGGGCATTGATGAACTCGACCTGGGCCCAGCCATCCTTGACGGCCAGCACGCCCACCACATCACCCTTGACGATATACGGGCGCTTGGCGGCCTTGGCGCCAGGGGTTTTCTGCAAATACGCCTTGTCGGCGGCCACCGTGACCAGGCCGATCCAGTTTTTGCTGGCGGTCCGGGTCAGCTCCAGGCCGGTGGCAATCTCCGGCATCAGCACGTTCATGCAGCCGGGATGCTGGCGGCCCTGCTCCACCGTCAGGGTAACGCCGTCGGACGACGGGGCCACGCTGCCGGGGTAGGCTTCGTCGTGCCAGGTGGTCAGTGCGCCGGGCTGGCCTTGCAGGTAAAACGCGCAACTGCGGGTCACGCCCTCGCCCAGTTCCTCGGCGTAGAAACCTTCGACTTGATGGTCAGGCGTCACTGCCAACATCAGGCCCTCGTACTTGCCCGAATGCAACGCAGGGGTGCCAGCAAATGCAGGCGCAACCGCGCACAATGACAACACGCCAACAGCAAGAAAACGGATCATCTTATTTCTTCCTTTCAAATTCTTCGTAGGCTTTTTTCATAAGGACGTCATAGTTGCCGTAGTCCTCGCCGTTATAGTTGTAGGCCATGGCGGTAAAATCCTTGGCCTTCATTGCCTTCATCAGCGCCGGGCTCTTGCTGCAAAAACTCAAGTACGCTTTAAGTTGGTTGCCGGCATTCACCTTTAATGCCGCGACGAATTCAAACACGGTCTTGTAACCGCACGATCCGAAGTTGAAGCCCATGACCTGAAACATCCCCCAGGACGCCGACATCAACGCCGCTTCCTGATCGAGGGCGAAGGCGGTCGCCATGGTTTCCCAGGCCTTGACCTGGTCCTTGTTGTTGACCTGCCACTGCGGCCCGGCTTTTCTCTTGTAGCGGTAAGACAGCAGCGGGTGCGCCTGGTCGTAGATATGATTGGTGTACTTGCGAAAGTGGTGCCCTTCGAAGGCGATGATCGGCAACTTGGCCGGCCCGAACCCAAAGCGCCCGCCAGACTCGATGGTCGCGAAAGCCTTGATCACATTCACCGAAATACCGTTGCCCAACTGCGTGGCGGCGTTCTGGAAGTCTGTATCGCTGAGCGTCATGCCCCCGTCGCACGTGGCCTGCATCATCAGCTGCCGGTTACGCCGCTCGGCCTCGATCGTCGCGCGAACGCGGTCCAGGTACACATTGACCGTCGCCTGCACTGCATCGCCCTGGTTATTGCCGAACGCATTCAAGAAGCTGGGGATGCGCAGGGTCGGGAAGGCTTTGACCGGCACCTTCACCGCCTCTTCGATCAGACTGTTGAAGGTCCGGCCGGTGGGGTCGATCACGCCATCGGGGTGGGCATATTTAAGGTGACGAAACTGATACTGGCTGATGCACTGCACCAACTGGCCGTCACACTTGCCGTTTTCGGCCAGTGGAAAGCCCATCTTGGGAATGATCAAGTTGAATAGATACTGGATGCACTGAACATCGGCGGGCAAGTTACGGGCTTTACCGGGAGCACCTACCGAAGCACTGATAAGACGGGGCAACCCTTGCAGGCTTTTCATCACAGACATCCTTGTGAGTTAAAGAAGTGATAGCACTTCAATATCATTGCGTGCTCTTGTCATAATCTGAAACAAGTAGCCGGCGCAAACTAGCAAGGTGGTTTTGGGTTGTCCAGAGTGAGTATTAAAACCTGTGAAAGAGCCCTCACCAGGGTGCGGTTAAACCGTGCAATGACCATTAAGCGAGGTATTTGCCGGCGCATTCGGCTACTGTCACGGGCGCATGACGCTCGTACCTGAAAACATTCAAGGATTGAAATGAAAGCCACCCTGCTTATCGTGTCGCTCGTGGCCCTGCTGGCCGGCTGCGCCTCCACACCGACGCCCGACCTGTCACGCCCCTCCATCGCCGACACGCAGTCGGTGCAGTTCGCTGGCAAGACGTTTGTACTCAAATTCCGCAAACCGGGGCTGTGGGAGTTTTTCCCGCCGCAGGAAAGCGTCGATGCCTGGAGTGAAATGCTCGACTTCACCATCGTCCCACGCGATCAGAACCGCTTCGAGCCGCTCGACCTGGGCAAACGCACCGTGCAACTCCACCAGCAGGAAAACCCGAACATGCCGGCGATCCTGACGACGGACAACAGGACCGGGGTCTTGTACCTGATGCTGTTCTTCCCCAAGTCACTGCGCAAGGATGGGCAGTTCTCTGAAATCAGCTTCTTCAAGTACTACAAGGACAGCGCCACCGACCAGATCATCATCTTTCACTTCGCCAGGAATATTCCCACACCGGATGACCCGGTAGAGAGCACGCAAAAGATGGGCGCGGAATTGGTGCCGACGTTCAAGGCCTTTCCACTGTATCGGCCATAAAGCGCGCAGCAGACATCGATTCGCCAATGGCGATTGGAACTGAAAGGATTTTTGAGGGGAGTTGCGCAAGAGCGTTATGGAGGCAACCCCACCAGCCACACCCCGGCACACAATGTTCCCGCTGTGGCTGCTGCCTTCCGGCTCTGACCAGGTTCACGGGTAATCGTTGCGGGGGGACCGATGGGGTCACCATAACGACGCTGGCCTCTCGGCAAGCCGCGCCATTGTACCGATCTCATCGGAAGTTACAACCGTTGGTGCCGGATTAAAAATATTCGACGGTTCAAGCACTTGTGTCCACCCGTAGGAGCTGGCTTGCCGGCGCCTACAGGATCACCGCGTCGTCAGCGCGGCCGCCCTCTTCCTGGATGACCAGATGAATGAAGTGCAACTTGGCGATCACCGCGGGGGGTAACACGAAGGGATAGAAATCCGGCTGGCCCATGCTGCGCGACAGTTCGTTAAGCATGCCGGCCAGTTCGATCCAGGCGTTGACGAACGACAGGAACGCCACGCCGCCGGGATGCTCAGGGTCGTACAGGGTGGAGAGCGGGAATGGCTGGTAATCCAGGTCCATCTCGCGGGCGCTCATGCCGAAGCCCAGCGCGGTGTCGACGGCGTCCATCATGTGCAGGTAGTGAGCCCAGGTTTCGGCCCAGTCTTCCCAGGGATGCATGGTGGCGTAGGCACTGACGCAGGTTTGCTGCCAGTCGGGGCGCGGGCCGTTCTGGTAGTGCTGGTCGAGGGCATCCGCGTAACTGGCGCGTTCGTCGCCGAACAGGTGGCGAAAAGGCTCCAGCCAGTGGCTATTGGCAATCAGGCGATCCCAATAATAATGGCCGACCTCGTGGCGAAAATGGCCGAGCAGCGTGCGATACGGCTCACGCATCTGCACGCGGATTTTCTCGCGATGGGCGTCGTCGGCCTCCTTGATGTCGAGGGTGATCAGGCCGTTGGCATGGCCGGTCATCGGCGCATTGCCTTCCAGGTCGATGCCGACGAAGTCGAAGGCCAGGCCGTTGTCCTCATCCTCACTCTTGGGCACCACGCGCAGGCCGAGGCTGATCAATTGCGCCACCAGGCGGCGCTTGGCGGTCTCGACCTTGCGCCAGCGCTCGGGATTTTCCGCGACAGAAAGGTCCGGGATGGTGCGGTTGAGGCTGCACGCCACGCACAGTGGCGCGGTGCTGTGAGCAGGGATCAGCCAGTTGCAGGCAGCCGGCGTGTCGAGGTTGGCGCAGCGGCGGAAGGCGCCGGCGTCAAGGTTGTCATCCTGCAGCCACGTGCCGGCGACGGGGCCGGGTTGCAGGGAGGACAAGCGGCTTTGCTGCGGCTGGTAGCCGAGCACGGCCTGGCAGGCCAGGCACTGGCTGTTGCGAAAGAACAGCGATTGCCCGCAACGGCATTGCCACACCTTGCTATCGCGCGATGAGCCCGGCATGAACGGCGCGGCGATGCGCGAACTGAGTTGCTCGAAGTAGCGGAACATGGCGGTCTCTCCCTGGGTGACGAAGACTAGATCAATTCGCGCCGAAGAACGTTCCGAAAATATAACCATATCCTGCAGGAGCCCGGCTGCCGGCGATGGCGCACGTGAAGGCGCTATTCGGCAAGCCGGGCTCCTGCAGTGGAGGGGTGTCAGTCGACAGTGATGTTGTGCTTGGCCAGGAAGGCTACAAAGGCCTCTTCGTCCATGACCTTCAGGCCCAGCTCGCTGGCCTTGGCCAGTTTCGATCCGGCGCCTGGCCCTGCCACCACGCAGTGGGTTTTCGCCGACACGGACCCGGCGACCTTGGCGCCCAGGCTTTCGAGCTTGTCCTTGGCCACGTCACGGCTCATCAGCTCCAGGGAGCCGGTGAGCACCCAAGTGTGACCGGCTTCTGGCAAGCCTTCGACCACCTTTTTCTCGCTCTGCCAGTGCATGCCGAAGTCCTTGAGCTGCTGCTCGATGGCCAGGGCGCGTTTGGCGTTGTCCTCGTTGTCGAAGAACTCGCGCACCGCCTTGGCCTGCTTCTCGGGCAGCGCCTGGCGCATGTCGAGCCAGTCGGCCTTGATCACGCCTTCGAGGCTGCCGAACTTGTCCGCGAGTTTCTGCGCGGCGCCCGGGCCCACACTCGGCACATGCAGCTTGTCGAGCAGACCACCCAGCGTGGTGCTGGCGGCGAACTCGGCGCTCAGCTCGCCTTGATCCTGCAGTTGCAGGCCGCATTCATCCGGCGACAGCAGCGCGCCGATCACGTCCTGGTTGTGGCTGTCCTCGAAGAAGCTGTGGATCTCGTGCGCCACTTCCAGGCCGACGTCCGGCAAGTACGTCAGCACTTCCGGCAAGGCCTTCTGCACCCGCTCAAGGGACGCCAGCGAGCGTGCCAGCACCTTGGCGGTCTCCTCGCCCACGTCGGGAATGCCCAGCGCGTAGATAAAGCGCGCCAGGGTCGGCGACTTGCTGTTTTCGATAGCAGTGATCAGCTTCTTGCTGGAGATATCGGCAAAGCCTTCCAGGTCGATGATCTGCTCGTATTTGAGCTTGTAGAGGTCGGCCGGCGAACCGATGAGTTTTTCATCCACCAATTGCTCGATGGTCTTGTCGCCCAGACCGTCGATGTCCATGGCGCGGCGCGAGACAAAATGGATAATCGCCTGCTTGAGCTGCGCCCCGCAGGCCAGGCGCCCGACGCAGCGGTACACCGCGCCTTCGCTGACGGTTTCCTTGCCTTTGCTGCGCTTGACCAGCTGCGTGCGCTCCACATGCGAGCCACACACCGGGCAACTCTCGGGGATCTGCACCGCGCGGGCGTTTTCCGGGCGGCGCTCGGGCACCACCGAGACCACCTGCGGAATCACGTCACCGGCGCGGCGGATGATCACTGTGTCACCGATCATCAGGCCCAGGCGCGCAACCTCATCCATGTTGTGCAGGGTGGCGTTGGACACAGTGACGCCCGCAACCTTGACCGGCTTCAAGCGCGCCACCGGGGTCACGGCGCCGGTGCGGCCGACCTGGAATTCCACATCGAGCAACTCGGTCAGCTCTTCCATGGCCGGGAATTTATGCGCGATCGCCCAACGCGGCTCACGCGCGCGAAAGCCCAGTTCACGCTGGGCAGCAATGCTGTTGACCTTGAACACCACACCGTCGATTTCGTACGCCAGGCTGTTACGCCGCTCACCAATGTCGTGGTAGTACGCCAGGCATTCCTGGATGCCCTTGGCCAGTTTCAACTCATGGCTGATGGGCATGCCCCATTTCTGCAACTGCTTGAGGTTGCCGATATGGGTGTCGCTGATATCCGCCGTCACCTGGCCAATGCCATAGCAGCAGAATTCCAGCGGGCGGCTGGCGGTAATCTTCGAGTCCAGCTGGCGCAGGCTGCCGGCCGCGGCGTTGCGCGGGTTGGCGAAGGTCTTGCCGCCGACTTCCAGCTGCGAGGCATTGAGCCGTTCGAAACCGGCCTTGGACATGAACACTTCACCGCGCACTTCGAGCGTCGCCGGCCAGCCGCTGCCGTGCAGTTTCAGCGGGATATTGCGCACGGTGCGCACGTTGACGCTGATGTCCTCGCCGGTCGTACCGTCGCCGCGCGTGGCGCCGCGCACCAACTCGCCATCCTGGTACAGCAGGCTGACCGCCAGCCCGTCCAGCTTCGGCTCGCAGCTGTACTCCACCGCCGCGCCGCCCCCAAACAGATCGCCCACCGGCAGGTCGAGCCCTTCGGTGACCCGCCGATCGAATTCGAGCATGGTGGTTTCATCGAAGGCGTTGCCCAGGCTGAGCATCGGAATTTCGTGGCGCACCTGGGTAAAGGCCGAGAGTGCCGCGCTGCCGACCCGCTGCGTCGGTGAATCACGCGTGACCAGCTCCGGGTGCTCGGCCTCCAGGGCCTTGAGTTCGTGGAACAGCCGGTCGTATTCGGCGTCCGGAATGCTCGGCTCGTCGAGGACGTGGTAACGGTAGTTGTGCTGATCCAGTTCAGCGCGCAGTTCGAGGATGCGGGTAGGGGCGGCGGTCATGGGTGTTCTCTCAGAAAGCAAAAGAGCAGCCGAAGCTGCTCAATATGTTAGTGCGCTTATTCTACTGACAACGCTGAGGACCAATCCTCAGCGTTTCTGTGTCAGTGCACGACGCTCGAACTCGACGATGCGCTGACGGTAGTGTTCGATGGTCTGGGCGGTCAGGACGCTGCGCTGGTCGTCCTTGAGCTCGCCGTTGAGTTCCTGGGACAGCTTGCGGGCGGCGGCCACCATCACATCGAACGCCTGTTTAGGGTGACGCGGACCCGGCAGGCCGAGGAAGAAGCTCACGGCCGGCGTGCTGAACAGGTCGATATCATCCAGGTCGAAGGTGCCCGGCTTGACCGCATTGGCCATGGAGAACAGCACTTCGCCGTTGCCGGCCATACTTTCGTGACGGTGGAAGATGTCCATCTCGCCGAAACGCAGGCCGCTTTCGAGGATGTTCTGCAGCAGCGCCGGCCCCTTGAAGCCAGCGGCGTCGCGGCAGATCACGCTGATCACCAGCACTTCTTCGGCGGCCGGCTGATCGTTGACCGATTGGCGCGGGGCATTCTTGCCGACGTTTTCGTCCGGGAAGTCGTCGTCGCGGCTGCTGAAGCTCGGGCCTTCGTCCACATCCAGGTTGAGGTCGCCCTGATGTGGCTCGGCCACGGCAGGGTTGGCGCGCTTGCCACGCTTGGAGGACGGCTCGCGGGCTTCACGCACCGGCGCGCTCATCGACGGCAAGTCATGCTCGTCCAGTTGTGGTTCTTTATGGGTATCCAGCACACGGGGCGGCCCCAGCAGCTCGGCGCCGCCGTCGTCGTCGGGCAAGTTGGACAGGTTGCGATCCAGACGGAATTTGAGCTTGCCCTTGCCACCGCGCATGCGGCGCCAGCCATCAAAAAGAATACCGGCAATGACAATAATGCCGATGACGATCAGCCACTCGCGCAGACCGATTTCCATGTAATCCCGTGCCTCTAATAAAAAATGCTGAAAAATAAGGGGTTTAGCACCGTGCAAACCGCTTTAAAACGTGGCGCCAACTCTATGTTCTGACTGACGTTTTGCCCACGCATACGAAAAATTGACATTAAACTAGCACGACCAAAGATAACTTTACACAGTTGGCGCGAAATGTGTCGATTTGCCATCTTTCGACACGCTGATCGACCTCTTACACCCGACGCCAACTGTGAGCTACAAGCTGCACGCTATAAGCCTCAAGTACTTGCCGCCAGCCGCTGACAACTAGCAACTCGCCGCTAGGCGTCCACCATCGCCATCGCCTCTTCCACATCCACCGCGACCAATCGCGAACAACCGGGTTCGTGCATCGTCACGCCCATCAACTGATCGGCCATTTCCATGGCGATCTTGTTGTGGGTGATATAGATGAACTGCACCGTCTGGGACATTTCCTTGACCAGTCGTGCGTAACGTCCAACGTTAGCGTCATCCAGCGGGGCGTCAACTTCATCGAGCATGCAGAACGGCGCCGGATTCAACTTGAAGATGGCAAATACCAGGGCCAATGCGGTCAGGGCTTTCTCGCCGCCGGACAACAAATGGATGGTGCTGTTCTTCTTGCCCGGTGGCCGCGCCATGATCGTTACCCCTGTATCGAGTAGATCTTCGCCCGTCAGTTCCAAGTAAGCGCTGCCACCACCGAAAACTTTCGGGAATAACGCCTGTAAACCGCCATTAATCTGATCAAAGGTATCTTTGAAGCGATTACGGGTTTCCTTGTCGATCTTGCGGATCACGTTTTCCAGAGTGTCCAGGGCTTCGACCAGGTCGGCATCCTGGGCATCCAGATAACGTTTGCGCTCGGACTGTTGCTGGTACTCGTCGATGGCCGCGAGGTTGATCGCGCCGAGTCGCTGGATACGCGCGGCAATGCGTTCAAGTTCCTCTTCGGCTTCTTTTTCGTTGGCCTGGGCGGTCAGGGTGTTGAGCACGCCGTGCAGGTCGTAGCCGTCTTCGAGCAATTGGTCTTGCAGGGTCTTGCGGCGCACGGTCAGGGCTTGCCATTCCATGCGCTGTTGTTCGAGTTGGCCGCGAATCAGCTGGGATTGCTGCTCGGCCTGGGTCCGGCGCTTTTCGGCGTCGCGCAGTTCGCGGTCGGCGTCTTCGAGGGCGATCTGCGCGGTCTTGAGCTCTTCGTCGACGGTCATGCGCTTGTCGAGCAACTCTTCCAGCTTGAGCCGCAACTCTTCCAGCGGCGCTTCGCCCTCTTCGAGGTTGAGGCTCAGTTGCTCGCGCTTTTCGGTGAGGCGTTCGGACTGCATCTCCAGGCGCTCAAGGGCCTGGGCCGTCGACGCGTGCTGGGCGCGCAGCGAGCCGAGGCGCACCGCCAATTGATGCGCGTGATCCTTGTGCTGCCGGGCTTCCTGGCGTACGCGGTCGAGGCGCTCGCGCAGGCTGTCGCGCTGGGCCAGCAGCAGTTCGCGCTGCTCGGTGTCCAGCGCCATGCTGTCGAGGGCTTCCTGCAGTTGCAGGCGCGCTTCGCCGATCTGTTCGTGTTCGAGGGCGCGCTGCTCGCCCATCTCGGCGACTTCTTCGTCAAGACGGGTGCGGCGCAGGGTCAGTTGTTCGACCTTGGCCTTGCTCGCCGACAGCTGGGCTTTCAATTCGCCCTGCTGGCGCGCTTCGTCCTGCAACAGCCGGCGCAGGTGTTCGCGGCCGGTCTCTTGCTGGCGCTGGGTGGCGCGCAGGGTTTGCAGTTCGGTCTCGAGGCTTTCCAGGGTGGCCTCGCGCTCTTCACGCTCGGCGATCAGGTTGACGATTTCCTGGCCACGGGCCAATACGCCGCTTTCCGCTTCACTGGCGCGGCGCACACGCAGAAAATGCCGGCCAACCCAATAGCCGTCGCGGCTGATCAGGCTTTCACCGACCGCCAGTTGACCGCGCTGCGCCAAGGCTTGCTCAAGGGATTCAACCGGCTTGACCTGCCCCAGCCACGGCGACAGATCAATCGCGGCCTCGACTTTATCCAGCAAACTGCCTGGCACCCGTGTGCCATCGGCGGCGGGGCTGAGCAGGCGCAGGTCACCCTGGGCAAACCCGGCCAGGTCGAAACCGCCAAAATCATCTACCAGCACCGCCTGCAGGTCGGCACCGAGCACGGTTTCCACCGCCAGCTCCCAACCGGCTTCGACCTTCAAGCCCTCGGCCAGGCGCGGGCGCTCGGCCAGATGCTGGTCGCGCAGCCACTCGGCGGTGCCGGTGCCTGGGTCCAATGCGGCCTGCTGCAAGGCTTCGAGCGAGGCGAGCCGGCCGTTGAGCCGCTGCAAATCGCCCTGGGCCTGCTGCTGGGCCTGGGTCGCCTGTTGCAGTTGCTGACGCAATTGCTCCAGGCGCTCCACTTGTTGTTCTTCGCTGGCTTCCAGCTCCTCGAGGGTCATCTCGCTTTCGGCGAGTTGCTCGCTGAGCTCCATGATCGCCGCGTCTTCCGGATCGGCGGCGAGCAGCACGCGCTCTTCCTGCAGGCGACGCTGGCGCTCGGCCAGGCGCTCCATGCTGGTTTCCAGCTGCTGGATGCGCGACTGCTGCACCTCTGCCTGGCGGCGCGGCTCGGCGGATTGCAGGTTGAACGTGTCCCACTGCTCCTGCCAGCCGTGCATGGTGGTTTCGGAGTCTTCCAGCGCGGCGGCAGCTTCTTCGGCGGCGGCGTTGGTGATTTCCTGCTCGGGGGTGAGCATGTCCAGCTCTTCGCCGAGGGTCAGCAGCAACGTGCGGTCATGACCCAGGTGCGATTCGGTTTCCAGGCGCGCGCGTTCGGCTTCCTTCAGATCGTCCTGCAACTGGCGCAGACGCTGCTGGCCGTGCTGGATGCTCTGCTCGACGCGTGCAATGTCGCCCCCCACCGAGTAGAAGCGCCCCTGCACCAGATTGAAGCGCTCGGACAAGTCATGGTGGCCATCGCGCAGGCGCTCGATGCTCGCATCGGCATTGCGCTGCTCGGCCACCAGCGCTTCGAAGCTGATTTCCTGGGTGCCGATGATCGCTTCGCGCTGGCCGACCTGATCATTCAGCGCCTGCCAGCGCAGGGCCGAGAGTTGCGCCTTGAGCTGACGCTCCTCGCCCTTGTATTCCTGATACTTCTCGGCCGCCTGGGCCTGGCGGTGCAGGCGCTCCAACTGGCGCTCCAGCTCTTCGCGCAGGTCAGTCAGGCGGGCGAGGTTTTCGTGGGTGCGGCGAATGCGGTTTTCGGTCTCGCGGCGGCGCTCCTTGTACTTGGAGATGCCGGCCGCCTCTTCGATAAAGTTGCGCAGGTCTTCGGGCTTGGCTTCGATCAGCTTGGAGATCATGCCCTGCTCAATGATCGAGTAGCTGCGCGGGCCCAGGCCGGTGCCGAGGAAGATGTCGGTAATGTCGCGGCGACGGCACTTGGTGCCGTTGAGGAAGTAGCTGTTCTGGCTGTCGCGCGTCACTTTGCGGCGGATCGAGATTTCCGCGTAGGCCGCGTACTCGCCGATCAGGGTGCCATCGGAGTTATCGAACACCAGTTCGATGCTGGCCTGGCTCACCGGCTTGCGGCTGGTGGAGCCGTTGAAGATGACGTCGGTCATCGACTCGCCACGCAGGTTCTTGGCCGAGCTCTCGCCCATCACCCAGCGTACGGCGTCGATGATGTTCGACTTGCCGCAGCCATTGGGCCCGACCACCGCCGCCATGTTACTGGGGAAGTTCACCGTGGTCGGGTCGACGAAGGATTTGAACCCCGCCAGTTTGATGCACTTGAGCCGCACGCTTAGGCGTCCGCCAACGCAGCGATGACCAACGAGCAACTGCGCTGGCCGTAGGCCGACAGCACCAGGCGAATCTGCGCCAGGTCACGGGCGAGCACGGCGGCGAGCAGTTGCTCGAACAGCACGAGGTATTCACTCATGGAGGCCTTGCGTTGATCCAGCGCCAGGTAATAGGCGCGGTTCATCGCCGGCTGCAGGTTCTCGACGGTTTCCTGCAGATACGGGTTGTTGGCAAAAGGGTACGCGGCGCGCATCACGTTGAAGCTTTCTTCGACGAAGGCGCGGATGTCCTGGCGCTCGAAGCTGGCGATCAGGCGTTGCTGGATCTGCAGGAACGGCGCCATGTCAGCCTGCACCTGCCAGCCCTGGGCCACCGCATTGCCGAGCAGGATGTACAGCTCGCCCATCAGTGTGCACAGGCTCTGGACCTTGTGTGCAGTGAGTTCGGTGACGTGGGCGCCCCGGCGCGGCAGGATCGCGATCAGGTGGCGACGCTCGAGGATCAGCAGGGCTTCACGCACGGAACCACGGCTGACATTGAGCGCCAGCGTGACTTTCTGTTCCTGGATCCGTTCCCCAGGCTTGAGATCGCCGCGAATGATACGTTCGGCGAGGTGGTGAGCGATTTGCTCGGCGAGACTGTCCGGCGCCTTGAACGTCATGTTTTCCCTTCAAAATCTTCTATCGGTACAAGCGCGGCAGTGTAGCGCAAATGCTGGCTGATGGCGCTGGGCCCACAAGCGCGAATTTGGCACGAAATAAGCAGCGCTGAAAAGGCAAAAACCCCATAAAACGCCGGTTTCAGAAGACTGGACCATAATTGAAAGTGTTGTGATCGCAATTTCTTGACCTTCCGGTCAGAAAATCGTTGACCGAAAAGTCAGACATGACTAGATTCGGCGCAAAGCGGTTAACAACAATAATGAGTCTGCGAGGCCTTCCGTGATCCAGTTTTTACTTAACCAGGAACTCCGTAGCGAGCACGCCCTGGACCCCAACCTGACCGTGCTCAACTACCTGCGTGAGCACCTGGGCAAATCCGGCACCAAGGAAGGCTGCGCCAGCGGCGACTGCGGTGCATGCACGGTGGTGGTCGGCGAACTGCACCGCGATGCCCAGGGTGCCGAGCAGATCCGCTATCGCAGCCTCAACTCGTGCCTGACTTTCGTCTCGTCCCTGCACGGCAAACAACTGATCAGCGTCGAAGACCTCAAGCATCAAGGCCAACTGCACAGCGTGCAAAAAGCCATGGTGGAGTGCCACGGTTCGCAATGCGGCTTTTGCACCCCGGGCTTTGTGATGTCGCTGTTCGCGCTGCAAAAAAACAGCGACGCGCCCGACAGCCAGAAAGCCCATGAAGCGCTGGCCGGCAATCTGTGCCGCTGCACCGGCTATCGGCCGATTCTGGCCGCCGCCGAACAGGCCTGCTGCAACAAGCCGGTGGACCAGTTCGACAGCCGCCAGGCCGAGACCATCGCCCGCCTCAAAGCCATCGCGCCGACGCAGACCGGCGAACTCAACAGTGGCGACAAACGCTGCCTGGTGCCCCTGACCGTCGCCGACCTGGCCGACCTCTATGACGCCTACCCACAAGCCCGCCTGCTGGCCGGCGGCACCGACCTGGCGCTGGAAGTCACGCAGTTCCACCGCACGCTGCCGGTGATGATCTACGTTGGCAACATCGAAGAGATGAAGCGCATCGAAGACTTCGACGATCGCCTGGAAATCGGCGCCGCCACCGCCCTCTCCGACTGCTACACCGCGCTGCACCACGAATACCCGGATTTCGGCGACCTGCTGCACCGCTTCGCCTCGTTGCAGATCCGCAACCAGGGCACCCTCGGCGGCAATATCGGCAACGCCTCGCCGATTGGTGACTCACCGCCGCTGCTGATCGCGCTGGGCGCGCAGATCGTGTTGTGCAAAGGCGATGTGCGCCGCACGCTGGCGCTGGAAGATTATTTCATCGACTACCGCGTCACCGCCCGCCAGGACAGTGAGTTCATCGAGAAAATCATCGTGCCCAAGGGCCACGCACTGTTTCGCGCGTACAAGGTGTCCAAGCGCCTGGACGATGATATTTCCGCCGTCTGCGCCGCCTTCAATCTGAAGATCGACAACGGCGTGATCAGCGAAGCACGTGCCGCCTTCGGGGGCATGGCCGCCACGCCCAAACGCGCGAAAAGCTGCGAAGCCGCGTTGGTCGGCGCGACCTGGAATGCCGCCACGGTGGAGAAAGCCTGCGCCGCCCTGGCCGAGGATTTCACCCCGCTGTCGGACTTTCGCGCCAGCAAGGAATACCGCCTGCTCAGCGCCCAGAACCTGTTGCGCAAATACTTCATCGAACTGCAAACGCCGCATATCGAGACTCGGGTGACCGCTTATGTCTAACCATCACGTCGTGGTCAAAACCCAGGCCGAACTCGCCGAGCTGTTTGCCCAGGACCTCACCTCCGGGGTCGGCCGCAGCGTCAAGCATGACAGCGCCGCCAAGCACGTCAGCGGTGAAGCGCAGTACATCGATGACCGCCTGGAATTCCCCAACCAGTTGCACCTGTATGCACGCATGTCCGACCGCGCCCACGCCCGCATCGTCAGCATCGATACGGCGCCCTGCTACGCCTTCGACGGCGTGCGCATAGTCATCACCCATGAAGACGTGCCCGGCCTGAAGGACATCGGCCCGCTGATGCCCGGCGACCCGTTGCTGGCCATCGACACCGTGCAGTTCGTCGGCCAGGTGGTACTCGCCGTGGCCGCGCGTGACCTGGAGACCGCCCGCCAGGCGGCGATGGCGGCGGTGATCGAATACGAGGACCTCGAACCGGTGCTGGACGTGGTCGAAGCCTTTCGCAAAAAACATTTCGTGCTCGACAGCCACACCCACCAGCGCGGTGATTCGACGGGCGCCCTGGCGACCGCCAAAAACCGCATCCAGGGCACCCTGCATATCGGCGGCCAGGAACACTTCTACCTGGAAACCCAGATCTCCTCGGTGATGCCCACCGAAGACGGCGGCATGATTGTCTACTGCTCCACGCAGAACCCCACCGAAGTACAGAAACTGGTGGCCGAAGTACTCGACGTGTCGATGAACAAAATCGTCGTCGACATGCGCCGCATGGGCGGCGGTTTCGGCGGCAAGGAAACCCAGGCCGCCAGCCCGGCATGCCTGTGTGCCGTAGTCGCGCGCCTCACCGGCCAGCCGACCAAGATGCGCCTGCCGCGCGTCGAAGACATGCTGATGACCGGCAAGCGCCACCCGTTCTATATCGAATACGACGTGGGCTTCGACGACAGCGGACGCCTGCACGGGATCAACCTGGAACTGGCAGGTAACTGCGGTTGCTCGCCGGACCTGTCGAACTCGATCGTCGACCGCGCGATGTTCCACGCCGACAACTCGTATTACCTGGGCGATGCCACGGTCAACGGCCATCGCTGCAAGACCAACACCGCGTCCAACACCGCCTATCGCGGTTTCGGCGGCCCGCAAGGGATGGTCGCCATCGAGGAAGTGATGGACGCCATCGCCCGTCACCTGGCGCTGGACCCGCTGGCCGTGCGCAAAGCCAACTACTACGGCAAGACCGAGCGCAACGTCACGCATTACTACCAGACCGTCGAGCACAACATGCTCGAAGAGATGACCGCCGAGCTTGAAGCCAGCAGCCAATACGCCGAGCGCCGCGAAGCGATTCGCCTGTACAACGCCCACAGCCCGATCCTGAAAAAAGGCCTGGCGCTGACCCCGGTCAAGTTCGGTATTTCGTTTACCGCAAGCTTCCTCAACCAGGCCGGTGCGTTGATCCATATCTACACCGACGGCAGCATTCACCTCAACCACGGAGGCACCGAAATGGGCCAGGGCTTGAACACCAAGGTCGCGCAAGTGGTGGCCGAAGTGTTCCAGGTCGAAATCGACCGTGTGCAGATCACCGCCACCAACACCGACAAAGTGCCCAACACCTCGCCGACCGCTGCCTCCAGCGGTGCCGACCTGAACGGCAAGGCCGCGCAGAACGCCGCCGAAACCATCAAGCAACGCCTGGTGGAATTCGCCGCGCGCAAGTACGACGTGAGCGAAGCGGACGTGGAATTCCACAACGGCCATGTGCGCGTGCGTGACCAGATCCTGACCTTTGAGGCGCTGATCCAACAGGCGTATTTCGCCCAGGTGTCGCTGTCGAGCACCGGCTTCTACAAGACCCCGAAAATCTTCTACGACCGCAGCCAGGCGCGCGGTCGGCCGTTCTACTACTTCGCGTTCGGCGCGGCGTGCTGCGAAGTGATCGTCGACACCCTGACCGGCGAGTACAAGATGCTGCGCACCGACATCCTCCACGACGTGGGCGCCTCGCTGAACCCGGCCATCGACATCGGCCAGGTCGAAGGCGGCTTTATCCAGGGCATGGGCTGGCTGACCATGGAGGAGCTGGTGTGGAACAACAAGGGCAAGCTGATGACCAACGGCCCGGCCAGCTACAAGATCCCGGCCGTCGCCGACATGCCGCTGGACCTGCGCGTGAAGCTGGTGGAAAACCGCAAGAACCCGGAAGACACGGTGTTCCATTCCAAGGCCGTGGGCGAGCCGCCGTTCATGCTCGGGATTGCTTCGTGGTGTGCGATCAAGGACGCCGTGGCGAGCCTGGGTGACTATCGCCATCAGCCGCAGATCGATGCGCCGGCGACGCCGGAGCGCGTGTTGTGGGGGTGTGAGCAAATGCGCCAACTGACTGCCGCAAAAGCTGTGGAAACGCAAACCGAGCTGGCTTCGCTTTAGACCCAGGCGCTGCCATCGCGGGCAAGCCCGGCTCCCACATGTTGATGTGTGAACCCAATCAAATGTGGGAGCTGGCTTGCCTGCGATAGCGGTTGGACTGACAACAGAGATGTTGAGGTAATCATGAACTACTGGATCAGCGCCCTCGCCGACCTGCAGAACCGCGGTGAACCCTGCGTACTGGTGACCATCATCGAAGAGCTCGGCTCCACGCCGCGCAATGCGGGCTCGAAGATGGTCATCAGCGCCGCGCAGACCTTCGACACCATCGGCGGCGGCCACCTGGAATACAAGGCGATGCAGATCGCCCGCGACATGCTCGTACGTGGCCAGCAGAACACCCATCTGGAACGCTTCAGTCTGGGTGCAAGCCTCGGCCAGTGCTGCGGTGGCGTGACCGTGCTGCTGTTCGAACCCATGGGCCAGGTGCAGGCGCAGATCGCCGTGTTCGGCGCCGGCCATGTCGGCCGCGCGCTGGTGCCCCTGCTGGCGAGCCTGCCGTGCCGGGTGCGCTGGATCGACTCCCGTGACCAGGAGTTTCCGGAACATATCCCCGAAGGCGTGCGTAAAATCGTCAGCGAAGAGCCGGTCGACGAAATTGCCGACCTGCCGGTGGGCAGTTACTGCATCGTCATGACCCACAATCACGCGCTGGACCTGGAACTGACCGCCGCCCTGCTCAAGCGCAATGACTTCACCTACTTCGGCCTGATCGGTTCGAAGACCAAACGCGTCAAGTTCGAACACCGCCTGCGTGATCGCGGTTTTGATACCGCGCAACTGCAGCGTATGCATTGCCCGATGGGCCTCACCGAGGTGAAGGGCAAATTGCCAGTGGAGATCGCGATCTCCATCGCCGGCGAAATCATCGCCACCTATAACGCCAATTTCGGCCAGCACACTGCGAGCGCCGAACCCATTGCCAAACTGCTGCCGGCCTCGCGCCGCAGCCAAGCTTTGACTTCTTTTGCCAAGAATTGAGATGACCATGCCTTTGACTCGCAAAGCCTACCGTGCCGCCATTCTGCACAGCCTCGCCGACCCCGCTATCGTTGGGATCGAAGCCTCCTACGAGTATTTCGAGGATGGCCTGCTGGTAATTGAAAACGGCCGGATCAGTGCAGTTGGCCATGCCAGCGACGTGCTGCCGACATTGCCCGCCGATATCGAAATCACCCATTACCAGGACGCGCTGATCACCCCGGGCCTGATCGACACCCATATCCACCTGCCGCAGACCGGCATGGTCGGCGCCTATGGCGAGCAATTGCTGGACTGGCTCAACACCTACACGTTCCCGTGCGAAAGCCAGTTCGCCGACAAGGCCCACGCCGAAGAAGTCGCGGATATTTTTATCAAGGAATTGCTGCGCAACGGCACCACCACCGCGCTGGTGTTCGGCAGTGTGCACCCGCAGTCAGTGAATGCATTTTTCGAAGCCGCCGAGAAACTCGACCTGCGCATGATCGCCGGCAAGGTGATGATGGATCGCAATGCCCCGGACTACCTGACCGACACCGCCGAGTCCGGTTACCAGGAAAGCAAGGCGCTGATCGAGCGCTGGCATGGCAAGGGCCGTTTGCACTACGCCGTGACGCCGCGTTTCGCACCGACCAGTACACCGCAACAGCTGACCCTCGCAGGGCAGTTGCTGAGCGAATACCCGGACCTCTACATGCAGACTCACATCAGTGAGAACAAGCAGGAAATCGAGTGGGTGAAGGCGCTGTTCCCGGAGCGCAACGGCTACCTGGATGTGTACGACCATTACAAATTGCTCGGCGAGCGCTCGGTGTTTGCCCACGGCGTGCACTTGTGTGACGACGAGTGCGCGCGGCTGGCGGAGACGGGCTCGGCGGTCGCGTTCTGCCCGACCTCGAACCTCTTCCTCGGCAGTGGCCTGTTCAACCTGCCGATGGCGGAGAAGCACAGCCTGAATGTGGGCCTGGGCACGGACGTGGGCGGCGGCACCAGCTTCTCGCTGCTGCAGACCTTGAACGAAGCGTACAAGGTCATGCAGTTGCAGGGCGCACGCTTGAGCCCGTTCAAGTCGCTGTACCTGGCCACATTGGGTGGTGCGAAGGCACTGCGCCTGGAAGACAAGATCGGCACGTTGCAGCCCGGCACCGATGCGGATTTCCTGGTGCTGGATTACAACGCCACACCGCTGCTGAGCTATCGCCTGAAGCAGGCCCAGAACATTGCCGAGACGTTGTTTGTGCTGATGACGCTGGGGGATGATCGGACGATTCTACAGACCTACGCGGCTGGCAAACTGGTGCATCAGCGCTGATCCTGACCACACCGCAAAACAAATGTGGGAGCGGGCTTGCTCGCGAAGGCGGAGTGTCAGTCCCTGGATAGGCTGACTGTTCCACCGCTTTCGCGAGCAAGCCCGCTCCCACATTTTGTTAGTGGTGAGCTTGGCACATCAGAGCTTGACCGAAGAGCGCCCTGGCTTCTTGGTCTGCAACAAATGCGAAAACACCGCATGCAAATCATCCGACGCGCTTTCCTCATCGAGGTTGAGCTTGCTGTCGATGTGGTCCATGTGGTGCATCATCAAATTCACTGCCAACCCTGCATCGCGCGCTTCGATCGCGTCGATCAACTGCGTGTGCTCATCGTAGGAACAGTGCGAGCGGTTGCCGCTTTCGTACTGGGCGATGATCAACGAGGTCTGGGACACCAGGCTGCGCTGGAAGCTGATCAGTGGCGCATTCTTCGCCGCTTCGGCCAGCTTGAGGTGGAACTCGCCGGAGAGGCGGATGCCGGCACCGCGATCGCCACGAGAGAAGCTGTCGCGCTCGTCGTTGACCATCTGACGCAGCTCGGCCAATTGTTCGGCCGTGGCGTGCTGCACTGCCAGCTCGGTAATCGCTCGCTCCACCAGGCGCCGGGCCAGGAACACCTGGCGCGCTTCTTCGACACTGGGGCTGGCCACCACCGCACCCCGATTGGGCCGCAGCAACACCACGCCTTCATGGGCCAGGCGCGAGAGTGCACGGCGAATGATGGTGCGGCTGACGCCGAAGATTTCGCCCAGTGCCTCTTCACTCAACTTGGTTCCGGGCGCCAGGCGTTGTTCGAGGATCGCTTCGAAGATATGCGCGTAGACGATATCGTCCTGGGTTCCGCTGCGACCGGCCTTGCCGGCTCGCGGTTGTTTCTTGAGAGGTTGCAACTGTTCGTTCATGGGCACTCGGGTTTGGAGAACGGCGGCGAATTAAGGGTAATACGGCAACAGCGGGTCGCTGGCAAGTATCACCTAAAAACAGGGCACATTGTACACAACCCAAAGCGCCAACACACTGTACGGCTGTTTGCGGTCGCGGCTGTATTGCAATGAAACATTACGTTTGAGTTTAGGCTTGAAACCGTGCCGTTACCGGCAAAACCCAGGTAAAAGGATCACCTTTCCATGAACGACGCCACCCAAGCGCCTTTGCGCCCGCTGGCCGACACTTCTGCGTCGGCCGTCGTCGCCGGCTTCATCGCCATGATGACCGGCTACACCAGCTCCCTGGTCCTGATGTTCCAGGCCGGCCAGGCCGCCGGCTTGACCACAGCGCAGATTTCTTCGTGGATATGGGCGATTTCCATTGGCATGGCGGTGTGCAGCATCGGCTTGTCGCTGCGCTATCGCACGCCGATCACCATCGCCTGGTCCACCCCCGGCGCCGCGTTGCTGATCACCAGCCTGGGCGGCGTGAGTTATGGCGAAGCCATCGGTGCGTACATCACCTGCGCCGTGCTGGTGACGCTCTGCGGGCTGACGGGCAGCTTCGAAAAGCTCGTCAAGCGCATCCCGGCGTCACTCGCAGCGGCCCTGCTCGCCGGCATCCTGTTCAAGATCGGCAGCGAGATCTTCGTCGCCGCGCAGCACCGCACCGGCCTGGTATTGGGGATGTTTTTCACGTACCTGATCATCAAGCGCCTGTCGCCACGCTATGCGGTGCTGGCCGCGCTGGTGATCGGCAGCGTGCTTTCCGGGTTGATGGGACTTCTGGATTTCAGCGGCTTTCATCTCGAAGTGGCAACGCCGGTATGGACCACGCCGCACTTCTCGTTGGCGGCGACGATCAGTATCGGCATCCCGCTGTTCGTGGTGGCGATGACCTCGCAGAACATGCCCGGCGTCGCCGTGTTGCGCGCCGACGGCTACAACGTGCCGGCCTCGCCGCTGATCACCGCAACCGGCCTGGCCTCGCTGGTGCTGGCACCGTTCGGTTCCCACGGCATTAACCTGGCGGCGATCAGCGCGGCGATCTGCACCGGGCCGCATGCCCACGAAGACCGTAACAAGCGCTATACGGCGGCGGTTTGGTGTGGTGTGTTCTACGGGATTGCCGGGGTATTCGGCGCGACGCTGGCGGCATTGTTTGCAGCCTTGCCCAAGGAGCTGGTGCTGTCGATTGCGGCCCTGGCGCTGTTTGGCTCGATCATCAACGGCTTGAGCATCGCCATGAATGAGCCGAAGGAACGCGAAGCGGCGCTGATCACCTTTATGGTCACTGCGTCGGGGTTGACGTTGTTTTCGATCGGTTCGGCGTTCTGGGGGATTGTGGCGGGGGTGTTGACGCTGCTGATCCTGAATTGGCGCAAGGCCTGATTGCTTAAACGCCAGGAACAAAAAAGCGACCCCGCAGGGTCGCTTTTTTCATGACATCAGACCGCCGGGTTGATCGGCTTTTCTGGATGCCAGGCGTCCAACAGCGCGCTTACTTCAACGCGAGTCAGCTCTGGGCGGGCCTTGAGCCACGCTTCAACGATTGCACGTTGCTCTTCGGTGACCGAACCACGAGTGGCTTTGCACACCAGACCGAAGTCATCGCCGCCGACGTAGTCCAGGCCATTGCCGTCCATCGCTTCGGTCAGGAATGCTTCGAGGAACGCGTCAACCGCTTCATCATCCAAACCTTCTTTGAAATCCAGGTTCAGTTCGAAACCCAGCTCTTGAAATTCATCAACGCACAGTTTTTTGCGCAGACGCCGGGAACGGTTAGTCGCCATTGGAACAATCCTCATAAGTAATAACGGGCGGCACTTTAGCAGTTTAAGGTGACGATTGCCCGACTCTCTGGGACAGGCGGCAAATTGCCGGTGAAAAAAACGCCGATTACCAGCTATCGTTCAGCTACAACTGGATCCACCTTGGGGCATAATGCCGACACTTTCATGACCATTGAGGGATTTTTCTTATTTACCCCTCGCCTTTTTCACCCTCCTCAGCAGTAGGGTTTTATTTCTTATGATCAAATCGTTGCGTTCAGTAGTGCTTGCCGGTTTTCTTCTGCCACTGGCCTTTTCCACCTCCGCTGCCCCGACCACCAACACCCTGCCCCCGAATGTCCAGCAGGCGCTCGCCAAGGCCAAGCTGCAAAACACCGCACTGTCCCTGGTGATGATCCCTCTGAACGGCCCGGGCACCCCCACGGTCTTCAACGCCGATGTCTCGGTGAACCCGGCCTCCACCATGAAGCTGGTCACCACCTACGCGGCCCTGGAAATGCTCGGTCCCAACCATCAATGGAAGACCGAGTTCTACACCGACGGCACCCTCAGCGGTGGCGTGCTGCACGGCAACCTGTACCTCAAGGGCGGCGGCGACCCCAAGCTGAACATGGAAAAGCTCTGGCTGCTGATGCGCGACCTGCGCGCCAATGGCGTGCAGCAAGTCACCGGCGACCTGGTGCTGGACCGCAGCTTCTTCAACCAGCCGCAATTGCCCGAATTCAATGATGATGGCAACGACGAGAACAAGCCGTTCCTGGTCAAGCCCGACGCCCTGTTGGTCAACCTCAAGGCCCTGCGCTTCGTGACCCGCAACGATTCCGGCCGGGTGCTGGTGTCGGTCGAGCCGCCGATTGCCAGCATCCGCATCGACAACCAGGTCAAGGTGTCCAACGCCAAGCAGTGCACCGGCGACGTGCGCTACAACCCGGTTACCGCGGCGGATGGCAGCGTGACGGTCACCGTCAGCGGCCAACTGGCCGACGGCTGCAGCTCGCAGACCTACCTGTCGCTGCTGGACCACGCGACCTACACCGCCGGCGCGGTGCGGGCGATCTGGCAGGAACTGGGCGGCACCATCCAGGGCCGTGATATCCAGGCACCGGTGCCCAAGGATGCCAAGGTCCTCGCCCGTGCGTTTTCGCCGGACCTGGCGGAGATCATCCGCGACATCAACAAATACAGTAACAACACCATGGCCCAGCAGTTGTTCCTGAGCCTGGGCGCGCAGTTTCGCAACGACGCCGACGGCGACGATGCCAAGGCCGCGCAACGCGTCGTGCGCCAATGGCTGGCGAAGAAAGGCATCACCGCGCCGCACCTGGTGATGGAGAACGGTTCCGGCCTGTCGCGGGCGGAACGCGTCAGCGCCCGCGAGATGGCCGCCATGCTGCAAGCCGCGTGGAAAAGCCCCTACGCCGCGGAGTACATCAGCTCGCTGCCGATTGCCGGCACCGACGGCACCATGCGTAAACGCTTGAAGACCACCGCCATGCGCGGCGAAGCCCACGTCAAGACCGGCACCCTGAACACCGTGCGGGCCATCGCCGGCTTCAGCCGCGACAACAACGGCAACACCTGGGCAGTGGTGGCGATCCTCAACGATCCGAAACCATGGGGCGCTTCGTCGGTGCTGGATCAAGTACTGCTGGACCTGTATCGCCAGCCGAAACTGGCGGCGCCCGCACCGGTGCTCTAGACCGCGCAACAAGCGCGCTTGCCCGCGCTCGGCACTATCAGTCGCTGTATCCGGTGGCTGATAGACCGCTGTCGCGGGCGAGCCCGCTGCCACACGTTTCGACTCGATCCCTGCCGGCCTGCTTGGCCACATACACCGCCGAGTCGGCACGCAACAGCAGCCCATCAATACCTTCATCGACCCGCCAACTGGCCACGCCAAAACTGGCGGTAACGATGCCCACCGGCGCCATCGGCGCATTGCGCAGCGATTGCCACAACTCCAGCGCCAGGCTGTAAGCCTGCTCGCCCTGGGTGTTGGGGCACAGCACCATGAACTCCTCGCCCCCCAGGCGGCAGAACACATCGCTGCGGCGCAGGCGCTGGCTGATGCGTTTGCACAACTCCTGCAACACCCCGTCGCCCACCGCATGCCCATGCTGATCGTTGATGCGCTTGAAGTGGTCGACATCGAGCATGATCACCGACAACGCCCCTGAAGCGCGGTTGAGCCTGACCATCTCGGCCTTGAGGCGATCCTGGAAGTAGCGTCGGTTGTGAATCCCGGTGAGGGAATCGGTGATGGACAGCGCGCGCAGTTCCTCCTCTACCCGCTTGAGATCGGAAATATCCGACACGTAGCCATGCCACAGCGTACCGCCGCTGGGTAATTCTTCTGGCGTGGCTTCGCCGCGAATCCAGCGCAGGCCGCGTTGTGGCAACAGCACCCGGTACTCTTCGCGCCAATGGCTCAACTGCAACGCCGACAAGCGAATCGAGGTACGCACGCGCTCCGCATCCAGCGGATGGATCCGCTCGAAGACCTTCGTCGCATCCTGCTGCAACACGCCAGGCTCGATCTCATAGATGTCGCGCATGCCGTCGCTGGCGTAGATGAATTTCCAATTGTCCTGCGGCTCCAGGGTGAACTGGAAGATGCCGCCGGGCACATGCGCGCTGAGCTTCTTGAGCAGCCGGTCGCGCGCAGCGAGTGCCTCATAGGCGCGCTTCTGCTCGGTCACGTCGAGGTAAATGGCCAAATGGCCGATCCACAGGCCATGGTCATCCAGCAGTACGGTGGCCAACATGTTCACGGTCAATGGGCTGCCGTCCTCGCGCAGCAATGTCCACTCGCGGGCTTCGTGCAGGTTGTCGGGGCTTTCCACCAGCATCGCCTGGCTCGCCGGGATGCGCTTGCCCAACATCACGCTCAAACTGCTGGCGCGCGCTTCCAGTTCCGAGGCCAGGTGCAGGCTTTCGAGGGTGTGCGTGCCCATGACCTGGTCGGCCTTGAACCCCAGCATCTGCTCGGCCCCGGCGTTAAAGGTGTTGATCACCCCGCGCAGGTCGGTGGCGATGATCGCAACCTGGGTGGCGGCATTCAGCACGCTGCGCAATTGACCGTGGGCCCCGCGCAGCTCCTGCTCGCGCTGGCGCAACTGCACGGTACGTTGCTCCACCAGTTTCAACGCGCGCTGGCGCTGGCTCACCAGTACATAGAGCAGGCTGCTGAGCAGCAGGCTGAGCAAGCCGCCCATGCTCAGGATCGTGGTCAGTGAAGAATGGTTGGCCTGGTCGAATACCTGGCTCGGGCGCAGGCTCAAGGCGTACACGTGATCGCCCAGGGTCAGGCGGCGCGCGCCGATGAGGTCGCTGTCGCCTACGGCATTCTCGGACTCGAAAAGCACGCGCTTTTGCACATCGGAGGTATCGACAATCTGCATCACCAGATTGTCGCGGTCCGGCTTGGGCAACCCATCGGCGACCAGCTGGCGCATGCTGATCACCGCCATCACGTAGCCGTAGGGCTCATTCGGCGACTGCCCGGAAGTCGACGGGGTGCTCACCGGCGCCACCAGCAATACCCCGGTTGAGTAGCCCGGTTCTACACCGACCAACTGCATCGGTTGCGACACTGCCAGCTTGCCACTCGATTGCGCACGCTCAAGCGCCGAGCGCCGCAGCGGTTGGGCCAGCAGGTCAAAACCCAACGGTGCGCCCAACAGGCTTTGAGTCTGGCTGTAGAGCACCGGTACGTACTCGTCGCGCTCGGGCGCCGGGGCCAACTCGCCGGCCGAATTCAACTCACGGATAACAAACGGGGTACCGCGCAGGCGCGACACCTCTTGTTCAAATTGCCGGCGCTGCTTGCGAAATACCCGCGGCGCCCAGGAATAGGCACGGGCGCGCAACAACAAGGGCTGGGCGAAACCGTCGAACTCATCGCGGGACACATCATCGGAATTGACGAAGAACCGCCGCAGGCTGTTCAGGCGCTGCTCCTGGTCTTCGAAGCGCTCCTGCAGACGGGTATACCGTTCGTTGACCAGCAACTGAAAGCGCTGGCGCACCTGTTGCTGATAGAGATCGGAAGCAGCCCAGGCGACGATTGCGGTCAGCGCGAACCCTGCCAATAACACCACCAACGCCACCAGCCAAGCCGATGCCTGCTCACTGATAAAGCCTAGGATTTTCGGGCGGACGGCGTTCAACGGCATAGGCAACACTCACAACGCCAGTGTGCGGGGGTGTCACTTTGGCTAGGCGTTAAGTTATAGCTACGGGACCGGTATTTGACCAGCATAAAAAAGCCGCAAGTCCCGAATATTCAAGGCTTGCGGCTTTTTGGTGCAACCATCAGCGAGCGGTGATTTTCCACGCCCGATGGATCTTCGCATTACGCGCAAAATCCGGGTCGATGGTCTTGTCGCTGATTTCCTCGACCGCGTAGCGTTCGCTGAGGTTGTCCTCAAGCTGGAACTTGCGGAAGTTGTTCGAGAAGTACAGCACGCCACCCGGTGCCAGGCGGGCCATGGCCAGGTCGAGCAACTGCACGTGGTCACGCTGCACGTCGAAGATGCCTTCCATGCGCTTGGAGTTGGAGAAGGTCGGCGGGTCGATGAAGATCAGGTCGAACTCATCGCGGCTGGCCTCCAGCCACGCCATCACATCACCCTGCTCCAGGCGGTTCTTGTCGGAGAAACCGTTGAGCGAGAAATTGCGACGAGCCCAATCCAGGTAGGTCTTGGACAGGTCGACGCTGGTGGTGCTGCGCGCGCCGCCCTTGGCGGCGTGCACACTGGCGGTGGCGGTGTAGCAGTACAGATTGAGGAAGCGCTTGCCGGCCGCTTCCTTCTGGATGCGCATGCGCATCGGGCGGTGATCGAGGAACAGGCCGGTGTCCAGGTAGTCGGTGAGGTTGACGAGCAGCTTCACGCCGCCTTCGCTGACCTCGGTGAACTTGCCCTGGGCGCTTTGGCGCTCGTACTGCTTGGTGCCGCTCTGACGCTCGCGACGCTTGACCACCACGCGGCTCTTGTCGATGTTCAGCGCCTGGGGAATCGCGGCCAGGGCATCGAACATGCGCGCCGAGGCTTTTTCCGGGTCGATGGACTTCGGCGCGGCGTATTCCTGCACGTGCACCCAGTCGTGGTACAGGTCGATGGCCATCGAGTATTCCGGCATGTCGGCGTCGTACACCCGATAGCAATCCACGCCTTCACGCTTGGCCCATTTGCCCAGCAGCTTGAGGTTTTTCTGCAGGCGGTTGGCGAACATCTGCCCGCCTTCGCTCAGGCGCGCCTGCTCGACCACGGGGGCCGGGGCCGGCTTGATCGGGTTACCGTTCTTGTTGTACTGGCGCTCTTGCGGCTCGGCCGGGGCCTGGTCGTAGGCGGCTTGCTCACGCTCGGCCTGGCGCTGTTCCGGGGTACGGCGCTCGCCAGTGACGAACTGATCCGGATTGACTTTGATCAGCAGCAATTTGCACGGCAAGGCGCCGTTCCAGAACGAGTACTGCTTGTGACTGCGGATGCCCATGCGCTTGCCGAGGTCCGGCGCGCCGGTGAACACTGCCGCCTCCCACCCCATGCACGCCTGGCGCAGACGCTCGCCGAGGTTCTGGTAGAGGTACAACAGGCTGGCTTCGTCACCCAGGCGCTCGCCGTATGGCGGGTTGCAGATCACCAGGCCTTTCTGGTGTTGGTCCGGACGCGGCTCGAAGGTGCCGACTTCGCCCTGGTACACCTTGATCCAGTGGCTGAGACCGGCGCGCTCGATGTTGTTGCGCGCAGGCTGGATCAGGCGTGGGTCGGCTTCATAGCCACGCACCCACAACGGCGGCTTGTTCATGCCGATGGCCGCACGTTCGGCAGCTTCGGCGTGCAGTTTTTTCCACAGCGCCGGAACGTGACCGAGCCAGGTGGTGAAACCCCACAGCTCGCGGTTCAGGTTGGGCGCCATGTCGGCGGCGATCATTGCGCCTTCCACCAGGAAGGTACCCACGCCGCACATCGGGTCCGTCAACGCGCCGCCTTCGGCAGCAATACGCGGCCAGCCTGCACGGATCAGGATCGCAGCGGCCAGGTTTTCCTTCAACGGCGCGGCGCCCTGCTGCAGGCGATAGCCGCGCTGGTGCAAGCTGTGGCCGGAGAGGTCGAGGGACAGGATGGCTTCGCCACGGTCCAGGCGCAGGTGGATGCGCAGGTCCGGGTTGATCTTGTCGATGGACGGACGTTCGCCGGTCGGGGTGCGCAGCTTGTCGACGATCGCATCCTTGACCTTGAGGGCGCCGAAGTGCGTGTTGTCGATGCCCGAGCCGTGGCCGCTGAACTCCACGGCCAGGGTGCCGTCCGGGACCATGTGGTCGGCCCATTCGATATCCAGCACGCCGTGGTAGAGGTCCTCGGCGTCCTTCATCGGGAAGCGCTTGAGCACCAGCAGCACGCGGTTAGCGAGGCGCGACCAGAGGCACAGGCGGTAGGCGGTTTCCATGTCGGCCATGCCGCGCACGGCCGAGGTGTGCTCGCGGGCTTCCTCAAGGCCAAGCCCGACGGCTTCCTCGATCAGCAGGCCTTCGAGGCCCTTGGGGCAAGTGAGGAAGAGTTCAAAACGGTCCGACATGGGCATTCCAGGCTTTTCAGCAATAAATGAACGGGCGACGCATCGCCGGTTCGATTTTCAATCAAGCACTTTTCTTGAAGAGTGCTCGCGTGGCACGAATGTGCCGTCCCACCCCGTCTGACGGGCGCTTGAGCCTTTATCGACGGGGCAGAGAGAAGTTTCCAAACAACAAAGCAGTAACAAAACGAAATATTCCGACCCTTCGTCGAATAATAACCGACTGCAACGAGCGGGCATTCTCACTAAAGGATTAAACCTGTCCTCTTTGCAGGGTGCATCATAGCTGGCTTTGCCGAATAAATGGGGCGAAAAGCCAGCCCAGCTTATGGCTATAGCATCGTTATCGTTACGTGCTTATGACAAAACGATCATTGAATCCATGTGACCTATTGGTTAGAACTCAACACAGGTTGGCGCCGTAACGACGCCGACACATAGGCTCGCCACGCCGGCAGCGAGCCCACCAACGGCAGAAAAACTCTGCCCGGCCTCGGACGAGGCCGAAGGATATCTAGACAGTCAACAAGTGAGGGAAACACCCTATGAGAAGACTTAAGCGTGATCCGTTGGAAAGAGCATTTTTACGCGGATATCAATATGGCGTTCATGGCAAATCCCGTGAGCTTTGCCCATTTACTCTACCGTCGGTACGCCAAGCCTGGATCAACGGCTGGCGAGAAGGACGTGGCGACAACTGGGACGGTATGACTGGCACTGCGGGCATCCACAGACTCAACGAACTTCACGCCGTCGGCTAATCAAGGGCTTTTAATTCCGACATCACCACGAATACGTAACGACTTAACCACGCACGCCCTATCCAGGCGGCGGGCTTCGGCCCAGGGGGCTCCTTTTGAGGAGCCCTTTTTTATTCTCGCGAACAGGCTTGCCGCGTGTTGGGTTGCGCGGCAGGCCCGGACACCGGGCGCTGCATCTCTGGGCTTATTGGGGCTGCTGCGCAGCCCAACGCGGGGCAAGCCCGCTCGCCACAATGGCGTCCACCGACTCACGGATCAGCGCCGGGCCTTTATAAATGAAGCCCGAGTAGAGTTGCACCAGGCTTGCGCCGGCGGCGATTTTCTCGGCCGCGTGTTTGCCTTCGGTAATACCGCCTACCGCGATGATCGGCAGGCGCCCCGCCAGCTCGGCAGCCAGCACCTTGACGATGTGCGTGCTCTTGTCACGCACCGGCGCGCCCGACAAGCCGCCCGCCTCATCCCCATGGGCCAGGCCTTCGACACCGACACGGCTCAAGGTGGTGTTGGTCGCGATTACCGCGTCCATGCCTGAATCAACCAGGGCCTGGGCCACCAGCACGGTTTCTTCATCGCTCATGTCCGGGGCAATCTTGATTGCCAACGGCACGCGCTTGCCATGACGCACGTCCAGGTCTTCCTGGCGCTGACGCAGGGCTTCGAGCAATTGCTTGAGCGAGTCACCAAACTGCAGGCTGCGCAGGCCCGGGGTGTTGGGCGAGCTGACGTTGACGGTGACATAGCTGGCGTGGGCGTAGACCTTGTCCAGGCAGATCAGGTAATCATCGACCGCGCGTTCTACCGGGGTATCGAAGTTCTTGCCGATATTGATCCCCAGGATGCCCTTGTACTTCGCCGCTTGAACTCGCGACAGCAGATGATCGACACCGAGGTTGTTGAAGCCCATGCGGTTGATGATCGCCTCGGCTTCCGGCAGGCGGAAAATGCGGGGCTTGGGGTTACCTGGCTGAGGCCGTGGGGTCACAGTGCCGATTTCGACAAAGCCGAAACCCAACTGCGCAAAGCCATCGATGGCGGCGCCGTTCTTGTCCAGGCCAGCAGCCAAGCCGACCGGATTGGGGAACTCCAGGCCCATCACCGAGACCGGCATTTTCGCCGGAGCCTTGCATACCAGGCCATTGAGCCCCAGACGCCCACCGGCACCGATCAAGTCCAGCGACAGATCGTGGGAGGTTTCCGGGGAGAGTTTGAACAACAGCTGGCGGGCCAGGGTATACATGGGCGGGCTAGACTCGGATGGCGGCGAAAGGTGGCGCCGATTATAGCCGGGGTGACGGGCTACGCGCGAGGCATGCCGCCCAAACATCAATAGCGCTGCGTGACCAGGGCTTCATAACGCGTCCAGATTTTTTCCGCATAGCGCAGGCGCAATGCCTCGCGCTGCGGCCCGGGCCCGGGTCCCACGTTGTAGGAACCCACGGCTGTCCAGTTGTAGCCAAAGCGCTGGATAAACTCGGCAAGAATCGAAGCCCCCACCTCGACTGACAGGCATGGCTCACTCAACAAGCGCTCCTCGGTAATCCCCTGTTTGAGCAAGCGAGGCAAATGGATGCTGTTGATCTGCATCAGCCCGATATCCCGAGTGCCATTACGGTTGGCAGGGCTGACCACGTCCGCACGGTAACCCGATTCCACGTCGGCGATAGCCTGCAGCAATTCCGGCTCGATACCATAACGACTGGCCGTTTCTTCCCAGCAATAGGCGAGGGCCCGATGGCTGCTCATCAACAGGCCGAGCAGCAAGCCCTTGATGCACAACCTAAGCATGTTTTATCCGCTCATGCCCTGACTGCACAGGGCTGACTTGACCGCAGGCCGAGCACACCTGCTCCATCCCACCTGGAGCTTGCGCCTCAAGCCTGACCGGACAGGTGAAGCGGTACCCGCGACCGTAGATCGTCTTGATGAATCCCTTGTCGGCCCCCAGGTATTTGCGCAGTGAATAAATGCAGCGGGTCAGAGATTCCTCGGCCACCTCTCCCTGGGGCCATGCCTGTTCCAACAAGCGATCCTTGGTCATCAACACACCGCCGGAAGCCAGCAGCAGGCGCAAAACGTGCCACTCCTTTGGCGGCAACTGAACATCCGCGTGCTCGCCAGTCAGACGACCATCGCCGTGCAGGGTCCATTGAGCGAAAACCAAGGGAGTCCTCGTCAATTGATTACCCACGACGGCCATACCTACCTCGGCATTCAACAGCTGACATTCAAGTCCCTATTTCGAGTAATGGCGCCTACGCCCACGGCACGACTATAAAAACCTGCCGCATGGCTCACGCTAGGAAAAAGCCCGTACATTCCGCGATTTTCCTAACCTCCACGTCAGACATTTCTCTATCCCGTCCAACCAGGCGCCCATTCCTGGTACACCTCATGCAGCTCCACCCCTAACCTGTCCTCCAATTGCACCAATTCGCCCAAGGCCAGTAACTGGCCGTTAACCCGTACTTCCACGCAGTGAATGATCTCGGGCGCCAAGGGCAACACCTTCCCTGGGGCGAACGTTGCCAGGCGCCTGCGGCTGATCAGTTGTTCCTGCAATAGGATTTCCAGATGCATGGGATAACGCCTTATTCATGGTGAGATATCACGACCCGGGCGCACAAAAGCACGTTGCACACGCTCGTATTGCGACGCCGTCAACGGAGGTGGCCCGACACCCCCTGCCAGCGTCTTCACCTCGCTGCCCACGGCCTGCGCCTGAATGACAAACAGGCGTACTTCGGCCCTGCGCATCGGCCCCGTACCACGCCCCTGCTCCGCGGTATCGCGGCGAAACACGCCCAGCCATAACCGTTTGCCTGGTTCGACACGCACCACACTGCCCACGCCCACTTGCCCGACCGCAGTGGGCCTGGCGTGCCGTCCGGCTTCGGTCATCGGACGGCCGTCCTCAATGTCGATGAGCATCTCGATCTGGTTGGCCTCGGCAAAACGTGGCAAGACACTGACCTGGGTGGCGTAACGCACCGGTTTCCAGCTCGCCTCTTCCTCACCGGGGGCCGGCAGGTAGAACGTGTAGTTGTCCTGGAACACTGCCGGCACATTCTCTTGGGTCATCATCACCGGCAACGTCACCACCCTCGCCCGTCGTTTACGCTCCAGCGCCGCGATGTGCGCCATCAAGCGGTTATCATCCGAAGGCTTCAGGAGTTGAGTGGTCATTGGCCTGGCGTTGTCATCCCCGGCCAGGCCGAGCTTTTTCAATTCATCCTGATCGACGTCCACCAGCCACAGCGAAACCTCGATCGACCGCTTGGGCAGGTCCAGTTCCGCCACCAGTGCCTGGATGAAGCTCACCTGCGCAGGCTTGCCCTTGATCAGCAGGCTGTTGGTATCCGGGTACGCGATGACGGCAAGGCTCTTGTCTGCCAGTGCCCCCTTCAGTTCACTGGACAGCACGGACTCGATCATCGACGCCATCCCCGGCACAGTGACGGGCCGGTCGCTGGAGCCGTACTGCCGGTCCGCCACCGCACTGTTGAGCACCTGGACCACGCCGAATGCCTGGGTCCCCACACGCAGATCAGCCCTTTGCCGATCCATCATCCGGGCCAGGTGCAGCACCTGGTCGACATAGCTCGGTGGTCCGGACACATAGAATGTCCGCCCACCACTCGCGCGCAGCGGATAGCGTGACTCGTCAAGACCCGAGCGGCGCATCAGGGCGCGCAGCCTGTCGATGGAAATGTGCCGTAACGTCACCGCGGAGCTTTTGGCCTCGCCAGCGTCATAGACGTACAGCACTTGCCCGTCGCTGTACCAGATCAGCCCCTGCTGCAACGCAAGCGCCTCCAGGGTCTGCTGGGGTACATCGAGGTCGAGCACCCCGCTGAAACGTTTGCGCGCGACCTCGCGGCTGACGACGATAGGCAGGCCCAAAGGCAACGACAGCGCGGTAAACACGGTATGCAGGCTGTCGTCCTGCGCCTGGTAGTGCTCGCCCCAGGCAACCACATTGGCCAGCATCAGTGCGGCCATCAGGAGCCAGCGGCAACACCGTAGGCGTGGGATCGTTGCGGGAAAGTCAGCGTGCACCGTGGGGTTTCCTGGGTGGGCCTGGCATTGAGATTGCGGCCATACTGAAAGCCAGGCCGGTTTCAATCTTGATGGAAAGTTGACGGCAGACTGCGCCTGCCAGCCCGTGGCATGTGCCTTGCTTGGAACTCTGTATCAGAGCGCACACCAATGGTGGAGTGCGCTTACGGACAAAGGCGTCGTTACCCGCAATGGCTTGCAGCGCCATCTGAGGGAACGGCGCTTTTTTGTGAACGAAAAGGTAGGTGTTGATGAACGATTCGGTAGGCAGCAGCCCGGCGAGCGACCCGCTGGCCTGGGTCAACGGCAGCGATGCCCCGGAAAAAAGCAGCCTCGACCTGGGCTTCATGGCCTTGAGCGATTGCGCATCGCTGGTGGTGGCTGCCACCCAGGGCTTCGCTCAACCTTACGGACTGACCCTGAACCTCAAGCGCCAAAGCTCGTGGGCCAACCTGCGCGACAAACTGGTCAGCGGTGAACTGGATGCCGCCCACAGCCTTTATGGGCTGATCTATGCAGTGCACCTGGGCATCGGCGGCGTCGCGCCCACCGACATGGCGGTGCTGATGGGGCTCAACCAGAACGGCCAGAGCATCAACCTGTCCCACGGCTTGCAGCAGCAAGGCGTGATCACTCCTGAAGCGCTCGACCGCCACGTGCACCAAAGCCGAACAAAACTCACCTTCGCCCAGACCTTTCCTACCGGCACCCACGCCATGTGGCTGTATTACTGGCTGGCAAGCCAGGGCATTCATCCATTGCAGGACGTGGACAGCGTCGTGGTTCCTCCCCCGCAAATGGTTGCGCACCTGCAGGCGGGACGCATCGACGGGTTCTGCGTCGGCGAGCCCTGGTGCGCCAGCGCGGTCAAGCAGAACCAGGGGTTCACCCTGGCGACCACCCAGGCGATCTGGCCGAACCATCCGGAAAAGGTCCTCGGCTGCACCCAGGCCTTTGTCGATCAATACCCCAACACCGCCCGCGTGTTGGTGATGGCGATCCTGGAGGCCAGCCGCTTTATCGAGCAGAACAATGAAAACCGTCGCTCCACCGCGCAGTTGCTCAGCGGCCGCGAGTACCTCGATGCGCCACTCGACTGCATCGAACCGCGCCTGCTGGGCGCCTATGACGACGGCCTGGGCAACCAGTGGCAAGACCCCCACGCCCTGCGTTTTTTTGCCGGTGGCGAGGTGAACCTGCCCTACCTCTGCGATGGCATGTGGTTCATGACCCAGTTCCGGCGCTGGGGCCTGCTACGCGAAGATCCCGACTACCTGGGCGTGGCCCGCCAGGTGCAGCAACTGGCGCTGTATCGCCAGGCCGCCGATGCCTTGGGTATCACTGATAACGGCCAGGACATGCGCAGCAGCCAACTGATCGACGGCAAAGTCTGGGACGGCTCCGACCCCGCGGGCTACGCGCGCAGCTTCCGCCTGCACGCCATGGCTGATCATGCCAGCCGCCATGCCTTGCGCTGAGAGGAGGCCCCCGATGCTGCGAATCCTGTTGATCAACGACACCCCGCGCAAGGTCGGCCGCCTCAGGGCGGCGCTGATCGAAGCCGGTTTTGAGGTGATCGATGAGTCCGGCCTGACCATCGACCTGCCGGCGCGCGTCGAAACGGTGCGCCCGGACGTGATCCTGATCGATACCGAGTCGCCGGGCCGCGATGTGATGGAGCAAGTGGTGCTGGTCAGTCGCGACCAGCCCAGGCCGATCGTGATGTTCACCGACGAGCACGACCCGAATGTGATGCGCCAGGCGATCAAGTCCGGGGTCAGCGCCTACATCGTCGAAGGTATCCAGGCCCAGCGCCTGCAGCCGATCCTCGACGTGGCCATGGCGCGTTTCGAAAGCGACCAGGCCTTGCGCGCCCAGCTGCAGGCGCGTGACCAGCAGCTGGCCGAGCGCAAGCGCATCGAGCTGGCCAAGGGCATGCTGATGAAAATGAAGCCGTGCAATGAAGAAGAGGCCTACACCTTGATGCGCCGCCAGGCCATGAGCCGCCAGCAGAAGCTGATTCAGGTGGCAGAGCAGATTATCGCCATGAACGAGCTGCTCGGCTGATGTGGCGCAGCTCTTGCTAAAGAATCATCACAGGTAGCCAACGGCGGTTGCCCCTCCACGACAAAGACGTCGCACACCCGGTTTGCCCTCGCGAACCCGGTGGCGGCGTTTTTTCGTTTTGTCCCCCTTTTCCGGGGCAAGGTGGGGCGGCCCTAGCCGGCTGTTCCATCACCAGGCCTTTTTACAAGACTCCCAACCGTTGAGGTGCGTGATGAAATCAAGCTTCTGGAAATCCGGGCACACCCCGACCCTGTTTGCCGCGTTCCTGTATTTCGACCTGAGCTTCATGGTCTGGTACCTCCTGGGTCCACTGGCGGTGCAAATTGCTACCGACCTGCACCTGACCACTCAACAACGCGGCCTGGTCGTCGCGACTCCGATCCTCGCGGGCGCAGTACTGCGCTTCCTGATGGGCATGCTGGCCGACAAGCTGTCGCCCAAGACCGCCGGACTGATCGGCCAGGTGATTGTGATTGCCGCGTTGTTTGGCGCCTGGAAACTCGGCATCCACAGTTACGAGCAAGCGTTGCTGCTTGGGGTGTTCCTCGGCATGGCTGGCGCATCGTTCGCCGTGGCGCTGCCGTTGGCGTCGCAGTGGTATCCGGCTGAACACCAGGGCAAGGCCATGGGCATTGCCGGTGCCGGCAACTCGGGCACGGTGTTCGCCGCCCTGCTCGCCCCGGTGCTGGCAGCTGCGTTTGGCTGGAGCAACGTGTTCGGTTTTGCCTTGATTCCACTGGTGCTGACCCTGGTGGTCTTCGCCTGGCTGGCGCGCAATGCGCCGCAGCGGCCGCAAGCCAAATCCATGGCTGACTATTTCAAGGCACTTGGCGACCGCGACAGCTGGTGGTTCATGTTCTTCTACAGCGTGACCTTTGGCGGCTTCATCGGCCTGGCCAGCGCCCTGCCCGGCTACTTCAACGACCAGTATGGCCTGAGCCCGGTAACGGCCGGCTACTACACCGCGGCCTGCGTGTTCGGCGGCAGCCTGATGCGCCCGTTGGGCGGCGCCCTGGCGGATCGCTTCGGCGGAATCCGCACCTTGCTGGGCATGTACAGCGTGGCGGCGATCTGCATCGCGGCGGTCGGCTTCAACCTGCCCAGTTCCTACGCGGCGCTCGCCTTGTTTGTCTGCACCATGCTTGGACTGGGCGCCGGAAATGGCGCGGTATTCCAACTGGTGCCGCAACGTTTCCGGCGCGAAATCGGCGTGATGACCGGCCTGATCGGCATGGCCGGCGGCATCGGCGGTTTCGCCCTGGCAGCGGGCATGGGTGCAATCAAGCAAAGCACCGGCAGCTATCAGATGGCCTTGTGGTTGTTCGCCAGCCTGGGTGTACTGGCCTGGTTCGGCCTGCACGGCGTCAAGCGGCGCTGGAGAACCACCTGGGGTTCGGCCGCCGTGACCGCCGCACGCGTCTGATGAGCCTGCGACTGAGCGTCGCCCACGCCAGCGTCATCGGCCCTCGGGCGGAAAACCAGGACGCCCTGCGCGTCGTCACCCCCGTGGCGGAACTGGCGGCGAGCAAAGGCTACCTGTGCGCCATCGCCGACGGGGTGAGCCAGTGCGCCGATGGCGGCCTGGCCGCGCGCTCGACCGTGCAGGCCCTGGCACTGGACTACTACGCCACGCCGCCGACCTGGGGTGTGGCTCAGTCTCTGGAGCGCTTACTGTTGGCGCAGAACCGCTGGCTACAGGCTAATGGCGGCGGCCAGCCCTTGCTCACGACCCTCAGCGCCCTGGTGTTTCGCGGGCAACGTTTTACCCTCGCCCATGTCGGCGATTGCCGGGTGTACCGCTGGCTGGACGGCGAGTTGCAGCGCATCAGCGAAGACCACGTCTGGGAGCAGCCGGGCATGCAGCATGTGCTCAAGCGTGCGCTGGGCCTGGATCAACACCTGGTGGTGGACTTTTTGGACGGCCAATTGCGCGAAGGCGAGTGCTTTGTGCTGCTCAGCGACGGCGTATGGGCAACCCTGGGCGATCACAGCATCGGTGCGATCCTGCGCGAACAAACCGACCTGGACTGGGCGGTCAACACGCTGGTGAATACTGCGCACCTGGCAGGCAGCCAGGACAATGCCAGCGCCCTGCTGGTGCGCATCGACACCCTCGGTGCAGCCACCCTCGGCGATGCGCTGGTGCAGTTGCAGCAATGGCCACTGCCCCCGCCCTTGAAAGCCGGGCAGCAGTTCGAGGGCTGGCAAGTGGAAAGCGTGCTCGCGCACAGCCGACAATCCGTGCTGTACCGTGTGCGCGATGCGCAGCAGCAACCCTGGCTGCTGAAAACCCTGCCGCTGAATCGCGACGATGACCACGACGCCGGACAGGCACTGTTATCCGAGGAGTGGTTTTTGCGCCGCGTGGCCGGTCGCGCATTTCCTGAAGTGCACACCGCCAGCGCGCGTCAGCATCTGTATTACGTCATGCGCGAATACCCGGGACGCACCCTGGCCGAACTGTTCAAGCAACAAGGCCCATTGCCGTTGGCGCAGTGGCAATCGGTGGCCGAACGCTTGCTGCGCGCGGTAGGCATGCTGCACCGGCGACAGATCCTGCACCGCGACATCAAGCCGGAAAACCTGCTGCTGGGCGACGACGGTGAGCTGCGCGTGCTGGATTTCGGCCTGGCCTACTGCCCGGGACTCTCGGAAGATCGTGCTCACGCACTGCCAGGCACCCCGAGTTTCATCGCCCCCGAGGCATTCAATGGTGAGCGCCCTACGGCTCAACAGGATTTATACAGCGTCGGTGTGTGCCTGTATTACCTGCTGACCGGGCATTATCCCTACGGTGAAATCGAGGCCTTCCAAAGGCCCCGATTCAATCAGGCCGTCAGCGCCAGCCGCTATCGCCCTGATCTGCCGGACTGGCTGCCCCTCAGCCTGGAGCGAGCCGTGGCCGCCCAGCCTGCGCAACGTTATGAAACCGCCGAGGAATGGCTGTTGACGCTGGAACAGGCCGATCGCCGCGAGTTGAGTGTTCGCCCAAGGCCGCTGTTGGAGCGCGAGCCGCTGAAGGTCTGGCGGACGTTGGCGCTGCTGTCGCTGCTGATCAACCTGGTGCTGCTGTATGGACTTTTTCACGGCTGATGCCAAATCGCAGGCGAAAAAAAGCCCGGCCTAAGCCGGGCTTTTTTCTACCACTCAGTAATTACTGAGCTTGAGCTTCAACCGACGCTTCTACGCGACGGTTAACAGCACGACCAGCTTCAGTTGCGTTGTCAGCAACTGGGCGGGATTCGCCGTAACCTACTGCGGTGATGCGGCTAGGAGCCACGCCGTCTTTAACCAGGACTTGCTTAACAGCGTCAGCACGACGCTGGGACAGCTTCTGGTTGTAGGCGTCTGGACCTACGGAGTCAGTGTGACCAGCAACTTCTACGTTGGTAGCTGGGTACTGAGCCATGAAGTCGGCCAGGTTTTTCACGTCGCCGTAGCTGTTAGGCTTAACAACGGACTTGTCGAAGTCGAACTTCACGTCCAGCTCAACACGAACAACCTGAGCAACTGGAGCTTCTGGCTCTGGAGTTGGCTCTGGAGCTGGAGCTGGGGTAGGAGCTGGAGCGGCTGCGCCAGCGTTACCGCCGAAGTTTACGCCCAGGCCAACCAGTGCGGAGTAGTCCCACTTGCCGTTGTCCAGACCGTAGTCAGCTTCAACACCGGCACGAGCGTACAGGTTGTTGGTGAAGTAGTACTTCACGCCAGTACCAACGGTAGCGAAGGTAGTCTGGTCGCGACCGCTGTGGCCGTCAGCCTGAACGTTGGTACGGCTCTGGTGACCGAAACCGCCTTCTACGTATGGACGCAGGCTGTCTACGCCAGCTTGACCGAAGTGATACTGGGCAACCAGGCTGCCGGTATCGCCTTTGATCTTCTGGTTACCAGTACCGTCGTTCGAACGGGTGTGGTTGGTCTTGTCGTAGGACAGGTTCAAGGACAGGTCGTCGGTCAGGAAGTAACCGATGCGAGCGCCAGGATTGAAGCCGTCTTCGATGTGCTTGACGCTATCGTTGTACTGCTTCTTGTAGAACAGCTCGCCTTCAACTGCGCCTTGGCCTTGTGCCAGAACGCCGAAAGAAGTAGCGGCAATAAGAGAACCAATGGCCAAGCCCAAGGTGTTTTTCAGTTTCATCCGTTAAATCCCCATCTGGTGATTGTAAAGCAGTCCCACAAACCGGGGGACAACTCGGCGACAAGTCTAACAGAACTTGCCTACACGTAAGAGATATTTGCCACGCACTAAGTTTCAGTCTCGCCCGCAAATTTCTCACGTAATTTATCTAGAGCACGTTTGTAACGCATTTTTGTAGCACTCAAACCCATGTGCATGATGTCGGCGATTTCCTGAAATTCAAGCTCTGCGACAAATCGTAGCACCAGAATTTCACGGTCAATCGGGTTCACATGCACCAACCAGCGATCGAGCCCGCCCTTCTCCTCGGGTGCCGGCGCCTTTTCTTCAGACGCTTCCTCAAGGGGGTCCAGACTCAAGGCGTCCATCAAGCGACGCTTTCGCCGTTCCTTCCGATACTGCGTGATGCACTCGTTGTACGTGATGCTGTATAGCCATGTCTTGAACTTCGATTTGCCCTCGAAGTTCTTCAGGCCGTACAGCACCTTGAGCATCACTTCCTGACAGACATCGTCCGCATCTCTATCGTTCCCTAAATACCTTGAACAAACGTTGAACAAAGTGCGTTGATATCTGCGCATCAATTCTTCGTACGCGCGAGTTACGTGAAACAGCTCCGTGTGCGAGCGCGCGACCAACTCCTCATCAGAGAGCTCACGGGGGTCATAGCGCGTGGACAGCGTTTGGGCTTTATTCAAAACAAGTCGTGCCGACAGTCAGGTCAATGTCCGCCACAGCCCGGTCAGCCGGGTTTGCGGCGGCGTACATTAGCAGGGTTTGCCGGATTAGCGGCTACTGACCTGCTGCTCCAGGAGAATCCGATTGGACAGCGACACCAGGTCGCCGTCATCGGTCAGCACTGTCGTCTTGACTGTGCCGATCTCCTCGATTTGCCCTTCGACCTCGCCTACACGCACCTGTTGCCCTACCTGATACAACTCACGCACATAGATTCCCGCAAGAATCTGTCCGGCAATTTCCCGGCTTCCCAACCCCATGGCCAGCGCAACTGCCAGACCAACGGTAATCAAAACAATCACAATCACGTGGTTGAGCAGGTCAGTCTTGACCTCCAACTGGCTGATCGCGACCGAAATACTGATGATGATCACCAGCCCCTGGGCGATACGCCCCAGGCCAGCAGCATAGTCCAACCCCACGCCTTCGGCGGCGCCGCGCACCAGCCCATTGGCCAGTTGCGCCAGCAAAACACCTACCAGCAGTACCAGCGCGCCGCCGAAAACCTTCGGCAAATACAGCGCCAGCATGTCGAGCGTAGCTGAAACTCGCTCAAGTCCAAGTGATTGGGCCGCAGAAACCAGAAAAATCAGCAAAACGAACCAATAGACGATCTTGCCGATCAGGGTAGAGATCGGCACCTGCAGCCCGGCACGGCCCAACAGCTTGGTCAGGCCGGTGCCTGCCATCAAGCGATCCAGGCCCAATTTTGCAAGCAATTTGGACAGCAGGGTGTCGAGCAGCTTGGCCACGACAAAGCCCAGCAATACCAGGACCAGGGCACCAAACAGGTTGGGAATGAAATTCGCCACCTTGGTCCACAATGCGGTCATCGCGGTGACCAGGCTCTGGGTCCAGAGATCAAGTTCCATATTCAATCAGCCTTATCAGCAGTGCGAGCAAGAGGTTTACGACGGGAAACCGGTGATACGTGGGCCGAACCGTTGTTCAGGGCCATCATCAACGCCGGCAGCCAACGGCCGAGCAGACCGAACAAGTCCCCCGCCCCCACCTGACGGTTGGCGGTTTTCAACACGCGGCCCAGGCAGGCGTCGTCGTCACGGTTGGACGGCGACGCATTGAGCATGTCACGCAAAGACTGTTCGAACGGATCGTGCATAAAGACCTCTCGCAAGTGTTTTAAAAGACGAGGGTAAAATTCTTGGGGTCACATAGGACCCTTCCTACGTTCAGGTCATATTCAGCTCAAACCCAGCGCAATCGTCGAAATAGCCACCATTGTCCGAGCGCAACCGACACCATCAACAGGCACGCAATCACGAATCCATAGGGGCTGGCGGAGAACGGTATCCCGCCCACATTTATACCCAACAAACCGGTCAGGAAACTCATCGGCAGGAAGATCCCGGTGATGATCCCGAAGCGATACATGGTGCGGTTCATGCGTACGCTCAAGCGCCGGTCTTCGGTCTCAAGCACAAGCCCCACGCGCTCCCGGGTCAATTCGAGCTCTTCCAGGTAGCGGGTCAGGCTGTTGTTCAATTCGTTCCAGTAGTCGGCATCGTCATCACAAAACCACGGCAACCTGATCCGCGTAAGCTGGGCAAAAATTTCCCGCTGCGGCGACAGGAATCGCTTGAGCCCGGCCGCTCTGCGGCGGATCTGCAAGACACTGCCATGCTCCGGCGTGTACCGTTCGTCGGCATCGAGTTTTTCTTCCTCTACGTCGACGATTTCAGACAGGTCGGTGACCAGATCCTGCACTTTATGGGTTAGGTACTGGGCCATATAAAGGATGAGTTCCGAGGCCGTCTTCGGCCCTTTGCCCTCCGCCAGCTGCACCAACAGCTCATCGGTGGCGCGCAGTGGACGCAGGCGCAACGAAATCACCCGACTGGCGGCCGCAAAGATGCGCACCGACACCATGTCTTCTGGCTCAGCTCCCGGGTTGAGGTTGATCCCGCGCAGGAACAGCAGCAATTCCGAGTCCGGCAACGGCAACAGGCGCGGGCGGGTGTTCTCCTCCAGCAACAGGTCACAGGCAAACTCGCTCAAGCCGCTGGATTTGCGCAGCCAGGTCTGGGTTTGCGGATGACTGCGGTCCCAGTGCAGCCACAGGCTTTCCTGGGGCTGCAGTTGCAAGTCGTCGAGCTCAGTCCGGGCAATCGAACGCGCACCGCCTTTACCGTCCAGCACCAGGGCATGCACCAGCCCCCACTGCGCGTTTTCTTCCTCGAACATCCTTACCCCTGTCGTCTATTGCGGTTTATTCAGGCATTTTCAGCGGGCTTGGCGAGACGATCACACCGTTGTTGTCGGCGTAGATGTACTCGCCCGGGCGGAACGTCACACCGGCAAAGGTGACCACCACGTTCAAGTCGCCGATGCCGCGCTTGTCGGTCTTCATCGGATGGCTGGCCAGGGCCTGCACTCCCAGGTCGGTCTGGGCGATAACGTCGACGTCACGGATGCAGCCGTAGATCACCAGCCCTTCCCAACCGTTTTTCGCGGCTTTTTCGGCGATCATATCGCCCAGCAGCGCGCGGCGCAGGGAACCGCCGCCGTCCACCACCAGCACCTTGCCAGCGCCCGGCTGGTCGGCCTGCTCCTTGACGAGGGAGTTATCTTCGAAGCACTTGATGGTGACGATCTCGCCACCGAAAGAGTCTCGGCCGCCGAAATTGCTGAACATCGGCTCGACCACCTGCACCAGGTCCGGGTAGGCGTCGCACAGGTCGGGGGTCACGTAATGGTTCATTGAAAAATTCCTTTCCGTCAAAGAAGTGTCTTTCGAAAGAAGCACGGGCCGAAGCAGGTGCGAAACATCCCATCCGCCTGGCCGCAACGCAATAGCCACTGCGCGACTGAATATGACCAGAAGCGTTTACCGCGTCATATCTTAGCCGCAACCACACACGAGTGAAACGCCCTTGGCAGAGCGTTGCGTCAAACGCTGGCCGCGACCTCGGCCGGGGCGCCGAACAACGGTGTCAGCGGATCTTTCAGCCATTGCGCCACCAGCGGCCACACTTCTATTTGTGCGGCTTTGCTGACCAGCATCTCCACATGCCCGAAATCACCGGTAAAACCTTGCTCACGCCCCAGGCACAGGTACTGGCGATGCTGCGAACCGATTTGTTCGAACAACTTGCGGCAGGCCCAATCGGGGTCCTGGTGGTCGCCTGCAGCACTGACGGCCAGCAGCGGCACGTCAACGTCGGCCAGGCCTTTCCACCAATCCTGCTTGCCTTCGCCAAAGCGGCCAAACAGGCCATTCCAACGCATGGCTTCGACCAGCACGCCTGCCGGCTCGTCCTCCGGGCCGCGCTTGAGCCGCGAGCCGGACAGTTGACCAAAACGCTTGAGCAGCAAGCGGCCGGTCCACTCCACCGGCGGGATTTTCAACGGCCAGTGGGTGCGACTGACCTGACAGCCAAACAGGGCCACCGAGGCCACCGCCGGCGCGCCAAGATGCTGCCCGCCGAGGGCCGCCGCCAGGGTCGTGCCGCCAAGGGAGTGGCCGATCCAATGCGGGATCTGCGCACTTTGCTCGCGCACAAACGCACCAATCGCCGGCAAATCGTAACGCGCGTAATCGGCGACGCGGTTCCTGGCGTAGTCGTGATTGCGCCGCGACAGGCCATGGCCGCGCATTTCCGGGATCCACACGTCGAATCCCTGGCGCGCCAGGTAAGCCCCCAGGCCGATCCCTTTGGGCGAATACCAGAAGCGCCGATTGGAAAAACTGCCATGCAACAAAATGACCGGGATGCCCCGGTTTTCCGGGACATCGGCCAAGCCCAAACGGGTAACGGCCAACTCGACGGTACCGTCGGGGCTGTTGCCGGGTTTGAGGCGATACACATCTTCACTCAGGTCGCCACGACGTTCAGCGCTGATCAAGGCGACGGGAAACAGGTTGCTGCTGCTTTGCATAATGCTCTTGCACAAAAAAGGGCGGCGTCCGGAAGGAGTTCCGCCCTGCACAGATAAGAATGCCGGTCACCCTTGACGGGTGACCGGCACTTTTGACGTATCGACCTTAAGCCGAAGCTTGGCCTTCGGCCAGGAAGAACCAGGTTTCCAGCACGGAATCGGGGTTCAGCGAGACGCTTTCGATGCCCTGCTCCATCAGCCATTTGGCCAGGTCAGGGTGATCGGAAGGGCCTTGGCCGCAAATCCCGATGTACTTGCCGGCCTTGTTGCAGGCCTGGATGGCGTTGGCCAACAGCTTCTTGACGGCCGGGTTACGCTCATCGAACAGGTGGGCGATGATCCCGGAGTCGCGGTCCAGGCCCAGGGTCAGCTGGGTCAGGTCGTTGGAACCGATGGAGAAACCGTCGAAGAATTCCAGGAACTCTTCGGCAAGGATCGCGTTGGACGGCAATTCGCACATCATGATGACGCGCAGGCCGTTTTCACCCCGGGACAAGCCGTTTTCGGCCAGCAGGTCCACCACCTGGCTCGCTTCGCCCAGGGTGCGCACGAAGGGCACCATGATCTCGACGTTGGTCAGGCCCATCTCGTTACGCACGCGCTTGAGGGCGCGGCATTCGAGTTCGAAGCAGTCACGGAACGCTTCGCTGATGTAACGCGAGGCGCCACGGAAACCCAGCATCGGGTTTTCTTCTTCCGGCTCGTAGAGCTTGCCGCCGATCAGGTTGGCGTATTCGTTGGACTTGAAGTCCGACAGCCGCACGATGACCTTTTTCGGGTAGAACGCCGCTGCCAGGGTGCTGATGCCTTCCACCAGCTTCTCGACGTAGAAGCCCACTGGGTCGTTGTAGCCGGCGATGCGCTTGTCGACGCTTTCCTTGATGTCCAGCGGCAGGCCGTCGTAGTTCAACAGGGCCTTGGGGTGCACGCCGATCATGCGGTTGATGATGAATTCCAGGCGGGCCAGGCCCACACCGGCGTTCGGCAACTGCGCGAAGTCGAAGGCGCGGTCCGGGTTGCCGACGTTCATCATGATCTTGAACGGCAGGTCAGGCATGGCGTCGATGGAGTTTTGCTTGATGTCGAAGCCCAGTTCGCCTTCGAAGATGAAACCGGTGTCGCCTTCAGCGCAGGACACGGTCACGCCCTGGCCGTCCTTGAGCAGTTGGGTCGCGTTGCCGCAACCCACTACCGCAGGAATCCCCAGCTCACGCGCGATGATCGCCGCGTGGCAGGTACGCCCGCCACGGTTGGTGACGATGGCGCTGGCACGCTTCATCACCGGTTCCCAGTCCGGGTCGGTCATGTCGGACACCAGCACGTCGCCTGGCTGGACTTTGTCCATCTCGGACACGTCCTTGATGATCCGCACCTTGCCGGCGCCGATGCGCTGGCCGATGGCACGGCCTTCCACCAGCACGGTGCCGGTTTCCTTGAGCAGGTAGCGTTCCATGACGTTGGCCGAAGTGCGGCTTTTCACGGTTTCCGGACGTGCCTGCACGATGTACAGCTTGCCGTCGTCACCGTCCTTGGCCCATTCGATGTCCATCGGGCACTTGTAGTGCTTCTCGATGATCATCGCCTGCTTGGCCAACTCGCTGACTTCAGCGTCGGTCAGGCAGAAGCGCGCGCGCTCGGCCTTGTCGACTTCAACGGTTTTCACCGAGCGACCGGCCTTGGCCTCGTCGCCGTAGATCATCTTGATGGCCTTGCTGCCCAGGTTGCGGCGCAGGATGGCCGGGCGACCCGCTTCAAGGGTGCCCTTGTGTACGTAGAATTCGTCGGGGTTGACCGCGCCTTGTACGACGGTTTCGCCCAGGCCGTAGGCGCCGGTGATGAACACCACGTCACGGAAACCCGATTCGGTATCCAGGGTGAACATCACGCCGGCGGTGCCGGTTTCCGAACGCACCATGCGCTGCACGCCGGCAGACAGGGCCACCAGCTTGTGGTCGAAACCCTGGTGCACGCGGTAGGAAATGGCGCGATCGTTGAACAGCGAGGCGAACACTTCCTTGGCCGCGCGGATCACGTTTTCCACGCCACGGATATTAAGGAAGGTTTCCTGCTGGCCGGCGAAGGACGCGTCCGGCAAGTCTTCGGCGGTGGCCGAGGAGCGCACGGCAACCGCCATGTCCGGGTTGCCGGCCGAGAGCGTCGCGAAGGCGCTGCGGATTTCTTCGTTGAGCTTCTCGGGGAACTCGGCGTCCATGATCCACTGGCGGATCTGGGCACCGGTCTTGGCCAGGGCGTTGACGTCATCGACGTCCAGAGCGTCCAGCGCGGCGTGGATCTGAGCGTTGAGGCCGCTCAGCTCAAGGAAATCGCGGTAAGCCTGGGCCGTGGTGGCGAAACCACCGGGCACCGATACACCAGCGCCTGCAAGATTACTGATCATCTCGCCGAGGGATGCGTTCTTGCCCCCCACGTGCTCTACATCATGGACGCCGAGCTTATCGAGGGAAACTACGTACTCTACCAAGGTGATCTCTCCACTTTCTGTGTTGGAAAAGCTCAGGACGCCGGCGGCTCAGTAGGAGCTAACGCCAGCGCTTGTGGCCTGGACCTGGAAAATAAGTGAGAATGCGGCCCACTGCGGGACGGCAAAATCGCGCCTATCATATCCAAGATTCGCCATCAGCTTAAGGCCCAGGGCTCAAATGAAACGATCTGCTTTCTTTATCTCCGACGGCACCGGCATTACAGCCGAAACACTGGGTCAAAGCCTGCTCGCGCAGTTCGAAAACATTACCTTCGCCAAATTCACGCGGCCCTACATCGACAGCGTGGATAAAGCGCGGGCCATGGTACAACAAATCAATCTGGCGGCTGAAAAAGACGGCTTTCGCCCGATCATTTTCGACACCATCGTCAATCAAGACATCCGTGAGATCCTCGCAACCTCCAATGGTTTCATGATCGACATCTTCTCGACCTTCCTGGCGCCACTGGAGCAGGAGTTGAGTGAACATTCCTCCTATTCGGTCGGAAAGTCCCATTCCATCGGGCATAACTCCAACTATATGGAGCGTATCGAGGCGGTGAACTTCGCCCTCGACAACGACGACGGCGCCCGCACGCACTACTACGACAAGGCCGACCTGATCCTGGTCGGCGTGTCGCGTTGCGGCAAGACCCCGACCTGCCTGTACATGGCCATGCAATTCGGCATCCGTGCGGCCAACTACCCGCTGACCGAGGACGACATGGAGCACCTGACGTTGCCCACCGCCCTGCGCGCCCATTCGCACAAGCTGTTTGGCCTGACCATCGACCCGGACCGCCTCACCGCGATCCGCAACGAACGCAAGCCCAACAGCCGCTACTCCAGCTATGCCCAGTGCGAATTCGAAGTGCGCGAAGTGGAAAATCTGTTCCGCCGCGAAAACATTGCGCATATCAATTCCACGCATTTCTCGGTGGAAGAGATTTCGGCGAAGATTTTGGTGGAGAAGGGCGTGGAGCGGCGCTTCAAGTAATACAGGCAGGCGCTGACTGTGGCGAGCGGGCTTGCCCCGCGTTGGGCGGCGAAGCAGCCCCCTTCAAGATGAATGCGGTGTGTCAGACGGTCCTCAGCGACGGGTTTTGGGGCTGCCAGGCAGCCCAACGCGGGGCAAGCCCGCTCGCCACAAGGACCGCCGTCATCTACAGGTGAAAGCGCCCGCCGCCCTGCCCCAGCGCGGTGGCCAGCGCATCAAACCCCGCCCGCAACAACTGATCATCCCCCGACGTATTGCAGATGCTCGCGCGGATAAACTGCGGCACCGCCGTCTGTCCCACGGCAAAGGCCTCGGCGGTGGCGATCAGGTAGTTGTTCTGCTTGAGTTCCGCCTCGATTTCCGACGCGCGCCACGGCTCCGGCACTTCGATCCAGAAATGCGGGCTGTTCAGGTGGGTGCGGTATCGCAGGCCCGCCAACAAATCCTGCACCAACGCCTTGCGCCGGCTGATCTCGTTGATCTGCTGGCGCAGCAGGTATTCCGCCGTGCCGTTTTCGATCCACTGGGTGGCCAGCTCCAGGGTCACCGGCGTGGCCATCCAACAGGTGGAGCGCAACGCCGCCGAGATACGGCTGACCAGCGCCGGTGGCGCATGCACATAACCCACACGCAGCCCGGCCGACACCGCCTTGCTCAAACTGCTGATCAAAATCGTACGTTCAGGGGCGAAATGACTGAGGGGTGGCGGCCGGTCTTCCACCAGGACGCCGTGGGCTTCGTCCTCGAGGATCAACAGATTGTGTTCGCGGCACACCTTCACCAGCGCTTCGCGCCGCGCCACCGATAACACCGCCGTGGTCGGGTTCTGGATGGTCGGCGTGCAATACAGCGCCGACACCCGGTGATTACGACAGACCTCATCCAGCGCGCTCGGCAGCACACCTTCCTCATCCATCTCCAGGCCGATCAAGCGTACGCCGAGCATGCGCGCGGCGGTGATCAGCCCTGGGTAAGTAAGTTGTTCGGTCACCACCGTGTCGCCGGCGCGCAACAGCGCCATCATCGCGCAGAGCAGGCCATGCTGGCCGCCGTTGACGCAGATGACCTGTTCAGGGATCGGGTGAAAATCGCGCTGCACCAACCACTGCGCGCCCGCATCGCGATAACGCGGCAGGCCGGCATCCGGGGTATAGGCGCTGATGTCCTGGAGGAACTTGGCATTGGTCGACAGGGTTTGGAGGCTCTGGGCCAGGAAGGCGGTTTCCTGCCCCGGAATATGCATGTTGCGGCTCATGTCGAAGTACTGGCGCGGCTCCTCGCTGAAATTGCGAAAGCCTTCATCACGCTGGCGCTCCATCCCACGCTTGCGCACGAATGTGCCGTCACCCACCCGCGCCACTACCAGCCCGAGGCGTTCCAGTTCGCCGTAGGCCCGGCTGATGGTACCGATGGTCACCCCGAGATTGTCGGAAAGCACCCGATGGGGCGGCAGTTTTCGTCCGGGTTCAATCAAGCCTTCGAGGATGCCCCGTTCCATGACATCGGACAGGCGCTTGTACTTCACGCCCTGCCCGTTGGACAACCCCTCACGCATAATTGACACCATGTCAATATTTGTTTTGACAGCCATCTTTCGCCCTAATAGTGTGCTTTTACGGGTTCAATCGCCGAATTTTACAACTCATTACAAGCTCAATATAGAGTTCAATTTCGGCTCAGGGAAGCAATAAACGATGCCAATGTCCGCCGTTCTCGAAAACACCGCGAAAACAAAAACCCAAAAACAGTGGTTGGCCGCACTGGTCACCAGCGTGATGTTCCTGATCGTGTGCCTGAGTTGGGGCACCACTTGGCTGGGGATCAAGATTGCCGTGGAGAGCGTGCCGCCGCTGACCTCCGCCGGCCTGCGCTTCCTGATCGCCTTCCCGCTGTTCCTGTGTTTTGCCCTGGTGCGCCGCGAGCCGATCCTGTTTCCTCGCGAGAGCCGCTGGTTCTTCGTATTCGTGACGCTGTCGTACTTCAGCGTGCCGTACTACCTGCTCAACTACGGTGAAATGCACGTGTCGTCGGGCCTCACTGCCTTGCTGTTCAGCTGCATGCCGGTGTTTATCCTGATCTTCTCGGCGCTGTTCCTGCGCGAGCGCATCTACTTTTCCCAGGTCGTCGGCATCGGCATCGGTTTCGGCAGCCTCTACATGATCATCAAGAGCCAGGGCCTGCACCTGGACCACGCCGAGTTCTTCGGGGTGCTGGCAATTCTGACCGCCGCGATCATGCATGCCTTGTGCTACGTCATTACCAAGCAGAAAGGCAGCGCCATCAGCGTGATCACCTACAACACCCTGCCCATCGGCATCGCCGGGTTGATGCTGTTCGTGGCCGGCCTGTTTTTTGAAGCACCGACCTTCGATGCCATCACCCTGCGCTCCTGGAGCGCGCTGTTCTACCTGGGGCTGGTGGCGTCGGTGGGCGGCTTCATCGTGTATTTCATGCTGCTCAAGCGCTTGAGCCCGATCATTCTGTCGTTCGTGTTCATCATTTTCCCGGTGTTCGCGGTGATCATCGGCGCCTGGTACGAAGGCGTGGCGATTTCCCGCGACCTGATGCTGTACTCGGCCATCCTCCTGGCCGGCTTTGCGATCACCAAATTGCCGATTGAAAAACTCCTGGCCAAGAAAAATTGACCGGCCCGGCCCTCCCACCACAACGCGAGAGAAACATGGACGTCCTCCGCCCCCTTGCCCTCGAACAGATCTACGCCCACGCCAGCCGCAGCTACCCCGAGGAATGCTGTGGCTTCGTGTTTGCCGATGGCAGCGTGTACCTGGGCAGCAATATCCAGAATGAGCTGCACCGCAGGAACCCCGAGATGTATGCGCGCAGCGCCGCCAACGGCTACACGTTTTCAGTGGCCGACACGCTGTTGATGAACAAAGCGTTTCGCAGCGACAACCCGGTGGTGGTGATCTACCACTCCCATCCGGACGTTGGCGCCTATTTCAGCGACGAGGACCAGGACAAGGCCCTTTTCATGGGCGAGCCGATCTACCCGGTCAGTTACCTGGTGGTCGATGTCCGCCAGGGCCAGGCCCTGGCCTCCAAGCTGTTTGCCTGGGACGGCCAGCATTTCGCTCCTCACCCCTTCAACGACCTGCACACGGAGTTGTCCATGAACGCTGTCTCTTTCCCCGACATTCTGGTTCGCGTGGCCAAGCTGCCGGAATCGACCCTCGAGGGCACCGGATCGACATTGCGCGAAGTCATTGAAAACCTCTGCAGCAGCCACCCACAGCTGCGCCCGCACCTGTTTCACGAAGCCAACAACCAGCTCAAGGAACACTTCCTGTTTACCGCCGAGGAAGAACTGATCGGCGCCGATGACCGGTTGCCGGAGAAGGCCAGGATCGAAGTGCTGCTCGCCACGTCCGGCGGCATCGACGTCGACACCCTGAGTAATGAAGAAGTACAGCGCTACGTGCGCCACATCACCCTGCCCGGCGTCGGTCGCGAAGGCCAGTTGAACCTGAAAAAAGCCAAGGTGCTGATCATCGGCACCGGCGGCCTGGGCTCGCCCATCAGCCTGTACCTGGCGGCGGCTGGCGTCGGCACCCTGGGCCTGGTGGATTTCGACGTGGTGGAAAGCAGCAACCTGCAACGCCAGATCGTGCACGGCAACAGCACCCTGGGCATGCCCAAGGTCGAATCCGCCAGGCAGCGCCTGCAGGACCTCAACCGTCATATCCAGATCAACGCCCACGATACCGCCTTGACGGCCGACAACGCCCTGGAACTGGTGGGCGCCTATGACCTGGTGATCGACGGCACCGACAATTTCGACACCCGCTACCTGGTCAACGATGCTTGCGTGCAACTGGGCAAGCCCCTCGTATACGGTGCGATCTACCGTTTCGACGGGCAGATCAGCGTGCTCAACTATCAAGGCGGCCCGTGCTATCGCTGCCTGTTCCCCAGCGCCCCCCCGACGGAACTGGCCCCCAACTGCAGCGCCGGCGGGGTGATCGGCGTGCTGCCGGGAGTGGTCGGGATGATCCAGGCCACCGAGGCGATCAAATTGCTCATCGGCATCGGCGAGCCGCTGTCCGGCCGCTTGATGCGCTTCGATGCGCTGGCGATGAAGTTCAGCGAGATCCGTTTCAAGCGCCGCGCCGACTGCCCCTGCTGCTCCGAGCTGCGCCACACTGAAACCCGGGCGCCCGCGGTCTGTGCAGACGCCATGCCGAGCCAACCGTCGCTGGCCGAAGAGCGCTACATCAAGCCTCGCGTGCTCAAGCAGGTGCTCGAACACCACCGCAGCGCCGACGTCCTGCTGGACGTGCGCGATGCCAGCGAACTGGAGGTGTGCAAATTACCGGGGGTGGTGCATATCCCCCTGGCCGAACTGGATGGCCACCTCGACAGCCTCAGCCGGGACAATACTCACTACCTGATCTGCTACGCCGGCACCCGTGCCGAGCAAGCGGCCAGCACCCTGCTGGCGGCGGGTTTCGCCAACACCAAAGTCTTGCAAGGCGGTATGAAACACTGGGTTCGCGACGTCGAACCCGACATGCCTTTGTACTGACCTCCGGCCATGGGCTCCTACCTGATGCTGCATAACTCAATCCTCGACGCCATCGGCCACACGCCGATCGTGCGCATGGCGCAGTTTTCAGAAGACCTCGGCATCGAGGTCTACGCCAAACTCGAATCCCTCAACCCGGGCGGCAGCCACAAGGCGCGCATCGCCCTGGGCATGATCCTCGACGCCGAGCGCCGGGGCGTACTGATCCGCGACTCCGGGCAGACCATCATCGAGCCCAGCGGCGGCAATACCGGCATCGGCCTGGTGATGGCCGGCAATGTGCTCGGCTACAAAGTGGTGCTGGTGATCCCTGACAACTACAGCCCGGAAAAGCAGAAGCTGCTGCGCCTGTACGGCGCCAAGGTGGTGCTGTCGGACAGCCGCCTGGGCAACAATTCCCACGGCGAAAAGTGCATGGAGCTGCAACTCGAAAACCCCAGCTTCGTGATGCTCAACCAGCAACGCAACGGCGCCAACCCGCAAACCCATCGCGACACCACCGCACGGGAAATCCTCCGCGCCTTCGGTGATCGCCGGGTGGACTATTTCGTCAGCGGCATCGGCACCGGCGGCCATATCACCGGCATCGGCGAAACCCTGAAGGACGCCTGGCCAGCCATGCGCGTGATGGGCGTGGAGCCGGAAGAGTGCGACCTGCTGAAAAACCAGCACGCGCCGCACCATATCCAGGGCCTGTCGATCGGGCTGATCCCGAGCATCCTCAACCTGGACATCCTCGACGGCATGCTCAAGGTCTCGCGCCAGGAATGCATCGACATGATGAAACGCATCATGCGCACCGACGCCATCAGCCTGGGCCTGTCCTCTGCCGCGAACATGGTGGCCATCGCCAGGCTCGCCCCCGAACTGCCGCCCGAAACGGTGGTGCTGACCATGGTCTACGACAATGCCGACAGCTACCTGCCCAGTTTCGAATAATCGACAACCATCCAGCATACGGGGGTGCCTTCATGGGCGGCTTTATCGACATGCAACAGTTGCACGATGAGTTACTCACCCACCTCATCAAGACGCTCACGCCGGCGCAGATGAAGCAACTGGAGCCGCACCTGGCGCCGTTGATCCAGAACGCCGCCCAGGCGGTGGCCGAGGACCTCATCGCCTATGCCTACCGCGACCCGGCGTCGCGCGGGCGTGGCGAGTTGATCCTGGAATCCTACGCCTCGTTCAAGACGGTGTTGTACTACCGCCTCGCCCACCTGGTGTGGAATTTTCCTGACCAGATGAACGGCATGTTCTCGCGCATCGCCCTCAAGCTGAGCAACCAGGGCAAGGTCCTCTCCGGCGCCGAGATCCACCCAGCGGCGCGCATCGGCCGGCGCTTCGTGCTCGATCACGGCTACGGCACGGTGATCGGCGAGACCTGCGAGATCGGCAACGACTGCTACATCCTCTGCGGCGTCACGCTGGGCGCGCGCGGCATCGCCAACAACCCCGATGGCAAGCGTCATCCGCGCCTGGGCAACAACGTCGAAGTCGGTTCCGGCGCCCGCGTGCTGGGCTATGTGCTGATCGGCGACAACGTGTTTATCAGCCCCTCCTGCGTGATCACCCAGGACGTCCCGGCCGGCACCAAGGTCAAGGTGGTCAACCAGATCCAGCTGCAGAAAAACGATGAGTCGGACCACAGCAACTACCTCGGCGCCTTCGCCCTCGATGAGCGTTTGCACGTGGTCGGCGAGGTGAATGCCAGCCACAAGGTCACGGTGCTGGACGCCGACTTCCACGCCTTGCCGGGGCTGATGCTCGAACCCACGGTGAAGGAGCGCCATCACCTGCAGTTTCGCCTGCACCGCATCGAGTCGGGCAATCAACTGCCGCGCCTGCCGCTGAACCTCAAAGTGTGCGGGCCGGAATTTGAAATCACCCTGCTCTCTCCCCCTGGCTTGAGCGCGATGGTGCGCCACCTGCTGCAAGCCAGCCCACTGATTGTCGGAGGTTGAACATGTCCGTGCACACCATGGAAACCCTCGCGCTGTTTGACAGCGCGCCCTACCAGAACGCCTTCAGCGCGCGGGTGATCGCCGTCAGCGAACACGGCATCGCCCTGGAGCACACGCTGTTCTATCCAACGGGCGGCGGGCAACCGGGCGATACCGGCCACTTCACCCTGGCAGACGGCACTCGGGTCGAGGTCATCGGCACGGTGCGCGACGCGATGCAGCGCTCGATCATCTGGCACCAGGTGGAACACTGCCCCGACCCATTGATCGCCGGAGTACAGGTGGACGCCGGCATCGATTGGGCACGCCGCTATCAACACATGAAAATGCACACCTGCCTGCACCTGCTGTGCTCGCTCATCGACGCGCCGGTGACCGGCTGCAGCATCAGTGCCGACAAGGGCCGACTGGATTTCGACCTGCCGGAAATGACCCTCGACAAGGACACCCTCACCCGCGACCTGAACGCGCTGATCGCCCAGGCCCACGAGGTGAAGACCCTGTCGATGCCCGCCTCGGAATACGCCACCCTGCTGCAGATCACCCGCACCCAGGCGGTCGCACCGCCGGTGATCCAGGGCTCGGTACGGGTGATTGAAATTGGCGGTATTGACATCCAGCCGTGCGGCGGCACCCATGTGATCAACACCGAGGAAATCGGCCGGGTGTTCTGCGAAAAGATCGAGAAGAAGAGCAAGCACAACCGCCGGGTGATCCTGCGCTTTGAGTAACCGCCGAGTCGCGACCGGGGCGCCGCTGCCCAGGTCGCGGTTCGTACAGCAAACTGACAGCAAATTTATGCGCTTGTAACATTCAGAAACGTACAATTCCGCCAGCATCGTCGCGATGCCCCTGACTCACGGAGAAGAGCGTCCGCCCCTTCTCGGTGAGTCGTTCGTACAAAAGCTACGCTCATCCCCGTAACGCCCCTCTGACCCTGAACGCTGCTGGAATGACTGCCTATGAGCAACGGCCGATGAAAAAAGTATTCCGTCATTACATCCCCGCGTCCACGTTGCGCTTGCTCCCCAACCGCTGGGACCTGGTCGCCCTGCCGCTGGTGATCGGCTTCTTGCTGTTTTTCTCCATCACCGCCCGGGAGACGTGGGCTCCCATCGCCACCCTGCAGAGCGACGTGATTTCCCTCGACCCGGCCAACCTGCCGGAATACGCGATGCGCACCACCCTGCGCATGCTCGCGGCGATGGTCGCGGCGCTGGTTTTCACCCTGCTCTACGGCACCCTCGCGGCCAAGAGCCGGCGTGCCGAAAAACTGCTGGTGCCGGTGCTCGACATCCTGCAGTCGGTGCCCGTGCTCGGTTACATCTCGTTTACGGTGACGTTCTTCCTGTTGCTGTTCCCCGGCCGCGTGCTGGGAGCCGAATTCGCGGCAATCTTTGCGATTTTCACCAGCCAGGCCTGGAACATGACGTTCAGCTTCTACCAGTCCTTGCGCATGTTGCCCCATGACCTGGTCGAGGTATCCACCAACCTGCGGCTGTCCGGCTGGCAGAAGTTCTGGAAACTCGACGTGCCCTTCGCCATGCCAGGCATGGTCTGGAACATGATGATGAGCATGTCCGGCGGCTGGTTCTTCGTGGTTGCCTCCGAGGCGATCACCGTCGGCGACAAGACCATCACCCTGCCTGGCGTGGGTTCGTACCTGGCACTCGCCATCGCCCAGAAAGACCTGCACGCGGTGGGCTATGTGATCCTGGCGATGATCGCGGTGATCTTGATCTACGACCAGTTCCTGTTCCGGCCGCTGGTCGCCTGGGCCGACAAGTTCCGCATGGAGACCACCGCCTCACAGGGCATTGCGCCACAATCCTGGGTGCTCAATCTGGTCCAGCGCACGCGCGTGGTCCAACGCATCCTGCGCCCGGTGACCCGCACTATCAGCCGCCTGGGCAACAGGCGCTTCAGCCTGTCGCGCGGCGTGCGCACGGCAACGCCGGCGGCCAGTGCGACGCGGTCCAAAGTGATCGACTGGGTGTGGGGCGCGCTGATCGCGGTGCTCACCGCCTATGCGCTCTACCACATCGTGCGGTATGTCGGCACCGAGGTGACCTTCAGCGAAGTCGGGCACGTGTTTGTGCTGGGCCTGATCACCCTGCTGCGCGTCGCGGGGCTGATCCTGATTGCGTCGCTGATCTGGGTGCCGCTGGGCGTAATGATCGGCCTGCGACCGGCGCTGGCGGAAAAAATCCAGCCACTGGCGCAGTTTCTTGCGGCCTTCCCGGCGAACCTGCTGTTCCCGGTGTTTGTGATTGTGATCCTGCACTACGACCTCAATCCGGATATCTGGCTCAGCCCGCTGATCGTGCTCGGCACCCAGTGGTACATCCTGTTCAACGTGATCGCCGGCGCCAGCGCCTTCCCCAACGACTATAAGGAAGCGGCGGCCAACTTCCGCATTCGCGGCTGGCTGTGGTGGCGCAAGGTGATGTTGCCGGGCATCTTCCCGTACTACGTCACCGGCGCCATTACCGCGTCAGGCGGGGCGTGGAACGCCAGCATCGTTTCCGAGTACGTGTCCTGGGGCAAGGACACCGTGGTCGCCCACGGCCTGGGTGCCTACATCGCACAGACCACGGCGGCCGGCGACTTTCCAAAAATCGCGCTGGGCGTGGTGGTGATGTCGATCTTTGTGGTGGCGTTCAACCGTGCGGTCTGGCGGCCGATGTACGCCATGGCTGAAAACAAACTCCGCTTGAATTGATGGGATTCGCTGCGATGACTACCGACACCGTACACACCGCCGACACTCCGGAAATCTATTCGCTGAAAAACGTGAACCGGGTGTTCGGCAAAGGCAAGGATGAACTGCAGGTCCTCAGCGGTGTGGACCTGAGCCTGCACGAAGGCGAGATTGTCGGCATGCTGGGTCGCTCAGGCTCCGGCAAATCCACCTTGCTGCGCATCATCGCCGGCCTGATCCAGCCGTCCTCGGGCGAAGTGCTCTACAACGGCGCGCCACTGAACGGCCCGGCCGAAGGTGTGGCCATGGTGTTCCAGACCTTTGCGCTGTTTCCCTGGCTGACCGTGCTGGAAAACGTCGAAGCCGGCCTGCAAGCCTTGCAAGTCGAACGCAAGGAAACCCGTCGGCGTGCCCTGGCAGCCATCGACCTGATCGGCCTGGACGGGTTTGAAAACGCCTACCCGCGCGAGTTGTCCGGTGGCATGCGCCAGCGTGTGGGGTTTGCGCGCGGGCTGGTGGTCAACCCGACGCTGTTGTTGATGGACGAACCGTTCTCGGCCCTGGACGTACTCACCGCCGAAACCCTGCGCACCGATTTGCTGGATTTGTGGAGCGGCAAGCAGTTGCCGATCAAGTCGATCCTGATCGTGACGCACAACATCGAAGAAGCGGTGCTGATGTGCGACCGCATCCTGGTGCTGTCGTCCAACCCGGGCCGGGTGGTCGCGGAAATCAAGGTGCCGTTCGCGCACCCGCGCAACCGGCTGGACCCGACCTTCCGGCAAATGGTCGACGACATCTACGCGCTGATGACCGACCGGCGCAGCGCCGATGCCAGCCGCGGCCTTCCCGAATTGAAAATGGGCAGCCTGCTGCCGGAAGTTTCCACCAACCTGATGGCCGGCCTGATCGAAACGCTGGCCGCCGAGCCCTACAACGGCCACGCCGGCCTGCCCACCGTAGCCGAACGGCGCTTGCTTGAAGTCGACGACCTGTTCCCGGTGGCGGAGATGCTGGAGCATTTGGGTTTCGCCGAACTCAAGGGCGCCGACATCACCCTGACCGACGCCGGCAAGCTGTTCGCCGACTACGGCACCCAGGAACGCAAGACCTTGTTCGCCGAGCATTTGATCCGGCACGTGCCATTGGCCGCGCGCATTCATCAAGTCTTACTCGAGCGCAGCGGCCACCGGGCGCCACGGGTGCGCTTCGAGCAGGAACTGGAAGACTCGATGACCGAAGCATTCGTCGAAAAAACCCTGGAAAGCGTAGTGGCGTGGGGGCGCTATGCGGAGATCTTCTCCTATGACGACCACACGGAGACGTTCAGCCTGGATGATGTGGAAGGCAGCATGTAAGCGTCGAGACGAACGTACCTCCAAATGTGGGAGCGGGCTTGCCTGCGATGAATCCACCTCGGTATGCCAGAAGTATCGAGGTGATGCCATCGCGGGCAAGCCCGGCTCTCACACAAGCCGGGTCCGACACGCTGCCTAGATCACGAACAAATCGACAAACCGGTTTACCGGCGTGCCTGCAAGCCCGTCTGCACGACACCGACCACCTGTGGGAGCTGGCTTGCCTGCGATGAATTCACCTCGGTCCCCCAGGGGTATCGAGGCGATGCCATCGCGGGCAAGCCCGGCTCCCACACAAGCCGGGGCCGACACGCTGCCTGGATCACGAACAAATCGACAAACCGGTTTACCGGTGTGCCTGCAAGCCCGTCTGCACAGCACCGACCACCTGTGGGAGCTGGCTTGCCTGCGATGCATTCACCTCGGTACATCAGAAGTATCGAGGCGATGCCATCGCGGGCAAGCCCGGCTCCCACACAAGCCGGGTCCGACACGCTGGCTAGATCACGAACAAATCGACAAACCGGTTTACCGGTGTGGCTTCAAGCCGTGCCTGGTCTTTGCACAAGGCAAAAATCTCGGCGCTGCGCTGCGCGGTGAAGCGTGTGGCCAGGTTGGCCTTGAACTTGTCCTCCAGCAACGGGATGCCGTCCACCCGACGCCGACGATGACCGATCGGGTATTCCACCGCGACCTGCTCGGTGCTGGAGCCGTCCTTGAAAAACACCTGCACCGCGTTGGCGATCGAGCGCTTGTCGGCTTCCAGGTATTCGCGGCTGTAGCGTGGGTCTTCGACGATGACCATCTTGTCGCGCAGCTCATCGATGATCGGGTGCGCCGCGTGGAATTCATCTTCGTACTGCTCGGCCACCAGGTCGCCGAACACCAGCGGCACGGCGGTCATGTATTGCAGGCAGTGATCACGGTCGGCGGCGTTGGCCAGTGGGCCGACTTTGGAAATGATGCGAATCGCCGACTCATGCGTGGTGATCACGATGCGTTCGATCTGGTGCAGGCGCTCCTTGACCTGCGGGTGCAAGGTCACCGCCGCCTCGCAGGCGGTTTGCGCGTGGAACTCGGCGGGGAAGCTGATTTTGAACAGCACGTTCTCCATCACATAGGTGCCATACGGCTGGGACAGGCTGAACGCGCGCTTGTCTGCGGGCTTGAGGGCCAGGTCCTTGTTGGTGTGGCTGAACAGCACGTCGTAGAACCCCCACTGCGGCGCACTCAGCACACCGGGGATGCCCATCTCACCGCGCAGGGCGATGTCCGCCAGGCGTACGCCACGGCTCGACGCGTCCCCCGCCGCCCAGGATTTGCGCGAGCCGGCGTTCGGCGCATGGCGGTAGGTGCGCAAGGCCTGGCCATCGACAAAGGCGTGAGACAGCGCCGCCAGCAGTTGTTCGCGATTGGCGCCCATCAGCTTGGCAGTGACGGCAGTCGAGGCGACTTTCACCAGCAGCACATGGTCAAGGCCGACGCGGTTGAAGGAGTTTTCCAGGGCAATCACGCCCTGGATCTCATGCGCCATGATCATCGCTTCCAGCACCGCACGCACGGTCAGCGGCGCATCGCCATTGGCCACGCGTTTTTGCGAGAGGTGATCGGCCACGGCCAGGATGCCGCCGAGGTTATCCGACGGGTGGCCCCACTCGGCGGCGAGCCAGGTGTCGTTGTAGTCGAGCCAGCGCACGATGCAACCGATGTCCCAGGCCGCCTTGACCGGGTCGAGGCGAAACGACGTGCCCGGCACCCGCGCGCCGAACGGCACCACCGTGCCCTCGACCATCGGCCCCAGGTGCTTGGTGCACTCGGGGAAACGCAGGGCCAGCAGCCCGCAACCGAGGGTGTCCATCAGGCAGTTGCGGGCGGTGTCCAGTGCCGCCTCGGAATCGATCCGGTAATCGAGGACGTAGTCGGCGATGTCCTGCAACACCTGGTCGTAGTCGGGGCGGTTGTTCTGGTCGACGTTGGCGCTCATGGCAGTTCTCCAAAAGTTAGGGGTTGTTCCATCCTCAGGGTCAGGTTGATGTGTCATGGCAGGTCTGATTGCCTGCCTTGGTCCTACGCAAATCCTCGCCCCCTTTGCAGGCGCTGGCTTGCCGGCGATAGCGGTTTGTCAGTTCAGACAAGTGTGGCCTCACACGCCGTCACCGCGGGCGAGCCCGCTCCCACAAGGGAGCGGTGTGGATGTTAGAAAGCGTCGCCGGGAATGCGCACCCAGCCTTCCATCAATACCCGCGCACTGCGGCTCATGATGGCTTTTTTCACGACCCACTCGCCGTTCACCTGGGTCGCTTCCGCGCCGACGCGCAAGGTGCCGGACGGATGCCCGAAGCGCACGGCATTACGCTCGATGCCGCCTGCAGCGAGGTTGACCAGCGTGCCGGAAATCGCTGCCGCCGTGCCGATCGCCACCGCGGCGGTGCCCATCATTGCGTGGTGCAGCTTGCCCATGGACAGCGCGCGCACCAGCAAATCCACATCGCCGGCCTTGATCGCCTTGCCGCTGGACGCCACGTAATCCGCAGGTTTAGCCACAAACGCGACCTTCGGCGTGTGTTGGCGCTGGACGGCTTCGTCCAGGTGCTTGATCAGGCCCATGCGCAACGCGCCATGGGCGCGCACGGTTTCGAACATCGCCAGCGCCTTGGGGTCGCTGTTGATCGCGCCCTGCAGCTCGGTGCCGGTGTAACCGAGGTCTTCGGCGTTGATGAAAATTGTCGGGATGCCGGCGTTGATCAATGTCGCCTTGAAGGTGCCGATACCCGGAACTTCGAGGTCGTCGACCAGGTTGCCGGTAGGGAACATCGAGCCACCACCGCCCTCTTCTTCCGCCGCCGGATCGATGAACTCCAGCTGCACTTCGGCAGCCGGAAAGGTCACGCCATCCAGCTCGAAATCGCCGGTCTCCTGCACCGCGCCGTCAGTGATCGGCACGTGGGCGATGATGGTCTTGCCGATATTGGCCTGCCACACCCGCACCACGGCCACGCCGTTGTGGGGCACGCACGCCGGGTCGACCAACCCGGCGCTGATGGCGAACGAGCCGACTGCCGCCGACAGGTTGCCGCAGTTGCCACTCCAGTCGACAAACGGCTTGTCGATGGAGACCTGGCCAAACAGGTAGTCCACGTCGTGATCGGCGCGGGTGCTTTTGGCGAGGATCACGCTCTTGCTGGTGCTCGACGTGGCGCCGCCCATGCCATCGATCTGTTTGTCATAGGGATCGGGGCTGCCGATGACCCGTAACAGCAAGGCATCGCGTGCGGCGCCCGGCACCTGCGCCGCTTCGGGCAGGTCCTTGAGGCTGAAAAACACACCCTTGCTGGTGCCGCCACGCATGTAGGTGGCGGGGATCTTGATTTGCGCTGCGTGTGCCATGGTTATCCTCTTCAGGCGGTCGCCGCCGATTCCAGGAAGTCCTGGGCAAAACGTTGCAACACGCCGCCCGCCTCGTAGATCGACACTTCTTCGGCGGTGTCCAGGCGGCAGGTCACCGGCACTTCGACACGTTCGCCATTCTTGCGGTTGATCACCAGGGTCAGCCGCGCACGCGGGGTGCGCTCACCGACCACGTCATAGGTTTCGCTGCCGTCGATCTGCAGGGTGTGGCGGTCGGTGCCCGGCAGGAACTCCAGCGGCAACACGCCCATGCCCACCAGGTTGGTGCGGTGGATGCGCTCGAAGCCTTCGGCGGCAATCGCTTCCACACCGGCCAGGCGCACGCCCTTGGCCGCCCAGTCGCGGGACGAGCCCTGGCCGTAGTCGGCGCCAGCAATGATGATCAGCGGTTGCTTGCGTTCCATGTAGGTTTCGATGGCTTCCCACATCCGCGTGACCTGGCCTTCCGGCTCGATACGCGCCAGCGAACCCTGCTTGACCTTGCCGTTCTCCTGCACCATTTCATTGAACAGTTTCGGGTTGGCGAACGTCGCGCGCTGCGCGGTCAGGTGGTCGCCACGGTGCGTCGCGTACGAGTTGAAGTCGACTTCCGGCAGGCCCATCTTCGCCAGGTATTCGCCGGCGGCGCTGTCGAGCATGATCGCGTTGGACGGCGACAGGTGATCGGTGGTGATGTTGTCCGGCAGCACCGCCAGGGGACGCATGCCCTTGAGCGGACGGGCACCGGCCAGGGCGCCTTCCCAATACGGCGGACGGCGGATATAGGTGCTCTGCGGGCGCCACTCGTACAGCGGCGCCACTTTGGGGCCGGTGTCTTCGTGGATGGCGAACATCGGGATGTACACGGCGCGGAACTGCTCCGGCTTGACCGAGGCCTTGACCACGGCGTCGATTTCTTCATCGCTTGGCCAGATGTCCTGCAAGCGAATTTCCTTGCCCTCGGCGTCCAAGCCCAGCACATCCTTTTCGATGTCGAAACGAATGGTGCCGGCAATCGCGTATGCCACCACCAGCGGCGGTGAAGCCAGGAACGCTTGCTTGGCGTACGGGTGGATGCGCCCGTCGAAGTTGCGGTTGCCCGACAGCACGGCGGTGGCGTACAGGTCGCGGTCGATGATTTCCTGCTGGATCACTGGATCGAGTGCACCGGACATGCCGTTGCAGGTGGTGCAGGCGAAGGCCACCACGCCGAAGCCAAGCTTTTCCAGCTCATGGCCCAGGCCGGCTTCTTCCAGGTACATGGCCACGGTTTTCGAACCGGGGGCCAGCGACGACTTGACCCACGGTTTGCGCGTCAAGCCGAGCTTGTTGGCGTTGCGCGCCAGCAGGCCGGCAGCGATCACGTTGCGCGGGTTGCTGGTGTTGGTGCAACTGGTGATGGCGGCGATGATCACCGCGCCGTCGGGCATTTGCCCCGGCACTTCATCCCATTGGCCGGAAATACCTTTGGCGGCCAGGTCGCGGGTGGCGACGCGGGCGTGCGGGTTGCTCGGGCCGGCCATATTGCGCACGACGCTGGACAGGTCGAAGGTCAGGCCGCGCTCGTATTGCGCGCCCTTGAGGTCATCGCCCCACAAGCCGGTGTGGCGAGCGTACTGCTCGACCAGGGTGACTTGCTCGTCTTCGCGGCCAGTGAGTTTCAGGTAGGCGATGGTCTGCTGATCGATATAGAACATGGCCGCGGTGGCGCCGTATTCCGGCGCCATGTTGGAGATGGTCGCGCGGTCGCCCAGGGTCAGCTTCGAGGCGCCTTCGCCGAAAAATTCCAGCCACGCACCGACGACTTTCTGTTGACGCAGGAACTCGGTCAACGCCAACACCATGTCGGTGGCGGTGATGCCCGGCAGCAGCTTGCCGGTCAGCTCTACACCGATGATTTCCGGCAGGCGCATCCACGACGCGCGACCGAGCATCACGCTCTCGGCTTCCAGGCCGCCGACGCCGATGGCGATCACGCCGAGGGCATCCACGTGCGGGGTATGGCTGTCGGTGCCGACGCAAGTGTCAGGGAAGGCCACGCCGTCGCGCACCTGGATCACCGGGGACATTTTCTCCAGGTTGATCTGGTGCATGATGCCGTTGCCTGGCGGGATCACGTCGACGTTCTTGAAGGCCTTTTTGGTCCACTCGATAAAGTGGAAACGGTCTTCGTTGCGGCGGTCTTCGATGGCGCGGTTTTTCTCGAAGGCGTCCGGGTCAAAACCACCGGCTTCGACCGCCAGGGAGTGATCGACGATCAGTTGGGTCGGCACCACCGGGTTGACCTGGGCCGGGTCGCCGCCTTGCAGGGCGATGGCATCGCGCAGGCCGGCGAGGTCCACCAGCGCGGTCTGGCCGAGGATGTCATGGCACACCACACGCGCCGGAAACCATGGGAAATCGAGGTCGCGCTTGCGCTCGATCAATTGGCTCAGGGAGGCGTTGAGAGTCGCCGGGTCGCAACGGCGTACCAGGTTCTCCGCAAGCACGCGGGAGGTGTAGGGCAAGGTGGCGTAGGCACCGGGGCTGATTGCATCGACAGCCGCGCGGGCGTCGTAGAAATCCAGGCGGCTGCCGGGGAGCGGTTTGCGAAATTCAGTGTTCATCGTCAGGACTCGGTCACGGTAGTTACAAAAGAAGAACCGAAGCCGATCCAGAATTGGAATGTGATCAAAATGTGGGAGGGGGCAAGCCCCCTCCCACATTTGACCTCATACCCATTCCCGGATCGCCGGTTGCCTCACTCAGCGACGTTCGATTGGCACGAACTTGCGCTGCTCGACGCCGATGTACTCGGCGCTTGGACGGATGATGCGGTTGTTGGCGCGCTGCTCGAACACGTGCGCGGCCCAGCCAGTGAGGCGCGAGCACACGAAGATCGGCGTGAACAGCTTGGTCGGGATGCCCATGAAGTGGTACGCCGAGGCATGGTAGAAGTCGGCATTCGGGAACAGCTTTTTCTGCTCCCACATGGTCTTGTCGATGGCTTCGGACACTGGGAACAGCACCTTGTCGCCTACTTCGTCGGCGAGTTTTTTCGACCAGCCCTTGATCACTTCATTACGCGGGTCGCTGTCTTTGTAGATCGCGTGGCCAAAGCCCATGATCTTGTCCTTGCGCGCCAGCATCCCGAGGGTGCCTTCGACAGCTTCCTCGGCCGAACCGAAGCGCTCGATCATTTCCATCGCCGCTTCGTTGGCGCCGCCGTGCAGCGGGCCACGCAGCGAGCCGATGGCGGCGGTGACGCAGGAATACAGGTCGGACAGGGTCGAGGCACACACGCGGGCGGTGAAGGTCGAGGCGTTGAACTCGTGCTCGGCGTAGAGGATCAGCGACACGTTCATGACTTTCACGTGCAGCTCGCTCGGCTTCTTGCCGTGCAGCAGGTGCAGGAAGTGGCCGCCAATGGTCGGCTCGTCGGTTACGCAGTCGATGCGCTTGCCGTCGTGGCTGAAGCGGTACCAGTAGCACATGATCGCCGGGAACGCGGCGAGCAGGCGATCGGTCACGTCGCGCTGCACGCTGAAGTCTTTTTCGGGTTCGATATTGCCCAGGAACGAGCAACCGGTGCGCATCACGTCCATCGGGTGTGCGTCAGCGGGGATGCGCTCCAGCACTTCTTTCAACGCTTGCGGCAGGTCGCGCAGCTTGCCCAGCTTGGCGCTGTAGGCGGCCAGCTCGGCTTTGGTCGGCAACTCGCCGTACAGCAGCAGGTAGGCAACTTCTTCAAACTGCGCATCGGCGGCCAGTTCGCGCACGTCGTAGCCGCGATAGGTCAGGCCGGCACCCGCCTGGCCCACGGTCGACAGTGCGGTCTGCCCGGCCACCTGGCCACGCAGGCCGGCGCCACTCAGTACTTTTGCTTCAGCCATGTCTGTTCTCCAATCTTGAATTTATTCGGGAGGCGTTCGTCAACCTCGACCCTGCAGGAGCCGGCTTGCGGCTCCCGCAGGGTTGGCAGGCATTACTTTTTCGCGGCAAACAGTGCGTCGAGCTTCTGCTCGAAGGTGTGGTAGTCGATGCGATCGTAAAGCTCCATGCGGGTTTGCATGGTGTCGATCACGTTCTGTTGGGTGCCGTCGCGACGGATCGCGGTGTAGACATTCTCGGCGGCCTTGTTCATGGCGCGGAAAGCCGAGAGCGGGTACAGCACGATGGAAACATCGGCAGATTTCAACTGTTCGACGGTGTACAGCGGGGTCGCACCGAACTCGGTGATGTTGGCCAGGATCGGGGCTTTCACACGGGAGGCGAACAGCTTGTACATGTCCAACTCGGTGATGGCTTCCGGAAACACCATGTCGGCGCCGGCCTCGATGCACGCGGCGGCACGCTCCAGGGCCGATTCCAGGCCTTCGACGGCCAGCGCGTCGGTGCGCGCCATGATCACGAAGCTGTCATCGGTGCGCGCATCCACGGCGGCCTTGATGCGGTCGACCATTTCCTGCTGCGACACGATTTCTTTATTAGGACGATGACCGCAGCGCTTGGCGCCCACCTGGTCTTCGATGTGGATGGCGGCGGCGCCGAACTTGATCATCGACTTGACGGTGCGCGCCACGTTGAACGCCGAGGAACCGAAGCCGGTGTCCACGTCCACCAGCAGCGGCAGGTCGCACACGTCGGTGATGCGGCGCACGTCGGTGAGTACGTCGTCCAGGCCGGTGATGCCCAGGTCCGGCACGCCCAGGGAACCGGCAGCCACCCCACCACCCGACAGGTAGATCGCCTTGAAACCGGCGCGCTTGGCCAGCAGCGCGTGGTTGGCGTTGATTGCACCGACCACCTGCAGCGGCTGCTCGCTGGCGACCGCGTCACGGAAACGCTGGCCTGGAGTGCTTTTGTTGTTAGAACTCATGACTCACCTCTTCAGGGGGGCGCCGTCGGGGAAATGACGGGCAATGTTGCGTTTGGAAGCGCCGATGTGCCGGCGCATCAACAATTCGGCCAGTTCGCCGTCGCGGTCGGCAATCGCATCCAGGATGCGATGGTGCTCGGCGAAGGCCTGGCGTGGACGATTGGGGGTGGCGGAAAACTGGATGCGGTACATGCGCACCAATTGGTACAGCTCACCGCAGAGCATTTGGGTCAGGGTGCGATTACCGGCGCCTTGAATTATCCGGTAATGAAAATCGAAGTCGCCTTCCTGCTGGTAGTAGCCGAGGCCGGCCTGGAACGCTTCGTCGCGCTCATGGGTGTGCAGCACCTGGCGCAACTCCTCGATTTCCGCGTCGGTCATGCGCTCGGCGGCCAGGCGACACGCCATGCCTTCCAGCGACTCGCGGATTTCATACAGTTCGATCAGCTCGGCATGGCTCAACGACACGACCCGGGCGCCCACGTGGGGCACGCGCACCAGCAGGCGCTGGCCTTCCAGGCGGTGGATCGCCTCGCGCAACGGGCCACGGCTGATGCCGTAAGTGCGCGCCAGTTCCGGCTCGGAGATCTTGCTGCCGGGGGCGATCTCACCCTTGACGATGGCGGCCTGGATACGGCGAAAGACGTTCTCCGACATCGTTTGGGATTCGTCCGACGCGATTATCGGAGCTTCTGGCTGACCCAGCATATTGTCGACACCTTCAAAAGCAATGCCGCAAAAACTAGCTAATCAGGCTTGCTTAGTCAAAGAATAAATCCACATTGTCGACAATCGTCTAATAACCCTTGATGCACCCGCCCCCGGCATGGCCGGCTGCCAGCGCTGGCGCCAAAAAAGCATCATGTTAGAATGCCCGCCGCATTTGCCTGACATCGCTTGATGAAACGGCGCACCAGAGATTGAGCAGCAATGCCAGTCGCCATGAATGGAACATCGCACTGCACCGCCTCAGGATCTATGAGACTCAAGCCCTTCCCCCTGTTTTGCCTACTGTTCGTCCCCGGTCTTGGCATTGCCGCCGAGAAGACCGTGTATGGCCTCAACGAATACGCCCAATTGGCCGGCATCGACCTCGAAGTCGCGGCCAAGCTGGACACGGGCGCCAAGACCGCGTCCCTCAGCGCCCGTGACATCAAGCGCTTCAAGCGCAACGGCGAGTCCTGGGTGCGCTTCTACCTGGCGATCGACACCGCCCACTCCCATCCCATCGAACGCCCCCTGGCCCGCGTCAGCAAGATCAAGCGCCGCGCCGGTGACTACGACCCCGATGAGGACAAGAACTACACTGCCCGCCCGGTGATTGCCCTCGACATCTGCATGGGCACCGCTTTACGCAGCATCGAAGTGAACTTGACTGACCGCAGCGCCTTCCAATACCCGCTGCTGATCGGCTCCGAAGCGTTGAAACGCTTTGATGCGCTGGTCGACCCAAGTCTTAAATATGCAGCAGGCAAACCCGCCTGCGCCGCCGACGCTCATACCGCCGAGTAAACCGAATGCGCTCTCTGACCCTGCACCTGAAAATCCTCATCACCATCCTGGTGGTGCTGGGTATTTCGGTCACCGCCTACCAGATCTTCGTGCTGGGGATTCCCGTTACCGAGGACGCCACTGACGACTTGTGGAATATCGACGCCAAGGTCGAGTTCGTCGCCAACCCCAAGGACCCGGTGAAGATCCAGATGTTCGTGCCGCCGCTGAGCCGCGACTTCGTCAGCCTCAATGAAAGCTTCATCTCCAATAACTATGGGGTGAGCGTCAATCGCATCGACGGCAACCGCAAGGTCACCTGGTCGGCGCGTCGGGCCAAGGGCAACCAGACCCTCTACTATCGCCTGGTATTGACCAAGCGATACAGCGGCGAAAAGGTCAAGGTCAAGGGCCCGACCTTCCGCGACAGCATTGCCGTGGAAGGCCCGGAAAAAATCGCCGCCGAAGCCCTGCTGGCGCCGATTCGCCAGCACTCGGCCGACGTCGAGACCTTTATCAGCGAAGCCATCAAGCGCACCAACAACCTCAACGACGACAACGTCAAGCTGCTGCTGGCGGGCGACCCGTCGACGCCGCACAAGGCCAAGATCGTCGAGTTGCTGCTGTCCATCGCCCATGTGCCGGTGGAAAAAGTCCACACCATTCGCCTGGTGGCCGACCAGCCGCAAGCCCCGGAACTGTGGCTGCGCAGCTTCAATGGCAATGACTGGCTGTACTTCAACCCGGAGACCGGCGAGCAAGGCCTGCCCGCCGACCGCCTGCTGTGGTGGACCGGCGATGAAAACCTGATCACCGTGGATGGCGGCAAGAAAGCCATGGTCACCTTCAGCCTGAACAACAGCGAGATGAACGCGATTCGCCTGGCCAAGCTGACCGACGAGAACACCGACGCCAACTTCCTCGAGTACTCGCTGTACGGCTTGCCGCTGCAAACCCAGCAGACCTTCATGATCATGGTGATGATCCCGATCGGCGTGCTGGTGATCCTGATCCTGCGCAACCTGATCGGCCTGCAGACCCTCGGCACGTTCACGCCGGTGCTGATCGCCCTTGCATTCCGCGAGACGCAGTTGGGCTTCGGGATTGTGCTGTTCACCATTATTACCGCGCTGGGGCTGTCCCTGCGTTCCTACCTGGAACACCTGAAGCTGCAGATGCTGCCGAGGCTCTCGGTGGTGCTGACCTTCGTGGTGGTGCTGATCGCCGCCATCAGCCTGTTCAGCCACAAGCTGGGGCTTGAGCGCGGCCTGTCGGTGGCGCTGTTCCCGATGGTGATCCTGACCATGACCATCGAACGCCTGTCGATCACCTGGGAAGAACGCGGCGCCAACCATGCGCTGAAAGTCGCAATCGGCACGCTGTTCGCCGCCTCCCTGGCGCACCTGATCATGAGCGTGCCGGAGCTGGTCTACTTCGTGTTCACCTTCCCGGCGATCCTGCTGATCCTGGTGGGCTTCATGCTGGCCATGGGGCGTTATCGCGGCTACCGCCTGACCGAACTGGTGCGCTTCAAGGCTTTCCTGAAGGCTGACTCGTAATGTTCGGCTTCTGGAAGACCTGGAAGGCCCTCGAAGCGCGGGGGATCATGGGCATCAACCGGCGTAATGCCGACTACGTGCTCAAGTACAACAAGCGCAGCCTGTACCCGATCGTGGATGACAAGATCATCACCAAGGAACGGGCCATGGCTGCCGGCATCCACGTGCCGGAAATGTACGGGGTGATTTCCACCGAGAAGGAAATCGACAAGCTCGACGAGATCATCGGCGGGCGCAGCGACTTCGTGATCAAGCCGGCGCAGGGCGCCGGCGGCGACGGCATCCTGGTGGTGGCGGACCGTTTTGAGGGCCGCTACCGCACGGTGTCGGGCAAGATCATCAGCCATGAAGAGATCGAGCACCAGATTTCCAGCATTCTCACCGGCCTGTACTCCCTGGGCGGCCACCGCGACCGCGCGCTGATCGAATACCGCGTGGTGCCCGACCAGATCTTCAAGAGCATCAGCTACGAAGGCGTGCCGGATATCCGCATCATCGTGCTGATGGGCTACCCGGTAATGGCCATGCTGCGCCTGCCGACCCGCCAGTCCGGCGGCAAGGCCAACCTGCACCAGGGCGCGATCGGTGTGGGTGTCGACCTGGCCACCGGCCTGACCCTGCGCGGCACCTGGCTGAACAACATCATCACCAAACACCCCGACACCACCAACGCGGTGGATGGCGTGCAACTGCCCAACTGGGACGGTTTCATGAAGCTCGCGGCCGGCTGCTATGAGCTGTGCGGGCTGGGTTATATCGGCGTGGACATGGTGCTGGACCAGGAGAAAGGCCCGCTGATTCTGGAACTGAATGCGCGGCCGGGGCTGAATATCCAGATCGCCAACGACTGCGGCCTGACCCTGCGCACCCACGCGGTCGAAGCGCGACTGGAAACACTCAAAGCCGCCGGCGTGACGGAAACCGCCGAGGAACGGGTGAAGTTTGTGCAGGAGATGTTCGGGCATATACCGCTGGTGGAAGGCTGAGGGCGTCATCGCCGGCTTGCCGGCGATAGCAGCCTGGGTAGCAATGAAGCGCTCAGGATAGGTCCTCGATCTAACTATCCCCGACATCCCCCCTAGGACGAGATCCTACAGAAGACTACAATCCCCTCCCCCCAAGCCAACGGCTGATCCACCCCGCATGTCGACCTGCTCCGTACACCCAGTGCCCTACCGGGCCAACCCCGCCGAGTATTTTGCGGCGATCCGCCATGCCCCTGGCGCGGTGCTGCTCGACAGCGGCCGCCCCTCAGCCGAGCGCGGTCGTTACGACGTGCTCAGCGCCTGGCCACTGGCGACGTTGACGGTACAACCTGACGAAAGCGGCAGCGATTTCCTGCAGCGTCTACGCGAAAACCTGACACAGCTGGGTGAGGCGGCGATCCCCCAGGGTCTGGAGCTGCCGTTTGCCGGGGGCCTGATTGGCTACCTGAGTTACGACTTTGGCCGGCACCTGGAACACATGCCGCAGCTGGCCGTGGACGATTTGCACCTGCCGGACGCACGCTTTGGGCTGTACGCCTGGGCACTGATCAGTGATCACCTGAAGCAGACCAGCCAACTGGTGTTTCATCCCTCGCTGGCCGACAGCGAGCGCCAACGGCTGACGGCGCTGTTCAGCCAGGGCGTTGTCGACACCGCCGCGACCTTCAAACTCCAGGGGCCAATGGCACCGGACCTCAGCGCCGAGGCTTATCGCCAAGCCATCGTGCGCATCCAGGACTATATCCAGGCCGGCGACTGCTACCAGGTCAACTTCGCCCAGCGTTTCCGCGCGCCGTGCAGCGGCGATCCCTGGGTGGCCTACTGCGCGCTGCGCGAAGCCTGCCCCACGCCATTCTCAGGGTTCCAGAGCCTGCCGGATGACGGCGCGCTACTCAGCCTGTCGCCGGAGCGTTTCGTGCACATCAGCGAACGCCGCGTCGAAACCCGTCCGATCAAGGGCACCCGCCCCCGGGGCCTCACGCCCGAGGAAGACGCGGCCAACGCCGCCGAACTGCTGGCCAGCCCCAAGGATCGCGCGGAGAACCTGATGATCGTCGACCTGCTGCGCAACGACCTCGGTCGCACCTGCCGTACCGGCTCGGTACATGTCCCGGAACTGTTCAGCCTGGAAAGCTACCCCAACGTGCACCACCTGGTGAGCAGCGTGACCGGCGAATTGGCCGACACCAAGGATGCCCTCGACCTGATCGCCGGCAGTTTCCCCGGCGGCTCCATCACCGGCGCCCCGAAGATTCGCGCAATGCAGATCATCGACGAGCTGGAACCGACCCGACGCGGCCTGTACTGCGGCTCGCTGGTGTACCTGGACGTGCGCGGCGAGATGGACAGCTCCATCGCCATCCGCAGTTTGCTGGTCAAGGACGGGCAGGTGTGCTGCTGGGGCGGCGGCGGGATCGTCGCGGACTCGCAGTGGGAGGCAGAATATCAAGAGTCGCTGACCAAGGTACGGGTGTTGTTACACACTTTGGAAAACCTGTAGGGCGGTCTTTCCGGCCTCCTGGCCACCCTGGCAAAAACCTGAATCAGAGCCGTTGTGGACGGCGCATGGGCGGGCGGATAGCGTCAACCGCCCACCAGCCCACTGTGAAGGATCACAGGAAGCGACTGCGAGTTCGTCAGAAATCATTTCCGTGATTGCATCTCTGCCCGCCTGCACCTACGATCTCCCAAATTGGGAGGTTGCAGCGATGCGGATAATCGCCCTACGACCAGATCAATGCGGAGACCGTGTGATGAACATCAAACCGATACATTCCCAGGAGGACCTGACCGCTGCGCTTGCCCGCGTGGAACAGATCTGGGGAGCAGCGATGGGCTCACCTGAGGGTGACGAGCTGGAAATCCTCGCAATACTCATCGAAAAGTACGAGGCGGAGCATTTTCCAATGCCGCCTTCGGACCCGGTGGAAGCGATCAAATTTCGCATGGAGCAACTGGGCATGACCGCCCGTGATCTTGAGCCCTTCATTGGGACGAGCGGGCGAGTCTCCGAAGTGCTGAATCACAAGCGCAAGCTGAGCCTCTCGATGATCAAGCGCTTGCATGAAGGCCTGTGCATTCCTTATGAGCGGCTGTTGGCCGGGGCCTAGAATCTTGCGCCGGCAAGCCGGCGCCTACATGGATTACACATGACCTGCAGGCGCCGGCTTGCCAGGGATAGTCGTTACAGGCTCAACTGCCGATTCGAGGCCTTGATGAACTCTTTCTTCAAATCCTCGAACGTATGCACCGCCGGGAATTGCGGGAACTCTCGAATCACATTCTCCGGCGCATGGAACAAAATCCCACGGTCGGCTTCGCCCAGCATGCTGGTGTCGTTGTAGGAATCGCCAGCGGCGATCACGCGGTAGTAGAGCGTCTTGAACGCCAGTACCGATTGGCGCTTGGGGTCTTTCTGGCGCAGTTGGTAGCTGACCACGCGGTCGTTTTCGTCGGTGATGAGGCGGTGGCACAACAACGTCGGGAAGCCCAGCTGACGCATCAGCGGCTGCGAGAATTCGTAGAAGGTGTCGGACAGGATCACCACCTGGAAGCGTTCGCGCAGCCAATTGACGAACTCAATGGCGCCGTCCAGCGGCTTGAGGGTGGCGATCACTTCCTGGATGTCGGCGAGTTTCAGCCCGTGTTCGTCGAGGATGCGCAGGCGTTGCTTCATCAGCACGTCGTAGTCGGGAATGTCCCGGGTGGTGGCCCGCAAAGATTCAATACCGGTTTTTTCGGCGAAGGCGATCCAGATTTCCGGAACCAACACTCCTTCCAGGTCAAGACAGGCAATTTCCACAAGACGCTCCCATTGGTTTTATTGAATTGAGCCAGCAAAAAAGGACTGCCGAACTCTAGCGATTCAAGCCCGCCGCCGCAACGCAGGGCGGATTTTGATACCATCACTTCCCTATAGAGCGCTCAGCGCCACTGACCTGTAGGAACCGTCCTGATGAACCAAGCCTTCGACGTCGCTGAACTCGCCGCGACTTACGCCAACAAATCCGCCCAGGATATTCTCAAGCTAGCTTTCAGCCAGTTCGCTGATGACCTGTGGATTTCCTTCAGCGGCGCTGAGGACGTGGTGCTGGTGGACATGGCCTGGAAGCTCAACAAGAACGTCAAGGTGTTCAGCCTCGACACCGGCCGCCTGCACCCGGAGACCTATCGGTTCATCGAGCAGGTGCGCGATTTCTACAAGATCGATATCGAACTGATCTCGCCGGACCAGAGCAAACTGGAACCTTTCGTCAAAGAGAAAGGCCTGTTCAGCTTCTACAAGGACGGCCATGGCGAATGCTGCGGCGTGCGCAAGATCGAGCCGTTGCGTCGCAAGCTCTCAGGCGTCAGCGCCTGGGCTACCGGCCAGCGCCGTGACCAGAGCCCTGGCACACGCAGCCAGGTGGCGGCACTCGAAATTGATACGGCGTTTTCCACCCCGGAACGCACCCTGTACAAGTTCAACCCGCTCGCCCAGATGACCAGCGAAGAAGTCTGGGGCTACATCCGCATGCTCGAACTGCCCTACAACAGCCTGCACGAACGCGGCTTCATCAGCATCGGCTGCGAACCCTGCACCCGCCCGGTGCTGCCGAACCAGCACGAGCGCGAAGGCCGCTGGTGGTGGGAAGAAGCCACGCAGAAGGAATGCGGGCTGCACGCCGGGAACATCATCAGCAAGGCCTGAGGGCCGACTTGGTTAAAAATCTGGGAGCGGGCTCGCCGTAGCAAGCCCGCCCTATATTTGTTCATTGTTGTCAGTAATCATGTACACACAGATGTAACCATCGGTGCCATTTATGTGTGCAATATTTCTGAGCCCGCACCATAACGTAACACCTCTACACGCCCTTCCCTTCCCCTCCTGAATCGACCCCAGGCAGCGTAAAAATAAATAGCTGTTCGAACGGTCAATTTATATCGCTTTAGATTCAGCTAGTTATTTGCCAACCCTGCAAAAACGAAATTACCCGCCGTTTTCATAGAACGAAAACTGGCACGCATGTGGCTTAAGGTGAAAAACGCTTTGTATACAATAAATACAAAACCTACATACACTTTGCCATCAGCGGCTTGCCTGCCGATGTGCTGGAGCCTGCCGGAATGCGTACTAGTCTCTCCAATAATATCGCACTGGATCTGTCCTCCTCCCTGAGCCCCGAGACCACAGGTCCCGGCCCGCTGGTACTGAGCCCGCGCCTGCACAACAAAGACCTGGCGCCCACCAAGGTCGAAGGCCGGCGCTGGGGCCGCTACAGCATCTTTGCGCTGTGGACCAACGATGTGCACAACATCGCCAACTACTCGTTCGCCATTGGCTTGTACGCCCTGGGCCTGGGTGGCTGGCAGATCCTGTTGTCCCTGGGGATCGGCGCAGCGCTGGTGTATTTCTTCATGAACCTGTCGGGGTACATGGGGCAGAAGACCGGCGTGCCGTTTCCCGTGATCAGCCGTATCAGTTTCGGCATCCATGGCGCGCAGATCCCGGCACTGATCCGCGCGGTGATTGCGATTGCCTGGTTCGGAATCCAGACCTACCTGGCCTCGGTCGTTTTCCGCGTGTTGCTTACCGCCATTCATCCAGGCTTCGCCGCCTATGACCACAACTCGATCCTGGGCCTGTCGTCCCTTGGCTGGGCGTGTTTTGTCGCGATCTGGCTGGTACAGCTGGTGATCCTGGCCTACGGCATGGAGATGGTGCGGCGCTATGAAGGCTTCGCCGGGCCGGTGATTCTGCTGACCGTGGCCTCGCTGGCCGGCTGGATGTACTTCCAGGCGGGCGGCAACATTGCCTGGTCGATCCGTGAACCGCTGAGCGGCGGCGAGATGTGGCGCAATATCTTTGCCGGTGGCGCGCTGTGGCTGGCGATCTACGGCACGCTGATCCTCAACTTCTGCGACTTCGCCCGCTCCTCGCCGTGCCGCAAGACCATCCTGGTCGGCAACTTCTGGGGCCTGCCGGTGAATATCCTGGTGTTCGCGGCGATCACCGTGCTGCTCTGCGGCGGGCAGTTCCAGCTCAATGGCCGGGTGATCGAAAGCCCGACCGAAATCATCGCCGCCATCCCCAATACGTTTTTCCTGGTGCTCGGTTGCCTCGCATTCCTGATCGTCACCGTGGCGGTGAACATCATGGCCAACTTTGTCGCGCCCGCCTTTGTGCTGAGCAACCTGGCGCCCAAGTACCTGAACTTCCGCCGCGCCGGGCTGATCAGCGCCACGGTGGCGGTACTGATCCTGCCGTGGAACCTCTACAACAGCCCGCTGGTGATCGTGTATTTCCTCTCTGGCCTGGGCGCGCTGCTGGGGCCGTTGTACGGGGTGATCATGGTCGATTACTGGTTGATCCGTAAAAGCCAGGTGGACGTGCCCCAGCTGTATAGCGAAGACCCGAAAGGCGTTTATTACTACAGCCGTGGGGTGAATATGCGCGCGGTCGCGGCGTTCATTCCTGCAGCGGTGATCGCCATCCTGTTGGCGCTGTTGCCGGGATTTGCCAGCGTCTCGCCGTTTTCCTGGCTGTTTGGCGCCGGTATTGCAGGGTTGCTGTACCTGCTGATCGCCAAGCGCCAGGCGTTCTACGCCGATGTCAGCGGCGAAAGCATTGCAGTCGATAACGTCAGTCATTAAATCAAGGACCTTCCATGCGTATCCTCGTGGTCAACGTCAACACCACCGAATCCATCACCGAGACCATTGCCCAGCAGGCACGCGCTGTGGCGGCACCGGGCACCGAGATTGTCGGGCTCACGCCGTACTTCGGTGCGGAATCGGTGGAGGGCAACTTTGAAAGCTACCTGGCCGCCATCGCCGTGATGGACCGCGTGATGGCCTACGACCAGCCGTTTGATGCGGTGATCCAGGCCGGCTACGGCGAACACGGCCGTGAAGGCTTGCAGGAATTGTTGAACGTGCCGGTGGTGGACATCACCGAAGCGGCCGCCAGCACCGCGATGTTCCTCGGTCATGCCTATTCGGTGGTGACCACCCTGGACCGTACCGTGCCGCTGATCGAGGACCGCCTGAAACTCGCCGGCCTGTACCAGCGCTGCGCCTCGGTGCGCGCCAGTGGCATGGCCGTATTGGAGCTGGAAGAAAACCCGCTGGCGGCCATGGAAGCCATTGTGCGCCAGGCAGAGTTGGCCATCAGCGAGGACAAGGCCGAGGTGATCTGCCTGGGCTGCGGCGGCATGGCCGGGCTGGATGAGCAGATTCGCCAGCGCACCGGGGTGCCGGTGGTGGATGGCGTGACGGCGGCGGTGACCATCGCCGAATCCCTGGTGCGGCTGGGGTTGTCGACGTCGAAGATTCGCACGTATGCCACGCCGCGGCCGAAGAAAGTTATCGGCTGGCCGGGCAGGCTTGGTCGGTAGACCGAGGTGGGGCTATCGCAGGCAAGCCAGCTCCCACATTGGAATGGGGTCGACCGGGCAGATTTGGTCGGTAGACCGAGGTCGGGGTATTGCTGGCAAGCCAGTTCCCACATAGGAATGGTGTCGACAGGGCAGGTTTGATCGGTAGGCCGAGGTGGGGGTATCGCAGGCAAGCCAGCTCCTACATTGGAATGGGATCGGTCGGGCAGGCTTGGTCGGTAGGGCGAGGTCGGGGTATTGCTGGCCAGCCAGTTCCTACATAGGAATGGGGTCGGTTGTGGGAGCCGGGCTTGCCCGCGATGGCGTCACCGCGGTTCAAGGTCGGGTCAAATCGCGCTGAATCGCTGGCCCAGCTGGAGCTCGGCAAACTGCTCGATGATGAAGTCCACAAACGCCCGGGTCTTGCCGGGCAGCAGTTTGTGTTCGGCGTAGTAGATCGAGATAGTGCCGTCATCGACGTACCAGTCGGGCAGCACCCGCACGACCGCGCCGCTGTCGAGGAACGGCACGGCCATCGGCATGCTCACCAGCGCGATGCCCAGGCCTTGGGCGCTGGCGCAGCAGGCGGCTTCCGAGTCGCTCATGGTCATGCCGGGCTTGAGCACCAACGGGCGCTGTTCGCGCCCGATACTGGTGAGTTGCCAGGACCGTATGCGCCCGGTTTGCGGCGAGCGGATCAGGATGCCCTTGCAGCGGGCCAGGTCTTCAGGCGAAAGGACCGGCGGGCGCCGCGCCAGGTAATCCGGCGAGGCCACCAGCACTCGATGCGCCGGCGACAGCTTGCGCGCGACCACCCCTTGCGGCAGCTCGAAACCACCGCCGATCGCGGCATCAAAGCCTTGGCCGATCAGGTCGACCTGGCGGTTATCGAAATGCCAGTCCGGGCTGATGTCCGGAAAGCGCCGCATGAATTCGCCCAGCAGCGGCACCACATACCGATTGCCGAACACCGTGCCCATGCTGACCTTGAGCGTGCCCACCGGCCGCCCTTCGGCGCTGGCCAGGTTGGCCACGGCATTCTGGATGGTGGTGAGGCTGGCGCTGACTTCTTCGAGGAACAGTTTGCCGGCTTCGGTCAGGGTCAGGCGCCGGGTGCTGCGCTGGAACAGGCGCACGCCGAGGCGCGCTTCCAGCTTGGCGACGCTTTTACCGACCGCTGCCGGGGTCAGGCTCAGGTGTCGCGCCGCCTCGGCAAAACTGCCGCCCTCGGCGCTGCGCACGAAGCATTCGATACTGCCAAAGCTTTCCATATCAACCCATTCAAAACTTTTGGTTTACACAGACTATAGCAATCACGGTCTACCGGGTGGCCGGGGTGAGGTCGATACTCGCCTCATCAACTACTCGGAGATCGACATGACCACACAAAACCTCACCGGCAAAGTCGCCTTGATCCAGGGCGGTTCTCGCGGCATCGGCGCCGCCATCGTCAAGCGCCTGGCCGCACAGGGCGCGGCGGTCGCCTTTACTTACGTCAGCTCGGCCGCCAAGGCGCAAGCCCTGCAGGACAGCGTAATCAGCGAGGGCGGCAAGGCCCTGGCGATTCACGCCGACAGCGCCGATGCCACGGCGATTCGCAACGCCGTCAATGCCACCGTCGAAGCCTTCGGGCGCCTGGATATCCTGGTGAACAACGCCGGCGTACTGGCCATCGCGCCGCTGGAAGATTTCACCTTGGAAGATTTCGACCAGACCCTGGCGATCAACGTGCGCAGTGTATTTATCGCAACCCAGGAAGCGGCCAGGCACATGGGCGAAGGCGGCCGGGTGATCAATATCGGCAGCACCAATGCCGAGCGCATGCCGTTTGGCGGCGGTGGCCCGTACGCGATGAGCAAGGCGGCGCTGGTGGGACTGACCAAAGGCCTGGCGCGCGACCTGGGGCCACGGGGCATTACCATCAATAATGTGCAGCCGGGTCCGGTGGACACCGACATGAACCCTGCAGACAGTGACTTCGCCGAAAGCCTGATCGGCTTGATGGCCGTGGGCCGTTACGGGCATGTCGAAGAGATTGCGAGTTTCGTCGCGTATCTCGCCGGGCCTGAGGCCGGTTACATCACCGGGGCAAGCCTGACCATTGATGGCGGTTTCAGCGCATAACCCTTGCAGGAGCCCGGCGTGCCGGCGATGGCGGTCTTGAGGACGCCATCGCCGGCAAGCCGGGCTCCTGCATTTGATTGTGGGATTTAATTGAACGGCGGCAGGCCATACGCAGCCAGGTCAAACTCCGCGAGTTTGCGGATGATCTGGTCGGCGTGGTGGTACTTGCTGTCGGCCATGGCTTCGTCGGGCACCGCAATGGCAGTCATGTGGGCGGCCTTCGCGGCGGTCACACCGAACGGCGAATCCTCGAACACCAGGCAATCTTCAGGCGCCACGCCGAGTTGGCGCGCGGCGGTGAGGAAGATATCCGGCGCAGGCTTGGCGGCACCGACTTCCGGGTCGTCAGCCGTCACAATCGTGTCGAACAACCCGAACCACTCGCGGTGCAACGTGGTTTTGTGGCCAAACGAATTACGCGACGAACTGGTGCCCACGGCAATCGGGATGTTGTGTGCCTTCAAGTGCCGCACCAGCGCTTCGGCGCCAGGCATGCCCAGGGCCTTGGGAAAGCGCTCGCTCATCAGCGGTTCGCGGATCTCGAGAAACTCGGCCGGGGTGATCGGCAGGTCCAGCGCCTTGACCACATAATCGGCCAGGTCCTGGGCACCGCGCCCGATGATGTGCTGCTTGATGCCCCAGTCGTAGGTACGCCCGTAGCGTTCGGCGATGATCTGCGTGACTTCGGTGTAGATGCCTTCCGTGTCCAGCAACAATCCGTCCATATCAAAAATCACGGCCTTGATCGGACCGACTGCAGTACGCGGTGCATTCATCAGTAAAACACCCTGGGGAAGGACTAAAAGGATTCAGCACAATAGCGGCCCGGGTTGCCTGCAAGCAACCACCGCGGCCACGATTACCTTCGTCCCCCCCAAGGCTCACTCAGGAAAATCCGCCCCCTGCGTCACGTCCGCCCACGCTTCAAAGTCGGCACTCAATGCCTTGACCTTGGAGCGTGCAAAGCCCAGTGCAGCCTTGCCCAGCAGCAAGCGCAGGGGCGGCTGCTCGGCCTCCACCGCCTTGACGATGGCAATCGCCGCGCGCACCGGATCACCCGGTTGCTTGCCGCTGTAATTGCGCACGGTGCTGGCACGGGCCGCCGCGGTATCGCGGTAGTCGTCGATGGCGTGCGCGGCCTCGTTGGCCGAACGTCCAGCCCAGTCGGTACGGAACGGCCCCGGCTCCACCAGCAGGACCTTGATCCCCAGCGGCGCGACTTCCTGGGACAGCGCTTCGGACAAACCCTCCACGGCAAACTTGGTGGCGTTGTAGAAACTCAGGGAGGGGAACGCAGCAATACCGCCCACCGAAGAAATATTCACCACCGTGCCCGAGCGCCGCGCACGCATGCCAGGCAGTACCGCGCGGGTCATGGCGCTGAGGCCCCACACGTTGATTTCGAACATGCGGCGCACTTCGTCCAGCTGGCTTTCTTCGAACGCGCCGAAGTAGCCGATCCCGGCATTGTTGACCAGCACATCGATATGCCCGAAGTGCGCGTGCGCCGCCTGCACCGCCGCCTCGACCTGGGCCTGTTCCGTCACGTCCAGGGTCAGCACCAATGCGTGGTCTTCGTGACCGGCAACGATGTCCTGCACCTGTTGCGGATTGCGCGCGGTCACCACCGTCGGGTAGCCGAGGCTCAAGGTGTGCAACGCCAATTGACGGCCGAAACCGGTGGAGCAACCGGTGATAAACCAGACAGGTTTTGCAGTTGAATCGGTCATGAAGGGCCTTCTTCGTGAGGTGAGGAAAAAAGTATGCGCGCGGGTGTTCTTGTTAAAAAGATGCATAATCCGCAAGCCCCTTTCGGAAAAACCACACAATGGACGCGCCGGATTTCCAGCAATTGCGCCTGTTCCTACAAGTCGCGCGCACCAAAAGCTTCACCCAGGCGGCGGATGCCGTCAGCCTGTCGGTGTCGACCGTCAGCCAGCGCGTCGGCGCCCTGGAGAAACAGCTGGGTGTGCGCCTGCTCAATCGCACCACCCGCAGCGTCAGCCTGACCGAGGCCGGCACACAGCTGCTGGAAAAAATCACGCCGCTGCTCGAAGAGCTGGAAACCAGTTTGCACAGTGTCGCCGCCGCTACCGTCGAGGCCAGCGGCACCTTGCGCCTCAACATCCCCTCCACCGCCAGCCGCATGGTGCTGCAACCGCTGTTGCAGGGTTTCCTGCACAAACACCCGGGGATCAATCTGGAAGTGGCCGTGGATAACGCGCTGGTCGATATCGTGGCCCAGGGCTTCGACGCGGGAATCCGCTACGACCACGTGCTGGCCGAGGACATGGTGGTGATCCCGGTGGCCCGGCAACTGCGCTTTGTGATTGTCGCCACTCCCGGCTACTTGCAGGGGCGCAGCGTGCCGACGCATCCTCACGATTTGCTCGAGCATGAATGCGTCAACTACCGCAGTGCGCAAACCGGCCTGATGCACCGCTGGGATTTCGAAAAAGACGGCAAACCGCTGCGGGTCACGGTCAAGGGCCGACTGGCGACCAATGACATCGAACTGATGATCAGGGGCGCACTCGACGGCTTCGGCTTTGCCTACGTGGCGCGCTCCAGTGTCGAGGCGTATTTGCACAGCGGCGAGTTGGTGGAAGTCCTCGGCGACTGGATTACCCACAGCGCGTTGTATTTGTACTACTTCAACCGCAGCAACACGCCAAAGAAACTGCGGGTGTTTATCGACTACCTGCAACAACAACTCGGCGACTGACCCAGGCCCCCTTAAAAGCGAACCCATCATGCTCTATCGCGTTATAGCCGACGGCCTCGTGCTGTTTCACCTGTGCTTCATCCTGTTCGTGCTGTTCGGCGGGCTGCTGGCCCTCAAGTGGCGGCCCGTGATGTGGCTGCACCTGCCCGCCGCCGCGTGGGGCGTGGCGGTGGAAGTGTTCCACCTGCCCTGCCCGCTGACCCGCTGGGAAAACCTGTTTCGCCACCTCGCCGGACAGGACGGCTATGCCGGCGGATTCATCGAGCATTACATCCTCACACTGATCTACCCGGCCGGGCTGACGCCACAGATCCAACTGGGGCTGGGCGCGCTGGTGCTGCTGATCAACGCGGCGGTGTATGTGCGCTTGATCAGGCGCAGGTAGGAAATTTGCAGCATTACGTACAGGATTGAGACAGCTGGCGTGGTGAAGAATCAGACTCCCTCATTCCGTTCGTAGACGCCCCCATGTCCGAAGCCTTCGAAGTCCCCAGCCCCCACGAAAAACACCTCGAACACACCACCGAACATGCCCACGGCCGCGGGGATAATTTCGCCAGCCGCATCGCCGTGATGACCGCGCTCATGGCCACCCTCGGTGCCATGCTCAGCTACCAGGCCGGTTCCACCGAAAGCGAAGCGGCGATGGACAAGAACAACGCCGCCATCATCAAGACTGAAGCGGCCAACCAATGGAACTACTACCAGGCCAAATCCAGCCGACAAAACCTGGCGGAACTGGCCACGCATATCCCCGGTGTGGACGCTGCGCATTACAAGGATGAGATCGAGCGCTACAAAAGCCAGAAGGAAGACGTGCGCAAGCAGGCGGAGAAACTTGAAGCCACCTCGAAGGAATGGGACGAGAAATCCGAACAGGCGCTGCACCAGCATCACCGCTGGGCCCAGGCGATGACCGCGATCCAGATCGCGATTTCGCTGGCCGCGATCACCTTGCTGACGCGCAAGGAGTGGCTTAAACGGATGTCCTACACGGCCGGCGGCATCGCCTTGGTACTGGGCGGCCTGGCGTGGCTGCACGTCTGAACCTGCAGGCGCAAGCAGTGTGCTGTCGACAGAAAATGTCGGCACACAGCGCGTTTGCACTTTGGCTGCGCCGCTCTATCGCTATATAGTAAAATGCACAGCGCCTGATGCTGCTCAACGCGAGGAAAAGCCGGTGTCCACACAACCCAAAGAAGCCGTGGGCGCCGCCTACAGTATCGACTCCATGCGTTTTGCCCAGGCCATGACCTGGCAAGCCATCGAACAGCTTTCCCAGCGCATCCGCCCCGGCATGCTGGAGTCCGAAGCCCGCGAGCTGGGCAAGCAGGTGCTCGCCGACCTCGACATGCAACGCATCTGGCACCCGCTGCTGGTACGCTTCGGCGCCAACACCCTGAAGGCCTTCAACCAACGCTCCGACGGCGACCCGGTGCTGGGCGAAAACGATATCTTCTTCATCGACATGGGCGCCGTGTGGCAAGGCCACGAAGGTGATGCCGGCGCGACCTTCGCCACCGGCAACGATCCGCAAATGCTCGCCTGCGCCAGCGCCGCCAAAGAGCTGTTCGACCGCGTGCAGGCCCGCTGGAAAAACGCCAAGGTCGTCGGCCTCGAGCTGTACCGCTACGCCGAAGAACAAGCCCAGGCCATGGGCTGGCGACTCAACCTCGACATCAAGGGCCATCGCGTCAGCGATTTCCCCCACGCCGTCCATCGCGGCGGAGACCTGGGCGACTTCGAACACTACCCGAACGCCGGGTTGTGGATCCTGGAAATCCAGATCGCCCACCCGACCAAGCCCTATGGCGCCTTCTACGAAGACTTACTCGCCTGACCCTTTAAGGAACATCCATGGACCGCTCCACCGAACACCCCGTGCTGCTGTTTTCCTACGGCACGTTGCAAGACAAAGCCGTGCAACTGGCCAACTTCGGCCGCGAACTGACAGGCCAGCAGGACGCCATGCTCGGCTATTCGCAAAGCTGGGTCGAGATCACCGACCCAGAGGTGCTGGCAAGCAGTGGCAAGACCCATCACCCGATCGTGGCGCCGACCAAAGAGCCAGACGCCCAAGTCGAGGGCAGTGTGTTTCAGATAACCGAGCAGGAATTGGCCGCCGCCGATGCGTATGAAGTGGCGGACTACAAGCGCGTGTCGGTGGCGCTGGCGTCAGGCCTGACGGCATGGGTGTATGTACAAGCCTGAAGATGAAATTTCCGGTAAATGATTTCAATCTCACAGGCCGGAGATTAGAGTGGCGCGCCTTCGAGAATTGAATCTCGATTTTTAGCCCATGGAGTTACCCCGTGAAGTACGTCAGTAAAGTGGTTGCAGCAGCTGTTCTCGGTTTCACCCTCGCAGGCTGCACCGGCACCGCCATCAAATCCCCGCAATACGACAGCAGCCAATACACCGTTCTCGGTCACAGCGAAGCCAGCGCCACCGGCATCATGCTCTTCGGCGTCATCCCGATCGGCCAGAACAGCCGCTTCGTCCGCGCCCAGGATGCCGCAATCAAGGCAAAAGGCGGCGACGCGCTGATCAACACCCAAGTCCAGGAAAACTGGTTCTGGGCTTGGGTACTGAGCGGTTACACCACCAAGATTTCCGGTGATGTGATCAAGCTGAAAACCGCACAGTAAGCGCACACGACGTAAAAAAGCCGCTTATCTCTTCAAGAGAAAGCGGCTTTTTCATGCAATAAGGCCTGATAAAAATGAAAATCTTGGTCATCGCTTCGCTGGGGCTCTTATCGCTGGCCCAAACACCCCTGGCCGTCGCGGAAAACAGCAACGGGAAAAACCTCTACTTGCAACGATGCGCGATGTGTCACGGCGCAGACATCAAGGCAACAGGCCCGCTGGCGCATAAAAGCACGCCTCCCACACCTGACCTCACGACGGCCGCTTTCAAGAAGCGCCTGAGTGATTATCCGGGCGTTATCGTCTCTTCGATAATACTTCGCCCTAACGGCGACTTGATCCCGAGAACGTTACGAGAGAACGGCGTAAAGCTGGCGCCGCACGCCTGGAGCATCCAGGATCTGCGTGATTTGAATCGGTACATGAGTGGCGTGATTTCGAAAGCGAGGTAGTTTTCAGACGCCAGAAACCACAAACCCCCGGTTTTCTCTGGGAAAACCGGGGGTTTGTGTTTACTTAATGTGGCGGTGAAGGAGAGATTCGAAAGTACCACCTCTCAAGCCCTTTAGACGCCGTATTACGGGGCTTTCAGCTTGAATAGTAGTACAACTGAGTAATACACTCGACCGTACTACTCCCCTCCTACGGCACCACCATGGCAGACCATCTGATTCAGAAAAAAGGCGAATACACGTGGTATGTGCGGTTGGCTGTGCCCGCCGATGTCCGTGCAGCTTTGGGGGGAAAGACCGTACTCATTCGCTGATTGAAAACCGGGCTACGCGGTGAAGCGATGGAACGGCGCCATGCGGTGATCGCTGAGTGGAAGGCAGCGTTTGATAGAGCGAGAGGAAAACGTGCTGCACGTGGCGACACTTGGAAAGATCCAATTGCGACAGCGGCCCTGGGTATTGCTCAGGCTACACGCAAGCTGAAGACTGACGTTGCTCTCGGAGAGAAGGACGACAAGACTACATTTGATGCAGACGAGATACAGGCGCTGTATCAGGGCTTGTTTGACGACTCCCCAGAGGGACAGTTACGCAGAGAAAAAGCGGATCGTGTGTACGCCATGACAGGGCTTGAGGGAGAGTTAGCGAATGTCGAATTCGCAAAGGAAATGGCCTTAGAGGTGATGGCAAAGGTATTCGGGGTGACACAGGAACTCTCCCCTGATGAACAAGAAGAAGCACAGTTGATCCTCAACGATCCGAAGGCACATCAACCGAAATCGCCAATTACGACTACCAGACTCAAAGCATTCCGAGAGTTCAGGGAAAGCCGTGGCGGTGCTCCCAAACACGTCGATCAGCAAGTGGGACGAATGGAGCGCTTATCCAAATTCCTTAAGGAAGAGTCGCTACCACTGGAATTTGATTCGGTTGACGCATGGATAAAATCGCTTGATCGAGCACCAGCGACCTTAAGCCAGCATTTGATGTCAGGCACAGCGTTCTGGAAATGGGCGATCCGCTATGACGCGGCATGGCGTGTGGAATACAAGGATAAGGCAGATCCATTCAAAGGCCATGAGCTACCCAAAGGAGGAGGTAAAGCGACTGCAGGGGAAAAACGGGAGGCATACACTGTTGCCGAGCTAGGGAGGCTTCACAGGGCTGCACAGGACGCCGGGAACACGTCACTCGCTGATTTGATCCTGCTGGGTGCATACACCGGCTGCCGTGTCGAACAACTCTGTCAGTTAAAGGTGGAACACATTATCGAAGAAGACGGAGTGACTAGCTTCAACTTCTTGAAAGGTAAAAACAAAAAAAAGAGACGGGTAGTACCGATTCACCCAGCGCTCAAGAGTGTGGTTGAGCGCCTGATAAAAGATTCAACGGACGGATTCTTGATTCCAGCAACCGAGAGCCTTTATCAAAAAAGATCGCACACTCTATCAAGAGCTTTCGGCAAGCTGAAAGAGAAGCTGGGATTCGGCCCGCTGCATGTTTTCCACTCAATGCGAAACGGCGTGATCACCACGCTGTTGCGAGCTGGCGTACCAGACTACATTGTCCAAGAAATAGTTGGACATGCGAACGGCAGCGAGACTCACGACACGTATAGTCACGGTGCATCCGCTCAGCAAAAGCTCGATGCCATATCGAAGCTGCCCACTATATAGATAGTGGATACATGCCACTACACCAGTAAATGTATCTGCCCATGAGTCACTGCGGATATGCCAGCACACATCAACTTATGATATTGAAGAGAAGAGGCAAGGAAATTTATGCCGTACCACTTCCACAATGCAAACGACGTACTAACCGCCCCTAGGAGCAGAGGTGCAATGTGATCAGTAAACCAAGGGGTCACAAGCGCCCCCTTAAAAATTGAAAAAAATTTCACCAACCAAGTAAAATGCGCGTATAAGAAGCGATACTCATGAACAGTCGAAGACTGCCACCCCTCATCCATCCTATATCCGTACCGCGCCGACGTTAACACTTGCACTCGATACTCCTCTAGGAGAATACGCGATTTCAGGCCAGCACTTTTCAACCTTTTCGTTTTATCGCGAGTTGGTCGATAACTAATTTGTGACGAATAAGACTCTACTTTGAATTGAGCATTCGCCAACTCTCGTGAACAAAATTCACTCGTAATTTTTTTCCTTAATTTTCGGCGAGTCAAAGTCAACGCTAGATTCCGCAACGACGCTTCGTAAATGCCGCTCATTACGTTATCAAAATACAGACCGTCGGTAGGGATACGCTGGTAGAAGCGAAACCAGAAATAGGCATTCAGGGCTGCAAGCACTAACCACACGCTTTCGGTACGCTGGTAAAGCTTGATTTCGTTGCCCATAAGCTTGAACTGTGTGAGATCGGCGCCGAAATACCACAGCGCCAAAACCAACGCCGAATACGTGAGAAGGAAGCCACGTGCCTTCTTGAAATCGCCTTCATCGTCCATCATAAAACACCACATCCCATTGAGTGGGAGGATGCTAGCAGGTCTCCCAGCGTGATGGCACTAGGCTATTTCAAGCGGTAGTATCGCAAGACTACATAGATAGGAAGCAACCATGAAAGCAGGGACAGCGGTAGCGATTGCATTATTAATGGCGATGAAGAGCGGCAGTGCCATAGCTGTGGGCGGAGACGGAAATCAGCTGATAATGCAGTGCACCATTGCCGTCAAGGCCGGGGAAGGCGCTCCAGTTGATCGGTACTATGACGTGGGTTACTGCTTAGGCCTAACGCAAGGCGTTAGACAGACCATGCAGTATCAGAACGATGAGCTTCCAGCGAAGTACCGCACTTGTTTTCCCGAAGGCATCACGAATGGACAGGGTGTACGTATCGTTCTGAAATACCTTCAAGACCATCCGGAAGAGTTGCAGGATCACGCAATGTTCCTTGTCCATCGAGCCTTTAGAGAGGCATACCCATGCCGTTGAGCTATTTTTACTGGAATACATGCCCCGCCGCGACGGCAGGACCGCAACTCGATGGGCGATTGGAGTTTCAGCTAGGAAAATAATCCACAGGGCATGGCGACTTGCCCGAGCTGTTAAGCGGGCTGTGAGAGGACTCATTGCAAGCTGCTGTTTTCTACAAATAAGTTGGGCTGGGTGCCACTAGGTTCGCTTCTGGCAGGCGTAGAGCGTGGCGCTGTGGGTGTTATCAGACATAACGAAGCCCGCTCATGGCGGGCTCTATAAGGCACTACAGCTGTATTCATTCCTTGTTCCAATGTCTCTTGACCGTGGCAATCCCCATACCTAGTTCGGCTGCTACCTGGGATTGTGTTTGACCCATTGCCTTACGGCGCTGAACTACGACTGTGGTAGCAGTGGCTACTGGACGCCCAGCCTTCTTGGTAGATCGGGCAAGCCCTTCCTTGGTCCTCTCTCTGATGCGATCACGCTCAAAGGCTGCAACAGCTGCGAGAACGGTTAGCTGTAGCTTCCCGGCTGCGCTGGTGAGGTCTACGCCATCGAGGTCCATGCTACGAACGTGGATACCTATAGTGGCGAGGTGGGACACGGTAGCCAGCACATCCTGTACGTCCCGTCCGAGTCGATCCAACTTCAACACCACGAGCGTATCACCTGCTTCCATGCGTTCAACCATCTTACTGAACTGAGGCCGCTGTAGAGCGGGAACGCCTCCGCTGATTTGCTCAGAGAACCAGCGAGTGGGCTTTATTTCAAAACCCTTGGAGGTGAGAGCCACCAATTGGTTATCGGTGTTTTGCTCCGTCGTACTGACACGACCATATCCAAACAGGCGGCTCATTTGCTTCCCTCTTAGGTATCAAAAATGGAGGGATCATAATAATATGGTATCAACAACCTGTAAACCCATACTTGATGATACCAGCCTACCCATCTGACAAGCGGTATCGCTTAACGGTCGTTTGATGATACTAATGCATCGGGGTTAGGTCACTACGCCCGTCAAAGCCAGAGTCGTTCCTCTGCCTGTGGGAGCCACACCTGTGTACCCGGTAGCGGTCTTCTCTCTGTAGGTTGCGTAGTCGTACGCCAGGAGCCTTTCAAACACAGCCACTTCATCACACGAAACAGTATCTTGCCCCTCGTTAAGCTTGATCAGTAACGCCTGGAACACCTTTGTACTCATCTCAGTCATACGGCTCTCCCTGATACCCGGAATGGGCGCCTTTAGTGAAGGTTACAAACCTCAACCGGTGAATATTGCTCCATAGCCAAGGGTCGGTCTGGGCTGGGTGCTGCCGTCTCGCTGACAACCGGCGATTCCAGTTCAAACGAGCGTTTTGGTGTGAAAACCTCCAGTTGAGCGCAGCCACCGTAAAAAGCTTAGCCACACCACTTCACAGTCCACGGCCACGCTGGGCTACACCAATGCCACCCTAGGTGCTGTTCTGCCCAGCGCTTACGGGAAAGGGGGGGGTTATGCTGGGTTTACGGCGGGTTTACGCGGGTCAAATTCGCGGACGGTATACACACCATTCCTCTTAAGAATATGCCGCCCAAAAGCGTCACCATTCCCCACCTGAGCAACATAGTCGATTCGATCAAGTTTAAGCTCAGTCGCCGCCGACAATAGAGTTTTCTCGATGGTATCAATTATCAATTGAGTGTTTACCTCGTGAGCTTTCGGAAAACGAATAGCCCATACCGTGTCAACGTTACTGAGTTTCATCCAGCTTTTATCGTCTAGATACTTGTTGAAGTCAGGTCGGTCTTTCTTTGCATTGGCGAGGTCTAGTGAAACAATTACATGCAACATTCCATGCATCCTTTCTTGGGTTGGCGACTGAGCCACGGACTGTGGAATCAGTTCGCCACCAGCATGGCAGGGAGGTTAGGCTTAGGGCAATGCCGTTATGACGAATGATCCTGTCTTGGCACGCATGCCCCCCCCCTACAGATCAAGGAGAGTGAAAATGGAAAGGATAGACAAGGAGTTCCTAAGGCGATTGGATGACGAGTTGATGAACGAGGGCTTAAGCCTGCATCAGCGCCCTTTTCATGTCGTAGCGGAATGGATGAAGAGCAACAACATAGAAGGTAACTTTCTAGATGAGCGTATCTGGACCCCGCTCATGGAAGACTACCGAGCCCTATATCCCAGCGGGGATTTTTCAATACCCGGTCTTGTAGATGCAGGGGTTGCAATCCGTGACACGATGTACCCTGCTAGGGTGAATGTCGGATTTGGAACCTTCGGCGTCACACCTCTGGATATAATTGAAATCACCAAAGCCGAGCTTGAGAATATCTTCAAGCACTACCCAGAACTAGGTTGGAAGTCACTTTACAGCGCCTGTGACCTTTGGGATTTGGCATATGGGGTTGATGACTTACGATTTGAAGATAGCGCAGCAGTTCAGCACCTGAACAATGCGAAGTCAGCTATTTCATCAACCGCACGCACGCTTTTTCAGGCTACAGACACAGACTCTGCAATACAAACTTGTTGCTTAGCTGCCGAACTGGCTATGAAAGGTGCACTACTGCGACTTGGAGTAGATGAAAAAGAAGTGAGAAAGCTAAATCACAATCTAGTAGCGCTCTCAGAGAGCCTAGTGAAATACTACTCAAACAGCAACGATGATCGTTTACTTGAAGCGAGCAAGGGCTTCCCGAATTACGTAAACAGTCGATATTCAGACCACGGCCTCACCAGATTGCAACTCATGTCATTGGCAATGAGAGCGTTATTCATTGCCGCTGAAGCAGTCCGCAGGATCACTGACAGAAATCTAGCAGGACAAGTTGAAGCTAGCGAGAGAGTATCTCGACCACCATTGTAGAGCGTGAATGCAATGCATTAACGACATTGCTGCTTTCAACCCTCTGCCGCCATTACCAGGGCAGAGGGTCGTCATATACGTATTCAATTTTAGCACCTTGCCCGATTATAGGAACGGTAACATCTACCACTTCATCCAATGTATCCACGAACAACTGCAATCGCTTATGCACGACTACAGGAGCTTGTGGTGGCGTATCTATGTACGCTTCAAGCGGTATATCTTCAAACACAGGAACCATGTCGCCCGCAAGCTCCCGAGAGGCGATTACAGGATCCCTATAGCTATCTGCCACACCAGGGAAGGCAATCTCACCAATCGCCCTAGAAGAGCCTGTAGATGCCTTGCCGGCACATAGAGTAGGTCTCATATTTAGGTGATATAGTTGTTTCGAAAGTTTCGTTATTGAATGAAAGGCAAAAAGAAAGGCGAGAGTTTTAAGGTTCTCGCCTTTAAGATGTAGCCGATGCTTGTTTTCAGTTTTTGCTGAATTAGTTGCCCCATTCCACTAGATCGAGGGGCTGCGATGCGACAAGGAACCAGCTTGTCCAACAGTTATGGCTCGACGAGTGCTAGCGGTCGGACGGCATGGAAACCGGGCCAGTGACTCCCTTGCGGAAGTCGAGGAGAAATTCAGGGTGTCGCGGGGGGGCAAAGAAGTTCTTAGAAAAACTATTAGCTAGTGCCTAAGATTACCATGACATACGCCACTTATTAAGCACACCCCAACAACTAAAGCAACTATTTTCCATTCGGCGAGACGAACGGTAATTCCGACAGGCGTGAACCGCCTTCTCTGGGCGCGAGAACATAACTAGGTTGTGACGCAGAGGGGCAGGGTTATAGCGAAGGGGATGCGATACGAGGGGAGTAGTACAAATAAGTAGTGCAAACGAAAAAGCCCGCGAACTCTAAGTAACTGAATTCACGGGCTTTTCTTAATGTGGCGGTGAAGGAGAGATTCGAACTCTCGATACAATTTCTTGTATACACACTTTCCAGGCGTGCTCCTTAAGCCACTCGGACACTTCACCGTATCTCGTCAAACCAGTTCAGTCTGTCGAGGCGCGCTAATGTAGTCGAAAGCCTTTCTGATGGCAAAGGTTTTTTTCAGAATTTTCATGCGCTTAGACCGCTATACCGGGAGGTGCCCGGCAAGGGGTGGTGATTCTGCCATTCTTGGGCATGGGCAGCACGCGTCTGGAACGGCGATTGCGCCCTGCCCTAGGCTATTGGGCGACCGGCATGCCGGAAAAGTCTGACTGGGTAGTCAGTCACGGCGCTTTACCGGGGCGGGCGTGGTGGGTAACGTCTGTGCATACGCTTCTATAAACAGCCTATCTATAACAAGTCCTACAAGGAACCGCGTCATGAGTGAGTTGATTGCTTACCACCTCGAAGACGGTATCGCGACCCTGACCTTGAGCAACGGCAAGGTGAATGCCATTTCTCCCGATGTGGTCAGTGCGTTTAATACAGCGCTGGACCAGGCCGAGAAGGACCGCGCGGTGGTGATCATCACCGGGACGCCGGGGATTTTGTCGGGTGGTTATGATTTGAAAGTGATGACGGCCGGCCCTAAAGAGGCAATCGGCCTGGTGACGTCGGGCTCGACGTTGGCGCGTCGCCTGTTGTCGCACCCGTTTCCGGTGATTGTGGCGTGCCCAGGGCATGCCGTCGCCAAGGGCGCGTTCCTGTTGTTGTCGGCGGATTATCGGATTGGTGTGGAAGGCCCGTTCAGCATTGGCCTGAATGAAGTGGCAATCGGCATGACCATGCACTACGCCGGGATCGAGTTGGCGCGGGATCGCTTGCGCAAATCCGCGTTTCACCGTTCGGTGATCAATGCCGAGATGTTCGACCCGCAAGGCGCCTTGGGCGCAGGCTTCCTCGACAAGGTGGTCGCACCGCAAGAGCTGCATGCTGCAGCGCTGGAAGCGGCCCGCCAGTTGAAGAAGCTGAATATGAACGCCCACAAACACACCAAGTTGAAGGTGCGCAAGGCGCTGCTGGAAGCACTGGACGATGCGATCATCCAGGACCAGGGCCATATCCTCAGCTAAAGCCTGCAGCCGAATAAAAAAGCCCGACCTTGAGTCGGGCTTTTTCTTACAGATAAATTCGAATCATCCTCAGCCGCTCTAGCCTGCCGATGTCAGCAGATGTTGAAACATGTACTTAAACATCGCCTATCTCCTCCCTCTACAGGGGTAATTGCCGAATACAGTGCACAACCGTACACTGCGCCACCTTTTGTCCCGATGGGCTGTTTCGATGCTTTTTCTGTTGCGTATGTTGTTGATGGGCCTGCATTTTATGGTCGCCGGCGTGCTGGGCGTGCTGATCGGTGTCTGCCGGCCGTTCAACCCGGATAACAGCCGTTTATGTGCTCGCCTCTACGCGCTGCCAGCCATGTGGATCCTGCGCCTGAATGTGAAGGCCGACGTGGACTCGCTGCGCAACAAGCCCGGTACATGCGTGATCATTGCCAACCACCAGTCCAACTACGACCTGTTTGTGTTCGGCACCGTGGTGCCGCACCGCACGGTGTGTATCGCCAAGAAAAGCCTCAAGTGGGTGCCGCTGTTCGGCCAGCTGTTCTGGCTGGCGGGCAATGTGCTGATTGATCGCGGCAACGCGCACAAGGCGCGCCGCGCGATGCTTACCACTACTCACACCTTGCAGCATGAGGACACGTCGATCTGGGTGTTTCCGGAAGGCACGCGCAACCTGGGCAAAGGCCTGTTGCCGTTCAAGAAAGGTGCGTTCCATATGGCGATTGCCGCCGGTGTACCGATCGTGCAGGTGTGCGTGAGCAATTACGTCACCCACATGCAGCTCAATCGCTGGAACAGTGGTGATGTGCTCATACGCTCGCTGCCGCCGATTCCTACGACAGGCCTGACTGCAGACGACATCCCGCAGTTGATGCAGGCCTGCCAGGCGCAGATGGATGAATGCATTGCAGGGATGGACCGCGAACTGCAAACCGCCTGGACACCCGCGCCTCTGTAATTCCCCTATGCTGCGGATAAAAATGCACGCTGCGCCAACGGCCACAAGGGAACGCCATTCAGGCTAAGCTGCCCAACACCTGTCCTCCCAATAAGAAGTGATCAGTATCATGGGTAGAGTTGTTGCGGCCGCTGTCTACAGCGCCGGAAAGAAAGTCACTGACATCACTCTCGACGAAGGCGCGGCCTGGGCCGCCAAACCCGACCACTTTGTGTGGATCGGCCTGGAAGAACCCAGCGCACAGGAGCTGGCCAACCTGCAACGCCAGTTCAACCTGCATGAATTGGCCATCGAAGACGCCCTGGAAAAACACAGCCGCCCCAAGCTGGAAACCTTCGGCGATGCGCTGTTTATCGTCACTTATTCACCGGTGCGCGACAACGGCAAGCTGGAGTTTATCGAGACACATATTTTTGCCGGCAACGGCTACATCATTACCGCACGCAACGGCCACTCGGCGTCCTACGGCTATGTGCGCCAGCGCTGTGAGGCGCGGCCGCTGTTGCTGGAGCATGGCGAAGATTTCGTCCTCTATGCGCTGCTCGATTTCGTCACCGAAAACTACCAGCCCGTGAGCGAGGCGATCCATGCCGAGATCGATGAGCTGGAGCGCAATGTGCTGTGCAACTCCCTCAGTGAAGTCGATATCCAGAACCTCCACGGCCTGCGCCGCGACGTGCTGCGGCTCAAGCGCTATGTGGCGCCGATGGTGGAGATCAGCCAGGAGCTGCAGAAGCTGAGCTTCCCGTTTATCGACAAGAACATGCGCCCGTATTTTCGTGATGTGCAAATCCACGTGACGCGGCAGATGGAAGATCTCACCACCCTGCGCGACATCGCCAGCCAGACCATTGAAATCGGGGTGTTGCTGGAGGCGTCGCGCCAGAGCGTGGTGCAGCGCAAGTTCGCCGCGTGGGCGGCGATCCTCGCGTTCCCCACCGCGGTGGCGGGGATTTACGGGATGAACTTCCAGAACATGCCCGAACTGCAATGGCACTACGGCTATTTTGCCGTGCTCGGGTTTATCGCGGTGGGCTGTACCAGCCTGTGGGCCAGTTTCAAGCGCTCGGGCTGGCTTTAAACCCGGGCCTCGGGCTTGTGCGCCACGAAGCGCATCATCCATTCCGCCACGGTCACGCCGTGGTGGTCACGCTCCAGGCTGGACACACCGTTGGTGTAGACCTTTTCGCCCAGGGTCGTCTGAAGAATTTCCAGCAGTTCGCGGGAATAGTCGTGGATAAACTCCGGGTGGCCTTGGAAGCACAGCACCTGGTCGCCGATGTGGTACGCGGCAAACGGGCAAAAATCGCTGGAGGCAATGACCGTGGCGTTGTCCGGCAACGTGGTGACCTGGTCCTGGTGACTGATCAATAGCGTCAGCTCTTCCACTTCAGGGCTCATCCACGGCGCCTTGGCATCGAGTTTGTAGTCGTGGATGCCCATGCCCCAGCCCTGGCCGGCACGCTCGGTCTTGCCGCCCAGCAGCAGCGCCAGCAATTGGTGGCCGAAGCAAATGCCGAGCAACTTGTCGCCACGCTCGTAGCGTTCGAGCAGGTAGGTCTTGAGGGTCTGGATCCACGGGTCGGTACCGAAGGAGTCGGCCTTGCTGCCGGTCACCAGATAGGCGTCAAACACTTCATCGTCCGCGGGGTATTCGCCCTGCACCACGTTGTACACGACGAACTCGGCGGGAATCGGCTGCTTGGAGAACAGGCGCTTGAACATCTGCCCGTACCCTTGGTATTGATCGATCAAGCCTGGACGCAGGATATCGGTTTCCAGGATACAGACGCGTAGCGACATAAAAAATACCTGACACGGTGATGGGAATAATGCACACCCCAGAGCCTGCCTTGAAATACCCTGACAAGGCAAGCCCCGCGCATACCCAAAACCGTCAGAACGTCGCGTTCTGTGCCGCTTTCTCCAGCAACAACGCCGGCGGCGAGAACCGCTCGCCATATTGCTCGGCCAGATAACGGGCGCGGGCGACAAAGTCGTTCAGGCCGTACTGGTTGATAAACTGCAACGCGCCACCGCTCCAGGCCGCAAAGCCGATGCCGAAAATCGATCCGATGTTGGCGTCGGCGGTGGACAGCAACACGCCCTCCTCCACGCAGCGCACGGTTTCGATAGCCTGGATAAACAGCAAACGGTCGCGTACATCCTGTGCTGAAATCCGTTGCCCGGGCTGTTCAAAGCGGCTTTTCAATTCCGGCCAGAGATACTTCTGCCCGCCCGCCGGGTACTCGTAAAAGCCGCCCCCCGCCGCTTTGCCCGCGCGCTTGTACTCGTTCACCAACAGGTCAATCACCACCGTCGCCAGATGGCTCGGCACGCTTTTACCTTCCGCCTGCAGATCCTTGGCCGCCTGCTGTCGGATATGGCTCATCAAGCTGAGAGACACTTCGTCAGACACCGCCAACGGCCCCACCGGCATCCCCGCCTTGCGCGCCTCGGTCTCGATCATGGCGGCGGCCACCCCTTCGCCGAGCATGGCAATGCCTTCATTCGTGAAAGTGCCGAACACCCGCGAGGTGAAAAAGCCGCGACTGTCGTTGACCACAATCGGGGTCTTCTTGATCTGCAGTACGAAATCGAACCCCCGGGCCAGGGTTTCGTCCGAGGTGCGCGCGCCCTTGATGATTTCTACCAGGGGCATCTTGTCCACCGGGCTGAAGAAATGCAGGCCGACAAACTTGCCTGGGTCGGGCACCGCCGTGGCCAGGCCGCTGATGGGCAAGGTCGAGGTGTTGGAGGCGATCACCGCTTCGGCACCGACGACTTGCTGAGCAGCCGCAGAGACCCTGGCCTTGAGTTCGCGGTCTTCGAACACGGCTTCGATAATCAGGTCGCAACCGGCCAGGTCGGCGTCATCCTGCGTAGGATGAATGCGCGCGAGGGTGCTTTCGCGCTGATCCGGGGTCAGTTGCCCACGGCTGACCTTCTTGTCCAACAACGCCGCTGAGTGCGCCTTGCCCTTGTCGGCCGCCGCCTGGTTGATGTCCTTGAGCACCACCTCAATGCCGGCGCAAGCACTGACATAGGCGATGCCGGCGCCCATCATCCCGGCGCCGAGCACGCCGACTTTGCGCGTCACATAAGGCGCAAAGCCCTCGGGTCGGGAACGGCCGGCGTTGATCTCATTGAGCTGGAACCAGAAGGTGCCGATCATGTTTTTCGCCACCTGCCCGGTGACCAGCTCGGTGAAATAGCGGGTTTCGATCAGGTGCGCGGTGTCGAAATCCACCTGGGCGCCCTCGACGGCGGCGCAGAGGATTTTCTCCGGGGCCGGGAAGCAGCCCTGGGTCTTACTGCGCAAAATTGACGGCGCTATTGCCAGCATCTGCGCAACCTTGGGGTTCGACGGCGTGCCGCCTGGAAGCTGATAGCCCTTGGTGTCCCACGGCTGCCTGGCCTCTGGATTAGCCAGAATCCACGCGCGGGATTTGGCCAGCAGCTCATCGCGGTTCAGCGCCAGCGCCTGGATCAAACCAGCCTGCAGCGCCTGTTGTGGGCGGACTTTCTTGCCTTCCAGCAGATACGGCAGGGCTTTTTCCAGGCCGAGCATGCGCACCATGCGCACCACCCCGCCGCCGCCCGGCAGCAGGCCGAGGGTCACCTCCGGCAAGCCGAGCTGCACCGATTTGTCATCCAGCGCGACGCGGTAGTGGCACGCCAGGCAAATCTCCCAGCCGCCGCCCAACGCGGCGCCATTGATCGCGGCGACCAGCGGTTTGCCCAGGGTTTCCAGGCGTCGCAATTGCGCCTTCAGCACCCGCACGCCGTCGTAGAAATCCTTGGCGTGGGCCTTGTCGACCTTGATCAGTTCATTGAGGTCGCCGCCGGCAAAAAAGGTTTTCTTGGCCGAGGTGATGATCACGCCGGCAATCTGCTCCTTTTCCGCTTCCAGGCGCGTGACGGTGGCCGCCATGGCCTCGCGATACACGCCGTTCATGGTGTTGGCACTCTGGCCGGGCATGTCGAGGGTCAGCACCACGATCTGGTCCTGGCCTTTTTCGTAACGAATGGCTTCGGTCATGACAAATTCCTTCGGCTCAGAGGCGTTCGATAATGGTGGCGATGCCCATGCCACCGCCCACGCACAGGGTGGCCAGGCCGTAACGTTGCTGGCGCGCCTCCAGTTCGTCGAGCAGGGTGCCGAGGATCGCGCAACCGGTGGCGCCCAGCGGATGGCCCATGGCGATGGAGCCGCCGTTGACGTTGACACGCGCGGGGTCGATGCGCATGTCCTTGATGAACTTGAGCACGACAGACGCAAACGCTTCGTTGACTTCAAACAGGTCGATGTCTTCAACGCGCAAACCCGCCTTGGCCAGGGCCTTGCGGGTAGCCGGCGCCGGGCCGGTGAGCATGATGGTCGGATCGGTGCTGGTCACCGCCGTGGCGACGATGCGCGCCCGCGGTTGCAGGCCCAGCTCACGCCCCTTGGCCTCGGAGCCGATCAACATCAGCGCAGCGCCGTCGACAATCCCGGAGCTATTACCCGGCGTGTGCACATGGTGAATGCGTTCCACATGGCTGTAGACCCGCAGCGCGGTGGCGTCGAAGCCCATCTGGCCCATCATTTCGAAGCTCGGCTTGAGCTTGCCGAGGCCTTCGAGGGTGGAGTCACCGCGGATAAATTCATCCTGGTCGAGCAGCACAATGCCGTTCTGGTCCTGCACCGCGATCAGCGACTTGCTGAATGAACCGTCGGCGCGCGCCCTGGCTGCTTTCTGCTGGGACTGCAGGGCAAAGGTATCGACGTCCTCGCGCGTGAAGCCCTCGAGGGTGGCAATCAGGTCGGCGCCGATGCCCTGGGGCGTGAAGTGGCTGTGCATATTGGTGTGCGGATCGAGTACCCAGGCGCCGCCATCACTGCCCATGGGCACGCGGGACATGGACTCGACGCCGCCGACCACCACCAGGTCCTCAAAGCCGGAACGCACTTTCATCGCGCCGAGGTTGACCGCTTCCAGGCCCGAGGCGCAGAAGCGGTTGACCTGTACACCGGCGACGCTGACGGCCCAGTCCGCGACGAGCGCGGCGGTCTTGGCGATGTCCGCGCCCTGGTCCCCCACGGGCGTGACGCAGCCGAGCACGATGTCATCCACCTGGTGCGTGTCGAGGTCGCTGCGTTGCGCCAGCGCTGTCAGCAGACCGGCCACCAGGTCGACCGGCTTGACACTGTGCAAGGCACCATCGGCCTTGCCTTTGCCCCGGGGCGTGCGTATCGCATCAAAGATCAAAGCTTGGGTCATGACATCCTCGAACCGCTGTGCATGTGTGCCCCTACCTTAGGCCCGATTGACACGGTTTCAATGACGGATGCGCTCATTGCTTTTGACCACCACGCTCGGACGAACGGTAGGCTTACGCGCGTATTGCTTGATTAATCGTTTTAGCTGTCTAGCCAAGGCATTGGCGCCAAGATGGCGATAGGCCTCATAGCGTTTTAAGCTGAAATCCTGATTAGCTGATATTAAATGGATCTAAGCCACGCAGAACGAGGGCTCTAAGGTTCAATCAGTAGGAAGTTGCTGCCGGGTTTTGCTGGAGCAACTGTAAGAAAAGCGACACGTCATAACGGCATAGTAGATTTTACCGGCACGCATTTGACGCTCAGGAATAACAACAAAAGGCAGTCAGCCATGTTCAAACATTCGAAAGTACGTCAGGCGGGACTCATTCTTTTCGCCACCACACTGATTCTGATCCTGCCCAACCTGACCAAGGTCATTGGGTGACCACTCACTCCCCACATTCCGTGCACACACAGCACCAGGACTGCAGTTTTTGGCAGCACCTGCCGGGACATTGCGTATAGCGGTCCTGTTGCAGGCGCTGCCGTTTTGCGTGCGAATTTGCGCTATCGTGAGCCCCATCGTCCCCTCGCATCGGGCTTATCCGTTGAAATTCATCCTCGCCCTTCTCGCCTTGTTCATTGCCGTACCTGCCACGGCAGCCTCGTTGAGCATCGAACTCGACCACACGCGCAAGACCTGGCAGACCACCGACCTGCTCAAGCATCCGGACGCGCAGACCGTGCAGATCGTCGATGACGTTTCCTACAAGCGCAATATGACTTATCGCGCGGTACCGCTGGCCGTGCTCCTACCGGGTCTCACGCCTGAAGCTCATCTGCAAGCCGTTGCCCTGGATGGGTTTGCCGCCGAACTGGCGGCGGCGCCGTTGCAGCAAACCCGCGGCGCTCGCGCCTGGCTGGCCGTGGAGGACCCGGCTCACCCCTGGCCCGCGCTGGCCGACGGCAAGCCGAGTGCAGGGCCGTTCTACCTGGTGTGGACCGATCCGCAAACCGGGCATATCAGCCCTGAGCAGTGGCCGTTCCAGATCTCCACGATCAAACAGTTGAAGACGGTGGCCGAACGCTTCCCCGCGCTGTTGCCCGACCCGGCGCTGGCCGCGAACGACCCGGTCAATCAGGGCTTCGCGTTGTTCCAGAAAAACTGCCTGGCCTGCCATCGCCTCAATGGCGCCGGCGATGCGCAGGTGGGGCCGGACCTGAATATTCCCTACAACCCCACCGAGTATTTCGGCGCCGACTTCCTCAAACGTTATATCCGCGACCCGCAGAGCCTGCGGCATTGGCCACAGGCAAAAATGCCAGCATTCGCCGCCAGCGTGTTACCCGACAGCGAGCTGGATTTATTGGTGGGTTATTTGAAGCATATGGCGGGGCGTAAGCAGCAGCCGTGAATGCTGGGTGATGGGTAGGTGGGCTTGTTCTGGCAACTGAGATTGTTGTGTCTACCGGGCTTGTTGTGGCGAGCGGGCTTGCCCCGCGTTGGGCTGCGCAGCAGCCCTGATAAAGCAGAATGCACTGTGTCAGGCACTACTCAGTGCAGGGTTTTAGGGCTGCTGCGCAGCCCAACGCGGGGCAAGCCCGCTCACCACAACAAGCCGCTTGCCAGAACAAGCCCACTCACTACAACAAGCCCGCTTGCCACAACAAGCCCGCTCACCACAAAACATCAGCAGCAGCCCTTCGAGCAGTCGCTTACTGCTGCTGCACCGAGATCACCGGCGTCGGCGCAACGAACACCTTGGCATGCATCTGCTCATGCCCGCCGCCACGGCGCATGCCGCGCACCGGGCAGGCGTCGAGGTAGTCCAGGCCCACCGCGAGTTTCAAGTGCCGCTCCGGCCGGGCCAGTTGGTTGGTCACATCAAAGCTGTACCAGGCGTCATCCAGCCAGGCTTCGGCCCAGGCGTGGCTGGCCAGGTGCGCGGTGTCTTCGGTGTACAAATATCCCGACACATACCGCGCAGGAATCCCCAGGCTGCGCGCGCAGGCCAGGAACGCGTGGGTGTGGTCCTGACACACACCCGCATGCCCTGCAAAGGCCTGGGCGGCGCAGGTGTCGACTTCGGTGGAGCCCGGCGTGTAGACCATCGACTGGTGCAGGGCGTGCATCAGGTCGATCAGCGCCGTGCGATCGCGGCGCTGATGGCAATGCTGTTGCGCAAAACCGCGCAAGGCCTCGTCGGGCTCGGTCAGGCGTGTGCAACGCAGGAATGGGAAGGCCGACTGGCTCTCATGTTCGGCCTCGCGCAGTTCGTCGATATCCACCTGGCCACGGGCGCCGATGATGATGGCGTCGTGGGGTTCGTCCAGGGTCAGCACATGCAGGATATTGCCGAACGGGTCCACCTGCGCACGCACCGGGCGTGGCAGGTCCAACTGCCAGCTGAGCACATGCTGGCGCTCGCTGTCGTGGGGCGTGAGGCGCAGGTACTGGATGCTGTTGCGCACCTGGTCTTCATAGCGGTAGGTGGTTTCGTGGCTGATGGAGAGTCTCATGCGGCCTCCAGGTAGGAACTGTAGATGGCGTCGCCGAGTTGGCGGACCAGGGGAATAAAGTCGGTCAGCCAGGCGTGCAGGCCTTCCTCGAGAATCTCATCGATAGCGGTAAAGCGCAGGCGCGCGTCCATCTCGGCGGCCAGGCGCTGGGCCGGGCGGCCGTTGAGGCCGGGCAGGCTGGCGAGGATCTGGTCGATCTCTTCGCTGCAGGCGCGCAGCGAACGCGGGACATCGGCACGCAACAGCAGCAGTTCCGCGACTTGCCGCGCGCCGGGGGCGTCGCGGTAAATCTCGGTGTAGGCCTCGAACGACGACAACGCGCGCAGCAAGGCACTCCACTGATAGTAGGCGTGGGCCGTGCCGTCGGTGACAGCTTCGGCGCGGTCGCCGGCCATTTCATAACGTGCATCGAGCAGGCGCAGGGTGTTGTCGGCACGCTCGATAAACGTCCCCAGGCGAATAAACCGGAAGGCATCGTTGCGCATGATGGTGCCGTAGGTCGCCCCGCGAAACAGGTGGGAGCGCTCCTTGACCCATTCGCAGAACCGGCTCATGCCGTAGCGGCTCAAGCCCTGCTGGGCGATATCGCGAATATCCAGCCAGGTCGCGTTGATGTTTTCCCACATGTCCGCAGTAATTCGTCCACGCACGGCATGGGCGCTGGCCCGCGCAGCGCCCAGGCAACTGTAGATGCTTGCCGGGTTGGCCGCGTCGAGGGCGAAGAAATGCAGCAGGTGTTCAGCGTGCAGTTCACCATGACGCTCGCGGTAATCTTCCAGCGTGCCGGTGATCAACAGCGGCATGGCCAATTCATGTAGGCCATCGCCGCGCCCATCCTGGGGCATCAACGACAGCGAATAGCTGACATCGAGCATGCGCGCGAGGTTTTCCGCGCGCTCCAGGTAGCGCGACATCCAGTACAAATCCGAGGCAGTTCTACTCAACATAATTCAATCCTCGACCACCCAGGTGTCTTTGGTGCCGCCGCCCTGGGACGAGTTGACCACCAGCGACCCTTCGCGCAACGCCACGCGGGTCAGCCCGCCAGGCACCACGCGGGTTTCCTTGCCGGACAGCACGAATGGGCGCAGGTCGATATGACGCGGGGCGATGCCGTTGTCGACGAAGGTCGGGCAGGTGGACAAACACAGGGTCGGCTGGGCGATATAGGCGTGGGGCTTGGCCTTGATACGTGCGCGAAAGGCTTCGATTTCAGCCGCCGTCGAAGCCGGGCCGACCAACATGCCGTAGCCGCCGGAACCTTGGGTTTCCTTAACCACCAGGTCCGGCAGGTTGGCCAGCACGTGGGATAATTCGTCGGGTTTACGGCATTGGAAGGTAGGCACGTTCTGCAGGATGGGTTCCTCATCCAGGTAAAATCGGATCATCTCGGGGACGAAGGGATACACCGATTTGTCATCCGCCACTCCGGTGCCAATCGCGTTAGCCAGCACCACATTGCCCAAGCGATACGCGGCGAGCAGGCCGGGCACGCCGAGCATGGAGTCCGGGTTGAACGCCAGCGGGTCGAGGAACGCATCGTCGAGGCGGCGATAGATCACATCGACGGCCTTGGGGCCGTCGGTGGTGCGCATGAACACCCGGTCATCACGCACGAACAGGTCGGCGCCCTCCACCAGCTCCACCCCCATTTCGCGGGCCAGGAAAGCATGCTCAAAGAACGCGCTGTTGAAGCGGCCCGGGGTCAGCACCACCACACTGGGGTTATCCAGGGGGCTGGAGCTTTTCAGGGTATCGAGCAGCAGGTTGGGGTAATGATCGATGGGCGCGATGCGCTGGGCGGCGAACAGTTCGGGGAACAGGCGCATCATCATCTTGCGGTCTTCGAGCATGTAGCTGACGCCGCTCGGTGTCCGCAAGTTGTCTTCGAGAACGTAGTAAGTGCCGTCGCCATCGCGTACGAGGTCGACCCCGGAGATGTGGGAATACAGGTCGCGGTGCAGGTTCAGCCCCTGCATCGCCAGTTGATATTGCTCGTTGGCCAGCACCTGCTCGGCGGGGATGATGCCGGCCTTGATGATGCGTTGCTCGTGGTACAGGTCGGCGAGAAACATGTTCAGCGCCTTGACCCGCTGGATGCAGCCGCGCTCGACCATCCGCCATTCGCTGGCGGGAATACTGCGCGGGATGGTGTCGAAGGGAATCAGGCGCTCGGTGCCCTGCTCGTCGCCGTACAGGGTGAAGGTGATCCCGGCGCGGTGAAACAGCAAATCGGCTTCGCGCCGGCGTTGGGCCAGCAGTTCAACAGGGGTTTCAGCCAACCAGCGGGCGAACTCGCGGTAATGGGGGCGAACCTGCCCTGCCCCGTCGTACATTTCGTCGTAATAAGTGCGGATCATGCCGAACTCCTTGTCACCCGGACGCTTGAACCTTCGCAAGGCCCGTGCCAGCGGCATAAACACTTAAAAATCAGTGCGTTGAATAACCAAAGGGATCTGCTCGCACCGTCCTGGTGCGCAGAATGCCCCGCGCACAGGCGCACGCTTCATCGCAATGCGCGCTTTGGCTATCAACAGCATAGTCAGAGTTGATTTCACTGCCCGGTCGCGCTTGCGGATAATCGCAACCATCTGCTGAACAGGATGCGTCCTACCGCTTCAGCGCAACGCTCTTCCCTTTAGGCCACCCTGCTCGGGTGGCTTTTTTTTGGCTGGAGAAATGCTGTGTAGGTGGGGTGATAGTGAGGTTGGCGACGATGCCGAACCGGGCAGCGATAAAGGCTGGCCACAAACAAAATCGGCCGACCCGAAGGTCAGCCGATACGCTGTGTTTCTCATACTGCTACATGGGTAACCCACGCACCTCCTGCTTGACGCCCCATCCCTCGATAATGCCGCCCAGAGGCTCGACCACCGCCTCGAAGTCCTGCTCGAAGTCTCCTATGCCGTCGTAGGTTGCAAACATGATTTTGCTCAGTTCCAGGTACCAGGCGCCATCGTCGCGCGCGCTGACCTGGGCATTCAGGGATTCCCCACGAAATTCACCCGCAGCCCTGCGCGCCCGTTCCTCATCCGGGAATATGGCGTAGAACTCAATGGGGTGGAAACGCGAGAAGTCGAAGCCGCCTTCTTTCATGCGGCGCAGAACGTTGGTGCTGATGTCTTCTTGATAGGCTGTGCTCATGAAAAGTGCTCCTCGAATTGATGGATAGACTTTCCGTGCTTCCCGAAGCCCACGCCGTACTGGCGTGGGAGCTACGGCAAAAACATCACCGCTGGAAAACAAGCATGTAGCTGACAAGACCAGACCTTAGCGATTCGTTCGCTGATCTCACTTGCAGAGTAGCGCGAAGCTATCACCTCCACCAGAGGCGCTTTAAGTGTGTACAGGGAATATTCAGGCGGCGGGAGAGATGTCGAGGATCTGGATACTGTTCTGGTCTTTGAGGATCTTGACCGTAGGCTCAGGCTTGCGGCCTTCCAGGTCATTGAGGTCCAGTTCAGCGGCGATGGGCACCAGTTTGTTGCGAATCATGTGTGCCGCATCTTCGAGGCTGGGCTTCTGATCGCAGGTGAACTGCTCGACGGACTGAACGCCGTGATCATCAACGAAGGTAATCTGCCACTTTTGCATCGGTGCCTCCTCGATAAAACCCGTGTGTGGGCTTACCACTATCTGGACCTTGAGGGTTCGCCAAACGTTCCACTCAAGTCAGGAGGCACCAGATCAACTGCGCTTATTTCTCAGCGTGTTCTTTCAAGGCTTTCAAGGTGTTGAACGGCGCGTCCACCACAAACTTGTTGGCCAACCACGACGGCACGCTGCCACCTGGCTCGGTGTGCACCTGGTAAGTGACTTCGGTCTGGTTGTCGCCTTTTGGCACGAGCTTCCAGAAGCCATCGACCTGGGCAACCCGTACGTAGCCTTTTTCTTCAGGCTTGTAAGTCGGGACGCCCTCGAGCTTACGGGTCAGCGTGCCGTCGGCCGCCTTGGTCGTGGTGATATGCAGGTAGGAATCCCGGTCCGTCACGGGGAACGGGGCCTTGAATTGGGTGTAGGTCCAGCTCTCGTCGCCTTTCTTGTCGACCAGCTTCTGGGACTTGCACTCGTGGATCCAGGCACAGGCACCGGCCACGTCTTCCTGCAGGGCGACGATTTTGGCCACGGGCGCCTTGATCACGGTCACACCGCGATACGCCTTGTACTTGGAGCCGGCGATTTCGCTCAGGGACACTTTGATACCGTCTTCGTCCTTGGCGACTTGCCAATCCTCAGCCTGGGCAGTGGCAGCAAACACCAGCGTAAAACCGCACAACACAGCCATTCGTTTCAGCGAACCCATTGTTTGTATTCCTTATTGTTGAAGTTCCGATAGTAAAGCCCATCAAGCCGCCGTCATCTGCTCCCACCAGCCGATCAACCGGATTGCATCGGCCTGGTCGGTGCCGCAGACCTCGATATCGGCCTTGAAATCACTGCACACCGCCGGGCGTTCCGGCCGGCCGAACAGCTGGCACAGCTGTTCGACAGACAGGTGCAGGCAGCGTTCGCCGGCCGGTTTGCCGTGTGGCATGCCCGGTAATGGCGAACTGATGGAGGGGGCGATGCAGCACGCGCCACAGCCTTCACGGCATTTCATGACCAAAAGGTCCTCGACGACTCAATGTGGATGGCCGGGCTAGAGTACGCCCTTAAACAGCCGTTTTAAAATGGTCTAACAGGGGTTTTTCGCAGAAAACAAAAGTGACTGACCAGTCTGCGACAGATGGTCGAGGGGTGACGTCACGTTAGGGCGAAAAGTTTATTGCTTGAACTCGAACTCCAACGCAGCGCCTTCAACATCGCGGCGCTCTTCGTTGCGCAGTTGCAGTTTCATTTCATTGCTGAGCAGGCGCCCGTTGATCTGGAAGGCACTGTTGTCAGTGGGCTTGTCACCAAACATCGGCGGCAGCAGCGGTACGCTTTTGGGCTTGGGCATGGTGCCCAGGGGCTGCAGGTGCCGGACCATGTCCGTAGGCAGTGTCAGGTCCAACTGTGCCGGTGCCAGTTGGGTCTGGGCCACTTCGCGGGCCGATTTTGACTTGCTCGCTACCGGTGCACGTTTTTTCACCGTGGCGGCTTTTTTCTTGGTCGCGGCGGCTTTCTGCGCCGGTGCCGGTTTTTTTGCAGGCGTTTTCTGCTGGTTGCTGGCGGCGGGCTGGGCGTCAGTCACAGGCGTTGCCGCCAGCACGGGGCTGACGTTACACAGGCTTAACAGGCCAATCACCAAAGCAGCACGAACAATTGAGGTCATATCGCCTACAGCATTAACGGCAGAGGGCCATATGCTCGCTTGTTGTGCGCGGCATGACAAGCGCGGTGATTAGCCAGCTATCGGAGTTGTCCCCAATACGCCGCTCAAAAGCCGGCTGCCGTCTCCTGGCACAACTGGCTGGCCAGCATCCCCAACGTCATCAGCGCCCGCTCTGCCTCGCGGTTCCACGGCGTGCCGCAATTGAGGCGGATGCAGTGGTTGAACTGCTCGGTATTGCTGAAGATCAACCCCGGCGCAATGCTGATGCCCTGTTGCAGGGCACGCACGTGCAGTTCCTGGGTATTGACCCGTCCGGGCAAACTGACCCACAGGATGAAGCCACCGGTCGGGCGGGTCATCTGGGTGCCTTCCGGGAAATACTGCTGCACCGCCAGCTGGAAAGCGCTGAGGTTCTTGCGGTATTCCTGGCGGATGTAGCGCAGGTGGCGGTCGTAGCCACCGTTCTCGAGGTACGCCGCCACCCCCATCTGGGTCACGCTGCAGGCGGAATGGGTACTGAACATCTGCAGGCGCTGGATTTCCTGCTGGTACTTGCCGGCGATCATCCAACCAATGCGCACCCCTGGTGACAATGTCTTGGAAAAGCTCGAGCAGTAGATGACCCGGTCCAGGCGGTCATAGGCCTTGAGGGCCTTGGTGCGACCGAGTTCGAACATCAGCTCGCCGTAGATATCGTCCTCGACAATCTGGATATCGAAGTCCGAGGCCAGCCGCAGCAATTGTTTCTGTCGCTCCTCGGGCATGGTGCCGCCCAGGGGGTTGCTCAGGCGCGTGGTCAACACCAGGGCCTTGATCGACCATTGGTTGGCCGCCAGTTGCAGGGCTTCAAGGCTCATGCCGGTGGACGGGTCGCTGGGGATCTCGATGACCTTGAGGCCGAGCAGGTCGGCCAGTTGCAGCAAACCGTAGTAGGTCGGTGATTCGGCGGCAATCAGGTCGCCTGGGCGTGTGAGCACGCGCAGCGACATCTGCAACGCATCCACGCAACCGTGGGTGATCACCACCTCGGAAGGGTCCACCACCACGCCGGCGTCGCGCATGCGAATCGCCACTTGGCGGCGCAACGGCTCAAAACCCGGGCTGAACATGTAGCTGAACGCACGCGGGCTCTGGAAGCGGGTGACTTTGGCCAACTGCTGGTGCAGCGCGCGGACCGGCAAGTAGTCGACACTCGGCACGGCGGCGCCCAGCGGGAACACGCCTTCACGGCGCGACTCGCCCAATACCTGCTGGATAATGCTGCTGCGGGTGACCAACCCGGGACGCTCGACACGGGCAATGTCCGGCGTTGGCGCCGTCAGCGCCGGCGTCTGGTGCACGTAGTAGCCCGATTGCGGCCGCGCCCGGATCAGCCCCTGGTCTTCCAGGTTGGCGTAGGCCTGCAACACCGTGGCATGGCTGACGTTGAGCTGGGAGCTCATCTTGCGCACCGAAGGCACGCGCTCACCCGGTTGATAGACACCGCGCCGGATGTCCTCAGCCAGTTGCTGGGCGATACGTTGGTAAAGCAACAGATTGGTCATGACGCAGCACTCGATTTCACGGGTATTTTATTTTTGTGTGAAACATACCGGCACAGTTTAGAAGTGTACGGGGACAGTTGCCACAATAGTCGAGCGCGGGCGGGAGTGACAGTAAAAACTGTAGGGGTGGGGGAATAGAATTTCAGCTCTGCACCGAAACGAAATGTGGGAGCGGGCTTGCTCGCGAAGGCGGTGCATCAGCCACTTAAAGGGTGACTGATACGCCGCCTTCGCGAGCAAGCCCGCTCCCACATTTTGATCAGCGCTGGCGCCTTATCGGGCGGCGCCCAGTTGGCCCTTCTCGTCGGAGAATACAATTTCCACTCGACGGTTCTGCGCGCGGCCGCGCTCGGAGGCGTTGGCCTCGACCGGATACTGGTCGCCGTAGCCTTCGACCTGGATACGTTTTTCATCGATGCCGAGGTCGACCAACACATCGGCCACCGATTGCGCACGGTCACGCGACAGCTTGAGGTTTTCCTGCTCGCCACCGGTGTTGTCGGCGTAGCCCTCGATGCGCACCACGCGCTTGGGGTTCAGTTGCAGGAACTGCACAATTTTCAGCACTGTGCGGTTGGCGGAGTTTTTCAGCTCGGCGTCACCGGTATCGAACAGCACGTCGCCCAGGGTCATCACCAGGCCGCGATCGGTCTGGGTGGTGGCCAGGCTGGCGATCTGCTCTTCGAGCCATTTGCCCTGCTGCTGCACGCTGATCAGCTTGTTTTCACGCAGGGCCAACTGCAGGCGCTGGCGCTCCAATTCAAGCTTGGCGCCACGCTCCTGGTTGAGCGCCTGCTCAGTGTGCTCGCGAGCGATGGCACTGTAGCGCTGGCTCAGGTAGGCGTAATGCACCACGTCGGCGCCGCTGCCCCAGTAGCTGGACAAGCGATCGGCACGCGCCAGGGACTCACCGGCGCGAATCACGTCCTTGGGGGCGAAGCGCAGCACATTGGCGTCTTCCTTGACCTTCTGGAAGTCGTTGCCGGCCTGTTGCAGCGCCTGCTCGCCATTGGGATGGCTGGCACAACCGCCCAACACGGCGCTGCCCAGCAACAACACACAGCTCACGGCACGGATCATCGGGCTCATTGGGCTTCCCCCAACTGCAATTGCTTGCGCAGACGCGTGATGCGGGTGTTGAGCACGTTGAGTTGTTCCTGGCTCTTGCGGGTCAATATCCTGGCTTCAGCCAGGCGCGCATCCAGCTCAGCCTGTTCGGCCTGCATGCGCGCGTCTTTGTAGGATTCATCGGCCATGTCGGCCTTGGCCTGGGCGAACTTGTCTTCGGCCAGTTTCAATTCGGGCGAGTCATCAGTACTGGCGCCCACGGCGCTGGCTTGTTCCAAGGCTTGCTGGGTGAGGCGTATTTGTTCATTCGGCGCAGGATCGGCTGCACATCCCGCCAGAGCGACAACGGCGAGGGCCGCGAAAAGAGGTCGAAGAGTCACTGAAAATCCCTACTTTGTTGGGGTGCCGACGGGTTGTTGCAATTGCGCTTTCCAACGCTCGAGATTGCGCTGCAGCGCGGCTTCCGCCACACCAGACCCGGGCAATTCTGTCATCTTTTTGGCGAGCTGTCCGCGCAACCACGGATCATTGCATGCCGAGTTGTGGGAAATCGCCAGGTACAGGCCGGGCTGATCGATCGGCGTTTCGCGAGCGACCAGGTCGTTGCTCATGCCCAATGTCTGGGCCATGGCCATGCCGGAGTAACGCCCGGCCAGCACATAATCCACCTCGCCCAGCAGCAGTTTCTGGAAGGCCGGGGTCAGGCTCGGTAGACGTTGCAGGGTGAGTTGCTGATCGGCGAGGGTTTCGAACTCACGGCTCAAGCGTGCCCGCTCCGACACTGCGCCCTTGTGGCCGTGCAAGTCGGCGGCCGTGTTGTAGACCAGTGCCGAGTCCTTGCGTGTCCACACCAGATAGTCGGTCTGCACCAGCGCCGGGTGGATGTAGTCGAGGGTCTCCAGCTCGCCCAGGTTCAGCGGTGCGTCGGCGAGGATGTCCATGCGCCCGCTGCGCACTTCATCCAGGGCCAGGGAACGTTTGCCGCCGTAGAGCAGGTCGACCTTCAAGCCGAGGTCCTTGGCGACTTGCTGCAACACATCGGCGGTGGCGCCGATCAGGTGCGTGGGGTCCTGGGGATCACGCCAGAGCAACGGCGGTGCGTCCGGGCTGCCGGTGATGACCAGGCGCTCACATTTGCCCGCCGCCAGCGTCAGGCTCGGAAGCAGTGACACACCCAGCAACAGCACCACCCAACGACGCAATTCCATCACAGACTCTCCCCATCACAAACGCATCCCTTGTAGGCGCCGGCAAGTCGGTATCTACCAAGGCAAAAAAAAACCCGGTCACAAGGACCGGGCTCTTTATAAGTGAAGCGACTGGATTAGACCAGCTTCTCCAACTCGGGAACGGCTTCGAACAAGTCCGCCACCAGGCCGTAATCAGCTACCTGGAAGATCGGTGCTTCTTCATCCTTGTTGATCGCGACGATCACTTTGGAGTCTTTCATACCGGCCAAGTGCTGGATCGCGCCGGAGATACCGACCGCGATGTACAGCTGTGGCGCAACGATCTTGCCGGTCTGGCCGACCTGCATGTCGTTGGGTACGAAACCTGCGTCGACGGCAGCGCGGGAAGCGCCGACCGCAGCGCCCAGCTTGTCGGCCAGGGCGTACAGGTGTTTGAAGTTGTCACCGTTCTGCATGCCACGGCCGCCGGAAACGACGATCTTGGCAGCGGTCAGCTCAGGACGATCGGACTTGGCCAGCTCTTCGCCAACGAAGCTCGAAGTGCCAGCGTCGTGGGCAGCAGCAACAGCTTCAACCGCAGCCGAACCCCCTTCAGCAGCAACCGGGTCGAAACCGGTGGCACGTACGGTGATCACTTTAATGGCAGCGGTCGATTGCACGGTGGCAATGGCGTTACCGGCGTAGATCGGGCGCTTGAAGGTATCAGCGCTTTCTACCGAGATGATCTCGGAGATCTGGTCAACGTCCAGCTGCGCAGCAACGCGTGGCAGGATGTTTTTGCCGTTGGACGTAGCGGCCGCCAGGATGTGGCTGTAGCCAGCGCCCAGTTCCGCGACCAGCGGGGCAACGTTTTCCGGCAGTTGGTGCGCGTAGGCGGCGTTGTCGGCCAGCAGTACTTTGCTCACGCCAGCCACTTTCGCAGCGGCGTCAGCCACGGCGCCAGCGCCTTGACCTGCTACCAATACGTGAATGTCGCCACCGATTTTCGCAGCGGCAGCCACAGTGTTCAGGGTAGCCGGGGCCAGCACCTTGTTGTCGTGTTCAGCGATTACCAAGATAGTCATGTTTAGATTACCTTCGCTTCGTTTTTCAGTTTCTCGACCAGTTCAGCCACCGACTTGACCTTGATACCCGCGCTGCGTGCAGCCGGCGCTTCGACTTTGACGGTCTTGTTGGTGGAGGCGGTGGAAACGCCCAAAGCGTCTGGAGTCACCGACTCAAGCGGCTTCTTCTTGGCTTTCATGATGTTTGGCAGGGACGCGTAGCGCGGCTCGTTCAAACGCAGGTCGGTGGTGACGATGGCCGGCAGTTTCAACGAAACGGTCTGTGCGCCGCCGTCGATTTCACGGGTCACAGCCACGCTGTCGCCGCTCACTTCGACTTTGGAGGCGAAGGTGCCCTGGCCGTAACCGGTCAGTGCAGCCAGCATCTGGCCAGTCTGGTTGTTGTCGCTGTCGATGGCCTGTTTGCCAAGGATCACCAGCTGAGGCTGTTCCTTGTCGACAACGGCTTTGAGCAACTTGGCCACGGCCAGGGAGGTCAGCTCTTCAGCGGATTCAACCAGGATGGCGCGGTCGGCGCCCAGTGCCAGTGCGGTACGCAGCTGCTCTTGAGCAGTGGTAGGGCCGATGGAAACCACGACGATTTCAGTCGCCACGCCCTTCTCTTTCAGGCGTACGGCTTCTTCCACGGCGATTTCGCAGAAAGGGTTCATCGACATCTTGACGTTAGCGAGGTCGACGCCGGAATTGTCCGCCTTGACGCGAACTTTCACGTTGTAATCGACAACGCGTTTGACAGCTACAAGAACCTTCATGGATTCCTCGTTACTCTCCGGTGAAAAGAAAGTCGCCTAGGCGAACCTGGCGGTTGATGCTCATCGGCACACAAGGGCACCTCCAAAAACCTCGGCGAGTGACCTTGCTCACGGGAAGTGACGACCGTTCGTCAGTGGTGACTGAGAGGTCATTCTTTATCGCAGCGTGTAAACTGAGCGCCATTGTTTGGACGCGCGTCACCTGTCTTGCTTTTGGACGTGCTCTTGAAACCTGCAGTCTGCCTACGGTAAGCGCAAAACCGACCGTATATTGACCGGAACACCTATTCTGGTCAATACGGCAAAATAGCCAGTCATAAGCCGCGCCTCTTTGATTTACCTAGCCTGCGGGCAATTCAAACAAACGTTTGTATTGGACGCTGACAGTGGTGTAGATATAATGCGCCACCTAGAGAGAAAGGTGGGTCATCCCCTGCCATTTGGCACAGTGATGATGGATACGACACCGAACCTCCACCCATTAGAAAAAAAAGCCTGTTGAGCCTTGAGTAGGAGATAGCCTGTGGAACGCGAATACATGGAATTCGACGTGGTCATCGTCGGCGCTGGCCCGGCGGGACTGTCTGCCGCCTGCCGACTGAAGCAGAAGGCCGCCGAAGCCGGTAAGGAAATCAGCGTCTGCGTGGTCGAGAAAGGCTCCGAAGTCGGCGCCCACATCCTCTCCGGTGCCGTGTTTGAACCCCGCGCCCTGAACGAACTGTTCCCGGACTGGAAAGCCCTCGGCGCCCCGCTCAACACCCCGGTGGTGCGCGATGACATCTATGTACTGCGCAGCCCCGACGCCTCCACCAAGGTGCCTGACTTCTTTGTGCCCAAGACCATGCACAACGAGGGCAACTACATCATCTCCCTGGGCAACCTGTGCCGCTGGCTGGCCCAGCAGGCCGAGAACCTGGGCGTGGAAATCTACCCAGGCTTCGCCGCCCAGGAAGCACTGTTCGACGAAAACGGCGTGGTCCGCGGGATCATCACCGGTGACCTCGGCGTCGACCGCGAAGGCAATCCGAAAGAAGGCCTGTACACCCCCGGCATGGAACTGCGTGGCAAGTACACGCTGTTCGCCGAAGGTTGCCGTGGCCACATCGGCAAGCAACTGATCCAGCGTTTCAACCTGGACAGCGACGCCGACGCCCAGCACTACGGCATCGGCCTGAAGGAAATCTGGGAAATCGACCCGGCCAAGCATCAGCCAGGCCTGGTGGTGCACACTGCCGGTTGGCCGCTGGACATCATGAGCGCCGAGAACACCGGTGGCTCGTTCCTTTATCACCTGGAAAACAACCAGGTGGTCGTCGGCCTGATCGTCGACCTGTCCTACAGCAACACCTTCCTGTCGCCGTTCGACGAGTTCCAGCGCCTCAAGCATCACCCGGTGCTGGCCCAGTACCTGGAAGGCGGCAAGCGCATCAGCTACGGCGCCCGCGCCATCTGCAAAGGCGGCCTGAACTCGCTGCCGAAGATGGTCTTCAAAGGTGGCGCGCTGATCGGTTGCGACCTCGGCACCCTGAACTTCGCCAAGATCAAAGGCAGCCACACGGCGATGAAGTCCGGCATGCTCGCTGCCGACGCCGTGGCCGACCGCCTGTTTGCCGAGTCCGAAGGCGGTGATGAACTGACCGCCTACGTCGACAGCTTCAAGTCCAGCTGGCTCTACGAAGAGCTGTTCGCCAGCCGCAATTTCGGCCCGGCGATGCACAAGTTCGGTCCGATCATCGGCGCCGGCTTCAACTGGTTCGACCAGAACATCCTCGGCGGCAAGATGCCGTTCACCCTGCACGACACCAAGCCGGACTACGCCTGCCTCAAGCTCGCGAAGGACAGCAAGAAGATCGACTACCCGAAACCCGACGGCAAGCTGAGCTTCGACAAGTTGAGCTCGGTGTTCATCTCCGGGACCAACCACGAAGAAGAACAGCCGTGCCACTTGAAGCTCAAAGACGCGAGCATCCCGATCGGCACCAACCTGCCGCTCTACGATGAACCGGCACAGCGTTACTGCCCGGCCGGCGTGTATGAAGTGGTGACCAAGGAAGACGGCGAAAAACGCTTCCAGATCAACGCCCAGAACTGCGTGCACTGCAAGACCTGTGACATCAAGGACCCTTCGCAGAACATCACCTGGGTCACGCCGGAAGGCGCAGGCGGGCCGACTTACCCGAACATGTAAGTCCGTCGCTTGAACAAACAAGGCTCCCAATCGGGAGCCTTTTTTGTGGCCCGAAAAAAACCAGTCACCTCGGTCAAATGTGGGAGCGGGCTTGCTCGCGAAGGCGGTCTGTCTGTTGAGGAATGTGTTAACTGACCCAGCGTATTCGCGAGCAAGCCCGCTCCCACATTTACGCAGTTGTGCCTGATGGAATTATGCAGCCCGCTCTTCACCGGGGTTGCGCAAAAAGTAGCGCTTGTACTCGCGACTGAACTGCGACGTGCTCTGGTATCCCACGTTATGCGCCGCCTGCGCCACGCCCATGCCTTCGACCAGCAGCAACTGCTGGGCCTTGAGCAGACGCAGCCGTTTCAGATATTGCACCGGCGACAGCAAGGTGCAGCGCTTGAAATGCTCATGGAACGTCGACGCACTCATGTGCGCATACCCCGCCAACGTCTCGATATTCAGCGGCTCGGCGTAATGGGCATGCAGGTGATTCAACGAGGTAGCGATCCGCGAAAACTGCCCCTGCTGTTCCACCAGTGCGCGCAGTACATCGGCCTGGGGCCCGCGCAAGGCGGTGAACAACAATTCGCGCACCCGCGCCGGGCCCATGATCCGGCTTTCCAGCGGATCGTGCAGGCACTGCAACAGCCGCTCGACGCAGCCGCGCATCGCATCGTCGAGCACCACCGAGCTCATCGATTCCAGGGTCTGCGCCGTCGGCGGCGGCCCGGCCTGCATGCCCATGGCCATGACCAACTCACCCAATACCACCCGATCGATGCCCACTGTCACCCCGTACAACGGGGCGTCGGGCGCCATGGCAAAGGTCTCGCATTCGAACGGTACCGGCATCGCCTGGATCAGGTAGTGACCGGCGCCGTACTCCAGCGTGCGCGGGCCCAGGTAGGCGACCTTGCTGCCCTGCGCCACGAACATCAGGCTCGGTTCATAGATCTGCGGCCCGCGCGCCACGTCGCAACTGGCGCGCAAGACCTGCACGCCGGGCAAGTGGGTCGGGGAGAAACCGTCGCAGGGCGTGAGCCCCTCAATCAAGGAAACCAGCGTGGCGTTGGCATCGAGATGGCGGGTCAACAACATAAAAGCAGCTCTCGCAAAGATACGTCTTGGTGCAGGCCAGCTGGCTTCAAGCCACAGGCTGCAAGAATGTCCGCAGTTTATAGCGTGCCGCTTGCAGCTTGCCGCTTTTAGCTGCTCCTCCGGAGCTTTAGGCATGAGACTCGGAGCATTTGCCATGGTCGCACCCGGGGTCGGCGCGCAGAATGCGCCACCTCCCCAGTCCAAGCTTTTGCGAGGTTTATCCATGTACACCGCTATCGGTTATGCCGCCCAGTCGGCCACCACTCCCCTCGCCCCCATGTCGTTTGAACGTCGCAGCCCACGTGCCGATGACGTGGCCATCGAGATTCTCTACTGCGGCGTCTGCCACTCCGACATCCACCAGGCACGCAACGAGTGGGGCATCGCCGTGTACCCACTGATGCCGGGCCACGAGATCGTCGGCAAAGTCACCGCCGTCGGCGCCAGCGTCACCGCGCACAAAGTCGGCGACCTGGTCGGCGTAGGCTGCATGGTCGACTCCTGCCGCCACTGCGACGCGTGCAAATCGGACCTGGAGCAATACTGCCTCGAAGGCCCGACCATGACCTACGCCACCCCCGACCGCGTCGACGGCAGCAACACCATGGGCGGCTACTCCGACAGCATCGTGGTCAGCGAGCACTTCGTGGTCAAGATTCCAGCCAAGCTCGACCTCGCCAGCGCCGCGCCGATCCTCTGCGCCGGCATCACCACCTACTCGCCGCTCAAGCACTACGGCGTCAAGGCCGGCGATAAGGTCGGCGTGCTGGGCATGGGCGGCCTGGGCCATATGGGCATCAAGTTTGCCAAGGCCATGGGCGCGGAAGTGACCTTGTTCACCCGTTCGGCGAGCAAGGCTGAAGAAGGCCGTCGCCAGGGCGCCGATCACGTGATCGTGTCCACCGATGCCGAGCAGATGAAGGCCGCCGCCGGCAGCTTCGACTTCCTGCTGGACACCATCCCGGTACAACACGACCTCAACCCCTACCTCGATGTACTGCGCTTTGACGGCGTGCACATCCTGGTCGGCCTGATCGAGCCGGTAGACCCGCCGGTGAATGCGGCCAAGCTGGTGTTGGGGCGTAAAGTGCTGGCCGGTTCGTTGATTGGTGGCATTGCCGAAACCCAGGAAGTCCTGGATTTCTGTGCCGAGCATGGCATCACCTGCGACATCGAAATGCTCGACATCCGCCAGATCAACGAGGCTTACGCCCGCATGATCGCCGGTGATGTGAAGTACCGCTTTGTCATCGACATGGCGACCCTGAAGGCCTGATCAGGCCTTTGCGCCCAACTCCGCGGAAAGCCGGGCCGCGACCTGTTTGATCACAGGGATCAGCTCGGCCATTTTCTCCAGCGGCATGTAGGGCACGGTACTGGCGATGCTGATGCCGGCGACGATTCGCCGGCTCGCATCGCGCACCGGTGCCGCCACGCAACGGATGGACGGTTCGTTGTCTTCCAGATCGAACGCGTAGCCCCCCACCACGTATTCATGCATGCGCTGCTCGAACTGCGCCCAGGTCTGTTCCGGGTGCTGCGGCCATTGCAGGCTCTTGCCTCCCGCCGGCAGGCTGGCTTCGTACAGCCGCTGCCATTCCTGCGCGGTGTCATCCAGCAACATCGCCTTGCCCACTCCGGTACGCGCCAAAGGCATGCGATGTCCCACCCGCGAGCGCATTTCCGGACCGTTGCGGCCTGGATTCTTGTGCAGGTAGAGCACGTCATCGTATTCGCGAATGGCCAGGTGGATGGTGTCGCCGGTCAGCGCCGACAGTTCATCCAGATACGGGATGGCCAGGGTCACCAGCGGCAACTCTTCGCGGGCCTGGAACCCCAGCTCGATCAACTTCGGCCCCAGCAGGTAACCGACCTGCGGCACCACGCGCAGGTAGCGCTCTTCCACCAGGCAACTGGCCAGGCGATGCGTGGTACTGCGGGTGGTGCCGATGCGCTTGGCGATCTCTTTCAGATCCCGCGCACCGGCCGCCACCGCCTGCACCACGCCCAGGCCACGCAGCAGGGTCTGGGTGCCGGTAGGCGCAGCGTCTTTGACGGGAGTGTGGGCGTTTTCCTGCATATCGGGCCTATGTGGTGGTACGAAAACGGCGCCATTATGGCAAATGCAGCCCTCCTGAACAGAGGAGATCCACTGTGGGAGCTGGCTTGCCTGCGATGAGGGCGTGTCAGCCAGTAAATGTGCAGGCTGACACACCGCTATCGCAGGCAAGCCAGCTCCCACATTTTGATCTTCACAGGGCACGACTTTAGCGTTGCTTCATGCGGTCGATAATCACCGCCAGCAACAGGATCGAACCACGGATCACGTACTGGTAGAAGGTGTCGATGTTCTTCAGGTTCATCGCGTTCTCGATGATCGCCAGGATCAGCACCCCGGCAATCACATGACGGATCATGCCGATACCACCGCTCAACGAGACCCCGCCCAGGACGCAGGCAGAGATCACCGTCAGCTCGAAACCCTGGCCGATCATCGGTTGGCCCGAGGTCATGCGCGAGGCCAGGATCACCCCGGCCAGCGCGCCGATCAAACCGTGCACGGCGAAGATGATGATCTTGGTGCGGTCGACGTTCACCCCGGCCAGCAGCGCCGCTTCCTGGTTGCCACCAATCGCCATGGTGTTGCGCCCGTAGGTGGTGTAGTTGAGCAGCCAGCCGAAGAACACAAAGCACAGCACGGTGATGATGATCGGCACCGGCACGCCCATCAGTTGGCCGTTGCCGAACACGAAGAAGCCTTCGTCCATCACCCCGACGGCCTTGCCGTTGGAAAAGATGTAGGCCAGGCCGCGCACAATCTGCATGGTCGCCAGGGTCGCGATCAACGCGTTGATGCGCAGCTTGGCGATGACGATACCGTTGATCAGCCCCACCACCAGGCCCATGGCCAAGGCGGCGGACACACCGAGCACCACGCTGTCGGTGTCGCGGATCACGATCCCCGCCACCACGCCGGCGCAGGCGATCACCGAGCCCACCGACAAGTCGAAGTGCCCCGACGCCAGGCAGAACAACATGGTGCACGCCGCGATGCCCACGGTGGAAATCGCCAGGCCCAGGCCGCGCATGTTCAGCGGCGAGAGGAAGTTGTCGATAAACAACGCGCTGAGCACAAAGATGCTGAGTGCCGCCAGCAGCATCACCCAGTCATCGAGAAACTTGCGCTGGTTGAAACCCGGCCAGAAGCCCTTTGCAGTTTTTACCTGAGACATAGCCAAACCCTCTTATTCTTCAAGCCCGCGAACGCGGGAGCGCCAGTTGCAGCAGCCGTGCTTCATCCGCTTGATCGCGGGTCAGTTCGCCGGTCAGGGCGCCTTCGCTCATCACCAGGATGCGGTCGGAGATGCCCATCACTTCCATCAGGTCGCTGGATACCACGATCACCGCGATGCCGCTGGCGGCGAGGTTGTGGATGATCTGGTAGATCTCCGACTTGGCGCCGATATCGATGCCACGCGTCGGCTCGTCCAGCAGCAGTACTTTCATCGGCATCGACAGCCAGCGGCCGAGAATGGCCTTCTGCTGGTTGCCCCCCGACAGGTACATGATTTTCTGCTCGGCGTTCGGCGTCTTGACCTTCATCGCCTTGATCTGCTTATCGGCGTTGCCCTTCTCCCAACCGTCGCGCAGCAGCCAGCCAAACGTGGCATGCGCACCACGCGCGCTGATGTTGATGTTCTCGGCGACGCTGGACAGCGGAATGATGCCCTCCTTCTTGCGGTCCTCCGGGCACAGCAACACGCCAGCGGCGATGGCATCGCGGGGCGAGCGCAAGGGCAGCGCCTGCCCGTTCAATTCCAGGTGGCCGGCGGTCGCGCGCTCCAACCCGCTGAGCAACCGGAACAGCTCGGTCCGCCCGGCACCGACCAGGCCAAACAGCCCGAGGATCTCGCCCTTGTGCACTTGCAGGCTGACCGCCTCACGCAGGCCCGGGCCGAGCAGCCCCTCGACCTTCAGCGCCACCTCGCCCTGCTCGCGCGGGCGATAGTCATAGATGTCCTGGATGTCGCGACCGACCATGCAGGTCACCAGTTGATCGTGGGTCAGCGTGCTCATGTCCTCGAAGGTGCGCACGTAGCGGCCATCCTTGAACACCGTGACGGCGTTGCAGATGCGGAACACTTCTTCCATGCGATGGGACACGTAGAGCACCACTTTGCCCTCGTCGCGCAGCCGCGTGATGATCGCCATCAAGCGGTCGATCTCGCGGGCGGACAGGCTGCTGGTCGGCTCGTCGAAAGCAATCACATGCGCACCCCGCGACAGCGCCTTGGCGATTTCCACCAGTTGGCGCTGCCCGAGGGACAGCCGCCCGAGCTTTTCGTCGGGGTCGATCTCATCGGCCAGGCCCTTGAGGCAGGCCAGCGCCTGCTGGCGCAACAGCCCGCGATTGACCACGCCAAAACGCGTCGGCAAATGCCCGAGGAACAGGTTCTCCGCCACCGTCATTTCCGGCACCAGGTGCAGTTCCTGGTGGATCACCGCGACGCCGTTGGCGATGCTGTCGGCGGCGGATTTGAAGTCCATGGTCTGCTCGCCGATCTGCAGCGTGCCGCTGCTCGGCAAGTAGGCGCCGCCGAGAATCTTCAGCAGGGTCGACTTGCCGGCGCCGTTCTCGCCCATCAGCGCATGTACCGAATGCGGCCGCGCTTCAAAGCTGATCTGCGCCAGGGCTTTCACACCGGGAAACTCCTTGCCGATGCCATTGAAACGCAGGGCCGCGCCGCTCATTTCCACAGCCCGATTTTGCTCAACTCTTGCTTGAAATTGTCGCGGGTGATCAGGGTGACATTGTCCAGGGCGGTGAACTTGGCAGGCTCGGTGCCTTTGGTGACCCACTCGAACATCGCGCTGGCGGTTTTGTAGCCCGAGGCATCCGGGCTCAGCAGCATCGAGCCGTAGAAACCGGTATTGGATTTCTTCAATTCCTCGATTGCATCGGTACCGTTGATGCCGACGCCGATCACGTTGGCCGCCTTGAAGCCGGCGCTTTCCGTGGCGCGTACGCCGCCCAGCACGGTGCTGTCGTTCATGCCGCCGATCAGCAGGTTTTTCGCGCCACTGGGCAGCTTCACCAGCGCCGAGTTGGTGGCGTCCATGCTGCCGGGGACGTCGAGGGTTTTCTGCGCGCTGAAGAGGATATGGTCAGCCGGCAGGCCCGCCGCCTTGAGACCTTCCACCGAGCCGTCGGTGCGTTTCTTGCCGGTTTCCAGCTCGTCGAAGGTGTTGATCACGGCGTAGGTTTCTTTCCAGTCCCAGCCGCGTTTTTTCGCTTCGGTGGCCATGGCTTCGCCTTGCTTCTGGCCGATCTTGTAAGCGTCCAGGCCGACGTAGGGCACGTCTTCCATAGGCTTGCCCTTGGCGTCGACGAAACGGTCGTCGACCGCCAGCACCTTGAGGTTATTGAGCTTGGCCTTGGCCATGATCGCCGGGCCAAGGGATACGTCCGGCGGGCAGATCACAAAGCCCTTGGCGCCGTTGGCCGCGAGGGTGTCGATGGCCGACAGGGTCTTCTCACCGTCGGGCACCGCGATCTTGATCACGGTGAAACCCTGGTCCTTGCCGGCCTTTTCGGCGAAGGCCCATTCGGTCTGGAACCAGGGTTCTTCGGCCTGCTTGACCAGGAAGCCGATCTTCACTTCTTCGGCGAGTGCCACGCTGCTGAACGCCATCGCGAGCGCCAGAGTGCCTAGTGTCTTCTTGAACATGAGCCACCTCTTGTTGTTATTGAGCGTTACAAGTTCTAGTCGTGGTACATCACGGAGCGCCCGCCATCGATCATCAGGCAGGTCGCATTGATGAAGGGCGCCTCGTCAGTCGCCAGGAACAATGCAGTCATCGCCACTTCGATCGGCTGGCCGATGCGCTTGGGCGGGTGCAGGTCAAACGCACGCTGGCGTTCGGCGTGGGGGTCGGGGAAACCGTTCCAGTAATCGACGTTGAGCTGGGTTTCGATGTAGCCCGGCGCGATGGCATTCACGCGGATGCCCTTGGGCGCGTATTCGATGCCGAGCGCGCGGGTGAGGCCGAGCAGGCCATGCTTGGCCACCGGGTAAGGGAAGCAACCGGGAATGATGTAGCTGGAATGGGTGGAGGCGATGTTGATGATGTTGCCGATGCCCTGCTCGATCATGTGCGGCAGCACCGTACGGCAACCGTACCAGGCGCCGTCGAGGTCGATGGCGAAGCAGCGGCGCCAGTCCTCGTCGGTCATCTCCAGCGGGTCGCGGAACACGTTGACCCCGGCGCAGTTGACCAGCACATCGACGCGACCGAAGCGTTCAATGGCGACATGGACCAACGCCTGCCACTGCGTCTTGGAGGTGATATCGATGGATTGCGCGACGATCTCGGCGCCACGTTCGCGCCAATGGGCGGCGACTTTCTCGACCTTGTCGCCCTGGATATCGGCAATCACCAGGCATGCCTGCTGGGCCTGGAAACAGGCGACGATCGCCTCGCCAATGCCCTGGGCGGCGCCCGTGATGATCACCACTTTGTTCTTCAGCCGTTCACCATAGGTGGGCTCGGGCACAGCGGGTAACGACAACGGTTGGGGCTGCATCGCTTCACCTGTTTTGTTTTTGGTAGTGAGTGCTGATGCAGGCGACTATAAACCCATCTTTTAAAATATCTCAATATATAAATTTGCATCCCATATAGCGAGCAAAAATCAAAAAAAATGTGGGAGCAGGCTTGCTTGCGAATGCCGTGGCCAGTCACACATGAGTTGACTGATCCAGCGCATTCGCGAGCAAGCTCGCTCCCACCTGTTGATCTTCAGTGTCTACAGGCTGGGTGACTAGCCGAGGGCAAAGTCGCGCAGCGCATCGCCTTCCATGCGGTAACGAACCCACTCTTCCTGCGGCTGGGCGCCGATGGATTTGTAGAAGGCAATCGCCGGCTCGTTCCAGTCCAGCACGCTCCACTCGAAACGGCCGCAGCCGTTGTCGCAAGCGATCTTGGCCAAATGCCGCAAGAGCTTCTTGCCGGCGCCACCGCCGCGTTGCTCGGGGTTGATGTACAGGTCTTCGAGGTACAGGCAGTTGCTGCCCAGCCACGTGGAGTAACTGAAAAAGAACACGGCAAAACCGATCGGCAAGCCGTCCCGCAAGCAGATCAGGCCATGGGCGGTCGCGCCCTCGCTGAACAGGCTGCGCTCGATGTCCGCGACACTGGCGATCACTTCATGCCGGGCCTTCTCGTACTCGGCAAGCTCGGTGATGAAAGCCAGGATCTGCGCAGCATCGCTGGGCACGGCGGGGCGAATCTCGATGGTCATGGGCGAGCCTTGGGCAATTTCAAAGCACACATACTAAGGCGCTTTCATGACGAGTTGCAGTGCAATTTCGAGAGGGTGCGGGTGCTTTACTCCGTCGCGCAGTGATCCGAGCACCACCAACCACAGAACAATCGCCGTGGCCGCCCATGGTAAACAGTCGGCATAACGCCAACGATTCGAGACTTGCCCATGCACGCCACTCCGCCGGTGGGCGCGAAGACTTTCGCGCTGTTCTGCCTTGCCAGCTTCCTGCTGTCCCTGTCCTACGGTTCGACGTTTTTGCTGTCGCTGCTGATTCACGCGCGCGGCGGCAACGACCATGATGCCGGCAGCGTGATTTCCATGGCGATGCTCAGCACCTTCGTGGCCGTGGTGCTCTCCGGGCATTTGGCCGATGCACTGGGCGCGGCTCGGGCAATTGCCGGGATGGGCGTGTTGCTGGTGGTAGCGTGCCTGGGTTTTGCCCTAGTGCCCGGGTTTGGCCAAGGCTTGATGGTGTGCGGGCTGGCCCTGGGGTTGGGTTGGGGCGTGTTCTACACACTGGGTCCGATCATCGTGACCTTGCTGGTAGAACCACGCCAGCGAGCCAAGTACTTTGCGCTGCTGTCGGGCAGCATGCTGAGTGGGATCGGCTCCGGCCCCCTGCTCGGGCGCGCCGCCAGCGCGCTGGACCTGCCCCTGACCAGCGCGTTCTATATTGCCGGGTTGGCCAGCCTCGCCGGTGTGGTGATGTTCTGGCGCATGGGCGCTCGGCTCAAGCATCACGCGAACGTGCCTGCCGCCCGTATTTCCTGGGCTGCCAGCCGCAGAGTGCTGTCTTCCAGGGCGGCGTTCGCCATCCTGATGGTCGGCTTGGGAGGGTGCGTATTTGGTGGGCTTTCATCCTTCCAGACCAGCTACGCAGCCGCGCATGGCCTGGACTATTCGCTGTTCTTCGGCGGGTTCCTGAGTGCCGCCATTACCAGCCGCCTGTTGATCGCCGGCTTCGTGGTCAAGCGTGACGCCTACCGCGCCGCCTGCGTGTTGTCCGGGTTGATGCTCGGGTCGATCGCCCTGTTTGCTTTTGGGGTGAGCGGCAACCTCAGCTACCTGCTCGCGGCTGCCACGTTGGGCGTGGGTTACGGCCTGACCTACTCGGTAATCAACGGGCTGGTGGCCAATGAAGCACCGCCCGGCACCACGTCCCAGGCCCTGCTGTTATTCAGCCTCGGGTACTTTGTCGGCGTGTTTGGCTTTCCGCTGCTGGCGGGCAAGATCATCGTCGAGTACGGCCTGTCGACCCTGATGCTCTGCGTGCTGGCCATCGCCGCACTGAACTGGATGATCACCGTGGCACGCCTGATCGCGCGCAGGCTCTCGACACACAAAATCTTACAGGTGGGCTAATACCGTTCGTCGCCATCAAGGCACGAACGCCGAAGCCGGGCGGACCAATAGAGGGTAAGGACATTAATCATATGGAGACACCCTCATGAAGAATTCCAAGTTTGCCGCCCTCGCCCTCACCGGCCTGTTGTCTGCCACATCGCTGGGCGCCTTCGCTGCCACCTCGTCCACCGGCAAGACTGACCCGGCCGGTAGCTCGCCAAACCCTGCCACCCAGGAGTCCCAGGACTCGATGGGCACCGGCATGGACACCAACGGCGGCGCGATCATCCAGCCAGGCGCAGACCCGCGCACCCAGGGCAACGACACCCAACGCCAGGCTCCGGCCGCCGTCGGCAATGGCAAGATGGGCCCCGCGATCAATCAACCCAACATCAACAAAGGCGACGACTCGAACGTGCCTGGCGCGCCGAAACAGCCTGCGCCTTGATGGATCGATAGCAACACCAACACCCGATCATTTCCCAGTGAAGAGGTACGCATGAACGTCGATAGAAACCTTGAAAAAGAAGTCCTCACCCGCCTGTTGCACGCCCACCCGAACGGCCTGGGCAAGGAGGTGCTGGATAACTACCGCGGCGAAAAGGTGGTGGCCAGTGTCTTGGCGTTCCTCCAGGACCGCGGGCTGATCAAGGATGGGCATGTGACCACCGACGACGCCGGTGAATACTCGTTGAACCTGCCGATCAAGCTGACCGCCTCCGGTGTCGACGAGGCCCGCAAGCTTGAAAGTGAAAGCCCTCAGTAATCCATTTTGTCTGGTCTGGCCCTGGCGACAGGGCCAGTGGGAGTATCGCAATGCCTCTAGGAAGCAAAGCCAAATACACCGCCGCACAGAAGCGCAAGGCTGCCCGTATCGAACAGAGTTACGAGCACCAGGGCGTACCCAAGGATGAAGCTGAGGCCCGCGCCTGGGCTACCGTCAACAAGCAGTCTGGCGGTGGCGAAAAGGCCGGTGGCTCGGGTCAGCGTAAAGCCCCGCAGGAAAAGTCCCAGGCCCGCAGCGACTCGGCCAAGCGTGCCGTGGCCAGCCGTGACGGCCATGCGCGCAACAGCCGGGCCTCATTGGCGACGCAAACCAAGCAGAGCTTGCTGCAGGAAGCGCGGGCCAGGGCCATTCCGGGCCGCTCGAACATGCGAAAGGATCAACTGATTGAAGCGCTGCGAAAGGCTGGCTGACGCCGGTCTTCCGAACATTTCAAAACCCATTCTGGGCTGTGATGAGGGAGCTTGCTCCGGCTGCGCTGTCGAACCGTAGCAAGCTCCCTCGCCACCACTCGCCACATATTATTTTTCGCGGTGCCGCCAATCAGCGGTGCGCCGAGACCAGCAGCATCATCGGACGCTCTTGCTCTTCTGCCAACGCTGGCAGGACCTTGAGGTCGGCTTCGCTCGGCCCCCACTCCTGCACATGGCTCAGCGTGAACCCCGTCTGGATCAGCATATTGAGCAACGTGCCCAAGGTACGGTGCTGCTTGATCACGCCCTCGGCCAACCAATTCGTCACCCGTGGCCCCTCTAATTGGTAACTGTCCACCGGCCAGCTTTTGCGACCCTGAGCATCGACCTGCCAGCCTGGGTTGCGCGGCGCCATGAAGATCGGGTGCTCGATGGAAAACACCAGCCGCCCACCCGGCACCAGCGCTTGATGGAGGGTCTGGAACAATCGCTTTAGGTCGACGATGTAATGGAACGCCAAGGAGCTGTAGGCCAAATCGAATGTGCCCGCCGGCAGGTCGAGTTGTTCCAGGTCGGCGATGGCGTAGGTGACGGTCGGCGCCGAGGTCATCGCCCGGGCCCGCGCCAGCATCTTGTGCGACACATCCAGGCCAAGCACCTGTGCGGCGCCCTGCTCCTGGGCCCAGCGACTGAACCAGCCATAACCGCAGCCCAGATCGACCACGTTCAAACCGGACATCGGCGGCAGCAAGGCCTGCAAGGCGGGCCACTCCGGCGCGCCGGCGAGGCCCTCCACCGAGCGGCTCATTTTGCTGTAGCCCTCGAAGAAGGCCGGCGTGTCGTAGATGTTCTGGGTCATGGGACAGCTCCGTACTGAGTGCCCCTATTCTGCCAACAACGCGTCCACTTCGGCAGCCCCTGGCGAAGTCGCCGGGCCCCAGCGCGTGACCGCCAGGGCCGCGGCGGCGTTGGCGCGACGGGCTGCCTGGGCCGGTTGCAGGCCGCTGGCCAAACCGGCCAGGAACACCCCGGCATGGGCATCGCCCGCACCGTTGCTGTCGACCGCCTGGACCTTGAAACCCGGCACATGCTCAGCCTCGCCCCGACGACTGACCCAGCAACCCTGCGGACCGTCGCGCACCACCAACAAGGCCTCGGCAGGCAAATGTCGAGTGAGTGCGAGCAGCGCATCGGCGAGCGTCGTGGCACCGGTAAACGCGAGCGCCTCCGGCCCGTTGCTGGTCCAGATATCGATACGCGGCAGCAAGGCAACCATCAACGCCGAGTCCGGCGCCTTGACCAAGGGGCCCGGGTCGAACACCACGGGTATAGCGCGCGGCAGCGCCAGCAGCCAATCGAGCAACGCCTGCGCCTTGCCCTCGAGCAACAGGCTGTAGCCGCTGACGTACACATAGTCGTCTGCCCGTGGCACGACGCCTGCCAAATCCTCGGCCGTCAAGTCGCCTTCTGCGCCGATATGGGAAATGAAGGTGCGCTCGGTGGTGGCTTCGGTCAGCGACACACACAGGCCGGTGTCCTTGCCGTCACTGGCCGCCTGGGCGATTTCCACGCCTTCGGCCTGCATGGCCGCACGGGCCAGGTCACCGAAGCGCCCGCGGCCATGGCGCCCGAGGTACACCACCGGCAACCCATTGCGGCGCGCGGCGGCCATCACGTTGAAACCACCGCCGGCTTCGAAGCTGGCCGACTGCGCCAGCACGTCGCCGCCGGTCGCGGGCAGGGTGTCGAGGGCCATGACCAGGTCAACGATGACCTGGCCGGTGTGCAGCAATCTAGACATTGTGACTCTCGACTAAAGCCGGACGACGGTCAGACGCGCCGCCCAGCAGCGCATAAATCCCGCCGGCCACCAGGAAGGTGACGATCCAGCCCAGGCCGTTGTGGCCCAGCCAGGAGTCGGACAACGGCCCGGCGAACCAGATGTTTTCGGCAGTGGTGCCGATGGTGGTGAAGCTGAAGCCCAGCACGATCGCCACGGCCCAGGCGCCAAACGCGCGCCACTCAACCCCGCCACGGTACCAATAGGCGCTGCTGGGGCTGACGTCGAGCAGGTCCTTGGGGCTGTAGTAGTGACGGTGGATCAGGTCGACCACGAAGATCCCGACCCACGCGGTGATCGGTACCGCGAGCAACGAGATGAAAGTGATGAACGGGCCGTAGAAACTGTCGGCGATCAGCATGAAGTAGATGGAGCCGGCGAAGATCGCCACGATATCGACGATCACCGCGTGCACACGTTTGACCTTCAAGCCGAGGGTCAAGGTGGTGAGGCCGGCCGAGTACACCGACAAGTTGTTCGACAGCAGCAGCCCACCGAAGGCGGTGATCAGGTACGGCACGGCCATCCAGGTCGGCAGCATGTCGCGGATCGCGATGATCGGGTCAGTCGCCGACGCCAGGTCGTTGTTGCCCACCGACAGCAGGCCGCCGAGGGTAATCAGCAGCACCAGCGGAATGCCCGCACCGAACGCGGCGGACGCCACCAGGCGCACGGCCTTGACGCTGCGGTGCTGGTAGCGCGACATGTCGGCACCGGCGTTGGCCCAACCGATACCGGTACCCGCCGCCATGGTGCCGATACCGATGATCATCGCGCTCAACGGCGCCGGGGTGGCATTGAACACCGCGCTCCAGTCGATGGTGGCGCAGAGGAAACCGCCGACCAGGATGTTCAATGCGCCGAACACGTAGGTCGACCATTTCTGGATCACCAGCAAGGTCGCGTGGCCGAGGCCGGAAACGGACAGGGTCAGCAGCACGAAAATGGCGATGAAGATCAGCGTCAGCAGCGGCGCGCTCTTGGCCTCGACCGGCGAGCCGAACAGGATCGAACACAACGACAGCAACACGAAGGCGGCGGTGGTGGTGTTGACGGTTTCCCAGCCCAGGCGCGACATCAGCGAGACCAGCGTCGGCCCGATGTTGCCGCGTACCCCGAAGATCGCGCGGGACAGCGTCAGGCTCGGCGCACGGCCACGTCGGCCGGCAATCGAGATGATGCCCACCACCGCAAAAGAGCCGGCGGCGCCGAGGATCGCGACGATGATCGCCTGCCAGATCGCCAGGCCGCGAAACGCTACCAGGGTCGCGCCCAGCGGCAAGCCGAGGATGCTGATATTGGCCGCGAACCACACCCAGAACAGTTGCAGCGGATGGCCGTTGCACTCGCCTTCAGGGACCGGTTCGATACCGCGTGTTTCCAGTTGCCCGGCACTTTGGCCGGAAGAAGTGCTGCTCATGAGGGGTGCTCCTGGTGCCTGTATTGTTGTGGTTGTGGCAGAGAATCAAAGCTTTAACCGGTCATCCTGACTCGACGCGACCTGTGTAGGAGCCGGGGGCACGCCTACAGGGTTCAGCGCAATGTAAGCAGCCCCGCGACCAACGGCTGCAAATCGAGGCCATTGACCTGCTTGACCTGTTCGATCATCGCTTCAGGCCAGCACTGCAGGCCCAGACAGGCGCCGAGCATGGCGCCGAGGATCGCGGCAATGGTGTCGGTGTCTCCGCCAAGGCTGGCGGCCAGGCACAGCGCCTCGAAGGCCTCCAACTCACCCACCGCCACTTGCTGGGCGAGGGCAAACGACACCACTACGGACTCCTGGGAAGCGACGGAGGTGCCGATCAATTCATACAGCAGCTCGGCAAACAGGGCCTTGTCGCCGCTGCCGACGCTCAGGGTTCGCGCCCAACTGATGCGCGTGGAAATCCGTCCGCCAGCCACCCAGTGACCATGGCTTTCCGCCTGCTGGGCGATCTGCGTGCCGATGTTCAGCGCTTCACCGAGGTCCACGCCATTGATGCCTGCCGAGACTACCGCCGCGACTGCCGCCGCGCTGGAGATGCCCAGCGTGGTGTTATGGGTCACCTGGCACGCCTGGATCACCGCCTGGATGAACTGCACCGGGTCACTGACATCGGCGGCAATGCCCACCGGCGTGATGCGCATCGCTGCGCCGTTGGTGGTGCCATAGCGCCCGGATTCTTCCGGAGTGTGGCCGGCGAGGATCATGTCGATGGCGCGCTTGGTGGACGGCCCGAGCAGATCCTGCGACCCCTTGGCACGCATCACCGCTTCCCAGTCGATCAGGCGTTGGGCGAGCACGGTCGGCTCGATGCTGCCCTGCCCTTCGACCAGCAACTCGCCGACCAGGATCGCCTGCTCGGTGTCATCGGTGATGGAGCCGGCCGGCATGTTGGGGGCAATGGGCTGATCGGCGTCGGCGTCTTCCAGGCCGGTAATGGCACCGAAACGCGCACGGACCTGCTCGCGGCTCAAGGATTGGGTGGGCATGCCCAGGGCATCACCCAACGCCAGGCCGTAGAAAGCGCCGAGGGCGCGATTTTGCCGGGTCATTTCGACGCTCCGAACTGCAGGTGCAGGCGAAAGTGCAGAGGGTCGAGCAAACTTTCGACGTACTCCATGAAGCGTTCGCGACGGTCATAAGTGGTACGCGAGGCCTTGAGAAACACGCTGCCGGCTGGACGGCCGAGCAACTCGGCGTCTTCATCGCTCAAGGGCTCGGCGCCGATCCACTGGTCACCTTCGGCGCCCACATAGCCGTAGGCGGCCAGGGTGATGGTCAGGGAGTTGTCGATCAGCCCCACACGCGGCAGGCTGTCGAGGCCACCGACAGCAGGCATCAGCGAGCGCTCCAGCGACACGGCTGTGCCATCGGTGGTACGCCGACGGCGGTCGAGGGCGATGAATTGGTCAGTGCCGAAACGGCTGAGCAGGTCCGGGCGGGTGACCGCTTCCAGGCGCAGGATGTCGGTGGTCACCAGCGCGCCGGTGTCAGCCAACGCCTGGGCCCAACCGCTGCGCTGGTCGAGCACCATGCCGTCAAAGGTGACGATGGAGCCGACGCCGCTCTGGGTCGCGATGTAATTGCGCCGCTTGAGTTCGGCCAGGGCTTCGCGCAGGGTGCCTCGGCTGACCGCAAACTCCTCGGCCAATTGATGCTCGCCCGGCAGCAGGAAACCGTCGGCCATCACCCCACCCTCGATACGGCGGATGAGCTCGTCGACGACGCGTTTTTTCTTATCAAATCGAACATGTCTAATCATGTACAAATTGATAACCGAAACCGCCCGATCACAGCAAGCGAATTATTTCAGGGGGAAGGGAAAAACGCCCTCAGGGCTCCAGGCCAATCGGGAAAAACACCCCGTCGCTCCACACGCCCAGCCAGTTCTGACCGTTGATCGGACGCCTCACCGCCAGTTCCACCAGTTGGTAGAACACGTTGCGATGCACCAGGGCTTCGAGGTTGGCGCGCACACGCACATACGGCGCAGGTTCCTGGGTGACGGGGTCGATGACCACCCGCAGAGGGTGCTCAAGCCCGGCGTCGATCAGTTCATCGACGTTGGTAGTAAAGCGCAGCACCTGGCTGTCGCCCTGCCCCTGCACGTCCAGGGTCACGGCCACAAACGGCGCGTCATCGACACGGATGCCGACCTTTTCCACCGGGGTGACCAGGAAATAATCATCGCCATCGCGGCGGATGATGTTGGAGAACAACTTGACCATCGGCTTACGCCCGATAGGCGTGCCCTGGTAGAACCAGGTGCCATCGCGGGCGATGCGCATATCGATGTCGCCGCAGAAATCCGGGTTCCACAGATGCACCGGCGCCGGTCCCTTGCCCTTGGGCAGTTGGGCCAACAGATCATTGGCCTTGGCGGAATCGGTCATGGGGATCTCCTGTGTCTTACTGATCGCTCATTCCCAACAGGCCGCGGGCGTACTGCGCCAGCGGGCGGGCAATCAGGTCTTCTGGCTTGTTGTCGTGGAACGTCAGTAAACCGCCACGACTGCGAATGCGTGCAGTATCAATCAAATACTGGGTGCTGGTCTCGATCAACATGATCTGGATTACGCCGCTGTCCAAGCCTACGCGGTCGAGGGCCTGCTGGTCGGTCCACTCATCGGCATTGCCGATACGGTCATCCGCCGCGGCAAACCGGCAGTACAACAGGTAGTGCGCGCCGGCCGCACGGGCTTCGGCCATGGCTTGTTCGAGGCCTTCGGGCTGACGTGCACGACGCACCATGGGGAAGTATTCGACGAAGCCGTTGAAGGCTTCCTCGGCGACCACGTTAGGTCGCGGGTACGCGCTGCCCGGTGGGACGAACGCACCCTGGGCGATAAATACAAAGGAATCCGGCTGTATGCGAACCGAGGCGGTCCGGCGGGTGTCGCTGTGGTCGAGCAACCCGGCGTCGCTCATCTGATAGCGGGTGCCTTCGGCCATATCGCTGACGGTCATGCAACCACTCAGCGTCAACGACGCCAGCAACAAAACCAGGTTACGCATCCTAATCCTCCAGAAGCCGGTGACGGAAAACCGGCGAATGGGCACGAGATGCAGAATCCAGGCCACTCGCAAGCGGCGCAAAGCAAATGGGGGAGCGGCTTGCTCGCAAATGCGGCGGATCAGTCGGTATTTCCTTTGACCGGCACACCATATGCGCGAGCAATCCGGCTCCCACAGGGTTCTGCACCAGCCTGGGCTAGCCGCCGATGATCTTCATGATGGTGGCACCGCCCGAGAAAGCTACTTCCTGTTTGTCACCCAACGCCTTCATCAACAGGCCCTGCAGGGCCGGCAGTGCCTGATGGCGGGGTTGATCCAACAGGTCGCCGACGTAGTGACGGTTGCTCGACGACAGGCAACCATGCAGCCAGCCGGTGGACGACAGCCGCAGCCGCGAACACGTACGGCAGAACGGCACGCTTTCATTCGCGATGACGCCAAAGAAGCCTTTGCCCGGCACTTCGTAGCGCACTGCCGTGGCATCGACCGGCGCGTTGGCTTGCAGGTATTCATACTGCTCGCCGATCAGGCTGAGCAATTGCTGCAGGCTGACGAATTGCTGCAGGAATGCATTCGAGTCCTTGGCCAGGTGGCCCATGCGCATCAATTCGATAAAGCGCAACTCGTAGCCTCGCTCCAGGCAGTAGTCGAGCAACGGCATCACCTGATCGAGGTTCTGGCCGCGCAGGGGCACCATATTGACCTTGATCTTGATCCCAGCGGCGCGGGCCTGGTCCATGCCATCAAGCACAGTGGCCAGGTCACCGCCACGCGCGATGCTGCGAAAAGCGTCGGCATCCAGGGTATCGAGGGAGACGTTGATGCGCCGAATACCGGCGTCCACCAACAGCGGCAGTTTGCGCGCGAGCAATTGGCCATTGGTGGTCAGGCTGATATCACTGAGCCCCATCCCGCCGACAGCGCCCATGAAGGCTTCCAGCTTGGGGCTGACCAACGGCTCGCCGCCGGTGATGCGAAGGCGTTCGATCCCTGCCGCCTCGATTAGATAGGCCACACCACGGGCCATGGCCTCGGCCGAGAGTTCGTCCTGGGCAGCCACCAGCCGCTTGCCGTTTGGCACGCAGTAGGTACACGCGTAATTGCAGGCTGAGGTCAGGCTGATCCGCAAATTGCGAAAACGCCTGCCTTGACGATCAACGATCATGGATCACTCCGGCAGAGGATGAATCGGGCGTGCTAAAAGCTGACCTATAAATCAGCTTTTAGCAAGGTCCTTGCCTGAGTATATTCCTGGGGTACTGCGCCCGACAGCAACTATCAGGTGGCAGGCGTTTCGGCAGGCGCCTGTGGCAGCTCGGCGCTGTGCTTGCGTTTGTTGCCCATGCGCACGCCAATGTCCATCAGGAACTGGAAGAAGCCTTCCTGATCTTCCAGTACATTACTCCAGAACGGCGAGTGATACAGCGCCACGGCGCCGTGCACCAGGGCCCAGGCCGCGCAGTAGTGGAAATACGGCGGTACGTCTTCCAGCTTGCCTTCGCTGATGCGGCCCTTGATCAGCAGGGTCAGGCGTTCGAAGTTCGAGGCGCGGATCTTGTGCAGTTCCTCGACCATCTCCGGCACCTGATGGCCCTTGACCACTTTCTCTTCCAGGCGATCAAACAGGCGGTAGCGCTGCGGGTCACGCATGCGGAACTCGAAGTAGGCGCGGGACAGCGCCTCCTTGTCCTTGTCGACATCGGCCGAATGCAGCAGCTCGTTCAAATCACGCTCGTAGTCGAGCATCAGGCGCAGGTAGATCTCGGCCTTGGACTTGAAGTGCTTGTAGATCGTGCCTTTGCCGATACCGACGGCATCCGCGATCATCTCGACGGTGACGCTGTCTTCACCCTGTTCGAGGAACAACTTGAGTGCGGTGTCGAGAATTTCCTGCTCACGGCGGCGAAACTCTCGGACCTTACGGGGTTCTTTGTGCATGAGGAAGAGGTCTGCAGAGGTCGGAATAGGGAGGGTTGCGCAGGGCCACGGATACGCGGCGATACGATTTACCCAGTGCGAGGGATTATCCCGACTGAACGGTCGTTGGGCAACGTCTATGTGAACCCGCCGCACACTTTAGTTTCGGCGCGCCAACGTTTCCTTTGATTTCAGTCAGAAATAATACGCAACAACTATCCACGTGCACCCAGCCAATGAGAACTCAAGCGAAGCGCGCGTATTCCAAATCTGTTTAAAAAACGATCAGATGCGACTGGACTGAATGGGATACTGATCAATACTTGAACTGTCGGCGTGACATCTCCCCCAAGTGACGCGCCGACCTGGGTACCGACGGACTGTGTGCCCTTGTTTTACTCCTAATGGTCTTAACCCGGATTCACCCCCCAGAACCCGGGTTTTTTTTGCCTGCGATTTGAGCCTGTCAGCCGGCGACGTGGGCCAACGGGAACAGGCGCTTGAAGTTGTCGGTGGTCTGCTGTGCAAAGCGCTCGTAAGACTCACCCCGCAGCATGGCCAGGTAATCCGCCACATCCCGTACGTATTCCGGCAGGTTCGGTTTGCCGCGATGAGGAATGGGCGCCAGGTAAGGCGAATCGGTTTCCACCAGCAGGCGGTCGGCCGGCACCTGGCGTGCCACGTCGCGCAAGGCGTCGGCATTGCGGAAGGTGACGATGCCCGACAGGGAAATGTAGAAGCCCAGGTCCAGGGCCGCCTTGGCCATGTCCCAATCTTCGGTAAAGCAATGCAGCACGCCGGCCTGGGGCAACGCGGCCTCGCGCAGCAACGCCAGGGTGTCGGCACGCGCGCCACGCGTGTGGACGATCACCGGTTTGCCGGTCTGCTGGGCAGCTTGCAGATGCAGGCGAAAGGAGGCCTGCTGCAGGTCGGCGGCTTCGGGCTCGTAGTGGTAGTCCAGGCCGGTTTCGCCAATCGCTACCACACGCGGGTGGTTGAGTTCGCCCAGCAGCCAGTCGAGGGCCGGGGCTTCGCCAGGCTTGAGGTCCAGCGGGTGGATACCCACCGAGCAGTCCACATCGGCATAGCGCTCGGCCAGGGCTTTGACGTCTGCGGCATTTTCGGCGCTGACGCCGATGCACAGGAAGTGCCCTACCCCACGCTGGCGAGCCGCTTCAAGGGCAGCATCAAGGGAGCCACCGTGCTGGGCAAGGTCGAGGCGATCGAGGTGGCAATGGGAGTCTACGAGCATAGGAATCTACAACTTGAGTCGCGAAAGTGTCTGGCCAACGATACACCCGTCGGCCACCGAAATTAACGCCGGCCGAGCAAGCCGACCCACTGCACCAGCAGCGCTTCGAGCAGCAGGACACGGTTGAGGTTGGCCTTGCCGAGCACTTTCTGGCGCTGGGCGAGGATCCAATCCTGGATGTTCAGCACCTTGTCCTGCGCACTTTTCTGCGCGAGGTACTGCACCACCTTGCGCATGTCCGGCAGGCCCAGGCCGCTTTCATCCTGGGTCAGCTGATAGCGCAGGATCAGGCTCGACCAATCGCAGAACCAGTCGAACAGCAAAAGCAGGGGGATGTCCTTCCAGGCGCTTTCGGCCAGCTGCGTGGCAGACAGCTCTTGCTTGAGCAGCTTCTTCACACCGTCGACCACCAGCGCGCGTTGCTCACGCACGCCCTGGGCCTGCAGCTTCACAGCCGCCAGCGGTGAGCCAGCCGCCAGGGTGAGCAATTCGACCCGCTCCTCCTCGGAGCACTCCGGCAGCGCCTTGGCCAGCCACTGCAGGCTCATGGCCTCGCTCGGCAACGGGCACGCCTGCTGCACGCAACGGCTGCGGATAGTCGGCAACAAGCGGCTGGACTGGTGACTGACCAGCAGCAAAACAGTGTCGCCGGACGGTTCTTCGAGGCTCTTGAGCAAGGCGTTGGCGGCGTTGATGTTCATCGCCTCCACCGGCTCGATCAGCACCACCTTGCGCCCGCCCATCTGCGCGGTTTGCACCACGAAGCTGACGAGGTCACGCACCTGGTCGACCTTGATCGCCTTGTCGGCTTCCTCGGGTTCGAGCAGGTAGTTATCCGGGTGGCTGCCGGCCTTGAGCAACAGGCAGGACTTGCACTCACCGCAAGCCTGCAGGTTGACCGGACGCTGGCACAGCAGGCTGGCCATGAGTCGCTCGGCCAAATCACGCTTACCGATCCCCGCCGGCCCGTGCAGCAGGTAGGCGTGGGCGTGCTGGGCACGGCCGGCCAGTTGTCGCCAGAGGCTGTCCTGCCACGGATAGGCTTCAGCCACGGGCGCGCTCCAGCAGGTTCGGCAACAGGGCATCGATGGCTTGCTGCACCTGGGCCAGCGGCTGCGCAGCATCCAGCAGGTAGTAACGCGCAGGCTCAGCCTTGGCGCGCTTGAGGAACGCCGTGCGTACGGCGTCGAAGAAGGCTTGGCCTTCGAGCTCAAAACGGTCCAGGCGACCGCGCGCACTGGCGCGGGCCAGGCCGACTTCCACCGGCAGGTCGAAGACCAGCGTCAGGTCAGGGCGCAAGTCGCCTTGAACGAAGGTTTCCAGGGTGGCGATGCGCTCCAGGGACAAGCCGCGACCACCGCCCTGGTAGGCATAAGTGGAGTCGGTGAAACGGTCGCAAATCACCACGGCACCGCGCGCCAGGGCCGGGCGGATCACTTCGGACAGGTGCTGTGCGCGCGCGGCAAACACCAGCAGCAACTCGGTATCCGCATTCATCTGTTCCTCGCCCGGGGCCAGCAACACTTCACGGATGCGCTCTGCCAGCGGTGTGCCACCGGGCTCGCGGGTCAACACTACCTCGATGCCCTCGGCGCGCAAACGCTCGGCCAGGTAATCGCGGTTGGTGCTTTTGCCGGCGCCTTCGGGGCCTTCCAGGGTAATAAACAAGCCAGTCACAGGCAGTCCTTAGTCAGAGTCATTGCGGGCTTTGCGGTGCAGCGGTGTCCGACGCAGGCTCCGCCGGCTTTTCAGCCGGGGCTTCGGCCGATGGCGCTGCGTCTTGCGCAGGGTTCACGACCGGTGCCGGGCTGGAGCGGTAATCGGCCCGGCGCTTGAGCTGGAACTCGCGCACGGCGGCATTATGCGCATCCAGGTTGTCGGAGAAAACATGACTGCCATCACCCCGGGCGACGAAATACAGGCTGCTGCCCGGCACAGGGTTCAGCGCCGCATGGATCGCTTCGCGGCCGACCATGGCGATCGGTGTCGGCGGCAGGCCAGCCACCATGTAGGTGTTGTAGGGGTTGGCTTCCTTGAGGTGCGCACGGGTCAATTTGCCGTTGTAGCGCTCGCCCAGGCCGTAGATCACGGTGGGGTCGGTCTGCAGCAGCATGCCGATCTTCATGCGCCGCACGAACACGCCGGCAATCTGGCCGCGCTCCTCGGGCACGCCGGTCTCTTTCTCCACCAGGGAGGCCATGATCAGCGCTTGATAAGGGTCAGTGTACGGCGCATCGGCCGCGCGTTTGCTCCACTCCTGGGCGAGTACGTCGTCGAGGCGGTTGTAGGCTTTTTTCAGGAATTCGACATCGGTCATGCCGCGCACGAAGCGGTAGGTGTCCGGGAAGAACCGCCCCTCAGGGAATACGCCAGGGTGACCGAGCTTCTCCATCACTTCACTGTCAGTCAGGCCCGCGAGGGTCTGCACGATCTTTTCGTGCTTGGCCAGGGCGAGGCGTACCTGGCGGAAATTCCAGCCTTCGACCAGGGTCAGGCTGTACTGCACGACTTCGCCACGCTGCCACAGGCCGATCAGGCCCTGTGCGGTCATGCCCGGGGTCATGCGGTATTCGCCACTGTGCAAGGGCTGACCATCAAGGTTAAAGCGCCAGTACAGGCGCAACCAGAAGGCGCCGTCGAGCACGCCGTCGGCTTCCAGGCGATTGAACGTACCGGTGGGCGTCGCCCCGGCCGGCACATCAAGCAATTGCTCCTGGGTCAGGTTCAAGGGCTGCTTCAGGGTGGAATCGAGTTTCCAGGCGGAAAACCCCAACAGCAACGCCGCCGAGAACAGACCGATCAGCAGCAGTACAACCAGTTTTCGTATCAACTCAAGCATCCAATAGCGCGCGAACAATGCCCTGCAGTTTACGGGTGAGCGGCCCAACCGGCCAGCTCATCGCAGCGCAGCCACGCACCGGCCAAATGCCATACACGCTGTTGCACACAAAGACTTCGTCAGCCTGTTGCAACTGCTCGAGACTCACGTCAGCCACGGCTACCGGGACGCCGAGGGCTTGTGCCTGGGCCAGGATCTCGGCGCGCATGACCCCGGCAACCCCGCAACGATTCAGATCGGCGGTTAGTAACAAGCCATTACGCACCAGGAACAAGTTGCTGAAAACGCCTTCGATGACCCGCCCGGACATATCCAGCATCAAGCCCTCGGCATGTTCGGCATCTTGCCACTCGGCACGGGCAATCACTTGCTCCAGGCGGTTGAGGTGCTTGAGACCGGCCAGCAAGGGCTGCTCGGACAAGCGGGTGGCACACGGAAACAGGCGGATACCGTCGGTTCCATGGGCTTGGGGATAATGAGCAGGCGCATTGCCCTGCAGGAGACGGCGCACCGGTGCACCAGAGTTGAAACCATAACCGCGCAGGCTGTCGCCGCGGGTGAGGATCAACTTGAGGACACCGTCGCCGAGGGTGGCGGCATAAGCCAGCACTTCGCTGCGGATCAACGCGTGATCCGCCGCTAAAGCGAGGCGCTTGCAGCCCTCTTCGAGGCGCTGCAAGTGGCGGTCGAGCAACACCGGTTGCCCGGCCCTGACGGCGAGGGTCTCGAACAGACCATCGCCATACGCCAGGCCGCGATCTTTCAGGGGCACGCTGTCCGCTGGCTGACCGTCGACCCAGCTGTGCATCACTCGGCGAACCGGCGGAACACCAGGGAACCGTTGGTGCCGCCAAAGCCGAACGAGTTGGAGATCACCACGTCGATCGGCATCGGCTGCGCTTCGTGCGGCACGAAGTTCAGGTCGCAGCCTTCGTCCGGCTCATCCAGGTTGATGGTCGGCGGAGCGACCTGATCCTTGATGGCCATCACGCTGAAGATCGCTTCGACCGCGCCCGCCGCGCCCAGCAAGTGGCCGGTCATGGACTTGGTGGAGCTGACTGCCAGCTGGTAGGCGTGCTCGCCGAACACCGACTTGATGGCTTCGGCTTCCGCCAAATCGCCCGTCGGGGTCGAGGTGCCGTGGGCGTTGATGTACTGCACCTGCTGCGGATTGACCTTGGCATCGCGCAGCGCATTGGTGATGCAACGCGCAGCGCCGGCACCGTCGGACGGTGGCGAGGTCATGTGGTAGGCGTCGCCACTCATGCCAAACCCGATCAGCTCGGCGTAGATGGTCGCACCACGCGCCTTGGCGTGCTCCAACTCTTCGAGTACCAGCGCACCGGCACCGTCGGACAGGACGAAACCGTCGCGGCCCTTGTCCCAGGGACGGCTGGCGCGGGTCGGCTCATCGTTGCGGGTCGACAGCGCACGGGAAGCACCGAAGCCGCCCATACCGAGGCCACAGGCGGCCATTTCGGCGCCGCCGGCGATCATCACGTCAGCTTCGTCGTAGGCGATGTTGCGCGCGGCCATGCCGATGCAATGCGTACCGGTGGTGCACGCCGTGGCGATCGCGTAGTTAGGTCCCTGTGCGCCCAGGTGGATGGACAGGAAACCGGAAATCATATTGATGATCGAGCCCGGGACGAAGAACGGTGAAATTCGACGGGGGCCGGAATCATGCAGCGTGCGGCTGGTTTCTTCGATATTGGTCAAACCGCCAATACCCGAACCCATGGCCACGCCGATGCGGTCACGGTTGGCGTCGGTGACTTCCAGGCCGGCGTTACGCACTGCCTGAAAACCGGCTGCCAGGCCGTATTGAATGAACAGGTCGAGTTTGCGGGACTCCTTGACCGAGAGATAGTCCTCGACATTGAAGCCCTTTACCGAGCCGCCAAAACGGGTGGAATAGGCAGAAAGGTCCGTGTGTTCGATCAGACCAATACCACTGTGGCCAGCCAGAATGCCCTGCCAACTGCTCGGCACATCCGTGCCCAGTGGCGACAACATACCCATACCGGTGACTACGACGCGTCTACGCGACACAGCACTCTCCTTTTTCTTGATGACGACACTTTGCTTCGGCGCTCACTTTTCATCAGGGCTAAAGAAAAAACCGCACGCCGTTACAGCAGTGCGGTTTTTCCCTAACAGCAAGCGACGACTACAAACTATTACGCCTGGTGGCTAGTAACGTAGTCGATAGCAGCTTGAACAGTAGTGATTTTTTCAGCTTCTTCGTCCGGGATTTCGGTCTCGAATTCCTCTTCCAGAGCCATCACCAGCTCAACGGTGTCAAGGGAATCGGCACCCAGGTCTTCTACGAAGGAAGCAGTGTTGACCACTTCTTCTTCTTTAACGCCCAGTTGCTCGGCGACGATTTTCTTGACGCGCTCTTCGATGGTGCTCATACCTTGTTTAACTCCTAATGGACAAATTCAGGCAGCTGGCCAGTGGGTAAGTGTATAGAAAGCCTTTTCAGCTTTTCAACTGAAAGCTTCACCCTGTACCCGGTCGGCCACCTGCCTATAAATTAAGTTGCAGCTTTATAACGGATTTTAGACAGCTCGTATGACATTTTTTTGAAGCGATCCGTCACAATTTAACTCATGTACATCCCGCCGTTCACCGGGATTGTAGCCCCAGTCACGTATGCCGCACCGTCGGATGCCAGGAAAGCGACCACATTCGCGATCTCTTGAGCCTGGCCCAGACGGCCCAGCGGAATCTGCGTCAGCAAGCCTTCACGCTGTGCTTCCGGCAGCTCGCGGGTCATATCGGTGTCGATGAACCCTGGGGCCACCGAGTTGACCGTAATCGACCGCGAACCGACTTCACGTGCCAATGCACGGCTGAAACCTTCCAGACCGGCCTTGGCGGACGCGTAGTTTACTTGGCCTGCGTTGCCCATGGCACCCACTACGGAGCCAATATTGATAATTCGGCCCCAACGCGCCTTGGTCATGCCGCGCAAAACACCCTTGGACAGGCGAAACAGACTGTTCAAGTTGGTATCGACCACGTCGTACCACTCGTCGTCTTTCATGCGCATCATCAGGTTATCGCGGGTAATCCCGGCATTGTTCACCAGAATCGCCGGCGCGCCGAACTGTGCGGTGATCTCGGCCAGTACGGCAGCCACGGATTCATCGCTGGTCACGTTCAGCTCAAGGCCGGTGCCCTGTACGCCGTTTTCCTTCAGGGTCGCGGCGATACGCTCGGCACCCGAGGCGGAAGTCGCGGTGCCGATCACAACGGCGCCCTGACGGCCCAGTTCCAGGGCGATCGCCTGGCCAATGCCACGGCTTGCGCCGGTAACCAGTGCAACTTTACCTTGCAGACTCATGCAGGCTTCTCCTAAGTTCGGGGATCAGGTTTCAGGCCTGTGCCGCAAGCGCGGCAGCGAAGGCATCCGGGGTATTGAGGTTGGCAGTCGACACGCCGTCGGCGCAGCGCTTGTTCAGGCCGGCCAGGACTTTGCCCGGGCCGCACTCGACCAGTTCAGTGGCGCCATTGGCAGCCAGGGTCTGCACCGATTCTACCCAACGCACGGGCTTGTAGAGCTGCTCCAGCAGGTCGCGCTTGAGGGTGTCGAGGTCTGCAGCCACGGCTGCGCTGACGTTCTGCACCAGCGGAATCTGCGGCGCCTGCCAGTTGATGGCAGCGATGGACTCGGCAAAACGCTCGGCCGCCGGGCGCATCAGCTCACAGTGCGACGGCACGCTGACCGGCAACGGCAGGGCGCGTTTGGCACCGCGGGCCTTGCAGCCTTCAATGGCGCGTTCGACAGCCGCCTTGGCACCGGCGATCACCACCTGGCCAGGGGAGTTGAAGTTCACCGCGCTGACCACTTCGCCCTGGGCCGCTTCGGCGCAGGCTTCGATCACCACGGCATCGTCCAGACCCAGGATAGCGGCCATGCCGCCCTGCCCGGCCGGAACGGCCTCTTGCATCAACTGGCCACGACGCTCAACCAGCTTGACCGCCTCACCCAGGGTCAGGCTGCCCGCCGCCACCAGGGCGCTGTACTCACCCAGGCTGTGACCGGCAACGAATGCCGGACGCGCGCCGCCTTGTGCCAGCCACAAGCGCCACAGGGCGATCGAAGCGGTCAGGATGGCCGGCTGGGTCTTGTCGGTTTGATTGAGTTGCTCTTCCGGCCCCTGCTGGGTCAGTGCCCACAGGTCGTAACCCAGGGCATCGGAAGCTTCCTTGAAGGTATCCAGGACCTGCGGATATTGCGCGCCCAGCTCGGCCAGCATGCCGAGGGACTGCGAACCCTGCCCTGGAAAGACGAATGCGAGGGATGTAGACATGTAACAAGCCCCTAATGATCTGGTCGTCGGAAATCGACGCCCCTACGGTGGGAGCGCACGAAACTGACAGATTGGATGGTCAATTGAACTGGCCGGTCACATTTAAGCATTCCCGGGCCGATTCGCCTAAGGCAACAGGTCCTCGAGACGGCCGTGCAAGCGTTGCGGCAGGTTTTCCTGGATCTCGATCAAGGCCCGTGCAATCGCGCTCTGAAAGCCTTCCACACCAGCAGAACCATGGCTCTTCACCACAATGCCCTGCAAGCCGAGAAAACTCGCACCGTTATGCCGCGCCGGCGCCAGGTCAGCCTGCAGGCGCCGCATCAATGGCAGTGCCAGGGCACCGACCAGGCGCGACGCCAGATTCTGCTTGAACAAGGCCTCGATACGCGCAGCAATCATGGTCGCCAGGCCTTCGCTGGATTTGAGCAGGATATTGCCGACAAACCCGTCGCACACCACCACATCCGCTTCGCCACGGTACAGGCCATCACCTTCGACGAAGCCTACGTAGTTCAAACCCCGCGCACCCTGCAGCAAGGTGGCGGCCAGCTTGACCTGCTGGTTGCCCTTGATGTCTTCGGTACCGATATTCAGCAAGGCCACACGCGGGCGCGCCACGCCCAAGGCTTCGGCAGCCACCGAGCCCATCACTGCGAACTGGAACAGGTGCTCGGCACTGCAATCGACATTTGCCCCCAGGTCCAGCAGTTGGCAGTAGCCTTTCTGCGTCGGAATCGCGGCCACCATCGCCGGCCGGTCAATCCCCGGCAGCGTCTTGAGCACGTGTCGGGACAGCGCCATCAACGCCCCGGTATTGCCGGCACTGACACAGGCTTGCACCTTGCCATCACGCAGCAACTCAAGGGCCACCCGCATCGAAGAGTCGGGCTTGCCGCGCAGGGCTGCCGCCGGCTTGTCATCCATGCTGATGGTTTCGCTGGCTGGCGTAATCGTCAGGCGCGCGCGATCCACCGCCGGATGGCTGGCAATCAATTCTTCAAGAAGGGAGGGTTGACCGACAAGGGTCAGGTGCAGCGAGGGTGTGGCAGACAGGCTGGCAATGCAGGCCTGAACAATGCTGCGGGGACCGAAGTCCCCGCCCATTGCGTCAATCGCGATGACTAGGGCAGACAAGTGATTACTCGTCAGCGCCCTTGTCGATCACTTTACGGCCACGGTATACGCCTTCTGGCGATACGTGGTGACGCAGGTGAACTTCACCGGTGGTCTTTTCTACGGACAGGGTGCTAGCCTCGAGAGCGTCGTGCGAACGGCGCATGTCACGGGCGGAGCGGGATTTTTTGTTCTGCTGAACAGCCATAATTGATTAACTCCTAAACGTTTGGGTCACGCTTTAACTGCGCCAATACACTGAACGGGTTGGACCGCGTTACCTCGTCCTCGCTCGGTTCGGGCTCGTCATCGAGGCCCGCCGGCTGCTGGCATTCTTCCGGATGATGAGCAGGCACAATGGGCAAGGCGAGCAAAAGCTCCTCCTCGATCAGTGCATGCAGATCCAAAGGATCTTCGCCCAGTTCCAGCACGTCATAACCTTTCGGCAACGACTGGGTATTCGCACCCTCCTTCACCACAGCATAACTGCACTCGCTGTGGATCGGCAGGGTGACCAGCTCAAGACAACGCTGGCAAACCATTTTGACTTCGGTGTCGATAAAGCTGTGAATTACCACAGATTTACGTTCATCTCGTTCAAAAACGAATTTGGCCTGCACCGTACCGACAGTGTCGGAAAGCGGGTCGCAGAGTCTCTCCAAATCGGCCAGCAGCAACTCACCTTGAAGGGAGGTGCCACGATCAGCCAATTTGCGCGGGTCAACGTGAGGTGGAATCGGGTCATTCAACATAGGCGCAGCATTATAGGGATGCACCCGGCCATGTCAAAGGAAATTCAGCCCTGTGCGTCAGCCGGTCGCCCCGCTAGAATCCCCGGCTGCCTTGAGGAGACGCCCATGCTGCCTTTATTACTCGCATCCAGCTCGGTTTATCGCCGGGAATTGCTCAGCCGCCTGCACGTGCCGTTCATCTGCAGCTCGCCGGATATCGACGAAAGCCACCGTGCAAATGAATCCGCCGTCGACCTGGTCAAGCGCCTGGCCGAAGAGAAAGCCCGCGCCCTCGCCGCCCGTCATCCAGGCCATTTGATCATCGGCTCCGACCAAGTGGCCGCGCTCGACGGCCGGATCATCGGCAAGCCCCACACCTTCGAGAACGCCCGCGAACAATTGCTGGCAGCCAGCGGCAAGCGTGTGAGCTTTCTGACGGGCCTGGCGCTGCTGAACAGCGAGACAGGGCACTGCCAGGTCGACTGTGTGCCGTTTACCGTGCACATGCGGGTGCTGGACGTTGAGCGTGTTGAGCGCTATCTGCGGATCGAGCAGCCGTATGACTGCGCAGGGAGCTTCAAGGCTGAAGGCTTGGGTGTGAGCCTGTTCCAGAGCACCGAAGGGCCGGACTCGACCAGCTTAGTGGGCCTACCACTGATACGACTGGTCGACATGCTGCTGGCCGAAGGCGTGCAAATCCCCTAAGCCCACCACCAAACTACTGTGGGAGCGGGCTTGCCTGCGATAGCGCTGGTCCTGCCACTCTGGATGTCGACTGGCCAACTGCTATCGCGGGCAAGCCCGCTCCCACATGTGAATCGATGCGCCTGCTGGATCAGCGCAGGGCCGGGCCTTGGAAGCCCATGTAGAACGCCAGCTTCTCGGCCACGCTGGCACCCAGCCGCTTGGAGAAGCGATCAAACGGCGATTCCTCAACCGTGAAATCCACCAGCTCTTTCTCGCCAATCACATCGCGCGCCACCGAGCTGGCACTGCCCAGGCCATCGATCAAGCCCAGCGGCAACGCCTGCTCGCCCGACCACACCAGCCCGGAGAACAGCTCCGGATGGTCTTTGTCCTTGAGGCGATCACCGCGCCCCTGCTTCACGCTGGCGATGAATTGACGGTGGGTGGTGTCAAGCACGCCCTGCCAGAACTGGGTTTCATCGGCCTTTTGCGGCTGGAACGGATCGAGGAAGGCCTTGTGCTCACCCGAGGTGTAGGTGCGACGCTCCACGCCGAGCTTCTCCATGGTGCCGACAAAGCCGTAACCGGCCGCCGTTACACCGATGGAACCGACCAGGCTGGCCTTGTCGGCATAGATCTGGTCAGCAGCGCTGGCGATGTAATAGGCGCCCGAGGCACCCAGGTCGGAAATCACCGCGTACAGCTTGATATCCGGGTGCAGGCCGCGCAGACGACGAATCTCGTCGTACACATAACCCGATTGCACCGGGCTGCCGCCGGGACTGTTGATGCGCAGGATCACACCCTTGACCTTGGGGTCTTCGAACGCGGCACGCAGGCTGCTGACAATATTGTCGGCGCTGGCCGACTCCTTGTCGGCAATCACCCCGCGCACTTCAATCAGGGCAGTGTAGTTGGCGCCGCGGGTTGCGCTTTTTTCCATGTCCATCAACGGACTGAACAACGCGAGCATGGCAATAAGCCAGACAAAGGTCAGCAACTTGAAGAAAATCCCCCAACGCCGTGCCCGGCGCTGCTCCTGGACACTGGCCAGGAGGGTTTTCTCCAGCAGCTTCCAGCTCTTGTCATCACTGCTATCGGCCTTTTCGGGCGCTTTCCACTCGTCACTCATGCCATTAACCCCAGCAAAGACTTATCGGGCCTGGCTGAGCCAGGCCTGCAGTTCAGAAAAATGATCAATCGTCAGCCTGGGCTCGTATTGCTGCAAGGCTTCAGCTGCCTGGGCACCGTAGCTGACCGCCACGCTGTCCATGCCGGCATTGCGCGCCATCATCAGGTCGAAAGAAGCATCGCCCACCATCAGTGCCTGGCGCGGCGCTACACCACAATGCGCCAGGATCTGCTCAAGCATCAGAGGGTGAGGTTTGCTGGCAGTTTCATCCGCGGCGCGGGTGATATCGAAGAAGTCTTCAAAACCATGCGCCTTGAGCACCCGATCCAGCCCGCGACGGGCCTTGCCGGTGGCAACAGCGAGGTGGTAACCCTCGGCGCGAAACGCTTCCAACGACTGCATCACGCCCTCGAACAACGGCGAAGGCGTGGCCTCCAGCGCAATGTAGTGATCGGCGTAATGGTCGCGGAACGCCACCAGCTCAGCGTCGCTGATCTGCGGGTACAGGGTGCGAATCGCCTCCGGCAAGCCCAGGCCGATGATGCCCTTGACTGCCAGGTCGCTGCACAGTGCGTAGCCGGAACGGGTCGAAGCGGCGTGCATTGACTCAACAATCCGGCCAATGGAATTACACAGGGTGCCGTCCCAATCGAAAATCAGCAGTTTGTAATCAAGGTGCGACACTCAAACGCTCCACGGTCTTGGCCCACATCTCATCGACCGGCGCCTGCAGCTTCAGCTCGCCGCCGTCGGGCAGCGGCACAGTGAGCATGTAGGCGTGCAGGAACAGGCGCTTGCCGCCCAGGTCGCGGATCTCCTTGGAGAAATCCTCATCGCCGTACTTGGTGTCACCGGCAATGCAGTGGCCTGCGTGCAGCGTGTGGACGCGAATCTGATGGGTACGCCCGGTGACCGGCTTGGCCTCGACCAGGGTGGCGAAATCGCCGAAACGGCGCAGCACCTTGAACAGGGTCAGGGCTTCTTTGCCCTCCTCGTCCACTTCAACCATGCGCTCGCCGGAACGCAGGTTGCTCTTCTGCAACGGCGCACGAACGCTCTTGATCGAACTGGCCCAGTTGCCGCGCACCAGCGCCATGTAGCGCTTGTCCACGCCATCGCCACGCAGGGCGGTATGCAGGTGGCGCAACATGCTGCGTTTTTTGGCAATCATCAGCAGGCCGGAGGTGTCACGGTCCAGGCGATGGACCAGCTCCAGCTCCTTGGCATCCGGGCGCAACTGACGAAAGGCTTCGATCACGCCGAAATTCAGGCCGCTGCCGCCGTGAACCGCAATGCCGCAGGGCTTGTTGATCACGATCAGCTTGTTGTCTTCGAAGACAATCGAGGCTTCAAGGCGCTGCAACAGGCCCTGGGCCAACGGTACAGGCTCGTCGCGTTCTGGCACGCGCACCGGTGGCACACGGACGATATCGCCCGCCTGCAACTTGTACTCGGGCTTGATGCGGCCCTTGTTCACGCGCACTTCGCCTTTACGCAAGATGCGGTAAATCAAGGTCTTGGGCACGCCTTTGAGCCTGGCCAGGAGAAAATTGTCGATGCGTTGGCCGGCATATTCCGGCGAGACCTCGAGCAGCTGGACGCTGGGGGTCTGGGGGGCGGTAGTCGTCATGGCGGCGATGATAACAATTTTTTATGGAATTGAAGCACTTAATCATTGCTGCTATAGTCGCGAACGCCGCCAAAAGCGGCCTGGACAGAGGACTTGCGGCAAACTGCCGGCCCTGACCATCGCAATTCATCAGGACGCGAGGCCGTCCTACGGGGCTTTCGCCACCCTGGAAGGCTCGAGATTGTAACAAGCGCAGGTGACATGAGGCCTGAAGCGAGTGCAGAAAGCAGAGTGAATACTCGCATTCTGCGCCGATATTTACGGCCAGTTCACAAAGTGCAGTCAGTCTTGGGCCAGACCATGGCGAATGTTTCGGAAACAACGCCTGTTAAGAGCTGAGTGAGAGCGCAGTCGCCCACACCTAGTCTTGTTTAGCCATGAGCGTGGACTCCCCATTGGAGAACACGGTAAATGCCAACCCGCTGCGGATTCTGCGCGCGGCAGCACCCGAATTATCAGGGATACGTGTAGGGTGGAGATGCACAACCGTCGGACCGTGTAGCACTAGGCTTATATTTAGACGCTTCATCTCGTCCACAGTCGCCGGTTGATTCCTCCTCCTGACCTTAGCTTTTGTTGAAGTGGTGCCTTTGTCACCACCGCTAACAAGCAGGACGCGTCCGTCGCGATACCGGCCCAATTGGCAGGTTTTGCTGGACACTGGAGTGGCCAACCACTCTTGACGCACCTGACACCGACCGTGAGAAGTCGTGTGTGCCGAACGCCGTTTCCGGCAGCCCGGAAACCGACGGTACAACATGAAAAGAATGCTGATTAACGCAACTCAACCCGAAGAGTTGCGTGTTGCACTGGTAGATGGCCAACGCCTCTACGACCTGGACATCGAATCCGGTGCACGCGAGCAAAAGAAGGCCAACATCTATAAAGGCCGTATTACTCGCATCGAACCAAGCCTTGAGGCTGCCTTTGTCGATTTCGGCTCCGAGCGCCACGGCTTCCTGCCCCTCAAAGAAATCTCCCGCGAATACTTCAAGAAAGCCCCTGAAGGCCGCGTGAACATCAAGGACGTCCTGAGCGAAGGCCAGGAAGTCATCGTCCAGGTCGAAAAAGAAGAACGTGGCAACAAGGGCGCCGCCCTGACCACCTTCATCAGCCTGGCCGGTCGTTACCTGGTACTGATGCCGAACAACCCGCGTGCCGGCGGTATTTCCCGTCGCATCGAAGGCGAAGAGCGCAACGAACTGCGTGAAGCGCTGAACGGTTTGATCGCACCGGCCGACATGGGCCTGATCGTTCGCACTGCCGGCCTGGGCCGCAGCAGCGAAGAAATGCAGTGGGACCTCGACTACCTGCTGCAGCTGTGGACCGCCATCAAGGAAGCGTCCCTGGATCGTTCCGCGCCGTTCCTGATCTATCAGGAAAGCAACGTGATCATCCGCGCTATCCGCGATTACCTGCGCCAGGACATCGGCGAAGTGCTGATCGACAGCGTTGAAGCCCAGGACGAAGCCCTGACCTTCATTCGCCAGGTAATGCCGCAGTACGCCAGCAAGATCAAGCTCTACGAAGACAGCGTGCCGCTGTTCAACCGTTTCCAGATCGAAAGCCAGATCGAGACCGCTTTCCAGCGCGTCGTCGAACTGCCTTCCGGCGGCTCCATCGTGATCGACCCGACCGAAGCCCTGGTGTCCATCGACATCAACTCGGCGCGCGCCACGAAAGGTAGCGACATCGAAGAAACCGCCCTGCAGACCAACCTGGAAGCGGCTGAAGAAATCGCCCGCCAGCTGCGCCTGCGTGACATCGGCGGCCTGATCGTGATCGACTTCATCGACATGACCCCCGCCAAGAACCAGCGCGCCGTGGAAGAGAAAGTCCGCGAATGCCTGGAAGCCGACCGTGCCCGCGTGCAAGTTGGCCGCATTTCGCGCTTCGGCCTGCTGGAAATGTCCCGTCAGCGCCTGCGCCCATCCCTGGGTGAGAGCAGCGGCATCGTTTGCCCACGCTGCAACGGCACCGGCATCATCCGTGATGTTGAATCGCTGTCGCTGGCGATCCTGCGCCTGATCGAAGAAGAAGCCCTGAAAGACCGCACCGCCGAAGTCCGCGCGCAAGTGCCGATCCCGGTTGCAGCCTTCCTGCTCAACGAAAAACGCAACTCGATCACCAAGATCGAACTGCGCACCCGTGCCCGCATCGTGATCCTGCCGAACGATCACCTTGAGACCCCGCACTTCGAAGTCCAGCGCCTGCGCGACGACAGCCCGGAAGCCCACAGCGGCCAGTCCAGCTACGAAATCGCCGCTGCCGCTGCCGAAGTGGAAGAAGTCCAGCCAGCCGCTGCGACCCGCACCCTGGTTCGCCAGGAAGCAGCCGTGAAGACGGCACCGGCGCGTGCCAACGCACCGGTACCGACTGAAGTTGCCGCCCCGGTTGCCGCGCCGGCCGCCCTGCCTGAGCCAAGCCTGTTCAAGGGTCTGGTGAAGTCGCTGGTCAGCCTGTTCGCCACCAAGGAAGAGCCGGCAGCGCCGGTGGTGGTGGAAAAACCTGCCGCTGAGCGTCCAGCCCGTAACGAAGAGCGTCGCAACGGTCGCCAGCAAAGCCGTAACCGCAACGGTCGCCGTGACGAAGAGCGCAAGCCTCGCGAAGAACGTGCTCCACGTGAAGAACGCGCACCCCGCGAAGAGCGCGCGCCACGCGAAGCCCGTGAAGACACGCCAGCCGTAGCCCGTGAAGAACGTGCACCGCGTGAAGAGCGCGCACCGCGCACTCCACGTGCACCGCGTGAAGATCGCAAGCCACGTGGCGAGCGTGAAGAGCGCGTGCGTGAACTGCGCGAGCCGCTGGACGCTGCACCTGCCGTTGCCGCTGCTGCCGGCGCTGTCGCTGCTGAAGAGCGTCCAGCTCGCCAGCCACGCGAAGAGCGCGCCCCTCGCGAAGAGCGCCAGCCGCGCCCACCGCGTGAAGAGCGCCAGCCACGTGCCGAGCAAGCCGCTGCTGCCAGCGAAGAAGAAGTGCTGACCGGCGAAGAGCAACTGCAGGACGACGGTCAGGACAACGCCGAAGGCGATCGTCCACGCCGCCGCTCCCGTGGCCAGCGTCGTCGCAGCAACCGTCGTGAGCGTCAGCGTGATGCCAACGGCAATGTGATCGAAGGCTCGGAAGAAGCCGGCGAAAACGCAGAAGCCGCGACCAGCGAACCGACCGGCGCCGAACTGGCTGCAGGCCTGGCCGTTACCGCCGCCGTGGCCAGCTCGGTGATCAGCGCCCCTGCTGAAGCCCAGGCGCACGAGCAAGCTGAACGTGCTACCGCCGCTGTCGAAGAAACCGTTGTGGTTGAAGCACCTGTCGCGCACACCCCAGTGGAAGAAGCGCCAGCTGTTGAAGCACCGGTCGTAGAAGCCACCACCCCGATCGAAGCCCCAGTGGTGCCGGAAGTGGAAGTGGCCCCGGTGGTTCGCGAAGTTCGCGAAGCCCAGCCGGAAGCCGAAGTGGCCGCTGTCGAGCCAGCACCGGTGGTTGAGTCTCAGCCTGTGGTTGAAGCCGCCGTTGAAGCACCAGCTGAAGCCCCGGTTGTCGAAGAAGCTGCCCCGGCAGTGCGTGAAGTTCGCGAAGAACAGACCGCCTTCCAGTGGACCGCCCCTGAGCCAGCCGCCCCGATTGAAGCGCCAGCACCTGCCCCTGTGGTAGAGCAAGCGCCAGCGCCGGTGGTTGAAGCCGTGGTTGCCGAGCCTGCGCCGGTGGTCGAGCCTCAGCCAGTGGTTGAAGCGCCAGTGGTTGCCGAAGTCGCCGCTCCGGTGGTTGAAGCAGCACCTGCCAGCGCCCTGACCGAAAATGGTCGTGCGCCGAACGATCCACGTGAAGTGCGCCGTCGTCGCAAAGAAGCCGAGGCAGCCGCCGCTGCAGCAGCTGCTGCCGCCGAAGCACCGGCCCCGGCCGCTGAAGCCGTGGTTGAACACACTGCCCCGATCGTCGACGAAGCCCCGCGCGCCGTCGAAGAAGTGGCAGAGCACCACCCAAAGGCCCTGGAAGAAGAGCACGAGCCTAAACCTCTCGTCTGATTCCAACCGCCACTAAAAAGCCCCGCCTGAGTGATCAGGCGGGGCTTTTTATTGAGCGCAAGAAACCAAGCTTTATCCCTGGGATACATTCGCCTGGAGGCGCTTGCTGGCCGGCTCCTACCGTTGGATGGGGGAGAAATTCAAACTCTGCGGCAGGTCGACGTCCCAGAGTACGCCCGGATCATCTACCGACACCTCGCTGACGGTCGCCTGTGCAAACAGCGGCCTGGCCCCTCGGTCACCGGTCAGCGCCATCAGGCCCGGTGCCAGCGCCCGGTCAAACGCCACGGGATGCCCATACTGCCCATCCTGCAGCGGCACGCTGATACCGCCCTCCTCCAGCGCAGCGATCACCCGCTCGATGCTCGACGACTGCACAAACGGCATATCCCCCAGCACCACCAGCCAACCTTCAGCGGTGCCACTGGCCGCGACGGCCGCCGCAATGCTGTCGCCCATCCCCGCTGAATCCAGCAGCAACACTTCGCAGCCGTAGGCTTGCGCCAAGCGAATCACCTCAAGGCGCTCCGGCGAAGTCACCACCCAGCGCTTTACCACCCGCGGCGGCAGCGCCAAAAGCACCTGTTCGATCACCGGCCGCGTCACGCCATCCAGGCCGACGCAATCGGCGAGCAACTTGTCTTGATCGGCGCCGGCCTCGGCACGAAAACGACGGCCCTGGCCGGCCGCCAAAACAACCGCGGTAATCGTCACTCCGCCACCACCGGCAGCGGCTTTTTCTGCATTGGCACTACGCCATTCTTGATCGCGACAATTTCCGCCATCAGCGACAACGCGATCTCCGACGGCGTATGGCTGCCGATATGCAAACCAATCGGCCCGTGCAAACGCGCGATTGCCTCGGCAGACAAGCCCAGCGCCGCGAGGTTTTCCCGGCGCTTCTGGCTGTTGACCCGTGAGCCCAGCGCGCCGATGTAGAACGCGCTGGAATTCAACGCCGTCAGCAAGGCCATGTCGTCCAGCCGCGGGTCGTGGGTCAGGCAGACGATAGCGGTGCGCTCATCGGTCTGGATATTCAACACAGCCTCATCCGGCATGCCCGGCACAAAGCGGCCATGCTGCTCTTCCCAGCCGTAGACAAATTCGTCGCGTGGGTCGCAGATAAGGACTTCGAAATCCAGCAAGCGCGCCATTTCCGCCACGTAGCGTGACAGCTGCCCGGCACCGATCAACAGCAGGCGCCAGCGCGGGCCGTAGATGGCCCGCAAGCGCTCGCCATCAAAGCTGACGATGTCGGTCTTGCTCGCGCTGCTCAGGGTCACGGCGCCAGTGGCCAGGTCCAACTCGCGGGCGACAATTTCATGCGCTTCGCAGCGCGCCAGCAATTGCGCGACCCAGTCCCAATCCTGCACACGCTCCTCGGTCAGGCGCAGCGTGCCGCCGCAAGGCAGGCCGAAGCGCGCCGCTTCATCGCGGGTGACGCCGTAGGTGACCAACTGCACCGGCGGCCCGTCACCGGCCAGGCGGCCGTCCTGCAAGCGCGCAATCAGGTCATCCTCGATGCAACCGCCGGACACCGAGCCGATCACCACGCCGTCGCCACGCAGCGCCAACATGGCGCCCGGCGGCCGTGGTGCACTGCCCCAGGTCTGGACCACGCTGTACAACACCACCGGCTGACCGGCGCGACGCCATTCGAGCACGCTGCGCAAGACATTCAGATCCACACTGTCCATCAACACTCCTGCAAGCGTGCAGCGCAGCCAAGCGGCTGGCCAATGGATTTTAGAACGGGCAACCCTGCGCGAGTTTCATCAGCGTAGACCGACCCGGGTGAACGGCAGTCCCATAAAGACGGGCTTCAATGCAATCTGATGAAGTGTTTACTTAATGTAAATCAAAAATTCGAAAAAGTGATCCGCCCGAAACGCAAACGCCCCGAACAAGTCGGGGCGTTTGTGCGAAGCGTCGGTGTCAATTCACACCAGAAAGCGCTTACTTCACCGAAGCAGGAGCAGGACCTTCGGCGACGCCCAGGTCATCTTCCACACGGGTGTCGGAGATGCCGGTACCGCCGGAAGCCAACTCGCTGTGCAGCTTGTCGGTGTCCAGTTCCTTGACCCACTTGGCCACGACGATGGTGGCAACGGCGTTACCGACCAGGTTGGTCAGCGCGCGGGCTTCGGACATGAAGCGGTCGATACCCAGGATCAGCGCCAGGCCGGCAACCGGCAGGTGGCCCACGGCCGACAGGGTTGCAGCCAGTACGATGAAGCCGCTACCGGTCACGCCTGCAGCGCCTTTGGAGGACAGCAGCAGCACCAGCAGCAGGGTGATCTGGTGGGTGATGTCCATGTGGGTGTCAGTCGCCTGGGCGATGAACACGGCAGCCATGGTCAGGTAGATCGAAGTACCGTCGAGGTTGAACGAGTAGCCAGTCGGGATCACCAGGCCTACTACGGACTTCTTCGCGCCCAGGCGCTCCATCTTGATCAGCATGCGTGGCAGTGCGGATTCGGAGGAGGAAGTACCCAGCACGATCAGCAGTTCTTCACGGATGTAGCGAACCAGCTTCAGCACGCTGAAACCGTGCGCGCGGCAGATGGCGCCCAGCACCACGACCACGAACAGGATGCAGGTGATGTAGAAGCAGATCATCAGCTGGCCCAGTTGCACCAGCGAACCGACACCGTAGGCACCGATGGTGAACGCCATGGCGCCGAGGGCACCGATTGGGGCGAGCTTCATGATCATGTTGATGATGTTGAACATCACGTGCGCGAAGCGATCGATGAAGTCCAGGACCGGCTTGCCGTAGGCACCCAGGCGATGCAGGGCGAAACCGAAGATCACCGAGAACATCAGCACTTGCAGGATGTCGCCGTTGGCGAACGCACCGACGATAGTGTTCGGGATCACATTGAGGATGAAGCCAACCACGCTCTGGTCTGCACCGGCAGTCACGTAGGCCGCGACTTTGGAGGCGTCCAGGGTCGCCACGTCGATGTGCATGCCGGCGCCCGGTTGCACAACGTTGACGACGATCAGGCCGATCAGCAGGGCGATGGTGGAAACGATTTCGAAGTACAGCAGCGCGTAGCCGCCGGTTTTGCCGACCGATTTCATGCTTTGCATGCCAGCGATGCCGCTGACAACGGTGCAGAAGATGATCGGGGCGATGACCATTTTGATCAGCTTGATAAAGCCGTCACCCAGTGGCTTGAGGGCCACGCCGGTCTGTGGGTAGAAGTGACCGAGCAAAATACCGATAACGATTGCAACGATCACCTGGAAATACAGGGATTTGTAGATTGGCTGACGAGTCGTCATTGCAAAGTTCCTCAATCGTCCCGTGTGGCAAATATCCGCCATTGCCCACGACACTTGAATTGCGAACCCTCCTGCACTGGAGGGATTTGTTGTTTGCGAGGCTTGTAGGACCAGGCCTGCGCTGTTGTATGTATCGCAAACGGCGTGCCAGCTTTGGTAAAAATCCTACAGGCCTTTAGACATCAGGGCTGGGGGATTTCCGGCCCCTTCTAACGCAGGTAAACAGGTGGCGGATTTCCGCCCACTCGCCCAATCCCGTCCTACAATTTGGCGGATATCCGCCTTGTCCCTCTCCCAGGGGGTGGCTACCATCGGCCACTCCATGGACGAGGCCTTCGCATGCGTGAACGTACCATCGCCAGTCATTACGCCCGGGCGGCCCTCGGCGGTGCACGCCGAGCCGGCTACGATTATTCGGGCCTGCTGTTGCAAGTCGGTATCACCCCGCAATTACTGAGCGAACCTCGCGCCCGTATTGCACCGGAGCAATTTACCCGACTGCTGCAAATGCTCTGGCTGGCGCTGGACGACGAATACCTGGGCTTTGCCGACGGCCCAAGCAAACGCGGCACTTTCGCCATGATGTGCCACGCGCTGATCCACTGCCGCACCCTGGAGAAAGCGCTGGAACGCGGCTTATTATTTTATAGCCTATTCCCACAAGGTCCGCGCTGGCAGCTGACCCGCGAAGGCGACATGGCCCGCTTGAGCCTCGACGACTCGCAACTGTGGGACCCGGACCATTTCCTCAGCGAATGCCTGCTGGTGATCTGGCATCGCCTGGGCAGTTGGCTGATCGGCCAACGGATTCGGCTGCACCAGGCCACGTTCAGCTACCCGATGCCGGCCCATGCCACTGAATACGACCTGCTGTTTCCGTGCACCCTGGTGTTCGGCGCCTCGAGCAGCAGCCTGGTATTTCCCAGCCGCTACCTGAGCCTGCCGTTGCTGCAGGACGAGCGTACGCTCAAGCACTTCCTGGAACGCTCGCCGGCGGATTTGCTGTCGCGCCCCGATGAGGGCGATAGCCTGAGCAGCCAACTGCGGCGCCTGCTGAGCCGCGACCGCACGCCCTGGCCGGACCTGGAAGCCGTCGCCCAGCACCTGCACATCAGCCCGCAAACCCTGCGCCGGCATCTGCGAGAGGAAGGCACCAGTTTCCAGGCACTCAAGGATGAGCTGCGGCGGGACATCGCCATCTATCACCTGGGGCGGGCGGATCTGTCATTGCAGGAAATCGCCGAGCAGTTGGGATTTTCCGAACCGTCGGCGTTTCATCGGGCGTTCAAGAAGTGGACGGGGCTGACGCCGGGGGCTTACCGGGCGCAGGAAAGTTAGAGGTGTGCCGGCGATGAGGCCATCACCGCCGATGAAGCTCACACCGCCGGAAAGTGAATCTTGAACGCCGCCCCACCCAATGGTGAATCACCCAGGGTCAGGCGCGCGCTGTAGCTTTCAATGATGTCCTTGACCACCGCCAGGCCAATGCCCTGCCCCGGATGCTGGCGGTCCAGCCGCTCGCCCCGCTGCAGGATCCGTGCACGCTGATCCGGTGGCACCCCGGGCCCGTCGTCTTCAATGCATAGCTCGGTGCCTTCCAGGCTTTCCACCAGGCTGATGCGCACTTCGCTCAGGCAAAGCCGGTAGGCGTTTTCCAGCAGGTTACCGAGCAATTCGAGCAAGGCGCCTTTCTCGATCGGTACGTCGCACTCTTCCGGCAGATCAAAAGACACGGTCACGCGTTTGTCGCGGTAGACCTTGTCCAGCGTGTCGCACAGGCTTTGCAGCACCGGCTCCAGGCGCACCTGGTGGCGTACCAGGCCGCTTTTGCGCAGGCTCGCGCGCTGCAACTGGTAGCTGATCTGCTGGCTCATGCGCTCGATCTGCGATTGCAGGACCCAGGCCTGGTCGCGGTCTTCCGGACGCTGGGCCATGTCCTCGCTTACGCCCTGCAATACTGCCAGCGGGGTTTTCAGGCTGTGGGCCAGGTCGTCGAGCGAGTCGCGATAGCGTGCCCGTTGCTCGCGCTCGCTGTGCAGCAAACGGTTGAGCGAGCCGGTCAGGCGCAGCAGTTCACGGGGATGTTCTTCGCTGAGGCTTTCGCGGGTGCCGCCTTCGATCTGGTCGAGTTCCTGGCTCAGGCGCCGCAAGGCTTGCAGGCCCCAGGTCAGGCCCAGCCATAGCAACGTCAGCAGCACCAGCAGCGCCGCGCCGAAGCCCAGGTACAGGTTTTCGCGCAGGCCTTCGAGGGTCAGCTGGTATTCGCGCACCGGCTGCAGGGCGACGATACTGAACGCCGCGCTCTTGCCGCCGAGCAGCTTGACCTCGACGTCATAGACAAAGAATTCCTGGCCGTTGGCTTCGCGAATCCGCGCAAATTCATTGCCGCGTCCGTCATAGCGCGGCTTGTAGTTGATGTTTTCTTCTTTGGTCGCCCGCGAGCGCCACACCAGGTGGCCCTCACGGTCGTAGATGTAGCCCAACAGGCGGCTGTCAGTCAGGTTGAAACGTTCGTCGGGCAACTGCGCCGGCATCAGCAGCCGGTTGTTTTCGACGCGTGCCGCCGAAATCAGGGTGGTGACATCCGACGCCAGGCGCTGCTCGATGGAATCCTGCAATGCCAGGCTGAACGCCCCCTGCATGGCCGGCAACAAACCCAGCATGAACAGCACGGCCAGGGTGGCGGCCGCCAGCATCAAGCGCACGCGTAGCGAGCGAATCAACGGCAGCGCTCATTGAACAGGTAGCCCAGGCCGCGCACGGTGTCGATCGGCTTGAACCCCGCCGGGCCTTCGAGTTTGCGGCGCAGGCGGCCGACCAGCACTTCGATGACGTTTGGATCGCGCTCGTCGTCATCGGGGTAGAGCTGCTCCATCAAACGGTCCTTGGCCACCACTTGCTGGTGATGGCGCATCAGGTATTCGAGGATCCGGTATTCGTAGGCGGTCAGTGCCAGCGGCTGTTCGTCGAGGGACGCCTGCTTGCGATTGAGGTCCAGCAGCAACGGCCCGGCGACGATGGTCGATTGGGTAAAGCCGCTGGAGCGGCGCAACAAGGCATTCATCCGCGCCTCCAGCTCTTCGAACTGGAACGGCTTGACCACGTAGTCGTCGGCGCCCGCCGCCAGGCCTTCGACCTTGTCCTGCCAGTTGCCGCGCGCGGTGAGGATCAGGATCGGAAAGGTCTTGGCCTGGGCGCGCAATTGGCGGATCAGGTCCAGGCCGCCCATGCCGGGCAGGCCGAGGTCAATGATCGCCAGGTCATGATTGAATTGGCCGGTCTGGTACAGGGCCTCTTCGGCGTTGGCCACGGCCTCGACCACATGCCCACTGTCGGTCAGGCGGGTAAACAGGTGATGACGCAGCAGCGCCTCATCTTCCACCACCAGCAATTTCATAAGGCTCTCCAAAGCAAATCAACTGTCCGACAGGGGGGTATCATAGCGGCCCTGCAAGTCTTGCTGGCGCATTTTAATGCCATTGTACTGGCCGGTCAGGTGTTGATAACCGGCGCGATAGCCCTGCTGCGGGGTCGTAAGGCCCAGGGACTGGCCCCAGGGCGTGGGCTGGCTGCCCGCCTCTTCGAAACTCACACGCTGGATCAGCGTGCTGGTTTTCTTGGTTTTCTCACGACCGAATCCTGCAAAGGCGCCATCGGAGGCCTGGACCCCGGCAGTGGCACTCAGCATGGTCAACGCCAACATCAGCTTTTTGATCGCAGTCATGGTGTTACCTCATACGCGCAGGGCTGTGGTGTGTTGAGACCAGCCTACGCAAACGCCCCTGAACTCCCCCTGAACAGGCTCTGAACCTCGCCTGAACCGTTGCGGGCTATCCGGCGGCGCAGCAACTCGGCAAAATACCGCCCATGAATCCCCTACCCGCTTGCTGCACCCCACTCGATGCCCACTGGCCGCTGCCCGCCCCGTTGCCGGGCACGGTATTTCTCAGCACCCGGTTTGACCCGGCCTTGCTGGCGGACGGGGATTTCCAGCGCAGCGCCGTGCCGCCACCGCCGAGCATCCAGCGCTCGGTGGCCAAGCGCCAGGCCGAGTTTCTTGCCGGTCGACTGTGTGCCCGCGCCGCCCTGCAACGGCTGGATCACCTGGATTGTGTGCCGGCGATTGGCGACGACCGCGCACCGGTGTGGCCGGCGCATATCAGTGGCTCGATCACCCACAGCACCGGGCATGCCGCCGCGATTGTCGGGCACAAGGCGCAATGGCGCGGGCTCGGCATGGATCTGGAAAACATCCTGAGCCTGGAGCGCGCGGAACGCCTGGCCGGGGAAATCCTGACCGCCGATGAACTGCAGCGCATGGCCGCCCTCCCTCGCGAACAGGTCGCCTTGCTGGTGACGCTGACGTTTTCGGCCAAGGAGAGCCTGTTCAAGGCGCTTTATCCGATCGTGCAGAAGCGCTTCTATTTCGAGCATGCCGAGGTGGTGGAGTGGTCAGAGGCCGGTCACCTACGGCTGCGGCTGCTGACGGATTTGTCCGAAGAGTGGTGCCATGGCAAGGAATTGACGGGGCAGTTTGCGCTGGATGACGGACAGCTGTTGAGCCTGGTGGCGATAGGCGCCTGATAGGGCGATAGCACTATCAAGGCTTATCCTGGTCTCGCGGCCAACTGAGGCTAAAGCAAGCCCCACCCAAGTTGTTGCTCTTGCTGATCAAAGCCCGCCCGCCGTGCCAATAAATGATCCGCCGCACAATCGACAACCCCAACCCATGCCCGCCAGAGGCGCGGGTGCGGCTGTCATCCAGGCGCAGGAACGGCGTGAAGATGCGCTCCCAGGCACTCTCCGGCACACCGGGGCCATCATCTTCCACATCGATACGGCAGCGCACCTGCCCCACCTGGTAACTGATCAGGACCTGGCCCTGGGCGTGGCGCATGGCATTGCTCACCAGGTTTTGCAGGGCGCGGTGCAGATAGCGCGGTTCGGCGTCGACCCAGGCGTCATCCCAATGCGCCGAAGACAGGCAAATGCCCCGACTCACCGCGACTTGAGGGCGCAGTGGCGATAATTCGCCGATGACCTGATCGAGCAACGCATCGAGGTCCACCCGTTGGAAATTCAGTTCCGGCGCGCCCTGTTCCAGGCGCGCATACGTGAGCATCTCATCCACCAGGCCATCGAGGTCCTGGATATCGCTGTCCATGCCTTCCAGGTATTTGCGCCGGGCGTCAGCGGTGGTCGCGTCACCGAGCATCTCCAGGCCAAAGCGCAGGCGCGCCACCGGGGTGCGCAGCTCATGGGACACCGCGCGCACCAGTTCGCGCTGAATGGCGAGCAATTGCTGCAAGTGCTCGGCCATGCCATTGAAGGCCGCGGCCAGGCGCCCTACCGAGTCAGCCCCCCGGGCTGGCACGCGCACCTCCAGGTTGCCCTTGGCGATACGCGTCGCGGCTGCTTCCAGGCCTTTGAGGCGCCGCTCCAGCTGACGCACCAATAGATAGACGATCAGGCCAATCAGGCTCAGGCCGATCAAGGCGATCAGGATCAGCCATTGCGCCGGGTAAGGGTTCATTTGAAACAGTGGGCCGATTTCCAGCACCCAGGGCGTGCCGACCATGCCGGCGAAGACGCGGATCGAATCGCCGCCCTTGCCCAGGGCCATCACCGTATCGCCTTCCGACACGCGGCGACGCTGGTCTTCGTCCATGTCGGCCTGGTCGAGGGCCATCAGGTGCATCTCGAAGCCAAAGCCCTTGGCTTCTTTTATAGCGGCCAGGCGTTGCGGCTGTTCGGCCACCGGGAAGCGCACCAGTTCATCGGCCAGCAGGTAAATCGTCGCACGGGCCAGTTGTTCGCTGATCTGCTGCACTTCGCCGGTCAACACCAGTTGCTCCCGCTCACTGACCAGGCGCAGCACGCGTGCCGCATGGGGGCCGGTCTGTTCTACCAGGACCTGACCGCGTTGCAGACGATTGCGCTGGCTGAGGTCCAACTGGGCGTCGCTGAGGGTGCGCAATTGCAGCGGGATACCGAGCAGGCGCTCCCACACCGCCAGGGCGCGCTGACGCTCGATGGCGCTCATCGGCTGCAGGTTGTCACCCATCAGCGCGAAGGTGCCATGGGCCAGGCGCTCGCGGTATTGGCCGCTGCGCACCTCGTTGAGCAGGTGCAAGGCCAGCACGCCGAGCAACGCCACCAGGATCAGCGCCGCACACATGCCGCCATAGATGCGCAGGAAGATCGAGTTCACAGCGGCAGATCAGCGGCGGCTTCGGGGACGAACAGGTAGCCTTTGCTGCGAATGGTCTTGATCAGGCGCGGGTGGATCGGATCGTCGCCGATTTTCGGGCGGATCCGCGAAATGCGCACGTCGATGGAGCGGTCCTGGCCGTCATAGCCGATGCCGCGCAGGGCGATAAAGATTTCTTCGCGGGACAGGATGCGCCCGGCATTCGCCACCAACAGCCACAGCAGGTCGAATTCGGCGCTGGTCAGTTCGATTTCCCCCGCGTGCAACCAGGCTTCGCGCAGGGCGTTGTCGACCACCAGCGGGCCGAACTGCAGGCGGCGCTGGTTCTCCACGGCGGCAGGTTCCGCCGGTTCGCTGCGCCGCAGCAGGGCCTGGATGCGGGCCAGCAACAGGCGCGGCCGCACCGGTTTGCACACATAGTCGTCGGCGCCCATGTCCAGGCCGAGCACCTGGTCCATGTCGTCGGTACGCGCGGTGAGCATCAGGATCACGCCATCGTAGCGCTCGCGGACCTTGCGGCAGATGCTCAGGCCGTCTTCCCCAGGCAGCATCAGGTCGAGGATCACCAGGTCGGGTTGTTCGGCGATGATGCGTGCCGCCGCCAGGGCGCCGTCACTCTCGACCGAAACCCGCAGGCCATTGCTCTCCAGGTAATCACGGGTCAACTCGGCCAATCGCTCGTCGTCCTCGACAATCAATACCTGCCAGGCTTCCTGCTCCATGCGTGATCCTCGTTTTTATCAAGGGATTAGTCAGCCAGTGCCGTCAAAGGGGGGAGCGAGATTGCCCGATCCACCTGTTTGATCTGCGCCCGGCATACCTTATTTGTAATGTTTTGAGGGCATAACAAACCCCGATTGTAGCCATGCCCCAACCCTCAAGCACAAGCCGGGAAATCCATTCGGTGATCGCATTTTTTTGTGATAGGGTTCGCGCCCTCAAAAATCCAATCGGCTGTTTTTATCTTGGAATATTCGGTGACAAACGGCTGAATCCAGCAGTACTGCGGCCTACACGGCTGTTCCACGTTTCATACACATTTTACCCACAGCGTTATCCACAGGTAGTGCGTTGCTAAGCCCCCCAAAACGCATTATCTTGTAGCTCGGCGCTAAAAAAACCCTACATGTAGGGTTTTGAGCGAAAAGACCCAACACAAATCAGACAAGAAACTCAAGCCCTTTCTTGCTCCTGTTTGGTCTAACCAAAGCATTTTTTGAAAGCCCACACCGCGCACGCGGATGGCAACCGTTTCACGCTTCAACAGCGCAAAACGGTACGGGTGTTGCAGCGCTTGAACCGGGCGACTGTCACCCAACAGGAATACGGCCAGAGGCTTTTACGCCTTGAACCGAAGACTTCGGCATGGAAGCGGCGCGAATAGCTCCCTTCCTCCTGTCCCGAAGTTGTTATGCCAGGCCAAAGGCCTGTTGTAAGTGCTTCAGGACGGAACGGTGGGCACCGAGATGGTGCCCAAATAAATATAGAATGTGGAGACAACCCCCCATGCAAACCGACACAACTCGCGAGAACCCGCAAGGCTCCGTGCCGCAGGCCGCTGATTCGAACCTGGATCTGTCCGCCACAGCGCCCGGCCAATTGCGTGTGATCAAGCGTAACGGCACTGTCGTTCCTTACACCGATGACAAAATCACCGTCGCCATCACCAAAGCGTTTCTTGCAGTTGAAGGCGGCACCGCTGCCGCTTCGTCGCGCATCCACGACACCGTTGCCCGCCTGACCGAACAAGTCACCGCGACCTTCAAGCGTCGCATGCCATCGGGCGGTACCATCCACATCGAAGAAATCCAGGACCAGGTCGAACTGGCCCTGATGCGTGCCGGCGAGCAGAAAGTCGCCCGCGACTACGTGATCTACCGTGACTCGCGCGCCAAGGAACGTGCCGTACGTTCCCCGGCTGAAGAAGCTGCCGTGCAAGCGCACCCGTCGATCCGCATCACCCTGGCCGACGGCAGCTTTGCCCCACTTGACCTGGGCCGCCTGAACACCATCATCACCGAGGCCTGCGAAGGCCTGGAAGAAGTCGACGGTGACCTGATCCAGCGCGAAACCCTGAAGAACCTGTACGACGGCGTGGCCCTGACCGACGTAAACACCGCCCTGGTGATGACCGCTCGTACCCTGGTTGAACGCGAGCCGAACTACTCGTTCGTGACCGCGCGCCTGCTGATGGACACCCTGCGTGCCGAAGGCCTGGGCTTCCTGAAAGTCGCCGACAGCGCCACCCACCACGAGATGGCCGACCTGTACGCCAAGGCACTGCCGGCCTACATCGCCAAGGGTATCGAATTCGAATTGCTGAACCCGGTCCTGGCCACCTTCGACCTGGAAAAACTCGGCAAGGCGATCAACCACGAGCGCGACCAGCAGTTCACCTACCTGGGCCTGCAAACCCTGTACGACCGTTACTTCATCCACAAGGACGGTATCCGCTTCGAACTGCCGCAAGTGTTCTTCATGCGCGTGGCCATGGGCCTGGCGATTGAAGAGAAGCAGAAAGAAGACCGCGCCATCGAGTTCTACAACCTGCTGTCGTCCTTCGACTACATGTCGTCGACCCCGACCCTGTTCAACGCCGGCACCCTGCGTCCACAGCTGTCCAGCTGCTACCTGACCACCGTGCCGGATGATCTGTCGGGCATCTACCACGCGATCCACGACAACGCCATGTTGTCCAAATTCGCCGGCGGCCTGGGCAACGACTGGACCCCGGTGCGCGCACTGGGTTCCTACATCAAGGGCACCAACGGCAAGTCCCAGGGCGTTGTACCGTTCCTGAAAGTGGTGAACGACACCGCCGTCGCCGTGAACCAGGGTGGCAAGCGCAAAGGCGCTGTGTGTGCCTACCTGGAAACCTGGCACATGGACATTGAAGAGTTCATCGAGCTGCGCAAGAACACCGGTGATGACCGTCGTCGTACCCACGACATGAACACCGCCAACTGGATCCCTGACCTGTTCATGAAGCGCGTCTTCGATGACGGCAAGTGGACCCTGTTCTCGCCCTCCGAAGTCCCGGACCTGCACGACCTGACCGGCAAGGCCTTCGAAGAGCGCTACGAGTACTACGAAGCCCTCACCGAGTACCCAGGCAAGGTCAAGCTGTTCAAGACCATCCAGGCCAAAGACCTGTGGCGCAAAATGCTCTCCATGCTGTTTGAAACCGGCCACCCATGGCTGACCTTCAAAGACCCGTGCAACCTGCGCAGCCCGCAGCAGCACGTCGGCGTGGTCCACAGCTCGAACCTGTGCACCGAGATCACCTTGAACACCAACAAGGACGAGATCGCCGTTTGCAACCTGGGCTCGATCAACCTGCCGAACCACATCGTCAACGGCAAGCTGGACACCGCCAAGCTGGAACGCACCGTCAACACCGCTGTACGCATGCTCGATAACGTGATCGACATCAACTACTACTCGGTGCCACAGGCGCAGAACTCCAACTTCAAGCACCGTCCGGTTGGCCTGGGCATCATGGGCTTCCAGGATGCGCTGTACCTGCAGCACATTCCTTACGGTTCGGATGCTGCGGTCGAGTTCGCCGACAAGTCCATGGAAGCGGTCAGCTACTACGCGATCCAGGCCTCCTGCGACCTGGCCGACGAGCGCGGTGCCTACGAGACATTCCAGGGTTCGCTGTGGTCCAAAGGCATCCTGCCGCTGGACTCGCAACAGATCCTGATCGAAGCCCGTGGCCAGAAGTACATCGATGTCGACCTGAACGAATCCCTGGACTGGGCGCCGGTACGTGCCCGTGTGCAGAAAGGCATTCGTAACTCCAACATCATGGCCATCGCGCCGACCGCGACCATCGCCAACATCACCGGCGTATCGCAGTCGATCGAACCGACCTACCAGAACCTGTATGTGAAATCGAACCTGTCGGGCGAATTCACCGTGATCAACCCGTACCTGGTTCGCGACCTCAAGGCCCGCGGCCTGTGGGACTCGGTCATGATCAACGACCTGAAGTACTACGACGGTTCGGTGCAGCAGATCGAGCGCATCCCGCAAGAACTCAAAGAGCTCTACGCGACTGCCTTCGAAGTGGACACCAAGTGGATCGTGGATGCCGCCAGCCGTCGCCAGAAGTGGATCGACCAGGCTCAGTCGCTGAACCTGTACATCGCCGGCGCATCGGGCAAGAAGCTCGACGTGACCTACCGCATGGCTTGGTACCGTGGCCTGAAAACCACTTACTACCTCCGTGCCCTGGCCGCGACCAGCACCGAGAAGTCGACCATCAACACCGGCAAGCTGAACGCTGTGTCCAGCGGTAACCACGGTGATGATTCGGTGCTCGCCGCCCCGGCCGGCCCGGCGCCAGTGCCAAAGGCCTGCGCGATTGACGAGCCGGATTGCGAAGCTTGCCAATAAGCTGAGCCCGCCCTGGGGCTAACCCCCAAGGCTGAAAAGCCCCCGATACACTTAACGTGTATCGGGGGCTTTCTTTTGCCCGGTAAAACCCTCGTGCAAGACTAGATCAATACGGTGGCGATACCGACTGCGGGTACACCGCCTCGCTGCCCCCATAGCTCAATGCGGCCGTTAATCACCGCCATCGAATGGCCGCCGTACTCCACCGTCCCGACCTTGCTGTTTCTCAAGTCGGCATCGGTCGCCTGCCTGTAAAGCCCCTTCAGTCCTATGCGGTCCAAACCTTCTCGCGAATACTCTCCATCGTTGAGGGTCTGGATGGCTTGCTCGAAACTGCGCGCGCCCTTACCGTCGTTGTTTTCCATCTGGGCCCGCTTGGCGCTCGCGGCAAATATGAAGTTGGCAGACGTTATCATCGAAGGATCATCGCCCTCGAATCGGGCCTCCTTTGCCGCCAACTTGAATTCTTCCTTGGAAAAATGAACCTTGTATCCATCGCGCATCGTCACGTCATAGCCATCGCCCGCCTCTTTTACCTCCTTGAATACATCTGTAGGCTCCTTGCCATACCGCATCATGGCGGCCTTAATTGCGGAAACCGTCACACAATTGCCGTCAGGCCCTTGCTTGAAACCCGTCCAGATATTGCCCTGTTCTTTTCCAGTCCCCGGCTTTTGCCCGGGGTTACTGTTATCAGGCTTGTAGTTGAAATAATTCTGCCCTTTTGTGTAAGGCCGATTGCCCATTTGCTCGGCAGGACCAAACCCCGCAGGGTCCACTCTACCGCCGCCCCTACCCCCTCCTCCGCCACCTCCCGGCGGTGGCGTGTCTGGTGGTGGGACATCATCCGCATCGGGAAACCATTCCTTCAGCAGCCGCTTGAGAAGCTCAAGGTACTTGCTATCGGCTTCTTCGATGAGCTTCTTGAGGATCTCCTTGAATTTTTCATCACCCAAATTCTCACGCAGCTCACTCAATTTGTTGCGCAAGTCCTGGACCGACTGGGTTTTGCCGTCTTTCTCGGCGTCGAACAACTGTTGGAGGAACGACTTGACCGTCGATGCGTGATCCACAGGTTTAACGGGCGGCGAATCACCTCGCGCAACCCCAGCCACAGAGGCGGTACGCCGCGCCCCCGATACTCCTGAACTTCCCATCTTCGGCACTCCCACTGATTGGTGAGCCGACAAGGCTCTTGACCATCAGTGGCAAGACAGAAATGGAGTGTTCCTTCCCCAGAAATTCAACGCGTAACCTGTAGTGTCATGGGTTATTTTCCTACGCCCACAAAAAAGCCCCTCTTACGAGGGGCTTCTTGTCGAGCGCTTTTGCATCAGGTCATCTGAATGATCGTCTGCATGATGGTGCTCTGGGTGGAGATGGTCTTGGCGTTCGCCTGGTAGTTGCTCTGGGCCTTGATCAGGTCTACCAGCTCGTTGGTCAGGTTGACGTTGGAGTTCTCCAGCGAGTTGGCCACGATCGAACCCAAGGTCCCGGCTTGCGGGCTGTCATAACCCGGCTGGCCCGAGGCGAAGGTCTCTCTCCAGGTGGTGCCGCCGGAGGGCTGCAGGCCCTGTTCGTTGTTGAAGCTGGCCAGGGATATCTGGCCGATAGCCTTGCTCTGCTGGTTGCTGAACGTGGCGAACAGTACACCGCTGCCGTCGATTTTCAGGCCGGTGATCTGGCCGGTGGCGTAGCCATCGGTGACCGGTGGGTTGCGGTAGCTGGCGGAGTTGTACTGGGTGATGTTACCCATGTTGACGGCAATACCGCCGGTGTTGGCAGCAGCACCGTTGTCCTTCCAAACGCCATCGACCAGGCCGCCCGGCTTCCAGTCGTCAATGGTCATGGTAGTGTCCTTGACGTTGGCGCCGACAATTTTTTCGAGCTTGCCAGAGGTATCAAAGGTCAGCGTAGACGGCACTGGGGCAACGGCACCGCTACCGCTGATCGGCGTGCCATCCGGGTTACGGCCGTCAATCAGCGTGTAGGACTGCCAGACGTTGCCATCGGTTTTAACCATGTACTGCACCATCGAGTGGGCGTTGCCCTGGGTATCGTAGAGCGTGGTGGAGTACTGGGTGTTGAAGCTGTCGGTCTTGGTCGGATCGAACGGGTGGTCCGTCTGATTGATCGGCAGGTCCGAAGAATTCAGGTTACTGGTGGAGTCCACTTTGGTGGACGCCTTCGGCGGCAGGTTCGCCAGGTTCAGCTGCAGGTCGACCAGGCCACCCTTGACGATTTTGCCATCGGCGTCCGCCGCGTAGCCTTGCAGGCGCGAAGTACCGGTGTTGTTAGTGATGTAGCCATCTTTGTCGGCACGGAACGCACCGCTGCGGGTGTATTCCAGCGAGCCGTCGCTGCCCTTCTGCACGAAGAAGCCGCCACCCTGGATCGCCATGTCCAGGATACCGCCGCTGTTGTTGACGTCACCCTGGGTGAACTGCTGCGACACAGCCGCCAGGTTCACACCATTGCCGATGCTGTTCTGGCCGGTGCCCAGTTTGGAGGCGGCGTAGATGTCCGCGAATTCCGCACGGGACGACTTGAAGCCAGTGGTCGCGACGTTGGCGATGTTGTTGCCGGTCACGTCCAGTTGTTTGTTGGCCGCATAGAGGCCGCTAAGGCCGATATTAAAAGACATGTTTCTCTCCCTCTGCCGTATTTAGCCGGCTCTATGTACCGATAGTCTGAATTTGCGACAGCTTGACGCTGCCCATGCCACCTGCAAGGTTCAACAGCATTTCGCCGCCGGTCTTGCTCAACGTCACGCTGGTCACCGTCGCGGGCAGCGAGGTCGCCAGGGCTACCGAGTCGCCCTTGTCATTTTTGGTGGTGGCCGCGAAGGTGTAGGTACCTGCGGGGGCCACTTCACCTTTGTCGTTCTTGCCGTCCCAGATGAAGTCGGAGTTACCCGCGCTCTGGGCGCCCATGTCGATGGTGCGCACCACGTTGCCATCTTTGTCAGTGATCTTGATGGAGACGTTACCCACCGCAGAGGTCACCGCGACCGAACCGGTCATGCTCTTGCTTGTGTCCACCAGGGCCTTGTCGGTCTGGGTGATGATCGAGCGCCCGACCAGCGACGATGCCTGCAGCGCTTGCGAGGAGCTGAAGTTGCTCGAGATCGCATTCACCGAGTCGTTCAGGGTGTTGATGCCTTCCAGGCTGCTGAACTGCGCCAACTGGGCCACGAACGCGCCGTTGTCCTGGGGCGACAGCGGGTTCTGGTTTTTCAGCTGGGTCACCAGCAGTTGCAGGAATGCATCCTTGCCCAGCGACTGGTTGCCCGTCGCCGCCTTGGAGGCGTCACCGACGCTGCTGTTATCTGTAGCGGTCTTGACCTTGGAATTGAAAAGGTCCTGGACTGCCGTGTTGTTTGTCGTATCAACGATGGCCATTAGTGGCGCCCCTTATCACTGACCCAGGGTCAGGACCTTCTGCATCATGGTTTTGGCGGTGTTCATCATTTCCGCGTTGGTCTGGAACGAGCGGCTGGCGGAGATCATGTCTGCCATTTCCTCGACCACATTGACGTTCGGGTAGTAGACGTAGCCTTTTTCGTTCGCCGCCGGGTGATTCGGCTCGTAGCGGGCCTCCAGGTTGCTCTGGTCTTCCACCACACCGAGCACCTGCACGCCGGAACCTGCAGCGCCCTGGTCCTGGAACAGCGAATCGCTGCCGCCGCTCTGGCCGCCCTGGAACATGGTGGCGAACACCGGGTGACGGGCGCGGTAGGTCTGGTCAATGCTCGACGACACGGTCTCGGCGTTGGCGATGTTACTGGCGACGGTGTTCAAACGCGTGGTCTGCGCGCTCATGCCACTGCCGGCAATATTGAAAACACTGGACAGGGACATGGCTTACTCTCCACGCAGGGCTGACATCAGCCCTTTGAATTTACTGTTGAGCAGGGTGAAGCTGGCCTGGAAGTTCACCGAGTTCTCGGCGTAGGCCGATTGCTCCAGCTGGGCGTCGACGGTGTTCTGGTCGATCGATGGCTGCATCGGCGTGCGATACAGCAGCGACTCGTCACCATTGCCCAGGCCTTGCGCTTCGATATGACGGCTGTTGGTCATGTTCAAGGCGAAGGTGCCGTTCTTGGTCTTGTCCTGCTGTGCCGCGAGCACGGCGGAGAAGTCCAGGTCCCGAGCCTTGTAGTTCGGGGTGTCGGCGTTGGCAATGTTGTTGGCCAGGACTTCGGCACGCTGGGCGCGGAAGCCCAGGGCTTGTTCGTGGATACCGAGCGCTTTATCGAAGCTGATGCTCATGGCGGAAACCTTTAGGCTGACCTGCTGTTCGTTAACAGGGTTATAGCAAGGCTCATGCCAATAATTGAAAGCCCCTTAAATCAAGGGTTTAGAGGAAGGTTGCCGGTGGCAACAGCGCAAAAGCGGCAATGGATTTCCGCGAAGCGTCAGGAAAGCGGCAATGAGCATTGCCGTTTTTGCAGGGCCGAACAGCCGGGCGGTCAAAAAGCCGCCCGTGCACTGCGTGTCTGCGAGACCTGGAGATCCCCCACGTGCGCAATGCGGCAAGCAGTGATCAAGTCAAAACCAGTACATTGTCCGACCACTGGTTGCCGTTGGTGTCTGTGATTTTTCCGTGTGTAACAAGATTCCCCCTTTTTCCCCAGCGCTCTTCGACGCCCGCAATCACGGCCATCGAATGCCCCGTACCTGCTCCCCCAACATCTTTTTCTATAATGCCCACGCTGCCATTTCTCAATTCCTCAACGGTTCCTTTCCTGTAAAGCCCCTTGAAGCCCAGTCGGTCGAAAAGATCCTTGGTATATTCGCCGTTTTTCAGAGACGCCAGGGCTTTGGTGAAGTTTCCTTTCGAGCCTTCGTGATTATCGTACTCCGCCTGCTTGGCAGCGACTGCATAGGCAAAGGCCGCGTTATCGCGCGCAATAGGGTCACTGCCGTCAATCCCCGCGTCCTTCCTAACCTGCATATACTCCTCGTGGGTAAACTCCACGACCTTCCCATCGCGTTTGGTAACGCGATACCTGTCGCCGAGATCTTCCACCTTCGAAAAGAGGTCAGTTGGTTTCGAACCATAACGCGCGCTCAATGCCTTAATGCCTGAGATAGTGGCGCAGTTGCCATTTTGGCTCTGAAAAAACCCTCCAAAAATATCCTTTGCCTTGTTCCAGATTCCCCCACGCGCTTTACCAGGGAGGATAGCCGCGGGCGCGTCAGCAATTGAAGAGGATAGGCCGTTAGACAAATAGGCCCCGTAGCTATAGGTCTGCTGAGATGAACCATATTCGCTTGGGGAAAAATTGATGACTGGCGGCCTGGCGTCCTGAACGCCAAACACAGGCCCCGAACCAGTTTGTTGTGTTGCTGAACGCGCTACACGCGCAGCGGAAGGCTGTTGTTGAACAGCAGGATCAAAACCAGACCGTGCCGCAACGCGAGACTCCACCCAAATATTGTCCATAGACCTTCCCTCTACTATGAGCCGAAGAGGAATATTCAATCCCACTCGCACACCTGAAGTTTTGGAGGCGTAGGCACTTCACCCCCTTCCACAGGTTCGTGGAAAATGGCGAAACATGAGTTCCGGAAGGCTTACGCTCACCCGGGTATTCAGACTTGGCGCACAAAAAAAGAGAGCCCTTTGCGGGGCTCCCTTTTTTGTCGAAGCACACTTCAAACCGTCACTTGGCCTGGTAGATGATCCCAGGACTGCACTGCACCATCTGGTAATGATCGGGCAGGCCGTTCAGCGCTTCGGATGCGCCGAGGAACAGATAGCCACCGCGCTTGAGCGTGCCGTGGATGCGCAACAGGATGTCTTTCTTCACTTCGGCCGAGAAGTAGATCAGCACGTTGCGGCAGAACACCATGTCGAACTTGCCCAGGCTGGCGTAGCTGTCGAGCAGGTTGAACGAGCGAAACTCCACGCGGCTCTTGATCGGCGCCTTGACCGCCCAACGCCCGGCCCCTTTCGGGTCGAAGTAACGTTGCAGGCGCTCCTGGGACAAGCCACGGCCCAGGGCCAGGCTGTCGTACTCGCCGGTCTTGCAGTTGGTGAGCATGGTGCCGGACAGATCAGTGGCGACAATTTGCGCACCGGCCTTGAGCTGGCCCATGTTTGTCCGCTCGAACTCATCGATGGACATCGAGATCGAGTACGGTTCCTGCCCCGAGGAGCAGGCCGCCGACCAGATGCGCAGGCGCTGGCCCGGGCTGGCCTTGATGGCTTCCGGCAGCACCTTGCTCTTGAGCACTTCAAACGGATAGGTGTCGCGAAACCACAAGGTTTCGTTGGTGGTCATGGCATCGACCACCATTTCCTTGAGCCCGCTGCGCGGCTGGCCCTGGATGCGCTGGACCAACTCGCCCAGCGACTTGATGCCCTGCTGTTCCATCAGTTTGTTGAGACGGCTGGATACCAGGTACTGCTTGTTCTCACCGAGCAATATGCCACAGGCTTTTTCCAGGAAGACCCGGAACTGTTCGAAATCCAAATTACCCGTAGACAATGATACCGCCTCTTAAATCGTGTGACCGCCAGGGGACATCCCCTAGCCGTGATCTGCTGCCTTGATCCGGTCGACTACCCGGGCTGCCAGGTCATCAGGGCGGAATTTGGCCAGGAAGTCATCGGCACCGACCTTCTTGACCATCGCCTGATTGAATACACCCGACAACGAAGTATGCAGGATGATATGCAATTTTTGCATGCGTGGGTCATTGCGTATCTCGGCCGTGAGGGTGTAGCCGTCCATTTCCGGCATCTCGATGTCAGAGATCATCATCAAGAATTCTTCTTCCGGCTTCTTGCCTTCGTCCACCAGCTTGCGCAGGTAATCCAGCGCCTGGCGACCATCATTGAGCGCCACCACCTCCACACCGACGGTCTGCAGGCAACGGGTCACCTGCTTGCGCGCCACCGAGGAGTCGTCCACCGTCAGCACCCGCAAGGAAATCGCCTTGTGTGCCGTCTCGGCGTCCACCACACCCACGGAAATCGATTCCGAGGTCGGCGCCACTTCGGCGAGGATCTTCTCCACGTCGATGATTTCCACCAACTGGTTATCGACCCGCGTCACCGCCGTGAGGTAGTGATCGCGGCCAGTGCCCTTGGGCGGCGGATGGATCTCTTCCCAATTCATGTTGACGATGCGCTCCACCGAGCGCACCAGGAAACCCTGGGTCTTGGTGTTGTACTCGGTAATGATCACGAAAGGATTCTCGCGGTCCTGCAGGGCCGGCGAACCGGTGGCCAGCGCCAAGTCGAGAATCGGGATGGTCGCGCCGCGGATGTTGGCGACGCCGCACACCACGGGACTGGACTTGGGCATGATCGTCAGCTTGGGGCACTGCAACACTTCCCGCACCTTGAACACGTTGATGCCATACAACTGTTTGCCATCCAGGCGAAAAAGCAACAACTCCAGGCGATTCTGCCCTACCAGCTGTGTCCGCTGGTTTACTGAATCCATTACTCCTGCCATGCCTTTACTCCTACGCTAAAACCTTTGGCCTGTTCCCTAAAGGGCAGACGCGCACCCAACACTAAACGGCACGGGCTTTGCAATTTACAGATCATGGATATTAAAACGACAGTTTCCCGACGCCCCGGCTTCCCACGGTACTGCAGATTGCTCTGCGTCTCGATGGCATTGCTCGCCTTGAGCCTGGGAACCACGGCCCGCGCCGATAACGTCACCTTGCCTGATCTACTTATCGGCGTCACTCAGGGCTTTCTTGAGTTCACTGTAGAAGATTATCTGGCGACCACCCAGACACCCGGGCGTTATGAAATCCAGGTCAGCCAGCTCGATCCGCGCCTGCGCATGCCAATTTGCGACAAGGAATTGACAGCCACCCTGGAAAGTCCCGCCCAGCCCATCGGCCGCGTGACGGTGAAAGTTCGCTGCGAAGGCGCCTCGCCCTGGACCGTGTTCGTGCCGGCGCAGGTCAAATTGTTCCGCGATGTGGTGGTGGTGGCCCGCCCGCTGAAACGCACCGGCATCATCGGTTTCGAGGACGTTGTCCTGCGTGAACGCGACATCAGCATGATCAATCAGGGTTACCTGACCTCCCTCGACCAGGCCGTCGGACAGAAATTGACCCGACCAGTGGTCACCGACCAGGTCATTACCCTGGTGCACCTGGAGCAGGCGGAGGTGATCCGCAAGGGCGATCAGGTGGTGATTTCCGCCAGCAGCGGCGCGCTGCAGGTAAAGATGCCAGGCGAGGCGCTGTCCAATGGCGGCATGAGCGAGCAGATCCGGGTGAAGAACCTCAACTCGAACCGGGTGATCAAGGCGCGGGTGACGGCACCCGGCCAAGTGGAGGTGGCTTTATAGACCGCTGGTATCGGACGCCGGCTTTTCCTACACTGTGGGTTGGGTGCCGGCCTGTGCAGTTTATTGTCAATTGCGCCTAAAGTTTGTCCGGGTATGGCCGAAAACATGGCAAGCGTCCAAATACCCAGAGGTTTTTTATCATGGTCATCGATTTCAGTCGTTTGAATAACACCCCGGCAACGTCAGGCCCTACGCGTACCACCGGTACCAAGGACAGCGTAGAAGCCAAGGCCCAGCCACTGCCCGCGAAGGCAGAACAGGCGAGCGCCAGCCAGAGCGGGGAATCCGTACACCTGAGCAATGAGGCTCAACAGTTGCAGAAGGTCACTGACTCGCTGCGCGATCAACCGGTAGTCAATAAAGCCCGTGTGGCCGAATTGAAACAGGCAATCGCCGATGGCAGCTATAAAGTCGACAGCAACCGTGTAGCCAGCAAGCTGCTTAATTTCGAAGCCGAGCGCTAGGCACAGGCCTGCGCCGGGCTTTTGGACGCTTAAACCCCAAGGCCAGCCATGCATCACGACGAACATTTGCTTCAACTGATCATTGATGATCTAGCGCCGACGCAACATTTGCTCGAGCTGCTGAAAGAAGAATCCCTGGCACTCTTCGGCCGGGACATGCCCTTGCTGGAAGAAATTCTGGCGCGCAAACAATCGCTGATTGTCCTGCTGGAACAGCACGGCAAAAAACGCAGCGAAATCCTCATCAGCCTCGGCCTGCCGGCAGACCATGATGGCCTGGCACAATTGGCCAGCCACTCCTCGGTCGGCGATCAATTGCTGGCCCAGAGCAAAGAACTCAATCAATTGCTCGCCCAGTGCCAGGAAGCCAACCTGCTCAACGGTCAGTCGATCCAGCTTCAGCAAGCTACGACCGCCAACCAGTTGCGTATACTTCACGGCGGTGAGCCTCCGGCGCTTTACAACGCCCAGGGATCCACCTCGCGCCTGGTCAAGCCAAGCACCCGCAGCCAAGCCTGATGCCCGTTTACCGCGCGGCCTATCCAAGTCGCGCCACATACTGGCAAAATGCCTGCTCTTGCGTGTAGTCGTATTTTGTCTGGAGATGGAAGAACCGTGTTCAACGCCCTTAATGCGGAAGATGCCCCGCAGCCACCCAAGGTCCTCACCACGCCTCTGGAAATCGCCGGCACCTTGCGGATGCTGCAAGAAAGCCATGACCCGCTGATCATCACCTTCCACGAACGCAGCCAACGCTTCCAGAGTTACCTGGTGGATGTCGACCGCGAGGGCGGCACCCTGGCCCTGGATGAAATGATCCCGCGTGACGGCGAACGCCACCTGGAAAACGGTGAGCCGTTCCGCATCGAAGGCTTCCACGACGGCGTGCGTGTTGCGTGGGAAAGCAACGGCGCCATGAGCATCAGCGAAAAGGACGGCCACCGCATCTACACCGGCAGCTTGCCCGACGAGGTGGTTTACCATCAGCGTCGCAACGCTTTCCGGGCCGCCTTGAAGCTGGCCCAACTGGTCAACATCGAACTGGGCGGCGAGAAACTCAAGGCGCCGATCAGTGGCAAATTGCTGGATATTTCCGCCACCGGCTGCAAACTGCGCTTTGATGGCGATATTTCCGAGCGCCTGCAATTGGGCCAGGTCTACGACCGCTTCATCGCCGCCCTGCCCTTTGGCAGCATGACCACCTCGGTCGAGCTGCGTTACCTGCACTTCGAAGAGAAGATCAACACCACCTTCGCCGGCGTGCGCTTCCACAACATGAGTGGCTTGGTGCAGCGCCAGGTCGAGCGTTTCGTCTACCAGCTGCAACGCGAAGCACGCCGCTTCGATAAAGACGACGACTTTTAAAGCTTGGCGTCATAAAAAAACGGGCAGATCCTGATGGGATCTGCCCGTTTTTTGTTTTCAGGGGCGTGCCCTGCTCAAATCATGGGGATGCTCGTCCGGGTCGAGCGGATCGACTGGTGCCTCGACCACCGATTCATCAGCGGGAGACTCGGGCTCGATTTCAGGCTCTGGTTCAGGTACGGATACCTGCATCTGCTCCTGCACCACCTGTTCATCCACCCGCGGATCAAGGGCAGCCACCAACGGCGAGCTGGACATGCTGTCGGGCATCGCCACGTGGTGCAAGGGTGCGTCGTCCACCTGGTGCAGGTTGGTCACGGCTTTCGGCCGGATACGCCATACCAGGATCAGCGCACACAGGCTGAAAAACGCGTACAGCATGTGGCTGCCGAACATCTTCATCACCACACCCGCCAGCAGCGGCCCGACACTGGCGCCGACGCCGTAGGTCACCAGCAACATGGCGGTGAGCGACACGCGACGATCGCCTTCCACATGGTCATTGGAGAACGCCACGGCCAGCGGGTACAGGCAAAACTGCACCAGGGAACACACGAAGCCTGCCACGAACAGCACTTCCAGCGGCACCTGGGTCATTACCGCCAAGGGCAACGCCGCCACCGCCAGGCACAACGCAAAGCAACGGATCAACAGCGCGCGGTCGTAGCGGTCCGACAGCCAACCCAGCGGCCACTGCACCACCAGGCCGGCAAAAATGCAGCTACCCATGAACAGGCCCACCTGCTCTGTCGTCAGCCCTTGCTGAGAGGCATAGAGCGGCGCCAGGCCGTAGAACGAACCGACGATCAACCCGGCGCCCAGCACGGTACTCAGCGACTGCGGCACGCGCTTGATAAAGAAGCGCGGCTCCATCGGCGCCGGATGCAGGGGCGCCGGGTGAATGCGGCGAGTCATGGCCACCGGCACCAGGCACAAGGCAAAACACAGCGCGACCAGCATCAGCAATTCGAGGCCGAGCTGGGGGTGCATGACCAGGATCAGTTGACCGAGGACCAGCCCCAGGTAGGACGCGATCATATAGCCGCTGAACACCACGCCACGTTGCTTGGCGTCCGCCTGCTCGTTGAGCCAGCTCTCGATGACCATGTACTGGCACATCATCCCCAGGCCCACGATCGTACGCAGCACGATCCAGGCCGGCAGCCAATCGATCAAGCCATGGCCCAGCACCGCCGCCCCGACGATCCCGGCACAGGTGGCATAGGCACGGATATGCCCGACCCGGCCAATCAGGCGATGCCCGATCTTGCCGCCCAGCACCAGGCCAAAGTAGTTGGCTGCCATCAACGCACCCACCCACAGGCTGTCGACATGGTCGGCCGCCAGGCGCAGGGCCAGGTAAGTACTGAGCAGGCCGGAGCCGATCAGCATCATCAAGGAGGCGAAATAAAGGGCTCGAAAAGATTTCCAGATCTGGCGCATCGGCGTTCCGAGCGGCTCCTTGCGGTAAGAGACAGGGCTATCGGCATGATAGTCCGGGGTTGCAGGTTCCGGACAGGCGAATGGCGCTGTTTCCGGGGATTATTTTGCTTCACGGTTCAGACGCTGCCGGAGGGTATGCAAGGTACAGCGTTGCGAAAAATAGCCGGCGGCACCTGCTGTGAACCTCGATCGGCGGCAAGGTTCGACTGAAGTGTGAAAAGCCCCGGCGCGCACAAAAAAGCCCCGCCAGCAGGTGCTGTACGGGGCTTGTTTGTGAACTGCGAATCTGGTGTCCCAGGGCCGGTTCGAACGGCCAACCTTCCCCTTAGGAGGGGGATGCTCTATCCAATTGAGCTACTGGGACCAATGACATCCATCAGGCCAGGGGCGCTGCGACGGACGGCGTGCATGTTAACGGCCGAGGTAGGTTTTGTCATGTCGTCCGTTGGCTTTTTGAATGTAGGCCAATCCTTGCCTGGCGCAATGCAGTTTCGGCCCGTAAACACGGGCACTTGGGCGCCATCGTGCAAAATGCACTCCCTCAAAATGCCAGCATTGCAAATTGCAACCTTTCAGCGTTTTAAAGTAGACTCAAGCCATTGATTTTATTGAAATAATAGATTGGCACGAGACCTGCAATACTTCTCCTACAAACCCCTTCAGCCACGGCGTTAAGCGGAGAACATGACCATGAACAGTGCCCTTCTGTTAGCCCTCAACACCGTAGCCCTGGCTGCACTGGTGATGTTTCATTTCCAATCGACCGGCAGCAACGACCCGGCCCAGATCAGCCAGGCGGTGCCACACCATCTGCAGCAACGTCCGCAATTGGCGGTGATGACACCCAACGCGCAATCGCCAGTGCGCCTGACCCAAGGCACCCAAGCGGCGCCTGCCTCCGAACACTGGGTTTTCTGAGGAAACAACTGATGACCAAATCTGCCTGGCTGTTCCTGTGCTTGACCGTCGCCACTGGCATCCTGGGTCTGGGTGCCGAGTCCCAGGACGGGCAAACCACCGCCTTTGTTGCGGCTGGCATCTGCGCAAGCCTGCTGCTGCTGACGCTCATCGTCGGCCGCAAAATCAAGTTTGACCCGGTGCTACGCTAACCCCCTCTCGCATCGCCCCCCGCCTACCTTATGTCGCCTCGTCCTAGTAAATCGGCAAATTGCCACTAGTCTTAAAGATAAGGGCAAAAGGCCACTTTGCTATACGATGTGCGGCCTTAAACCCTGTGGTGGCCTGGACTTACGGGAAGTTCCCTGGCGGGATCACTCGTGCAGAAGTTTTCCAACCAGTCCGCAAAAATGCAAATGAGTGCTGGCATAAAGCCTTTAGGCAGTTCAATATTTGTCACAGAATTGACGCCAAGGAAATGTCAAATCTGAGGCATGATGCGGCCTCTTTGCAATTAGGGTTGAACTTTGGTCGTGAGTCTTGTCTTAACACTCATCTTGCGGCCAATTCCAAAAACCGCTCCCCTGAACTAACCGGTTAAATATATGCGCCCATTGAAACAGGCAATTTATTCCAGCCGTACGGCTGACAAGTTCGTCGTACGTCTGCCAGACGGAATGCGGGAACGCATTGCCGAGGTGGCTCGCAATCATCACCGCAGCATGAACTCCGAAATCATCGCGCGCCTGGAACAGAGCCTCATTCAGGAAGGTGCGTTGGGCGACGAGTTGAGCATGCGCCTGGACAGCCCCGAGCTGTCGCTGCACGAACGCGAACTGCTGCAGCGTTTTCGTCAGCTCTCCCACCGCCAGCAAAATGCTCTCGTCTCGCTTATCGCGCACGACGTTGAGGCGGCCGCAGAAGCCAATTAAGTTACAAATGAAAGCCGAAGCCAGCCATGTGCTGGCTTTTTTTTGCCTGGAATTTGTGCAGGAGCCCGCTTGGTGCCGATTCAGGCGATGCAGCCCGTGAAGGCAATCGCTGGCAAGCCAGCTCCTACAGGGGAGCCGGCGTGCCGTGGAGGATCAGAGCAGGAAGATTGTCGCCAGGCCCAGGAAGATGAAGAAGCCACCACTGTCAGTCATGGCGGTAATCATCACGCTGGCACCCATCGCAGGGTCGCGCCCCAGGCGCGCCAGGGTCATGGGGATCAACACCCCCATCAACGCAGCCAGCAGCAGGTTGAGAGTCATGGCAGCAGTCATCACCACGCCCAGTGACCAACTGCCATACAGCAAGTAAGCGACAATACCGATCACGCCGCCCCACACCACGCCGTTGATCAGCGCCACGGCCAGCTCCTTGCGCATCAGCCGCGAGGTGTTACCGGTATTGACCTGGTCGAGCGCCATGGCGCGTACGATCATGGTGATGGTCTGGTTGCCGGAGTTGCCACCAATCCCCGCCACGATCGGCATCAATGCCGCCAAAGCCACCAGCTTCTCGATAGAGCCCTCAAACAGCCCGATCACCCGCGACGCGATGAAGGCCGTGATCAGGTTGACGGCCAGCCAGGCCCAGCGGTTGCGCAACGAACGCCAGACTGACGCAAAAATATCTTCCTCTTCACGCAGACCCGCCATGTTGAGGACTTCGGTTTCGCTCTCTTCACGAATCAGGTCGACCATTTCATCGATGGTCAGACGGCCGATCAGCTTGCCGTTCTTGTCGACCACCGGAGCGGAGATCAAGTCATAACGCTCGAACGCCTGCGCGGCGTCATAGGCGTCTTCGTCCGGATGAAAGCTCACCGGGTCGCTGGCCATCACATCGGCAACTTTCTTTTCAGGGTCGTTGACCAGCAGGCGCTTGATCGGCAACACGCCCTTGAGGATGCCTTCGTAGTCGACCACAAACAATTTGTCGGTATGGCCGGGCAACTCTTTCAACCGGCGCAGGTAGCGCAGGACCACTTCCAGGCTGACGTCTTCGCGGATGGTGACCATCTCGAAGTCCATCAGGGCGCCGACCTGATCCTCGTCATAGGACAACGCGGAGCGCACACGCTCACGCTGCTGGCCATCGAGGGCTTCCATCAGCTCATGGACAACATCACGAGGCAGCTCAGGGGCCAGGTCGGCCAACTCATCAGCGTCCATCTCCTTGGCCGCAGCCAGGAGCTCGTGATCGTCCATGTCGGCGATCAGGGTTTCACGGACCGAGTCGGAGACTTCAAGCAGGATGTCGCCGTCGCGGTCGGCCTTGACCAACTGCCAGAGGGTCAGTCGATCATCCAGCGGCAAGGCTTCGAGAATATAGGCGACGTCGGCGGAGTGCAGGTCATCGAGCTTGCGTTGCAGCTCGACGAGGTTTTGCCGGTGGACCAGGTTTTCAACGCGGTCGCGGTTCGGGCCATCCTGGCGGTGCGTGAGTTCTTCGACCACACGCTGGCGCTGCAGCAGCTCGATGACTTGAGCCAGGCGATCCTGCAGGCTTTCTTGAGTTTTCTTTACTTCTACTTCGGTCATAGGCGAACTCCACTCCCAGCAGCGGGGCACGCCGGAAGGATCAATCAGTCAATTCATGATTGGTAAAACGGGGTACTGAGTAACTACTGGGTAAGTCCATGGAGGTATTCCACAAGCCCCGGCGGGGCTGACGGGCGCAATGATACACCGTGCGCTCGCTTTTAACGTTAAAAAACTGGAAAGAACAAGCGCTTGCGAGCCAAAGCTGAGCATTGGCCGCATCTATGAACTGCGACGACGCAGCCCGGAAGGAAAACACAGGAAGCAGCAGAAAAAGATAAAATCCGACACAAATCCCAGACGGCAAAAAGCCCGCACTAGGCGGGCTTTTTGTTTGTATGGTGCACTCGACAGGATTCGAACCTGTGACCGCTCGGTTCGTAGCCGAGTACTCTATCCAGCTGAGCTACGAGTGCAGATTGTGTTTTTAGACCAGATCACAACTGGTTGAAGCCGAGCTACCTGCATTGCTGCAACTAACTCTTAAATGGTGCACTCGACAGGATTCGAACCTGTGACCGCTCGGTTCGTAGCCGAGTACTCTATCCAGCTGAGCTACGAGTG